>NZ_AP035967.1:0-144219 GCF_059730475.1 Pantoea sp. X-Soil-TKNS-1280 | reverse complement strand
AAGTGAATACCTTTATAACATGAAAGTAGAGACCTTTTCCATGAAAGTAAATACCCGACTCATGAAAGTAGATACCTTTTCCATGAAAGTGAATACTTTAATCATGAAAGTGAATACCAGGGATGCCTGTTTTTTATTGAATATCATAGGGATATAAGCTCAGTGATCTTTTAGGATCTTACATTGTCCTCTTATTGATCTCTTATGAACTTAAAAGAAATGATCTATCCAGTGGATATGTTGATAAAAACAGAGTAAGCCACACTCCTGTCTCACTGATAATATAATGGTTCAGCACATCACTGCCCCACTTGCAGAAATGAAAGTGTCCTCATCATTGTCCGGGACATACTGAACTGAAACATGACCTACCTGAAGCTCAAATAGGTTAATCATCCTCCTGCTTCTTAATGGTTATCTTTTAGCCTCTATGGCTTGCACCAGGAATTTGAATCAGGAAATGGAGGTACAGATTCACCATCCAGGTCAGCATATGCATCCCAGTACCACCAGTGGCCCGGGCCGTATTCTGCATCATAATACGTTACCTTTTCCTGCCTGCGCTGAAGGTACTCTGGTGTGCTCAGTCCGAAAACTTCCATTGGGAGAGCATCGTTTCCGCATACATCAGTCAGAATAAAGTCAGGAAAGACATCGGCTTCACCGTCATAACGCAGTGGCTTTATAAAAGCACGCTGATCCTGCCATAACCGTTCCTCGATCAACCCCTCATAACCTGAATCCAGTGGAATATAACGGTGACTTACCACCATCAGAGCTGCATCGATAACCCTGCAGCTGCTGTGCGGAACGTTACGTCCTTCAATACGTGTAAATGTAGTTTGCGGTGGCTCTGTTTCGCAGATAACGATAACCCGGGCCCCCCGACGCCAGCTTGCGAGCTCGCGCGCATAGCTGTATTTCAGACGCGATAGCACATCTTCCGGCAGTTCCAGTGCCGGGAACCCGGAAAAGAGTCCCAGAGGCAGAGTGTGCTCAATACGTTCATCTGCTGCGTCGCTCCAGGAGGCCAGCTGCGAGATAATTATCAAACGACGTAAGGATTTCTCTGCTGCCCGTACACGCTGACGGTTGTCATCAGCCTGCCGGGTGTTATTCATGGACATCAGCAGCAGCGAATCCTTCAGCGGTAGTCGCCCTATACGGATTCGGGTGGCCGTTTCATTCAGACGCCAGCTGACCCAGCCAGAATTACGCTTCCTCCTGTCAAAAGCCGGATGCCAGACATTAATGCCGGATTGTTCCCACAGCAGGTGCAGCAACCCGGTCAGCTGCATTGAGCTTTGCTTCCGTCGTTTACCGGGAATGGTTTTTAGCACTTCCTTTTCAGAACCACTCTCAGGAGCTACTTTTTTCTGAAGGCCGGTAGGTAAACGTATAACGAGTGTGCCGTCTGTCGAAGACTTCACCACGTCTGCGGTGTAAATGGCGGCCTGCTGATCATCTGGCCATACAGAGTAAAAACGACAATCCGGTGCGTGTTCGTGTCCGGTAAACGAGTATGATGAGAGCCAGCACTGGTCTGTGCTCTGCGAAAGGTGCACCTTCAGCCTCCGCCGAACCATATCCGTTTCTTCTGGCAGGCAGCAGCAGGTTACCATTGTGGTTGTCTTGTTATCACGCGCGTATTTCAGCCAGCGTTGCCATTGCTCGCTGTGTTCCGTTCTGAAGGACGCATCACAATACGTAGTGCCGCGTCGCCCGGTAAATCTCACCGGGTAAATCTGCTTTCCGGCCATTATGAATCTCCTGTGGCATCGTTATTAACACCAGTTTTGGATGAAGTAAAAAATAAATGAAAATGATTTATGTGGATGCTGATTTTTTTCTGTATCAAGGTCAGTAGTTATAATTTTTGCAGGTGACCGGTACCGATTCATTCCATAGACGTTTAAATTCCGTCTGATACTGTGAATATATTCCTGGCTCACCGGAGATCACAACAGCATTTTCCGTATTCCGTTTTTCTGCTGATGATGTGAAATTGAAAGAACCTGTTTCAATTCTGTTATCATCGGCAATAATGAACTTATTATGCATAATACTGAACATACTATTTATTCTTACCTTCACGCCTGACCAGAGGCCGCAACTTTTCTTTTCGTCAGCCACAAGCCGGACTGTCACACCATGCTCAGTCCTGTCTGACAGTGACTGCGCGACAGGGAGGCTGGTGAGATCATAGGCGGCAATATCGATTGTCGTGCCTGTACCTCTGATGAGAATCAGTACCAGATCAAGTGCGGTTCCTCCGGGGTGAATATCCTGCAGAAACAGTCGCAGATACATGGTATGAAAATGCGGAAATCATGATCGTAGCAGATATAATTAATCTTTTTATCATATTATTAAGGATATCAAAAAACAGGTGGTTATTATAAGTGTTAATTGATGTTAACAGGTTATTTAGCTACGTTGTTATTAATAAATAATAACATATTTGCACTAAAAGATTTATGAATACTGCCGATTTATCTCCAGTCAGATAAAGGAGCCTGTTGAATGAATAAGTTTCATGAAATAAATATCCTGACGTCCAGGGGAGATATTCACGGTGCATTTGCACTGATTCGGGGATGGCACGAAGGCGTCGCGCGGAAAATAATGAAAAAAGCAGGTTACAGCGTAACACCGCATACAGGTCGGGCTTTCTGGTTATGGGTGCAGCAGACGTTGTTACAGGCAGCACGGTCCCGCAATTGTGGTTATCAGGCACGGGCAGAAAGAAATATCCCTGTCCGCAGACATCCGCAGCAGATGCAGGAAGACTGGATAGTCTATGAGGAAATGATGGCGTCACCGGCGCAGTCAGGCCTTAGCCCGGAACGGAATGAGTTGCCTGTCAGTAGCAGTCCTGACGTAAGCGCCGGAACTGTCATGAACGCAGAACATCCGACTGCGGAGGATGGCCAGCCTGAGTCTGATGGAAGTGGTACATCCGGAAAACCCGCGCCCGGCGTTGTAAGAAATGCCGGCTGCATAACTGATGTGCTCCGGTTTTACATCATGTCTGTCCGCCAGTCAGTTCCGGGTCTGCGGGTTGAGAGAGAACAGGGCAGTCCGGGACGTTTTTTTTCAGGTGCCTGCCGCCATCAGCAGCACTGCATGAAGAAGATAACCGGTGATATTGCCTCCTTCCTCAAAAGAGAAACGCTCCGTAACACCGGTATTGTGGTGAGGTGTGCACTGTACTCAGCGTATGCAACGAAGAAGCTAAGATTGCTTAACGACCGAAATAAAGCGGTCATAAGAAGTTATAAAAAGGGCTGTGCCTGCGCAGCCGGATACCATCGCAGAAAAGACACTGAGCCGTAGCCCTGATTCAGAATCAGTAAGTGGTGCCGGAAAATGCATCACCGGAAAGCTGTGCACTAAATCGAATGCCGCGGGGCAACTCAAGGCTTACCGGTTTTCCGACCGATAAAGAAACCTTCCGCAACGGTACAGTGACTGATTTGACGACGTCACCCGTTAGTAAACCATTCACATAGTGCTGAGTGTCGTAATAATTAATCTCGCCGCTGATTTCAGCGTTATAACCAGTTTTGTCCTCAACCAGGTCGATATACATTGTGGCGGCAGTGAGTTTTCTCTCGAGGTTATCCTGGAAAGTTTTACCCGCCTGAGGTTTCAGTGTGTAAAGCCGTACATGGCGGATGTGGCTTTCCCTGAGCATGTCAGCTACCGGATCGCTGTACCCTGCCAGGCCGGATACAGAAGACTGCATTGCTGTTTTCAGGTAAAGCGTTTTGTGATTAGCGGACTGTGAAGAACAACCGGCAAGAACAAGACCCGCCACAAGAGTAAGACCAGTTAACGCTTTCAATCCTTTTTTCCTTATCAGGTTTCTTACATGTATCCCTGGGATCGTCCATATTGAGAATAAGTTGATGACATTAATGAACAGAGTTCCTGTCAGGCTGGCGAGCAGTGCGCAGCCTGTCCCTGAATGCCGTGTCAGCGGCATGGAGGTGCCAGAAACTGTTGAGGACAGCTCTGAAGTCAGCCGGCACCGGTGACCCGGCAAAGCCGGTTACAGACCCGATGGTTGCGAAATTCACCCCATTTCCTGCCTGACGCTGTTTAAGCAGCGGCCTTTAAGCGGTTAATTTGTCAGATGGTCGAAGACAAAAGAACTGTTCAGCGGTCCGGAATAACAGCGACTAAAAGTCATAGTTACAGCATCCGTTATGACAGCCACACCAGTTCCGGGCCAGAGGCCAGAGGCGTGGGCGGCTTTTCAATGGGAGAGAGGGGCAAAAGGTATCAGGCTTACTCGGGTAAGCTGTTTACAGTGAATTAATGTTTGTTGTAACTAAATATTCTGCCCGGGACCCGCCATCGGCGGGGGCTACTTCTGATTCTGAGCGGCACGGTCGTCTGCGACCGTTGCGAGCGAAGGCATTATTTATCAACGTGAGGAGCCTGAATGAAAACCTTATTTATCTTTTTGATAATTTCTTTCTGACGTTAGTCAGGAATATCTTGCGGGTAGTAAGGGTTCTGTCTGCAGGTAACATCAAGATATTGATTGCGGGTAACTGTGAATAAAAAAATTCAGCGACCTCCGGAGCAGTCACTTTAGTCGTTTCGGCAGGAAAAATACCGGGTTTCAGCGTTCAGACATTCGCATTCGGGACTCGGCACAAACACCTTTACCGCCAGTCAAGGCGGTCTATATTGAGATGGTGCTGTCAGTGAACTAAATCGGGTATGTCACGGGGTACAGGTTCATAGTCCAGACCCAGATCCAGCTGCCGCAGGCATTTCCATACCAGCCGGTCGAAATCTTCCGGGGGAAGATGCATCCACTCACGTGCCGGGCGGGCCCGCAGCAGCTTGGCCATCGCATTGCGCCTGTCGTCAATCGACAGTTTTCCCAGACGTTTACGGCGCTTCTCTTTAGACGCTTTTTCCCGGCGCTTCAGTAACGTGGCCATGCGCATATTTTCGTACCAGCGCCGGCGGGCAGCACGAACGGAATCATACGTACCAGGCTCAATGATACCATCAGCCTCAGCAGCAAGGCGGACGTTACGCTCTGCCAGGAATTTGTTCATGTCGATGCCGCACAGTTTCCAGAACTGGTCTGTCAGCACAATATGTCGCGGCATGCAGTAGCCCGTCACCGGATCCGTTTCCAGATCCGGTCTTTCAATCAGCCCGAAACGCTCCCATTCCTCAAACAGGCGGGAGAGCCGGCACGGCTCAACGCGCGTTTCAGGAACAACGTCACCGTTTTCATCTTTCGGACTGAGCTCATCAGCCAGCCTGCTGCCATTGAACGTTACGACTGACGTGGCCAGATCGGCACGCTGAACGAGCAGGGGGGTTATTGCGTCATAAAGCGCCTGTTTTTCCGGCCGGAAATCCCGTTTACGTCCGGCGATGTCACGCAGCTGAACAAAGTAAGGATGACGGGACATTCGCTGGCGCAGCGTCATTTTACCGGTGCGCTTGTCTCTGATAACGAGGCGGCTCATGGCATAGCCCATCTGCCCTGGCAGACGCTTGTAGTCATCAGGCGCAAACCATTCAGGATTTGTGCATTTACAGGCAACGGAATGATCGCCGCGATGGCGTCCGTCTTTTCCGGAGGTCGGGAGATATAACCCGATTAAAATCTGGTCATTCACTCTGTCCCGGACTTATGGCGGGCAGAGCTTGTCTTATGAATTGCATGCGTTATAATCCTTCACAGGCCAAAGCCTGCTTCGTAACCCCTCGATTCTGACTCTTCCGCCAAGTTGATGACAGAGTCGGGGGGTTCTTGCATTCAGGGTCCGGTAAAACCGGAAGACCCTGTACCCTGGACGTTTTACGGATACGTCCCATCCACGTAAATCTTCCCCGCGCCGCGCATGTCCGGCCACAGGTTTCGCACATCCCTATCGTCAACCACCACAGTATTCCGATAGGGATTAAATTGATCGCCGCCCGGCGAATGATGAAAATCATACCCACCTGATACGGTTAAATCCAGCACAGATTATCCCTGAATGAACTCAGGTGATTAAAAAAACACGCCATTTACAAAATTTGGTCCCGGTTTTACAAGACATATTCACCTTAACCCAAATTCTGACTCCCGGCCTGACTGAGACTGATCCCGTTCATAAGAGAAAATATGATTATTAAAACGGTCTGCCCTTATTTTAAAGCAACGGGCTGTGCGTTCAGGCTGAGGCGTACCGCAGTAAAGCGAGGAACGAACAGCCTGAACGCACAGTCCGCTAAAACAGATAAAAAGTGATCTGTTCAGGATCCGGTGTGTTTATGACGCAAAAGTCTTACCAAACGGACGACTTTATTATTGTCAGCGCGACTGCAATTCATCTGTCGCGCAGATTAGGAGGGATATACAGTCCCGCAGCATGAAGAATATACAAATTGGAGGGCATCATTGCCTGCTCAGCAGTTCAGATACGGAGTGCTTCTTCAACCATAGACTCGTCTGCGTTATTTATTAAGCATCGCAATTGCCTGTGTCGCGCCACGATTACCGTCCTGGTTTATGGAAGAAGCAGTCTGCCAGCTCACCCAGTGGCGTTATTACGTTGCCGATGTTTCCGGACGCCAGACCGTTTGCACCATCCGTCTGCAAATGGCTCCGTTCTGTCAAACCCGGAGCAAGCGGACAGCACACGCAAGGCCTGCGTGGCGAGACAGTCTTTGGCCACCCGCAGCTGCGCGGGTACCGGTTTCGTTTAGGCAGTGAGCAGATTTAGAGTTTTTAATTTACAATTTCCGCCATTTTTTGTGACACTCGGCCGGTGATCCTGTCGGACTTTGTACCGTCTATTTCGGAAAAATCGTGATTTCCGCTTCACTGAAAGTGCAAATGTTTCGGCTGATGAAAGACAGCGGCGGAATCACTCCAGGGCAGCCTTTTCATGCTCGCGGCCGGCCACCACATCGATACGGAAATAGCACATTTGTCAGCCAGCCGCTCCTGCATCCTGAGCTTCAGCGTCAGACCGGGACTGATTTACCCGTATGCTCCATGATGATGCCCCCCCCCATAGACTGTGCTGTCCTGCTCTTTGTTGACCAGGATTCCCCCCACATTTCTCACACGGTCGGCACGAGCATTTTTTCCTTGAGAGCATCCAGAAAATTCAACAAGAGAGACGTGTGGAGAATGCAGCGCCTCAGACAGGATTGCGACCTTCATTATATTTCGGATTCGGGTAATGCTATTTCATAAAAATACCCGACGAGAGGCTTTTGTGCGCATCAGCCGCAGTTTCACTGGCCATGCCCTGAAGGAATGGAATTCTGTTCCTGAATAGCACGGGGTTCGGGGCAGTGTCACAGGATAATTCATTCCCTGGACGTGCATCAGCGGGCAGTTCAGTCAGCCTCATCGTCTATGCTTTAGGTTCACATGACCTGAAGAAGGAAAAACCATGATGAGCATGAAAACCAGCGACTTCTTTGTTCAGCGCCTGAAAGAGTGGGGTGTTACTCGCATATATGGTTATCCTGGCGACGGTATAAATGGCGTGCTAGGGGCTATTCAGCGTGCTAATGAAAAAAGTGAGGGAATCGAGTTTATCCAGGTACGCCATGAAGAAATGGCGGCCTTTATGGCTGCCGGACACGCCAAATTTACCGGTGAACTGGGTGTTTGCCTCTCTACCGGAGGCCCGGGAGCAACGCATCTCCTGACGGGATTGTATGATGCAAAAATGGATCACGTTCCCGTGCTGGCCATTGCGGGTCAGGCAGAGGCTACAGCCAGAGGTGCCAGCTATCAGCAGGAAATGAATTTAGATCGTGTTTTCTCGGATGTGGCGAACTTCGTACAGGAGGCTGCCTCATCTGCCCAGGTACGTCACCTTATCGATCGGAGCGTGCGCATTGCCAAAGCGCAGAATGGCGTGGCGGTAGTGATTATTCCTAAAGATATTCAGGATGAAGAATGGCAGTCTCCCCCGCATCTTCATGGTTTCACCCATTCCGGGAGCGGATACCAGTCCCCAAAAGTCATCCCGTATGACGCAGACCTCAAACGTGCGGCAGATGTACTGAATGCAGGAAAAAAGATCGCCATTCTCATTGGCTCAGGTGCGCGTGGGGCCGCCGTTGAGATTGTACAGGCAGCGAATGCACTGGGCGCTGGCGTTGCCAAAGCTTTACTCGGCAAAGATGTCCTGCCGGATGATGCGCCTTTTGTCACAGGTTCAATTGGTCTGCTGGGTACGAAGCCTTCCTGGGAGATGATGCAGCACTGCGATACCCTGCTGATGGTTGGCAGCGGTTTCCCCTGGACAGAATTTCTGCCAAAAGAAGGACAGGCGCGTGCCGTGCAGATTGATATCGATCCAGCCATGCTTGGATTACGTTATCCCTGCGAGGTCAATCTCCACGGTGATGCAGCGGAAACCCTTCGCGCATTGTTACCTCTCCTCTCTCATAAAGAAGATCGCAAATGGCAGGAGAGCATTGCACTACAAGTCCAGGAATGGTGGAAACAAATCGAGGAGCGTGCGTTTGCCGCCGCTAACCCTGTTAATCCTCAGCGTGTCGTCTGGGAGATGTCTCCACAGCTGCCTGACAACGCCATTGTCACATCAGATTCCGGTTCCTGTGCCAACTGGTTTGCGCGCGACTATCGCGTCAAGCAGGGGCAACGAGCCACGTTGTCAGGCGGTCTTGCCTGCATGGGGGCTGCTGTTCCCTATGCCATAGCGGCAAAATTTGCCCATCCTGAACGTCCGGTCGTGGCACTGGTGGGGGACGGGGCGATGCAGATGAATAACATGTCGGAGCTGATCACCATCCAGAAATACTGGCAGCAGTGGGCGGATAAGCGCCTCATCATATGCGTGTTTAATAATCAGGATCTAAATCAGGTAACCTGGGAGCAGCGCGTAATGGAAGGTAATCCCCGTTTTGAAGCCACACAGCAGCTGCCAGACGTTAAATATGCCGAATTTGCCGAGTCGCTGGGACTGAGAGGCATCTACGTTGACGATCCAGAGCAACTGGCCAGCGCCTGGCAGCGTGCCCTCAGCGCTGACCGCCCTGTGCTGCTTGAGGTCAAAACGGATCCGGAAGTGGCTCCTCTGCCGCCGCATATTACTTTTAAGCAGGCTAAAGCATTTATGTCATCCATGGCTAAAGGCGACCGCGGTGCATCTCAGGTCATCCGGGACACGGCCAGCCAGTTGTTTTCAAAAAAACGGAATCAATAAGCGCATCGCCTCCGGGGCTGCAGGATAATGTGCCGCAACGTATCGGAGAGTGCGCAAAACTGAAGGAAATGATCCTGAGGGAGGAAATCGGGCCTGGCGGGAAAAAATAGTAAACCGCCTCTCGGCGGTTAAACTGTCAGTCAGGTTGTTTGTCGCCTGACTCCGGTGCATTTTTTTCATCATCTTTTCGCTTCTTATCAGGCGATTCTTTACGCGGATTGTAGTCCGGGTGGTCACCTTCAACAGGGCGATCGGTCATAATGCTCACCTCCTATAAGCTGAATGAATGGTAAGTTAGCCAGGGTAAACTAATAGCTCTTACCGCTTTGCCTCGACTCCCGGCTCTTCACTTCTTGTCAGATATTGCCGGGTGAGTGCGGGCAGATAACTCACCAGCCAGTCCGACATAGTCAGTTCCTGTTCGCATATTTGCTTCAGAAGAGGAATGCTCTCATCGTCACCCACCTGAGCTGCCGTCTCAATAAGGCTCATATAGCTTGCTATTTCCGCATTTTCAAAAACATACCCGCTTATTGCACCCTTCACTACCTCATCCTCGGTAAAAATGCCGCCAAAAGCCTGTCCCATTGCGGCCATTTTTCCCATTACATCCTTAATACTTGAGTGTGCAATACCCTGGCGATCAAGAATAGTTTCAAGCAAAGTCTGCTGCTGTCGGGTTTCTTCCAGATGCTGTTCAATGCGAATCCTCAGTTCAGGGTAGTTTTCCAGACGTTTAGCCATTTGCTCAAGCATGGCTTCGGCCTGTTTTTCCATTGCATGCGCATCTTTCAGCCAGTCATGATAATGAGAAAGTGAAGAAGACATAATTTACTCCTGGTTAGCAACAGATTAATGCTGTTCGGCTATTTCTGTTAATTTGACATCCGTATTTTTTTCTTCTTCAAGCGTTTCAGCGAGTAAAGTAGCTGCTTCGTTCAGACCCAATTTTTTGGCCATCGCGATGAGAGTTCCATACGTAGCAATCTCATAATGCTCAACTTTTTGCGCCGCTCCAATAAGACCGGCATCTCTTACCGGACCTGCGACAACACCTTCAATAATCTCTTGTGCTTCTTCGGCTAAACCTTCGAGCGCATGGCATTTCATTCTCTTTATGCGCAATTCTTCATGGCTTTCGACAACTTTATCAAGACGCTCAATTTGTCCCTGCGTTTCTTCCAGATGCAGCTGGAAAGCATTAATAAGGCCGGGGTCAGTTGCCGCTCGTGCCATCTTAGGTAAAGCGCGGGTAATTTGCTTTTCAGCGCTATAGATATCTGAAAGGTCATGAATGAATAGCTCTATTAATGTTTCCACTTTCATAATTATCGACTCCAGAGAAATAAGTAGAGAGGGGCGCAGATGTTTTTTATGAAAGATATCTGCCACACATAATTGAAGTGTCTTTCATGATAGATAAGCATATGTTTTTATTTTATTTCAACGCATTGAAAATAATAGCGTTGTTATGTGACTTTCAGCGTCCCTGCCGAAATCTGAACATTACCGGAGCGGTAGTTTTATTCAGGAGCCGCGATTACTGTTCTGGCCGCCTTTTTTACCGGCCTCAGAAGCTTTTTCACGGTCGTTTTTGAAATTAGCGCCGCTGTGCTGTCCGCCTTTTTTACCCGCTTCAGACGCTTTTTCTTTGTCTTCTGCGAAATTTCCTGAACCGCCTCTGTGCTGAGTCATAATAATACCTCTTCATGAGTATAATCTACATGACAATAAATACTCTCTTTGTTGTCATGCGCGTCGTTCCATTTAAAGCCTAACTAAGAAATGATAATGCGCAAGTAAAATACCTCATTTATTTTGTTTGTTTTCCATATTATGCCAGGCTTAATTTTTAATAGGTTGTGTATGCAGTGTTTTTTACTTTGTAACGATCTTCGCTCCGCTTGTTAATTTATAACATGAATTTCATTAAATCATCCTGTGAGGAACATAAACTATGAAAGCAATTGTTTATAATGGGCCATATGACGTAACGGTAAAAAATGTGCCGGATGCGAAAATTGTGCGTCCTGGGGACGTCTTAGTCCGTATTACCACCACCAATATTTGTGGTTCCGATCTTCATATGTATGAGGGAAGAACCAGCTTTGAAGAGGGGAAAATTTTCGGGCATGAGAACCTCGGCCAGGTCGTTGAAATTGGCAGCGGTGTAGAACGGATTAAGGTGGGTGATTATGTCTGTATGCCTTTCAACGTAGGCTGTGGTTTTTGTGAAAACTGTGAGAAAGGACTGACCGGTTTTTGTCTCACGGCTAACCCCGGTTCCGCTGGGGCTGCTTATGGATTCGCAGAAATGGGTCCCTGGGACGGGGGGCAGGCTGAGTTATTACGTGTGCCTTTTGCCGATTTCAATTGTCTGGTGCTGCCGCCGGATGCGGCCGAAAAGGAAGAGGACTATGTCATGTTGTCTGACATTTTCCCCACCGGCTGGCATGCTACCGAGCTTGCTGGGTTACGTCCTGGTGACAGTGTGGCGATTTATGGTGCCGGACCCGTTGGCTTAATGGCTGCGCACTCAGCCATGATCAAAGGGGCTTCGCAGGTTTTTGTGATTGATACTCATCAGGACCGCCTGACCCTAGCGGAAAAAATGGGAGCCATTGCGATTAATGCACCCGCAGAAGAGGCTGTGCAAAAAATTCTGGATCTGACCGGGGGCCGCGGTACCGACTGCGGCTGTGAATGTGTGGGATATCAGTGCTGCGATAAGCATGGACATGAGGATAATTCAGTGACAATGAACTGTCTGGTCGCCTCAACCAAAGCCACCGGCGGAATTGGCGTGGTGGGAGTGTTCGTCCCTCAGGATCCCGGCGCGACAACTGAACTCGCTAAGCAGGGGAAAATGCCGTTCGATTTCGGCAGCTTCTGGTTTAAAGGGCAGGCCATTCGCACCGGCCAGGCAAATGTTAAGGCCTATAACCGCCAGCTGGCCCGGCTGATTTCTCAGGATAAAGCGCACCCGGGACAGATTATTTCCCACCGGCTGGCGCTGGCCGATGCTCCTGAAGGTTACAGGCATTTCGATGACCGCTCTGAAGGGTGGACCAAAGTGATCCTTAAGCCATGATCAGTTCCTCAGGCGGTCGCTACTTTTGGCCGTGACCGCCACAACATTATCACCCAGTATCCGTCGCAATTCCTCCAGACAAAAAAGCGTTGCCTGATGGACTACCGCTTCGCTACTTCCTGCAAATTGTCGGCAGGCGGTATGGACCTGGTTGCCGGGTAAGTGCCAGGCAAACCAGACAGTGCCTGGCGGGGTGCCATCTTCACCGCCATCTGGCCCGGCATAGCCACTCACCGCTATCCCGATGTCATCACCCGCGCGCTGTTTTCCCCCCCTCAGACATCTCACGGACGACCTGCTCACTTACGGCGGTATAGCGACGCAACGTTTCGCTGCTCACGCCCAGCAGACGCTGTTTAGCCCGATCGGAATAGGTAATAAATCCGCTGCTGTAAAAACGGCTACTGTCAGCTACGGCGGCCAGAGATGAACCCACCCAGCCGGAGGTGCACGACTCCGCAGTGGTGACTGTCAGGCCCTGAGATAAAAGTGTTTTGCTTAAGGCCGTTGCAGCATTGATTAATTCCTCATTCATATTTCACCGAGATAATTCCCCTTGTACACATACGTAAAGGAATTATAGATAAAAACTGAAGCTGCAGCCTGAAATAAGCGACGCGGCAAAAGACAGATTATTCCTGGTTATCATTTTCGTAACGTTTAGTTACTTTCTAATTTTCAACTTCCTATTTCATCATGTTAGGAGAATGACATATGTGCGAAATAAAAATAACCGAAACGGCCTAGCTGGTAACACTCTTCATTACAGCTAAAATTATAAGGTTCATATCAAATAATTAAGATATAGCCGGTCTACTGGCCTTTTACACTGTTGTGATGGGGCATTCAATGAGTGAAACGAATTGCAGTATTTTATTCAATGGTGAGCGATTAATGGGTAAGGCAAATCAACCCTTAATTGATTTTTTGCAGGTCAGCGGGAAAAAACTTCCTCATGTTTGCTACCATCCGGCTTTACCACCACTTGAAAGTTGCGATGTATGCTGGGTGGACGCCAACGGTGAACGTGTCCGGGGGTGCACGCTGACCACTCATGATGGCCTTGTCATCACCAGTGAAAGTGAAGAATTACGGGTAGCGCAGCAGGAAGGAATGGACCGCCTTTTAAACCGGCATGAACTTTATTGCACGGTATGCGAACACAATACGGGCGACTGCACGTTACATAATACTGTCGCGGATATGCACATCCCGATTCAGTATTATCCCTACGAGTCTAAGCCTGACGATAAAGACAATTCCAATCCATTTTATACCTACGATCCGGATCAATGTATTCTCTGCGGCCGCTGCGTTGAAGCCTGCCAGAATGTCGAGGTCAACGAAACCCTGTCGATTGATTACACCGACGCCCATCCACGGGTGCTGTGGGATGGCAGCACGCAGATTGCCGGGTCCAGCTGCGTCAGCTGTGGTCATTGCGTCACGGTGTGCCCCTGCAATGCATTGCTGGAAAAAACCATGCAGCCAGACGCCGGGCCATTTACCGCGATGGATGAAGGGCTAAAACGTCCCCTGATCAATTTCATTAAAACGCTCGAACCCAGCATCGGCATGGAACCGATCACCGGTATATCCCTGATTGATAATGCCCTGCGCCAGGCAGAGATTAAGAGAACCAAAACCGTCTGCACGTATTGTGGGGTGGGTTGTAGTTTTGAAGTCTGGACGCGTGACCGTCATATCCTGAAAATACAACCCGTGGCGGAAGCGCCGGCAAATGGCATCTCTACCTGTGTAAAAGGGAAATTTGGCTGGGATTTTGTCAATAGCCCCCATCGACTGACCACGCCGCTGATACGTGAAAATGGCCGTTTCCGCCCGGCATCCTGGCAGGAGGCGCTGCAACGCGTAGCAGAGGGGTTACGCAAGGTTGAACTGCGTTATGGTGGTGATGCCATCGGTTTTATTGGCTCCAGTAAGGCAAGTAACGAAGAAGCATACCTGACTCAGAAAATAGCCCGCTTAATTTTCGGCACCAACAATGTCGATAATTCCTCACGTTATTGTCAGAACCCGGCTACCGAAGGGTTGTTCCGTACCGTGGGGTATGGCGGTGATGCCGGGACCATCCGGGACCTGCAACAGGCTCAGTTGATTATCACCGTCGGGAGTAACCTGGCGGAAAACCATCCTGTCATTGCGACCCGTATTAAACAAAGCCACAAGCATCACGGGCAAAAGCTGATGGTCGTGGATCCGCGCCGTCATGAAATGGCAGAGAGGGCGGACTGCTTTTTGCGCATTCGCCCTGGCACCGACATGGTGTGGGCATCGGCGATGGCAAAATATATGTTTGATCACGGCTATGCTGATCAGGCCTTTCTTGCACAACGCGTAAACCAGGTGAATGAATACCGGACGTCGCTTACACCTTTCACGCTGGAGTTCGCCAGTGAAATCACCGGGCTGACCCTTCAGCAACTGACAGAAACAGGGGAGATGATTGGGCAGGCGGACAGCGTCTGTCTGCTCTGGGCGATGGGCATTACACAGCATAGTCACGGTGCTGATACCAGTACTGCGCTTTCCAATCTGCTGCTGGTCACCGGTAATTATGGTCGCCCGGGCACCGGCGGCTATCCTATGCGTGGTCACAATAACGTGCAGGGGGCCAGTGACTTTGGCTGCCTGAGCAACGTTTACCCGGGTTATGAAAAGGTCAGCGATCCGAAAATACGTGATAAGTGGGCACAAGCCTGGGGTGTTCCCCCTCAGGCCTTATCGGACAAGCCAGGCGCGGATAACTTTATGATGGTGCAGCATGCGCATGAGGGGAAGCTGCGTGCGATGTATGTCATTGGTGAAGAAACCGCTTTTTCAGACGCGGATGCTACAAAAGTGCATGAAGCCTTCAGCCGCCTGGATTTTATGGTGGTGCAGGATATTTTCATGAGCCGTACGGCGGAGTTCGCCGATGTGGTATTACCCGGATGTCCTTCCATTGAGAAAGAGGGCACCTTCGTTAACACTGAGCGACGAATCCAGCATTTTTTACCCGCGATGAATCCGCTGGGTGACTGCCGACCCGACTGGCAGATTCTCACCGAACTTGCGGCGCAGCTCGGGCATGACTGGCATTACCCGAATCCCGGCGCGATCATGGCGGAAGCCGCGAGCATTGCGCAGATTTTTGCAGGTGTAAGTTATGAGCGTCTGGTGGGCTGGCAATCGCAAATCTGGCCGGTCACGCCACAGGGAGAGAGTACCCCACTGCTGTATACCGAACAATTTCACTTCCCCGACGGCAAAGCAAAACTCCACCCGCTTGAATGGCAGCCGCCGATGGAGCAGGCGGATGAAGCATACGATTTGCTACTGGATAACGGGCGTATGCTGGAGCATTTTCAGTCAACCAATCAGACCGGGCAGGGCGGACGCATTATGTCCCTTTCACCGAACTGGTTTGTCGAGATTTCCCCCGAACTGGCGGAACAGCGAGGGTTAAAGCAGGGAGACTGGGTGCAGCTGCGATCCCGGCGTGGCGAGCTGGATGTGCCGGTAGTAGTGACAACACGCGTTAAAGGCAATGTGCTGTTCATACCCATCCATCACGGTAAACCCGGCATTAACGGCCTCACCGGTGAACATCATGATCCCGACGTGAATACACCCGCCTATAAAGAGATAGCGGTCAGTATGACCCGACTGTCGCGCCGCCCGCAGCCTGATCCCATTCCTCAGCACAATTTCCGCAACGGCAGCCGCACGCCACTTGATCATCTGCCCATCGAGGATAAATGGCAGCAGGAAGGCTATTGCCAGCCCCCGTATCACACCGATCACCCGGAGAAATATTAATGGCTGAACGACTTGAGTATCAGGTTCCACCAACGCGAACCGAAGCCACCGCTCAGGAAGCGCTTGAAGAACTGATTGAAAACCTGCATCAGCATGGTTTTCTGCGTCTGGCCAACGATGCGGTCAAAGCCAACAGCGACATCGGGAAGATCCTGGTTGCCGGACTGAACCGGCCAGGTACACAAAACGCGATACAAAACCTTTCGTTGCTGCTGATGGCGATCGGAACCATACCCCCGGAACGTTTTAACCATATTTTGCTGGCATTACGCGAGGCGGCAATGGCACTCAAACCCGCCAGTGATGAAGCGGAACAGTCGGAAGCCGCACCTGGCGTTCGCGGTGTTCTGAAACTGCTCAATGATGAAGCACTGTGGCAAAGCCTGAGGCCATTTTTCGCTGCCGTCGAAACCTTCAGTGAACAGATGCGGCAGGATGAGCAGCCGCCGGTAACACGCTACAGCGGTAAAAACACCCATGAGTAGCGCCGACTGGGTGCTTTTGATTGCACGCGTTCAGTTTGGGCTGACCATGAGCATGCATATCACCCTGGCAGCGCTGACGCTGGGACTGGCTCCCTTTCTCGTCTGGTTTGAGGCCCGCTGGTTGTGGGGTAAACAAAACGGTGCCCGTGAAGCGCTGCACTTCTGGTTAAAAATCTTCTCGCTGACTGTCGCGGTGGGAGCCGTGTCAGGCGTAGTGATGGAATTTCAGTTTGGCACGCATTGGGCTGGTTTTGCTCGTCAGGTGGGAGGCATGATCGGCCCGCTGCTGTTCTATGAAGTCCTGGTGGTTTTTTTTCTGGAATCGGCACTGACCGGCGTAATGTTATTTGGCATGGGAAAGATCCCGCCGAAACTCCATTTTGCTGTCACCTGCCTCGTTGCCTTTGGCGCTTTTCTGAGCGCGTTCTGGATCCTGGCAGCAAACTCGTGGATGCAGACACCGAGCGGGTTCTCCAGGAATGATGCCGGGCATTTTTTACCACTGAATGGATGGATGCTGCTGGCGGCTCCTTCATTTCCCTGGCGTTTCATGCATATGGTACTGGCTTCATTAATCAGCGTGGCTTTTTTGCTGATGGGGGTAGCAGCCTGGCGGCTACTCCAGACACCTCAGGAGTCCGCATCCCGTCTTATGCTCTCAGGCGCACTGCTACTCTCGCTGGTCGCGCTGCCATTGCAGATGGTGACGGGCGATCTGCATGGAGAAAATACGCTAAGCTATCAACCCGCCAAACTCGCTGCTATCGAAGGGGCCTGGCATTCCCCGGGAAACGGTGAAGGTGAACCACTTCGGTTATTTGCCATCCCGGACCAGCAATTACAGAGTAACCATTTTGAAGTCAGTATCCCGGATATAGGTTCACTGTACCTGCGGCACAATCTGACCGGCCACATCAAAAGCCTGAGCGAATTCCACCGTGACCAGTTGCCCCCGGTTGCCCCGGTTTTTATCGCCTTTCGGATCATGGTTGGACTCAGCCTGGTCATGCTCATGACCAGCTTCGTTGTCGGGTTACAGCGCTGGCGGGGAAAACTGTGGCACTCCCGCAACCTACTACGCGGGCTGGTGTGGATGTCACCGACGGGGTTTGTAGCGTTACTCTCAGGATGGATGGTGACAGAAATTGGCCGACAGCCGTGGACGGTCTACGGCATGCTGCGCACCAGCGACAGTGTCTCTCCACTTTCGCTCGGCACTACCCTCTTCATCTTTCTGCTGGTTGTGATGACCTATGGTCTGGGTTTCTCACTCGGACTTCGCTATCTCCTGCGGCAGGTGGTATCACCGTTACCTCAGGATGAAGAAACGGTGGTACTGGTCCTGAAAACGCCAAACTGAGGAGTATAAGTATGCAACCTGCTGAGTTATCTGCCCTGGTGCTGTGCTTTTCTCTGCTGATGTATGTGTTACTGGACGGCACCGATTTAGGGGTGGGCATGCTTTTCTTCTGGTTCGGTGAAGAAAAGCAGCGGGAGCTGATGTCCCACAGCATTCTGCCAATCTGGGATGCAAATGAAACCTGGCTGGTACTGTTTGCAGGGGGCATGCTGGCATTATTCCCTGCCGTGTATAGCCTCGTGTTGAGTTCGCTGGTTGCACCAGTATTTATTATGTTGCTGTCATTGTTTGGGCGGGCCCTGGCGCTGGAATACCGCGCTGAAGCTACCTTTAAACTGCGACGCTGGCTTGATCGCCTGATGGCAGCTGGCTCGGCCCTGGCCGCGTTTACTCAGGGCTGGTGTGCGGGGGGCATCATCACCCCGCAGCCGGATGGCGGCATAAATCTTGCTGCTATAATGAGCGGACTTGGCACCATGACGATTTATATGTTGCTGGCGAGCTGCTGGATACGCTGGCGGCTCGGGGATACGGTGTTTCCTCTGGCAGGCGCACATGCCTGGATGTGGTGGATTACATCGTTACTGATATCTATCGCTTTGCTGCTGCTCAACCCGTCACTGTGGTTGCAGTGCTGGCAGCGTCCGTTCGGTAAATTAATCATTATTATTTTGGTGCTGTTCTGGTTTTTACAGCTCTTCGCGCTCTGGCGCGGTAATGCGCTCTGGCTGTTAATCATAACCCTTACGCTTATTACCACGACGTTGACCGGTATCATCTGCGCTGTTTATCCCTGGATAATTCCAGGCCAGGTTAATTTGTATCAAAGCGCGGCTTCCATTGTTACCCAACAGGTGGTCCTGATCGGGGCGGCAGTCATGATCCCGCTGACGCTGATTTATCACACCTGGTCGTTCTGGATAATGAAAGGCCATCATCCGAAGTAAGACATCTTTAACGTTCACGAGGTTTGTATCCTATGAATAAAGATGAATTCAGCAGCCGGGATTATCCGATAAAAGAAAACATCATCTGGTTACGCAGAGAGTCTTTGATTCAGCGCATCGGGGAATACATTCTCATTGCCATTGTTATTCTGGGGGCATGTGGCCTGTTTTCCAAAGGTTTTTTGAGTAATAGCCTGGCGCAGTCACCTGATGGATCGGTAAGGGTGGAATATGAACGCTTTGGTCGGGTACAGAGCAATATGGAGATGAGTATCAGGATTGATACGCCGCCCGGGGGACAATTTACGGTCACGATAGGAAGCGGGGCACTCAATACCCTGCAGATACAGACATTACAGCCTCAGCCAGTCCAGGCGCTTTCTGACGGAAGTGATATGCGGCTGACGTATTCATCTCACAATACAGGAGGGAGCCATACGGTATGGCTGGGACTTCAGCCACAGCAACCGGGGCGGGTAGCAATCAGTGTCAGTGCTGATAATCATCAACCGGTCCACTTTACTCAGTGGATATACCCCTGAAGGAGAGTGATATGGAAACCGTATTGCGAGCGGCAGGTATCTACCTTGTTCTGATGGTGGTATTTAAAATCGCGGGCAGACGCACGCTTTTGCAGATGACATCCTTTGATCTGATTCTGTTACTGATTATCAGTGAAGCCACTCAGCAGGCGTTGCTGGGCGATGATTTCTCCGTGACGGGTGCTGCGCTGACTATTATCACCCTCGTGACGATTGATATTTTACTCGGCAAACTTAAAACGCGATTTCCTTCGCTGGAACAAATGGCAGAGGGCGGGCCGGTTATTCTGGTTGAAAATGGTAATCTGCTGGAAAAACGCATGAAGATGGCGGGCATAAGTAAGGAGGATATTCTGGAATCGGCCCGGTCGTCACAGGGGCTGGAGCGCATAGACCAGATAAAATATGCCGTATTCGAAGTCAATGGTCATATTTCCGTCATACCTGCGGCAGAAAAATAAATAACCTTATGATGAAGCGCTTCTGCACCGGTAAAGAATGCCCGGTCATTGTCCGGGCGTTTCTATTCAGGACTGAGGTTGTCCAACAGGACCGGACCCCAGAGTACCGCCAGGCGTGGCCTGCCCGCTCGGCGCATGAGGGCGTCCATCATCCCGGACAGCTTCACTTCTGTCCATACATCCTGTCAATGCGGTAATACTCAATGCGATACAGGTTACTTTAGTCAATAATTTCATAACTTTTCCTTTTCAGTGAGTGAATGAAAAATAATGTTTATCTGTGAATTTAATATGTTTTTCAGGCTATTGATGTGTTGCCTTTTTGAAATTGTAGTCCATGCATGTGGGTTATTGTCCGACCTGGCAGATTTAACGTTAAATTTCACCGTTATTCAGTGCATTCTTAATGCGAAATAAGCGAGTCCGCTGAGATGAATTTCATGTCTTTTCCTGTTATTTAGCATTTCAACGCTAACTTTTGACGCGATTGCTCTACAGTTAATAAGGTGATAATTCACTGGAGACTTTCGCAATGTCAAAAGATACAGAAGGAAAAAAACTCACCCATCGGGCACCTCATAAAGGACCAGAAACCGCCAAGCCCGGCCTGGGTAGCCTGGCTCCGGCTGATGGCTCACATCAATCTTCAGCCAGACCGACGCCGCCGGGTAAAGAACCCACCGCACCGGGCAGTCTGAAAGCCCCTGATACCCGAACCCCTAAAATCAATCAGCTGGATCCCTTTAGAAAAAATGGCGTGCAGCAGGACCTGACCACCAATCAGGGCACCCGGATCGCCAATGATCAGAACTCACTGCGTGCCGGTACGCGTGGACCGACCCTGCTGGAAGATTTCATCATGCGTGAAAAAATCACGCATTTTGACCATGAGCGTATCCCTGAGCGCATCGTGCATGCCCGTGGTTCAGCGGCACACGGCTATTTTCAGCCGTATCGTTCGTTGAAAGAGTTAACCAAAGCGGGATTTCTCAGCGATCCGGATACCATAACCCCCGTGTTCGTGCGTTTCTCGACGGTGCAGGGTGGGGCGGGTTCGGCCGATACGGTGCGGGATATTCGTGGCTTTGCGACCAAGTTCTACACCGAAGAGGGCGTCTTCGATCTGGTGGGGAATAACACGCCGGTGTTTTTCATCCAGGACGCGCATAAATTTCCGGATTTTGTACACGCGGTAAAACCGGAACCGCATAACGAAATGCCACAAGGTCAGAGCGCACACGACACCTTCTGGGATTACGTTTCGCTGCAACCGGAAACGTTGCACAACGTGATGTGGGCGATGTCCGATCGCGGTATCCCCCGCAGCTATCGCACCATGGAAGGCTTTGGTATTCATACCTTTCGTCTGATTAATGCGCAAGGTAAAGCCACCTTTGTCCGTTTCCACTGGAAACCGGTGGCGGGTAAGGCCTCGCTGCTGTGGGATGAAGCGCAAAAACTCACGGGCCGTGACCCGGATTTTCATCGTCGCGATTTGTGGGAGGCCATTGAAGCGGGTGACTTCCCTGAGTATGAACTGGGGCTTCAGCTGATACCCGAGGAGGATGAGTTCAGCTTCGACTTCGATATCCTTGATGCCACCAAACTGATCCCTGAAGAACTGGTGCCGGTAGAGTTGGTGGGCAGGATGGTGCTGAATCGTAATCCCGATAACTTTTTCGCTGAAACCGAGCAGGTTGCTTTTCACCCCGGCCACATTGTACCGGGACTGGATTTCACCAACGACCCGCTGTTGCAGGGGCGTCTTTTTTCCTACACAGATACCCAAATCAGCCGCCTCGGCGGGCCGAATTTTCATGAAATACCCATCAACCGTCCGGTCTGTCCGTATCATAATTTTCAGCGTCAGGGGATGCACCGCATGGAGATTGATGCCAATCCGGCCAACTACGAACCTAACTCAATCAATGATAACTGGCCCCGGGAAAGCCCTGCGGCTGCGGAAAAGGGCGGCTTCGACAGTTATCAGGAGAGGATTGAAGGGCAGAAGGTGCGTGAGCGCAGCGACTCTTTTGGTGAATATTATTCTCAGCCAAAACTGTTCTGGCAGAGCCAGACGCCTGTTGAGCAGCAGCATATCGTCGGTGCCTTTTCATTTGAGCTGAGCAAGGTGGCCCGCGCCTATATCCGTGAACGGGTGGTCGATCATCTGTTGCATATCGATCCCGATCTAGCGCAGGGGGTGGCAAATAATCTCGGCATTGAATTCAGTCAGGAACAGCGGAAAGTCGTCACCGCCAAAGATGTGAACGGGCTGACGAAGGATGACAGCCTCAGTCTGTATGCCGTGCCGGGTGGTGATATCAGGGGGCGGCAGGTGGCATTGCTGGTCAGCGATGGGGTGAAAGCGGCGGATGTGCTGGCGGTGTTGCAGGAGCTGAAAGCCAGAGGTGTTCACGCCAAACTGCTGGCGGCGCATATGGGGCAGGTACGCGCCGATGATGGTTCTGTGTTGCCCGTCGATGCGACGTTCAACGGCCTGCCCTCCCTCACGTTTGACGCGGTGCTGGTGCCGGACGGTAACATCGATGCATTGTTGCTGAGCGGGGATGCGCGTTATTTCCTGCTGGAAGCCTATAAGCATCTGAAGGTGATTGGTCTGAGCGGTGACGCGCGCCGCTTTAAAGCCCAGTTCAGCCTGAAGGACAGTGAAACGGAGGAGGGCCTGGCGGAGGGTGACAAAGCTGAGGGAACCCTGATGACTGATTTCCTTGCCGCGATGGCGTCCCATCGCGTCTGGTCACGCACCCAGAAGGCGGCAACAGTGGCGGCATAACCCTGCAGGCGGACTTCGGGTCCGCCTTACTGCGGGTTCTTCCCGGACCACTGCCAGTTACGGACTTCCGGAACATCTTCGCCATATTCCCGGACATAGCGGTGATGTTCCGCGATGCGTTCCTGGAGGTCATCGAGTAATTCAGGGTGACGCTCCGCAAGCCCGGCAACACGTAAAATGGCTTCCTGTGCCAGATGGAAACGATCCAGTTTATTCAGGACCGTCATATCGAAGGGGGTTGTGGTCGTGCCTTCTTCATTAAAACCCCGCACATGGAGGTTGCGGTGGTTGTTACGTTGATAGGTCAGGCGATGAATCAGGCCTGGGTAGCCATGAAAAGCAAAAATCACCGGTTTATCCGCCGTGAACAGGGCATCGAATTCGGCGTCAGATTTACCATGCGGATGCTGCTCACAGGATTGCAGTGCCATCAGGTCCACCACGTTCACCACCCGAATACGCAGGCCTGGCAGATAGCCACGCAGTAAATCCACCGCTGCCAGGGTTTCCATCGTCGGGACATCGCCCGCACAGGCCATCACCACCTCAGGATCCTCACTGGTGCTTGCCCAGCGCCATTCCCCCATACCCGCTTCACAGTGGGCAATAGCGCTTTCACAATCGAGCCACTGCGGCGCAGGTTGTTTGCCTGCCACAATCACGTTGATGCGATCCCAGGTCTTCAGGCAATGATCGCCAACCCATAACAGGGTATTGGCATCCGGTGGCAGATAGATGCGCACAATGTCGGCCTTTTTATTGGCGACATGATCGATAAAACCCGGGTCCTGATGACTGAAGCCGTTGTGATCCTGATGCCATACGTGTGAGGACAACAGGTAATTCAGTGAGGCGATAGGCTTCCGCCATCCCAGTTTGCGCGTGACCTTCAGCCATTTGGCATGCTGGTTGAACATTGAATCGATAATGTGAATAAAAGCTTCATAACAATTGAACAGGCCATGCCGGCCCGTGAGCAGATAACCTTCGAGCCACCCCTGGCACTGATGTTCACTGAGGATTTCCA
This sequence comes from Pantoea sp. X-Soil-TKNS-1280, assembly GCF_059730475.1. NCBI lineage: Bacteria > Pseudomonadati > Pseudomonadota > Gammaproteobacteria > Enterobacterales > Erwiniaceae > Pantoea > Pantoea sp. X-Soil-TKNS-1280. Next base: position 120,466 of record NZ_AP035967.1, on the reverse strand, counting down.
TCACGCGCCCGTCGCGCGACAGTTGTTCATCATAAAGTTTAATTTCTTCCATCCAGCTGCGGCTGGTGATGTTAAACACCGGTGACAACCGGTTCGACGCGGTTTCATCAGGGCCAAACAGGCGGAAATTATCCTTATTCTGCTGAAATACCTCACTGAGATAATGGCCAAGATGTTCTGTCGCCTGGGCGCGGCAAGCACCGGGCGTGGAAATATCTGCCGCAAATTCATAGATATCAGGGACGTTAAGCTCGCGGCGCAGCAGGCCACCATTGGCATACGGGGAAGCTCCCATACGCTTATCCCCTGCCGGGGCCAGTGCTTTCAGCTCCGGTTTCAGGCAACCAGTAGCGTCAAACAAATCGTCAGGCTGGTAGCTGCGCATCCATTCTTCGAGAATCTGCCGGTGATCTTCATCTTCCCGGCAGGATGAGACAGGGACCTGATGGGCGCGCCAGAAATCCTCGACTTTTTTACCGTCAACGGCTGCGGGACCTGTCCAGCCTTTCGGGCTTCGCAGAATAATCATCGGCCAGCGCGGTACAGCGTTGTCAGTCTGTCCCGTGCGTGCAAGCTGCTGGAGAGCAGCGATTTTATCAAAAGCCATATCCAGCGTATCTGCCATCTGTACATGCATATTGTCCGGCTCATGACCACTGACAAACAGCGGTTCGTAGCCATAGCCGCTAAACAACTGCCGGAGATCGTCATCGCTGCTGCGTCCCAGCAAGGTTGGGCTGGCGATCCTGTAGCCATTGAGATGCAGAATCGGCAGTACCGCGCCATCACGTTGCGGATTGAGGAATTTGTTGCCGTGCCAGCTGGCGGCCAGAGGCCCGGTTTCGGCTTCACCGTCGCCAATCACGCAGGGCACGATTAAATCCGGGTGATCGAAGGCTGCACCGAAAGCATGGGAAAGTGAATAACCCAGTTCACCCCCTTCATTAATCGAACCCGGGGTTTCTGGCGCCGCATGGCTCGGGATCCCGCCCGGAAATGAGAACTGTTTGAACAGCCGCTGCATTCCTTCGGCGTCTTCACTGATGTGCGGATAAATCTCGCTGTAGCTGCCCTCCAGCCAGGTGTTCGCCACCATACCGGGTCCACCATGACCGGGGCCACAGATATAGATAAGATTCAGGTCACGCTGGCGGATAATGCGATTGAGGTGCGCATAAATAAAGTTGAGGCCCGGTGTGGTTCCCCAGTGCCCGAGCAGGCGGGGTTTGATATGTTCCGGGCGCAGGGGTTCACGCAGCAGTGGATTACCCATCAGATAAAGCTGGCCGACGGATAAGTAATTGGCCGCGCGCCAGTAGCGGTCGAGCAGGCTGAGTTCGTTAGCGGAAATTGATGAGAGCATGCGATTCCTCCAGCGGCGAATGGGGTGTTATTAAACCTGACAGAGCCGGGGCAACGCGACCATACAGAGGTGCGCTATGGGAATCAGAGTGACACCCTGCATGCGACCGAATCTTTCAGAATAGATTGATCAGGGCCGCAGAGAATCACCGGGTATCCCGATTCCCGTTCGTCCAGATACTGGCTCATCCTGCTGCTGCTGATGCCTGCGCCGCACCACATAAGATGATGTTGATGATGCTCCGCAGGGAGTTGCCCCATGTTAGTACCGGGACAGACCTCGACGCAGAATCCCTGCGCGGTCAGGCGAATGGCTTCCAGCCAGATTTCGTTACGATCTCTTGTGCTGACAGCTTCAAGGTAAAGCGGGATGGAATCCTTTCGCTGAGAGGCCCGGCTGGTCGTTTCGGCATGAAACCGGACCGAGTCATGGAAGCGCTGATGCCGCTGAGGCGACGTTCTATTTTCATCCTGCCTCAGCCAGCAACTTAACGGGCGCATCAGGCGGTTAATAAAATCATCACCACTAAAATCACATGCCAGTCTGCGGACGATACGCGAAAGCGAGCGCATGGATCCGTATTGAAGTTCAAGCAGCACTTCTCCCCGGCGTGCGGACCAGCCTCCGGTAACCTGGGGAATCCCCTGTCCGATACTGGTCGCTAACTCACCGGGTGTCATACCGTTTGCGGTGGCAGCCAGGATGCCCTGTACCTGCTTCATATGGACGCTGTCCCATATTTCACCAGGAAGCTGCAGAGAGAGTAATCCAACCCGGTTCCAGCGACGAAGATTTGCCGGGTGCGCTCCGGTGAGAGAGCAGAGCGTATCCGTAGTATATAAAGTCATGCATGCCCCTGATGGGGAAATTAATCGGGTGAATACAAAGAGAAAACAAAAGATCGGCTATCCGATTGCTCTCACCGCTGTTGATGAAAACGGAATAATCTGGAGATGAGGGAAATGAATATTCGCGTTTAAAATCTGATGGAGCTTACCGAGGCTGTTTTTCCACATTTTTGGTCATCTTCTTGTTGCCAATTTTGCTACTGGCAGCAATATCTCTTTCCAGATTATTCTTAAAGAATTTTTTCTCTTCCCTGACTTCTGTTTGACTTTCGTCGTTTAACAGGGTTCTTAAGTCGTTTAAATTCCCTGCGTCTTTTCTGTGATTCTTCATGACAATTCACAGATAGCATTAACCTGATAAATTTGAAAGTAACATTTAAAATGTAGCTTATAACATCATTAATGCAAGCGGTAAAATTAATAAATGCAAGATTAAAAATAGTTGAATAATTAAATTAATCCCGCGCTTCGCATATCCGTACTATGAAGTAGAAAGGGATCATTCATCGTTTGTCTGGTTGCTATTCGAACAATCAGGATTAGACTTAATTTATTCGTAATAAATTCTTCTGTTGGAGGCTCTTGTGCAGAGAAAATCACTTATATCCATATTGACTATTCTCATGACAGTATCATTTCAGGGGTATTCTGCTGATAAAGGTGGATTTAATTCTGAGGGACAGCCACCGCCACCGCATGAGCAGAAAAATGGCTATCGGGGTATTACCGATGGTCAACATCAAACAATGACCAATGAGCTGAAAAAATTACCTGACCGGACATGGGTGTCACTGAAAGGAAATATCATTAAGCAGAACGGTAAGAATGAGTATCTTCTGCGTGATGAGCAAGGCAGCATTGCCTTAATTATTAAAGATAATGTCTGGCAGGGGCAGAAAGTGAAGCCTGATGATCTTGTCTCCGTTAATGGTGAGCTGATGCATGAGCAAACGCATTCAAAAATCATCGTGCGAGAGATTCGACGACTTTAAATACCGATATCAGCCGGTTGGTAGTAATTAACCTTCACAGTGCTCTCCGCCTTTCTGTGAAGGTTTTTTTTTGGTTAACTTTCGGGATCGTCGGGTGTGCCTGCCACGACAATCTCTAAAGCGTTACGTAGTGCATCCTGTTGCAATGCATCATGGCTGGTTTCGAGTTTAGCGATTAACCACAGAATAATATCTTTATTCGTCGCGTGCTGGCGCGCGCTTTCAATAGACAAAACTGCCGCATCGATCCATTCCGTTTCGCTCAGTACAATATTAGGGTCTGTCTGATGAAAAAAAGCCTGGAGATTGGTTTCGACTTCAGGTGCCTGAGGCATAGAAAGGTTTCCTGCTATGGCAATCGCTTGCATTGTTGATGGGTGAGTAAGGTTGCATATAAAATACAGGGTAAATATCTACAATTAACGACCAAGAAGCATACCAATCAGCTCCCGATACCTTCTTTCCTCTTCAGCACTACCGGAAACTTCGAGACGATGTACCAGTTTGGTACAAAGCGTCTTCCGATTGAGTCTTTTCCCGGAGCGCAGGATTTCAGTCACAATCTGTCCCAGCATTTCCTGTTGCGAGGGCAGAGAGGATTCATAAAAATATCGTGTAATATCGTGCGACGGTGAAGATGACAGATTGTGCTGACGCATAATTAAACCCTATTAAAAAAAATTGAGGTTATAAAATGTGCAGTTCAAATGTAACTTAATCTCCGTGATGAGATAAAACTGTACAAAAAAAATTGTTAGCGCGCTTATGATTTTTTATCTTTTCGTGCTATTCTTTTAAAATCAGTTAGATAGTGAGAGCGATCGGGCATGTAAGTTTATCGCGCAGACTTAAATTATGCCTTATGAATGTTTTTACGCCGATAAATTATTTCTGAGATGCACTCTCAGAGATAGTATTTTGAATCGGATACTCCTTCTAAGAATCATCTGTATTCGGGCAAACTTAATTCAGGACATTACTTCTATCACCTTTTCGGTTAGCGTTTTTACAGGCATGAACTAGAATATATTGTTCATTTGAAATAATTAATGCTCAAGCTGAAATTGAAGAGGTAATTATGTCGCATACCACTGGAAATAATCAGCCACATCTGCCAACCCCTCCTTTTAAAGAACAACCGCAAAATCCTCCTGGTCTGGCTTCCGATATGATCCCTGTTCCGGATCACGGTGAAACCAGCTATCAGGGGCATGGTCGCCTGAAAGGCAAAAAAGCGCTGATCACCGGCGGTGATTCAGGTATTGGACGTGCCGCGGCGATTGCATTTGCACGCGAAGGGGCGGACGTTGCCATTGGTTACCTGCCCGCAGAGGAAAAAGATGCTGAAGAGGTGATCAAACTTATCCGTGAAGAAGGGCGTAAAGCTGTTGCTCTGCCTGGGGATATCCGCAGTGAAGCATTCTGCAACCAACTGGTGGAAAAAGCCGTAAATGAACTGGGCGGGCTGGATGTTCTGGTGAACAACGCGGGTCGCCAGCAGTTCTGCTCATCCATCCGAGAGCTTACTACTGAAGATTTTGATGCGACATTCAAAACCAATGTGTATGCCATGTTCTGGATAACCAAAGCAGCGCTGAAACACCTGAATAAGGGTGCCAGCATTATTAATACGTCATCTGTGCAGGCTTACGAACCGAGCGCTATTCTGCTGGATTATGCACAGACCAAAGCCTGCATCGCCATATTCACAAAAGCGCTGGCGAAACAACTGGCCCCGGAAGGAATACGTGTTAACGCTGTTGCACCGGGTCCTTACTGGACGCCGCTACAACCTTCAGGTGGACAGCCGCAGGAGAAACTGAAACAGTTTGGCGAGCAGGCTCCACTGGGTCGTCCAGGTCAGCCGGTGGAAATCGCTCCTCTGTACGTACTGCTCGCTTCCGATGAAGCAAGTTACACCTCTGGCCAGGTCTGGTGTTCTGATGGTGGCACTGGCACAGTTTGATTTCATCAAAGGTGGCCACTGACGACGGCCACCATGTTTGAAACGAATCATCATTCTTACGTTTATTCCCCATGCTGCCTTTATCAAATTTTCATCGAGAAAACTTCGGCTATAAGTCAAGGATTTCGCCGGGGAAGTCGATCCGTTCCCCAAGAGACCAATTTTTTCTACCCAGTATATGCTGTGGTGTTTTGTCAGGGACATTAAAATAATAATTATTAATTAAATCAACTTTGTCACCTGGATCTTCGTGAATATCATTTTGGCTAATTCCTGTTTCTCTTAACTCTTGTGCTGTAAGATCAAGATATCGTGCTAATGCATCAAGATTCATAAAGTTCCTCCACTTTCAGCCCATATCATTAGTTAAGCACTTATCTATGCTTTTTCCATCTATGCTGTGCGCAACAAAATGCCTGGACGTACACCACCAGTAAATTTATTTGATTTTCATCGTGATGAGATTTTTATAATTTCCCTTTCGTGCTATAGTCAAGATATTCGTTACAAATATGCCTCTAACCTTATGAGCTATTCTAAAACAGACCGAACAGGTTTAATCGGATGCGCTATTGGTACAGCAGTGATCTCGATCGTAGCAAAAGGGCTTCCGGTAAACACAGACAATATCATCTATGAGTTGGAACGCATGAAGGCTTCATCCGGTCACTTGCCTGTCAGAGCCATTACTCACGATGCTGCTAAACTACTGCGCAAGACCCGCGAGGGCTAATGTTACCAAGTGAATAAATTGATTTTTTGCTATGCCCATTCTCCTTCCAGTAAGCCTGACGCAAATGAAATTCTTTTCTATAATGACGCTTCGCCTTAGCACCCAATGGGCACAATCATCCTGAATACCCTGAATATTTCTCGCCTTGGGTGCATCTTGCTACATCAGGCTTCAAGAAACAGAGCCGTTATCAGAAATCAGGTTCGCGTCATTATCCCTTAAGACGATCTTACCTGAGTTATTCTTGGCTAGAAACATACAATAAACACAGGAACGGAACTCACAAGAAAGAAAAGGGTATCGCCACACAGTTTTTTGAGGAAGGCTCAGATAAGGCCTGGCGGATACTTTTCAAAGCTTACAGGAATCCTCTGAGGCTGTTATGAAATAATTTGAGAATCAACGATGCCCAGCGTAGTTTCTTACCTATGCGCTACAGCGATAAGCTTGGATTCGGTCTCGAAAATGATGACAGAGACTGCCTTCAGAATTGGAATAATTCATAACATAATTGATGGAGAACATCTGAATAGTCATTTTTTAGCTATAATGATTTTGATACTAAGTAATGATGGAGGCTTATATGACCAATCAAGAAGGTAAAAAAGGGAGTGAAGGAAGCGCTTCTACACCAGGAAAACTTCCGACAGGAAATAAAGAATCCGCCAAGGAAAAAGTGACAAAAAGAGACAGGAATTCAAAGGAATAATAAAAAGCCACCTTAAGGTGGCTTTTTATTTCATCTTATTACAATAACGGATTGTGTAGACGATATTCATAAAAAAGAAAGGGGGGGGGGTTCTTTATTCTCTTTTCTACGCTTAAATCACGCATTCGTTATAATGCTCATAATTATAATCATGATAGCGCTAAAATTTAGATTACCAGTTACGCATAATGGAGATCAGTATGTCAGAACGTCCAGATGGTGTTGAACCGCTGCCTGATGAAGGTGAGGTCCCTGACAGCCAGTTCCCGGATGAAGATGATGATCCGGATACCGAGTTTCCTAATGATGAATCGCCTAAGCGATAAACTAATAACCGCCTTTCGGGGCGGTTTCAGTTAATAATCTCAAGTTTTTTAACCTCTGGTACATTAACTAACTGCCCAAATAAAAAAAGCCCCTGAAGCAGGGGCTAACAGTCCAATGAAAGGAAAGAGTATCTTTTGGAACACCATTTAAAGCATAGCACTCATTGGTAGACATCGTCGGGTGTTTGATCAAGAATCATTTGTAGTGCCATTCGATAAGTATCAAGTAAGTACGGCTCTTTTTCTGACTCCAGCATTGTCACTAATTCCTCGATAATTTTTTTATTGTTAATCATATTGTTGGATAACCATAAATCATTCTCAACTTTGATAATCACAGCTTTAGCTTTAACATAAAGTGGATCGATACTTTTGATATAAGTATCGATTTGCGCCTCGGTTGGGTGTGTAATTGCCATTTAGCTACCTCAGAGGAATGATGGATGTTAAAAGATGATAGAGCGTTATGCTAAGTCACCTAACACAAGAATAAAGAAAAGAAAAACCTCTGAATAATGGGGTTCTTTAGCTTCAGAGGCAGTGCAACGCACTATTTTATAACAGGGAGTCATCAGTTAGAGTAAGTATGGTCAATATCGTGATCTTTGCTTCCATTATCTGTATGTGGCGTCAGATTTGTGACCTCTGTCGCTTTGAGGCTGCTGTTTCATAATAATTCCTTAATCAACACAACCACTCTCAGTGGTATTTTTTTATTATGGTGAATGATGTCCCATTGATTCCTGGATCTACTGGGTGTTGACAGCGATCCGTTAGGCCATCAAGTCATCACTCTGTGCAGATGTGTGAAAAGATATCACCCCGAGCAGCGGACATAGGTAGTATCAGCAGATAGCCCAAATCGGTCATTTCAGTTCTGCCAATATATCTAAATATCATATATATCAGGCAATTAAAAAAGATCGCAAAATCATTATTATGTTTAATACAGTATCCATTTACCCCTGAAATATCCCCCAAATCCTTGGTTGCATGATTTATCACTTTTCATCCCCCGTTGCTACGTGAAAACTTACCACCACTCCCCTATGGATCAGCTACAGAGAAGCCACTGTGAGCTCGAAGAAGCGTGCAGCTTCGCTGCTGCGGCTGGGTGTGGTGTGAGGTAAACACTTAATCATTCAGATGTAAAAATCGTCAGAGTATAATTTTTATAGTTCGCTATGTTTTGAATTGAAAACAGGTTATATTTGGTTTCGAAGTTTAACTTTTAATCCTTTTCTAATCTGTGAAAATGTAAAAGGCATCCCCTTGGCGTTCCTCGAATATAGGATCAGTTGCTTCAAATTCTTTCGTGGCATACATACCAAACGTTAAGCGCACAGGATCGCGCCAGTAGTAGTGCTGCACGGTCAGGGTCTTTCAGCGCCCTAAGGCGCTTTTTCTGCCCTGTTTTCTTCGCCTCACGTGTAATGTCCAGTATCATCATATCGAGCACATCTACTGCTTAGTCCAGCGCAGATATTTCCTGCGCTTTAACAAATGCGGTCAGCACCACCTAGCGTCGTACTTAAGGCATCCTAGTGATATATTTGACCGATGTCATTACTGCATAACGGGCCAGAATACACTGCAAAGCGCATCTGAGTTGTTCAGCCCTTACCGGTCCCGGGACCAGATAGCCTAGGCATTCACATTTCTTTCGAGTCATCTTGTGACCAATCCAATTGAGGATGATTCCACTCACGAAGGACGTGCATAACCGCCAGGTTACTAACCAAGAGATGTCGAATTGAGCCACTAGTTTTTTCATTTTACATTGATGCTCACCGCCTGGGAATTTCGGCTGCGTTCCTAGGCGGCGTTTAAACCCCGCTATTCGGGAGCGACTTATCTAAGAATGTAGAGGCACTCTAAACACATTTTTTATAAATGGCAGATTTTGTTAAGCAGACTTCTTATGCTTACAGAAGGCTCAGAAGCAAGAGATCAAAAATCATAAGCCAGCTGTAAACGGTTCTGAATAAACTCCCGGTTATACAGCGGTGAGGTCTGAAAACCGAAATAATCTGAAATACTCAGCCCTTTAAGCGAGTTATCAAATTTGTAACTTGCAAATATCAGATATTCTGACTGATTGATACTTTTCGAAGTTGCACTTGGTTTCAGATCCAAAAACGAATAACGGGTTCCGGCTGTCCAGTTCTGGGAGTAATTCCAGGTAAGCTGCGTAGAAAAGGCATTCCCGGCACCGATCATAGGAGTGCTGGTGAAATAGGGTTTTGCAAAATAGGGATCGGAGGAGGTTTTATAAGCATAAGGAGTCACCAAAGCGCCATTCTTATATGAATCGGCATCAGAAAATATTTTGTCATATCCAATCTGCCAGCTGAGAGCGCTAGTTGGGTGAAAAACCAGTTGTATACCCAGCGTTCGGTTCTCAATTTTTCCTAGCACGCTATCACCGGTATTTCTCCCGTAAAAGCCTTGGATACCTACATCTGGTTTCCAGAATAAGTCGGGGGCAATGTAATGTGCTTCAACCCAGGCAAGGTTGAGGATGCCGTAGTATTTCTCGTCCCATAGTTGAGTGGTTATATATCGCTGGCCAATATCAAATTTTTTACCGGCTCCTAAAGCAATGAGACCTTTAGTTTCCCCGTTGAAGGTCTTGTCCTGCGCCAGACGTGATTGTTTGGTAAATGTAGAGTCGGCATAACTTTTATAGCTGAAGACACGTGTTGCACGTATGAAATCAGTTTCATTTCCGTATTTGACATCAACCGCACGATAAAGATAAGGCAGTACACGGGCTTTTGAATAGTCTCCAAGAAAAGGTAGATTGAGGTGTTGATTTCCGGCAGTGACTGAAAAAATTCCTTTGTTCCATGCTAGATAACCCTCGCTAAATCCTCCACTGTCATGAGCCAATTCAGGCACAGTGTCAGTGCCTTTTAAAAGGTTGGTCTGACCTTCTAGCCCCACGGCGGCCTGAAAACCATAGAAAGGTGCCGTTTTATAAGTGACATAACCACCTAATGCAGTTGTGTCCTGATTGAGCCCGCGAGTGAAATATGCATTGTGGGTTGAATAGGAGAACAAGCGCACGCTTCCGTGTACGCTGCCACAACCAATCGCCTTATACAGGCTGGTGCTGTCTGGTGATGAGCACATATTATTGGTATCACTATAGACAGAAGCTGCAAGAGCTCCCTGACCATATAAAGGAAGTAGTACTGCAGCGGATAAAATTTTATTGCGCATTAATGCCACCTGATTCCTGAAGAAAATATTTTTTCATGAAAAAGATAATGTTTTCATTTCTCTTGTGGAGAAATAACCATCACGGACTGAATAAAAACAGTAAAAACCCTCAGCTCCAATTGTTATCAGAACTAAATTTAAAATACTGCTCTTTATTTCCACCCCGTAAGATAGAATTTAGTTCTGCGGGGTGGTAATTATCCTCTTAGCAACTAAGATAAATCATTCATTTTATAGTCTAATCTAACTCCTTATCTTTGAGTTCGGGTATAAGAAATATCGTCGCAATAATATCGATAATGTAAATAGATGCCAGTAGAGCAATAGCCAGATGGAAAGAATACATTGTGGCTATTGTTCCGATCAGAATGGGACCAAATCCACCAACTCCACGACCAATATTAAATAATACGTTTTGTGCGGTCGCACGGGCTGCGGTGGGATATGCTTCAGAAATCAGTGCACCATATCCGCCAAGCATGCCGTTGACAAACATACCCAGCAGGGCGCCTGCCCATAACATTGTGACGGGATCGGTGAGCTGTGAATAAAAAACGATAGATACAGCTGCACCTGTCTGGAAAAAAATAAATGCAGGTTTTCTTCCAATACGGTCGGCAAGCTGGCCGAATACCCAAATCCCTGCCATCATTCCGAGAATAGTGACAGTAGTCCACATTGCCGATTTTGTCAGGCCGAATCCCAGCTGTTTTGCAAGATAGCTTGGCATCCAAATCATGATCCCGTAATAACCTAAATTCTGTACTGAGGTTAGTACCGCGATGCCTGCGCTGATTTTGGCCGTTGCCTTGTCTTTTACTAGTAAACGGAACGACTCAAGAATTGAAGGTTTGTGAACGGCGTTCTGGTTCACAAATACATCTGGCTCATGCAGGCGGTGACGGATAAACCAGGCAATGAATGCCGGAATAACACCCACAATGAACATTCCACGCCAACCGATTACCGGAAGCAGCATTGGCGTAAGAACGGCAGCAAGGAGTACACCGGCCTGCCAGCCTAATGCCACATATGACGAAACGCGCGAGCGGTGACGCGCCGGCCATGCTTCTGCAGCCAGTGCCATACCGATGCCGAACTCACCACCAAGACCGACTCCGGCAATGGTTCGGTAAATAAGTAGGTCCCAGTAACCAGTGGCGAAAGCGCACAGACCGGTAAAGACAGCAAACAACACTATCGTCCAGGTCAGTACACGTACACGCCCAAAGCGATCGCTTAGGGCACCGAAAATAATGCCTCCCGCAACGGCTCCAATTAGCGTCCATGTGACTAGCGACCCTGACTGTGTGGTGGTTAGGTTAAGGTCAGCTGATATTGCGTGCAGCATGAACCCCAGTATAAGAAGGTCAAAACCATCCATTGCATAACCTACAGCTGACCCGATCAGGACTTTCCAGCTGTAGCTGTCTATTTTTTCTGCGGGGTTACTTCCACCACATTCTGTGGAACGGACATTGTTCATTGAATCCATAATCTTTCTCCTAACGATCTTTTTTGGTGCAAACAAAATAATGAATTGCTTTATTATGGTGCACAAGTATTGAATTATGACACTAATATCATTTTTGATACTGATACGTAGCAATTTAAGTGCCAGAACTTAGGTGTGAGATATTAAATCGGTGAGGTTTGTAATAAAGGATTTAGATTAAATATTATTAAAATACTTTAAAATCAGATATTTAATGTTTATGGCGAGTGACCATTTAATGATAAAAAACATGCCAATCTATAATTATTTTAAAAAAATCACTGTATCTTTTTTGAGATTAGTGTCATATATGATAATCAATGTAGTTTCTTACTTCACCACGCTGATGGGTATTCCAACATGGGTGACACAGGCTGTTTTAAACGTAATGCTGGTCAGGTAGCGTCACACCGCTGCTTGGTTACTGAGCATAGTTGGGTTAACAAACGCTATAAATATCTGCGCCTGACGGCGGGGGTAGATCTCAACGGAACCACCCGTCCAGGGCAGTTTTACATGCTAAAATGTCCGGACGTGAATGTATTACATCCTTTCTTACTCAGACCAATGAGCGTATACGGCACCGGGCCTGAGCCAGGGACAATCGAGTTTCTGTACAATGTCTCGGGAGCTGGCACGCAGGCGCTTGCCGAGCTGCCAACAGGAAATGAGATGGAAATTGTCGGGCCGCTTGGTAATACCTTTACGCTCATGCCTAAATTTCGCCGGGTCATGGTGGTTGCCCGTGGTGTGGGTCTTGCCACGATGGCCCCACTGGTGCAGAAAGTTGCCCGTGCCGGTATAGCGCTCACGGTTATTATGTCTGCCAGAACCCCCGAAGACCTTATGCGGGATGCATTTTTGCGCGGCATAGACGCTGACGTTCACTGCCTCTATGACAGCGATGGCACCTCAGAGGTGAGTTCGCTGGATAAGCTGCTGCGTGAAATTCTTGCAAAGAATCACCACGATATGATTTATACATGCGGCTCACATCGCATACTCCAGTTGCTTCAGTCCATCCTTTCCGACTTTCCTTATACCGAAGGTGAAGTGGCGCTTGAACAGCGTATGGCCTGTGGAATGGGGGTCTGCCTCTCTTGTGTGAGGCCTATCCAGCAGAACGGTCAGGTTGAATTTTTGCGTGTCTGTCGTGAAGGGCCGGTGTTTCCCATTCGTTCAGTCGTTGGGGAGGTGGAATTTGCCTGAACTTAATGTGAGCCTCGGGGCACTCAAACTTAAAAATCCGGTGATGCCGGCTTCTGGTTGTTTTGCTATCGAGTACAGTGAATCTCTTGATTTTAATCAGCTCGGCGCACTGGTACTGAAGAGCGTTTCCCCGGTAAAGCGGCCGGGCAATCCTGTTCCTCGGGTGTGTGAGACACGTGGCGGAATGATGAATGCCATCGGCATTCCGAGTCAGGGACTTGAATATTACCGGACAAAAGTCATTCCGGCCTATTCTGCGTTTTCCACACCGCTGATCGTATCGATTTCCGCTGATACATCTGAATCATTTTCCAGCGCAGTCGCTGAGATGGCGTTACCGCCAGTTTCTGCAATTGAAGTGAACATTTCTTGTCCGAACCTCGAAGCGGACGGGATGGCCTTTGCAATGTCTCCCGACACGACGTTTGACGTCATTAGCGCGATCCGGCGGAAAAGCGATTTTCCGCTTTGGGCGAAGCTGACTCCTAACGCGGGTAATGTGGTGGAAATTGCATTGGCCGCGGAAGCGGCGGGTGCCGACGCGATTGTCATGGGGAATACCGTTCTTGCCATGTCAATTGACATCCATACGCGCAAACCCCGACTTGGGAATGTCATGGGGGGGTTATCGGGACCGGCTATCAAGCCTATCGCACTACGCATGGTTCATCAGTGTTACCGCGCGCTGAAAGTTCCGGTCATTGGCTGTGGTGGTATCTCTAGCGCAGATGATGCTATTGAGTTCATGCTGGCTGGCGCTACGGCTGTTCAGGTAGGCACCGCATCTTTTATGGATCCTGGTGTCATGCAGAAAATCATAAATGGTATTGATGATTATTGTACGAAATACAGCATCAGCCAAGTACGGGACATAATTGGCCAAGTCGATATTGATGAGCAGCTAGCTTCCCGCTGGTATAAGTTCGCTCAGCGAGCCTACAACGCGCCAATGAAAGGTTAATTAGCTAAAATGTCTATTTCTGATTACCGGCAGTTAGCAGAGAATTTATTTTCTGATATTTACCAACTGAGCTTCGATGGTGTTGGCGTCAGTCGGGATAGTTTCGGGCCGGGTGAGACAGCCACCGGTGAATACCTGAGCAGGTTCGCCAAAAATGAAGGGCTGATAGTCCACTCCGACCGTGCGGCAAACCTTATTTTTAGTCAGGAGGGAGTCGATGAGGATACTCCGGCAGTCTGGATCGGTTCTCACATTGATTCTGTTCCTCAGGGGGGGAATTTCGACGGCCTCGCGGGAGTTATCGCCGGACTGATTATTCTTATCTCCAGCCAGCGGGAGAATCGCCAGCTCCCCGTACCGGTAAAAGTCGTAGCCTTCCGGGGGGAAGAAAGTGCCTGGTTTGGCAGGGCTTATATGGGATCCAGTGCGATGTTTGGCCTCCTGACGGCTGAAGATCTGGAACAACGTAAGCATCGCGTTACCGGCGAAACGCTTGGCCGGTGCCTTGAAAAGCTGGGGGCTGATATCCGTGCTATCCGCAGCCAGCAGGCGCTGGTCGAAAAAAAGAATATTCTCGCTTGGCTGGAATTGCATATTGAGCAGGGCCCGGTGCTGGTTGAAAAAGCGCTGCCTCTTGCCGTTGTCAGTGGTATTCGGGGGAATGTTCGCTATAACCACATCCATTGCATTGGTGATGCCCAGCATTCAGGGGCAGTTCCACGAGATCTCCGTCATGACGCAGTTTGCGGCGTGTCCGACTTAATCATGCGCCTGGATGCTCGCTGGCAGTCACGCTTGTCAGATGGTGAAGACCTTGTGGTCACCACCGGGATATTTCAGACAGACGCAGAAGAGCATGCCGTGTCCAGAATTTCGGGGCATGTCAGCTTCAGCCTTGAAGCGCGCAGTCTTAATGCCGACATCTTGAAAGCATTCTCCGAGGACATCTTGACTGAGGCTAAAGCGGTGAGTCAGACGCGAGGCGTGAAATTCATGTTTGACAGTCCAGTTTTCACGGATCCAGCAACATTGCAAGGTCCGGTGTTTGCTGCCATCAAACGAGGCTGTAAGGCTCTTTCTGTTGAGCACCTGGAATTAGCAAGCGGTGCGGGTCATGACTCAGCTAATTTTGCCAGCCAAGGGATCCCGAGTGGCATGCTGTTTGTCCGTAATCAGAACGGTTCTCACAATCCCCATGAAGCTATGGAGATAAACGATTTTTTGCAAGGAGTCAGGGTCATTAAGCAGACGCTTGAGGAATGGAAATGAAAGAAACTATCGAATTAGAATGGGAAAAAAAAACATTGGTTCTGCGCCGACCTGACGATTTTCATCTCCATTTAAGGGATGGTGAAATGCTCAGGGCCGTACTGCCTTTTACTACAAGGCAGTTTGCGCGAGCGATCATTATGCCTAACCTCCGCCTGCCTGTGACAACGGTGGCTGCAATGGAAGCCTACCGCGAGAGAATTAACGCCGCGGTACCGGTTGCCCATGATTTCACTGCTCTGATGACACTTTATCTCTGTGATGACACATCGCCAGAAGAACTACGCATAGGGCATAAAAACGGTATCCTAACCGCCGTGAAATGGTATCCCGCAGGAGCAACTACACATTCAGAATATGGCGTCACGTCAGTCGGCAAGATCCGATGCTGCCTTGAAGTGCTTCAGGAGTTGGGGGTCCCCCTTCTCATTCACGGCGAGAGTACCCGACCGGACGTTGACATTTTTGACCGGGAAATGGTTTTTATTGAAGAGACAGTGACTGAACTGAGGCACGATTATCCACAATTGAAAATTGTGCTTGAACACATCACCACTCAGGATGCAGTCAGATACATACAGGAGCAGGAAGATGGTTTGACAGGTGCAACCATCACCCCTCAGCACCTGCTTTTCAATCGCAACGCGATCTTCAACGGAGGAATCAGACCCAATTATTACTGTCTGCCTGTACTGAAGAGGGAACGTCACCGTCAGGCTTTGATTGCGGCCGCTACGTCTGG
Organism: Pantoea sp. X-Soil-TKNS-1280; assembly: GCF_059730475.1. Taxonomy (NCBI): domain Bacteria; kingdom Pseudomonadati; phylum Pseudomonadota; class Gammaproteobacteria; order Enterobacterales; family Erwiniaceae; genus Pantoea; species Pantoea sp. X-Soil-TKNS-1280. Next base: position 104,628 of record NZ_AP035967.1, on the reverse strand, counting down.
CGACCGTCGATTCTTTGCGGGAACGGATTCCGCTCCCCATCCCCGCGCCGCCAAACTGGCAGAGTGCGGTTGTGCCGGAATATTCAATGCACCATCCGCACTCGAATGTTACGCCACAGTTTTTGAAACAGCAGGTGCCTTGGAGCATCTGGAAGCGTTCGTAAGTGAAAATGGTGCGATTTTTTACGCGCTGCCTTTTAACGCGGGTACTGTAACATTAGAGCGAGCAGCCTTTATTTTGCCCGAACCAATAGTCGTAGCAAAGAATGTTCGGATAGATCCATTTCCCGGAGACATCACCTTAAACTGGCGCCTGATGGTCAATAGGTAAGATATACAAGTTTGGGAAACCAATGTCACATCCTATGGCGTTGGCCGCTGAGGGTTATTTTTTTGATGATTCTGGCGTGTCTGATGATTGTTTATGGGGCAGGTAGTTGTTATTCCTGAAAGGGTCTGTATTCTCTTTTTTGATACTACTGACCTGAATTAAGACAAAATGACTGATAACTGGAATTCATCGATTGATTATGCCGCAATAGGTGATCGCCTCAAAGCGTACCGGATTGGTGCTTCTCTACAGGCAGAGGATATTGCGGAACAACTGGGGGTATCTCGGGCGGTAATCTACCGTATAGAGCGGGGTGATATTGTTAAAATTGAGACGCTGGATCGCCTGGCTCACGTTCTTGGAACATCACTGGCCTCACTTCTTGGCGTGGAGTCGGAATACTACCCAACCGCGCTTGGGTTGTTTGAAAGAATGCGTCAACTCGAAAGTGTGAGTGACCGGATTTTGGCTCACTTTGAGCCCGTATCGTTGCTGCTTACTTCGGACAGTTACCTTGAAGTGCTAAGGGACATGCTAAGAGAGAGTAAGACCACGGAAGGTAGTGAAGAAATCGAGCAGAGGAATATTGATTCCATCATCAATATCCTCATTGAGCGCCGTGCCTATTTTGAACAACGTAAGCCGCATATCATTAGCCTGGTCGGACTGAGAGAATTGGAACGTTTCATCCACACAGGTATGGTAGGGCGACTAGATTTACCTCAAAGTGTCTCTTTACAGCGAGTTAAAGCGGCACGCCACGAAGTGATAAAGCTGGCAGAACTTATGTATAGTGAGCCGCTTGATATTCAGATTGGCATTATTGATGAGGCAATGCCGTCCTCAACGTTTCAGGTATTGTCTGGCCCTTCCCACAGCGTACTCGTAACTAGCCCGTTCAGGCTGGGAGAAATGCCGAATGTATCAAACGGCATTGGAACAGTGACATACGCGCCAGAAGCGGTAAAGAAGCATGAAGACCTCATGATCAGATTGTGGAGAAAAGCGTATAAGGGACGGGAAGGCGCTGATTTACTCAAGAGATTGTTAAAGGACACCTGATGAAAAACGCTCAATGTATCTTTTTCAGGCAGCAGTAAATAGGTATGCAGGTAAGATTGAAATTGTGGAATTGGAGGAGTTATGACGTTTGATGAAATAAAAGACCGCTTTGATAGTGCGGGAACGGGTACCGATGCTTTCAGGGAGTTATATACATATACTTTCAATCTGATGATGAAAGACAAGGAAAATGCAGTTATCTATTTTTTAATCGGGGTAGCGGCGAGGTCATACGTACTCAGATATGACGACCAAGCCGTAAATCCTGATTTCGCTGAGCGATCTAAAGAAACGATGGGAGCCTTCATAGAAAAAATTGCGTTATCACTACAACAGTCGCCAGAAGAGAGAATAAAAATTGCCAGTGAAGTCGCTTCTGACTATCACTGGAAGGTCTCTAGCTTCTGAATTGTTGCCTTTGTTTTTGCCATTTTTGGTACGGATCATCAGGCACGTTGAAAGTGTGCTGCTTTAATGCGCATTCGTCCGTTTCGTATAATTTACGTTGCTGGACGTTATATATGTACATCAGCGGATTAAAATTTCAATCTGCTGATGCGAAATATTCGCATCTAGTACGCGGTACCTGTGATCGGACCATTAGAGGTATTGCAATAACATCTCGTTCCAACTGGTGCAATTATTGGTGGCATCGGACAAGACCCCAAAAATGTCTGACAATTAGAAATGACTTGGGAAGGAGTTGATAACATTGGCTCATCAAGCATAGCCGGGGCTGGTGTTGCACCCGATTGTGCATTACCATCAGGAATTGCTATCGTTCTATTTTGTATTTTTCCCCAAAGTAATCCAGTCAACTGATTAGCTTTTGCATCTGCAGCAACTTCGTAATCATGAACATCGTGAACATTAAAACGACCTGTTTTAATAACATCCATGCCAGCCTTTAGAACAAATTCAGCAAGATAGGTTGATTTCCCTCTTCCTTGACATTGAACTATATGTTCAAGTTCATGAAGAACAAGATGCAATTCTGACTGATCTTTCCATACACTTCCGTGCCCAGTAAAAAAATGCGATCACAATAAGAAACATTCATTCCCACCCCAGTATTAATATCGTCAGCATACGTAATGCTTCTAAGATCAACATTGTAATATGGTTGTGCCAATGCAATAAACTCAGGGGAAAAAGATCTAACTCCACCTTCTGATTGTTTATACAAACCGTCAATGTATATTTGTATAGTTGTAGCAAGTGGTTGTGAAATTACTTGCATCATACATTTATCTACTTGACCTAAACACTCCTGAACTGCCTGAGGTGACTTACGTACCTCTTCAAATACAGGGTTAACCGTCTTTTTAACGGTTTCACCGGTTTGCCCCCCCCCCCTATTTTTGGGAGGCACTTACAATCTTTTGCTGTCCCGATCGGACCTAAATCTACACTCCAGCATTGTTCATATTCATTACTTCCGCAGGAATATGCAATCATTGGGGAGAACAGGAACAAAAGGAATAATTGATACGCTTGTATTTTGCACATAAAATTACTCCACAGAACGAAGATGAAATTAACTGCATCTTAATTTATTCCTTTAAAATAACCCAAGAAAAGAATTGGGTTATTCAAGTTAATTATAAAAACGAGAGACAGCCTAAATGCAAAATACAATTAAAAAAATAATCAAAAACCGAAACTATTCACCAACAATATATTTTGACATAAACATTGGGAATCGAAAGTGCATTCGTAAAAAATAGTTTCACAAAGAAATATTATGATTTGATATAAAAACCACCTTTTCATATGTGTAAGCATGAATATATGAGGGTTTTAACTATCACAACAAAAAACCAACAACACTAAATATAAACTTTAATATCACTTATCTTCTCGCCATAAAAAATCCCATTATATTTATATTAAAAAACAATAAGTTAAGCATTATTAAACACAGATACAAATACATCACACTCTGCTACGCATAAGGCATTGCATAGATAATCGACAAGGCTGTTTAGCCCGGACAGGTAGTCCGGGCTTTTTTTCAACCTTTTGCTGCACGGGCTATTGCCTCTTGCATCGCCTTTTCACCTGCCATCCCTGGAAACACTGTGATATTCGCAGCTGTAGCATTCTCTGCCGGCATCACAATAATCCCCGGCGTCCCTGTAAGACCCAGCATTTCAGCCAACTCATCATTGCCTTTAATCAGGGCATGTGACTGAATGCGACTACTGACATTTTCCGCACCCGCGCCGGCGGCAGTGGCCACGCTTTCAATGTCCTGAGCTGTCAGGTGCCCCTCATTATGTCCTGTACGGTAAATCCCATTGTGATAGGCCATATAGGCGTCAGCCCCCTTCTGCCGCCAGATATCCAGGCCGCGATGGGAAGCCATCGTAGATTCCTGATAACGTCCGGCAAAGATAGTCCAGTCACGGAAGGCAAAACGTACATTGGGGTTAGTGGCCATTACTTTCTCCATAATCGGGGCCATCGCGCTGCATACGCTGCATTCATAGTCAAAAAACTGCGTCACAATCACTGCCGACCCCGCAGGACCTTTCACAGGTACGCCATCGAGCTGCATCAGCAGACGATGGCTGTGTAATACGGCGGATATCAGGGCCTGTCGCTGAAGTTCAGCCTGGCGGGCCTGTAATTTTCTGCTCACTTCTATCAGCACATCGGGGTGTCCGACGAGGTATTCTGCCGCAATCTCACCGATTCTCGCCTGCTGTGCCGGCGTGAAATCTGCCTCCTCTGTCGCAAATGCATTGACGGTGGCAAAAGACGTACTCAGCACCAGCGCAAGCGCGGCCACTTTAAACATTTTTTTCATGGAAATATCTCGTAATCCGGCAATCAGCCGGAGGGGGCATGTTGACTGCCGGAATGGGACCGGCAGTAGTGATTAACGTTCTTTCTGGATATTTCGGACCCTGTCATGGGAGAGTTCTTCCCGTTCAGGCTGCCGTCCTCTTGTTTCCGGCGGGATCTCAGGCTGACGCTGTCTTTCCATTTCACATGCTGCACTGGCCAGCACTTTCTCTGACAGGTCATTCTGCATATTCTTTAACGGTGCCCGGTTCCGGTCCTGTTCTTCCTGTACCTGTTTCAGCACGCCTGCTGGAATCGTTTCACCCGGGGTGATGTCAGAAGACCGGCGAAAATCTGTTGGGATCTGAGCACCTGAAAGCGCACTCAGGACCGCCTGCACAGCAGCGCTGTCCGGCAGATTGTTTTCGCCTGCAAGCGCAGCGGAAGCCTGGCGGACCAGCGCCGCATAATCGGGTTCTTTTTCGCCCGGGAGTGACTGCAGCTGCTGCTTTATAACGTCTGCAATGCGAGTAGTCAGCGAATCACGCACCTCCACGATGCTCCTGATATCGGCTGCTTCCTTCTGTGGGGTTCTTTCATCCGACATCTGAAAGTCCGGCAATCTCTGTGATTTTTCCACGGCCTCAAGCGCTGAACGAAGCACCGCTTTTTCATCAGGGACAGAAGCATCCTCCGGAAGGGCACGAAGTATGCCCTGCAATTCTGACTGCACCAGCCGCAGAAGCGTCTCATCCGGACGCGTGGCCTGTCCGGGATGCCCGCCCGCCACCTTCAGCAACGGAGAAGAAGGAGACTGCCTGCCGGTCAGCAGCAGTATGCCCGCCTCCGGTCTGTCACGCGCTGCAGCCAGTCCCTGAGCAAGGTCACTGACAATCACGGTTTCACCGTTCCGGCTTTTTTGCACAATGGCAGCCTGTGCACCACCGGTGATAAGCTGACGCACCTCTCCCGGCTGTGGCTGACCAGCTTCCGCCGCCAGCGGAACCAGCGTCAACCCTGCCGTTTTGCCGTTGCCGTCATATACCGGCAGCGCCAGATGTGCGTCCGGATATTTTTTTGTTGGCGGGATAATCCGGGCGGTGATCGGTGCCCCCTTCAGCCCCTGCCCGCGCAGAAAGGCGCGGCCGATGGCCGTTTTAGACAGCGGCTGCCCCATCCCCCAGATGGACCGGATCTGCTCCCGTTCCGGCTCCGGTGACAGGGCATCGTGTGCGGTCGCCGGGTCGTTTTTCCTTCCCTGCAGAGTCTCCAGCCAGTTTTTCAGGCCGTCGGTGTAAATCTGCACATGCTCCTTCGCGCGCGAGGCGTTGATATAAAAGGCCCGCATTCCGCTCATGTATTCACGGGCGCCTTCGGTACCCTCCAGTGCTATCACGTAGTCCATACTCGCCCCCTGTGCGCCGTAGCCGGTCACCGCCCAGGCATAGTCCACATGCCGGTCCGCTGTGACGGTCTTCGGATCGATAACCTTTTCACCGTCCCGGTTCTGCAGCACAATCTCTCCGTTCTCTCGCAGCGCCGCCACGCGATACTGCTCGTGCGCCGCGTGTCCGGCCTGTTTCTGCGTCTTGTTCAGGCGCACGCTGTCGCCTTCCCTCAGCTCGATTTCGCGCCGCTCAAACACCTCGATTTCGGTGGCGTTAAGCTCAGCCGGTGAGTAGTACTGCATACGCCCGTTTTCATCGCGCAGAAGCACATGCTTCGTTCCCCGGTCCACACCGGTCACGGTCAGGTAGCGTTCATTTGCCAGCACCACCTGACCGGCCTTCCAGTCCCCTATGCGGTTAAAGTCGTGTCTCCCGCCGGTGATGCGGTCCAGTACAGGTACCGTGACCGCCGTATCACCGAGCTCTTTTCGCTGTACCATGCTGAAGTGGATACCCTCATTGATAGCGCGACGGTCCTCATGAAGCTGCACCACAATCATCGTCTGCTCCCGGGCTTCTTTCGTGCGCCCGATGTAATCCGCCACGATGTTTCTGACCGGTGAGCCCGTTTCCGTCACCGAGCGTGACGGGGCCACTACACCAGTTTCGCGTGGCACCGTCCCTGGCGAAACAAGGTTGATTTTCTCCAGTGCTGCCGCCGCTTTGTTTTCGATAACGCTGTACACCGCCGATTTCAGGTTTGCGTCGCGCTGGCGCACAATCTCTTTCATCACGGCGACGTCAATCGGGCTGCGCTCCTGCATCAGCCGGAACGGGGCGCCGCTCTCCGGGGACTCCAGCTGCGCCACATCCCCGACCGGCACGGCGCGCCCGTCACCGGCCGCAATCGCACGGTACGCCGCGGCGGTGTCCTGGTTGCCCAGCATCGAGGACTCATCGATGAGAAACAGGGTATTGCCGTAGCGGACCTCTTCACCGGCGGCGGTGCGCTGCTGCCAGTCCAGCACGAATGATTTCAGCGTCTGCGCCTCAATGCCGGTATCGCGCATCTCTTTAACCGCGCGGTGTGTGGGGGCCAGCCCGATAATCAGCGGTCGCGCGCCCTCCGGCAGGGTCTCAATGGCCGCCCTGACGGCCTTAAACTGCGTGGTTTTACCGGTACCGGCATACCCCTGTACTGCCGTAAAGCGGTCGGGACTCTGCAGAATGAGCGTGGTGGCGGCCTGCTGTCCGGCGGTGAGGCCGGTGAGAAGGGACGGGGCAAGGGTGGCCATCAGCGGCTCGACCGCATTCTTGCCGGCCGCAATCTCCCCGACAATCGCCTTTTCCATTTCCCACGTTGCGCGGGAGACAAAGCGCGGTTCACCGTCAACCATCACCGGCATCAGCCCGCCGGCTTTCACCTGCCGGGCAATTTCCTCCCTGAGCACCGGCACGTTTCCGAGAAAACGCTCCGCTTCCCCGAGGAGCTTCACCTCAGGAAACGACACGTGACGCATCTGGGCCACGGCGCGCGACACGGCCTTCTCCGCGTCCGTCAGCAGGCTCGCATTCAGCGTCGCCAGCGCGTCGCTGACGTCCTCCCGACCGCTGACCTGCCTGACCAGCGCCACCGGCGAGCGACCGGTGCGCAGCCGCATCAGCTTCTCCTCCGCCCGCTCCAGCGCCTCACCGGTAAAGATTTCAGCCTCAGACCCGGACTGTGCCAGGGCGTTCATCATGTTGGCTGACAGCTCCCGGCTGCTCAGGCTCGCCAGCACCGTGCCGCGCTCGTTATCCCGCGCGCCCGGTGCGCTGACGTAGCCGTGGGTGACGTACAGGGGACGGTCCGTGGCGATGCGCAGCGGCTTCTGCTGTCCCTCCCGCATCACCGTCAGCGCACCATCCTCCAGCGCCGTGACGGTCAGGCGGTCGCGCGCTTTCAGCCCGGCAGACCGGTCCGCGGCGAGCACGAACAGCTGCTCACCCTGCGCGATACTCAGCTGCTCCCGGGTGAACAGACGCCAGTCGGCGGTGAGGGTGTTGAGTTTTACCCGGCTCAGCACGCCGTCGCTGTCAATGAGCGACAGCATGCGGGTGTCATCATGCACCCGGTCAATCACAAAGTGACGGGTGGCCTGTCGGTCGCTGCGATCTTCCAGCACCATACCGGGCCGGTATGACACCGGCAGCTTCCGTTCTTTCGCCGTGATAAAGACCGGCGTGCGGGCTTCCACCTGCACGGTGTCCCGGCCGAGCTTCCCGGCATTCTGCAGCGCATCACGGATGTACCCCGTCAGCTGCTGCTGTTCACGCGCGCCGGTCACGGCCGCCGTGACCGGGCTGTCCGGGCCGCTCAGTTCGGCAAAGCGATCGGCCAGCGCTCGGTAGCGGTCACGTTTGTCCTGAATGCTGATAACGCGGGTCTCCAGCTCCGGCTCAGGTGCCGTCAGGCTAAGACGTTCAACGCCGGCAGAGGCCAGTACCGACAGGGCATTCGTGTTCGACTGACGGCCGGCGCTATCCAGAAACAGCAGTTGGGCGTTTTTCTCTCGCGCCTCGCCGGTCAGGATAAGCATCTCCTTCAGCCCCAGTTTCTCCGCACTCTCAATAATCAGCGTGCTCTGGGGCGCCAGACTGAAGGTCTGCTCCGTCACGCGGCTGCGCTGCAGAAGGGTATCTTTCAGCAGCGCAGATTTGCCGAGGGTCAGGGCGCGTTCGGCGCCGGAGGCCAGGACACTGACTTCACGGCCGTTCTCCCGTGACATTGTCACCAGTTCCTCCACTGTCCCGCACAAGCGCTGCACCGACGCCGGTGCGTTCAGGATGGCCACCGGTGCCCGTGCCGCCTGTTTCAGGTGCGCCGGCGTCATGCCGGGGGAGGCACGGAAGTTCACCACCCGGTTTTCCTTTATGATATCGGCCGCCAGTGACTGCACGGACAGTTCATCCAGCAGGTGAATGTGCGAAGTGAACACGCCTTTATCACCGTCCAGCGGGACCAGCAGGTTGTCGCTGATGGCCTTGTCCAGCGCGTGGCGCAAGTCCGGGATGCTGTGCTGCTGCTCACCGGCCTGGTGGGCCGTCAGCAGCAGGTCGCCCCAGGTGAAGCGCGTCCGGTTATCGCTCAGCACCGAAATGGCGGTGCGCACCGCGTCCATCACATCACTCGGCACAGGCCGTTCTACTCCCGGTTCCGGCCGTGCCTCCTCGCGCTCGCGTGCCTCACGTATCACCCCCTCAATGTCAAAATCCACACTGTTCATCTGTCGCTGCCAACGCTCCTTCAAGCGGGTTCGTCCGTCCGGGGTCTCCGGTTTCTCAATGGGAGGGGCCTGGTCGGGTGCGGCCTGTTCATTCATGCTGTCGCGGCTGAGCGGACGTTCTCCGGGCTGAGGAGCTTCCGGTTTCGGGCCGGTTACCTCTGACAGCGTGTTCTCCGGCTGACCCGGGCGGGCGGCCTCGCGATCGTCAGCTGCGTCTGTCCCCCCTTTCACCGGCGGTCCGGGAAGGCCAGGCGTCTGCGGCGAAACAGCCTGTCCGGGCGTCACGGCATCCGCGGACCGCTTATCTCCCTCCGGTGAAGTCGCTGGCTGCTCACTCTGCGGGACCGGCTGGCCATCATCCAGGCGGCTGATATCCTGTTTAGGTCTGCGGGTGTCAAGCGCCGCCACATCCCGGCTTTTCAGCGAGGCCTCCTCCCCCACGCGTGCGCTGATTTCACGGTGCCGGGAGGAGAACTCCTCCAGGACGTCGCCGGTGAAACCTTTCACTTCCCACAGCTCATGCTTTCCGCCGGTGAGTTCGGTTTCATACCCCAGCGCCTCGGTTTTACTTTTCAGCGCGGTGCGGTACAGCTTTCCGAATGACACCTGATAGCGGTAAAGGGTTTCGATAAAGCCGGCACCGTGAATGTAGTCCGTCGCCAGCGCCTTCCATTTCCCGTCGAGTTCCGTCACGTTGGCGAGTACCGCGTGCGTATGTATCTGCGGGTCGAGGTTACGCGAGGTGTCGTGCGTGAACAGTGCGGCCACCATTTTTCCGGTAGTCACAATTCGGGTCACGCCATCTCTGGTGTCGCGCGCGCTCACCATCTGCTCCATGATGGACAGCGTTTCTTTTACTGCCTCATGGTGTGCTTCCAGCAGGCGCTTATCGCCGCCGGCAAGGATAAGCATCGAGACGCTTTTGGGGGCGGAAAAGGTAAAGTCATGGCCCGGCCGGTGGACGTGACTACCTTGCACGTCTTTACCCAGTACCACGCCGTTAGGAAGGGAGCCGTGCAGTATGCCGGTAAACGTATCCAGATCCACCGGACCTTCCAGCCCGAGCTCACGGGCTCCCTCGCCCAGCCACTGCGTCGGCATGTCGTCCAGAAAGTAGTAGTTATCCTTGCTGCTGTAGTAGCTGGCAGCGTCGGCAGCAGAAGCCACCGGGGCAACGGTCATCATCGCTCATACCCTCCCGGGTCCAGGCTGTCGCTCATCTCCTGATACGCCGCATAGTCATCACGGTGGCGCAGGATATTCTTCTCTTCGTCGGCCATGCGGGCGTTCGCCCCGACGTATTGCTCGGCATAGGCTTCCTCACGGCTTTCCGGCTCACCTTTGCTATGTCCGCGGCTTCGCACTGTCAGCCTCCCGGCGTCATCTTTTTCCGCCTGCATATTCAGCTCAGGGGCTTCTCCCTGCACGTCGCCGGTCGAGTCAGTGTCAGTTTCCGTTTCGTTTTCAGCGGCGGCAGACCTGTTAGCTCTTTTCGCCAGCATGTCCAGCGCACTGACACCCGGCACAACGGGTTTCGCTGCCAGTGACGGGGCGACCGGACGCACGGAGCGTTCAGGTGCAGACGTGGAGGGAATGTTCTTCACCACCGAAGGGGCGGGTGCCTGTTCCTCTGCTGACGGTGTGGCGGTGACGACTCGCTGCGGAAACCGGCGGATATTTGACTGTGGGGTACCGGAACCATCGACCGGTGCGGAAGTCTGTCGTCCGGCTTGGGCGTCAGGGATATCTGGCAAAGAGGGTGCTTCCGCTACCACCTGGGGATGCTCTGCGGGCACGATATGCACTTTTACCCGCTGCAGTTCCGGTGCCGCCGGAATGCCGGATACCTGACTCTCAGGCCGCTGGGAATGTTTTGCGGACCCGGGGATAACTGAGTGTGCAGGTGCTGATTCAGGCACGGAAAAGGTCTCGTGAGTGCTGCCTTCCAGCATCTCCTCACCGGTCGGGAAGCGGATCTGTGCTGCCGCTGCCGCGCGCTCGTTACCGGCAATAATGGATTCAAGTTCCGGGCTGAGGCGATCGCGGAAGTCACGGTCGATGAGTGCCGGATGATTTTTCTTCTGTTTCCGGTATTTCAGGCTGAGCTTCACCACGGGGTACTCACCCGGCAGGCGCACGTAGAAGCGCAGGTTCGGCATCTTCATGATCACGTCATAATCGACGATGGGTTCGTTAACCTTGTCTTTGCCGATAGAAATACCGTCACGGACCTGGTCAAGACCATAACTGTTCTGCTCACGCGGCTCGCGTCGCCGCTGATGACCGAGCTCCTCCTCAACCATTTTCGCCACTTCTGCGCTCGGTGAGCGGCCATATACGCGGGTGTTCAGCAGGTCAAAAATGGCTTTGGCCATTTCCCGGCCGTAGATGTGCACCAGCTGCGGGATATTCTGGATACCCAGTACGAAGCAGCCGCCAAACTTGCGCCCCTCGGCCAACGTTTCGTTCAGTTCGGGGATTTTCTGCAGACCAGCTATCTCATCGCCGACGAACCACACACGTCGCTCACTGTTTTCCCCCATACTCTGTAGCAGCAGAGTAGCCAGCGACAGCCACATGGAAATCAGCGGACGTACCGCCTTGCGGTGACGGGCCGTGGTAGAAATAAACAGCCAGCTGCTATCAAACTCCGGGCTGGTCATCCACTCGCGGATACTGAACTCCGGCTTCCCCTCTTTATCCAGTCCCTGCAGGTAACGCAGTGACTTGGCATAATTGGTCAGCACCGAACGGATAGAGATGGCTGTCTTCTCGATTTTTTCTTCGACCAGGTTGGCCGATGGTGTGTTCTTCAGAAATTCACGCAGGCTTTTCAGATCGATGGAAAGCAGAGTCTTCAGGAACTTCTCAATACTTCGGTCCGGGTCGGGTGCAAACTGCATCGCACCGTCGCTGAAGATGGTACGTGAGGAGGAAACCCAGAACGGGTCAGAGTCTCCTTCAACCGGCATCAGTGCTGCGGTCATGTTTTCGTAATCGACCACGTCACGGCACTCACGCCACATCACCCAGTTTTCACAACGTTTATCGTGCGGGTTGAGGATTTTATCGCGATGCGGATTGTAGTGCGTCTCGATAAAGGTGCAGCCGGAGTCGTAGATAATGGCGCGGTCACCACGACGACGGATGTAATCCAGTAGCCAGCGGATGAGCGTGGATTTCCCCACGCCGATTGTGCCGTGGATGAGGTAATTCATCACCTCAGCATTCTTTACCATGTGCAGCCCGCCAATCTGCAGGTCAGACCGCTCTCCGGCTTTCTTCAGAAGCCGGTTCACTTCTTTAAGGTTCTCCGTCAGCGTCATACCGGAGATAAACTCGTCCTCGCTCTCCTTTTTACCAATACGGCCGACGTACCAGACAATCAGGGTCCACAAAGCAAAAACTGTCAGGCCACATGCTGCTGACAGAAACTTGAGGTTGGCTACAAAAGAATGGCCCATCTCCTGCATCCAGGGGTCAGCCAGCAACTGTGACGGCGTCATTTTCGTTGTGCACAACTGCGAACCATCTCCGCAGTGCCAGACAATACTCCAGGTGGCACTGGTGGTGCCGGGAGCCAGCCCCAGCAGAGAATGGGTCGGCCACGCGGCCCAGTACCAGAAACCGTTATGCAGCACATCATCGGGCGTAGTCAGCCAGAACAGCACCGCCACGGAGACAATGAACAGCATCAGTATCCAGTGAAATATCCAGTTGCTGACCTGACCAAACATGCGCAGACGGTAGGCCGTCATCTGACCGCCCTGCGTGAGGTATTTCGGGGTGAAACTCATAAAGACTCCGGATGACGCGCAGGAACAACCCGCCCCGGACAGGGGCAGGCAGACATTACGGGAGAAATGAGAGAGACGGTCCGCAGACGGACTCGTCAGGGATGTAACAGAAAAAAGCGCGTGTTATACCGCGCGGGAAAAGCGGGCATCCTGTTGTTCGGAGAGAAGCAGTTGTGCTCTCCTGGAAGATGCCCGCACCGGGTTAGAGCAACCGGCAGGCCGATCAATATTCCTTTTTTAGTGTCACGCAATATGACAGAGACATCGCGAAAAGGAATCAACACAAAAAAGGTCTTACATAATTCCGGCGACTGATTTTGCCAGCTGTGCTTCAAGGACCGGCTTCGCTTCTTCAAACTTAAGGTTAACCTTGTTGGCGTTTGATACGATGCGGGTCTGGTATTTCATGCGGTTCCCTTCCTCGCTGCTGGTCTGCAGCTTAATACCGGAGGTCCCCTGGCGCAGGGCAGCCACGTTATCCGTGGTCACTGATGCCTTGCTGCGTTCAGAAATTTGCAGATCGGTCACCATCGTGTAGTTCGTATCCTCAATCATTGCATCTGCCGCCATACCAGCCAGACCGGCAGCAAGTCCAACACCGAGGATAGCTCCACCGGAATTACTGTTATACGCGGTAATACCGCTGCCCAGCGCCGCGCCCATTGCCGCACCTTCATAGCCGCTGGAGAGCAGCCCCTGCGCATCACGCAGGTCCATCTTATCGGCCTTCAGTACGTTGGCCTGAATCCAGTAATAGGCTGAATCAGGCGATGACGTCACCGTATAGCCTTTGGCCTGCAGGTCCTGCGCCAGCAGCGTCTGAAGATCACTCATATCTTTGTCAGACGTGTTGCGTACCTGGAGATAGACCGTTTTCTGGCTTGACGGCTCCAGCCAAATGGTCTGGCTCATCTGGGTTTTAACTTCGAGGTTGCGTTTTTTGATGGCGGTGCTCAATGCACCACAGCCGGACAGTAACAGGGTTGTAGCAGCAATGGCCGCCACAAATACTTTGCGGTTTTTCATATACGTATCCTTGTTAAATGGGAAAAGCAGGCCGTCGCGCCCTGGGGCACGCTGATTTAATGGAATTTACGGAGAGAACCCTTCCGTCAGGGAGCCGGAAGGGGATATCGGTAGAGACTTAAAATCTTAAATCTTTTTGATCAGGTTGCTGATTTTTTCGAGGGCCAGACCTGCGCCAAGACGGTTTATTTCAGCTGAAACCAAAATGCTTGCTACTACAAACTGTGATAACAGCAACGCAGGTACCGCAATGGCAAACCAAACAGATACACCAGAGAGAACGCTACTTATAATCATCAGCCCGCAAAATAAACCAACTGATTTTCTGACTATTTTCGCAAGGTGGCTCACAATAAGTGATTTGGTCCTCACTTCTGAAGGCAGAGACATATAAGCAAGCTGGTTGTTGTATGTCATCAAAAAAACCAACAAACCCACTCCTGCTGTTATTGCCAACAAATACCAACCTTCTGAAAAAAAGAAACTCATGAATCCGTCGATTGAAGAATCTTCTTTGTACAAAGAAACGTAGAAAACTACTGAGCTCAAGATACTCAACACAGCCGAAAAGAAAGGAATAGCAGCGCTCCTTTTCATCAATGCTGTTGCTGAAGGGATTTGTCGTTGATTAGATTCCAAGCAATTCATCAGAAGACTAACATCCGCTTCAACTTGTGCTGCAGTAAAGTTTCCCATCTCAGTTCTTCCTTAAAATCAATTACGAGGCTTTCTTCTGCTGCGCTCTAAGATCTTCGAGTTTCTTCTTAAAAGCGTCAGATTCCAGTTGATCAAAACCAGGTTTGGTTTGCCTTAAATCCTCTTCAGTACGGCCTATTTGCTGACTCTTCACCGCACCCTGATGCTCATTCCTGAGTATATCACTGGACGTCTGAACAGTGGTTTTATTTTCAGCGATTTTGCCGTCATTCTGCCTGACAGTTTCCATGTCGGCAGATCTTTGTTCTGCCACGCTATCAGCCACACCGTGACGAATGCCCGTCCCGGACGCCTGTTCGCTGACCCGCTCCGAACTCTGCCGGAAATCACGGGTCATCAGTTCTGATGGTGCGCCTGCCGGGCCGTTCAGATTACGCTCCCGTGTACCCGTCCTGACCTCTCCGGTTTGGCTGATACCCGAGCGTGAACTCTGCGCTTCTGCAGAAACGGCACGATGAGTAACCGCTGCGGATTCATGCACAACGCCCTCTTTTGCTGACGGGATTTCCCCTGCAGAGTGTGCATGCGGGCTCTGAGCTGACCTGTACGCCGGGCCATCAGTGTCACCGGGCGCACTTACCCTTCCGCCGTAGCCATATTGCGCAGGCTGACCCGGCACATCCAGCGAACGTGACGCCTGCAGCGGCTCACCGTTTACCTGATCCTTGCGGGCGCCGTAATTCTGCATGATTTCAGGCTCAAGCCGCTCGTGCATAAATTCCGTGGCCGCAGCCTGCGCGCTTCTGACGTTGGTCAGGACGTTCTGTGCATCGCTGCCAAACTTTGCGGTACTCCAGTCCACAAACTCCTGATTGTAGTTCGCATCCAGGCTGGCGCTCTGCGTCTGTGACAGGGTGGCCATGCGGCTGAACTCCTGGCTGCGCGTGCTGCTTTCCGTGTACTGATGGTACTGGCTTTTCGCATCGTTCAGGTTTGCCGCAAACTGTTGTGCCTGCGAATTTGACTGATTGTCCGTATGGCTTCCCGATTCGCTCAGGCGGGTTGAAGTGACCATATCCATTCCCTCCCGGAAGTCACGGGCTTCCTGACTGCTCTCGTCATGACGGTTATCATGGCCCTCGGCGTGGCTGTCCTGCGTACCGTGCGAGCTGCCTGACGTATGCCGCCAGTCGGTATTGATATTACCTTCTCCGCCAACGCTAAGTCCTGTAGCCCACTTGCCGAGTTTACCGGCCAACTGGTCACCCGAATCAAACTTCACATAAGCCCTCGCGCCTGCACCGGCGCTGCCCTGATTGCTGATATCCATCAGCTGGTTGTATGCCTGCTGCTCAGAGATGTTATGCGACTTCGCGTAGCTTTCCACGGCCGACTGCATTTTGCTCGCCCCGCGGCTGATGTTCGTGGCCACGCTGCTGTCGCTGCCCTGCGTCAGGCTGTCACTGTTGCCGCTCTGGTGCGTCAGCTGGTTCATCTGCTGGAAGCCGCTGGTCACGCTGTGGTTATAGCCATCAAGCGAGCTCTGTGCCTGCTGCTGTGCCTGTCGCGCCTGCTCAGAGAAACCGCTGCTGGCAAGCGCACTGAGTCGCATATTCACCGGCAGATTCGATATCGCCCCGCTTGTGTCATACACGCTGTGTCCGTCCGCCGTCTGGGTGTGCATCGAGCCGTTACCGGTCTGGAACGCCTGCTGCCCTGACCTGTGCATCATGTTGGTGTCGAACTTGTTCGCATTAACGTTATCCATCGACATGTTGTTAAACGACCAGTTGCCATCAGCCGCCGTGGATGCCTGTCCGCCGGTTGCAAACGCCGCCGAACTCATCATGCCGCCCACAGCCTGAGAGGCTATTGAAGCAGCACCTTTGGTCAGGAAAAACGCCAGCACCGGTATCGACATGCTGAGATAGCCGGCAATATTTGCCGCATCCGAATGCTGCAGCGCCACCTGGTCCTGATTTGCCAGCACCAGCGCCGTGCCGCCGGTTTTCGATTGCAGGTAGAAGTTAGCCAGTGAGTTGAGAATAGCGAACATCACCGGCCACATCTGAAAGTAGAGAAAACCTCCGGCATAGAGCTTCAG
The DNA here is from genome assembly GCF_059730475.1 of Pantoea sp. X-Soil-TKNS-1280. Classification (NCBI taxonomy): domain Bacteria; kingdom Pseudomonadati; phylum Pseudomonadota; class Gammaproteobacteria; order Enterobacterales; family Erwiniaceae; genus Pantoea; species Pantoea sp. X-Soil-TKNS-1280. The sequence goes on along the minus strand of NZ_AP035967.1, from coordinate 88,207 downwards.
GGTGTTTAGTCCGAAAATGCTGTGGTTAACCAGCGCAAGTGCAATCACCAGTGGGAACAGCCCGATGAGAACCAGCATCATCAGCGACTGGAACATCGGCAGCGTGCGTGCCGCAATCACTCCGCCGGCACTCCAGCTGATACGCTGTTTGGTCAGGCTGGACTCCGTCGCCAGATTGAGCAGGTTGGCCGTGTCCGACGATCGGGCGGCAAAGCCTTTCCAGCCATCCCGGATAGCCGCATTCGTGACGTTATTACGCATAATCTGCGAGGCGTTTAAGCCTCCGGTGTAAAAAAAGTTGTAGCTGTCATCCATTGCACTGCTGAGCAGGGAATCAGCATCAATACGGCTGCCAAACAGGCGCGTCGCCAGCGCGTGCCAGGTGGTACCACCGATACTGATATCAGCACCGATAAGATTCTGGATGACCGCCGCCGCCTGCTGGCAGGTGATGAACTGACGACCGCCACCGGCATCCTGATACAGACCGCGCAGCGGACTCGGATTAATGGTAATAAGCGACAGCGGGTCTGTGCTGTTCAGCAGCTGCGACACGGTATACTTGTTATTCAGCAGGATATCGCCCACCACGCAGTTTTCCACGTAGTCGGTCATCATCTGCGCCAGCTGCGGGTTCTGTGTCCGGAAATCCGATGACTGCGCGACAACCTGTGAACCAAAAAGCATCCCCGATTTCGTGTAGGTCAGCGAATCCGGGCGCGCCAGCGCATAGTCATATAGCTGTGCCACCCCGAAACCGCCGCCTGTCGTCAGCCCGGCAATCGCTGCCAGCCCCGCCGGGACGTTATCGACCTCGTAAATCCCTGCCGGGTCCGTGATATCAATAATCTGCACGCTGCGTTTCGGAACCAGCAGCACCGATGTGATGACAAAAAAGATCGCTAACCAGTGCACAAACACCATCGGATTGCGCGATTTGATGAAACTAGCCATCACGCCGAGCACGCCAAACAGCCCAACAATCCGCCTCAGCGTGCTGAACGTATCCGAGCCAATAATGGTGACCACGCCGTTAAACGTCTGCCTCCACATGTCTCCGCCATAAATGGTCCAGACTTCAGTCATTGCCTGTTCCCCACTGATAATTGCCCTGATAGGACGTTGAGATAATGGTGGATACCTGCTGCTGCAGGTACTGCATGTTGCGGTCAATCCCATCCAGTGCATTCTGGTCTGCGGTGGATTGCAGTTTCATCTGCGCCAGCAGCGACTGTGCACTGGCGACGTTATTGCGCAGCTCACCGGCTGCCTGTTCCGGGAAGTTCTTGCCCGCCAGCGACTGACTGGCCTGTTTAACCAGCTCCTGCAGGTACTGCATCATCATGTCCTGCGCGATAAAGTCTGCCACCTGGATAAGATAAGTAGGGCTCATCCCCATGCTGCGCGAGTTGGTCAGGTACTTCATGACCGGCACCGACGTGGTATTTATAAAGCCCTTCTCCTGGTCTGACAGGCCGGTATCCGAACTGAGTTTGTTATCAATCGAGATCATCAGGTTGCGTACCTGCGTGACCAGTGCCACGTCGCTGCTGACGGTGACGTCTTCGACGGTCGGGCCGAGACAGAGATCCGGTTCGTCGCAGCCATAGATTTTGGCGCTGCCACCACGCATCAGCACGGTGATGATGTCACGGTTATCTACCAGCGGTGAAAGGATGGTAACCTGCCCTTCTTTGTTAAAAATGATGGAGCCGACCACACTCATGACCAGCTCTTTCAGTTGCCGGTTACCGTCGAAAAGGTGGTTACGTCCCAGCGCATCCCAGATAAGGTTTTTGTTTTTCAGCACCTGATCTTTTTCATTATCAGAGGCCCGGCCGGTCACGCTGTCACCCTGTCCACCCACCGTACAGCCCTGTCGTGAAGCCGCCCAGTCCGAAAAGATATTGTCTTCACCGGCAATGTCCTGACAGATTTTCTGGTTCGATACCTGAGAGACCGGCCACAGGCCGCCGATGATCCCCTGCGCCGCCTGGCACGAACTCATGTTGGCGGAGTTAACGTCAGACGCCAGCTTTTGCAGGAAGTCTTTTGCCTGCTTGAGTTCCGGCACCATCGTCTGCAGGGCAAGGTCAAAAGCGTAACCCGCTGCGTTGCTCATGATCTGCTTCACAAAGCGCTGAAGTTCATCACCGTTGATGAACGAAAACGCCCCCAGATACGCATCGATCCCCCCACAACCGGCATTAAGCGAGGGCACCTGCATCGAGATCAGCTGCACCTGCTTGACCGGTGTGCGCAGGTAGACCGAACCGCCGGTAAAGTAACCGGCTGCCTGCCCCTGCCAGGCCTGTGCCTTTGAGACGTTACCGTCAAAGCCGAGGCTGCCAAAAAATCCGTTCAGGTCTCCCTGGACATCAGCCAGCGCCGGGCTGCTGATAACCAGGGCTGTAATGGCTGAAAGTAATAGCTGCCGGAATCTCATTTCATCGCCTCCGGGAATGTTTTATGTCGTTTCATCGGTTCAGGGGTTTCCATAAATCCATGCCGGCGCAGCGTGATGCTGACCAGAGCGCCGCAGGCAAAACCTCCGGCCAGAGAGAGAAGAAACAGCAACGGAAAGGCCCGCATGCCGTTCATCAGCTGCCCATCCGGGCCACCTATCGCCAGTTCTATCGTGCGGTTAAGCAGGTCACAGACCAGCCAGGCGTAAAGCCCTGCTGCAGCCAGGAGTGACACACAGATGAGCAGCAGCGCCGACTCGAACCGGGAGAAGGTTAAAGGGGTCTCGTACATGTTTTTTTCCGAAAGGCGACAGCCGTCGCCGGTGGGTTACTGCGGCGTTGCCTCGCCGCTGGTCGGGACAGGCCCCAGCGTATCCGGGGCGAGGTGATCAATATCGGCCTCAATCATCTGGCCTACCCGCTGGCTCAGCGTGTTCATATCTGTTTCACCCTGATAGAGCGGATAAGCCATGTTGCTGTTCACGTTCACCAGGAAAGTGGTCGGCGTGGCAATGGGCAGGCCGTTTCCAAAGAACGTCAGAATTTCGCCGGCGATGGGTTCATTCGGGCCAGACTTACGGGGGATGAGTGCCACCGGGAAAGAGACATCGCCATAACCGTCGAGGGTATAGGGATACACTTTGATTCCCTCCTTATCTGTCCATTCCCTGAGCAGCGGATCGAATTTCGCGCTGTGGGGACAGCTGCGCTGCATAAATACCACAATGGCATAATCATTCAGGCTTACCGTGCGCCCGTCCGTCAGTGTCATGAAACGTGGCGCTTTCGGCGCTGAGAGGCGGGCCGGTGTCGTACCCGGCAAACCGAGCTGGGGCAGCTTGACCCCTTTTGCTGCCTTAACCTGCTCGATAACGGCAATCTCATCAGCCACCGTTGCCTGCGCAACCAGAGGGGTGAGGAGCATCAGAAGCGAAAGAAGATGATTTATCTTCACGACTTCACCTCCCCACGGCGGCGCGCGCGCCGGTAAGAAATAATGTCCGCAACCAGCGTCAGCGCGGCTCCCGCAAAACAGGCCACCGCGCTGGTTACCAGCACCTCATGGGTCAGCACCGGCGAGTAATTTATCAGCTGTCGCAGACAGTTAAGCAGAATGCCCGCCATAAACAGTATGGCGATAAAGGGAAGTCTGGTCATGAATTACCTCTTTGAGCCCGGCGGCGGATACCCCGTATCGCCAGGCTCGCTATCACTGAAAAGATCACGCCGCATAGGTAAAGTGACAACAGCACGCTGTTCATGCCCGAGACCCAGTCCTCACGCCTTACGACGACGTTCACACAGGGTGCAACCGCAGGTGCAGATGTCGCCCGGATGTTATCGGGTGTCATCGCATGCGGCGGCAGGGACAGCTCCTTACGGGTGGTACCGCCCTCTGCTGTGGGTGTCCGGCAGTCCCACACCTGACCGTCCGGCGCATCACGTACCAGGTTCTCTGCCTGTCTGAGCAGCATCTCTCCACTGCTGCCAGCGTGATGCGACAGCAGCAGAAACAGCACAAAGAATAACAACGCAGGATGGATAACAAAGGTCTGCAACAGGAGATCCCGCACCTGAAAAGCGGTGCGTAACCTCACCCGCCAGGCAGGAGAAATTGAATACATCTGTATTACCTCAGAAGTTAGGTTTAAAGCCGGTAGCCACGTTAAGGAAACGCTTTGCCAGGTCATCCTGGGTCATGAAGCCATAGGCCAGAGGACGGTAATTTCGCGATGCGGGATCGACCAGGAAAAGCGCCGGGAAGTGGCTGATCCCCATTCGTGCACTCTGCCCCTCATCACGGCGGCTGTCCGGTACCTGCGGGGAAACCGTGCCGTCCACGCTGACCGGTATCAGTGAGATGTGCTTCAGCCGCGCAAAATCAGCGACCACACCGGCCATTTGTGCATCAATCGGGTCGCTGCCACGATAGAAGTAGAAAAGACCGTACTGGCTGGCCAGCTCGCTGATAGCCTGTGTTTCCTTATCCTGATCGCGCGCCTGCTGCAGCGGTGCCGTGCTGTTGTAATGCGGATGCTCCAGGTTGTAATCGAGATCCGGATGGTCGAGTTGTGCCACGGCAAATGACTGGCTGAACATCGAGGCGCGGTCAGTCCAGAACTTCTGCCAGTGCAGGAAGGTTGCCGTATTTTCCGCAGAGGGATACAAAATCGCCCGATCCAGCGCCTGCTTTGTATAGCCTTTCAGCACCTCTGCCTGCTTCTCAGGGGAAAGCTGACTGAAGTCCGGTACCACCGGCGCGGCGGGCTTAGGTGCCGGCGGTTCCGGCTTTTTCTTCGGCTCGTTGTACCAGTGCCAGCCGGTAAAGGGGTCAGCTGGTGTGATCACGGCATCAGCAGCCGGGGTCTCATCGGCAAATGCCGGGCTAATACAGGTCATGAGCACGCAGGCGGTAAGCAGTCTTTTCATCATTTACCTCCCGTCTGGGCAGCAACCTGAGCGGCAATCCGGTCTCTCACCTGCTGGACCATCGTGGATGAATCCGGAATTTTCTGGTTGGCTATCAGGTCGCTGTAAAAATCCTGAAAGTTAATCAGGTCAAAGTTGATCGCCTGAAGTTCCGGCACCGTGATGCCCCGACAGTCAGGCGTGTCGCCGCTGCCGAAACTCACGTGCAGCTGGTCACGGCGTCCCTGCTCCTGAATGATGCGCGCGAGCTTGCCCTGAAAGACGCAATAGGCCTGCTTTTTCTGCACGCAGACACCCATCACCGAAATATTGCAGGCTTCACCGACGTAGACGGTCACTTTCTTCTCACGGGCAACACCGAGTGCTTTCTCATCGCTGCTGCAGTTAGCAAGCCCCACGCTGTTACCCCAGCCACTGTCCACACAGCAGTTATTGAAACCCGCCATCGCTTTGCGGCAGTAGATGGCCTGGCCGGTAAAGGCTTTGACGTTAATCTGATCGTTTTTGACGTCTTCGCCCGCTGACGCGAGGCCGGCGAGTTTCGCTACGGCGGTATCAAAGCCGCTGTCTCCCGCACCGTCTGTTTCGCTGCAGTCTCCCCCCTGACAGAAATACTGGCCGCCGCATAACAGGCCTTCGGAACTGTAGGATGTCTGGCACTGATATGTATCTGCTTCGTGCAGGCAGGTACTGCCCTCGGCTTCTGAGCAGCTTCGTGCGGAGAGGGTACAGTTTCTGTCGGCCATCAGGGTGCTGCAGTTGCCTGTGGAACTGACCGGGACGATGTAGGCATCCGAATACTGCCAGCAGTCGCTGCTGACCTGATAAGACTGGCCGTCAGTTCCCGTCACGGTCCGGGTACCGCCTTCCTCCGTGCAGACACTGCCGTCTGAGGCAATAGCCGTACTCCGATCGAACCCGCAGGATGTGCTCCAGCTGATGCCGGGCGTTGCCGTTGTCACCGTCTCCTGGATGGGAAACGTCAGCGTGATCACCTCTGTTCCTGCCTGGGTTGCCGTTGCGATCCCCGCGACAAAGTCCCCGACGTGGCCGGTGGCATTTGAACCGACGGTGAAGGTCAGCGTGTCACCTTTATTTATTGTCTGCGGCATGACGTTAAAGGGGGCCGAGTTGTTACGGTAAAGCGTTGCCGTCTGCCCGAATCCGGAAATAATAGCCGCCCAGCCGGAATGGTTGGTGGGGCTTGCTGGCTGGGTATAGCTCACCGTACCGGCCGAAATCACCCCTGATGAGGTGGCCACAACCTGATAGGTCACCACCGTACCGTTACTGGTCCCGTTATTCAGTGTGAAGGTAATGGTTGAGTCATGCGTCTCTGCTGAGTAGCTCAGCGTCGGCGTTGCGGTCCGGGCACAGGTCTGTACCTGATTCACATCCCTGTCACAGCTGTAGTTCTCAAACACCGATTTTGAGACCGTTGTTGAACTGCACTGGGTATTCGTACCGCTTGTTATACTGCCGCTGTTTGCCTCGGCGTTTTTGCCGTTCTGAATAAAATCCGCCGTGGGATCGATGGTGACGGCCGGGTTTTTTGTACTGGAATCATTAATAGCCTGCCCGGCTTCGCTCTGGCTCAGTGCGGTCTGGCCCTGACTCGCCAGCCCCCCATCACTGCCCTGCACGCCCCCGTAATACCCACTTTGAGAAGGGCTTGAGGTGTACCCGGGGATCAGTGCGGAAGGGTCTGTTCCGGTCGCGGCTGATGTTCCCTGGTTTTTATTACTGCTGGCATAACCTGACCCTGCATTAAACGCGTCGCTGACGGCATCTGCAAAAGCAGACTGCCCCCACCCGGCCATCAACATCAGAATTAGAGGGAAATACCGTTTCATCGGGCTCCCTCCGCATCCTTCAGAAGCTGCACAGCCGTCGCCGCGCAGTCACCGCGCTGCTTCACTTCTTCCAGAGCCTGTTTCACCGGCAGGCTGCCGTAGAGAACATCGAACCGGCTCCCGCAGGTCACAACCAGTGCCGGAACCGCCTTAATGCCGTACTGTTCATAAAGCGTCGGGTCTATCTGCACGCCTGCCTGCCGGTCCTTTTTCGACAGTTCAAAAATGGCCGACGCCGTTTTCCGGAAATCGTTATCCAGCAGCCCACGCAGCGTGGCAGGAATACCAAAATGCCGGGCATCCTGGAGCATCGGCAGCAAGCCTTCCTCCGGAATACTCAGGCTCACAAAGTAGACGGCCTTCGGCGTGGACCGGGAGGCACTGTTATCCTGGGCCTGTGACGCAGCAATTTCATTCTGCATCCGCGCCACCCGGCCCTGCTGGGCATCCGGCAGCATAATATTCATGCCCTTAAGCTGGCTTTTAAACAGTTCGAGATCGCGTTGCTGCTGTTTCATGTACGCCATGTCATCGCCGGACACAGTGGGCTGCTCAGCGGCACGGACACTAAGCGTGCACAGCAGTGCGGCGCTGAACGTCAGCGCCGTGATCAGTGGGGTATTCATGGTGAGTCCTTCTTTACAGGAAAACGCAGTTACGTTTTCGCCACATGAGGTAGCCGAAATTCTTTTTGGTTGTGGGCGAGTTATGAGTGGAGCCCCAGAGCTGTGTCGTGGAACCGAAGGGATGACAGTCACCCGGCTCCGGATACATGTTCACCATCTGGTAGCGCCATCTGGATTTAGGAATAATCGGTGACGGGTATTCAAAACAGACGGCGTTATCGGCACCGACTGACTCCATGACCAGTCCCTCACGATGCAGCTTGAACGCCATGCGCTCACTGACCAGGACCGACGCTTCAAGGGGTGAAAACTCGTTGCTGGTATAGCCCGTAAAGGGATACATCGAGCCCTGCGCACCGGCACACCAGAACAGTGGGTCCAGCGGCATGCCCGCTGCTGCTGCCAGCGAATCTGCTGCACACGATCCCTGCGCCAGCGGGCTGCTGAACAGGGATACCTCCGGGTTGATAATCATGGACAGCGTGCTGTCATTCCACAGTGGATCAACCTCAGACAGGTAAGCGATATCCATATCCCCGGTCTGCATACAGCCCACACTGGTGATGATGTTCAGCCAGAAGATCAGCGGGTACTTGTACCAGTGCACATGATAGAAACTGCCGGGCGAAGGGGAGTCACTCTGTCCACCCCGTCCGGTCCCGGTCCGCCCGAGGTCGATTTTGAAGCCTCCCATATTCACCATGACGCCGGGTTCTCGGGTGACGTCCGTCATCGCCATCGGTTCCCAGAATCCGATAGCCAGGCCCAGCCGGTACAGTATGCCGACAGGGCATAACTGAAGCGGTGAAGACGGGTTTGACGTGTCCGGATTTTTACCGGATGCCAGCTGAATACTCCCCAGCGTCATAGGAAACAGGCACTTCCAGCAGACGTCAGTAATGGGATTCACCCAGCGGCCGTCGCCGGCGTTATCCGCGAAAGCACTCTCCGGTTTTACCATCAGCACACCCAGAAGCAGACAGAGCATCAGGACATAACGTTTCATGTCGCTGCCCCCACCCTGAGCGGGCACAACCAGATGCATACCGGGCCGTCGTCCGTATCGTGAATACTGCCTGTAAACCAGGCCTCGCCTGCGGGCCCGGAAGGGAGCCAGTCGCTGCAGTTACCGGTTTCCCAGAACCGCGCCATCTGTTCTTCCGGTACCTCGTTATCCATCCACGTGGTTGCGGCCTTGAGGTTATGTGCCTTCAGCCAGGTCTCAAACTCACCCGGTAACGGGTATTCGCGATCGTCTGCAGGGATAAAAAAATCAGGATGTGTCCAGCCACCCCAGCGATCGCGCACGACCGGCTGAGCCGTTATGTCAGCTTGATGTGTCATGAAAGGAATTCCGTCATGGTGGCAGCTGTGCTGCCGTATCAGAAAGGAGTAATCAGATCTGCCTGCGGGGTGCAGGCTGAGGCGTACCGCAGCTGCGCGAGGAACGAACAGCCTGCGCAACGCGGACAGAATGCAGCTCAGTGTGGAACAGAGAGATCATCCCTCCTGACGACATACCAGCCAGCGGCCCTCACACCGCGCTGGCAGGTATCCGCCCTGAGAAGAAAATGCTTATCAGCATCCTCGCGCAACCTTTCGTCCATCAGTTCATACTGCTCCGTCAGAGGGGCAAGATAGTACTGACGTGCTCCTGCCAGTTCCCGGCCCACGCGCACTCGTACAGACAGGGGCAGTGACACCTCTGCACGTTCATCTGTGTGCAATGTGTAGCCTTCATCTTCCAGCGCTGTACTGAACACGTCCAGCAGATGCTGCCAGTATGCGGTGGTTTCGTGCTCCGCCACCCGTTCAGCCATTTCCCGGCTGCCGAAAGTGGCTGGCGCGGAAACCGGAGTGCCATACCTTACGCTCATCGCACCCGGTTTATTTGCAAGCATGGCCACACAGCTGCGCCCCACACGGATGAGAACAATGGACATCGTCAGCAACAGCAGAAACATCCCGGCGGCAGGCAGATGATCCGCCAGGTTACCCAATGCCCTGATGCTGTCGGGTGACAGACCGATTTCCGCACGGCACACAACCGGCGAGGTCTGCACCGGTACATCCTTTTGTTGCACAGGCAGTTCATCAGATGTCTGCCAGTCCTGTATGAGACGGGGCACAAGGTCAGTCTGCATACGTTCCTCCCGGCTTCATCAATCCCCCCATGCCATGACGCCGCATGACATCACCCACATCTTTATCATTCAGTGATGCCAGTACGATGGCCGTTCTGACCGCACCGTCATAGACCAGAAAGGCCTGCAGCGCCGCACGAATGATGACCGACTCGGTGTACAGCGGATGCTCTTCCGTCATGGTACGCAGACCACTTTTGTCACTGTCATCCATACGCACGGTCGCAGCATGGCGTTTTACTTTTTCGGGTGCGCTCTGTTCCCGTGTGTTGTGACTCATTTCAGTGCCACCTCCTCCACCTTAAGCCAGCGGTCATCGCGCGTGATGCGTACCGGCGTGTGCTCAAAGCCGAATTTTGTTGTTAACGTGCCGTACTGGTCGAAGTACACCGGCTCATCCAGTGCCAGACTGCTGTCACGGATGTTGCCTTTCACCAGAATGACCTTAAAGTTCTGCTGCCCGGCCAGCTGCTGCTTAACCCAGCGCATCTGTACAGGGTTATCTCCGTCGATGAAGTACAGCGTCTCGCTGTACGGCACCTTATCCAGCGGGTTCACCCTGTCGCCCGCGCGGGCAATCACGTTCCCCTGCATGTTCCGGATGGTTTCCTGCACGGTAAACGTCGGGTCATAGCGGAATGTTCTGTCCTTCACTGCCGGCGTCAGTCCTGCCACCGGTTCCGGACGCACAGCATGCGCTTTCACCCGGGCTTCGGCTTCACGCTGTATCCGGTCCATTTCCCCGCTCTCTTTCATGCCCTGCAGACGCTGACCAATAAAAGTCAGCAGGTCAGGTTCCGCAATGGGGAAAAGGTGGCCGATGGTGCCAAGTTCTTTTGCGCCAGCAGGCAGGCTGATCACGACCATAAGCAGCAACGCTGCCAGCCGGATCTTCACGGTGCCCCCTGCATCTGGCGGGCAATGTCCGCCTGGATCACCGGCGTGATGTCCGCTCCCCCGGAGACCACGGCCCCCTTCACCAGAATGACGCTGTCATGTTTCTCCTGCCACCCGCTGAGGCTGCTGTTCAGCGCCCTGCTGAACCGCTGCGTCAGGGTGTCCGCCGCCTCCCTGGACAGGGCCGTCTGTGCGGTCTGTTGCTTAAACGCGTCAATGGTCCCCTTCATGTCAAAGACCACGGTGTCCCGCTGAAATGACTGCACAACCAGCACACTGACTCCGGCGCTGATTACCGCCATCAGCAGCCCCGCCACACCGGCGCATAACCACCGGCTGTGCAGAAAAGACGGCTTCGTGTGTATTCCTCCGGGAACGCTGATATCAGCTGGATCCTGTGTTGCACTGCCCGCCTCAGCGGGCTGACTGTATTCTTCCTGCATCGCTGTTTCCTCTGATTAGGCGCTCGCGAGTCCGGCCCACTGTTCAAGTTCGCGCATTTCGGCCTGATACATATACGGTTCGCAGGCCAGCAGATAAGCGGCCTCCTCGCTGGTCGCCCCAGCCTCCTGCGCATCACTCATGTACTGATAGTCCTCCCCGCGGGTGCTGAACATCGCGCGCGTGACCGGGTCCACGAACACACGGTGAAACGAGCTGTATTCCCCGCTGGAAATCATCACCGAACTGAACCCCGTATCGCGTGCGGGCTGGAAACCGCGGATAACCTGCGTTTCCATTTCGCTGAACTGATCCGGGTTGGCATTGAGATACGTTTTAAAGGCCTTCGCATCCTGCAGCAGCGTGACTTTGGTCCCGGAACAGTCCCATGCAGCCGCAGCCGCAGGCGGTGCTGCCTGGTCTTTGGTACCGGTGAAGTCCTTGATGCCCTGAGTGATGGTGATGAACGCCCCGCGATGGCGGCGCACCGTGCGGTAGCCGGTTTCGATAAAGCGCGCCGCATGCGGGTTTGAGCCGCTGAAAAGCCGCCAGGCTTCGTCAATGATGGCCACCTTCTTCAGGCTGCGCGGCGAGTGGTACATCTTTTCCTGTATCGCCAGAATGAGCGAATAAAGGATGGCGGACAGCAGATGCGGCTGGTTTTCCAGACTCAGCAACTCCAGCACGGCAAAGCGGGTGTCGCCGTCCAGTGTGGGTTTGTCCGAGTTGAAGTAATCGCCGTTCGCCCCCCAGGTGCACCAGCGGTCCAGCAGCAGCACCAGCTCGTTGATACGGTTCATGATGGTCGGCTGGTTGCCATATTCCTGTCGGACCTCACCCGACTTCATGTACAGAACGACATCGTCGATACGCGCCCGGTTCTGTTTCGCCTCCCACGCGGCGACAACGCCCTTGAGCAGTATGGTTTCACTGACCTTATCCAGCGGTTCGTTGGGACTCGCCAGCACGGTCAGCAGCCCCTGAATGCCCTCGGCAGATTCCTTTATGTCACGCACGTTCGCAAAGGGGTTAAAGCGCAGTGTGGCACCGTCAAGGTAGGCCCCGCCCGCCTGCTTACAGAAGTTGCGGTAACTGCCCCCCATGTCGATAACCCAGCCGAAGCCGCCGGAATTCAGCACCTGACGCAGGATTTCCTGGATAAAGAAGCTCTTTCCGGCCCCCGTCGTGCCGGTCACCGCAATGTTGAAGTTGGTTGCCCCGTTGCTCTCGCTGAACATGTCAAAAAAGGCCAGCGCGTTGCGGTAAGTCGGCAGCGGACTGCCTGAAGGTGCCATCTGGCGTTCGGCAACCACCGGCATCAGGTTCACGGCATTGAAGCTCTTACAGCGCAGGGTCGCATTCATGTGCTTCATGTCGTCCCACAGCCCCTCCTGCATCAGGAACGGGAACGTGGTGAGCCAGTTACGCAGCTGCTGATAACGCGGCGCGGACATCTCCAGGTCATTTTTGCGGAACACGTTGATGGCGGCGAGTTCGCAGGCCTGCTGTTGGCTGTCATCATCCGGGCAGAACAGGGTCAGGTTCATGCTGAAGCTGCACATGGCGATTTCGTTACTGGACAACCCCATGCGCAGGTCACGCCACTCCTCGTAGGTGCGCTGCGTGTTGGGGAAGAGTTTGCCGTAGGAGGAATTGGCCTTTTTGCCCATATCCTGTTCCTTACGGAACGCCTCGTTCTGGCTGCTGACCTGATCCTCCACGCAGATGGTCCAGCTCAGCAGGAACGGACAGGGAATGCCGAGGTCCGGAAAGCGCATGTTCTGGAGGTTATCAGCCGCCTGCCAGAGGGCAAACTGTTTCGGCACCTTTGTCAGCTGCATATTCACCACGCGCGTGCTCGCAACGGCGTTATCGCTTTCATCACCCGTCAGCCGGTCACCTGTCTGGCGTGCCGTGGTCAGACGAAGGAACCCCGGGTGCACCTCCATCTCCGTACTGTGATCCACGCACTGTCGATGCAGCTCCTGCTCAGGATTCCAGTGCTCAGAACCGGCACTAACCTGGCCGGGACGGTAGTTGAGCTGCTCGCGGATCACCGTCAGGAACTCAGCAGCCCCCACGCGGCGGGTATCCATGTGCGCAGCCATCATGGAGACGCGCAGGGTTTCACGCACCTGCACCACTTCATCCATGACGCGCAGGCCACCGGTTCCCGGATGGGCATACACCAGAAACACCCGGTAATTACGCAGATAGAGCGGATACTCGCGGTTATTGACGAGCCCCTTCAGCGCCGAACGCTCCCAGTAGGCTTTGGTGATGGCGTTAAGGCGCGGTGCCATGTCGCCTTTCCACATGTCGCGGCTCAGCCCGTTCTCCAGCATATCGCCCACGCACTTGCTGGCTACCATCAGTACGGTGACCGGTGTTTTGCGCGGAAGCTTCTTGCGCAGCAGGTCGTCCAGCGCCTGCACCACCTGCTGATTCGCCCCGGCGAGCGGTGCCACCTCCATAATGAAACCGACCGACCGGCCGTTGATAAACAGATCCGACTTTTCATCGTACTCGCGGTAGGGGAGCAGGCTGGTAATTGAGGGCTGACTGAAACTTTCCCGCAGCATCTTTGAGGCCGTTTTTGCGCCCCCTTCATCACGGCTGCTGCTGAGGATACCGGCCAGATGATCGATGACGTTACCAATCATATTTATCTCTCCGTTTGTCCATGAACGTCCGCATCACATCGATCATCAACCGCGATTTCCCTGCTCCGGGATTATCGCCATAAATGTATGCATGTCCGGTAACGCCAGAAGGAGACCTGCTCCTGTGAAAATGCAGCGCTGCGGCTGAAGCACATGACGGCGGCATACGCTGCATCATCAGTGCCAGTCGTCCGGTACCCGGCTGTGACAGGCGTAATCGTGTCGCCTGGTATCCGTTAAGGATGATCGGCACCATTATTCGCCCTCGCTTATGACCCGAAAGTCTTCGTCCCAGCGGGATTTCTGCTTCACGAACTCCACGACCGCGGGCTGATGGAAGCTGTCCTGTTCGTCCACCCATGGCGCAATCCATAAACGCTGTGTGGCGTCAGGAATACGTCGTGCATCAACCTGCCCGGGTCCGCTGTAATTCGCCGGGGTAATACTGCCGGCGGATACTGCCGTGGTGCGCACAGGAACGATGGCAGAGTTCACACTACCGGGGCTGACCGGCTGACCGGATACCGGACGGGGTGCCAGCGTGGCCACACTGACGGGCCGGTACGGGTTAACGGCAGGCTTCACGTTGCCGGGCGTTGCCAGTGCCTCAGCCGCAGGCTTTGGGCCTGATTCCTTTTTTGCGTTCAGGTCATCCAGACTCTGATGTTTTGACGCCAGGTGGCTGGCATCAGACATCGACAGGCACTGGTCGGTGGCGGTTTTATTACAGTCGAAGTCGGAGTTCATACCGGCGCAGCCGGTAAGCGCTGCGCACAGCAGTGCACACGCAAAAAGTTTCTGCATAGTGGTGTCCTCATTGGCGGTAGTACCGCTCATGGGTGTATTGATGGTTGAAAAACAGTGAAAATCGCGGGTTCCGGCTGAAGGCAAACACTGGGCCGGGGGAGCGCATCGGTGCGCTACAACGTCAGTAACTGAAGGTGAGTTCGGGGCACTTAATAAAGAAAGCTAAGACCGGTCATGACGTTTCAGAGCATCGAGACATAAAGCTGGAGCTCAAGATCCTTCGTGGCATCGGCCTGCATCCTTTTCGGCGTGGCCGCTTTATCTTCACAGGCAAAATCACGCGGCAATACAGATCATTACCCACGGAATAACGTGAATAACGCCCCGGAGATCAGACGGATTTACATTCACCGGGTTTCTCCTGTGCTTTGCCCGCTTCCGCGAGCCTCTTCTGCTGATGCTCCGTCTCCGTCAGCAGTGCCGCCAGCTGACAGGCACCTGCTTTCGACTGCCAGGCTTGCCGGTAACGGACGCGCAGGGCACATAACCGGATAAGCTGCTCACGACGGGTGTGGTTATTCATTCGGGATATCCTCCCTCTCATCATTTCTGACCTGACGTGATGCAAACGCGTATTCACGCCGGGTGAGCGCACTCCGCTCTTTTTCCAGCCAGAATGACAGCACACGGGCCGTGATATGCCCGGTTTCCGCCACACAGCACTGCAGTTCCCGGAATGCCACTGCGTCAGCGGGGCAGTATGTTGTCAGTTCCTGAGCGGTAATATCCGGCCAGGAATGCGGTCTGCCCACCCGCCGTATCAGCAGGATGAGTGACAGCAGGACAAAACCGGCTGTCGCAACGTAAAGCACCGGTCTGCCGGTAAAGAGCCCGGTCGCCGCGCCCGCCGCTAAACATGCCGTTACGAACCATACCGTCAGACTCCCCATATACGGCGGATAGCCTGCTGACCATTCGGCCGCCCTGCGTTGCAGCCGGCTGTGCTGCGCCCACCGCTGACGGGCAGCCGGATTCTGATTTCTGTTCATGGCTTCAGCCCCTTCATTCATCGTATTAAGCCGGAAATATTCAGTACCGGCCCGGTTATATCCCCATCGGGCCGGTGTACAGCTCTGTGTGTTTCATTACCGGTTAAAGGCTGCCCAGAGGAGCGCCATCCCGAAGCCAGCCAGCGGACCTGTGAACAGATACCCGGACGCCAGTTCCGGCAACTCCCAGAACCACAACGCCTGACCGATATAAACCAGTGGAGTCAGCAGCCATCCCAGCACAAGCAACGCGGGCATAATCCAGTGCTGATCGGTATAAAGCGCATTTTTTCGGTCACTCGACTGTGCCCAGGCATAAAAAATCAGTACCGCCGAAACAGGCAGCGAAAAACGCCATACCGGCCAGCTGATGCCCTCAGGATTAAATCCTCTGAGCTTAAGGCAGGCTACAGTCGCTGCATTCAGGGCTGAAAGTAACGCCATCACTATCACCGGTAACAATTTCACCGCGAGACTTTCTTCTGTTCTCCCTCTCATACCTTATTCACCCCGTACATAACAACGGCAAATCCCGTCATGGCCATCCCTAATAAAGGCGGCAGGCTCAGGTCTCTCATGTCCAGGACGGGGATCTGCCAGTACCAGAATGCAAAACACCCGTACCAGACCAGAAGTACCAGCCAGGCGAAAATCAGCAAGGCCGGAACCACCCAGGAGCACCATTCAGTCGTCGCCCAGCTGGCTACTACGACTCCCACTGCTGCCAGCAGAGACATCCGCCAGAGTGGCCACTCACCCAACCCCCACGGCATATTTCCGGTGTGTACCAGCAGCCCCAGTATGGCTTCGTTAGTCACCATCAGCAGCGCCGTGACCAGAACAAAAAATTTGTCTTTCCCGATGAAATTTCTGACCCACTTCCTGTTCATGCCGCAGCCTCCCGCGCGGTGATATGAAAGCGCATGAGGCTGTTCACCGGGACGCGAACCTGTCGGTTCATCAGGGTCAGTAGCAGCATCGCCCGCTTCATCCCGTCCGGCTCATACCAGATAGCTTCGAGTCCTTCGAAAACACCATCCCGGATAACCACCCTGTCACCGTGCTGCGGCGCAGCCGTTTCCAGCGGCGCACTCTCCCAGCCCTGAGTCAGACGGGTTATCACACTGTCCGGTACCACGGAGGGCAGACCGCCGAAGCTGATAAGCGATGAGATACCACGCGTGGCTTTGATGGCCGTGGTGTGTACCACCTCCGGGTCGAAACGGACAAAAATGTAGTTCGGAAACAGTGGCTGCTCAGCGATGCGGCGGACGCGACCATTCTGCAACCTGACCTCAGAGAAGACCGGAAGCAGACAGGCCACTCCCTGACTCTGCAACTGCTGCTGTGCGCGTTTTTCCTGCGCGTACTTCGTCTGTGCCACATACCAGTTTTCCATTCAGGTCTCCTGTCAGTTGATGGTGTCGCCGAGGCGGAGCTGGCTTGCCTGACGCAGAACTTCGTCCGGATTCAGGACGGGAGAGCCTGAACCGCCGCTGTCTGAACGGGTGACGGCAGCCACTTTCTGCACGGCAGCCTGCGGGGCTTCCTTCAGGGCTTTCTCGGCGGCATCGTCTTCGATGGTTTTCAGCTGGAAGCCCTGCTGGAACACCACCGTCACGGCGTTACCGGCACCGATATCAATCACCGGGTGATACTGCTCGGCACGCTTAATCCAGTACTGACTCAGCGTGTCAGCGGCTTTACTGGCCCCGCCACCAATGCCCTGCTTGAAGATGTCTGCGCCACTGACAGAGGCCGTGGCACCCAGACCCACGGACGGCGTTGCGGCCGACTTAATGCCCTCGCCAAATCCGGACAGCAGACCCGCTGCCCCGGCGTTGAAAATGATGTCGCCGTTACGCATCACCGGCTTGCCGCGGATACCCTGCTTGCCCTGATAGGACACATGGCCCTCAAAAGGCATGTCGATATGCTTGCCGTTCTTCAGGATGCAGCTGATATTCTTCGTGCGGACATCACCGCGCTCGCTGGAAATATCCCCGTAGATTTCCCCGGTCACGCGGCACTGGTCGAGGTTGTAAGTTCTGCCGTTGGGCATCGAGACGTCACCCATCAGGGTGATGACCACCGGGGAGGTATTCTGCTGGCCGGTCACGCTGGCGTTGGCATCCGCGCCCTCAATCATGACGGCTTCAGAGAACGAGCCTGACGGTATCCAGGGCAGCGTCGTTTTTTGTGCGGCAAGTGAGGCATAGGTGAAGGTGTCACGCTGCAGCCCTCCCTGCCGTACCGACCCGGTGCCGGGATAGAACCGGCTGCCCTGCTCTGCTGACGGACCTCCGGAAACGCGCCACTGTGCCGGACCAGCCGGACCGGTCGCCACGGGGCCGTTAACCGGCGCGGTAGCGGGCGGGGCACTCTGCGCGGGACCCGCCGGTGCCTTATTTTCCTGCGTCTGCTGTTGCTGCAGCCGGGAAATGGCATCCGCCATCGTGCCCAGCTGCTTCTTCAGCTCGTCGTTCTGCGTTTTCAGGGTGCCCGTAAGGGTGGCGAAGTCTTTTTCCAGACCGGCCGTTTTGTTCTGCTGCTGCTGAAGCGCAGAGGTGGCCAGCTCATCGGTGAATGACTTGTTCACCAGCCCGCCGGTCAGGTCCGGCGCGGCTTTTTTTACCGGATGGCTGATTTCGTTCTGATGGTGCACATACGCCCAGATACCGCCTCCCGTGGCCAGCATGACCGCGGCAGCTGCACCCGCGATTATCCACTGACGACGACGCGTCAGGGTGTTGATGTTGCTCATGCGTCCCCCTCGTCATCCGTGGAGAAAATCACCCACACGTACCCTTCGCCGTTCGCATACAGGGTGCGCGTGGAGAGCATCACCGCCCGCACGCCTTTCTGCCAGAACTGCTTTTCGCTTAGGGTGCGGGTGACATAACCGGTGTTTTTCATGCGGTAGCGCATCACCCGCAGGTGCGAGCCAGCAAGCTGGCGCTCCGGCGTCAGCTGCACGCCGGCAGGCGGGTTATAGAGCGGCCCGCGGGTGGCCTTCATGTCGGTATAACTGTCCGGTACGCCGCCGTTAATCACGGTGCGGGCGACGCTGACCAGCGTCTTCTGGAACGGCTGGCTTTCTTCCCAGGCTTTCGCATCCGGATTCGGCTTCCGTGGCGCATCCGCCGGGATAAGCTCAAGTGTGCGGCCACTCCCGGGTTTCGGGGACACATCGAGTGATACGCTCACCCCGCCTGCGGTTTCCAGAAAGACGGTGAAGTCCTGTCCGGTCAGCGGGGTGATAAACAGTGCACCGTCTGCAGTGTTGTCTTTGGTATAGGCTCCCTCCGGACCGGTGACACCGGTAATGAGCTCACCGTCAATCACGATTTTATTCGGGCTGGTGTTGCTCATCTGCGCCTTCAGGTGCGCGTTGTTTTCAAACACGGTACCGGCCGGGCCGGGCACCGCAGCCGATGCAGCGGCGGGTATCAGTGCGAGTGCCGCAGTGACGGCCAGCGTGGAAACGGTTTTCTTCATTATTGAGTCCTGTTGCGGGCGGCATGCAGGTTTGTCCAGGGCACCTCGGGGAAGGCTGTAAGGCGGATAAGTCCGTCCACGTAGTGCAGGCTGAGCCGGTAGGCTTTGTTGGCGTCCGGAAGCGTGAGCTTCAGTTTGCCGTTGGAGGTGCTGGCGCTCAGTGTCCCCTGGGCGATGATGTCACCGGTGGTGGTGTCGGTGATTTCATCGTCAATCTGGAACACGGAAGAAACGCCGTTCTTTTTGATATATTCAGCTTCGGCGGCAAGCTGTTTTTTCATGACGTCACGGTTCTCCGGCGGAACAAAGCGCAGCAGGGCGGCGTACTGGCTGTCTACGGTCTCGGGTGTGACGGAAAGGCGGAGATTGATAAACGCGCGCACCAGCATGGCGTTGAGGGCGGCATCTCCGGAGGCGGAATCGGAGGTGAACGGCCTGTCAAACATCATCGGGGTGGTGACGGTTTTCTGCGTTCGGGCAAAGTGCCACGCGATCGCACCAGTGATGCAGTTCGCGGCGACGCTGAGGGCCAGAAGAGACCCCAGCCCCGTCAGTGCCATGACCGTTACACGGTTACGCCCCTCCCTGACCTGATACTTCATATGTTGCTTCCTCCTGTCGGAAATAAGCGCCACCCGGAGGTGGCGCGCGGGTTACTGCATCCAGTGCCGGTTGCCTGAGTCGGGCACCCGCCGGAACTGCAGCCGGAGCAGCGCGGTTGGCAGATACCAGTAAAGAAGGTTCATGAGCCACCAGGTGCCCTGCCCCTTCTTGAGGTAGCGGATTAACAGCCAGAGCGCGCCCGCCACAATCAGCATCACGATGAAGATGTCGCAGAGCAGGCCGATACCGGCGCACGCAACGATGACAAAGGCCTCCTCAGGCGGGAGTCCGAGCACGCGTTTCTGCAGATTGAGGGTTTCCGGGAACTGGTACTGAAGGGTTTCCCTGTCCATGACAGGGTTAACCGGCGATGGCGAAGAGGGTGCGGGTTACAAGGACAAGGAACACAAGACCACCGACAAACACCATCGGGTTACGGGATTTAATGTAGAGGTAGATAGACAGCAGGACTTCACCGATATAAAACCCCCACTCCAGCGTACTGCCGTGACCGAACGTATCCTGTGCGTCCTGTTTCTGGCTGGACAGCAGGTCCTCGGCGCGCACCAGGTGCGGCAGCGCGAAGCAGAGGAGCGCCAGACCAATCAGCGTCAGGTTAACGCGGTGCCGGTACAGGGAACCGGCACCGCGTTTAAGCATACCGATGAAGCCGGACACTGACCGGCCCCGGGAGACCGGGCAGGCTTCCGCAGCCCCCGCCCCCGCCAGAGCAGGTTTGCCTGAGACAACTTTCATAAAAAACCTCGGATTGAGTTAAGGGAACGTCATTGCGCGTAAACAGACGTAACGCACCGTAAGTCTACATTTTCTCAAAAAAAAAAAATCTGTGATGCATATCACATTTTTAAGAGACAATTGATAATTTTTAGGATTATTCCCGGAAGAGAGGGCTGTAGGCTTTGTGCTAACTCAGGGCATGCCTCGCAGGGAGGTACAAAAACAATGAAAGTCAAAGAGAAGCTGGGCGACGGGCGTGGACGTCCGCGTAAATATGCACAGGGGGAGATGCAGTACCGCAAGCTGTGGCTGCCGGAAAATCTACTGATGGAACTGCGCGTGGCAGCGCGCGTCCGCCGGTACACCACCAATGACGAAATCATCAGCCGCCTCGTGGCCTCAATGCGTTTTACGCCGCGCAGGCCGGTGATTAAAACCGGACAGGGGCAGCGTCTGGTCGCTCTGGCTCGATTATTTGATGAGTTCCTGCAGGAAAAACTCGAAATCATCCGGCAGGAGTACGCCGGGCAGGAAAATAATGATGATGCGAACAAAAAAACATTTGTCCCCGGAAAAAACCGGGCATTCAGCAGCAGCTTTCCGGTTAATTTACGCCGCGACATGGATATCAGCGCACGGTTTAATCAGCGCAGCGTCAATCAGGAGATTATGGAGCGTCTGCTGGGTTCGCTGAATTACTTCACGGAGCAGCAGTTGCCTGAAAGTGAGGAAGTTCACCGCCTGCGTGAGCTGGCCATTCTTTTTGATGAATTTATTTCGGAGAAAGTCGCTGCAGCCGAAAATCCGCTGACGCAAAAGCCGGAGGATGAGAAAAAACAGTCCTGACAGACAGAATTCAGACCGGGCAGGATGCCCGGTTATCATATTTTACCGGGCCGTAAAAAATCACTGGTATCATCGCATAATGAGTCTGACCATCCCTTTGCACCCCTTCCTGAATTCAGGATTATCATTCGCCAGACCGCGCCCCTTACACAGGTAAAATCATCCACCTCACGTCAGTGATTAATTCACCCCTCATGCAGGAGGTAAAATACTTTCATTCCGTGTTCCCAGTGAGTGTGAAAAATCACGGTGGAATAACACCTGTATGAAATACAACGAAATCCCCGGGAGTGCCTTAAGACCCCGGTGGACAGCGTGAGCGCTGCCATAACAGACTGACAGGGGGCAGCCTCTTATTAAGAGGCTTATGATTTTTTGGGCGTCTCTTTCCTCTGGCAGCAGCAGAACCATCAGAGATTACGGGAGAAGAGTGATGACAGGATTTATACGCCGGAACAGGAATAACAAAAATACTGCCACGGAAACAGCCACGAAGGTAAATTTCCGTGAGCAGATTACTTTTCCTCAGAGAGGAAATGTTTACTTTCTGCCTTATCCTCTGCGGCATGCATTCCTGACAGGTTACTGTCAATAATTCCCTCCAGCCCGCTTTCCACATCCTCACCCCGCATGCGCAGATACATTTCAGAAAGCATCGCCATCATGATGCTGATACCCTCACGACTCCCTGACACCTTACGAATTAAATCCCGGTTAAAACCATCAAGGTCAAATTTATTCCCTTCACCCTGATGTTTTTTAACCATCAGTCCGATACCGACCAGTTCATTGACCACGGAAGAGAAGTTCACATCGCCGTGCGTCGCGCCATTCTGTATCTCAATTTGCACCAGGTCCTGAACTTCCCTTTCGGTTTTCTCTTTAAAGTAAATATTTCTTCTGGCCATGCCATTATCCTTACTGCCTGAGCTGGGTATTACCTGCACAGTGACTGATGAATATTTCTGTTTTTTCACTTCCGGGACAGCTTGCGGAATACGTAAAATCACCATGTTGCTTTTTTTATTATTCTGTCGGAAGTCACTGTGTGTCAATCCGGCACTGTGCATTAATTTTTCGGGGTGTGTTAATCCGGCACTGCACACGGTTTATATGTGTGTTAATCCGGCACTGTAACCCGTTTTTATGTGTGTTAATCCGGCACTGTAACCCGTTTTTATGTGTGTTGATCCGGCACTACTGACGCAAAAATCATGCATAACACACTGATTTAAATACATAGCCACAATTAACACACCATACAGTGCCGTTTGCAGTGCCGGATTAACACACAATCAGGCACTGTATCAGCACACAATCCGGCACTGTATTAACACACAATACGGCACTGTAAAGTGTGTTAATTAACACACCTTTCTTCTGATACAAGCCAAATGCTGCAAATAATCACAAGTAACATCATGTTTTTAAAACAAAAAACTGCAAGATGAAATCTTGCGTGGGGTGTGATGAAAGTAACCCTGTAAAAGCGGCTTGTGAAATACCCCCCTTCCTGCTGTTTTAAATAATCCGACATGGCCGTAAGAAGGTCACGCAGAGCGCCCCGTGCGCGTCTGTAACGAATTATCTTGCGCCGGATTACCTGAGAGGGTATTTTTCACGCAGACGCATTCTTCGCATTATGATGAGATTATTTTTATGAAATGGTTAGCCTTTGCAGGCTTTGCCGTAATATTCAGCGTACAGGCTGCGCCGGAAATGTGTTTCACAAAGGCCGGGGAAGATTTCGGTATTGATCCGCGTCTGCTGATGGCACACTCCATTCAGGAATCGCGCATGCGTAATAATGCGCTGAATACCAAAAGCAGCGGGGGAACGCATGACGTCTGCAACATGCAGATCAACAGTTCTCATTTTGATCAGCTGAAAAAGTTTGATATTACGCGGGAAAGGCTTCTGAAAGATCCGTGCATCTGCATTTATACCGGCGCGTGGATCGAGGCGCGCAATTTCAGGCAGTACGGCAGAAACTGGGACAGCGTCGGGATGTATAATGCCGGCCCCAGCCCGAAGCTCATAAAACAGCGCCGTGAGTATGCGGCAATAATTAAAAGTATATATCGCGTGCTTATCGCCCGCGATGAGGTTTATGCTGCCATGACACAGCAGAATAAAAAAACGCCTGCGCCGGAAACCTTTATCAGCGCAGACGTTGACACCCCCATAAAATAACCCATCGCACCGGGGTTAATCGCTATGCTTTGAGTTTTGCGAACTCCTCCGCCATTTTCCACAGCGCCTGATTAAGTTTTATATCGCCATCAATTCCCGTCACCGGTCGGGTAGTGGTTCTTTTTCCTTTCGCCGTTCTGCCGGAGACGCCACCTTTGATCAGATTCTCCTGCACGATATTAAATGCGGTCCACAAATCGGTGCCTTTGTCATACCATGCGCGCGGCTGAATAATACGCTCTGCCGTGACGGGTGGCTCTTTACCGTCATATTTATACTCCAGAGCCAGCTGCCCCAGCAGGCGGCGTTCTTCACTGTTCACCTGAATGGATTTCATTGTGTCGATATTATTTTCGACCTCATCGAACACCCCGATCACCTCATAAGCACCTTCAATCACCTGTGTGACAATATCCCCTTTATGCGGCACGCTGATTTCGCCGAATGATTTCCAGCACACCAGGCCGTTACTGCATACCTGGCGGAAAATACCGGGGATCATTTTATAACTGCCTGAGCCGTCGTGACTGTTCAGTAAAACAATTTCAGGGACTTCGTCACCGGACAGATTATTTCCCCGGCGCAGGCGGATCATGTGTTTGGTAAAGTCGCGGCGCTCCGGGTCGCGCACGCGTGACTGACTGGCGTAATAAGGCTGGAAACCTTCGTCGCGCAGTTTATCCAGCAGGGTGATGGTTGGAATATACGTATACCGGTCAGATCGGGAGTCGTGTTTTTCAGCGGAAAAGGCGCTCGGCACGACGCGCATCAGCTCATCATTGGTCAGTGGATTATTTTTACGGACAGACGTGGGGGCGGCGTAGCGGGTGGCAAAACGGACCATAATAAAATTCCTTATATTGAGAAAGACGGTCAAATCAACGTGTTTTCTGGCCGGGATCATTCCCCGGCGGCAGCGGCGTAATACTCCCGGACGACCACAAATCCGGTGTCATATTCCTGGACGGCCACGGGATACCCTTTGTGGACGTAAATTTTCATGGCTTCCGGCTCCGGGGTGGGCTCCTCAATGAGCGTCATCCCGGCCAGTACGGCCCAGTGCACGCCCGCCACGCCGGTAAACTCACCGTTTGCACGGATCCAGAGGTACAGGTCCGCAAACTGAGCCGGACTCAGGTCGCGGTTTTCCTGTCCCTTCCCCCGTGTTTTGGTAGATTCTGAAGCGGCGGTGTTGACGTTCTGTGTGTTCATGCTGGTTTCCTCTTATCGGTTGCTTTAACCCTGTTTCGGTGAGTTCCTCGCGGCGAAGGGCAGAGTAGCGACGGGCGAGGGATGCACGAAGGGCGTCACCGGAGGCCGCAGCGCAAGCGAGCAGAGCGAGTGCGAACGGGCGAGGAACGGCGAAGCGTACCCTTCAGGGCAGACGGAGAACGGTGCTACGAACAGCCCTCCGCGGGGAGCACACCGGAACAGGCTGCACGACCGGGGAGATGAGCAGGAACACACCCGACACGACGGAACGGCGTGGCGGCATTAAAGGGCGCAGCGCGCCCGGTGAACGCACCGGCGACAGCCGGTTGCAGCGCCTGACCTTCGCCATCAGACCCTGGCCGGGAGGCCCGGAACACGCCCCCGCGTGGTCCGGTGGAGCTTACCGGCTCTGCCGGTTAGCGGAGCGGGGCTGACGACCCGGCACTGCCGGGAAGCCGTCAGGGGGCCATGCCCTTTTCTTCTGTGGTTCTGGCGCGGAAAATGCCTGAAAACAACCGGCGAAAAAGCACAACGTGAGGAAAAGCAGCAGGAGGAAAACGCGAACACTGCACGGGGGCGGACGCAGGAGGAGGAAGCAGTCCGGTGCGTCAGCACCGGGCCGCTCCTGCTTTTACCGCCCTTCTTCTTCGTTTTCCGTCTCCGGCCGGGCAGTCGCCAGCAGGCCATCAAACGCCATTCCGCCGCTGTTACACAGGTGCCTCAGGTCAGCCAGCAGGTCCGTGACGGCGGTCTCTGCCGGTTCCCCGTCAGCATCGGGGCCGGTCCTTTCCGCGAAGGTCACGAGTGCAGCCGCCGCGGCGCTGATGCGCTCAGAGTTACCGGTGTCGAAAGGCAGAACCCCGTCCCCGGCCAGTGTGACCAGGTCGGCAAAACAGAGGTCCTGAGAAACAGGATGGCAGGCAGCTGCTACAGTAATAAGTGAAGACATGGATGCTTCTCCGAGGTTAAGGTGAGGTTGTTGGTTTTACCGGACCGGCAACGGAAACGGGCAGGGGCACACCCCCCTGCCTTTTTTCTGTCAGATGATAACTTTTCGGTTACAGATAACTTTCCAGTCGGTACAGGACGGGTTGTCCCGCAACGGCGTCAGACTGACCACGTTCTCCGCCACGCCGTTCATTACCAGAATGCGCTCAATGCCCGCAAACCAGTCCTCATCCGGGCGCACCGGAAACCACAGGTTGCTGTTGATGCCGCTCAGCAGCGGATCGTTACAGAAGTGCACGCCCCGCCCCTGCCGCGTTTCACATCCCGTGACGATAAGCACCATGCGCACCCCCACCGTGACGGCGCTGCGCGCCAGCTGCTCCGCGACGTCGCTCCAGCACCACTCTGCCGAATCCGGCACCGGCAGCTCCATGCAGCGCAGGAATTTCTCCCCTGCCCGTGCCGCCCGCTGTGCCAGACCGAGCACTGAAGGTTCACCGCTGGCGGCGTCTGCACCGTCCAGCCAGTGTCCGTTGTGGAAAAAGGCCTCATCCCCGTTATCAAGACGGATAAAACAGTATGCACCCATCACGCGGGCGATATCGGCCTGTGTGACCGGCGTCAGCGCGGATGCCGCATTCAGAAGGGTTTCCGTACTCATGCTTTTGCCTCCATCATTGTGTGTACAGCCTGCATAAACTGCGGCCACTGCCGGAATGGCATGGGACGCATAGTGGCCCTGCGGCCATTTCTGAGGCCATTTACAAACGCCTCTGCCTGTGACAGGATTTGCGGGTCAGAATTCATATAACTCTCCAGTACAGTTTTTTGACGTGGCGGGTTTTCCCGGGGGGGAGTTCCCGCCGTAAAAGAAGCAGGCAGGATGCCTGCTTCTTTTACGCCTGTGATCCTCCGGATGCTCCGGCACTGATTTCACTGAGATGCCCCGCCAGCCAGCCGCTGGCCCGCCCCCACGCCACCTCTCCCGCCAGTCCGAACCGCTCATGCACGATATGACTCGCCAGTATCCAGGCCCGGAATGAGGCCAGCGGCAGCACATCGCCGGTCGCGGTGCCAGCAACCACCTGCGCAAAGTTGCGCAGCACGGACCAGAGCAGTGCATGCTGTTCGCTGACGCTCAGGTGCTGCGTGCGCAGTGCGGTCAGTTCGGCAAGACTGTCGGCCAGCTCCGGCGACAGACCGGCAGGTGGCGTGAATTTTCCCGGCAGGGACGTGTCTGTACTGTCTGCGTGATGTGTCTTCATGGTTATATCCCGATCCGGCAGCCTGACTGCCGGATAAATAATCACGCAATATCAGCCATATACATGGAATACCCAGCCATCAGTAACAGCGCCAGGTGAGAACGCCCCGCACTCCACGCGGCTTCACCGGTTTCTCCGAAAAACTTCATGGCAAGCTGACCGGCACAGTTCCAGGCTGTCAGGGAGGAAAACGGCACCACCGGACGCGGACGGGTCCAGTCCGTTACCGTGCCGCAGATCCGCTCCGCCATATACAGAATCGTGTCGGAGAGCAGCTCCTCACATACCGTTTCGTCAATCGATCTGGTGCTGAGTGCGGCCAGATAATCCAGCTCCTTAACCAGTGCCTGACTGAGGCCCGGTATTTCCGGCACGTCAGCAGACACCGGAGCGACTGTTTTCATACTCCGGAGAGTCCGCGCCTTCTTTTCTGCCGATGCGGCCTGAAACACCGCCAGCTCCGGCAGGTTTTCCGGGTATTCCTCATCCCACAGACATGACAGCTTCATACCCTGTGCCAGAGCCTCCACGGAGCGGACCATGTCATACACCGCAGGCGTGGTGATCCCGCCCATGTCTGCCAGCTCTGTCACCAGGTGAGCGGCTTCCAGGGGTGCGCAAATTTCATCGTTATAATCCCGTGAATCAATGCCGAGGCGTTCAAAGGCGCGGTACATCATCAGATCGCCTTCCGTTTTTGCGAGACGGATGAGCGCACGGGTTTTTCGGGAAATAAAGGTGATGGAAGGGTTGTTCACCCATGTTTTGGGAGATTCTGGCGTGGCGGTGTTGACGTTGAAGTTCTGTGTGTTCATGGCACTTCTCCTGTTCCGGTGTGTAGTCATGTTTCGGTCGATCCCGTCGCGGCGAAGGGCAAAGTAGCACCGGCAGTGAACGGAGAAAGGGAGCCCCCGCAAGCCGCAGCGCAAGCGAGCAGAGCGAGTGCGAACGGGTGAGGAGGCAGCGAAGCGGTGCCCTTTCGGAAGTGAATCGACTGTGCTACGGAAAGCCCTCCGCGAGTAGCGACCGGGACATGCTCTCCGGACGGGCAGACGGGCAGGAACACACCCGACACGACGGAACGGCGTGGCGGCATTAAAGGGCGCAGCGCGCCCGGTGAACGCGACGGCGAAGCCGGCAGCAAACGTTGAACCTGGACATCAGCCCGAAACCGCTCGCGGACGAAACCCGCAGGGGTTCGGTGGCGCTTGGCGGCTTGCCGCTTAGCGACATAGGGCTCGACGACCCGGCCTGCCGGGGAGCCGAAAGGTGGCGCCGGCTTCAGTTCCTGTTATTCAGGCTGTTTCTGCATAAAAAACGGCAAAAACGCATCATCAGGACAAAAACCTGCATCCGGTCCCGGCAGCCACCCCGGATTTCAGTTATTTCCGGCATCAGCATGCTGATGAGACGTGCGGAAGGCGCGCCGCAGGCGCGGGCTTTCCGCACAGCCGCGCAGCGGCAGGGTTTTGCGGCGGCCTCACCGCAGAAACGGACGTCCCTGCCCGGCCTCTTACCCGTTAACGGCCTCGCGCACCCGTTGCAGGGCCTCCGGCTCCTCGCGGTACAGCCGCCGGGCTGTGCCCTCGCCTGACCTGAGATTGGTATACAGAAGAAATTCCTCCGCCAGCGCCATCACCTTTTCCAGCACAGCGGCGGGAACGGTAATCGGGCGCAAGGCCTCTTCTTCTTCCAGTGTTTGCCGGATGCACTGCAACGTTTCAGACCCGATACCGTATTCATGCTGCCCTTCAGTTCCGTTTGTCATGGCAGGTATCCGGGCGGCCATCGCTTCCGTTATGCTTTCATCCCTGAGAACGCCCTGCACGTCTGAGGTTGTCCAGATAATCAGCATGATTTCCTCGTTTTGCGGAAAACTGCTTTTCAGGTTTTCGCAGACTTCACTTACGATTCCGTACATCGTTATTTACTCCCTGAGTATCATTGCGGGGCGGCAACGCCGCCCCGGTGAAGTTCAGTCCAGTGCGCGGAAAATCGCGGCCGCTTCCGGGTGGGTTTCTGCATACGCCATCAGCTGGCGGTGGCGCTGGCAGTAATGACGGCACAGTTCTTCCTCATCGTGCCGGTCATACATCCAGCTCCGGTGGTTCAGCACCAGGGCGGTGATGATGATACCCGCAGCCTCGCTGCTCACCGTCGTATCGCTGTAGTTGCCCGGATTCACAAAACGCCGGCGTTCGTCGTCCGCAGGCTTCATAAAGCCGCCGCCGGACGTCAGCAGAGCGAAGTCCCACACGGCCCCGCCGTAGTCAGCCAGATACCGGTCGGCATAGAGGTAAACATTATGTTCAGCCCGGAAAAAATCGTCGCCGAAAAGGGCGGGCAGAAAACGCATCCGCACGTAACCGTCAGGGATGCGGGCAGGTTCAAAAGCAGGGGTGGCTGTGTTCATCAGAAAATCTCCGCTGTCAGGGTGGATTGCCATTCCGGCCTGTGCCGTGACTGAATGACAGCCCGGCGAAAAACGGAGTGTTCAGAAGCGGCGACGAGGCCGCAGCGCAAGCGAGCAGAGAGGGGATTACGCACGGTGCTGACGCGAAAACTGAGCGACAGCACGACGGGAGTAAGCGCCACGGCGCGAGTGCGAACGGGCGAGGAGACGAGCGAAGCGGTCTCTTGAACACGCAGCGGCCGGGCTAAAGTGAAGTCACGGCACCGGCCGCAGACAGCACGGTTTTATTTCCCCGCCGCAGGCGGCATCAATGAGGCGCGCAGCAACATCCTTAATGCCTTGTCCACATCCGGGGTGCATATCCGCCCCGGAATCCTGTGGATAAAAACGGCCCTGCCTCTGAGCATCAGCCCTCCCGGTGTGCGGTCACTTTTTAACCACACACCGGTATACTCAGTCATCCCCGCAGGCAGGACCGCAGCCGGGCCGCCGGGCGGGAGGCGTCCGTCAGCACCCGGTGAATATTCTCCACCGCCAGCATAGTCAGGCGCAGGTCCGCGCTGTCACTGTCGCGCGGGCAATACTGGCGCATCGCATGGATGCGCAGAAACAGCTCTGTCAGGGTATCGTCAATGTCGGCCACGTCTTCCGCCAGGCGGTCACGGGCGCGCTGCTGCTGATTATCTGTGCTCATCATAATGATTCTTCTCCGTCAGGCCGCGCGCGCGGCACGCTGTTCACCGAGGCGACGCAGGGCCGCCGCGTGGTACTGCTCCATCAGCTCGATGCCAATCCAGCGGCGCCCGCACTGGTCCGCCGCGACGCACGTTGAGCCACTTCCACCGAAAGGGTCCAGAACCAGGTCACCGGGCTGCGTGAAGCTCTCAATCAGCGGCCGCAGGATGCTGACCGGTTTTTCCGTCGGGTGGCGGCGGTTGCCGGTGTACTGCCAGGGCATCACGTCCGGCAGCGGATTACACGGCAGCGCCGGGCGCCCTTTGGCCAGCACATATGCACTTTCGTGCTGGTAACCGACAAAGGCGGACTTTGAAGCATAGGGCTTGGTGAAAACGAGGTGGCCGACGACGCGGAACCCCGCGGTCTTCCAGGCCTGCATAAAGGTATCCACCCGGTTCCAGCCGTAGAAGCTCACCGCCAGGCTGTTGTTTTTCAGCACGCGGTACATCTGACGGCTCGCCGGCAGCACCCACTCATCATTCACGTCGTTGGCAATTGAGCGCCCGGAACGGTCCTTAAAACCGACGAGGTAAGGCGGGTCGGTCAATATAAAATCGATGCTGTTATCGGGGAATCCGGACATAATCTGTACGCTGTCGCCCTGCATGAATCGGGACATGTTCTGCTCCTCTGTGTGAAGGGGCACCCCTCTGGTGCCGTGACCTCCACACAGCCGGGCGACCAGCTGAGCAGACAGGGGCGGACGCGCAAGCCGCACGCGCCGCCGGAGCGGACTGAATGTCCCGCGCACGGCGGGGAACGGGTGAGCAGTTGTGTTTAATGTCAATCAGAACGCGGTATAGAAGCACCGTTGTATTAACAGACAAATGTTCACTGTGAGCGATGGGGATGCTATTCCTGAAAGGCGGCGATGACGTATAAAGTGGAGTGAATATTTTTGGAAAGGTATCTCTGGCATGAACCCCTATGAGGAACATTACAGGCAACTTCTTGCAAATGGCGCTGAAGCTTGGGCTGGAGATGGTTATCTCAGAGCCAAAAAGCAGCAGGAGAAAATATTCAAGTGGCTTGACACGCGCCAGTATTTGCCCCAACCGGGTACGCCGGTACTTGAGTTGGGATGTGGGAATGGAGCAATGGCAGCGCAGTCCCTTGCTGAGCTGGGGTATTCTGTCTGGGGGATTGATTGGTCAGAAACGGCTATCTGGTGGGCAGAAAATCGTTTTCAGCAGGCCGGACTCACCGCTAAATTTCTTGTCGGCGATGTCTGCAATCTCAGTCAATGTGAGGACTCAAAGTTTGAACTGATTATCGATGGCAGTTGTTTGCATTGTCTGATAGATGACACACGTAAACTCTTTTTTGCAGAGGTAAGGAGACTGCTCGCCCCCGGGGGGCTATTTGTGATCAGCTCTATGTGCGGAACTCCTCGTTATTTCGAAGACATGAGTGCCTATGATCCAGTCAGACATCATTTGCTAAAAGGAGGTCGCCCCTGGCGAACCCTGATGCCGCTTTCAAATTTAACTAATGAAGTACAAAAAGCGCATTTTAATGTGGAGGCGATCAGAGTTAATAAAAATAAATGGTGGGACCATGCCACAATAGTCTGTTCGGTAAAGCAGTAACTGGCTGAGTTACCTGCAAAGCGATTCATCCAGTGCATTACATCCTCCGTTTTAACTCACAGCCAACATCAGACGTTTATTGATGACTGCTAAATATTTTCATCATTTTGAACATAACATCTCTTGTGCAAATCAAACTCCGACAACAACAGGCTGATGTGTTTTAATCAGGTCCTGTTTGCCCGGATTACATTCCTGTTTTGTGCCTGGAAGATAAAATTTACCATCCGTATCAGAGTCTGTGCCGCCCGGACAACCAGGCCTGCCGGGGGTGTTATTCGAGCTGCCGCCATCCGAACCGTTCCCACCGTCAGCGCCGTCTGCCCCCTTCTTTCCCATATAACCGCCGGCCCCACCATTACCGCCAGTGCCTCCATGACCGGCACTCACAGAAAAAGCGCACAGTGCGAAAAAACAGGCCAGGAAATATTTACTCATCTGGATCTCCTCATTCGAAAAATCAGACTCTACGGCTGTCAGTACAACTCAGACAGATATACTAATAAAAGCTTTATACCGGCTTTACGGGATCAGGCCAGTTCAGATATGTTGTGTCTTACTTCCCCCGTTAACCACATAGAATGGAGATCTGAGATGGACGGACACTTGGCGCTTAAAATTTTCGCCGGATTAGCGGCGATGGCGTCCATCTGGCTGGATTTTAGGCCGAATAAAAGAAAACAGAATGCAGATCCGGCTATAGCGAAGGCTGATGAACGCGAACGGCACTCATGGCGCTATCCAAGATGGGCTGTCCGGACGATACAGATCCTGCTGGGCGTCTGGCTGCTGTGGCAGGTGGTCAGGTTCATACTGATTTGTCCCTGAAAATTTAACATATGACTACTGTTGCGAATCGCGGTTATCGCCGCAGCATCTGCCGCAACCGCTTCTGTTGCCAGCGGCTAATCAGCCCGCGAAAAACAAACGTCCTCATGCCACGAATAACCAGCAGTGCAAACCAGATCCCCGATACCCACAATGACCATACGCTGGCCGGGGCCGTAAAGTGGTTAAGAACAAGCAGTAGCGCACAAACAACGACAGCGGTAATAACCGACCGGTAAAAACGGCCTTCCTCTGCGAGATTGCTCTTCGCTTCGGCAATTCTCTGGTCGAGCGCGTTATCGCCATGCGCATCAGAGCCAGAAAGATCCGCAACGCTCACCTCAAATACAGCTGCAAGGGCGCTCAGTGTTTCCAGGCTGGGTTGATCGCCATTCTCAATACGCTGCACCGTGCGCACACTCAGTCCGGACAGTTCGGCAAGCTGTTCCTGGGACCATGCTCGCGCAAGACGCCGCGATCTAATTTTGTTTGTATTACTCATATTATGTCTCCAAATGGAAAGTGATCAGTGCACAGTGTTGCCCAGACAATCCTGCACGACCACGATCATAACCCGACAGTAACCTGACAACGGTCTGACATGCCGGTTTGAGAGTCTTGAATCCCAAACTTCAGGAGCATATACGGTCGGTTTAAACATACAAGTTCATATGCTACTTTCGCTTTTGGCACTGAGCGGTCGTTAACCCCAACGCCCAATTGTAGTTGCAACCATCTATTTGCAATTTCAATTTTTAATAAGGGAAATATTCCTGTCGCAGTTCGGGACCACTAAGCTCTGCTTTTTCTCACCATCCCGGATTATCGCATTTATGATGGTTATCAGCTTCCGCATACATGCGGTCATAGCAACTTTGAAAACTTTGCCTCTTGCGGTCAGGTTTTCATAAAAAGCTTTAATTTCCGGGTTATAGCGTATAGCCGAAAGTACAGCCATATACAGCATTGAACGGATATCAGATCGGCCACCCCATATCGTCCTCTTCCCCCTGAAATTACCACTATCCCGCGAATAAGGGCAAAGCCCTATGAGGGCACTGATTTTGCGGCGATCAAGCGTTCCCAGTTCAGGCACCTAAGTAAGTAATCCTGCCATCACAACCGGCCCTACCCCTTTAACCTCCCTTAGCAATTTCACTTTCTCTTTCAGCATGGGCATTTTACCGATTCTTTCAGCGAGGACTGCGTCGATGCGCTTGATTTCTGATGTCAGCCATTGAATATGACGTCGTATATCGGACTTGATTTCCTGATCTGTCTGCGCTTCGAGACGATTCGTTTCCATCGTGCGACTGGCAACAAGCTGACGACGGCGGCTGGCCATTGCTTTAAGCCTCAAGAGCTCACTGTCACACTTTTGTCTGACCGGCGGCTCCATGCGCACGCCGTACTCGCGAATAACCCTGGCATCCTGAACATCAGTTTTTGATCTAAGTCCCATAGCACGGCTGAAGTTCTTTATCAGGCGGGGGTTAACCACAGCAATGGCAAAACCATTGAGTTCCAGTACATCTACAAGTGCTCTGTGGTAGTTACCCGTTGCTTCAATAACAAAAAGACTGACCTGTTGTTTTCTCACTGAATCCAGATTCAACAGTTCATCAAAACCTTTAGCCGAGTTTTCAAAATGAAAGGTGTCAGAGTTGTCACTGATACACACATCAAAGCTCTTCTTGGCTATATCAATACCTATGACTGTTTTCATATTCATTTCAGTTCTCCCGGTCTTGCAAAATTCGGGCTGGTATTAACCACCCAGGCAGTTGTTCGGGCTGCTTATGAAAAGAATGCTGCGCGGTCCGGCTCACCCTCGGGCTTGTTAACCCAGCAGGACGGTCGTGCTGCAGCATCGTGTAGCCAGTCTAAACAGGCTTTATGAACATACAAGCGGGACGAGCGCCAGCGTCCCTTGTCTGAGAAGCCGCCCGGCTACCGTGAGGGCACGGCACCGGCCGCACAGCGTGCCAGGCCGGGTGTTCTCCCCGTACCCGCCGGAAGCATGTCGGCAAAACGACAGCTCACCACAGCTTATCTCCCTGTAGCTTATATGCGGTGATGCCGTGACGACGCGGGCCGGACGTCAGGCCGGGACGCGGCAGAACAGCGGAGCGCAGCGACATCATCTTTCTTTCAGTGGAAAGCGCCGCCCGCCGGGCGGCCGCCTTATTGCCGTTTTCAGTCCCGGAAGTCCTGCCAGTTGTTGCCGTTCCGGTCGCGCACCACCGGCGCATCCGGCGTGCCGGTCACCGTCCACTCATCCAGGAACCGCAGCCCGGAGAGCGTCTCCCACTCTGCGTCACTGAACACGATGATGGACTTCAGCCAGACGTCGTTGCCACCGAAACGCCAGTAGCATCCCTCACTCTCACAGGCATCCTCCTTCCACCACATCCGGCCCATATGCGTACACCCCGCTTCGGTCAGCAACGCGTCCTCAGACCGGACAAGAAGGTGTTCCTCTGAACATGCGCCCTGCCACTCAGCCTGAAAGGAAACCAGCCATGTGTTCATCCCTTTTCCTCCCGCAGTGCCAGAACGTTGTCAGCGCAGTCCCGCAGGAAGTACCAGCTGAGACTGATATCCGCATCCAGGCTGGCGTCGGCCAGCGCCAGCCTGGCCATAACCTCCTCCGGGGTCAGCTCCGGGGCAATATCTTCAAAATCATCCGCTACCCGGGTAGAGCTTCAGGGCCTTTATCCGTCTGAACCCTAATCACCCGTGGAGGAGACTCGGCAGCGCCGGCTGCGCGAGGGGCTCTACGCTGTAGGACAAATGGATGCTCCGCCGCTCACGGTAGCCAGTCTGCGGCTGCACCGCCGGTGGGGCAGCAGCCTGACGGCCGAAAGCCCGGATGCAGCCCTTAAGGTCCTGCTCAGCAGGAACGGTGGGGCCTGTTGTTCTGAAAGCAGCGCCCTGCGCAGGATCAGGCGGGGCCTGCTGTTTCTGGGCGCGCTGCCCTTCCTTCTACTCGATAAGCTGGCGCACCGGCTGATGGGCCGCTGAGGGCACCGTTTCATCAGTTATCCGTCAGCGTCATGCTGTTGTCTTCCGCGCTGAGCAGCGCCTCAAACGCTGCCGCCGTCAGGGGCCTGCAGAGCCCGTTGCCCTGCATGATGTCGCACTGGGCGCCTGCCACGAACGCCCGCAGCCCCGCATCCTCCACCCCCTCCGCCGCCACGCTGAGCCCGAGGCTTTTTCCCAGCGCCGCGATGGCCCGGAACATCATCCGCACGCGCATGCTGGTGCTGAGCTCAAGGGTCAGCGACTTGTCAATCTTGAAGCCGCTGACGAAGCCGCGCCGCAGCAGGCTGATGGCGCCCAGCGTGCGGCCGTAGTGATCGATAACAAATTCGGCCCCCGTGCGCCGGATGGCCGCAAACTGTGCCGGCATTTCCTCAACGATCCCCGTCAGCAGCGGCTCGTCCACCTCCAGGTCCACAAAGGCGGCGTCGCCGCCCGCCGACTCGCGTAGCACGCTTTCCAGCCCGGGGCCGGCCAACTGGCGCGGGAACAGGTTAACGCTGACCCGAAGCTCCGGGCAGCGGACCTGCCACTGGCGGACCTGTGCCAGTGCGGTGCGGATAATCCATTCACCGAGCGTAACGGACAGCGGGCTTTTCACCAGCATCTCAATAAAATCAGCGGGCAGCAGCAGGCCGCGGGCCGGATGCTGCCAGCGCACCAGCGCCTCGCAGCCGAGCAGGCGGCCGCTGCCGGCGTCATAGCGCGGCTGGTAGTGCAGGGTGAACTGCTGCTGGCGCACCGCGGTTTCCAGCTCGCGCGCAAAGCGCCGGCGCCGCTGCTCCGCCGCCAGGAATTCGGGCCGGAACAGGACGCTGCAGCCCTTGCCCGTGGCCTTGGCCCGATAGAGCGCCAGGTCCGCCGCCGACATCACCGACGAGGCGTCCTCTCCGTGTTCGGGATAAGCAGCAATGCCGGTGCTGGCGCCGACCACCACGGCGGAGCCGTGGTAGCTGAAAGGCGCCTCCACGGCGGCAATCAGGCGCTCCGCCGTCAGGCCGGCACCGGTACTTTCACCCGGCAGCAGGATGATAAACTCGTCGCCGCCGAGCCGGGCAGCGGTGACCGCCCCGGCGCACACCTGCCGGATCTGCTCCGCCACGTGACACAGCAGCGCGTCGCCGGCGGCGTGCCCGAGCGTGTCATTGACCTCCTTGAAGCCGTCAAGGTCGGTCATCAGCAGGGTGTAAGGCACGCCAGCCTCGGTCAGCTGCCCTAACTGCTGCATAAAGGCACCGCGGCTGGCCAGACGCGTCAGCATGTCCAGCGAGGCGAGCTCGCAGAGGCGGGCCTCGCTCTCGTGCCTGGCGGTGACGTCGCGCACAATCATCCCCACCAGGCGTTCGCCGCCCTCCCGCCAGCCGGAGAACGATACGTCGGCCGGAAACTCACGGCCGTCACGCCTGAGCCCCCATATCTGCAGCGTGCGCGGCTGCGAAATGGCCGCCTCGTCGGCCGTCAGGCGATCCAGCTCGTTGCGGTAGTCGATCTGGCAGCGCTCGGGAATAAGCCCGGCCACGTACTGGCCTGCCATCTCCTCCGGACCGTAGCCGAACATCCCAGTGGCGGCCGGATTCCAGAAGGTGATGCCGCGGCGCAGGTCGGTGCAGATGATGGCGTCCGGGGAGGTAGCCGAGATGGACTCCAGCCGCTGCTGGCTGGCGTGGCGCAGCAGTTCGAGCCGGTGCACCTCCATCCGGTCCATCACCAGCGCGGCGATGTCGGCCAGGTGCTGCCGGTCCGCGTCCGTCAGCGGCGGGCGCGGCTGCGTGTCGGTCAGGCACACGGTGCCGATGTGGTGGCCGTCCGGGGTGGCCAGCGGGATCCCCGCGTAGAAGCGGATGTGCGGGTAACCGTGCACCAGCGGGCTGTCGCGAAAGCGCGGATCGTCGAGGGTATCCGGCACGCAGAGGATCTCCCCCTGCGCCAGCGTATGGTCGCAGAAGGCAACGCTGCGGGCGGTGCCGGTGATGTTCAGCCCGTAGCGGGACGAGAACAACTGGCGCTGGTCGTCAATCAGCGAGACGAAGGCGGTGGGCACGCGGAATAGGCGCGCGGCGAGCGTGGTGAGCCGGTCCAGCGCGTTTTCCGGCAGCGCATCCGGCTGCTGATAGGGTGCCAGCGCCGCGAGGCGGGCCGCCTCGTGGTCTGATGTCGGGCGTTTCAGGGTCTGTCCCCCCAGGTCGAATGAGCTGTGGCCGGCATGACACAGCAAAAAGGGGACACGTTCAATCAGACGGGGCCGCAGAAATGCCTGCCGCCCCGCCGCCGGAAGAAAGGCCCGTCAGCTGACCCCGCCGCGGGCGGGGTCAGGGATAACAGTGACGCCGGCTGTCCGGGCATCACAAAAGCGTCATTTCAGGACCATTCCTGGCCGCTTTTCAGCGCTGCAGGGAGGCGCAGCGCTGGCAGAACGCAGTCCGGGATGCCGCAAGCGCGCGGACTGAAGCGCGTGCCTGAGGGAGTAAAACGTGCCGAGAAAGCGGCCCCCACCGGCCTCCGTCAGCTCGCCGCAGCCCGCGCAGTGCACCTCTTCGAGAGCAGGGCGTCCGCGCCGCACCGCATAGTAGTACTTTCCGCTCATGTCCCTATCCTCTTATCGGCCGGACCCACCTGAACTTCAGGGGGCTGCAGGGGACAGAGCCTGCTACTTTTTCTTTTTCGGCACAAGGGCATAGTGCGGGTGACGCCCGGCGAGCAGCAGCAGGAGCTCGTACTCCCCCTGGCTCAGGGGGGCGGGATTTTTTGCCGCCTCCTTCATCTGCCAGACGCGCAGGCTGAGCTCAAACCGCTCGGCGGCGGCCTCCTGCGACAGGCCGGCGGCAAGGCGGAGTTCACGGACGTCGGAACCGACCGCGACGGGCCGGTATAAAAGCTGATTTCCCAGAGGATACTCCTTTCAGGCAGGCGGACCACGACGGGCCGTGAGGATAAAAAATACGGGGCACACCCCTGATTCATTACATTATCTTAATGTTTATTCCATGGCGCAATACGTTCTTAACCGGCCGTGGAATAATTATCTGCAGTTACTTCATTTATTTTTATTCTGCTAAGTCAAATCAGCCGAACAGCGCAACGGGCATATTATCCATCCGACCAGGAATCCTCTTCTTTTTTTACGAAATCCTGACAAAGGGATTATTCCGGTATTTTCCGGGTGATTATTCGCCAGGATAGACAGGGCTTACCGTTGGCCGCATTTATCGCGCCGCCATACCCTGTACCAATAAAAAGGATAACCTGATGAAAAACCGTGATTATATTCAGCGGCGGGTGCCCGCCGACCTCAGCCGCATAGACATCCGGGAGCAGTGGCAGATTACGTTCTGGACGCTGGAGCTGCGCACGACCCAGGAGCGTCTGACCCGTGCCCTGTGCGAGGCGGGCCCCGAAGCCGACCGCGTGCGCGCGTGGCTGGAAAAAAACCGGCCGCCTCTCGCCTCGCGTAACTGATACGGGGCGGCCGAGCTGCAACCCGTCAGGGGGCAGGTGAGCCGTCAGGGCATAAGCGTAACCGCTTATCCCTGAATGTCAGTGATGTCCGAAGGCCCCCCAGTCCCCTTTTTGTGACGGGGTCACCGGGATATTCACCTTCACCAGATGCGGGCGAACCGGCGGGACAGCCGCCGGGTTGCCGCTCTCTTCCGGCAGCGTAAACCGGGTAATGGCGCCGCCCAGCGCGGTCATCTGCCCGCTCAGATTGCCTGCGGTGGCAGAAACTTCCTGCACCAGGGTGGCGTTCTGCTGCGTGACGCGGTCAAGCTCCGCGACCGCCAGCGTGACCTGCGCTATGCCTTTGCTCTGCTCTTCCGAGGCCAGCGCTATCTGGCCAATCAGCGCGTTGACCCCGCCGACGCCGTGCAGCACCTCGTTCATGGTGGCACCGGCGCTGTCGGCGGCCCGTAGCCCGTCGCTGACGCGTGCCACGGTGTCGGCAATCAGGCCCTCAATCTCTTTCGAGGCGGCCGCGCTGCGCTGCGCCAGCGACCGCACTTCGGCCGCCACGACGGCAAAGCCCCGCCCCTGCTCCCCGGCGCGGGCGGCCTCAACGGCGGCGTTGAGCGCCAGGATGTTGGTCTGGAAGGCAATGCCGTTAATGGTCGCGGTGAACTGGCGGATTTTTTCTGAGCCCTCCGCGATGCCGCCCATGGCGTCAACCACGGTCTGCACCTGCTCCGCGCCCCGCTGCGTGGTGCCGGCGGTGCGTTCTGCCAGCTCTCGCGCCTCGCGGGCGTTTTCCGCATTGTGTGCAACGGTCGCGGTAATTTCCTCCATGCTCGCCGCAGTCTGCTCCAGCGCGGCGGCCTGGGTGGCGGTCCGGTCGGACAGGTCGGCGTTGCCGGCCGCAATCCCGCCGGCCTCGCGGTGCAGGATCACCGCATTGTCGCGGATGGCCGCCACCGCGTCCAGCAGGCTGTGCTGCATCTCACGGACCAGCGGCACCAGCTGCCCGATGCAGTTGCGTCCAAGGTCTTCCGGCTCGCGAGTGAGGTCGCCCCCTGCGATGGTCTTCAGGTGCGCGCGGATTTTCGCCACCGGACGCACGAGGTGCACCACCAGATAGCGGTCACAGAACGCCAGCAGCGCGGCGGCGGCCAGCAGCGCGCTGATGAGAATAACCTCCAGCCGGTGACGCTCGGCCATCACCGGCGCGTCGTCGGCCGCGAGCTGCTGCGTCAGGCTCCCGAGCCGCTCACGAGCCGCGGCCGGATAGCTTTCCGGTGCACTCAGCGCCGCGCGGTACCCGTCCCACGCCGCCTCCGCCGGGACGGCGGCCAGCAGGGCCGTCTTCTCGGCTGCGGTCCCGCCCTGCATGACGAGGCCCGCGCGGGTCAGAAAGGTCAGCTGCTGCGTCAGCGCGTCGGCGCGGTCGGCGTGGCGGTACATCTCGCGCAGCGTCAGCGCGCCGTAGCTGCCGGCCAGCGCCACCACGGTCAGGGAGAGGATCATCATCCACAGCACGACGCGGCGGATGGTAAAGTGTCTGAGTAGTTGCATAAGGTTTTCCCCGGTGTTGCTATTAAAAAATAAGAAGCATTATCTTTTATTTTTAATTGCGCGCGTGATTAAGTCGCGCACTACATTTATTTAACAGAAGTCTGGCAGGAATAATTAAAAAAGGACACTCCCCGACGATAAAATAAAAGAATCGCGCTACGCTAAATTATTTGCCAAACAAAATAGGAATGACATCAGACCAGACAGCACCTATAATAGTCGCCATAAAAAAGCTTTAATCGTTTTTCCCTTTCGCAGTTATTGCCTTTTATAACGGTTCGTTACCGTCCATTTACTCTTTATAATTTCGCACCGGAACCAGGCCGGGGCGGAGGAACCCATGCTGATGAATCTTAACGGCGACGGCGATCGCCGCGCGCGGGCGCTGAAAGCGCTGCGCAGTCCCGACGAAAGCCGTGACGACGTGCTGCGAAAATTTGTGCGGCTGGCAAGCCAGGCGCTCGGCATCCCCGGCAGCTTTATCTCCGTTCTGGACGACGAGTACCAGCACGTACAGGCCGCTCACAACTTTGCCCTCACGCAGTCCTCGCGGCAGGACTCGCTGTGCCGCCACGCGGTGGACAGCGACAGCGCGGTGGTGGTGCCCGACACCTGGCTGGACGCCCGCTTTGTGACGCATCCGCTCATCACGGGCGCGCCCTACATCCGCTTCTATGCCGGCGCGCCGCTGAAGAACCGCGAAGGCATAGTGCTCGGCACGCTGTGCGTCACGGACACCGCGGCGCACACGTTTGGCGCCGAGCAAGTCACCACCCTGAAGCTGCTCGCCGCGCTGGTGATGTCGTTTCTTGAGGCCTGGCACTCCGCCGGCTTTGCCGACCCGGTCACCGGCCTGCCTAACCGCCAGCGCCTCATCCGCGACCTGCAGTATCTGGCCGCCTCCGGTGACCGCACAGCCCGCCGGCTGGTGCTGATAGACTGCATCGACATGCCGCGCGCCTACGAGCTCGCCCGCTCGATGGGCATGGGCCCGGTGGAAAGCCTGTTGAAGGACGTGGCCACGCTCCTGCCGCTTCGCCTGCGCCCGGCGACCGGCGAGCTGCTCTACACCGTTGCCACCGGGCGATTCGCCGTGCTGACGGGTGACGACAGCCGGCTCAGCGCGGACTGGGTGGCAGGACGACTGGAGGGGATCAGCGCCGACCTGGGCGACGGCATAGCCGTGGCGCTCAGTACACACACCGGGGAGGCCACCTTCACCCCGGGCGACCTTCCCGCGCAGGAAGCGCTGCGCCGCGCGGTCAGCGCGCTGCACGAGGCCATCGGCCGGGACGTGCCCGCCATGCGCTACAGCGAAGCGACCGATGCGCGCCATACGCAGGACTTTACCCTGATGAACGACCTGGCCGCCGCGCTGCGGGAAGACAGGGGGCTGTGGCTCGCCTACCAGCCCAAAATCTGCCTGCAGAGTGGCCTGCCGGTGGGGCTGGAGGCGCTGGTGCGCTGGCGCCATCCGGTACGGGGCGAACTCTCGCCCGCCCTGTTCGTGCCGCTGGCTGAGCAGACCGAGCTGCTCAGCGCGCTCACGGCCTGGGTCACTAACCGCGCCATTGAGCGGCTGACGCGCCTGCGTAACAGCTGCATCCAGCTCCCGGTAACCATCAATATCAGTTGCAGAGACTTCTCCCGCGAGGGCTTTGCCGACACGCTGGAGGCGAAAATGATCAGGGCAAAGCTGCCCACTTCCCTGCTGGGCATTGAGTGCCTGGAGACCGAGCGCATTATTGAAAACCCGGCGGCGATGCAGGGGCTGGAGATGCTGAAGCTCAGGGGCTTTGGCATTTCGCTGGACGACTTCGGCACCGGCTACAGCAACATCAGTTACCTGCGGCGCATGCCGCTGGACGTCATCAAGCTGGACCGCACGCTCATCAGTGAAATCTCGTCCGACACCGCCTCGCGCATCATCGCGCGCAGCATCATCGCCATGCTGAAGGACCTGGACTACACGGTGCTCGCCGAGGGGGTCGAGGATGCAGAAACGGTTACCGCACTCACACAGTACGGCTGCGACCAGGCGCAGGGCTTCTTCTACTCCCGGCCGCTACCAGAAGGGGAGCTCGACGAGTGGCTGGGCTGGAAGCTGCGCGGGCAGTGCTGACACCGGCCGCTCAGGAAAGAGCTACCCTGCTGAGGGAAGGCTGCCTGCGAATGCGCAATGACCGCATCAATATGCCCTGGCTGTGCATGCTGCGGAATGCCTGTCCCAGCGCCTCAGACCCGGCAATGAAGCGGTTGCCGGTACTAAGCCGGTAAGCGCGAATATGTGCAACCGTGTCGATGGCTATCGGTGACGCAAACGCGTCATCAGAACAGTCTGTGAGAGACTGGAGGGCGCCTGTGTCAGATTCTCCGGGCTACTGAAGTGTCGGTTGAGCTTGTGACGTAGTATGCAGGCAAAAAAACAAAAACGGGGGCACAGAATCAGGGAGAGGATAAAAAAGTCCCGCAACCTGACCAG
This sequence comes from Pantoea sp. X-Soil-TKNS-1280, assembly GCF_059730475.1. Classification (NCBI taxonomy): domain Bacteria; kingdom Pseudomonadati; phylum Pseudomonadota; class Gammaproteobacteria; order Enterobacterales; family Erwiniaceae; genus Pantoea; species Pantoea sp. X-Soil-TKNS-1280. The sequence goes on along the minus strand of NZ_AP035967.1, from coordinate 45,496 downwards.
GTATGCCGGGCGGAAAAAAGCAAAGAAATTCGCGACAAGGATAATCGCGGCAAGACGGTAACACAGATGAAAAAAACAGTTGATGATTTGTTTCTCTCCTGACGATACGCGTCTTAGCAGTCAGGAAGATGATTATTAGCATAAAAAAAGCCGCGCTGATGGGTGCGGCATAGCAATGCGGATTTTGAATTCCAGTGGCCAGTCCGGACGGCGTTTTTTAACAGGCAGGTTTGTTTCAAGATTGAAGGCGTAAAGATCCTCCTTCAGGCGCTCAGGCGTGTATTCCTCCGGCAATGGCCAGTTAATACCCGTGCGGCGAAAACGCTTAAACATTTTATGCGTGGCGGAAGTGCTGATATTCAGTTGATCAGCAATTTCACGGTAAGTCAGGGCGTTAAACCGCAGGCTGAGTGCAGTGGTAATCCAGAGCCTTCTGGAGTAAGGCGTATATCTGTCCACGGTAGTGTCCATGTTCGCGAAAGTGTCCATAGTAGGAAACACGGATAAAAATGAAAGACGGTCTGAACGATACGCTTACATACTTTTCCTGCCAGAGCGTGACGATAACCGCCTGCTGTTCGGCAGACAGGGTTTCCCACGTCCTTTCAGTCAGACCACTGGCCAGCCACAGCTCAGCCACAGCGTAAACGCCTGATTACCTGAATCATCGTCGTGCCCGTCGCGCCCCTCTCCTGCACATGACGGATAACCTTCTGCGCCCGTCAGCGCCGGATACGGCGCATAATGCGCCCCGCCGTCCGGGCGAAGAACCCCGGCACACCCGGCCAGAAACAGCTGGGCACCCTCCGCTGCCGCCCGCGCATACGACAGATAACCACCGCCCGCAAACAGCGCCCTCACCTGTGCCCGATATCTTCACTGCGGCCGCTCACGCGCAGCCGGTTACAGCACCAGTCCGGCATGTTCCTCTCCTCCGTTGATGGTTGCACGGCGCACTCTCACGCCGTGCCGCCACAGAAGCCGGGCGAAAAGCGGCGCAGGCAGGCGCACCCGCGGAAGCCGCACGCGCCGCCGGAGCGGACTGAATGTCCCGCGCACGGCGGGGAACGGGTGAGCAGTTGTGTTTAATGTCAATCAGGAAGGGATTTAATTTATGCTGAGGGGGCTGTAAAAGGTGAAGGCCCGCCAGGCAGAGCCTTTCCGGCGAAAAGCGCATACGTTCCGCAGACAGCTGTAAGCCTGTTCCGCGGAAGGTATGCTGACCCGACTGACATGTTGCACGCCATCAGAATCATGACGTCCGACAATCTGGTTAACACACAACACTTAGCGATAAGGCATATTCTGCAACCTTGTTAACACCTGAAACAATTATTACCCGGGACTATCACAGCAATACATAATGTACACGTACCGTATGCCGATAACCTAAGCAGTCATTGGATAATCCGGTATATATCATGCGCCTGCATACGTTAAAAAATCTGTTTTCCCTGAGCCGCTCACGTTTATCCGCTTCTGTAGGCGCGCTTGAACAGGCTATGCCAGTTATTGAGTTCTCCCCTGCAGGTATAATCCAGAAGGCCAGCCCGCTTTTTCTCACTACCATGGGGTACCGTGCCGATGAAATAATCGGGCGCCATCACAGTATGTTCTGTCCCTCTTCGCTAATCAGTACACCTGAATACTGCCATTTCTGGCAGCGCCTTGCTGACGGTGAGAGCTTCAGTGGCAAGTATATGAGGCTGGCAAAGGGGAACCGGCCCGTCTGGCTTGAGGCAAGCTACATTCCCGTCGCTGACAGGCGCGGCCGGGTCTTTAAAATCATTAAAATAGCCGCAGACGTTTCCGGGCGAGTGCAGTCAGCACTGGAACTGGAATCCCTCGTCAATGCCATCAGCCGCTCTATGGCCGTTATTTCTTTTGATCCAGCCGGACTTGTGCTTGATGTTAACGAAAACTTTCTTGAAGCCACCGGGTATCAGCGGGATGAAGTCATCGGTCGGCATCACCGGATGTTTTGCAGTGAATCACTTTATAAAAGTGAAGAGTACCGGCAGTTCTGGGAAAAACTGAATCAGGGTGAATTTTTCTCCGGCCAGTTCCTGCGGCTTAACCGTCGTAATGCCCCGCTGTGGTTACGTGCCACCTATAACCCGGTTTTCAGCGCCGATGGCAAACTGGAAAAAATTGTGAAGTTTGCTTCAGACGTTACAGAACAGGTTCTCAGGAATCAGAGAGAGCAGGATGCCGCCGTACACGCATGGGATATGGCAGTCCAGTCACGGGGAAGCGCGCAGACAGGTGCGGACGTAATCGAGAACAGCATCCGAATGATAGACAGGATTGCCTCAGGGATGAGCTCGGTTTCAGCGGATATATCCCGGTTGAACAGCCAGTCCGACAGCATTGACGATATGGTCGAAACTATCCGAAGCTTTGCCATGCAGACAAGGCTGATTGCCCTGAATGCCGCCATCGAAGCCGCCAGAGCGGGGACATCAGGCAGGAGTTTTGCCGTTGTCGCCGCAGAAGTGCGTAACCTCGCAGCAAGCGTCAGTGGTGCTACCGAACAAATCGAACGGGTCGTGGCGGATAACAATCTGCTGGCCAAAAAAGTACTCAGTGGTATTGAGGGCAGTATGGCAAACACAAAGGACGGCGTGGCGCTCATGCGCGAGGCGGGTGAGGTCATTGCCAGTATTAAGAGTAATTCAGAAGGCGTGGAGAAAGCTGTCAGGGATGTGGCTCATTCAGTAAAAAAGGGGCAGCTGATCTGATGATGTAACGGCCGAGAACTTTACGCGGCTATGACCATCGCGGCAGTTGTTTTAGATGTCAATTAGAAAGGGGGTTTGAAGAAGTAGAGTGATTACAGATGATGAATGTCCGCTGTGAGCTAACAGCAGACATTTACTGATGACTACTAAATATTTTCATCATTTTAAACACAACATCCTGATTCCGAAACGCGTCAGATGTACTTCACTGTACAAAATTAGGCCGGTTCAGATATGTTATTCCTTACTGCCATCTTGTTCACGGAGTACACAATGTCTGAGTTCTGCTTTTTTAAAAAAGGTCAGCACATTGCCGCCCTGGAAAGATCTGACGCGGAAAAATCCGCTCAACTGCCCGATGACGGCTGGGAAAAGCAGTTTGAAGAGGTTCGCGCTGCCGATGCTGAAAGTGCCCTCGCCAGGCTGGCCGACATACGGAAAGAAGAAGTCACGACGGAGCGCGCTTTCATAACGGGTTCCGTATTCAGCAGCCTACTCACGGCGATTCTCAAGTAATGACCAGCTGGCAGTGTTATAACTCTGCCAGCTGCCTCGCTTTTAACATCAGAGTTCTGTTACGAATCGCGGTTACCGGCGCAGCATCTGCCGCAGCCGCTTCTGTTGCCAGCGGCTGATTAGCCCGCGAAAAACAAACGTCCTCATTCCACGAATAACCAGCAGTGCAAACCAGATCCCCCCTACCCAAAATGACCATACGCTCGTCGGGGCCGTAAAGTGGTTAAGAACAAGCAGCAGCGCACAGACAACGATGGCCGTAATAACTGACCGGTAAAAACGGCTTTCCTCAGCGAGGTTGCTCTTTGCCTCGGCAATTCTCTGGTCGAGCGCGTCATCGCCAGGCGCGTCCGGGCCGGAAAGATCCGCCACACTCACCTCAAATACAGCTGCCAGGGCGCTCAGTGTTTCCAGGCTGGGCTGATCGCCATTCTCGATGCGCTGCACCGTGCGCACACTCAGCCCGGACAATTCGGCAAGCTGCTCCTGGGACCAGGCCCCCGCAAGACGCAGCGACCTAAATTTGTTGGTATTACTCATCTTATGTCTCCGAATGGAAGGTGATCAGCGCACAGTGTTGCCCAGACAATCCTGAACGACCACGATCATAACCCGACAGTAACGTGACAATGGTCTGACACGCCGCTTTGAGGTTTTTGAAGTCCTAACTTCAGGAGCATAAACGGTCGGATTTAACATACATGTTCTCATGCAACTTCTGCTTTTGGCACAAAATGGACCATTACCTCGTTCAGATTTAGTCCGGAGGCGTATTGTTTACTTCACCCTGGGCCGAAAACTAATCCTTCAGCTATACACCCAGTCCTTTTGATCACGGAACATAGCATTCAGTATCGTAATAAATTTTCTGATACATGCTGTCATAGCCACTTTTTTGGGTTTTTCACGTGCAACAAGCGACGTGTAGAAATCTTTAATCCGGGGGTTATATCGTACCGCTGAAAGCATTGCCATACAGAGTATTGCGCGGAGACCAGACCTGCCGCCCCAGATAGCCCTTTTACCACGAAGCTGCCCGCTGTCCCTGTCATAGGGGCATACGCCAACCAGTGCTGAAATCTGCCGGCGATTCAGATGTCCCAGCTCCGGTAACTGGCTGAGAATAGCAGCCTGAGTTACCGGCCCGATACCCTTAACCTTTTCAAGCATTTTTCGATTTGAAGTTAACGCAGCATTCTGATTCAGCTGGTATTTTATTTCCTTATCAAGGGCATCAATCTGCACATTCAGCCAGCCAATGTGCTCCGCAATGCCCATCTCAATCCAGACCCCGCTTTTTTCCTGCAGCCTGATAGTTTCCATGACACGATTCTGTACCAGCTGACGCCGCCGCGTAAGGAGCAGTGCCAGATCCTGAAGTTCTTTATTCCTGGCAGGTCTGAATTCCGGTTTCATACGACGACCATATTCGCAGATTATCCTTGCATCGATTGAATCGCTTTTTGCCACCTTTCCCATTGCCCGTGCAAAATTCTTTATCTGTCGAGGATTAATGACAGCAACAGGCAGACCCGCTGAAATCAGCATTGATTCAGCCAGAGAGTGATACCGGCTTGTGGCCTCCATGATAACGCCTGAGATGTGGAATCTTTCGAGTTCCTTCAGCAGTTGCAGGATGCCGGAGGCGGAGTTCTCCAGATGTATCAGTCGCTCACTGGAATCAATAAAGACATCTAAAGCGAACTTTGAAACGTCAATACCAACGTTTGTTTTATCGCTCATTTCAGTTCTCCCTGCCTTGCAGATACGGGCTTTAGGTGCGCCAGGCAATTGTTCGGGCTATAGCTGAAAGTGATGCTGCGCATAGTGCTCACCCGCGGGCTTATTAATCCCTGGATGGCGGTCGTGCTGCAGCATCAGTAAAAACACAGGATTAGTTTAGACTCATCCCGGTTCTGCTTTAAACATACAAGGTGACGGAGTGAACGCTTGACTGAGAAGCGGCCCGGCTAACGTGAAGGCACGGCGTGCCCCGGGTGGCCCGTGGAATCGGCAGGAAAAGTGAGGGGGTAACAGCAGGCGGGACGCCGCGCCGCACAAAAGCGGAGCGCAGCGACGGCCTTCAGAAAACGGACAAAAAAAGCCCGGGAGGTTAAACCGGGCGATGAGGCCATATCGACTCAGGTGTCCGGTCTTCAGGCCGGCTCGCTTAAAAAAAGACCCCTGCGGCTGTCAGAGAAACCACAGGGGTAACGTGAGTGCATGAAGACTGCCATGCACCAGTGAGTAGCAGAAGAATAGTAATTCAGTGGCGGAACAATGCAACCCTGTAACAAAATGCGGTTTAAGCAGGGAGCCTGCACGGGCGCACAGTTTATTTAACCCCGGTACTGGATGGATTAAAAAGCCCGCGCAGGCCTGTCAGAAATTATCACGCACCGGGCGGAATGACCACGCCGTTCAGTCCGGTTGTGAATCAGCAGCAGGCTGCTTCAGCTCCCACATGGCCTGCCGGATAAGCCAGAATCCGGGCGTATGGAAAACCTCACCCAGCTGTTCAGCCACCGCCGGGGTTATCATCAGACGTCCGCTCAGCAGCGCCCATACATCGGCGTTATCCAGCCCACTCCGGCGACAGAACATCTCCGTGGAAATGTCGTGCTCTGCCATAAGATAGGCAAGAAACTGCCCGGGAGAAGTGCGCCCGTCCATACAGACCCCAGAGTTTTTTCATTATTGTTACCGGCAGCATAAAACGCCGTCTCTTCTCTGCACAATAACTGACCGGAAATAATTACCCGCTCTTTCCGTCTGCCGGCAACGCTCGCCGCAGTCACGGCTGAGGCGTACCGCAACGCCAGCGAGGAACGAACAGCCGTGGCGAGGACGCGTCATATCATCGGGGCCGGAGAGTGTCTGCTTACGCCCGGAACGGGCTGAAACTGCGGAAGTCATGGAAAAAGGCACGGGCGAACCCGGGCAGGCAGAAAGTCCTGTGCTGAGGCTTCCCTGCCGCTACGTTGCTCACCGTGATTATAGTGTTGTTTCCGGCATAAGCAGCGGAGAAATAAAATTGCCTGCCGCGTCAGCCACATGGTTCACGCAGAAGACTCTCCCCTGCCCTCTTGCGATCGTGGTAATTCGATCTGACACTGTACATATATACAGATAGCGGAAGGTAAAAAGCATGCCGCAGACTCACACCATTTCTCCGCCCTGTGACGCACAGGCGCTGGCTGCCGAGAGTCAAATTTCGTCTTTGCCGACGGGGATGACCCTGCTTCGTCCCTCAGAGCACAGAATTCAGCTGGGCATTCCCTTCTATGCCGACCTGTGCCCGGCCGGGTTCCCCAGCCCGGCCGCGGATTACATTGAAGCCGAGCTCGACCTCAATGAACTCTGCATCCGGCGCCCGGCAGCCAGCTACTTTGTCCGAGCGAGCGGCAGCAGCATGGAAGACCTGGGGTTGTTCGATGGTGACGTCATGGTCTTTGACCGGGCGGAAGAAGCCTGTCACGGCGAAGTGGTGATCGCCGAGGTGAACGGGGAATTCACCGTCAAGCGCCTGCAGCTGCATCCGCGACTGGCGCTGCTGCCGATGAATCCGGCTTATCCCGTTATTTATCCGGAGTCGCTGCAGCTGATGGGCGTGGTGACCTGGTTCTTCCACAGCACGCGCGCGCCGGAGGTAATCATGCCGATGTTCGGACTGGCCGATGTGAGCAGCTTTTATGCCAGCTGCGAGGCACTATTCCGGCCCGACCTGCGCGGTCAGGCCGTGGTGGTGCTCAGTAACCACGATCTGAGTGGTGAGAAACGTTAGTTAGTTTCATGCTGTTCATGTCAGCAGCTCTGAAGGATTGATTGGTCTGCTATGAGCGAAATGTAGACTTTCATACCCTGAAGAATTACGCTATTAGGTGATCCAGGGTATGCACTTGCTGGTTACGAATATTGAGCGAGAATCATGCGATGGTCACCATTTTTCTTTCGAACCAGTAAGTGCTCCACGTTCGTTAATGAATACTCAGGGCATGCAGACAAACTGCTGACTATATTTCTTTCGAAGAACGTGGAATACATACCAATCCCCGATAAAAAGGAGTTGGTGATGACTGCGATAAATCAGTTTGCTGCTTATATTGGCCTCGACTGGGCGGATAAAAAGCGCGATGTCTGCGTTAAGTTTAACAGTGCTGAGCGAGTCTTCCATGTCATTGAACATACGCCAAAAGCACTTGATACCTGGCTGAAAGCGTTGCACAAAAAAGTGAAAGGTAGGATCGCAGTCGCCATTGAACTTAAAAAAGGCCCGGTGGATTTTGCGTTACAACAATACCCGTTTATCACTGTTTTTCCTGTTCATGCGTTATCGCCTGCTCGCTACAGGCAAACCTTCTGGCCCAGTGGGGCAAAAGACGACCCGCAGGATGCAGAGCTTGCGCTGGAACTGATGCTACTTTATCCCAAAAAGATCAAAGCCATTGAGCCCGACAATGCGGATATTCGATTGCTTCAACAACTGGTTGAACAGCGGCGGCAACTCGTTGAAGAAAAACGTCGTTTTGTGAACAGGTTAATCAATACTCTCAAACAATATTATCCTCAACTTCCGTAATGGTTCTCACATCGGGGTAGCTTACTACTTTGTGAACTGATTATAAGATGGCCCAGTCTGCAACAAGTGAAACGTGCCAGGCGCGATACTATTCGCAACTTTCTTAATGCCAAAGGTAGCCGTGCAACGGCCCTTACCGGGAAGCGTATTGCGAGTATCGATAATGCGATCCCGTTGACAACAGACCCGGGTGTTATAGAGGCTAATGCTTTGATGGCAACAGCACTGGCTACACAAATTAAAGTCGGGAGTGAAATCATCAAAACCTATGATGAACGAATCGAAACGCTGTTTGATACATTGCCAGATGAAGGGTTGTTTAAATCACTTCCGTGTATGGTGCCGTGTATGCTTGCTGCACTGGCGATAACCGAGACCGTTTTAATAATGCAGAAGAAGTTCAAAACTACGCAGGTATAGCACCGGTAACAGAACGAAGTGTCTGGTGATCTAAGGGACTAATCTACCGAACAGGTTCAATTGATTAACCACGGCTCTCAGTTCTGCCGTCATTAACATGAAGTAGACCGTGTAATTACACATCCCATTCTTAACAAATACACAGTGGCAGGCAAGATAGATTCTGGCTCATGACCAGTAGAATGATTCATTTGTATAAAGAGACTTCGCCCTCAGGACGCGTTTTAAACCTGCGGTGCATCCACAGGTATTGCTCAGGAGCACGGAGAATTTCACGCTCAATAATCTTGTTCATATAGGCAGCTGCGGCGACCTTGTCTCCCTCAGGAAAGCCCGACAACGGATTACTGATATACATGTGATAACCTTTTTTATCGCTCCGTCGAATCATGCTAAGTGTGATCAAATGTGCACCAGCGAGTTTTGAAAGTGTATACGTTCCGTTCGTCGTGGCTGCTTTCTTTACCGAGAAAAAAGGTACGAAAACGCTCCCCTTTGACCCATAATCCTGATCTGGTGCAAACCACACTGCTTCACCGGCCTTGAGCGCATGAACAAAGCCAGATAAATTACGTCGATTAATCATCGCCTTATTTGAACGCATACGCCCTTTTGTCTGAACCCATTCCATCAATGGATTATTGTGCGGGCGATACGTTGCCATCATAGGGTGACATAACCCCATAACTCTTCCGCACAATTCAAGGGACATGAAATGGATCCCGACAACCATTACCCCTCTGGTTGCACTGGTCAGGTTTTCAATCCCTTCGACATCAAACCATTTTTTGACTCTCACATCGCTCCAGAACCAGGCCATACCAGTCTCCATCAATCCAAGTCCGAGAGAAATAAAGTTTTTATTGATCATCTGGCTTCGGGCAAGCGGGGTCATCTCGGGAAAACAGAGTTCGATATTTCTAATCGCAATTCCTTCCCGACGTTTCAGAAAGGGTCTGGATATTTTTCCAAGACCAGAACCCAGAATATGTAAAATCGGGTAAGGAAGTTGAACGATAAGCCACAGCAGGCCCAAACCAGACCATGTAAGCCAGTAGCGGGGATGGAGTAAATTGTGAGTAAAAGGCTGTGACATAAATTTCCTAAATGCTAATGAAGGTTATAACGCAAAAGGAAAACTTGTCTTTAGCGATACTCTTCTTTTAGACAGTTTAAATCTATCTAAATTCAGAAAAAAATAATTTTTTCAATTACTGACAAACGAGTTGGAGAGTCAGGAATGAATTGTAAATCAGCAAAGTTATGCCGTTATAAACCCATGACTTTATCATTGGTATTCAATGAGTTGTTTTCTTTATTCATCATCATCAAGGTACTCGAAAGAAAGAAGGCGTATTTTGGTAAGTTTATAAAACCACTCGCAATCGTTTCGTTGAATAATTTCACCAGGTTTAAACATATGCCTGATGCTTCCCGGATAATCGCATATTTACCATTACTAAATCTGACCCTGTGGATACAGAAAGGTTGACCGGCCAGCCCATGACAGCTGTTCGAAAGGATATACCCTTCAACAGAAGCAGATTTTATAGATTTCATCATCATTCCCTCGACAACTGCAGTACAAGAGAAATAGTGTCATTACCTGACATCGCTCAGGTTAAGTTGCAGAAGCTGATCAGCCGCCGATACACCAGCATTCTGATGGCCTGAACAACAGCCTGCAGGCAGGGGACTCCAGAACCGCATCTTGTCTTAGTTTACCTGCTTTCTGATCGGCTCTGTACTCGCATACCGGGCAGGCAACATCAACCGGTCTTTCTTTAAAGTGCCTGAGTCCTTTTGTATAAGATATAAATAATATTCTCTGATGAATACATTAATTATTATACGCTTTAATATAAAAATAACTGGCTTAAGTTATGATGATTTACAACTTAATCAGAACATGAGACATTGAAAAATGAACGTCTGATTTATGATACAATACCCTTCCATGAGAAATTTATGATGAAATCAGAAGACACCCTTGACTGGTACCCGGCACAGCTACCGCCAGTGAAAATTATTCTTGGCGAAGCCGTGCTGGCTGTGGGTAAACAGGGCCGGCCGATAAATACCCGAACCTTGCTTGAGTACTTACAGGTAATGCAGGGCAGGCAAAAAAGGCGGGATGACAAAGTCGCCATGCAGACGGCGATGGATGTTCTCAGAGATAATCAGCGCATTAACGGCAGGCTTTAATGCGCATTTTAAATCAGTCTCAGTTTTGAATTATCTCAACCGTATGGTGTTGTCTGTCATCCAGCAGCGGAATTCTGTCGTCAGGCAGGAGGATGCCATCCAGCGTAACCCGATACTCTCCGTCGCCGCGTGCAACGCTAATCTGATAATGGCTTTCACCATATTGATAGGCCACAGAAAAAGACGGCCACTCATCCGGTAACCGGGCATGAACCGTAAAGTCAGTACCGGAACGTTTTATCCCCAGTAATTCCTCGGTAAGTAAACGCCAGGCCCAGCCTGCGGAACCGGTATACCAGCTCCATCCTGCACGTCCGGTATGGGGAGCGACGCTGTAGACATCAGCACTCATGACATAAGGCTCAGCTTTATAAATCCCGACCGAGCCCGCATTCAGAGTATGATTTATAGGGTTGAGCATTGACCAGAGTTGCCAGGCACGTTCGGCATTCCCCATTCGGGCAAATGCCATCACTGCCCAGATGGCGCCATGTGTATACTGCCCTCCGTTTTCCCGCACACCGGGCAGGTACCCCTGTATGTAACCCGGATTTGGACCGTGTCCATCGAAAGGGGGCGTTAACAGTTTGATCAGTCCCCCCTCGTTATCCACAAGGTGCTTATCCAGCGCCTGCATGGCCTTTGCGCACCGTCCCGGGCTTGCGGCCCCGGACAATACAGACCAGCTCTGCGCAATCGCATCAATCCGGCACTCCTGTGAGGCTTTCGACCCCAGGGGAGAACCATCGTCAAAATATCCGCGCCGGTACCATTCACCATCCCAGGCGTGGGCTTCGAGATTGCTTTGCAGGTGCAGCGCCTGTGAACGGCACATCGAGGCGACACTTTCATCCAGCCTGCGCTCCGCCAGCCCTGCAAACCGCTGCAAAATGTTGTACAGGAAGAAGCCCAGCCAGACGCTTTCACCTTTGCCTTCGATACCCACGCGGTTCATCCCGTCATTCCAGTCACCTGCCCCCATCAGAGGCAGACCATGCACCCCGAACCGCTGTCCATGGCGAATCGCTTTGACGCAGTGTAACCAGAGTGTCTCTTCGGTGCCGCTGATGGCCGGCGTGTCATAGACAGACTCTTCACCAGGCTGAAGCGGGCGTCCCTCCAGATAAGGAATGCGTATTTCCAGTACATCCATATCCCCCGTCGTTTCAACATAGTGGCAAACGGCAAGCGGCAGCCACAGGTAGTCATCAGAACAGCGGGTGCGCACACCGTTGCCGAGTGGCGGGTGCCACCAGTGCTGCACATCACCCTCGATAAACTGGCGTGATGCACACAGTATTATCTGTTCACGCATCCGGTCCGGGTCAGCATGGCTCAGTGCCAGTGTATCCTGTAGCTGATCGCGAAAACCAAATGCACCGCCAGACTGATAGTAACCACTGCGGGCCAAAAGGCGGCAGGCTACTGTCTGATACAACAGCCAGCCATTAACCAGTAAATTTACGGACGTGTCGGGGGTGTTAACCACGATTTTATCGAGCACATTATGCCAGTGGTTATGAACCCGGTTCAGTTCCTGACGGACCGTATCCTCGTTCATGTAACGGGCCAGCGTTTCCTGAGCACAAACATCATTCTCCTCTGCGCCGAGGATAAAAATAAACGTCCTCTGATCCCCATCAATTAATGTAACCGTAGATTGTACCGCCCCGCAGGGATCCAGACCGGCGCCCGTCTTACCTGAAAGCCTGCTCAGTTTCATGGCCGACGGGGCGTGCAGGGAACCATTACGGCCGATAAACTCCCGGCGGTCCCCCGTCAGCGAACAGTCATTACCGCTGACGGCAAAAAATGCAGTTCGGCCGCCACCGTTATCGCCATAAAAGTTGTTCGCCAGCACCCCATAGCCACCAGGCGTTCTGGCTGCATGTGTCACAATGTGAGGGGCTGAGCGAGTTCGTGATCCTCCGAGCGTCCACTCAACATAGCCTGTGACGGAGAGTTTACGTGTCCGTCCCGAAGAGTTACTGAGCGTCAGGAGCACCAGTTTAACTGGCTCCTCTTCGGCAACCAGGACCGTCAGCTCGCTGTCTATACCACTTTCACGATGGGCAAAAACGCTGTAACCAAAACCATGGCGGGTCAGGTAATCACCGTGTCCGCGAACAGGCAAAGCCGTCGGTGACCAGCACTCACCGCTCTCTTCATCGCGCAGATAAAACGCCTCGCCGCTGCGATCGCTCACCGGATCGTTCTCCCACGGTGTCAACCGGTATTCATGTGCATTCTCATACCAGGAGTAGGCCTGTCCTGACTCTGAAATCACACAGCCAAAACGGGAATTTGCCAGTACGTTTGACCAGGGAGCCGGTGTAAGCGCATTTTCCCGCAGGACAATCTGATACTCCCGACCATCCTGAGAAAATCCACCGTACCCATTGAAATGGCATAACTGACTGATATCGGGGCTCCAGTCCGTATGTTGATTACGCTCGCGCACAGCACGCGGAATGAATGCTCTGGCCGGCGATTTCAGGGTATGAATACGCTGGTTAAGCTGCTCATTAATACCCCCTGCGCGGTCATCAAGATAAAGACAGGCCACGCTCATCAAAAGCAACTTATCCTCAGCGGAGAGATGCTCGCCATTACGGACAAAAAGCCCGCCCGTTTTGTCCAGCAGACTGGCTTCAGACCCGGCATAAATTAAATCCATAATCTGATTTTGTAATCCCTGCTGGTAGCCGCCGGGGCTGTTATTCAGGATAACCAAATCAACATCCAGCCCTTTCTGTCTCCAGTAACGGTGTGCCTGAATCAGCGTGGTCACTGAGGTGATACTTTCCTCGCTGGTTAGACTAAGCAGCACTATCGGCAGATCGCCCGAAATTGCCCAGCCCCACAGACCGGACTGGCCACGCCGGTTGCGGCTGATCGCCTGGCCTTCGGCGCGCAGCTCCTGGACAGGGTAAAGCACAGCACTGGCGAGACGATTGAACAAAGTGGCATCATCTTCACTGGCGTTCATTTGGCGTAATACCACCAGACTGTGAGACCAGGCCAGTTCAAAGACGCGATCGGCAATAGGGTAATCGCGATATTTTTCCAGCAGCGCCAGGCTCTGCTGACGGGTCTCACTGATACCATAAATGATATCAATCGTGACCGGCTGCGCCGGTTGCAGAATGATGGCGTGGCGAATTGTCAGTATCGGATCCAGCACTGACCCCGACGTGTTGCTGAGCGTCCCTCCAGCCTCTATTGCCAGGGCATCCGCAGGGGTTCTGCCACGCCCAATAAATTTTTCCCTGTCCGTTTCAAACGAGACATCATGTCGGTTATCGCCACGCACCACCATCATGTGAAACAGGCAAGGACCGGTTTCATCCGGGGAGCGCGGGCGCCGGTGGCAAAGAATAGCGTCACGCTCAGGATCCAGCTCAGTCTGAATAAACAGATTGCTGAATGCCGGATGTGCCAGATCGCTGGCATCAGGTGCCAGTACTACTTCAGCATAGGTTGTCAGTTCCAGAGAGCGGGGATGGCGACCACGATGAATCAGTGTGAGCCGTCGCAACTCAACATCATCCTCCGGGGAGATCACCACCTGAGTTTTGACGCTGAGTTCCCCGAAGGTGCGTCTGAATTCAGCCCCCGCATCGGTGAATAATACTTCCTCGTCGTGTGCGCTGGTGTAACCTGTCGGTTGCCAGGTATTGCTCCACACATTTCCCGTCTGTGTATCGCGGATATAGCAGAATGCTCCCCAGTTATCGCGGGTGGTATCACTGCGCCAGCGTGTAAGTGCAATTTCATTCCAGCGACTGTAACCACCGCCACCCGCGGTCAACATCAGATGATAATGGCCGTTGGACAGGAGCTGAATATCCGGAGCTGGTGTATCCACGCTATAGAAAATACGGGGTTCATAGCGGACGGGTTTGATCCTGCCCTCATGAGATTCAAAATGACGGCGCGGACTGTACAGATCGACCGCATCCGGCACGCGCTCCTGTAACAGAAGGCTCGCTGACCGGAAGACCGTACTGGACATGAATCTTTCAGTCATCGGGGCGTCAAGCAGCACATGAGCCAGCGCCTGAAATGCCATGCCCTGGTGATGCGCCATCCAGGACTGTACCACCGCATAGAGCTGACCGGTTGCGAGGCGTGAGGGGGTATAGTCCAGCGCTTCATAAAAACCGTATTCTCCATGTGCACCATTTTTTTGCAGCCGGAACAGGTTCTCACAGGCTCTCTGTGGGGAGACCATCAGCGCCAGTAGTGTGGCGTAAGGGGCGACAACCATGTCATCGGCAAGCCCCCTGCGCAGCCCGAGACCCGGGACACCAAATGCCTGATACTGATAATTATGCTGAACATCAAAAGCATGATAGCCAGACTCTGAAACACCCCATGGTACCCCGCGTTCTTTCCCCCAGTGAATCTGTCGCATAACCGCCGACTTACTCATTTCATCGAGCAGGCTGCCGGGCAAGGTGGGCATCACCAGATTCGGCATCAGGTATTCAAACATGGACCCGCTCCATGACATCAGGGCAGTTTCATTATCAATCGTGGTAAACAGTCGACCCAGCGCGTACCAGCTTTTAAGAGGCAGCTGATTAGTCGCAATGGCAAGAAAACTGGTGAGGCGGATTTCAGACGGCAGGAGATCATAATGGCTCTTGTCAGGCGTATTCGTGTCACAGTTATAACCGACGCTGAGCAGACTGGTTGCTTCGCTGTACAGAAAGGCGAAATCCATCCGGGCATGCTCATCCAGCCGCTGTTCAAGCTCGGTGATAATATTGAGTCGCATTCGGGCCTGCTCCGTCGCTGACGCCGGAGGTGTTCCTGTAGCGGTTTTCGTACGGGCAAGCTCGCTCAGCGTCGGCAGCGTCTGTTCGTTCCAGGATGCAGGTAACCAGCCAAGCAACAGCGACCACTCATGGCAAATCTGAACCAGTTGATGCTCCAGATGCCCTGCCCAGCGTATCTGAAGGGGAGATCCCTGATGACATGGCGTGGTCAGATGGTTGCATTGGGTGCGCATGTTTTTCAGTTCGCGGAAAAACGCCTGCGGAGAGAGCGACACCGCGCTCAGGCAGTGTTTGCGCAGCTGCAGCAGGCTGTCAGGTGGGTTCTGACCCCACTGTTTTTCCAGAATATCCAGCGTATCGTTCAGTCCTGCCAGTATCTGTTGGCTGTTTAAAACAGGCTGATGACGCATGGCGGACAGCCCTGCACGCAGTGTCAACAAATGCCCGGCCATGTTGCCGCTGTCGACACTTGAGATATAGCGTGGGCTGAGGGGGGCCAGCGTGCGGGTGTCATACCAGTTGTAGAGATGGCCCCGGTAGTGCTCCATTTTGTCCAGCGTATCGAGCATGAGCGACACGCGCCGGAGCACTTCTCCGCCTGGCAGGTAGCCAAAGTCCCATGCCGTCAGGTTAGCCATAAGGGACAGACCAATATTGGTAGGGGAAGTTCGATGTGCCACCGTCGGTTGTGGTATTTCCTGATAGTTATCAGGCGGAAGCCAGTTCTCTTTTTCTGTGGCAAAGGTTTCAAAAAATGCCCAGATTTCACGGCTTGTCTGGCGTAACAGCTGGTTTTGTTCCTGATTTGGCGAAAACACCTTACGCATGGGCTGGCGACTCAGCCAGCTCAGCAGCAGCGGCGCCACACACCATAACAAACCGATCGGTAACGCAATCCCCAGCAGTTGTGGGCCAAATTTTCCGGTCAGTATTGTCAGCGCCACGCCACCTGCAACATTCAGCCACATCGCCTGATAAAAACGTGCAACAGTGGGGCTGGCCTGATTGCTGTCCTGGCTGTGGCTGACCCACTGGCTGAGGTGACGCCTGCTGATCCCCAGTCGCCATAGCGTCACGGCGATCGCTTTCAGCGAATATCCGGCTTCGTGCGGCAGTATCGCAAAATTAAGGCCGATACCTGACAGACGCTTCAGCCCGCCCGCCCCCACCAGTAACAGATGCGGCTTCAGGCGGCGACGCAGCGGTTTATGCAGAAGGTCATGGGTGATGCAGAGGATGGCTGGCAACAGCCATATCAGTGACAGTACGCCAAGCCAGTAAACCGGATTGGGTACCCAAAGCAGGGTGAAGAACAGCAATACCAGTAAAGAGGGGGCTACCAGACTGCGACGCAGATTATCGAGTAATTTCCAGTAAGAAAGCGCGTTCAGGGGATTCCTGGCCCGGGTTCCATCGGCTTTTCTGACACGTGGTTTCAGCCAGTTAAGCAGTTGCCAGTCACCCCGGATCCAGCGTGAACGGCGTGCAACATCCGACAGATAATTATTAGGGTACTGCTCGTAGAGTAGTACCTCACTCAGCAGACCCGAACGTGCATAGCATCCTTCGAGTAGATCATGGCTGAGAATCAGATTTTCCGGGCAGGTATTGGCAGTAGCCTGCATAAAAATGTCAACATCGTAAATCCCTTTGCCCACGAACGATCCTTCCCCAAAGAGATCCTGATAAATATCCGAAGACATCATCGAATAAGGGTTATTGCCCGGTATGCTGCTGCGCAGGGCTGCGTAACTCCCCTGACCGTTGCGTGGTATCTTCTCCGCAAGACCGGGTTGTAAAATGCCAAATCCTTTGACAACCCTCTGGCGTACCGGATCATACTCTGGCGTATTCAGCGGATGCGCCATCGTCGCAACCAGTTTGTGTGCCGTATCGCGCGGCAGCACCGTATCACTGTCCAGAGTAATGACATATTTAATGTGACCAGGTAAAAGGTGGGCAGGCATGTCAGCAATGCTGACGAATTGGGTCCCCGGATGGCGCAACCAGCTGTTCAGTAACGCCAGTTTTCCCCGCTTGCGTTCATAGCCCATCCACGTTCCTTCCACGGGATTCCATTCAGGCTGGCGGTGTAGCAGATAAAAACGTGGGCGGCTGGAGGGGTAGCGGCGATTCAGCTCCTGCGTATCGGCGATCGCCTGTCTGAGCAGCATGTGACTTTCCGGCGAGGGTTCATTTTCAGAATCAGCAAAATCAGTGAGCAGCGCGAACCTGAGATTTTCGTTTTCATTCCCCTGCCAGCAGACTTCAAGACTGGTGAGGAGCTGGCTGAAACTTTCGTGGCTGGTCAGCATGCAGGGGATGACTAACATGGTGGCACTGTCAGCGGGAATACCCGTTGAAAAATCCATCCCCGGCAAGGGGCGAGGAACGCGAAAACGGGTGGTTGCGTCACTGAGTAAATCGCTCATTAACTGAGTCAAAGCGATAATCAGAGGCAATATCATTGCGATCAACAGCCAGTCTGCGCCCTGCATGGCAGTTTCGTGCAATATTGCCGCGGTCGTTGCGGTTGTCAGCAACGCCAGGCTTCCAAACCATGACAGCAGGGTTATTCTGTTGAAACTGTGCCGCAAGCGTATGAGCCTTGAGGTGTCTGCCAGGAGATGAATGTCCAGCGCCTGTCGACCTTCACCCGCAAGATAATAACCAACGTGATGTTCCGGTGTATCGGGAGCTTTTTCCTCTGAAAGCGCCAGCACCCTGTCAGCAACCTCAGGCTCGCTGAGACCACTGTCTCTGGCCAGGACCTCAACAACGTGCCGGTAGTGATCCCGGGTATTGAAGTGCATCCGGGGATAGATACCGGCAGGATCATTGCGTAATGCCTGCTCGACGACGCTTATCGTTTCGGCGAAATCAGCCCAGTCAGTTTCACTCAGTAATCGCAGACCCGTGATGCTGTTACTGACAGACAGCTGGGTGGCGGCAAGCTGTTGATTGAAGCTATGTATGAGAACGTCGGTGGTGATCCCCTGTTCCCGAAGGCACTGATCAACCCAGGTCAGAGGTAGCGACAGCGCGTTGCCATGCCCCTGCAGGCGCCGCACCAGCTCTGCGACAAACGCACTGGTTAACGGAGGTCGGGAGCGCGCCATATCGGCAACCACCATAATTAAATCACCAGGTGCATTCTCTGCACATTCGAAAATCCTTGTTATCCACGAATCTGCCAGGTTTCTGTCCTGCTGAGCTTTTATCACTTCCATGCTGATACGACGAAGATTTTCAATCAGCGCCAGGCGCAGCATTCCCGGTAACGCCCAGACTTCACCCAGTGTCAGCGGTGTCACCTGTTGATAGGCTGTGAGATAGCTGGTCAGGGTGGCGGCATCCCAGCGGCCATCGCCGTGAACAATGGCCTCTGATACAATATGATAAATTCGTGGGCAATTCAGCGGCGACATCAGCGACGGGAGACCTTTACCAAAGCTTTTCGGCAAGTGCTGGCGGACGGTGCGGATTTGTTCTTCAATCAGATAATAATTGTCCAGTAACCACTCCCCGGCGGGCATGATACTGGTCTTTTTCCCCGCGTTAAGCTCATAGCAGTTTTGGGTGATAACGGCCTCATTGTCGCCAAGCCGTTTCAGAAGATAATAAGGATGTTTATCCGGCGATACTTTATGAGTCCGCGCCAGCTTCTGACCGTAGCGTTCCATCTGGACGGTCGAAAAGAGTTCTGACCGCGGAGTGCTTTCACCGGCAGGATCGTTCGCCGAAAACGTAACGTTTTCGGAGGCATTCATCGGAATACGGGAGTGGTTAAACCACGCTCTGGGGTTCATTTTCATAGCATAGCTCTGATGCAACGTTAGCGCGCATGAGCAGTTGCGAAATCAGTTCAGAAACGTTCTCTCAGGATGGGCGTCAGGCATCAGGGATTTAACAGCTGCCGGAATTTAACATAAGTATAGGATATGGGCTCTGGTCTGCGGTTTTAGGCCGAGCCCGGGAGATAAACAGAGCCTTACATCCGTGGCAAAGCATGGACTGATTGTTCCGAATTTATGACTCCGTAACATGCGATCTTCATAACGCTCCATTTCTGCATCAGAAAAAATATCTTGCTGGTTGTCCTGATAAGGCAACATTTTCTCAGGAAATGCGTCTTTTTCATGAGGTATTTCCCGTTGTGATTGTGTTATGTAAACAGGTTAAGAGGTGTGCTTTTTTTTCATAATGGCATCATATGTAACATAAATAACTCGCTTTGAAAACTACGTGGCAAGATTAAAACCAGATCCCAGACACGTGGAAATAAACCTATGCCTTATTAAAGTATAGTGTGAATCACGATTTAATTTTCTTTAATTTCCGTGTTTTTATACTAAAAATATATATACAACAAAAATAGTACATTGAGAAAAAAAGGACAGTTTGGAGTGATAAGGTTAATGAATAGTAAATATTCATGCTAGAATGATATCTCAACACCAGGAAGTGATTTATGCAATGGTCAAACCCGTTTGTAAAATTTTTCGTGCGGACTGAGGCGAATATAAAATGCCCCGTTTGCAAAAGAAATGCAGTGCAATCTCTGGAAAAACAACGGCGTGGACAGGCTATGATCTGCCCGCATTGTAAAGTGCTGTTCGTACTGGAAGCTGAATAGAAAAGACAGTTAACTCAGTCTTCATCAGTTGATGAGCCAGCTCTTTTTATCAGTAAGAAAATATCCAATAGGATGAAAACATGCGTCATATACTTGAATGGGTTGATATTAATGAGCAAATTCCGGGGCTTAAGCAGGAATGTGTTGTTCAATTTAAGTCGGGTGAAGTTCAAGGCGGTTGGCTCTATGGTGGTCAATCCCAAGGGGGCACTCACTTTTTTGTCGAATCACATGCGGAGTATGAGATATCCATGGATGTGACTTTCTGGATGTCGCTTCCCCCCGGTCATCAGAATGCCGAATTAATTATAAATCGTGCTGATGTGTGAAAGCACAAATATTTTGAGGGTTTTATTTATATGTTAGATTGCCCCCCTAAGTAAAGGGTTGTTGATAACTTTATATGGTTATCTCTATGAATAGATTTCTAGTTAATGTTGCGAAAGGAAACGGATGGGTAGTAAGTATTGTTACTTTCACTGGTTAAAGTCATTTTCGATAATTACAGGAATCCGATAAATTTAATTTCCGGAAGATCTGTTCGTCAGAGTTATCTCACTTTAATGGGCAATTATGCATAAAGATAATGACAGACACATGCTGGTTTCTGACGCTATTCATAAAGCAGTACACCAACTTATTAATTCTGGTCATGAAGTGACAAGAAAAGCAACCATCTCTACATTAGAAAAACTCCGCCAAAATGAGAAAGAACCATATTTATCAGATATATACAGAGATGCTTCCTTGATGGTCAGGAATGGTAAGATTTAATTTTATATTTATATATTCTCTTGCACAAGAATCGTTTTTTCCTATGACCTGCTCCGCGTTGACTCACACAAACCACTATGGCAATTTCCGGTTTTGGCACGAATCGGACAGGATTGTGGGCTCAGGGTCTACACACCGAGACCAAACACACAGAAAAAGATAGCAATTAAATAGTAATTAAATAGTAATTAAAATTAGATTGTTACATATAACTAACTGTTAGCGACATTCAGATATAACGACGGCTGTGTGATCGCACGCAACGCATCCGCGAAAAAAATAGGCATTCCTATGGGTGCCCCCTGGTTCCAGATAAAAAATCTGGATTTTCCTGATAAATTTCATGTATTTAGTTATAATTGCGCGCTCTACCACAGCCTCAGCCAGCGCGTGATGACAGCTCTTGAGGAAATGACGCCACGCGTAGAGCAGTATTCGATCGATGAAATGTTCCTCGATCTGACCGGTATCAATGGCTGCGAGGATTTTGAGCACTTCGGCCGTCGGTTGCGCGAAAATGTGCTGGCCACGACCGGACTGACTATCGGCGTAGGTATGGGCCCGACGAAAACGCTGGCAAAATCGGCACAATGGGCAAGTAAGGAGTGGAAGCAATTCCGCGGTGTCCTCGCTCTGACACCGGATAATCCGAAACGCACTGCTACCCTTCTCTCCCGCCAACCGGTGGAAGAAATCTGGGGAGTCGGTCGCCGTATCGGCAAAAAGCTGAATCTGCTCGGTATCCAGACCGCACTGGAACTGGCGCGAACTCATCCGGCCTTTATCCGGAAAAACTTTTCCGTCGTCCTGGAGCGAACCGTGCGTGAACTCAACGGTGAATCCTGTATACCTCTGGAAGAACTCCCGCCATCAAAACAGCAGATAGTATGCAGCCGCAGTTTTGGCAGCCGGGTAACTACAAAGCTCGCCATGACACAGGCGCTCTGTCAGTACGCAGCCCGGGCAGCCGAGAAGTTGCGGGGGGAGCGCCAGTACTGTCGGCATATCAGCGTATTTATCCGGACCTCACCGCACGCCACCGGCGAAATATTTTACGGGAACAGCGCCGGTGAGAAACTGACGCTGCCGACACAGGACACCCGGGACATAACTGCCGTGGTATTGCGCGCGCTCGATCGCATCTGGGTCGATGGCCACCGCTACATGAAGCCGGTGTCATGCTCGATGACTTTACGCCTCTTGGCGTCACCCAGCTGAATCTGTTTGATGATAATCAGCCGCGGCCGAAAAGCCCGCAATTGATGAAAGTGCTGGATGGCATTAATCAATCGGGACTCGGGAAGGTCTGCCGGACAGGGAATGGATACAGAATGGAAAATGAAACGGGAGATGCTGAGCCCCGGCTATACGACACGCTGGAATGAAATCCCGGTAGCTCATGTGCGCTGAAGAGGGGCATCCGTGCAGGGGCTGAATAATACAATCAGTGCTCTAGCTGCGTACTTGCATTTGACTTGACTACCCTTTTGCATTTTACCTGGTGACCGTTTGCAAATTACATGACCATCGCAAGCATTATCTGACCGTACATATTCTAAGGTGAAAGACCTTTCATCTTAACGGCTGCTGTGTGCCAAAAGGGGAAGTAGCTAACAACAAACTGTGTTGTACAGCGGGGAGCAGGTCACTTCATTTTGGCTGCTTATATTTACAGTTCCTGTTCACTTGCTACATCAACATGCGGAATGCGCTGTAGAGGAGGAGTAGAGCAAGCAGCGAATTCATTAGCCGGGTGTGTTTATTAAAAATGTGCTGAAAAAGATGACCTGCCACAGCCCAGGACAGGTGACCTAAATTGCCAATGACGGCCAGAATAAGACTGATCCCAAATATTACTGAAGATTCATGCGTGTAAGGCAGCACAAATGCAGAAAGGGCTGTGATGGCGTAAAGTATGATTTTTACGTTCGCAAACTGGAGCCAGAAACTGCTCCAGAATCCCATAATATCCGGGCTCCTGGTTGCATTATCTGGGGGGCTTGTCGCAATACGCCAGGCCAGCCAGAGAATGTACACCGCCCCCGCCACTGCCAGCCATTTTTCAGCGCGGGCAGCACGTTAACCAGCGTCAGTGAGAAGGTACCACATAGCATCATAACCATCAGAAAACCTGCCCCCATTCCTGTTAACGCGGGCAGGCTGCGTTTTATGCCCTTTCTGTTTACTGAATTCAGTATCAGAATGTTGTTGGGCCCTGGTGTAAAAGCTGTAATCAACGTGTAGGTCAGAAAGGCACTGATTACTTCGAAGGTCATCAGCATCACCTGCAGTTCAGTCCGGTTTTATTCTGCAATCCGTTGATGGCAATGATCAGACATCCGGTTGCGTATTTTATGATTTTTTCGGGGATGAGCTGCCCGCAGATATCCTCAGTACGGTTTATTCATCACACTCTGGCCCCGGATGCTCACTTTTCACGATGACTGCCTGTTTCGTGCAGATAATGTTTTGCCGCACTAAGAAAGCGGTCGGAAAGCTCGTCACCCTCAGTTGCCCGTGCGAGCATAAGCGCACCTGTCATCATCGCCAGTTGCGCCAGATGGCTGTCAGATGGTGAGCTGTCCGGTAAATTCCCCTGCAGAGCTGCCAGATTTTCTGCCATCGTTTTAACACCGCGCGTGTAAGCCCCGCGTACCGGTTTTTCCGCCGACTTGCGCAGCACGTCTGATGCCAGCGCGGTGACCGTACATCCGTTGCCGACGCTGTCTCTGTGCCCGGTGGAGAGATAATAATCAACTAACTCGTCAAAGGTCGCGATGTTGGCTGCCGAGAAAAATGCCCGAGTATCATCAAACGCACGCTGGCAGGCCAGCGCTTCAAGCTCATCTTTTGAGTTGAAATGGCCGTAAAAGCCACCGTGCGTCAGGCCCACGGCCGCCATGATGTCGCTGACGCTGACGCCGTCCAGCCCCCGCTCCCGGAAAAGCTCCGCTGACGCTTTGATGATACTGTCCCGGTTACGCTCCATCTGTTCTTTTGATACGCGCCCCATTAATCCTCCATTCTGACTGAATCTTGCCGGGCGCGGCGGTCCGTGCCCGGGTAAAAACCGCAATTGCTCAATTATGCGCGAGGCGGTGTGACGGGGAGATAGTTATCAGACTCCGCGCCCTGCGCTCTGGGGAGCGTGCCTACAATCTGACGGTGAGGCGTACCGTAATCAATTGCGCTGACATTCTCAAGCCGCGCAACCTGCTCGTCCGTCAGGCTGACGTTCAGAGCCGCGAGCGTGTCGGCGAGCTGTGCCGGGGTGCGCGA
The DNA here is from genome assembly GCF_059730475.1 of Pantoea sp. X-Soil-TKNS-1280. NCBI lineage: Bacteria > Pseudomonadati > Pseudomonadota > Gammaproteobacteria > Enterobacterales > Erwiniaceae > Pantoea > Pantoea sp. X-Soil-TKNS-1280. The sequence continues at coordinate 21,562 of NZ_AP035967.1, read as the reverse complement.
GCCAATTATCGGAATAAGCGGGGTGGCAGCCTGTGCAGCGCGATGACGCAGCCACGCGATTGCCACCTGAAGCGGCAGCGCGTTCAGCGCGCAGGCGATACTGAGGACCTCATCCAGCAGTGCCGGGTCTTTTTCCGTGTGAACCAGCCTGCCTGCGAACCCCTGCAGGCGTCCCTCCTGGCTGTTGCGGTATTTGCCTGTGAGCAGCCCTCCGCCGAGCGGCGACCATATCGTCGCCGCCAGGCCAAGCGCTTCCGCCATCGGCAGCAGCCCCCGCTCCGCGCTGCGCTCGGCCAGACTGTACTCCACCTGGATGCCGGCAATGCGGGACCAGCCCCTCAGCTCGGCCAGGGTGTCCGCCCGCGACACCTTCCACGCCGGGAAGTTTGACAGTCCTGCATACAGCACTTTCCCTGACCGGATGAGGTCGTCAAAGGCGCGCACCACCTCCTCGAGCGGTGTCAGCTGGTCATCAAAGTGGGTCCAGAGCAGGTCTATGCGGTCCGTTTTCAGCCTTCTAAGGCTGTTTTCAACCGAGGCAATCATGTTGCGCCGGCTGTTGCCGGTCTGCGCCACGCCTGCATCCGGTCGGGCGCTCAGAGTGTATTTGGTGGCAACCACGAGGCTGTCGCGCGCTGAGGCTATAAACTCCCCGACCAGCTCCTCGGACTGCCCCGCCTGGTAGGTGTCTGCCGTATCAATAAAGTTTCCGCCCGCGCTGACGTAGCCGTCAAACACTGCGCGGGCCTCCTCTTTTTCCGAACCGTAGCCCCAGCCGGTGCCAAAATTACCCGTACCCAGCGCAAGCTCTGAGACGCGCAGGCCGGTGTTTCTGCCGAACGTGGTGTAGCGCATATATCGTCACCCCATATCATTAAATGACAGTTGACATCTATTATACATGCCATGCATCATTTAAAAAACTCCTGAGCGTAAATTTCATTCAGAAAACCGAAGAAAAGAGATGGCTGACAACACGACAGTACTGATAACCGGCGCCTCAACGGGCATTGGTGCCGTTTATGCGGACCGCTTTGCCCGTCGCGGACATCACCTGATACTGGTCGCCCGCGACGCCGGCCGGCTGAACGCGCTGGCTGACAGGCTACAGGCGCAGTATGGCGTCCGGACTGAAGTGCTACCTGCGGACCTGACGGACGCGTCTGCCGTGGAAGCAGTCTCACAGCGCCTGCGTCAGGACGAAAGCATCGGCGTGCTGGTGAACAACGCCGGCATGAGCCTTGGAGGCTCGTTTGTCACGCAGAGCGCTAAAGATATCAACCGGCTGACGGCCGTTAACCTGCACGCGCTGCTAACGCTGGCCCACGCCGCCGCCGGGCGCTTTGCCGCTGAGGGGCGCGGCAGCATCATTAACCTGGCGTCCGTGGTCGGGCTGGCGCCGGAGTTCGACATGACGGTATACGGGGCCACCAAGGCCTTTGTGCTCTACCTCTCGCAGGGCCTGAGTCTTGAGCTGGGTCCGCAGGGCGTCTACGTCCAGGCCGTCCTGCCGGCCGCCACGCGCACCGAAATCCGGGAGCGCTCGGGGGTTGACGTGAATACGCTGAGCGGCGTGATGGACGCGGGCGACATGGTGGATGCCGCACTTGTCGGCTATGACCGCCGTGAACCCGTTACCATTCCGCCACTGCACAAAGAAGAGCAGTGGACCCTACACGAGCAGGCCCGCCAGGCGATGCTGCCGGAGTTCCGGCAGGAACATCCGGCACCGCGCTACCTGAACGCTGACGAATGACATCTTTGCGCTGCGGGCTTTAACGCCCCAGCACGCTCACTATAAAACTGACCTTAAAAAGGAACCGACCCATGTCCGGTAACGCACTGTTTTCCCGATTTACCCTGAAGGGCCTGACGCTGCCCAACCGCATCGTGATGGCACCGATGACCCGCGGCATGGCGCCCGAAGGCATTCCGGGCCAGCCAAACGCCGATTACTACCGCCGTCGCGCGGAGGGTGAGGCCGGCCTCATCCTCACTGAAGGAACCGTCATCAACCGCCCGGCATCCCGTAACATGCCGGGCATCCCTTTCTTCCACGGTGAGCAGGCCCTGGCGGGCTGGAAGCAGGTAGCCGACGCCGTGCATGCGGCCGGCGGCCGCATCGGTCCGCAAATCTGGCACACCGGCTCAACGCGCAGCGGCGAGTGGGAGCCTGACGCGCCGGTTGAAAGCCCGTCCGGCCTGGTCGGCCCGGGTGATGCGCGGGGCGTGGCCATGACTGAGGAAGACATTGCCGATACGGTCGCCGCTTTTGCCCGCGCTGCAGCGGACGCGAAGCGTCTGGGCTTTGACGTTGTTGAGCTGCACGGCGCGCACGGCTACCTGATTGACCAGTTCTTCTGGCCAGGCACCAACCAGCGCACGGACGCGTTTGGCGGGAAAACCATTGCGGAGCGCTCCCGCTTTGCAGCTGATGTCGTGCGTGCCGTGCGCGCGTCAGTGGGCCCCGACTTCCCGCTAATCCTCCGCGTCAGCCAGTGGAAACAGCAGAACTATGCTGCCCGCCTGGCAACAACGCCGCAGGAAATGACCGAATGGCTGGCACCGCTGGTTGAGGCCGGCGTGGATATCCTGCACTGCTCCCAGCGCCGCTTCTGGGAGCCGGAGTTCCCGGACGTTGACGGCAGTGAGGGGCTCAACTTTGCGGGCTGGGCGAAAAAGCTCACCGGTGCGGCCACCATCAGCGTGGGTTCAGTAGGACTGTCGGGTGATTTCTTCGGCGCGTTCGGCGGCCAGGGCTCCGGCACGGCGGAGCTGGATAACCTTCACGCCCGGATGGAGCGCGGAGAGTTTGACCTGATTGCTGTCGGCCGCGCGCTGCTCTCCGACCCGCACTGGGTTGAAAAAGTCCGCGCGGGCCGCACAGACGAGCTGCACGGCTTCCGCGCTGAAGACCTGGCCGCCCTGAACTAGTCTGAGACATCATATAAACCATGCCGGCTGTGGCCGGCATTTTTGTGCACACTCCGGAGATAACATGAAAACTAATAACCCTGTCGCGCTGGTGACCGGCGCCTCGTCCGGCATCGGACTGGCGGTCGCAGAAAAGCTGACCGACGCCGGATATCGCGTCTACGGCACCAGCCGCCGTCCGGCAGAGGCGGGCCGGTTCCGCTTCAGCATGCTGACGCTTGACGTCACCAGCGACGCGTCGGCTGACGCGGCGGTCAGCGAGCTTATTGCCCGCGAAGGGCGTATCGACCTGCTGGTCAGCAACGCCGGCTTTGGCCTGGAGCCCGCCGCCGCCGAGGAGAGCTCGATGGCGCAGGCGCAGTCCCTGTTTGACACCAACTTCATGGGTGTGGTGCGCATGACCCGCGCCGTGCTACCGCAGATGCGCGTGCAGGGTAAGGGGCGCATCATCAACATCGGCTCGGTGCTGGGCCTGGTGCCGATGCCTTACGTGGCGCTTTACGCGGCGAGCAAGCACGCGGTGGAAGGCTATACGGAGGCGCTGGACCATGAGGTACGTACGGCCGGCATACACGCGTCCGTGATTGAGCCCGCCTATACCCGCACGCAGTTTGAAGCAAACAACGTGGCACCGGACACCCCCCTGGCTGAAAATCAGGGGCTGCGCAAAAAACTCAGACAGGTCGTGAGCGAGGCGATGAAAACCGCCGACGAGCCTGAGGTGGTGGCGCAGGTGGTGGTAAATGCCGCGCAGGACAGCAGCCCGCGGCTTCGCTATACGGCAGGAAAGACGGCGGCAAAGCTGGCGTTCATGCGCCGCTTCATGCCCGCATCGCTGCTGGATGCAGGCATACGCAAAAGTCTGGGGCTATGACGACCCCCTGTGCATCAGGCACTTAAAGCTGAAACATCCCCTGTCTGCCCGGCTTTTTATATCTGAAACTCCGGCAAACTTACGGAATAAAAAAAATGAAAGCACTTGTACTGAAAAACTATGGCAAACACGCTCACGTGGATTTTGAAACCCTCCCCCGTCCGGCGATTAAAGAAAATGAAATTCTGGTGAAGGTTCACGCCGTGGGCCTCAATCCGATTGACTATATGATCCCCGAGGGGACGTTTAAACCAGTCCTGCGTTTTACGCTTCCTGCCGTGATGGGCAGCGACCTGGCGGGAACCGTGGTGGAAACCGGCAGTCAGGTGACGCGCTTTCGCACCGGCGATGCCGTGTATGCCAGCGTGTTTGACATGGATAAAGGCTCGCTGGCGGAATATGTTACCGTGCCGGAAAACGCTGCGGCACTGAAGCCTGAGACGCTGAGCTTTACCGAGGCGGCGTCACTGCCAATGGTGGCCCTGACCGCCTGGCAGGCATTTGAGCGCGCGGGCGTTCGTGCAGGCCAGAACGTCTTTATCCCGGCGGGGTCGGGTGGGATTGGCACCATTGCCATTCAGCTGGCGCGATATCTGGGTGCAAGCGTTGCCACCACTACCAGTGCAGGCAATGCGGAGCTTGTCCGGTCTCTGGGGGCACAGCACGTGATTGACTATAAGACGCAACACTTTGAAACCATCCTGAAAGACTATGACATGGTGCTGGGGACCGTGCGGGGTGACGGCGTTGAAAAAGCGGTTGAAATACTCCGGCCCGGGGGGCTGATTGTCTCGCTTGTCGGTCCGCTGGACGTCGCATTCGCACATGAGAGAAATATGAACCCGATGATGAGGGCCATCTTTTGGCTGATGAGCCGCAAAATCAAAAAACTTGCCGCCCGGCGCGACGCCAGCTACGCCTTTCACTTTGTCCGTCCGGATGGTGGCCGGCTGGCAGACATCGCCACACTGGTGGATGCCGGACAGCTGAGTCCAGTCATTGACAAGGTATTTACCTTCGATGAAACGCTCAGGGCGCTGTCGTACCTCAAGGGGGGGCATGCCAGAGGCAAAGTCGTTGTTGAATTAACTGTAAGCCTGTAAATCTGTGAAAGTGATGAAAAAACACTCAGTCTGAATATTTTATCAGATCAACAAAATGAGTGCGAAATTCAAGTCAATAAAATAGAGGTCCCATGCATCAATCCGACGCTTCATTCCGCCGCCTGTCCGTTATTACATCCGTACTTTTTTTCATCCTGACGCTTGTCTGGATGTTTATGCCTGAAAAGGCGCTGACCGGCTGGGGGGTGGACTATACCGATGCTGCCGGCCTCGTCAGCAGACGGGCGGCCGCCATGTACGCCGGACTCTGTGTCATGTTCTGGCGGGCCAGAAATGCCCCACCTTCGCCGACTCGTCGGGCCCTGTCTGCGGGGCTCATCATCGCCTGCCTGATTATTGCCATCGATGGACTTCTGGATTTCTACACCGGACGGGCACAGTCGGGCATTCTGGCCGCGGTGTTCATTGAGTTCGCTCTGGCCATTGCTTTTTTGAAAACGGGTCTGAAGACCGCTCGTTACTGATAGCAGAGTTTCAGCTGGAGGAAATCACTGGACTGCCTCCTCAGATGACTGAGCAGGTGAATACCTGACGGTGGTGAATTCAAATCTGAAATATTGATGGGACGACTGGAATTCTGCAAATGGTGGGAAATCCAGTCGTTTTCTGGCCGGGGTAGTCTGTAAGTGCTTCAATGACGTTAACATGATGGGTAACAGTCTTCCCTTACGTCTCTGTCTGCATTGCTGGCAGGGTCAATAATACGGTTTCGACTTTGCCGGTTCGGTTGCCTGAGTCACAAGCCTTCTGCGCATTGCGTAATATGAGGATTTATCTGTTTTCATCAGTTCTGAAAGAAAAGTGACTCAGGAATGCACTCACATGATCAACCACCTCACCGGGGTGAAGAGTCTGGGAAAAAATGCCCGCCCGTTACAGAAGCTGACCTGAGATTATGACAGTGTTCAGCCCAAACTCCCGGTATATCAAACAGTCGGGTCATTGAACCTGAAGCGCCATAAAGAACGAGCGTAAAGCGAATCGACGAAGTCCTTGCTGAAAGAATCGGGCAGATTCCCGTACTGACAGAGAAAGTGGAACTGCTCAAAGAGATTAAAGGGATAGGGCTGGTTGTGATGGCGGCATTACTTACCCAGGTGCCTGAACTGGGAACTCTTGATCGGCTTAAGAAAAGTGCTCTTATCGGACTATGCCCTTACTCCAGAGATAGTGGGAATTTCAGTGGGCGCTGGATGATATGGGGTGGCCGTTCAGATATCCGTTCAATGTTGTATATGGCTGTGCTTTCGGCTGTGCGCTATAACCCGGAAATTGAAGCTTATTATGAAAATCTGACCGCCAGAGGCAAAGTTTTCAAAATTGCTATGACTGCATGTATCCGGAAGCTGATAACCATAATAAATGCGATAATCCGGGATGGTGAGAAAAAGCAGAACTCAGTGCTCCCGAACTACGTTAGGAATATTTCCCTTGTTAAAAATTGAAATTGTAAAGAGATGGTTGCAACTACAATTGGGAGCTGGGGCTAACCGGCCGCTAAGTGCCAATAGCGGACGTTGCTTACATTTGAATGTAATAATCCTCTGGGAGCAGATAATAGGCTTGAGCCTCTGACAGAAACTTGCTCCCTTTGGCCCTCGGAGCTTAATAAGTTATCAGCTCACCGGTACGGAAACAGTTACCTTCCCCCACCTGAAACAATGCTATATTTTATAGCTGGTTCGTTCAGCGGAGGATTTATGGATTCGGGCGAGAATGACAATGAAGAAGCACTGGAGCTCATTGGTAGCATTGCCCGCAGGCTGCTCAGCCAGAAAGACAAAGCACGGAAAGATGACCTGATAAATGCACTGGAGCTTCTCAGCAAAAGCACCGCCGACCGGCGTGTGCGGGAAAACAGCATAAGGGCAATTCAGATGCTGAGGAACCGGGTACACTGAAGGAGGCAGAACGTAACCGGTGAAGTAAAGATGCCGGATAACTACCATTGCCCGATACTTTGCTGGCAAGGAAATTCGCGCGATAACCGCTTTTTTACAGCACCGCAATTACCGGAACAGAGGGGTTTGGTGAGAAGTCGGCTGGTCTGCCGTATTGCTTCTTTAATTGCTTCACGACGTGCAGCCTCTATCTCCACCTCAAGCATCTGTTTCAGCTGTCGGGTCAGGGTGCGCGCGCTGACGTCATCGTCGTCCTCAAGCAGCATTAATATGGCTTCGCCAATAACGATATTGACCTTATCTTCTTCACTCCTGAACATATCAAACTTCCTGTTGTCTGTCGGTAAAAGCCCGCCGCGGCGGACAAGCATTATTGCTTTTGAGCGGTTATAGCCTTTGTCTTATTTTCAGGAGCAGCACTGACTTGGCTGAAACTGTGAAATCATATCTGCCCTGAGTGTAACAGAGTGGGACCAGTCTGCACGAATTTTCAACAAATCTGCTGCGCCTTCAATTCAGGCCCATCCGGATGCTGATGATTCTGCGAGATCAGGTATTGTGCGTGTGAGTCTCATTAAGGCTCTTTTGTGCCAAAAGCGGAAGTAGTTAACAACTGTCTGTGTGAAGCAACGGGGGGACAGGTCAATGACGTCATGTAGATTGATACTGGTAAGCATGAAAACCAGTTATCCAACACTAAAGGTGTTATGGTGGGTGCTCCCTGTGTCAGGGATACAAACAAAGGCTTCACAAAATGGGAATTGCTGGATGGATAGGATGCGTCATAATCATTACATTGGTGGGTGCAGGAATTGTAGCACTATCAAGGCTTTCGGTTCAGATTTCTAACAATAATGATGACAAAGAACCCTAACAACATTTTTTCGAACAGACTCTAAACGCGCCAGACTTTTAGTATTTTGGTCAGTCACTATTTAATTAACTTAGACATTTTCTTGCAATTCGCTTCTGAACGGTTGAGTCGCATTAAAGTCTGAAATGTGGGTCCGATATTTTGACCTGGCAAAAAAACGATGGTGTTTGTTAATGCCATGTTTACCCTCTTCAGATAACTCCATGCAGGGTATTTATTAGACCTTTACAAAATTATCCTGTCTTAATGCTCATTTTAGGTCCAAAGTTACTCCCTCGCCTGAGTGGCAAACGCTTAACCACCCACATGTTCACCCGCTGACCGCCGCAATCAGCCGCGAATCATGCATTGAGCATTCAGAACGTGAACAAGCGCGGTACTCCTACTACCGCGCGAGTGGGGAAAAGCCTGCATTTATTGCAGGCTTTTTTTCGTCTCTAATCTGGACTAACCAGAATGGGTAGCAGCAGTAACCTGATAGTTAAATCTGAATCCTGAATGAGCGCCAGTAAAAATTTTTACGTGGCATAATTTAATTCAGGGTGATAGAAAAACGAGCTTTGGGCTGACCAGTAGTAAAGGCGCTCGTGAAAGCACCTCTTCTTACTAAGCCTCTTTTAGCCTCTGACTGATGATGCGGTAACCATCATGGGTGAGTTGTCTGAGACTGACAGGTTTATCATGCTGAGGCTGTATCCATCCCTCAGGCTGACTTTCTGAATAAAACCATACCTCTGGCTCTTCATTGCCTCGTTTTATCCAGTAATAGCCTTCTTTAATAGTGATATCCTCCTATAAGATCACAGCCTGTGTAAAGAGAGTTCGAAGCTCAGGCCGCTGTAAGTACATCCACAATCCGGAGGTGATTGAGGATCCCGTTTCAAAGCAGTTTGTTTGCGGCTTCAAGTATTTCATCGCTTGAAAGTGTTCGGTCAGAGGCAACGTGAACCATCATTGAGTCGCCAGTCAGAGAGGGAAAACCAGCAGACATTATTTGAAGCTGAATTTCTTGTCCGTTAGGATATTCCCGGCGGATAGAAGTGACTCCATCCATCAAGCTCATCACTACTGCGGGACCTAAATTAAAGAAAACGATAACTCGTTTCATATGCATCCTATGAGCCAGTGAACACCGACCTTATCACGCCTACATGCACTTAGCTTGAAAATAATTCCGATGGAGTAATTTTTATGGAAATTGCAAAATGCTGACAGGGCTCCTTAACTTAAAGTTAAGCACAATCATAAGGTTACGAACAATCACTTGAATGTTAATGACTTATATCCTATTAAGTCTATAATTTAAGTGCTTAACGGAACCTAAAGGCGGAATTAAAATATTTTTTAACGCATTTAATTTTCTTTCGCTTCGTTTATGTCTACCCTTAACAGACTTTTAATCACCCTCCATAGACATGTGGCGGTCTATTTTCAGCTTCCGGGGAAAATTTTGGAAACTCACTCAGCCGTTATAGATCAACTATCGTCTCTGATTCATCTTATTATCAACAGAGAAAAAGAAAGTTTTAGCGAAGACAAAACAGAAGAGATGATTGAAATTTACCTTGTGCTGGGCGCAATTCTTCAAAGGACATATCAAGTGAAAATTAAAGCCTAATTGGCGATTTTAACAATATTCTATTTTTACGCTATCAGCAGACTTCAGAGGTAGGTCTGCTACTCGCTCAAAGCTGCCTGTCAACTCAGCAGGTACCTGCCTTCATTTTTGTTGGAGATATCCAATTGAAATGAAAACAGGCATTCAAGTAAAACGGAAATGGGTCGTAAAGTGAATGCAAATCCCACTACATCCCCTCACCCGCTATTTCATTAAATTCCAAAATTCATCTATAAATAACGGAGGACGTCCCGGTTTCTGACCTCTGAAAAATCTGCCACGCGGCAGTTTCTCTCCCTGTTTCAGCCGCCGCATCCAGTCTTTGAAGGCTAGGCGCTGGCGTGGTAGCGGGCCAAATCGGCTCAAAGACTGCGTAATCTCTGTAAGACGTATCTCACCGGTTCTTAAACGCGCAGCTTTTACAAATTTGTGCATGCTCATCACTGAACTCCATTCTTCGTGCCATTTTCAGCGTTGTTTATTTTTTTTCCAGATCTTATCAGACAGGAACATCGACCGTGCCACAAAAGCACCCCAGAAAACCTGTAAGGTAATTTTCACCAGTTCGCTGGCTTCATGAAGAAAAAACAGCGGCACGATAAACAGGGCACTCAGAAGAAATCCCCACTCTGCCGTGCTCTTTCGGTCCTTGCCGGTCAGGGTCTTAAAGCCCAGAAAACCGGCGATCATAAACAGTGCTTTATTCATTGGCTCTCCACGGCTCAGGGTACTCAGTCCGAACCAAACATTTGTTTTGCATTGTTCCGGGTCTCATCCGCCGCATCAGGTTGCACTGGAGGACATTCGACCTCCGGTGTCTGAGCAGAAGCAGAGGCCTGTTCAGCCGAAAGATTTTTCGGACTGACGGCGCTGATCACCTGCAGGACTTCCTCCGCTGTCGTTTTCTCACTCAGCAGCTCTGACAGAAGGAACGGCAATCGGGGATCTATACGTTGCAGCGCAAATCCGCTCAGCATCGCAGCTTTCCATAGGCGGCCACGCTCCCCCTGCTGCGTGCTTTCTGTAAAGGCATCAGCAAACTCTTCACCCGGACTGGACTTCGGGTTGATGTAAAACTGGATTTTCCTGCGGGTGTCCATCTCTTTATCCGATAGCAAGCATCCCGAGGACTAAATCGAACTGGGATGACTCTGTTTTATAAAAGCGCTCCGGCCGCACATTGCAATGCATACGCACTGCATCTGCAATTATTTCTGCGCCACCGCCGATAACCATAACATGCGTAAAGCCTTCAAACGAACTGACAGCGCTGATCACACGATGAATCAGGCGGTTACAGGATTCATTCAGTGTATCTTTCACCAGGCTGACACGGGAAACATCATTAATACGATTTTGCAGATAATCTGCATCTGTGCGGTGAATAATAATGTCATCGGCCAGATAGCTGCTGCCGCGTGTTCCGGCGTTCCGCAGAGCATCAGCCACCGCCCCCGTCATCAGTGATACTCCGATAGTCGCGTCTCCGTAAATACGGGAAATACCGCTCATCCGGCCGCGTACCTGTGAAATATCAAGCGTAGTTCCCCCCAGATCGATAATGAGCAGAGAGTCCAGAGGGTCCAGAGGGTCCAGAGGGTCCAGAGGGTCCAGAGGGTCCAGAGGGTCCAGAGGGTCCAGAGGGTCCAGAGGGTCCAGAGGGTCCAGAGGGTCCAGTTTACTCAGTACCTCAAAACCGGCAGGAATGGATTCCGGTCTAACCGTCACACTTCTGACCGAGAAAACTTCTCCATGATTTGCTTTAACCAGCCGGAGCAAACTTTGCCTCTTTCGTTCAATATTTACCGAATTGGGCTGGTTACTATGGTCGTAATACTCGGTCAGCGGTAATGTTACCGTGATATCAACTTCACAGGGCGGGATCCCTGCCATCAGCAAAGCATGATGCACGGCCACCACATTCACATCGCTGTACTGCCCTGCAATATTCGTGGTGATCACCGCATCCGGTGAAATGGGATCAAATGAGTAATGCTCGTCATTCATCGCGTAGTTGTAAGCTGCCTTTTCGCCGAAAGATACAGACCACTCACGTTTAAAGCTGTTCGGGCTGAGAGAAGTACGTACTTTTTCCCCTTCTTTCCAGGCCAGCTTGATATTGGTTGAACCGTCATCGATAAAAATCTTCACAACCCTCTCCTTAACCTCAAATTGAGAACTATTTGAGACAAATATGCAAAACGAGAAGTCTCTCATCAATATCTTTTCTCATATTTATCTCAGTATAATCTCAAATATTACTCAATTTATGATTTTGATGAGAGCTTGATTTGATGCCTGGGAACATCACGGTAGTGGCGATATATGCGTGGCCAGCATCATCAGGATGGTGCTTCACTGAATTGAATGAGGGAAGAATGGCGGGAGACGGCAGAACTTGTTCTGGCGTCGGGGCCGCCGTTGGACAACCGAACGCAGTGAGGGCGACAGGAAGCAGTCTGAAAGTGATATATCTCACGCGAAGTTTATACATTACTGCGTAATCAAAACAGGCAGGTCAGCAGCATCCCGATAACGACTTGACTCTTAGAAGGGCATCACTGGCAGCGTTTTTGCCGGGCCCATAACCTTTCACCGAGTATGAGCTGTCGTAGCAACTGCTAGGATAATGCGTTGGCAGAATCGCTCTTCAGCTCGCTTAAAAGAAGCGTATAAGAAAGCAGATATACAAAACCCGGGACATGGCCCGGACGGATATCTTCGATTACATTGAAATGTTCTACAACCGGATCCGCAGGCACAACCGTCTGGGTATTGTCAGTCCGGAGGCCTTCGAAAAGGTCTCGTCGTGAGGACAGAAACTGTCTACCAATGCGGGGTCACTCCAGTCTGTTAAACCCGTGGCGATTCACAAATGACATAAAATATGGCACCAACTCACAACTCACAACTCATAACTCATAACTCATAACTCATAACTCATAACTCATAACTCATAACTCATAACTCATACTTTATTCGATACAAAACTAGGAAGTACAAGAAAAGATTGTACACCCTCACTATAAAACCAGAGTTTCATGGTTCGCATAGTCGTGCTCGAACCACATGCGCTATAAAACCCTACAACCTTGATCACACTTAATACTTAATACTTAATACTTAATCTAATTAAAGGCAGAATATTGCCTGTCATTTCCAGCCCCCGCGCTAGTACAACAGCTCAATAAGTCACCTACGCTGAAAGAGTCGTGGTCTGCCGCAAAGAAACGCCGGTATTAAATAGCCGCACTTGATAACCGGAAAATCAGAACGGAGGGAGGCTATAGAACTTGTTCTGATACCGGAGCCACTGTCGTACAGCCTTTAGAGAAAAATTTAAGACCCCAGACCGAGAAAAATCATACTTATTACTTATTACTTATTACTTATTACATCATAGTTCACCTTTGATACTTCACATCACACCTCTCTGCAATGTAACATGTGTGAAGTATGAATTATCATCTCACACTTATCATTAAGGTAACACATTGATATGATTACAATAGTAGGATGTAACAAGGGTGGCGCAGCGAAAACAACTACAGCAATAAATCTTGCTGTTGGACTCGCTTTAAAAGGGTTTGATGTATGTCTGGTTGATGCCGATGCACAACGCTCAGCTTCCCGCTGGTATGCCGAACGCGAGGAAGCCGACATATCACCACGCCTCACGCTGATTGAAAAAAGAGATAATATTTCATCAACATTACGCAGCCTTGATGAGAAATATGATCATGTCATCGTTGATGTGGCAGGCAGAAACAGCAAGGAGCTGATAACCGGTGGAACTGTTGCGCATCAGATAATTGCCCCCCACCAGTGCTCTCAACTGGACCTGGACACAATGGAAGAGCTCCGTCAGCAAGTCGAATCCATGCGCTATTTGAACCCGGACCTTAAGGTTTACAGCTACCAGACAATGGCAACAACTAACCCCGTACTACAGGGAAATGAGCGCTTTGAATTTCTTGAGTATGTAAAGGAATTCGACACAATGGTTCCACTCAAATCTGTCGGTTGTTATCGCAAAGTCTATCGTGACGTAATGTCTCAGGGATTGTCAGTTCTTGAAACTGGAAATCAGAAGGCGCAGGAAGAGGTGAAATCATTATTGAGAGAGGCATTCGGATGCTGAAGAAACCCAGTGACAGGGCAAAGCCGGAACGTAAGATAGCGACAGAGGATGAGGCAGAAGCTCTCGCCCGGCAGCTCGCGGATAAACCTTATGGTGATGAACATCGTAGTGAAAACACTACCGTTACAGAAAAACCAGAGAAACTGACCAGAACTACAATCTCTCTACCTGAACAATTACTCAGGGAATGTGAGGATTTAGCTCTGAAAAACAAGCGTTCAGGGATTGAGCCAAAAAGCTTCAGTGCTCTGACGCGAATTGCTCTTGATATGTATCTAAACAGTATTAAGTAATACTTCACACTTAATATTTCATACTTAAGAGGTATTAAGTGTGATTGAAATTTCTTCAGAACACGAACTGTTCTGGTCGGCAGCATAAAGACAGAGTAGGGCAGGGCTGCCACATTTCGGTACCATGTGAATGTCCAAATCTCGTAGTACAAGGGAGGCACAAGTGCGTGATAGCATGCATCTGTTATCATCCAAGGACTGACAGATGAAGAAAAGTAAAACAACACCGACGCCACATGATGCAACGTTCAGGCAGTTTCTGACACAACCGGAAATTGCCCGTGATTTCATGGAGATTCATCTTCCGGCGGAGCTGCGTGCCATCTGTGACCTCAGCACCCTGAAGCTGGAGTCGGGTTCGTTCGTTGAAGACGATCTCCGCCAGTACTTCAGCGACGTGCTCTACAGCCTAAAAACAACAACCGGTGACAACGGTTATGTACATGTGCTGATCGAACATCAGTCTTCCCCGGATAAACATATGGCATTCAGGCTGCTGCGTTATGCAGTGGCCGCCATGCAGCGTCATCTGGAGGCTGGTCATAAAAAGCTACCACTGGTCATCCCAGTACTGTTCTATACAGGAAAGCGAAGCCCATATCCGTACTCCACTCGTTGGCTGGATGAGTTTGAAAGCCCAGAGGTGGCGGAAAAACTGTACAGCAGCAGTTTCCCACTGGTTGATGTTACCGTCATCCCGGATGATGAGATTGCCGGTCATCGCAGCATGGCTGCGCTGACTCTTCTGCAGAAACACATTCACCAGCGTGACCTTGCGGAACTGGTAGACAGACTGGCCCCTCTGCTGCTGGCAGGCTGGCTCTCTTCATCCCAGGTGGTATCACTGGTACACTACATAGTACAGGCAGGCGAAACGTCAGACGCCGAAGCCTTTGTACGCGAACTGGCACAGCGAGTGCCGCAACACGGAGACGCACTGATGACCATCGCACAACAGCTGGAACAGAAGGGCATTGAGAAAGGTATCGAACAGGGCATTGAGCAGGGCATCGAGAAAGGCATCCAGCTTGGCAGACAGGAAGGACGTAATGAAGGTAAGCTCGAAGTAGCCCGTACCATGCTGCAAAACGGCCTAGACATGAACACCGTCATGAAAATGACAGGTCTGAGCGAAGAAGAACTTTCTCAAATTCGCCATTAATAAATTTTGGCTCCCCTGCCGAGCCAACCTTTTTCATGTATCAGCTCGGAAGGGTGCGGAGTGTTAAATCACTTTCCCCTCTATTTCGATGTATCCAATTACTTTTCATTTCATTCGAATGATTATTCGGCAATCAAGTGATCGTAATGGACGATTGTTCGCATGCTTTGCCATCAGGTACTACCCAGAGATCAGCAGGAGTAGCCATATATGCACTCTGCCCAATTTCATAGAGGTTTTTTATATACGCTTTAACTTGCTCCTGATTTTCAGGTCCCTCCTGAAACACAGGGCAAGCTGTCACCAGCAATTTCAAATTACCAATATGTGAGCGGATAGGGAGAATGATACAGGCCTGTAATTCGTTAATGCAGCTGTTCCATCAGACCTTGCATTGCTCGCGAACCCGCTTACAAGTGTGTGATTTCTTCCTTATTAAATTAGCCTGATGCAGTAACGTTCTGTTCTAGTGTAAGCAACGACTGATCTGCTCCCTATTAATTAAGACAGATTGTTGTTAGTCCGCTCCTGGCACGGAACTGCCAGTGTAGTTGCGCCCATGGGCAGCTGTGAGCGAACGGCAGACGTTGGATCTTGCTAACAATGCCGTGTTTCAATCAACTGGGAACATGCTAATCCCTGTTGCACATCATAGTCCGGTGATGTCATTTCCTAGCACACAAACCGTCTAGGCCAAACGCTTGAGCATGTGTATAGCGACTCCGCCGTTTCGTTCTTCACTGCGTTCAAATTCGTAGCCTAATGATGCGTAAAGGCGAAGATTCACTTCAAACAGCGAGTTCGTATAGAGCCTGACGATATCTAAACCGGCTTGAACAGCCAATTGTTCTGCATGAGCCACCATTTTTCTCCCATAACCGCGTTTCTGAAAACGCGGGTCAACAGCTACGTTTTCAATGAGGATATCTTCCTTGCGCTGAATTGTTTCAACGAGCGCAGCCAGCTCTTCGCCACAGAACAAAAGGTCAACTCTGTGTTCTTTGATGAATGCAGCATGATCAGCCTTCATCGGAAGAGGTTCTCGCCCAATAACAGGCACCCACTTGGTGTAAGCCATTCTGGTTAGTGCCGTAACGGCCTCTGCATCATTAATCGCTGCGATTCGCATTGTCTCGGTCATGCTTTTATTTCTCTTTTTTATGACGTGGGGGGCGCTCAATTTTAACAGAAGAATTATGTTGCAATCCGATTTCATCTAAGGGCAAAGGCTATACCGCGCTCTCCAGCACCTAAGGAAGTTGTTTGCACATAAAAACACTTAACGGATCTGCTGCATAAGGGGGGAATGCATCGCATATCTCGTAACCGCACCTACGATAAAGTGTTATGGCCGGTGCTGGTGAACCCCTGTTTCAAGCCGCAATAGGCTCAAATTCTTTTCTGAAGCAATTCACTGACTATCTTCTCTCCAAGCCTCCTGCCCCGGTGTTCTGGGCGAATGTAAACCCGCTTAATCTCAGTTGAGCCAGCTTCATCATGTACGATAACGCACCGGAGTTGCTCGTCAGCAACTGTTGAAAAATCCAAGCAGTGATTACTTTCTACAGGATAAAGTTCGCTCTGAAAGGCATCGAGCTCGCTAATCAGGCACATCAGATCAGTATCACTTTTATCTACTTCTGAAATGTTGAACATTCACTATCCTCGACACAGTTTTAACTTCTGAATCTACCATACCCTTCAACATGTGACGGCATTCAGTATTTAACATAGGAGTTCGTGTGCAACGTCCGCTTATGGCACATCACTGCCGTTCAGAACAGTAAAATAAGCAAAGTATTTTAGCCTTATTAAATAACAGACATTTCCTCATCCCCGATTTTCGACCTGTTACACAGATCATCTGAAGCATTCTGTTGCGAACAGGAAAGCAAAAGGGGCCGTTACGTGTTTTGTAAAAAAGGCCCTTTAAACTACATACAAACAGTGAGGTTACATCAGGCTCATGATGCTTTGTAATGAAATTTCTGCTCCAGACGCTTTCCTGCTCTCATAATGGCGGTACCCGGTCAGACGGAACATTCTGGTTTGTGATTACCCCAATTATCCCAAATGCGCGGATCGTACCGTGAAGCCTTGTGCCACATGGCCTGGCGGCATTTTCACGCCAAAAAGGATCCTTTACCGGCTTTGGATAAGGCGCTAATCTGCGGGTAAAACCAAATCCCGGATCCTTTTTCTGCGATTTATTCCGCTGGCTCCGCTTTCGCAGCTCATGGAAAATAAACGGAAAATCACACAGACAACGCTGGGCGAAAATTACCGCATGAACAGCATCATTCCCCTGCAGAATTCACCAGAACGCGTCAGCGCGCTGACCTTTGCGCCGGGGGCCGATTTTGCGACTGCCGTGGCGCTGCGGCGCATGGCCACCGCAAATGGCGTCACACCTTTTTATCTGCTGGCCCCGGAGGTGAGCGCACTGCTGCACTACATGCCCGACCGGCGGCATCACTTTCTGTTCAGCACGCTGTGGAATACCGGCGCGCGAATAGGGGAGGCCTGCAGCCTCACGCCGGAATCGTTTGTGACGGACGGCCCCAGGCCGTTTGTCAGGATCCTGTCTGAAAAGGTCAGAAGCCGCCGCGGACGTCCGCCAAAGGATGCGGTCCGCCTGGTCCCGCTCACCGATGCACAGTACGTGCGACAGGTTGAGGTATGGATGGCGAGCGAGCGCCCGAAACGCCGTGAGCCGCTCTGGTCAGAGACGGATGAAACCATGCGTAACTGGCTGAAGGCGGCGGTTAAACGCGCCGCGGATGACGGCGTGCATTTTTCAGTGCCGGTGACGCCGCACACGTTCCGTCATTCCTGGGTCATGCACCTGCTGTATCACCGGCAGCCGCTCAAAGTGATTCAGGCGATGGCGGGGCACAAAGATGCCCGGTCAATCGAAGTGTATACGCGGGTGTTTGCGCTGGACGTGGCAGCGACACTTCAGGTGTCGTTCAGCGGGGAGGGCGCAGAAGCGGCCGCTGTGCTGCGTTCGCTGCCGCCGGTCTGAATAAAGTCCTGACACTACAGGGAAAGAAGAGAAATGCAGCCTGCAATGACTGATGCCGTAAAACTGATCCTGCAGTACGGATCGCGCGCCATACTGGCAATCGTTATCGTGATGATATGTTCGGTGATTTACGTCTGGCTGATTAAGGCCGATCCGGTCCGTGCCATGCGCGGGATGCTGAATATAAGGAAAGAGCGTCTGGAAACGCTGCGCAAGCAGGATTTTCTCTCAGAGGAGGCCAGGGCGCTTGCAGAGCTGGAACTCAGGCAACGAAGCCTTTACCAGCTGACCGGTATCTTTTACCACCGGCTGCAGGAGCCTGCGGTACACCTCATCACCCGTTATAAACTTCGGGCGCGTTACCTGGCACAGTGGCGTCGCTGGCTTGACGAGAAAGACGGGAAGATAGTGTTTGAGCGAAAACCCTGGCGTCGTGCGTGGCGGTTTTTTTTCTGCTTCACCCTCGTGAACACGATGATGCTCTTCCTCGCGACCGGGTTATTCGCGTTCCATTTTGGGTTCGAATTTGCCGCACCGCTGCTTGTTGCGCTTACCACCTTCTGGTGGTTGCCGTGGCTGCTGTTTACATCCGTACCACCGCCTGCAATGACGGAGACACTTGAGGCCAGACTGAGGGAATTCTATTGCGGGCAACCTGATGTGCCAGCATCCTCCGAAAAGCAGGGACCTGGCACAGAGGTTATCAGAAGTTGCAGCGAATACGGCACCACGCAATAAACTGACCAGCGAGTGAGGGTGACGGGCGCGTCAGCGACACGAATTCAGCAGAAAGAAGGGCGGTCAGCGCTTTCCGGAACTGCCCGACGTCCAGCATCTGCTCGTTGACGGTTTTCCGGAATTCAAGCGCTTCGATTCCGTTGCGGGTCATTCCTTTCATATCACGCATGGGTTCGCCGGGCATGGATATCATCATGAAGTCGTTCAGTGTACCAATAAGAGGAAGCACGACCTGATCCCAGCGGAGTACCTCATCTGGTCGGTGAAAAGCCAGCAGATGCCTGCAATGACGCAGCCTTGCAGGATCCACGGTCCGGTTACTTTCGTCAATCCAGTGATCCAGAGCTGATACCGGAATGCGAAGGTCAGACGGTGTCATCTCCATACCGTACGCTTCGCCTGCCATCCTGAATTGTATCTCAACCTGATGCGCAACGGTTCCCGCGTAATTCAGAAGCTCCGTCAGTACATCGCTGCATTCGGCAGCAATACTCCAGCCTGGCGGTGCGGATTTCCAGTGCCTTTTTTGCTTATCTCATTGCGTAATGTAAAGCGTGCTGCGAGCCAGACACCTGCAAGCGTAACGAGTGGTGTGAGCACATCCTTTAAATCCATTATCCGTCCCTCTGATTATCATTTTGCTCTGACATCCTGGCCTGGCGGGCTATACGCCTCTCACTTCTTCGCAGTCGGATGCTGAAACCATCATGGTACTGCAGTGTTTTTTCTAAAAGCGTTTCCCGTTCCCTGTGCCCCACGGAAGGAGGCATCAGGCCATATTCTGCTCGCAGATCACGGGATAGCAGCGTCGCACGAAATCCCAGTTCCGCAAAGACACGCTGCCTCTCTGCAAAGTATTCATCAAGGGCACCGAAATCCCCCTCAAATGCCTCCTGGAGAACGTCTGAAATATCATTCTGCCTGTGTTCGATGTCCCGTACGCCGTCTGTGTAACGAAGTGGTAAAAGATTCCAGCCCGGAATATCCGGGAGAGCCAGAACCGGTTCCGCACACTGTTCTTTTCGGTTACGGTAGTCATTGTACTGGGGGTTCGCCCCCGGCAAGTAACCGTCATCTGATGCAGCAGCACAGTCCCTGACATACCTGTCCAGCACACTGACTAACTTCGAGGCTGCCTCAGCTATGTGTCGTTGTAGCTGCTTTCTGTTGAGACAGTAATCGAGCAGCTTACCCATAGCAGAGAATACTGATGTGGGAATTCTGGTTGCATCCATATGCGTTCCTGCCAGATACGTCGTTGTGAATGCAGGAATTATGCCGAAAAGTGACGTTGTAGCGAAGCGCCTGAGAAGGTATCCAGTTTCATGCAGAAGGCTTAAACCTGCAATGCCCCCGAATTCTGCAGGTAACTGAAGACTGTCCTGATGTGCATCGGTTGGGCTCTCCGGCATTTTATGGCAGCGTAAATGAGTCCGGATTGAAGCGAACTGGAACATTGCCAACACCGAATACCCTGGTGAAGCAGGGTCATTCGCTAATGACGTCTGTTATAAATAAGTGGCTATGATGCCAATGATAACAGATGCCTAATTGATAGTGAGTGCTCACTTATTATCAAAATTCTCCATCAGACTTCCTGCAAAAGGTATTCACTTTCATGTAAGGGTATTTACTTTCATGCACAGACAGACAAATACGTTCCTCAGCCAATTTAGGGTATTCACTTTCATGACACGACAAGAGCCACTGGAGGAAAAGGTATCTACTTGCATGTAATACCCCTCCCGGTGAGAAATTAAAGGTCTCTACTTTCATGGAAGCCATACTCCGGAAAGTAGTCCAGCATGAAAGTGAATACCTTTTCCACCAGGCCTGCATGAAAGTAGATACCTCAGATTCGATAAGCATGAAAGCAGAGACCCACGGACGGGGTCTGCATGAAAGTGAATACCTTTTCGGGAGGGGACAGGAAAGTGAATACCTTTGAAGAGATCAGTGACCGGGTAACGCCTGGAGTTTGGGAGAACGGCTGTTGATAACAAACTGGATCTCACGTCCCTTCTTGAGTTCTGTGAAGTCTATGTAGCCTATCTTTTTAAGATCGGCCATTGCACGCCGTATGATGGAGTTCTGCAGCTTAACGGGAGATCCCATCGCCAGACGCTCCCTGAGGCGCTTCATTGAGATAAACAGGGTACCTGCAGGCATACTTTCAAAGTAAATATAGAGTGACTGCGCAGCCTCTTTACGGGAGAGTTCAGAGAGAGCCTTCAATCCCAGCAGTACTTTGTGATCGTACCGGTACAACTCCCAGAGGTTCTTATCAGCCGTGATCTCAACGGTATCCGTATTCATGTTGAGCACTGCACTCTGCACCAGGTGGGAAAACATAGATTTTTTGCCGTCTTTACTGCTGAAGGCAAGCGTCACACTGGAAATGCTGAAGAGGGAGTCATGCAGGCGTTTACGGGATCGGGCATTAAGATCAGAGGATTTGATGCCACACATTTTGGCGAATTCGGTAAATGGCAGACGGATGGTTTCACTGCTGTAACCGTATGTTGTAAATGCCATTATGATCCCAATCCATGTCTTGAAATCAGTGGACATGCTCAGTTTTGCGCCCTGGATCTTGATGTCCGTATAGCCCTCGCGCCGGGCAACCTCGAGACTGGAGAGTTCTTCAGAAGCGTCGATCAAAAAGTCACGTTTACCTTTTTCCTTCGGCGCAACGGGCGTGAAGACACTAAGTCGCAGCAGCGCAACCGGCTGAACGGTCTTATTGCTGTTCGGCTCCAGTAGATAAACTGTTTCTGAATCCTTTTTGACGATGGAAAAAGGGTGATTTATGTCTATGACTTTACTGTCGTTTCCCACTTATCCACATCCTCATGTCAGAAAGATCGACTTTTCATGA
>NZ_AP035966.1:0-248824 GCF_059730475.1 Pantoea sp. X-Soil-TKNS-1280 | reverse complement strand
GCTTTAACCACATGATAAATATAAACTTTCTGATGCTTAGATCTTTAAGATCTTTATAAAGATCATATATAAGATCCTTATTAGATCAATATAAGATCCAATTCATTAGATCTATCCTGTGGATAATGGGTAAAAATGCAATCAAAACTCATCCATGCCTCGATTTTTAACCTTGTCCTATTTAGGTTTTTCAGTACATCTTTATTTGTTTAAAAAACCTCCAAAAATTGATAATTGAATACGAATTCAAATTTTTAAATACTAGGTGTGAAAAGCAATCTAGTTAATTATAACTATATGATAATTAACATTTTTTAATGTTACACTGTAACATTTAAATCTAATCAACTTTTTATCAGTCAATCTAAAAAGATATTCAGGAACAATATTAGACTTAGAAAAGAGAATCATCATGTCAGCACAATAGTATTCTCAGGTGGATTTAAAGCCATTAGCATTAAAAATAAAATGGTCTTCTCATGATAAATCCCTTCCCTCTGCATTATTTGGAATACTATTTTTCTCTAAATTGCATATTAGTAAGCTCATTTTTATCATCAGTTACTGTTTTTCCTAGTTATATAATTCAATTATTGGATAATAATTCTAAGCTTCGGTTAAGATAACGTGTATTTTAGATCTCACCAGAGCGTAAGCCTAGTAATTAGATTTTAAATCGAGAAATAAATAGTTGATTTGATGTCTGAAGTATTAAACGTAACCTTAATTATCATTATTTAGATTTATGGCTGTGTAAACCTACTAAATAGTAATAGCCAAATATGATTGATTTGCAAACAAACATCGGACAATTGAATTGCAATTCAGGCCAAAATGAATACTTTTGGTAAAGCAAATCAATATGATGCTCCAGCTTTCTTTCTGGATGTTATTTTATTATCGTTAAACTATAAGATTTTCATCCCAAATAGTCACACACGCGATACTTTGTTACCAACGTATATGAATTTGTTCTTTTTAAAACGAAGCTGTTTAGAAGTTAAAATTACTTTTTATTTTTTGTATTCAAATAGATGCTTTTTTAATTCAATTTTATCAGTTCACCGATGGTGTTTTCAGGCTGAAAATTGTCAAAATATAGATATAAATCAATAAGTTATATTGATTCAATAATGGAGTTAGCTCAAATCTCTTGAAGTTCAGCCGATAAGGTTTATATAAAAATTACATTTCAAATTGAATAAATTTGAGTTACAAGCGATCCAACACAATTCTCAGATGGTGACTGCAGTTGTTCAATAGTAATAATATCGATAAATAACTAACCTATTTATATGACATTTACGTCAATCTACTCTACCAAAAAACGAAATCATTATACTTATTGCAATATAATGGTTGCGAATTTCAAGAAGTTGAATTTACTCAGAAGCGCAAAAAATCATTTCTACATTCAAATCTAAATATTTGAATGTCAATATCGCTAGTTCAAAAGGTATGTTCGTAATTTAAAGGCATAGCTATTAAAGAATTGGTGTTTTTTTTCAATTAAGATTTATAGACCAAATATTAACATATTAATCAAGAATATAGATTTAGATAAACATTTTAAGAGAGGGAAATATAGGATATTGATAAACATTTATATACGATAGGGAATAGAAACATTATATTCAAACAAGTTTTGGATAATATCTCTCAAACATGTGCATGTCTGCATAAAAGACAAACATAAAAAATAAATTTATTAAGTCGAAAAAATCCAAATTTTAGTGGCTTTTATAAACATGCTCAATTAAAAAACGAGATATCAGCCAACGAGCGTATAGGGACTGTTAAATCTCAATTGACAAATGTTTTTGTACTTCATATAGAAAATAAATTTTTTAGCTTTCTCATATCTTCAGTAAAAAACAACGACTAGTATAATTTTAAGCATTGTGCATATCAGCTCAGGAGGAAACCAATTTTTTATATTTTTAATTACATTTCACCAATTAAAAGGATGGTAAACAAACATTTACTTTAGATACTATAAAAAAGCAAAATACCTTTTTTCATAAGATGTGCAATAGTGGGCATTATTCCATTTACATGAGACACGCCCTTTGGAAGTTTTCAGGCTGAAAATTATAACTTTCTTCCTTATATTCAGTATCTTATGATGAGTCATAGATGGTGAAGACCCTCTTAACCGGGTAGCGCAACAGCTTAAATAACAAATGCAATCTCTGTCCAAGCGGTTAAAACTGGAACCAATCAGTATCTGTTTAAATGGAAGGGAGGATAACCAAAAACTTAGCAAAAGGCTGTAATGAATAATGGATAAATAGAAAATGAGAGTGTACATAGGGTACGTTAGTTTGGAAAACAAATACTATTTGTGAAACTTATGAGTTTCAAGTTTTTAAAAAAGAAAATATGATTTCATATTTCTGTATATATGAAATATAAACTTTCATTATTCGTAGCTGAATATATTGTGACACAGTGACTCTAATTTAATTAATTAGAATAGAGAATATTCATCATTGTACTTTGCGTGTATTTGAACAACTAAATTATTAAATAAGGACATAAAGAGATTGCAAAATTGATGTTCAAAATAAAAAAAATGAAATCTCAGCGGTGACCAAAAGAAGAACTAAAATCCTAATTCATTTTTATTAACTTAATACCAACGCATAGGTATTAGAGAGAAATAAGAGAGGTTTAAAACGAGGTGATCATAATTTCACAAGGTTTCTGATTTAGAATGGAAAACACTATAAACTGGAGTTTTCAGGATGAAAAAAGAAAGCTTTAAGATTATTTTTCAATGAGTTAGCGCGCTAGCAGTAAGGTGAAAATTTCAATGCGTTATACCACATAAAGTGTAGTTTGAATCGAACAATAACCATCAAGGCATGCAGGATGGGAAAGAGTAGGGATTATCAGAGAGATTTTATAACCAGATCTGCCAATATTGAGTTGAACATCAATACTAGTAAATATAGTAGTGATTTGCTCAAAACTAAAAAATATCGAAGAAATATTAATTTCGAAGCAATACAAAAACAAAAAATCTTCTTGTGTTTTTCCATTCTTAACGAATTAGCAATTCAAAACACGTAAAATCTCACCACAAAATAAAAAACGAATAAATGAATACCAATACGAATTATTAACTGCTTAAAATGCAGGTACATGAATAAGAAGGAATCATAACCAAGAGGTGTGGAGTACTGGTTCGTACTTGCAGCGTAAAGAATAATGCGTAAAATTAAGAATAAGACGTTATGCTGCAAATAAATAGGAGGATGAATATCGTCAGAGTAAGTCTACACTAGAACAAACGGATAATATGAGAATAAAGACAACTAAAGTTGATATATGATCATGAGCTAAGAGTAGGAGTGAAGATTTCCCAAACCTCATGTAAGCAACTTCTCTAAAATAGATCTTATAATTTATCAATTAATTTAAAATAACTAATATGAAAAAATATGGTGTGTCAGTTTTTATTGATTGAGGATTTAATTTGTACAATCAGTAAATAGAAGTCATTGCTTTCCAATTTTTAATAAGTTTATATTTATATAGCATAATACGTATAATGAAACACACAAATATTCACTTGTAGTCTTGGGTTAAGAGACTATCGAATGATAATAATCGTTTTACCGCCCTGATCAATATAGCTGAACCAGTGATCATTCAGGCACTCATATCTAAATCGTCCATTATAAATCTCAATAAATCCCTTCTGCGTCGGCTTGCCCGGATGGATAAATCGCAGTTCCACGCCATGCTCAAAGGCCCGTGATCATGCGACCGGAGGCAAGTGCCTCAATGACGAAGTCCATCGACCAGCTCAGGTTTGGTGCATCCGTGCGAAGAAGCGGAAACCGCCCGTTCGCCATCCCTTTACGGCGTCGTGTGTGTCTTACGCTCAAGTGGTTAAGGTGGTAAATGCGGTATACCCTTTGTGGTTGACTGCCGGATAATACGAAACAGGTCATCCCACGATGAGAATAGAAAGTCAGAGGGAATGCGATTAACGTCCTCAGTATTAACTGTATCATCCAGCCAAGACCCGCATTGATTAGTAAAAAAGAACACCCGCGGCAATGGCTTTGCCGTATAAACTTAACATCCACACGGTGTCAGTATTTCGCTAACGACTTCTGTCAATCGCCGTTGCCCTTTCGGCATTGTAAAGACTCATGTCATTCTTCCTTATTATTGTGGGAGAGGTTTTTATTAAATTAAATGTATGGTAATGAGATTCATTTTTCTGCTGATAAATTTTTAGTTGTATATTTGATGGTGTAATGCAAAAGTGATTACCCAACAATTATATTGAGTATTTCTCAAGGTTAAATAGAAGTGCTGACTTATCTAATCAGTAATTTCTTAGGTTAAGAAAGAAACCTCAGATGATAAATTCATCATATTTCATATTAAAGCAGAAGGAATATAAATATTGCCGGTCAGAAGGGACGGCATTCCGTCCCAGGTTAGGTCATGTATTCCAGGTGTACCCGATTTGGATGATACAGATCGAGGTGATGAATTATGAGGCAACATCAAGGCTTCGGAGCCATTCATGGGTACAGCACTGTTTGCAATAACGGACATTTTTATGACGCTGCCTCGCGATAGACATCGCTTGGGTCTTACTGTAAGCCGATCCTAGGAAATGACAGACACCTTTGACGACATACGGGCATTCTCTGGTATGGAGAATGTTGCTATCAAGATAGTAGAAGGCTGATTTTTCCATGATCTTACCTCAGCATCGAATTTAACGGTCCGTTTACATCTTTATGGATGGCATAGTGCTGAATACAAATGATGCAAGGTCTGACCTTACCGAAGTTGTTGCTTGTGACCTCATGCGCAATAACCTCCTGGTCATAGCAACCAATGAGAATCATCTCTTCACTATTGTTACGTAAGTGATAGGTGTTTTTATGTAAGGTGTGATAGCCAGCACTATCTTTTGAAATGCTGAGGTACCAGGTTCTGGTGTTCATTTTTTATACCTTTTCATGAAGTAATGAAGGGTCCTGATAAGATGTCACACCAGTTTTCAATGCGGAAGTACACAATAAGGGTAAATTTGAAAAATAAGATACATCTTATGGATGTTTGCCTTGTAATTATGATTTAGGTCTGATGTGCGTCACAAAAATTGAATATATTCAATTTCTAATTGCTTATGTGATGTAACGCTCATCGTGCTGTTACAGGACACATAAGTTGATAAGAACAGACGATGTGGATATCGCTGGCGTTAGCGTTGGTGTTATTGCAGTTCAGTAAAAAAGCAGCTGTGGGGCTGCTGTTGGTAACGGTCATTGCCGCAGCGGTTTCTGGTGTTCTCGACTGGTTGGCATTGCTTTTTCTAGTGGCACTCCTGTTAATGGGGTATGTCCGGTTGCGGTTTGGTGATAACAACATTGTGCTGCTGGCAACGGAGTTGCTGGTTTTGGCATTCGCCTGTGGCCTGATGATCCATTGGGTATTCGGATTTCATAACGTAAAAGTTATCGACCATGCCAGCGCCGGACCTGAAAGTACACCGTTCTCGATGTATTACAATTTTGACAAGGCATTGCTGCTGTTTGTGTTGCTTATAGCAATGCGATCTCTCTTTGTCTCGGCGACGTCTGATAAGCCCGCTAAGTGGCAGTGGTTGTTGCTGGTTGCCGCTGTTCCCGCGCTATTGCTGGTGGCAGTTTTGCTCGGGGGGTTAAAGCCGGAAAGCCATGCACCACACTGGTTATTCAAGTTTATCTTTGCGAACATCTTTTTCGTCTCACTGGCTGAAGAAGCGATGTTCTGCGGCTACCTGCAGCAGCGTCTGTCCGGTTTTATGCATTCGGTTCTGGCATTGTTTATCGCGGCACTGAGTTTTGGCGCAATGCATCTGGCCGGGGGGATTATGCTGGTTGTCTTTGCGGCTCTAGCAGGTGTTATTTATGGGCTGGCCTGGATGTGGAGCGGGCGGCTGTGGGTGGCGGTACTTTTTCATGCCGGACTCAATATTCTTCACCTGCTTTTCTTTACTTATCCTGCGGCAGCGCATGGGTAATAATCTGTGAAGGATGATTTCGCTGATGCACTTATAATTAAGTGCATCAGCGTTTCATCTATTGTTTATTTTATAAATTACATTGCCAGATAAATCATAATAAAAATCCGGTCAACTCCGTATACTGCCGCTATCTGTCATCACGACAGTGAATAATTAATGACCTATATCATTTGGGGATAACTTATGCTCATACGCCTGGCTTATGCCAAAAATAAAACTATGCCACTTTTATTCGCGACCACAGGCGCTGTCCTGCTGGCAATGGTTTTACTGTCACCGCTGAGAACGGTACATGCTGCAGATAAAACCGCAGTTAAAGTCGGTATTATGAGTGGTGAGGACGAAGATGTCTGGCGCGAAGTGGTAAAACAAGCTGCCAGCAAAGGGTTGACGGTTAAAACCGTGGTGTTTAACGATTACAACCAGCCGAATGAAGCGCTGCAAAAAGGTGAGGTGGATGCCAATGCGTTTCAGCACCAGCCGTTCCTTGATAATCAGATTAAAGTTAATCACTACGATATCGTGCGTGTCGGTGATACTGCCGTATGGCCGATCGGTCTTTACTCGAAAAAGGTCAAATCAGTGGCTGATTTAAAATCGGGTGCGGTGATCGGTGTCCCTAATGATCCGGCTAACGAAGCGCGTGGTCTGAACTTATTGCAACGGGAAGGCGTGCTAAAACTGAAACCGGGCGCAGGTATTTTGGCGACTACTGCTGATATCATTGACAACCCAAGGCATATTCAAATCAAAGAGCTGGATGCGGGCATTATTGGTCGTTCCGTACCGGATTTAGATGCCGCGATCGTGAATACCGATTGGGCGCTGAAAAGTGGCCTGACAAAGCAGGAGCGCATCGCTCAGGAAGGGATAAAAAATAATCCCTATAACAACTTTATTGCTGTGAAAAAAGAGAACGTCAACGTGCCATGGGTGAAAACGCTGGTGGCGTCGTATCAGAATGATGCCGTGAAGAAGGTGTTTGACCAGGTGTATAAAGGGACCGGGATCACCGCCTGGTAAAACAACCGACATGAGCGGTATTTGCTCATGTCGGACAGTTAGCGGTTTTTATGGCTGGTTGAAGAAATTCTCCAGCCATTTCTTATTTTGTGTACCAAATTGGATATTGGGCTATCCGGTGTAACAAAACCGATAGTTATTGCCCTTTCTA
This sequence comes from Pantoea sp. X-Soil-TKNS-1280, assembly GCF_059730475.1. Taxonomy (NCBI): domain Bacteria; kingdom Pseudomonadati; phylum Pseudomonadota; class Gammaproteobacteria; order Enterobacterales; family Erwiniaceae; genus Pantoea; species Pantoea sp. X-Soil-TKNS-1280. The sequence goes on along the minus strand of NZ_AP035966.1, from coordinate 241,607 downwards.
AAGTCTCCATTTTTGAGATTTCTCTCCTGCGAATAGTCAATATTCTTAATTGCCTTGGTGGAGTCTGAGGCAGCTTTACGTAACATGGCACAAAAAAATAGTTTCTTCCCTTCTAAGAAAGCCGCACACGGAAAAAAATTATCCTTCCGCCTGATTAATTACTTTGATTTACACCAGGTGGAATATATGGCTATCAATAATCTTCGCAACGCCAATACGTTGACAACGAATTCAAATGACACCCAGCCAGTCATGTTAAAAGCCTAGGCTAAACCCACCAGCGCGAATTCAGCAGCTGAGGCTATGAAGCGTTCGCCCCGGAAATTATAACGCTGAACTGGTGCCTGATGAAGTCCGCTGACGTCAGACATGACTGGACCCGGGATGCCTACATCAACAGCGCCCTGGCCCATATCATAGAAAGTGAACCGGAACTGGGAAAACCACTGGAGCGTAAGTCCGGCCTGGAACTGCTTGACCCAAAAAGCGGCAGGGCTATCCCGCTGCAGTCGCTGCACCTGTTAGATACACACAAGTTCGCGCAGCTCTGGGCAATTGATTCCGTCTACTGTGACGTGATAGCGACCGACATTGAAGCACTGTGGGGAGAAAATGCTGCCAATGCCGTTGACGCAGCGCGATATGTCTGGTTTACAGACAGGCTGGACAACCCCGGGGTTGAACGCTGTGGAAAAGCATCCTATGCCGATGCGCAGAGATATCGCGATTTTAAAGAGATGCTGAAACAGAAGCGCGCAGAAAGCAGCGAAAAGATCCGGCCTGACTTAAGCCCTGAGTCCGCTGAAGAAATGATCCAGAAAATCGTCAGCAACTGGAAAGACCAGAAATAGATGTTGCAGGAATTCCGCACGCTCGGGACTAGCAGGGAGCATGTGACGGCGATTGAGTCGGCAAAGGCAATACAAAGCCTGTCCGCGCAGAAGGCCAGACTGCAGAAACAGGTGAAAGCGGCCGCGGGTGATGCAGCAAAGGCATTAAATGGCATAGTCCGGGCGCTGACGCCGAATGATTCGGGGCGGACGGTTCCGATGGAGACGGGGGAACAGAAGCTGACTACCCGTAAAGTGGTGAGTGCAGCCTCCGTGCTTGCCGGTGCACTGCAAACTGCACAGGCGGCCCTGCTGAATAAAACACAGCTGAGAGCATCAGGTATTGCTGAGCAGGCAGCGGAAGTCTACGTCGCCCTGAATGCATCGGAGACAGCCCTGAAGCAGGCCACTGACACGATGAACGGGGCCATTGAAGCATCATACGGGGATAGCGATTACGACTGGATGCTGCCTTCAAAGCGGCCCTGCAAGAACACCATGAGCCTTTTAAAGGCGCCTGCCAGGAGATCGGAACAGCACTGAATCAGGCAAAGAACGCACTGACGGCGATCGGCAGTGCACCGGAGCTGTCGACGAAGCCGGGCAGACTCTCGGCGGCACAGGATGCCAATCGTTACGCAGCCGACGCGTTAACAGAACTGTGCTTTAACTTCAAAATGGCGAACGTCCTGGTCAGGGAGGAAAGTCTCCGCCCGCATGTCACTGCGGCTGCGGCGTCGGTGTATGAAATGTCTGCGGTGCTGACGGATATGTAGGCGGCGTTACCGAATGCTGCGGTGTTCTTCAGCCATGGCGGCAACCGAGAACTGGCTGAGTTCACGGTGGATAAGCTGCGGAAGCTGGCAGAGTGCGCGAAAAATGCCACCTCGAAGCGCGGGTCATATGATCAGACAGCATAACCAGGGGGTTCTTGATCGCCAATATAAGCTTGACAAAAAACTCCCTGCTAATAGGGTCATAACAATACCTGACCAAAGATTTTCGAGGAGTAAATGAAGCGGATGGGGTGGCAATGAGGGAGAGAATGTCAATGAATGCTGGCATAGAATGTATCCTGCTACCCCGGATAATGCCGATTTCGAGGCTGCCGTCAGTGCCCGCGCGAAACGGCGGATGCCACGCAGCGCACCAGCCTGTACGGCAAGGGTGGTGCGTTGATGTATGTATTAGCTCAACCCCGCCCCTGCAAAAGCCTTGCTTACATAGAAGGTTTCTTTAATGCCGGTTTTCGCTTCGTATTGTGATTCCACTGCGGCTTTCACGGCTGGCACCAGTGCTTCGGGAACCAGTGCGACGATGCAGCCACCAAATCCGCCGCCGGTCATCCGCACGCCACCTTTCTCACCGATGGTCGCTTTGACAATCTCTACCAGCGTGTCGATTTGTGGCACGGTGATTTCAAAGTCATCGCGCATCGAGGCATGAGATTCCGCCATAAGTACGCTGATGCGTTGCAAGTCACCTTTTTCCAGCGCACAGGCGGCTTCAACCGTACGGGCGTTTTCGGTTAATACGTGACGAACGCGTTTAGCCACCACCGGATCCAGCTCATGGGCGACCGCGTTAAACCGTTCGATACTCACGTCGCGCAGTGCTTTTACCTGGAAGAAGCGTGCACCGGCCTCACACTGCTCGCGGCGGGTGTTGTACTCGCTACTCACCAGTGTGCGTTTAAAGTTGCTGTTAATGATGATGATGGCGACATCGTCCGGCATGGAGACCGCCTTGTTGTCCAGTGAACGGCAGTCGATCAGCAGCGCGCTGCCTTTTTTACCCAGCGCGGAGATCAGCTGGTCCATAATGCCGCAGTGGCAGCCAACAAACTTGTTTTCTGCTTCCTGTCCGTTCAGGGCGATTTGTGTGCCGTCAAGCGGGAGATGGTACAACTGCCTGAAAACAGTACCGATGGCCACTTCCAGCGAGGCGGATGAGCTTAGGCCCGCGCCCTGTGGAACGTTGCCGCTGACCACCAAATCCGCGCCGTCAAAGTTCTTGTTACGCTTTTGCAGATGTTTCACTACACCACGCACGTAGTTTGACCACTGCTGGGTATCGTGGCTCACGATTGGGGCGTCCAGCGAGAATTCATCCTGCTGGTTGTCGTAATCGGCGGCGATAACGCGCACGGTCCGGTCCGGGCGCGGTGCACAACTGATAACTGTCTGGTAATCGATGGCGCAGGGCAGTACAAAACCATCGTTATAATCGGTATGTTCGCCGATCAGGTTTACGCGCCCCGGAGCCTGGATAGTATGTGTGGCAGGGTAGCCAAATTTTTCGGTAAACAGGAATTGTGTTTTTTCTTTCAGACTCATGATGAAACTCCGGGTTCGCGAAAACGGATGACTGACCGCGTGCAGACGCTCAGCCGCTCTTTCCTGCGGACATCAGGTTCTTGTTTACGCATCATTTGGCAGGGTGATTTCTGAACTGACACGCTGCTCCTGATCGTCAAAAATCATGCAGTTCTGGCTATCAAAAGCGAGCGTGATTTTTTGCCACGGGCGAAAACGTACATCGCCAGGCAGCAGGATTTTGATGTTGTCGTGACCATAGCACTGGCCGAACAGCGAGGTATTGTTGCCGAGTCGCTCCACGACTTCACACTGGAACGCCAGTTGCGTACCGCGCGTGGCATCCGTAGAGAGATGTTCCGGGCGGATCCCCAGTGTGACTGCTACACCAGGCTCAAGGCGCGACGTGTTGATGGCCAGCGTTAACTGTTGCCCCTGTGCCAGCATCACCGTCAGCTCGCCCGGCTGCCACGCTTTCACTGTCGCAGGCAGGAAATTCATTTTCGGCGAACCGATAAACCCGGCGACAAACCTGTTTTTCGGGTTGTAATAGAGTTCCATCGGCGAACCCATCTGCTCGACATTGCCGTCGTTCATCACCACGATTTTATCGGCTAGCGTCATCGCTTCCACCTGGTCGTGGGTGACATACACCATGGTGGTTTTCAGTTCCTGGTGCAGACGGGCGATATGCAGGCGCATCTCGACGCGCAGCTCGGCATCGAGGTTGGAGAGGGGCTCATCAAACATAAAAACGCGCGGGTTACGCACAATCGCGCGACCAATTGCCACGCGCTGGCGCTGACCGCCGGAGAGCTGTTTCGGTTTTCTGTCCAGCAGATGGCTAAGCTGTAACGTCCTGGCGACCATATCTACCTGACGACGGATCTCCTCCTTAGGGACTTTGTTCACCTTCAGTCCGTAGCCTATATTTTCCGCCACGGTCATATGTGGATAGAGCGCGTAAGACTGGAACACCATCGAAACGCCGCGATGGGCAGGCGAGATATCATTCATCACCTCGTCGCCAATCAGTACTTCCCCTTCGCTCACTTCTTCCAGACCAGCAATCATACGCAACATGGTCGATTTTCCGCAGCCGGACGGGCCGACAAACACCGCAAACTCGCCATCTTCAATCGACAGATTCACATTGTGCAGCGTCACCGTATCGCCAAACCGCTTGGTGACATTCCTCAGTCGTATATTGGACATCAACGTTCCCCGAAATTAGTAACCGTTATGTACTGCGATCAGCGTGCTGCCGAGTGTTTTGTTTTACGTATAACAATCAGGTGGCAAGGCTGCTCAACCGCGAAAATTCATGCTCAGACTATAACTTCCAGTCTTTTCATGCCCTATATCGATTTTCCATTTCTGTTGCATATGTCACACAACTGACAGTTAATTCTCGTTTTATTCACCGCTCAAGCGTAGCGTATAACAAATTCAATAAGACGCATTAATGCGTTTCAGGTCCGGTAATATCTGATGTTCTTTGCACTGCCTCATCAGACGTTACACCATAAAAACCACTAAAATGTTATACCTTGACATGGGGTGATAATGAAAAAGAGAACACTTACCGCACTGATCCTCTCTGCACTGGCTGCTGGCCAGCTTATTAGCCTGTCGGCGCATGCGGCAACAAAGCAGCTTAACGTCTGGGAAGACATCAAAAAGTCCGTCGGTATTCAGGATGCCGTCAAAGATTTTGAGAAAAAGTACGACGTTAAAGTGAACATGCAGGAGATGCCCTACGCACAGCAACTGGAAAAATTACGCCTTGATGGTCCGGCAGGGATCGGTCCGGATGTGCTGGTTATCCCCAATGACCAGTTGGGTGGTGCGGTGGTGCAGGGGCTGCTGACCCCCCTGAAGCTGGACAAAGAACAGGTTGACGCGTTTACACCAGCCTCCATCAACGCTTTTCGTCTGGATAACACGCTGTATGGCGTGCCGAAAGCGGTAGAAACGCTGGTGCTGATTTACAACAAAGATCTGATCGACAAGCCGCTGCAAAGCCTGCCGGAGTGGCTTGACTACTCGAAAACACAGCGTGAGCAGAACAAATACGGTCTGTTGGCCAAATTTGACCAAATCTACTACAGCTGGGGCGCTATCGGTCCCATGGGCGGCTACCTGTTCGGCAAAAACGACAAAGGTGGCTATAACCCGCAGGATATCGGCCTGAATAAACCGGGCGCGGTCGAAGCGGTCACTTTCCTGAAAAAATTCTACAGCGAAGGGGTCTTTCCGTCGGGGATCCTCGGTGATAACGGGCTGAATGCCATCGATTCACTGTTTACCGAGAAAAAAGCCGCAGCGGTGATTAACGGCCCGTGGGCTTTCCAGCCGTATGAAGCCGCCGGTATTAACTACGGCGTGGTGCCGTTGCCAAACCTGCCAGATGGCAAGCCGATGAGTTCCTTCCTCGGTGTGAAAGGCTATGTCGTCTCCACCTGGAGTAAAGACAAGCAACTGGCGCAGCAATTTATCGAATTTATCAACCAGCCGCAGTACGTGAAAACGCGCTATATCGCCACCCGCGAAATCCCGGCACAGAAAGCGATGATTGACGATCCGGTAATCAAAAACGACGAGAAAGCCAGTGCGGTAGCGGTGCAGGCAGCGCGTGCAACCGCGATGCCAGGCATACCGGAGATGGGTGAAGTCTGGGGACCGGCAAATGCGGCGCTGGAGTTAAGCCTGACCGGTAAGCAGGAACCGCAGGCCGCGCTCGATGCCGCCACCCAACAGATCCATATGCAAGTTGAAGCCATGCAGGCCAGCAACCAGTAACCGCTTGTTGTAGCAAAACGGGAGGGCAACCTCCCGTTGTCGAAAAGGAGTCGTACGTGATTATCAGTCCCAGCGAGAATTTTGCCAAAACGCAAAGTGCAGGTCGTCATGCGTGGTGCGGGCTGCTGCTGGCCATTGTGCCGGGCTTTGGTCAGTTCTATCACCGTCAGTGGCTAAAAGGCCTTCTCTTCCTTGTATTGCTGAGCAGTTTCACCGGCATTTTCTATGATTTTCTGCGCGAAGGGCTTTGGGGGTTATATACCCTGGGCGAAGAGGTGCCGCGTGATAACTCAATCTTTTTGCTGGCGGAAGGCATCATCAGCGTACTGATCATCGCATTTGGCGTGATGGTCTGGTACCTGTCGCTGCGCGATGCGTGGATCAACGGCAAAAAGCGCGACGAGGGTAAGCCGCTCAACAGCGTGCGCAAGCAATATCAGATGCTGCTCAGCGACGGGTTTCCCTATCTGATGATCACGCCCGGCTTCATTCTGCTGGTGTTTGTGGTGATTTTCCCGATCCTGTTCGGTTTCGCCATCGCGTTCACCAATTACAACCTCTACCACACGCCGCCCGCAAAGCTGGTGGACTGGGTGGGATTAAAGAATTTCGTCAATATCTTTACCCTTTCGATCTGGCGTTCAACATTCCTTGAGGTGTTGCAGTGGACGGTGGTCTGGACGCTGCTGGCAACCACCTTGCAATGCACGGTTGGCGTACTGCTGGCGATTCTGGTGAACCAGAAAGATCTGCCCTTTAAACCGCTGGTGCGCACCATTTTTATTTTGCCGTGGGCGGTGCCGGGCTTTGTCACCATTTTGGTCTTTGCCGGGATGTTTAACGACTCGTTCGGCGTGATTAACAACGCCATTCTTGCTTTCTTCGGCATTGCGCCGAAAGCGTGGCTCACCGATCCCTTCTGGACGAAAACTGCGCTGATCATGATGCAAACCTGGCTCGGTTTTCCGTTTGTCTTTGCCATGACCACCGGCGTGTTGCAGGCCATTCCTGATGATCTGTATGAGGCGGCGAAGATGGACGGTGCTAATACCTGGACCCGGCTGCGTACGATTACGCTGCCGCTGGTGCTCTACTCAATTGCGCCGATCATTATCACCCAGTACACCTTCAACTTTAATAATTTCAACATCATCTACCTGTTTAACAACGGCGGCCCGGCGGTGGCGGGTGCAAACGCGGGTGGTACCGATATCCTGGTGTCGTGGATCTACAAGTTGACGATGTCCTCGTCGCAATACGCGATTGCCGCGACCATCACCATTTTGCTGTCGATCTTTGTCGTTGGCCTGGCGCTGTGGCAGTTCCGTGCCACGAAATCCTTTAAAAACGATGACATGGCATAAGGGAAGAAAAATGGCTAAATCACAAAGTATCCGCCGCGAAAAGTGGATCCGCCTGACCCTCTCCTGGCTGGTTATCGTGCTGGTATCGCTGATCATTATCTACCCGTTGGTGTGGACGGTCGGTGCCTCACTGAATGCCGGTAACAGTCTGCTCAGCACGTCAATCATCCCAGAGAACCTCTCATTCCAACACTATGCCGATCTGTTTAACGGCCAGGTGAACTACCTGACCTGGTACTGGAATTCGATGAAGATCAGCCTGTTGACGATGGTACTGACCTTAATCAGCGTCAGCTTTACCGCGTATGCCTTTTCGCGCTTCCGTTTCAGGGGACGCCAAAATGGCCTGATGCTGTTTTTGCTGTTGCAGATGATCCCGCAGTTCTCTGCGCTGATCGCCATCTTCGTGCTGTCGCAATTACTGGGGTTGATCAACAGCCATATGGCGCTGGTGCTGATCTACGTTGCCGGGATGATCCCGATGAATACCTATCTGATGAAAGGCTATCTCGACGCCATTCCTCGCGATCTGGATGAATCTGCACGCATGGATGGTGCCAGCAACTTCCGCATCTTTATTGAGATCATCATGCCGTTGTCGAAGCCGATTTTGGCGGTGGTCGCGCTGTTCTCCTTTACCGGGCCGCTGGGGGATTTCATCCTCTCAAGCACCATTTTACGTACCCCGGACAAATATACGTTGCCGATTGGTCTGTACAACCTGGTCGCGCAAAAAATGGGTGCCAGTTACACCACTTATGCGGCGGGTGCAGTGTTGATCGCCGTACCGGTGGCCATTCTCTACCTTGCCTTACAAAAATATTTCGTCTCCGGCCTGACCTCCGGCAGTACCAAAGGATAACCACATGAAAAGATTTACACCCGCTCTGCTTGCTGTTTGTCTCTGTAGTTTGTCCGCCAGCACTTTTGCCGCCGACGCGTTAAAAACGCGCGCGTTCAGTGGCATGCCTGCTGACTTTATTAAAGGGGCAGATATCTCAACATTGCTGGATGCCGAAAAGCACGGGGCGAAGTTTTATAACGACACGAACCAGCCGCAAGATGCACTTGCCATCCTGAAAGCCAACGGCGTCAATTATGTGCGCCTGCGTTTGTGGGTTGATCCGAAAGACGCGCAAGGCCAGGCATACGGTGGTGGTGATAACGATCTGGCTACCACGCTCGCGCTGGCGAAACGCGCCAAAGCGCAGGGCATGAAGTTACTGCTCGATTTCCACTACAGTGATTTCTGGACCGACCCCGGCAAGCAATTCAAACCGAAAGCCTGGGAAAAAATGGATTACGCGCAGCTAAAAACCGCGATCCACGACTATACCCGCGACACCATCGCCCGCTTTAAACAGGAAGGCGTGCTGCCGGATATGGTGCAAATCGGTAATGAAATTAACTCCGGCATTTTGTGGCCAGAAGGTAAAAGCTGGGGGCAGGGCGGCGGTGAATTTGACCGGCTGGCCGGGCTGCTCAATGCAGCCATTGGCGGACTGAAGGAGAATCTGAAAAACGGCGAACAGGTGAAGATTATGCTGCACCTGGCCGAAGGCACTAAAAACGACACCTTCCGCTGGTGGTTTGATGAAATCACCAAACGCAACGTGCCGTTCGATGTGATTGGTTTGTCGATGTACACCTACTGGAACGGGCCAATCAGCGCGTTGCAGGCCAATATGGACGACATCAGCAAACGCTACAACAAAGATGTGATTGTGGTGGAAGCAGCTTATGGCTATACGCTGGCCAACTGCGATAACGCAGAAAACAGCTTCCAACAAAAAGAAGAGAAAGCGGGCGGTTATCCTGGCACCGTACAGGGGCAATATGACTATATCCACGATTTAATGCAGTCGGTCATTAATGTTCAGGACCATCGTGGTAAAGGTATTTTTTATTGGGAACCAACCTGGATTGCTATTCCTGGGAATACCTGGGCGACGCAGGCGGGAATGAAATATATTAACGATAAGTGGAAAGAAGGGAATGCGCGGGAAAACCAGGCGCTGTTTGATTGTCAGGGAAAAGTATTGCCCTCGGTAAAAGTCTTTAATTAACTCTGGTGTTGTAAATTTCAGGATGTTTAATATGAATAAATTTGCGCCTTTAAGCCCGAAGGTTGTCTCGCTATTGCATGGCGCGGACTATAACCCTGAACAATGGGAAAGTTATCCCGACATTATTGATAACGATATTGCCATGATGAAACAGGCAAAATGCAATGTCATGTCGGTCGGGATATTCAGCTGGTCAAAGCTGGAACCTCGTGAAGGTGAATTTAATTTCGCCTGGCTGGATTCAGTGATTGAGAGGTTATATGCGGCGGGAATTCATATTTTTCTCGCCACGCCGAGCGGTGCACGGCCTGCCTGGATGTCGCAGAAATATCCGGAAGTACTGCGCGTTGGGCGCGATCGCGTCTCTGCGCTGCACGGTGGTCGGCATAACCACTGCATGACATCGCCGGTATACCGGGAAAAAACACTGAAAATCAATACGCTGCTGGCTGAGCGCTATGCGCAGCATCCGGCGGTGATCGGCTGGCATATTTCCAACGAGTACGGCGGTGAATGCCACTGCGATTTGTGTCAGCAAAAATTCCGTGACTGGCTGAAAGTCCGTTACCAGACGCTGGACAGCCTCAACCACGCCTGGTGGAGCGATTTCTGGAGCCACACTTACACCGACTGGTCGCAAATTCAGTCGCCGTCGCCGCAGGGGGAAACGTCGGTCCACGGTCTGAATCTCGACTGGCGTCGCTTTAATACCGCGCAGGTTACCGATTTCTGCCGCCATGAAATCGCCCCATTGAAAGCAGCGAATGCACAGCTGCCGGTGACCACCAACTTTATGGAGTATTTCTACGATTACGACTACTGGCAGCTCGCGGCAGCGCTCGATTTTATCTCCTGGGACAGTTACCCGATGTGGCACCGGGACAAAGATGAAACGCAGCTCGCCTGCTACACCGCGATGTACCATGACATGATGCGCTCGCTGAAGGGGGGGAAGCCGTTTGTGTTGATGGAGTCAACGCCGAGCGTCACTAACTGGCAGCCAACCAGCAAGGTGAAAAAGCCGGGGATGCATATTTTGTCCTCGTTGCAAGCGGTAGCGCACGGTGCGGATTCGGTACAGTACTTCCAGTGGCGCAAAAGTCGTGGTTCGGTCGAGAAGTTCCACGGCGCTGTTATCGATCATGTTGGTCATCTCGATACGCGTGTCGGACGTGAAGTTTGTGCACTTGGCGATATGCTCGAAAAACTCACGCCGGTGATGGGTTGTCGTACCGATGCGCGTGTGGCGATCATCTTCGACCAGCAAAATCGCTGGGCGCTGGATGATGCCGAAGGTCCGCGCAATAAGGGGCTGGAGTACGAAAAAACCGTCAATGAACACTACCGCCCGTTCTGGGAAAAGGGCATCGCGGTGGATATTGTTGACGCCGATGTCGATCTGAGCCGCTATCAACTGGTGATCGCACCGATGCTGTATATGGTGCGCGATGGCTTTGCCGGGCGTGCCGAAGCGTTTGTCGCAGCGGGCGGTCATCTGGTCACGTCCTACTGGACCGGGGTGGTGAACGAGAGCGATCTTTGTTACCTCGGTGGGTTCCCTGGCCCGCTGCGTAAGTTGATTGGTGTCTGGGCCGAAGAGATCGACTGTCTGGACGATAATGAGCGCAATCTGGTGCAGGGGCTGGTGGGTAACGATGCTGGATTACAGGGACCGTATCAGGTACGTCATCTGTGTGAACTGATTCATGCTGAGAGCGCAAAACCGTTAGCTATCTATCGGGATGATTTTTACGCCGGTCGCCCGGCGGTGACGGTTAATCAGTTCGGCAAAGGTAAAGCGTGGCACGTTGCTTCACGCAACGACCTGGCATTCCAGCGTGATTTCTTTGCCAGCATTATTGACGAACTGGCGCTGCCGCGCGCCGTTGAGCAGGATTTAGCACCGGGGGTTGTGGCGACTGCCCGCACCGACGGTGAAAACACGTTTGTCTTTATCCAGAACTTTAGCGCCCAGCAACAGACGATTACCCTGCCGCAAGGCTACCAGGATTGTCTGTCGGCCGCGTCCGTTAGTGGTGCGCTGATGTTGACACCCTGGGATTGCCGTGTTGTGCGCCGTCAGGCGTAACATCGGACTTATGCGCCTGCCCATTCGGGCAGGCTTTTTTTTATCTGTCAAAAATCAGGAGTCGATAATGGTGAGTCTTAAATCCTTCCTGCACTACTTCACTGAACCGAAAAATACCGCGGCAGTACCCATTAGCGATGCTGAACTGCAATTGATTCAACGGCTGGCGCAGGCGTTTGGTGGCGCAGAGAATATTGAGAATGTGGATGCCTGCCTGACCCGTTTACGTGTGACGGTGAAAGACCTGTCTATTGTGGATTCACAGGTACTGCAAAATGAAGGGGCGCTGGGTGTGATTATTCTCGGCCAGCAGGTGCATGCAATATTTGGTAAACAGTCAGATGGGCTGCGTAAATTACTCGATGAACATTTCTCTCCACGTGAATAAATAAAAAAAGGGATACCCATTAGGGTATCCCAAAATAGACAACAGGAAAGCAATGGCAACATAAATTCTGTCAGATAATCATCCAACAGTTCCGGGAGATAAATGTCGAGGTACAATAAATTAAATTTTCGCCATCATTCTTGTTATCTCGCAGCGGTAGCGTGATATATTAGCAGTAGCTTACCACCAGGCTTCTACCTGTACGCCAAAGTTCCACGTATTATTTTTTGTCTCGTCTTCAAAGGGTTTACCATCTTCCGAATCATTTAAATACGACGCGAAAACACGTAATTCAGGGCGTGACATAAATTCCGGACCATCTGCCAATCCCACCGCGAAGGTGTATTTTTCACCGGCCTGTTTGTAGTGAGTGCCGTTTTTATAGTCGTCTTTCTGGTAGAAACCACCGACTTCGCCGATCAGGCGCACATAATTGGTGAGCTGATACTGCCCACGGCCCACCAGTGAAATCAGACGGGTTTTGTCGGTATATTCTGTAATGTCATTGGCAGAACCGTAGGTCAGCACATGGTTAATCGAGAACTTTTCGGTAATTGGAATCAACCCGGTGTTGATCACGCGGTACCCGCTGGCGTCGTTCACATAGTTCCACATGTCGTACCAGCCACCGCCCTGCGACACCATGTTCTGTGCCAGCCCTTTGTTAGCGTATTGCAACACCAGTTTGTTGTAGCCGCCAAACATGTCCTGGCTGATTTCGCTGGTCAGCATCACGCCGTTGTCTGCGTCGTATAATCCGCCGTACTCTTTCTGTTTATTGGTCGGATTTGGCATGGCGTAGTCAATGCCGAACTCGGTCCATGAACCTGACCACGGCTTCCAGCCCGCATAGCGAACGTCGATATAGTTGATGTTGACGTCATTGTCATTATCGACGCGGTAATCAACGTCATTGGCGTCACCACGGATCCAGGCCACCGAGACCGCGCCTGGCCCAAAAGTGTAGTTTTCAATCCCGGCGCCGGAACCTGAGATGTTCCAGTATTTCGTATCGATGATGTGCAGATCGTGGCGCTGGTAGTAACGTTTACCGCCCCAGATCACCGCATTGGGATCGTTGGGGATCAGCCCTTTGATTTGCAGGTTCAACTGGCGCAAACCGAACTGTGCGTCGTCACCAAGGGTGGTTTCATTGTCGTTAGAACCGTCGGAAACCATGCTGACCATGCTGTCGAGATAAAAACTCACCTCGTCTTTTTTATACACTTCTGAGCCCAGTTCCAGTTCACCGTAGGTATCGGATTCGTTACCCAGGCGCCCCAGCTTGTTTTTTTGCCACTCAACCTGACCACCATCGCCGGAGACACCTACACCACCGCGCAGGTAGCCGTGAAAGTCGATAGGTACAGAGGTTTCAGCCAGCAGTGAAGGTGAAGTCAGCGCAACGGCTAACGCAAGGGTTAGTGTGCGTAGCGTAGTGTTCATATTATTCCTCTTATTGTTTTGTATTACGTTCACATAAGCCATGTCATAAAATGCCTAAATGTAAAAACAGGCAAACTAACGATTGCGAATGTGTGATTAACTGCAAAGAAATCAGCAATATTTGTTACCACTGGCGAATTTCCTCACAATGTCAGGTATTGTGATCGTCATACTTATTCTGGGAGAATGAAGCGGAATAATGGGTGGTGAGCTTTTTTTCGGTAGCCCCTGTTACACTTGGCGCATAACAACATAAGGAACCGGACCATGAAGTCTAAAAGTGCAACGCTGGAAGACGTAGCCCGTCATGCGGGCGTCTCCTACCAGACCGTGTCCAGGGTACTCAACAAATCTGCCAATGTATCCGAAACCACGCGTTTAAAAGTGGAGAAATCCATAGAGTTATTGCGTTATGTGCCGAACCGGCTGGCGCAGCAGTTGGTGGGTAAGCAAAGCCAGACCATCGGTCTGGTGACGACATCTCTGGCGCTACATGCGCCTTCACAGGTGGCGGCGGCAGTGAAACGCTACGCCAGCCTTGAGGGTTACCAGGTGCTGATTTCCATGATTGATGAGAACGTCAATCAAGATATTCAATCCGCCATCAACGAACTGAAGTCGCAACTGGTGGAAAAAGTGATCATCAACGTGCCGCTGGAAACCGAAGAGGCGCAGCGTATCGCTTCTGACAACGATGGCATCGTCTGCTTGTTCCTTGATGTTGATCCCTACAGTTCCGTGTTTAACGTTTCGTTTAACCCGGCAGACGGGACCCGTGCCAGCGTCAAACATCTCTATGAACTGGGCCACCGGGAGATTGCGCTGCTGGCCGGGCCGGAATCGTCGGTGTCGGCAAATCTGCGGCTGAAAAGCTGGATCGACACGCTCAACAGTTATGGACTGAAACCGGTGACGGTCTTTCATGGCACCTGGGATGCGCAGAGCGGTTACGCTGGTGCGTTACAGATGTTACGTGAAACGCCGAATTTCTCCGCCGTTCTGGTGGGTAATGACCAGATGGCACTCGGCGTGTTGAGCGCATTCCATCAACACCAGATCGCTATTCCGGGCGAGAAATCGGTAGTGGGCTACGACGGCACCTATGAAAGTTCGTTCTTCCATCCGGCGCTGACCACCGTTTCGCTGGATCTTGATTTGCAGGGGAAAGAAGCAGTGCGCCGCCTGCTCGACAGCGGTCACGGCGATGCGGCGCGCAGTTCGTCAGTGTTACCGGCAAATCTTATCGTCCGTCACTCCACCGGAGGGGTGCAGGAACAGGGGATCAACCTGCAGGATATCGCCCAGCAATTGCAGGTCATTGCACATAAGTTGTGGAAATAAATGGCAGAGTTGTCTGCGGGACGGGGCCACTGAGGCGAGATGACACGCTTTAGTGGCTGAACTGGCGACTCATCACAAATGGCAGCGATTACTGCGGATGACACATCATGCGTTAGTTAGCTTGATGTTCGATTTCTTTGAGATCTTCTTCAGTTAATGTCGTCATTTTCATGACAGAGGCCCCGTCAAATCCCATTTCCAGCAGATTTCTGGCGACATCAAGACGAGCCAGGCGGTCACCCTCCGCAAGCCCTTCCTGACGACCAATCTTTTGCAGTTGTTGTGCGATTGTCATTAGTTCATCCTCATGTTGTGGCACTCGCCCGGCTAAGCTGTGAATAAATTTCCTGGCATCGGGTGTCTCACCAGCCTGCAAAATGTAGTTTACCAGTGCCCGTAATTGTTGTCTGGTCATAAATTCATCCATGATCAGGGTGCTCAGTTGGTCAATAAGGTCCGTTAAATCACGCTGGCGAATGTGTTTTTGCAGCAGGGTCAGCGCCGCCATGCTGCGATGCTGCATAATTTCCTCGTCGGGAATAACCGTAACATCCACCAACGGAAAATCAGCATTGTAAAGCTCCGCAGCCAGGTCAGACTCACTGAACAATCTCAGCCAGTTTAATGGATAAGGGTAGGGGCTGCGTTTTCCCTGGTAAAACAGGACGGGGATAACCAGCGGTAATTTTTTATGTCCGGCATCCAGATGTCGTTGCATGGCGGCGATGGCGTAACGCATAAGACGAAAAGCCATAAACTTATCGGGACTGCTTTGATGCTCAATCAATACGTGGATGTAGCCATCGCCACGACCAGTCCGGAGGGAATAAAGCACATCGCTATAGTAGGGCCTCAGATCATCCTCGACAAAGCTACCGGACTCAAGTTTAAGCGTGGTCAAATCACATATTTTCAACAGGGGTGGCGGCAAATGCAGCGACATAAAATCCCGTGCAGTTTGCGGATGTGAAAGGAAAGTCCTGAATACAGCATCATGAGGGGTTGAGGTGTTTTTTTTCTTCATTCGGTATCCTTCCGATAAAAGCGTTTGAGCAGAACGCCATGCTTTTATCGGAAATCACGCGACGATAAAACCAGCAACTTCCTTAAATCCCATGAGAGTCACAGGCATTCTCACCGGATTTCATTCACATACATAAAATGCTCGGTGTTAAAGCGATGATGTGCAAGGATCACCGGCACGGCGCTTTGGTCGTAAGACACCTCATCAATCACCATCACCGCATGGGGCATCGCGACCTCAAGCAGGTGGGCATCTTCCTCCGTTGCCAGGCTGGCGGTGATCTGTTCGCGCACCGCTGCCACGCGGATGTCATAGCGTTCAAATAAGTAGCGATACAGCAGGGCAGGGAACGCCTCCGGTCCGGGGAAATCAGGCAGGCGTGCGGCCGGCAAAATCAACGTCTCATGCATTGCAGCGCATCCATTAATCCGACGCAGGCGCTTCAGCCGGTAAACCTCATCTCCTGCGGCGATCTGTAACTTTCTGGCCTCGGTCTCATTTGCCACATCGCGCTGGTAATCCAGCAACGACGTCTGGGATTGCAACAATCCACCCTGTTTATCGTGCAGACGAAAATACTGGAAAAAGTGGCTCAGGTTATGGAGCGGCGCCCAGCCGGTCACTACCGTGCCGGTTTTACGTCGCCGCATCAGCATCCCTTCGCTGGTCAGTGCTGCCAGTGCCTTACGGATGGTACCGACCGAGACACCAAAGTCAGCTGCCAGGCTGTTTTCACTGGGTAAAACTGTACCCGGTATTAACTCGCCCTGCAGGATCGACTCACTGATATGGCGTTTCACCACTTCATACAGGGGAGCGCCTTCGCCATCACTCAGACGACCGAAACTGCGCACATCCTGTTCGTCATTCTTTTTTTGCATAGTTCGGATTTCCGGTTGACCGCCACGCGATATTTGCATTATCTATAAACTATATAGAAATACAAGATAAGCGGCAAAAATGACCAAACCGACACCACTACAGACGGCGTTAGCGGCCATCGCCAGTGACGATGCTTCCATGCTTGATGACCTGCAACGGATGCTGGCGGTAGATACCTGTTTCCCGCCAGGCAACGGCTATCCTGCGTTTGCCGACCTGATGACCCGGCTGCTGACGCCGCTAGACTTCCACTTTGAGCGTGTGACGGTACCGGAGTCGCTCTGGCAGGCCCCGGATGGTAGCGCGCAGGGTGAGCGGGTGAATCTGATCGCCTCCCTTGAGGCCGGGGCTGCGGAGAATTGCAATCTCTACTTCCACGTCGATACCGTTCCTGCCGGTGATGGCTGGCGCTTTCCGCCACTGGCCCTGACCGAAGCGGAGGGTAAATTGTTTGGCCGTGGTGCCGCTGATATGAAAGGTACCATTGTCGCGGCGCTGGCCGCGGTGCGGGCGGCACGCAGGGCCAATCTGCCGCTGCGCTTCAACCCGGTATTCCTGCTGTGCACCGACGAGGAAGGAGGGTTGTACCCTGGCATCCGCTATCTGGCGGAGCAGCAATGTTTTGCTGGTCACATGCTGAGTTTTAACGGCGGCGCGGTGCCGCGCATCTGGGCGGGATGTTTTGGCAGCGTTGATCTGAAAATCATCGTCACCGGCCGTTCTGCTCATTCAGGCGATCCGGTGGGTGGCATCAATGCGATTGAAACGGCGCTGCCGCTGATGAACGCGTTCAGCCAGCTGAAACAGCAGGTGGAAATTCGTGAATCTGCCATGCCATCCCCGCCGCATTTTGCCGGTAAACCGCTCACCTCACGCCTGACGCTGGCCGCTGCTCACGGTGGCAGCAAAGGCTCCACCATTCCGGAACGTTTTGAACTGCTGGTTAACCGTCGTTATGCCCCTGAAGAGGCGTTTGCTGACGTATGGCAGGAGCTGGTGGATTGCGTGGAACAGGCAATGGCGCAGTCTCCCGCACGCGACGTCAGCATCCAGCTGATTGGCCATCTGGCCCCGGTGTCTGACCCCGGTGGCCCGCACTGGCCGCGCTGGCAGGCGGCGCTGTGTCAGGGCTTTGGTTTTGAGGCAAATGATTTCGCCGCCTGGGGATCGTCAACCAGCTCCGATATGGGTTGGGTGCAGCAGGCCGGGATTCAGGAAATTTTGCTGGGTGGCCTGGCCCGCCCGGATAACCGCATTCACGCCGCCGATGAATACACAACGATGGCGGATTTAGTCGCACTTTCGCAGTCCATTCTGGCCTATCTGGCCGATGATTTTTTGCCACCCCAGGGTCCCCAATAAACCAGTGAGGAAGACAAGATGTGTGCAATGAAAGGGTTAAACCGCCGGCAGTTTCTCGCCAGTTCCACCGTCATGACCGGCGCGGCGCTGCTGCCCTGGTCCTTTTCCACGCAGGCGGCAGCGGTTGCCAGCAGCACGGCGAGCGGTACGCCGCGTAAGGGTGGGGTACTGCGTATCAGCGTCGATCAGGCCGTGACCATGCTGAATCCGCAGCAGGCGCGGGTTAATCCGGAATATCTGGTGGCCGAGCTGTTATACAGCGGCCTGACGCGTCTGACTCAGGACATGAAGGCCGAGGCCGATCTCGCCCAGTCCTGGCAGCCGAGTGCCGACCTGAAGCAATGGACCTTCACCCTGCGCCCAAACCTGCGTTTCAGCGATGGCACGCCCCTGACGTCCGCCGATGTGGTCGCCAGTTTACAGGCGATCCTCGACCCGAAAAATGCCTCGCCAGGGCAGCACAATATTGGTCCGATCAAAACCGTCAGCGCCAGCGATGCCAGCACGGTGGTGATTGAAACGGACGCACCCTATGCAGACTTGCCGGTGATGCTGGCTTACCCCGACGCCAAAATCATTCCGGCCAGCATTGCCAGTGGCGATCTGACCCGACTGAATAAAGAAGCCGTGGGTGCCGGTCCCTTTAAGCTGGTGTCGTACGATCCGGAACGAAAAATTGTGGTCGCCCGTAACCCGCATTATTACGACCCGCAGCGTCCTTACATCGATGGCGTTGAAGTTATGGTGTATCCGGATGGCATCGCCGAAAGTTCAGCGCTGATTGCCGGTGATACCGATCTGATGATGTCGGCCCAGGCGAGTGAATTTAGCCGCCTGTCAAAATCGGCGGGGATCCAGCCGCTGCGCGTGGCGTCCGGTCAGTTCCTTAATATCAACATGGGCTGCGATCAGAAACCTTTTAACGATCCGCGCGTACGTCAGGCGCTGGCATTGTGTGTGGATCGTCAGGCAACGGTGGATTTTGTCGCCAACAGCCTGGGGACCGCGGGCGAAGATAACCCGGTCAACAGCGCTTATCCTTACTATGCCCAGCTGGCGAAAAAGGCGGTGGATTACACTAAAGCCAAAGCGCTGCTGGCCGAGGCCGGTTACCCGAACGGGCTGGATTTGAAACTGATTGCCTCGGACAAGCCCTCCACCCGTACCCAGCTGGGGATCGCACTGCGCGAAATGGCGAAACCGGGCGGTTTCCGCATTGACGTGCAGACCATGGCGCACAGCACCTATCTCGACCAGGTGTGGAAGAAGGGCAATTTTTATGTCGGTTTCTACAATATGCAACCGACGCCGGATGCGGTGTTTTCTTTGCTCTACACCTCAACCGCTGCGTGGAACGAAACGCGCTGGAACAATGCCGACTTCGATGCGGCCGTCAGTGCCGCGCGCGAAACGGCGGATGCGGCGCAACGCACCAGTCTGTACGGCAAAGCGCAGCAGCTGATGTATGACGAAGTGCCGTCGCTGATCCCCACCTTCTTTGATCTGCTGGCTGCCAGCCGTGACTACGTCGGCGGTTACCATCTGCATCCGCGCGGCGCGGTGTTCCGGCTGGACCACGTCTGGCTGACGGACAAAGCACCGAAGCGTGCGGTGTAAGGAGCGCCCGTGACCGCAAGTTATCTGCTGAAACGCTTTCTCCTGATGATCTACACCCTGCTGGTGGTGTCGCTGCTGGTTTTTGGTATCACGCAGCTGCTCCCGGCTGATGCTGCCGTCACGTTGCTGGGGCAAAACGCGACGCCGGAGGCACTGGCGGCGGTCCGTGCCCGGCTCGGGCTGGATGCGCCGGCCTGGCTGCAATACTGGCACTGGCTGACTCACGCAGTGCACGGCGACTTTGGCGTCTCGATGCGCAACGGGCTGGCCGTCGGACCGACGTTGCTTACCGCGTTGTCGCGTTCCCTGCTGCTGGCGGTATGTGCGCTGGTGCTGATGTTAATCATCGCCATTCCGCTGGGTATCTGGGCGGCAGTGCGTCGCGGTAAAACCGCCGATGTGTTGGTCAGCGTGCTCTCCTATGTGGGCATCTCGTTCCCCGAGTTTGTCACCGCCACCCTGGTGTTGCTGCTGTTTGCCGATGTCTGGCAGGTGCTGCCCGCCACCGGTTATGTACCGCTCTCGGAGAATTTTATCAGTGGACTGCAGCATCTGATCCTGCCTTCGGTCACGGTGGCGTTAATCCTCGTGGCGCATGTGTCGCGGATGGTGCGTTCCGAAATGGTTGATGTGCTGCATACCGATTACATCCGCGCCGCCTGGCTGAAAGGGTTATCGCGTCGTCGCATTCTGTGGCGGCATGCATTGCGCAATGGCCTGCTGCCCACTATCACCATTGTGGCACTGGATGTGGGGTATCTGCTGGGGGGCATCGTGGTGGTGGAGGAGATCTTCGCCATTCCGGGGATTGGTCGTGAGCTGATTGTTGCGGTGCAGGCGCGTGATCTGCCAACCATTCAGGCCGGGGTGATGATCCTCGCCGCGACCTATTCGGTGGTGAACTTCCTCGCGGATGTTGCCTACGTCATGCTTGATAAACGGATTACCTATGCCTGATATCCTGAAACGCCTGATCCGTTCGCCACAGGGCGCGGCGGGATTACTGATTCTGCTGGTGGCATTGCTGATGGTGATTGGTGGGGCGCACGTCGCACCCTTTGATCCGGAAGCTATCTCCATCCTCAGCCGCTATAAACCACCGGGTGCAGAACATTGGTTCGGCACCGACCAGATGGGACGCGATATTTTCAGCCGTGTGCTGGTGGGGGCACGCGCCACCATTCTGCTTTCCTTGCTGGCGACCGCGCTGGCGATGGTGATCGGTGCCGTGCTGGGCACCGCCAGTGCCTACCTGGGCGGCAAAATTGATGAATTCA
This sequence comes from Pantoea sp. X-Soil-TKNS-1280, assembly GCF_059730475.1. Lineage (NCBI taxonomy): Bacteria > Pseudomonadati > Pseudomonadota > Gammaproteobacteria > Enterobacterales > Erwiniaceae > Pantoea > Pantoea sp. X-Soil-TKNS-1280. Next base: position 220,804 of record NZ_AP035966.1, on the reverse strand, counting down.
CCATGCGTACCATGGACGCGGTGATGGCCATCCCCAGCCTGCTGTTTGCGCTGCTGATTGTCAGCACCCTCGGGCAAAGCAGCCTGAATGCGGTGCTGGCGATCACCATCGCCTTTGTGCCCGGCATGGTGCGTATCGCGCGCAGTGTGGCGCTGGCCGCACGTCAGCAGGACTATATCAATGCCGCTATCGCGCGTGGCGAAGCGGGGCACTACATCATTCTGCGCGAGATGCTGCCAAATATTCTTGCACCGATCATCGTCGAAGCCACCATCCGCGTGGCGTTCGCCATCATGCTATTCGCCACCCTGAGTTTTCTCGGTTTAGGCGCGCAACCCCCGGAGCCAGAGTGGGGGCTGATGGTGTCCGAAGCCCGTGATTACTTCTTTAATGCACCGTGGATGATGCTGATCCCGGGCCTGGCGATCGCGCTGGTCGCCATCGGTTTTAACCTGCTGGGCGATGGCCTGCGCGATGTACTCAATCCGAGGAACCATTAATGAACCCGCAGAACAACGCGCCGGTGCTGGCGGTGGATAATTACAGCCTCGATTATGCCCTGCAGGGGGGAGATACCCTGCCGGTACTGCGGGAGATCAGCTTCCAGGTGATGCCGGGTGAAGTGCTGGGGCTGGTGGGCGAGTCCGGTTCCGGTAAAACCACGCTGGGATGGGCGATTATGCGCTGGCTCGCCAGCAACGCGCTTGAACGTAACGGCGATATCCGTTTACAGGGGCAAAGCCTGCTCAGCCTGCCTGTGCCACAGCTGGCGGCGCTGCGCGGCGCAAAACTGGGCATGATTTTTCAGGATCCCAGCGCTTCGCTAAACCCGACGCTGACGCTGGGGGAACAGGTCACGGAAGTGCTGCGGCGTCATCGCGGTCTGTCGGCGCGTGAAGCGCAGGAGCTGGGGGAGTCGCTGCTCAGGGATGTGGAGCTGAAGCACCCGGTGCAGATGATGAAGCGTTACCCGCATCAGGTGTCTGGTGGTGAGAAACAGCGCATTCTGATCGCCACGGCGTTTGCCTGCCAGCCCGATTGCCTGATTTTTGATGAGCCAACCACGGCGCTGGATGTGATCAGCTCGGCGCAGATCCTCGATCTGTATGAACGCCTGCGCGAAGAGACCGGGGTGGCTTCTTTATATATCTCCCACGATCTGGCATTGGTGGCGAAAGTCGCCGACCGGGTTTGCGTGCTGGAGCGGGGCCGTATCATCGAAGAGGCTGACAGCCGCACCCTGTTCAGTGCGCCGCAACACGCGTACACCCGCAGGCTGATTGAGGCGGTTCCCAATCCGCAGCAGCGTCTGCTGCATGATGCGCCCGGCAGCCAGCCGCTGCTGTGCCTGAATGATCTCACCATCGATTATGGTCGTCATGGGCTGCTTGATCGTCTGCTGAAGCGGCAAGCCAATGTCACACGCGCCGCCAATGCAGTATCGCTGACCGTGCATCAGGGGGAGATCCTCGGCGTAGTCGGGGAATCGGGTTCGGGTAAGTCTTCACTGGCGCGCGCCATCAGTGGCCTGGTGCCGTTTCAGGGGGCAATCGACTTCTGCGGCTATGACATCTATGGTCGCGCACAGATGGATAAAGATTATCGCCGCCGGGTACAGATGATTTTTCAGCACCCGGATGCGTCGCTCAATCCACGCATGACGATTGGCGAGATCATTGCCCGCCCGCTGCGTTTATATGGACTACCGGAGGGGGAAACCGAGGCGCAGGCGGTGGCGCGCTTGCTGGAGGAAGTCCGCTTGCCAGCCGATTTTGCCTCGCGTTACCCGCACGCCTTATCCGGCGGCCAGAAGCAACGCGTTGCTATTGCGCGAGCCTTTGCCTGCCCGCCAGATCTGGTGATCTGCGATGAAATCACTGCGGCCCTCGATGTCTCGGTGCAGGCCACCATTATCGAACTGCTGCTGGAACTGCGCCGTCGCTATGGCACCGCTTACCTGTTTATTACCCACGATCTCAACCTGATCCGCCAGATAGCCCACCGCGTTGCGGTGATGTATCGCGGTGATGTGGTGGATGTGGTGCCGGGCGACGCCATGTTGCAGCAGGCACAGCATCCGTATACCCGTGCACTGCTTGAGGCGGTTCACGTTCCTGAATCCTCTAAATCTGTGGCCTGAAGAGACTCTGAATGAAACCTGAAGATTTGATCCATCATATTGATCGTGAATATTGCCTGAGTTTCCTGGCGAAAATGGTGCAGCACAAAAGTTATAGCGCTACAGACGGTGAACGTGAGTTAGCCCGTTATATGGCAGCGCAGATGAGCGAACTGGGGCTGGAGTCTGAACTGCAAAAAGTGCCAGGCGATCGCTTCAACGCTATTGGTCGTCTGCCCGGTAGCGGCGGGGGTCACAGCCTGCTGTTTAACGGTCACCTCGACACCAACCCGGTGACCGAAGGCTGGACCGTGGACCCCTGGGCAGGAAAAATTGACGAGCAGTTTATTTACGGCATCGGTGTTTCCAACATGAAAGCCGGGGATGCCGCCTATTTCTGCGCCCTGAAAACCCTGATTGATGCGGGTGTAAAGCTGAAAGGTGACGTGATCCTTACCTACGTGGTGGGCGAGTTGCAGGGCGGTATTGGTACCCTGGCAGCGATAGAGCAGGGAGTACGCGCCGATTACTTTATTAACGCTGAGCCGACCGATTTACAGGCGCTAACCATGCATGCCGGATCGCTGATGTTCACCATCGAACTGACCGGTGACACCCGTCATCTTTCCAAACGTGAAGAAGCGGTGGATGCCATTGCGGCGGCGGTGGATTTGATCCCTCAAATCAATAACATGACGTTCAGCGGTGCCAGAAGCGAAGAACATCTGAAGGTCAACCGGGGTCATATTGGCACGATGCATGGTGCACTGGGCCGCGAGCTGGAAGAGTGGCGACCGCCACAGGTGGCGGACTTTGTGCGGCTGAAAGGTTCTGCACGTTTTGCGCCGGGACAAACGGTGCAGGGGGTACTGGCCGACCTTCAGGCATTGCTGGATCAACTCTGCGCCCGCTATCCGGGACTGAAAGCTGAGCTGTATGACGATGGTGCGCGGGATAAACCGACCATGCTGCCGTTTGAAGTCTCGCCGGAATCCGCGATTGTCAAAGCCGTGAATCATGGCTGGCAGCGTGTGCGGGGTACACAGCAACCCACCGGCGTCATCACCCCACCGGCATTTTTTGGTACCGATGCCGCGCATTTTTATCAGCATGCCGGGATGGAAGGCATTGTCTGTGGCCCTGGCGGCAAGTACAACACCATGCCGGACGAACGCGTAGAGATCAGCGACTTCCTCGATATGGTGCGGATCTACCTGCTGGCGATCATCGAAATCTGCCAACCGGTTGAGGCCTGACCATGCGACAGAACGCATTGACCCGCCTGCGCGCCGCCATGCAGCAAGCTGACGCTGAAGTGATGCTGATTGACCACGGCGAAATGCTGGCGTGGCTGACCGGTTACACGGTATCGGAAACGCTGTATCGCGCCTGTCTGGTCCCGCTCTCCGGCGAACCCTGGATGGTGCTGCGGCAGCTGGATGAGGTGCCCTGTCGCACACAATCACCAGGGTTAGCAGTGGTCAGCTATCCTGACTGGGCCGACCCCTGGCAAACCGTGGCAGACAGCCTGACACAGCGCGGTTTTGCCACGGCCAAAGTCGGCGCTGATTTTTACTCCTATGGCATGACGGTGCACAGCTGGCAGCAGCTGTCCCGCCATTTGCCGGGTGTGGTGTGGCGGGATCTGACCGGTATCAGCGATCGGCTACGAAGTGTCAAAAGTGCCTCAGAGTTGAATACTCTGCGCCACGCCGCCGCCATTGCCGACTTTACTCTGCAGCAGATAGGCAGCGCAGTGACCGCTGGCTGGCGCGTGCGTGACGTTGCCGCGCTGGCGGCCCGTCATTTTCTTGAGCAGGGCGCGGATAGCGGGGAAACCGGACCGATTGTTATTGCCAGCGGTGACAGCGGTTTTCTGCATGCCAGCAGCCACGAGCAACGTCTGCAACGTGGCGATATTTTGCATGTGGAGCTGATCCCGAAAGTGAATCATTACAGCGCACGCGTGATGCGGCCGTTTGTGGTGGGGAAGGTCAGCGACGCACAGCAGGTGCTGGCGCAGCAATTACTGGCGATTCAGGACCGGCAAATCGCGGCGATGAAACCGGGGATGTTGGCAAATGAGGTGGATGCACTGGCGCGGGTGGCGTTGCTCAGCAGTGGATTACGCTCCGCCTTCACCAATGTCACCGGTTATACGCTGGGGCTGTACACCCGCACACCACGCCCGAGTGATTTCTCTGGCGCGTTTCATCCCGGGGCATGCTGGCAGCTGGAAGCCGATATGGTGTTCCATATGTACTTGTCTGCCCAGGGCATGGCGTTCAGTGAAACGGTGCGGGTGACGGCTGCGGGTGGAGAACGGCTGACCCGGGTGGCGCGTCAGCCCGGAGAACTGGCAGCCAGCTGATTTTATGGGGAGCCCGTGTTCGGATTGCCATAAGCGGCACTCAGGGCGTGGAAACTGATGTCCTCACCGATTTCCCACAGCAGCCGCAGCAGTCTGGCCGCCGTCATTCCCTTCGGACATCCCTGCTGGCGCAGCAATTGCAACTGCTGTTCCTGAGGCACATCCAGAATGGATAAGGGCGGCCAGACTCGCTGGATCCAGTTGAGTTCGTCTGTTAACAGGATTGATTTGTAGGCAGACAGGCACAATCCCCTTAACTCAGGATCTGCCGCAGGAAGACCCGCTATCTTCAGGGCGGACAACGCCTGGGCGGGTCTGATAGTGGAGTTTTTCAGGCTGAAAAGCAGCATGCCGAGTTGTTTCAGTTGTGTCATGTTGCCGACTGTGCAAACCATGCGCCAGTGAGTCTGCACCATCTCAACCAGATGAACGGAAAACTTCAGTGCATTGCGCACCAGAGATATGCTCATACTCGCTCCGGCATTAAACAGCAGACGCCAAAGTTCAGCCACGGCTATTTCTGGTGCGCACTCCTGGCATAGCAGACTTATCAACTTTTCCTGTTTTATCCCTTCGGTGACGTTGGCCCAGTTACGGTCAAACCATTGCTGTTGTTCCTGCGTCGGTTTTGCTTTAAAGGCCGACTGCGACAGCTTCACCAGTGGCAGGCTCACTCTCTCTCCCGCCAGCTCCAGCGCAACATAAAACTTCATTGCCGTCATCTCACGGTAATCGGGTTGACACTGTAGTGCTACCAGCAGGTCCATCTGGTTACTGTATTGCCAGCGGAGGTCTTCGAGGCTTTTCTTTAACCACTCCACCTCTTCTTCTTTGATATCAGTATGTAACGCGACGGAGGCCTGGCTCAATATGGTGACATCCGGGATATCATCTGTGCCAAGCAGAGCACGACGAAACTGTGCCGGGCGAAGTGCCAGATGACTCAATTCCCGTTGCAGACGCATGGCTAATGAATACTTGTCGATTTTATCGTTCTGACAATGCAGCTTTTCCCAGGTTGATTTGATCAGCGCCTGATGTTCTCTGGAAACATGAGACCTGAGGACCGTCAGCGCGCTTTCCACGGTGGGCAATCCCACGTTTATCTTACTTTGCAGAAACTGCCAGGCCCCCTTTGCGCTCAGCTGATGAACCTGTTTAGCGCTGAGCTTGAGTAACAGCTGCTCCACCTGATTAATATGACTGCCGGTGGCAGAAATCTCTTTCCAGTGTGTTTTATATTGCGTTTTCAGTGCGTGTAGCGCTGTGGTTCCTCGTTTCTGGCCGAAGTCATGATGACTTTGTTTAACGCTGGCGATGCTGGCTGTGAATTGACCCGGCCTGATGGTGGCCGGGTCTGCTGCTGGTGGGGTAGCGGTAAACGACGGTGATATTGTGGTTAAACTAAACATGAGAATTCCGTGTCAGAACCTCCTTTTCTTCAATGTCGCAAAGGGAGGCAGGGGGGCTTTGTTGTTCAGCACCGGTGCGATTTCCGGGGCCGGTAGCGCAGGAGGATTGGGGAGGAAGTAAGCGCCGGAAACGTCTTCATCAGTATCCATGGCGTCCGGCAACGCTTTGTTTCGGGCGGGCAATTGCCGGAAAAAGGCGCTATGTGTATCACCCCTGGACTGGAGTTTGATATTTTTCAACGCCGCCATGATCATACCGGGAGTGACATCCTCATCAATTTCCCACAGTAAGCGTAGCAGTTTTGACAGCGTTACATTCTCCGGGCATTGCTCATGTTTCAGTATGGCTTGAAGCTGCCTTAACTGCTCTCTTCGTTTGGCTTTCAGGTTGATTCCAGGCCGGAGACTCTTTATCCATGCCAGCTCGGCAGATGATATATCAGCATTGAGCGCCGCCTGGACGTACTCCAGCATGACATTGGTGATGGTATAGTGCGGATCGTTGAGAGCGTCCTGAATCAGCTGCGGAGAGAGCGTTGATCCTTCGGGGTCGCGTAAAAGTTTACCCAGCCGTTTTAACCGGCTCATTCTGGTTTGCGGGTCAATCTTATGCCACAGTTGCTTAACTGTCTGTTTTTGCTCTGATGTTGGCTGCACTCCGGTAGCAGCAATAAGCGATTTATAGGCGACAGAGTAACTGATACTCATCTTTGCATCATGGAAAAGACGCCACAACTGCGAGGTGGTTATCTCGGGGCGTCCTTGCCGTTTCAGCAGCATATCCACTTTCTTTCGCATGGATATTTTGCGAACAGCGAGAGCTGGCCAGTTTTTTTTGAACCATTCCTGCTGCTTAACGGTGTTCCGGGTCCTGAATAACGTTGTGGCTTGTGCCACTGTCTGGACCTTCACCGACAGGCCGGCAGTGACTAACGCACAATGCAATCTCCCCGAACCGCGTTCCTGATAATCTGGCTGTCGCTGGATATCAACCAGCCAGGCTATCACATTTTTCCCGGGAGGATTGTGCTTAAGCATTCTCCTGGCCCATGCCACTTCCTCAGGGCTGGCATTGGATTCTGAGGTCCAGATGGCCTGCTTCAGGGTGGTGATATCGACATTAATCGGGTTATCTGGCATTTCCAGCAAGGCGCGTCGAATCTGGTTCCGCGAAAGGTTCAGGCGCAACAACGGCCTCAGTCGTACAATCCTGTCAGGTTCATTTTTGTTCTGGTCCCAGAGCGTTTTAACCTTCAGGCGATCTTCGTGTGAAATAAAGGCATTGGCGGTCTTCAGCGCGTTCTCTACGGTGGTGGCGCTCACCGCTATTTTCTTATCCTTAAAAATATTATGTAAATCATTGGGTTTTATTCTCTTTATATCTTCGGGCTTAAACTGCCACAGCAGCATCTCAAGACGGCTGCCGAGACTGGCTTTGTCAGACACCTTTTGCCACCAGGTATCAAAATCGTTTCTGAGAGCGTTTAAGCAGGGATTTTCTGTGGGATCAGGTTTACTTTTTTTGTTACGCCGGGAAGAACTCAGATTCTGCGGATTTTGTTGCACGCTATGGATGTCTGAGGCCAGATGCCAGGTCCGGGCAGGGGCGGATGATGCTGTCTGGAGCAGGAGACGTAGCGGTGTTGAAGAAACGGAAGCTGTTTGCATAGGAATTCCCTTTCATGTTGTGGCGTTAAACAAAGATTACAGAGTGGTTATTGTCAACTAAACCGATAAACTTAAATGCAAAAATGTGAATTGTGCAATGGATTGGTTTACGAGTAATCTTGCTTTATCAAATGCAGCCCACGTTATAAAGCTTATTACCGGCGTCTGTTTTGTATCTAAACTAAAAACTGATTTTATTTTAATTTTTTCAAGGAAAACTGATATGCGTTACATTTCACTGGATAACTATCGTGACACCATCATTCTGATTGCGCGTGTTGCTCTGATGGTGCTGTTCATTATTTTTGGCTGGCAGAAACTGACCGCTTTCGGTTATACCGCTGGTTATATGCAAAGTCTGGGACTGCCGCTTCCTTCTGTCGCCGCAGCGGTAGCAGTGATTGCTGAGTTTGGTTTTGGTGTGCTGATTGCGCTGGGCTTTTTTACTCGTCCGCTGGCGCTGCTGATGGCCGTGTACACGCTGGTCACCTCCTTTATCGGTCACCCGTACTGGCACATGACGGGTATGGATCAGTATGCCAACATGATCAACTTCTATAAAAATATCAGCATTATTGGTGGTCTGCTGTTGCTGGCGCTGATCGGTCCGGGCCGCTTCTCACTCGATCGTCGATAAGCTACATTTATCCCGCATAAAAAGAACCATCACCCCAGGGTGATGGTTCTTTTGCTTTCTGTCAGGCGCAATCATTTGTTATCCGCGCGGAGGGTGGCAAAGGCAGGCAGCGGCTGGCTTGTACCTGCAGGGGGGAGGCCTCCATATCTAACACCATCTCCAGCAACGCATTATTACCGTCCCCGGCAGAATGAGAAGAGGCTCTGGCGATCCCGGATCGCCCGACTCAGAGTTGAGACCCTTCGTCCTGCTTCACATGCCACATAAAGCGCATAAAAGTGGAGGGACCTTTTATTCTGGGGCAATCGGGCTGGCGCAGCAGGCTTATCAGCCGCAGATTTTTAGCCGGATAAGAGGTATGCCGGACTCTTTCCCAGACCCGCTGTAACTGGCTGGAGAAGCAGACCCAGCCACATCATGGGCGATTTATTGTTCCTGACGGGGGCATTCGCCAGTATATGCTCCTACCGCAACAAAAAGCGCTGTATGGCGCGTAGCTGCGATAAATGTATCGTTCCGGTTGCCGTGGTTATGGCCCTCGTATGCGCAATCCGGTCAAAATGATGGTTATGGTAGTAAATCTGACTGGATAAGGACGTTCTCAATGGACGAAGCCGCCTATAATCAGGCTGGCGTTTTTTATTTATCGTTCAATCCGCACACAGATGAGAGAAGAGAATGAAATTATTCAGCCACAGCTTCAACGACGGAGAAGTCATTCCCGGTAAGAACAGCTTTGCGGTGTATGACGCAGCCAGCCATGTTCGGTTATCTGACAACCTGAACCCGCATTTCGGTTGGTCAGATTTGCCTGCGGGTACGCAGTCACTGGTTCTGATCTGCCATGACTACGATGTGCCAACCAGCGGGGAAAACGTGAACCAGGAAGGTAAAGTGGTCCCGGCTTCGCTGCCGCGTACGGATTTCTATCACTGGTCACTGTTTGATATTCCGGCGACACAGCAGGAAATTGCCGAAGGTTCACAATCGAACGGCATCACAGCCAAAGGGAAACCTGGCCCGGATGCGCCAGCAGGTCTGAAGCATGGCATCAATGATTACACCGCGTGGTTTGCCGGTGACGAGGCCATGGGCGGGACTTATTATGGCTACGATGGCCCTTGCCCGCCGTGGAATGACGAGATTGTTCACCATTATGTATTTACCTTATACGCCCTGTCCGAGCCGTCATTAGCAGTGGAAGGGGAACTGAGCGGTGCTAATATCCGTCGCGCAGTTGAGAACAGTAATGTTCTGGCGAAAGCGAGCCTGACCGGGCTGTATACCCTTAACCCCGACGTTAAAATTTGATCTGATCTGAGCGGCAGAAAACCATGACCAGAGAAAGTGCATTGTTGGCGGCAGAGGAGCATTTCTTCTGGTCTGGACTGTCCGGCCACAGCCTCAGCCGGGATAACCTGATTTCGGTTGCCTGGCCGAGGCTGAAGATTGAACAGAAGGCGAGTTCGTTTGTCTTTTTTGAACCCACCCTGCTGGTGGTTTTATCAGGCAGGATTGACATAACCTGTGCCGGAAGGCGTCATACGCTCCACTCGCCAGCAATGCTCGGATTTATCGACCAGGGTGTGGATATCGATTATATAAAGTATCCCGCTGACCGACATACGCCATTTCGCTCGCTGTTTATTAATATCAGCCCGGATGTGCTGGAAAACTTTTACCAGCATTTTCAGGAACCGCTTTCCGCAGTTAAAAAAAATCCCCAGCTCAGCACAGTTGAAATTAACGCGAGCCTCGATGATTCATTGCATCATCTGCTGGTGGCCCTTGAGGATCCCCGGGTCAGTGATGATCGCATACGGCTGAAAATCTTTGACCTGCTGCTGGTGTTAGCAGAACAGCAGCTGCGCTTTGCGCTACCACAGCGGCAGGGAATTTTTCCCCGCCTGAGCAACCTGTTACGTGACGCGCCGGAACGAAACTGGACCGCCCGCCTGGCAGGTGACGCACTGGCGATGAGTGAGTCCACACTACGCCGTCGGCTCCGGCAGGAAGGCGTCAGGTTCGAGCAGCTGCTGCTGGATATCCGTATGCACCATGCACTGATGCTGATCCAGACCACGCACTGGAATCTCACCCAGGTGGCCGATGCCTGCGGCTACCGATCTGTCTCCCGCTTTGCCGAGCGTTTCAAGCACCGGTTTGGATCATCTCCAGCGCAGTTGCGTTGATGGGGATGGTTCGGTGAGGAAGGGAGCAATGTTTAAGCTGCGTGTCTACGTGACGACTCGCGATGGACGACAACACTTTTTGCGAAACGCAGGAGAATTTTTTACTATTAATTAGAAATTTTGGAGCATGGGAGCAACTGCGGTACTGCCTTACAGACTACAACCGACGGAGAATGGATGCATGGCACGTAATATTGCCCCCGGATATTGTATAGTTGAGCGTCCTGGCGGACTTGATTATCAGGCAAGGGAACTGTTCAAAGATACCCGCACTCCAGCAGCTCAGACGTTTATGAAAATGAATGCTGACACACCTTGGCTGAAGCCTGGACAGATATTGATTGTCGCCGATCCTGATACGCCAGCACCAATGACTATGCAGGTACTGTCAGTACTACGGCAAGCTAAGATAAAAACAAACCTGGCCCTGAACGGAGTCAGCACAGAAGAAGCCGGTTTCATGCAGAAGTATTACGGGATGATAGCTGGCACAACAGGTGCAGGGGACAAGATTTTCGGTACTGTAGGAGATGCAGGCGAAAAATACTATTCCTCTATAGAACAGACCCTGAAGAAAATCGAGAGCAGTTACCAAAATCAATTCCGACACAAGGCACCCTTATAAGTCAGCAATTTTTTGTGGAGCGTAATCAGCTATTGAACCAACTGAAAGAACTGGTAAATAAACCCCTTCTCAAGTCTCTAAACCGTTATGCTCTTAAACTTCGGCCTTGCGAAGATATGCGTAGAGTACTAAACCTTTCAAGCCGCTCGATCGTTCATGAGTGGTCAACTGTTGGTATCGGTGGAATACCGGGATACTCGAATTTTGTTGGTAATGCTGCAAAAGCAGCACGTTTCCTGAAATACGGCGGATTCATTGGGATTGGCTTTTCTTTTGCTAACACAACAAATGAAGTGGTCAATAGCTGCACAACAGGCCGTGAGAATGAATGCGAAAGAGTGGCATTCAAAAAATACACTTCGTTTATTGCTTCAACAGCCGGTGGCGTTGGCGGTGGTGTCCTGGGTTCTATTGCTGGTATAGGAATATGTACCGGAATCGGTATTGCAACAGCCGGTGTCGGTGGTGTCGCCTGTGCCGCAGTTGGTTCTGTTGCGGGAGGTTTAGCTGGAGGTTCCGCAGCTGACTTGTTTATGGATTCAATATACAAATACCTGGACATCTGACAGCAAATGAAAATTTTTGTAATCGGCATTATCATTGTTGCCAGTCTGACTTTTATCGCCTCAATCATCTGGTATGCAATTAACAGACCCAGGTACTACGAATTGTTGAATCGCTTCCAAAGGAAATATACGTTTCCTGCTCCATACTCTTTTAGCAGTATGGTAGGTTTTTTTGGCGCACCACTTATGACTTACTTCTTCCTTCGACTAAAGAACAGGAAGAACATTCTGTTTGTTGAGAAAACCAGCGATGTATACACCTTCCCGGATAATGACACTATCAAATTAATGTCTTGGTTGCCGGTCTTCAAAGGTTTATTAATAATCTGTATGGTTTGCTATTCTTTCCTCATGATTTTTGCAGTTTTTCTTGAGGCAAAGGACAGATTTTTCCCATAGTTTGCTGTGTTATCGTCAGGACAAACAGCCCACTAAGTGGGGTGTGATATACTCATTCTAAAGCTGGTTGTCCATTTCCAGTCTTATATCAAGCATTGACAGACAGCCTTCCACAAAACCTTCTGCCTTCATGAGCGTTATCGCGCAACCTATCTGCGGTAACGCAAAATTTTCATCGGGCTGGTGTTGATTTTTAACAAAAAATGCGATTTCGTTACCACTAAATAGTTACTTATCAATTGGATAGGCGTTACGGTGTAAGCCCACCAAAACAAATAGATTGCTATTAGATAGTGCGCTATATACATTAAACCCCGAAGCAAACAGATGACAAATCATCGCAACCATTTAAATAGCGCACGATACAATAGCGAAAAACTTAAGGGAGTTCACCATGAAATTTAAACAGACATTTTTAGCCATCGCACTGGCCGCTGTATCCGCAGGAAGTGTAGCGGGAGAGCCGCAGCCGGAACGTCATGTACAAGCATTTCTGAACGCGCTGAACAGCAGTGGTGGAAAACCCATGGAACAACTTTCTCCGCAGGATGCCCGTCAGGTACTGATTGGCGCGCAGAAAGGTGCAGTGTTACCGCCCGCTGATGTAACGGAAAAAACCATTGAGGTAAATGGCCAGCCGCTGAAGCTGAACATCGTTAAACCAAAAGGTGCGCACGGTACGCTGCCGGTATTTATGTTCTTCCACGGTGGTGGCTGGATACTGGGAGACTTCCCGACTCATGAACGCCTGGTGCGTGACCTGGTAGTGGAATCCGGTGCGGCAGCGGTATTCGTCAACTATACACCCTCACCGGAAGCGCATTTCCCGGTAGCCATCAACCAGGCTTACGCGGCGACCCGCTGGGTGGCGGAGCATGGTCATGAAATCGGCGTTGACGGTAAACGTCTGGCGCTGGTGGGCAACAGCGTAGGGGGCAACATGGTTGCTGCCGTCGCCTTGCAGGCAAAACAGCAGCATACCCCGGAGATTCGTTATGACGTGATGCTGTGGCCAGTTACCGATGCACATTTTGATACTGCCTCATATAACCAGTTTGAAAATGGCTACTTCCTGACACGCAATATGATGAAGTGGTTCTGGGATGCTTACACCACCAGTGACAAGGATCGCAACAGCATCCTGGCTTCACCACTGCGTGCCACCCGTGAGCAGTTGCAGGGACTGCCGCCGACACTGATTCAGACGGCGGAACTGGATGTGCTGCGTGACGAGGGCGAAGCCTTTGGCCGCAAACTGGATGAAGCGGGAGTGGATGTCACGGTGACACGTTACAACGGCCTGATTCATGACTACGGTCTGCTGAATCCGCTGAGTAACGTCCCGGCAGTAAAAACCGCACTGCGCCAGGCAGCCGAAGAATTAAAAACTCATCTCAAATGATGAAGAAGGCCAGGTTAATCACCTGGCTTTTTTTTACCTGCCATTTTGTTACCCGAATCACAATCACAACGCCTGCCAGTCAATCCCTGAATAATTATGAGAGATGGAAAACGGTTCCGGGGCAGCAGATGGTATTGAATGGACAATGTGCGGAGTAGTCACAATTTGATGATGCTATTTATCCAATTGATGCTGTGACGTTCCGTGGAGAATGGCAGAGACCCCTCCGGCAACCGCCCGACTGGGTGAGTTTTTGTTGGTTAAGGTTTTCTTAATTATTAATTTTAAAAGCCATGTTGCAGAAATTTTCACCAGTATTTTTTTCCTTGTCCAACCCAGACTGGGCCTGGAACAGGGCCACTTACCGGTGTTTTTAACGAAGCGGCAAAAAGTTTAATGATTTCACAATGTTACTAATGTGTTTGTTTTCGACAGCTAATCAGTCATTTAGGCAGCAATTCAAGCCATGTTTGACCTGAAAAATAAACAATTCGTTAACATCTCACTCTTCCGGCGCCATCCAGGTTAAGGTATCGATATCGAACCATTAACATCCAGTTGTATTTCATAAAAAATTTCCCGTCACATAATTTATCCATCTGATACATAAGCAAATATCCAATCATTCATCTGATTTCTCCTAATAAGCTGGAGTAATCCTCTATTTATTCATTTTAAGAAAGGATTGATCGATCAACGGCTGTTTTTTGATAGGTAAAAACATAGATAAAACCGATCTTAAACTGTTTATTGATTGGTAATAGTGATCATAGAATGAGAATCATCTGATGTGTGTTAAGGAAAACATTCTCATGAATCTCAGCGAAGTCTTAACAGGTAAAGTTATCAGTGGTATTGAAGCGGAACCGATAGTAGACAGAGAAGGGAATGTTCTGGCAGTTAAGGTACGCACAGAGAGCGCCTCACCAGGGTGGCTTTCATGGCAGGGTGGGAAGGCGAGCAAAGCACAGAAAAAGAAACTGCTGAAGGAGCAGCTGACGCTCATCGATCAAAAAACAGCATATTTTCAAAATAATAATATTTTATGCTCCATCGACATTGATTTTGAAAAGGCAGCGATCCTCATACAGGATGAGGAAATCGCCGAGTTAGCCAGATCAAAACACTTTTTACGTTTAGAGATTTCAGAAGGCTTTCCTAATCTTTCAGATGGAAGAAGCAACCGGGTACTGCAGGAGTTAGCGGAGAATTACCGATTGTGGCTGGGCGATTTAGGATCAGGCGAGGCAAGCCTGAGAGCGTTACAGGAGAATCTCTATGACGCAGTTAAAATCGATAGTGACTTTCTAAAGCTATACAGTCATTCAAGAATATGGCCGGTCATTATCAAAAACATCATGCGTTACTGTCAGTTTATTATTGTCGAAGGCCTGGAAAGCTCAGAGCAATGCCAGACAATCGCAAAGGACATAAAAGCTATACAAGGTGGATGTTTTAAAAGCGTACTTCTTGAGAATATCGAAAGTCTAAATAAGAAATTCATATTATAACCCTACTTATTTTTTTATTTTCTTTTCACAGCAAAGCGGCGGGAGTTCTCTGCCCATATTATTTTTGTGCCAGATTCGCGCAGGCGAAGCTGCGCCCGTTGCGTTGATTATTTAATTTTCAGGACATTGGCGCCAGTAAGCTAAGGGCGGTAGCGTGTCTGAAAGCAAGCGAATGAGCTTGAATAGAAGTTGGATGAAAAGCCAATAATCTTCCCTCAACAATAAAGAAGGTATAAATATGAAAATCACAGCAATAAGTACATTGTTAATAGCCGGCATGCTGAGCCTTAGTGCGAATGCAGCCGATACGACAACGACACAAAACACCGGTGCTGCTGCTGGTGACACGGCGACAAGCTTTGCACAAGGCAACAGCGTGGTTATCGGTGTGTCCGCTGTTGGGCTGCTGGCGGGCATAGCTCTGGCATCAAGCAACAATGGAGGCAGCAACACCAGCACCACCACGACCACCACCACTACCGGAAGATAGTCATTTACATTGGGGGGCATCGCGTAGGTGTTAAAGAGATATGAGGATAATTTCCGATGATTACTACCTTAGGCTGGGGTTAAGAGAAGCTTTAAGAGTCCATGAAAAGGGACTGCAGGATATAACTATAGCGATAAGCTCAGACCTGAAAACCATCAGGCTGTATAAAGATATAAGCATCTATTCTAATGAGAAATTTTTTGTCGGAAATTGTCTGACAACATTTGTTTTGAGCTATCAGCTCAGTCATGGACTAACACCGCTGCATCACAATCTCTATAAGTTAATCGCCGAAAGAAAGACTATGTACTTAACCCCCCGGGAAATTGACGTACTCAGCGAATTATTGAAAGGAGAGAACATACTCGGCATATCCCGGATGTCCGGGCTTAGCCCGAAGACAATCAGTGCGCAAAAGAACTCAGCCCTGAGAAAACTTAAGGTTAATAATTTACATATGCTGCATAGAGACATTTCATCATTCAGAAATCTCTTTTATGGAAAAGAACGTAACCAATCAGGGATGGATTACTAAGGGCGAGTTAATGACATTCCCATTTTATATGCCTCTTTAGTCTCTTTATGAAGAGGCTTTATTTTCGTGTTTTTAATAGGATGATAGTTCAGCTCATGATGATGACAATGCCTTTCAGATTATCCGCTATCGCGGTATCTGTTTTTTTACTTTCCGCGTGCACCATTGTTCCCGGACAATATTTATCCACCAGTAACAAGGATGTGGTAGAGCAGACAGACTCTAATACGGATATCGACAAGTTCGTTACGGTGTACCCGCTAACACCGAAGCTGATTGAATCTCTGCAACCGAAGACAGTGATGTCCAGCGCAAACCCACAGCTGGAAGAACAAATTAAGAACTACCAATACCGCATCGGCATTGGTGATGTCCTGATGGTGACAGTGTGGGATCACCCTGAGTTGACCACCCCTGCGGGTCAGTACCGCAGCGCCAGTGATACCGGCAACTGGGTGAACACCGATGGCACCATCTTCTATCCCTATATTGGCAAGGTGAAGGTTGCCGGACGTACTATCGATGAAGTGCGCTCTGACATTACGGATCGACTGAAAACCTATATTGAGAGCCCACAGGTTGATATCAGCATCGCTGCGTTCCGCTCGCAAAAAGCCTATGTCACCGGAGAGGTGATGAGATCTGGTCAGCAGGCCATTAGCAATATCCCACTGACCATTATGGATGCTATCAACGCGGCGGGTGGTTTAGCCCCGGATGCAGACTGGCGCAACGTGGTATTAACCCACAATGGCAAAGATAGCCTGATCTCCCTGCAGGCATTAATGCAGCAGGGAGATTTACGACAGAACCGGTTACTTACTCCTGGCGATATTTTGTTTGTTCCGCGTAATGACGACCTGAAAGTGTTTGTCATGGGTGAAGTTAACAAGCAATCCACCCTCAAGATGGATCGCAGTGGTATGACGCTTGCTGAAGCACTGGGCAATGCAGAAGGGGTCTCGCAGGAAATGGCAGATGCATCCGGCATTTTTGTGATACGTCCGCTGAGCAGAAGCACTGGAAACGGCAAGCTTGCCAATATTTATCAGCTGAATGCAAAAGATGCAGCAGCAATGGTGATGAGTACCGCATTCCAGCTGCAACCTTATGACATCGTCTATGTCACAACGGCACCGGTAGTGCGCTGGAACCGTGTTATCTCCCAGCTCGTTCCAACCATTGGCGGCGTGCATGACATGATCGAGGCCACACGTTATATCAAAGATTGGTGATGATTATGTTTGATTCAATACTTGTGATTTGTACCGGGAATATTTGTCGTTCTCCCACTGCAGAAAGGCTGTTACGGAAGTTAATCCCAGGGAAGCAAATAGACTCTGCTGGTCTAGCCGCTTTAGTTGATCATGAAGCAGATGCTTCAGCAGTTGCTGTTGCAGAAGAACATGGGGTGTCTCTTGCCGGGCATAAAGGAACACAATTCAGGTCCGCATTAGGTAAGAAGTATGACCTTATTTTAGTGATGGAAAAATCTCATATTGAATCAATTAGTCAGGTATCTCCAGAGGCGAGAGGAAAGGTACTGCTTTTGGGGCATTGGTTGGGGCAAAAAGAAATACCTGACCCATACCAAAAGAGCCATGAAGCATTTGAATACGTGTACCAGCTAATTAATCAATGCTGCCAGCAGTGGGTTAAGAAATTAAATTGATAACTTTCAGGAAAACATTGCATGACCTCGGCACTCATAAATAAACCTTCAGTACCTGACTCAGATGAAATTGCACTGGGTCGAATTATAGGTGAGCTGTTAGATCACAAAAAGATGATAGCTATCATTACTGGCCTTTTTGTGGTGGTGGCTATTCTATATGTTCTTTTTTCAACTCCCATATATCAGGCCGATGCTCTTGTTCAAGTTGAGCAGAAGCAGGGGAATGCTATATTGGAAAACTTAAGTCAGGTTTTACCTGACGTGCAACCACAGTCAGAGCCTGAAATAGCATTAATTCAATCCAGAATGGTATTAGGTAAAACGGTTGATGACCTGAACCTGCAAGCTGGAGTTGAGCAAGACTATTTCCCGATTTTTGGAAAAGGATGGGCGCGATTGACAGGTGCTGAGCAAGGAAGCCTGAAAGTAAGTAATTTATATATCCCACAGATTGGAAGTAACAAACAGGAAGTAACACTGAAAGTTATTGATAAATCAACTTACCAAGTAAGTGGGAAATCTTTTGAATACACTGGTGTCGTTGGGGAACTGTTGCAGAAGCCAGAAGTCACTATCCTCGTCGATGCAATAAATGCGAGTCCGGGAATAAGTTTTACTATTAACTATCAAAGTCAATACTTGGCGATAAATGATTTACTAAAAAGACTGGTTGTAGCCGATGAAGGCAAAGATACTGGGATGCTAACACTAACTTTGACAGGAGAAGATCCTGTCAAAATCTCAGAAATACTAAATAGCATTATACAAAACTATCTTGACCAAAATATTGAAAGAGAAGCAGCACAGGACGCAAAAAGCCTGGATTTCTTACAAACACAACTTCCGAAAGTACGTTCCGATCTTGATGACGCGGAAGATAAATTGAATGCCTATCGTAAACAAAAGGATTCAATTGACCTGCCTCTGGAAGCTAAATCTGTACTTGACCAGATAGTTAACGTTGACAATCAGCTAAATCAGTTAACCTTTCGTGAGGCTGAGATATCAAAGCTTTATACACCAGACCATCCGACATACAAAGCTTTGTTGGAGAAGAGAGGAACTCTTGAAAAAGAGAGAGATGCTTTAAATAAAAAAGTATCATCAATGCCTTCAACACAACAGGAGGTTATTCGACTCAGCAGAAATGTTGATTCCGGGAAAGCTGTTTATATGCAGCTTCTAACCAGACAACAAGAATTAGAAATTGCCAAGTCGAGTGCGATAGGCAATGTCAGAATTATTGACCATTCAGTCACTGCACCAATACCAGTCAAGCCGAAAAAAATAATCGTCATAGCAGTGAGCTTAATACTTGGTGGTTTTGTTTCTATTGCCGTAGTATTGTTTAAATCATTCTTTCATAGAGGTGTCGAATCCCCGGAGCAACTTGAAAGTCTCGGGATTAGTGTGTACGCAAGTATCCCAATTTCAGATTGGCTGATGAAGACTAATAACACGAATTACGTTAGAAGGTCTAAAGGTAAAAGCGAAGGGAATCTAAGCTTTTTAGCTGTAGACAACCCAGCCGATATATCGATAGAAGCATTACGAAGTTTGAGAACTAGCATTTATTTCACATTGCAGGACTCATCAAACAACGTACTAATGATTTCAGGACCAAGTCCTAATGCAGGTAAGTCGTTCGTCAGTGGGAACTTATCTGCAGTCATAGCACAGGCTAACAAAAAAGTATTGCTCATTGATGGAGATATGCGTAAGGGCATCGCGCATAAAATGTTAAAGGTAAATAATGAACGTGGCCTTTCAGAACTTATTTCCTCAGACTCTAGTTTTGAAAGCAGCATTAAAAGAATTGCAAGCGCAAAATTCGACTTTATCCCTCGTGGGAAAGTCACTCCGAATCCGGCGGAGCTCTTAATGCATCCTAAATTTTCAGCGTTATTAAGTTGGGCATCTGAAAACTATGACTTGGTAATTATTGACACCCCACCTATTTTGGCAGTAACTGATGCTGCAATTATTGGACGACTTGCCGGTACATCACTTTTGGTTGCGAGATTTGAGCAAAATACAGTTAAAGAAATTGAGGTTAGCTTAAGACGTTTTCAGCAGAGTGGTGTGCTTGTTAATGGCTGTATTCTCAACGGAATAGTTAAAAAGGCAAGTAGTTATTATGGTTATGGATATAATCATTATGGCTACGATTACTCTGATAAAAAACAGTCAGAAGCATAATAAAATTCGTGGGTCTGTGCACGTTATTTTACATAGGTCAGGCCCACATATTTTAATGAGAGGTGGTGGTTGTTAATGAAGAAAATATTAATCGCGTGCAGAGCGTATTTTCCAGACATTGCCGGTGGAGGAGAGATATCCACCAAAACACTATCTGAAACTCTGGTTAAATTAGGTTTTGATGTGACCATCCTGGCTATAAGCAATGGGGAAAGGAAAGAAGAAATAGATGGTGTGGTGGTGCACAGAGTAAAGCATAAAAATGTCTATTGGTCATTCCAAAACAAAGAAGTAGGTTCGGTAAAAAAGATTGCATGGCACTTGGTTGATTCTAATAACATTTTTATAGAAGGTGAGCTAAAGAGAATTCTCTCGGAAGTTAATCCAGATATATTAATAACAAGCACAATAGAAGATGTTTCATCGATTATATGGAAAATTTCAAAGAAAATGAGAATTAGAAATATCCATATTTTGAGAAGTTATTCTTTGCTTTGTCCAAATGCTAATATGTTTAAGGAAGATAATTGTAAAACCAGATGTGCTCTTTGTAAGACAATAACGTTACCTAAGAGAGCTAATTCGAGTTACGTTGATGACGTTGTAGGAATTAGCCATTTTGTAGCTGATGAACACTTAAGGTATGGTTATTTTTCTAATGCTAAAAAGCATGTTATCTACAACATTTGCCTCGGTCCTGTTCTTGAGAAAAGGGTATATAATGGGTTCGAAAAAGATATCGTCAGGATTGGATATTTGGGGCGGATTCATAAAACTAAAGGTATTGATATCATTTTTAGTGCCTTGGGAAAAATAGATCGGAATATTAGGAGTAAGGTTGAAGTTGAAATTGCAGGTACAGGGGATGAAAAATATATAGATGAATTAAAGGCTATAGCGTTATCATTTGGTGTAAAGTGTAGTTTCCTCGGAAACACAAATGCCAATGATTTTCTAGATAGATTGGATATGTTGATTGTCCCATCGAAATGGAATGAGCCATTTGGTCGAGTTTTGATTGAAAGTATGGGTAGGAATGTACCTGTTGCAGGTAAGAAGGTTGGCGGTATACCAGAATTACTTTCCGATAATAATGACTTTTTATTTGATGATGAATTGGAACTTGTTGAAATAATAAATAAATATGTTAATGGAGAGATTAAGTTCAACTTTAATTTGAAAGAATTCAGAACTGAAAATATTATCAACCAATGGTCTGACTTGTTGATGTAACTTATACCAAAGGTACTTGGGAGGGTGAGTGAAGAAAATTATTTACGATTTGCGTTGGCAAGGTAATCACGGAATTGGGCGATTCTCTACGGAAATTACTAAAAGAATTAAATTTGATAGATATTTTAACGCAAAACTTAAGCCTACCAGTGTTTTTGATGTGTTTGTAACAGGTTGGACGCTTATGTTTACCAGACATATTTTTTTTACGCCTGGGTTTAATGCGCAATTTATTGCTGCAAATAGATCTATTATAACAATACATGATCTAAATCACATTGATACTCCAGGGAATTCAAGTTTACTAAAAAGGATGTATTATAATTTAATACTTAAACGAGGTTGCAAAAAAGCCTTAGTTATACTTACTGTTTCTGAGTTTTCGAAAAATAGGATTGTCGACTGGTCTGGAGTTGATAAGTCGAAGGTTATAGTAGTAGGAAATGGTGTTTCGAATGATTTTACACCAGAGGTGAAACCTTATGAACCTGGCTATGAATACCTCTTTTGTGTGAGCAATAGAAAGGCTCATAAGAATGAGTTTCGCCTGATTGAGGCCTTCGCAAGGGTCGATACGGATACGAATATTAAACTATTGCTATCGGGAAACTCTACTCCTGAATTGATTGATCATATCAATAAATTAAATCTGCAAGACCGTGTCATATTCTCAGGTTTTATCAAAGATAGTGAATTACCGTCTTATTATCGCGGCGCAGTTGGTTTGATTATGCCATCTCTTTATGAGGGGTTCGGGCTTCCAGTCATTGAAGCAATGGCTTGCGGAGTGCCAACAATAGCATCTAGTACAACTTCGTTGGGAGAGATTGCTGCTAATGCATCTTTATTAATTGACCCCATGAAAGTGGAGGATATTGCGTATTCTATAAATAAACTGTTTTCTGACTTAGAGTTGAGGCGAGAGCTTTCATTGAGAGGGCTAGATCATGTTAAGTTATATACGTGGGATAAAACTGTTGAAAAAATAGAAAGTGTGATTTCAAAAATCAATGTCTAATGTACTAAGTGGCTAGTGTGAAATTTGCTAATCTCTTTCTACCCTAAAATTCATCACTAGAGAAGATTATGATAAGGTTGGTGCTTTTCTATCTTTTGACTGCGTTTTATTATAATTCGTATAGATATATATTTAAAATAAACAATGCAAGGACTTCTCCGACTTACTCCGATACGCCAATTTGGTTATCAAGTGGGAAATATCTAATCATACTAGCAATTTTTGGGCTGATGGTGTTTTGGGTTACAATGCAGAAACACAAAATCAAACCAGCTGGGATTTCAGTTCAATACGGAGGAGGGGGCAATGCAGGATTCATTATATTGTCGTTGCTGTTTTGTTTATACGGAGTTGCAATAACAATTCTGTCTCATGACCCATATGCTTTCGAGTCAATATTCTTTTTCCCCATTTTTGTATTTATTATACTTGGTCGTTTTGATCGCAATGAGTTTTTTATTAAAGTTTTTAAGGTGATCAAGGTATCAACATGGATCTTTCTGATAGTAGATATCATTCAATATTTGCTGTTTTATATTTTTGATAGACTTCCAGCGCTTGCGTATGAAGGTTCTGTATCAGTCAGATTTGGTTCATTACAAGATGATCCTAATGGATATGCATTTTTATTGTCGGCATTATTCTTTATTGGAATGTCATATGCCGGGTATAAAAAAGTTGCTTTTTATGCATTGTATTTTATTAACTTGCTGTTGACGATTAGTTTTACAGGTATGGCTGCGGTTATTTTATCCATATTTGTTGTTATTATAATTAGTACCCCGATTAGTTTTTATAAGTTGATTGCAGCTTGGTTTTCTTTAGCTTTAGGTATGGCAGGTGTTATATTTATATCTCAGTTGCCAATAGTTCAGCGCGTAATTTCAACGAAGCAAGGTTCAATTGATCAGCATGCAAATTTATTTAGTGCATTAAGTAATATAGGTGTGTTGGATGTATTAGGATACAACCCTCCGGGATGGATAGCAGAAAGTGCTTATGTCAATATTTTACTTAATTTCGGTTTTTTTGTTGCGTTAGTCATATATTTTATGATTATCATTATTCTTTTTGGGTTTATTAAACACCTACTGAAAAATAAAAAATATTATAAATATCTTAAAAAAGAACCTGCTTATATATTGGGGCTTTGCTCATTTTCGTTCTGCTTATCGATCTTTTTTGGTGGGATAAACTTGCCTCTTGAGGTGGTGTTCCCTGTTAATTCTTTGTTCCCTTTCTTTCTGGCGATATTATGCTTGATATCCAGGCATGACTACTTTTCAACCAGGCGTAATTCTTGATGGAAGGATGTAATATGTTGGCGAAAATGAGTAGAAGGAGAATAATTAAATTAACTGCATGTTATCCGTTTTTGATAAAGGCTAGTCAGGTATTTGGTCAGGGAATTGAGAGTCATGTTGATTTAAGATGTTCGGATGTATCATCTTTACGCAATCTTAATTCTTTAAAGCATGGTCAAGTGATTTTGTTAGCAGAATATTATAAAGGAACAAGCAAGGGAGGAGGATTACTGAAAGTTGATCTTAACGATCAGACGTCTTCAGATGATGGAGGTTATTGTTTTATAAATAGCAGTGGTCAGCGCTTAAAAAGAGTGCTCTTGGATAATAAAATATTAGCCAGTGATTACGGCATGGTTGGAATATCAGACGATGACACCATTGCATTTAAAAAATTCGCTAACTGTCACCTTGATAAAGTTATTGATGTTGATATCTTCACAAAAGGTATGGCTCAACTAGCTGACAACACGAAATTGATTGGTTCAAGTAAGTTTATTATCTCAGCAATGGCTGATGTTAACACTGACCCAGAGCGTAGCAAGAATAACCAGGGTCAACTTTTAGAGATTGGAAATGGCTGTTATATTGAAGGTGTTGTGATAAATGGTGGAGGACATAAAAACAATGGTTTTCTTGTAGAGAAAAAGAATAACGTTACTATAAAAAATAGTAAGGTTTACAATGGAAGAGGTCAGGCAATATTAGATTATATGAGTCATGGGTGTGTTTATGATGGAAATAAATTATCTTCATCATATCATGGGGTGCAACTATGGCTTTCTAAAGATACGCTAGTCAAAAATAATATAATATCTAAAGTTGAAGGTGGGATTTGGAGTGCTTGTGCTCAAAATGTGCTTGCAACTGGAAACACAATAAGTGATTGCTCTGATGTAGGTCTTGATTGGGAAGGTGGGAATAATTGTGTGTCAGATGGAAATGTGATTAGGTTTTGTGCAAATGGAGAATTGGCAATTTTTGCCACCGGTGAACAGTTGAAGGCACTCAACATACCAATGGGTAATTTAATCCATAAAAATAATAAAGTTGAAAGATCTGGGGGGTATTTTAGTCGTACAGGCATTAAAATGTTTAATCGACTTAACGATGCTGGTGCTTGCATGATCTATGGCAACCTCGATAAGCATCTAATTGGACCGATTGTATTTGAAAATAATAGTGTTGTATTAGATGCATCGGAAGGTAAATCTATCAGATGCTTCTCTTCCCGAAAAAGTCTGAATAGTGATGCAATCATAATAGTAAGGAATAATAAATTTGAGTCCTTTTCTAATGATATGGGAAGGTTAAAAGGTTTAGCTAGTGTTCTATTTTCCGGGAATGAAATGCTATATCATTCTCAAGAATATTTGGAGAATAGCACTTCTTTTGATAATGTCGCTAATTTAATTTTAGTTTCAAATAAAATGGAGGTGCTAAATAATAAGAATGATATGTTGCAAGTCATTACAATAAATTCTTTTTCTGAGAGTTTTAATAATATAGATGTCCAGGGTAATACATTTAATGGATTTAAATCTTATGCGTTTGTTATTAATACATTGAATGAGAATCAAAAAGTATCCATAAAGGGTAACTTATTTAATCCTGATTTAAATGGTTTTGTTGCTAAAACTAAGTCTACATTGCGACAAGAACAATCTGGCAAGTTCTTTGTGGTTACTCATAAAAATTTATCATGGGGGTGAAAGTTAATCTTGAAAACCTAAAAATAAATATTATTTTCATTTTCAGCTTGGATGGTGAAATCTCACACAGTAAACCATGTTTCTTTCGATTAGGCCTTTAAAAATAATGATGCCAATTTATAGTTGCCATTCATGATTATTTTTTTAAGACTTCTGATTTAATAATTCAACTGCTCTAGTTGCATAAATAACTAATTTCTACAAGATATAAACCTCATACGCTGAATATTCGTATTCGGTTATTTTAATATAATCAATTCTGTTTAACGCTGAGACGAAAATTATGATCCTTCCAGTAATCATGGCTGGCGGCACTGGCAGCCGTCTATGGCCGATGTCTCGTGAGCTTTATCCAAAACAATTCCTTCGTCTCTATGGCGAAAATTCAATGTTGCAGGAGACTGTTATCCGCTTAAATGGTTTGGATGTTTCTGAACCATTAGTTATCTGTAACGAACAACATCGTTTTTTGGTCGCTGAACAACTGCGCCATATCGATCAACTTTCTAACAATATTATTCTTGAACCAGTAGGGCGTAATACTGCCCCTGCAATTACATTGGCTGCACTTAGTGCTGCGTCAAAGGGTGAGGATCCATTACTGCTGGTACTTGCTGCCGACCATGTTATTGGTGACCGCGCGGCATTTCACCAGGCAGTCAAGGATGCTATCCCATTTGCTGAGCAGGGTAAGCTGGTGACATTTGGTATTGTCGCGGCTGAGCCTGAAACTGGCTATGGCTACATTCAACGTGGCGGCATGATGGGCAGCCCCCAGGCTCCAGTGTTTCGTGTGCAGCGTTTTGTCGAAAAACCGGATCTGCCGACAGCAATTCAGTATCTGGAAAGCGGTGAGTATTACTGGAACAGCGGTATGTTCCTGTTCCGCGCCAGCCGTTTCCTTGAAGAGATTGCCCAGTTCCGTCCAGACATCCTTGAAGCTTGCCAGAAATCTATTGCTACCTCTGAGACTGACGCCCAACAAGATTTCATCCGCGTCGATAAGAAAGCGTTTATCGCCTGCCCGGATGAGTCAGTTGACTATGCAGTGATGGAGAAAACCAATGATGCGATTGTTGTTCCACTGGATGCAGGCTGGAATGACGTTGGTTCATGGTCAGCATTGTGGGATGTAAATAATAAAGATACACAGGGCAATGCACTGACGGGGGATGTATTCACTCATCATGCGAGCAATTGTTATATCAATACTGATGAGAAACTGGTTGCAGCGGTCGGCGTTGAGAATCTGGTTATCATCAATACCAAAGACGCGGTATTGGTCATCGATAAGTCTCAGGTACAAGACGTTAAGAAGGTTGTCGAGTTCCTGAAGAAAAGCGAGCGTGGTGAACATCGCGTCCATCGTGAGTCTTATCGTCCCTGGGGGAAAAACGACAAAGTCGTCAGTATGCCGCGTTATCACGTTAACCGCGTGACGGTAAAACCTGGCGGAATGTTCTCTCTGCAAATGCATCACCATCGTGCTGAGCACTGGGTGGTTCTTTCTGGCACGGCAAAAGTCACCATTGACGATAGCACTTATTTACTGACAGAAAATCAATCGACGTTTATCCCGATTGGTGCCCAGCATATGTTGGAAAACCCTGGGAAAATCCCTCTCGAATTATTGGAAATACAGTCCGGCTCCTATTTGGGAGAGGACGATATCATTCGAACAAAAGATCATTATGGCCGTTGCTAATTAGGGGTGAAATATGTCTGGTAAATTGTCTTGTTTTAAAGCTTATGACATTAGAGGGAAGTTAGGCGAAGAATTAAATGAAGATATCGCCTATCGCATCGGACGTGCCTATGGAGAATATTTAAAACCAAAAAAAATGGTCGTAGGCGGTGATGTACGATTGACCAGTGAAGGATTAAAACTCGCTTTAGCCAAAGGTCTTCAGGATGCGGGTACAGACGTCATTGACATTGGTTTGTCTGGCACTGAAGAGATCTATTTTGCGACATCCTATTTGAATGTTGATGGTGGTATTGAAGTCACCGCCAGCCATAACCCATTAGATTATAATGGCATGAAACTGGTGCGCGAAGGTTCAAGACCTATCAGTGGTGATACCGGGTTACGGGATATTCAACGCCTGGCGGAAGATAATGACTTCCCACCGGTAGATCTGGAAAAAACAGGTTCCTATACCACCATTTCGGTACTGGATGCCTATGTTGATAAGCTATTCAGCTACATTAATCTGGATAACTTTACTAAGCCGATGAAGTTAGTGGTCAACTCCGGCAACGGTGCTGCAGGGCATGTTGTAGATGCCATAGAGGCACGTTTCAAACACGCTGGTATCGCCATTGAGTTTATTAAAGTTCATCACCAGCCAGATGGTAATTTCCCCAATGGTATTCCCAACCCCCTGTTACCGGAGTGCCGTCAGGATACTACCGATGCTGTAGTCGCTTCTCAGGCTGATATGGGCATCGCGTTTGATGGTGATTTTGACCGCTGCTTCCTGTTTGATAGCGAAGGGAACTTCATTGAAGGGTACTACATTGTTGGCCTGTTGGCTGAAGCCTTCCTTGAAAAGGATCCTGGTGCCCGCATCATCCATGACCCGCGTCTGAGCTGGAACACCATTGATGTTGTCAGCCGTGCTGGCGGTGTCCCGGTTATGTCTAAAACGGGTCATGCTTTTATCAAAGAACGCATGCGTCAGGAAGATGCGGTGTACGGTGGTGAAATGAGTGCACACCATTATTTTCGAGATTTTGCCTACTGTGATAGCGGCATGATTCCATGGCTGTTGGTGGCTGAGTTGCTTCAGGTTAAAGGGCAATCGCTGCGTCAGCTGGTGAATGATCGCATGGAAGCTTACCCGGCATCTGGCGAAATCAACAGCGTACTGGAACAACCGCAGCAGGCAATCGAGCGTGTTCTGCAGCACTATGAAGAAGGTGCTTTAACTCTGGACCGTACTGATGGTATCAGCCTGGAATTTTCAGAGTGGCGTTTTAATTTGCGCAGTTCCAATACGGAACCAGTCGTTCGCTTGAATGTGGAATCGCGAGCTGATGTCGCATTGATGCAACAACATACAGAAAACATTCTTTCTATTCTCCGTAGCTAATAACAATAATATCGCTTTCTAATTTATAAAGTGAGTCAATATTCAAACCATAATCATGAGTGATGTTTTCTCACTTTTCTAATCCGTAGAAATCGGATGTTTCGCCAGCCCTTTCAAGCATGGCTGTATTATTAGCGGTGCCAGGGAGCTTTTTTGTTATTCAGTAGAGTGTCTGAATAAGATAACTTGGTTTTAATTCATTGTCCCTCATGCGGGGCAATAGAGTAATAACGACGGAGACGCCGCAGTTTTAGGGTTCTTTCGTCTCGTGCAGGGCTAGAGAGGGTTTAATAATGTCACGAAATTTAAGTGTAGGAATTGTTGCCGACTGGTTAGTGGGATTCGCCGGGGCAGAGAGAGTGATCGCTGAATTTATTGAACTGTTCCCTGCATCGGAAATTTATTCGGTAGTGGATTTTTTATCCGATGACTCCCGTCATCTTTTTCATGATAAGAAAGCCACAACCTCATTTATCCAGCGCCTGCCGGGAGCTAAAAAGAAATATCAAACCTATTTACCTTTAATGCCGCTTGCTATTGAGCAGCTGGATGTAACCAAGCACGATATTGTGTTATCCAGCAGCCATGCGGTGGCAAAAGGGGTGTTAACTGGCCCGGATCAGCTGCATATCAGCTATGTTCACTCTCCCATTCGTTATGCATGGGATTTCCAGCATCAATACTTGCGTGAGTCCGGGATGGATAAAGGCCTGAAGGGTAAGCTGGCACGCTGGATGTTGCATAACATTCGCATGTGGGATTATCGCACCGCTAATGGTGTTGATTACTTTATTGCTAACTCCCACTTTATTGCCCGTCGTATCAAAAAGGTGTACGGCAGAGAAGCTGATGTCATCTATCCACCCGTAGATGTTGACCGCTTCACCTTGCGTGAGCAGAAGGAAGATTTCTATTTCACTGCCTCACGTATGGTGCCGTACAAGCGCATCGATCTGATTGTGGAAGCCTTCAGCCGTATGCCAGATAAGAAACTGGTGGTGATCGGGGATGGTTCAGAAATGGCAAAAATCAAATCGAAGGCGACGCCGAATGTAGAAATCCTCGGCTATCAACCTAATGATGTGATGCAAGACCATATGCAACGTGCCAAAGCATTTGTCTTTGCGGCTGAAGAAGATTTTGGCATTACTCCTGTTGAGGCACAGGCATGCGGCACCCCGGTGATTGCCTTCGGCAAGGGAGGTGCGCTGGAAACCATTCGTCCTTATGGTGAAGAACGTCCGAGTGGCTTGTTTTTCTATGAGCAATCAGCTGAATCCATTGTCGATGCCGTAGAGAAATTTGATCTGGTGCGTGATGAGATACTCCCCGTCGACTGCCGTGCTAATGCTATGCGCTTCTCCGCAGAACGTTTCCACAGTGAGTTGGATTGCTATATCGAAAGCAAATGGAAGGCATTTAAGCTGAGTAAAGAAGTAAGCTACTCCTGATCGTAAAACTATAACTGCTCTGTACCAAACTTTGGAAGGGTAGAACATTTCCTGATTTTTTAATCTCAATGCTTAAAGGCTCACATATGTGCAAAACAATGTTAGTTGTGGTTTTGTATGATAAAACCTATAAAGACTCGCTAACACTAAACTGCCTGATGAACAAAGAATACACTGAGACGGATTTGCTGATTATTAATGTCGGTCCTAAGTCTTTGGCGTTCGACAAGGAATTTATTCATACGCTGGGTTTTTTTGTTAGTGATATTTATATCAAGGAAGTTTTAGATGGTGCTCCATTAGGTGGTGTTTACAATAGCATTGTTAAGGAAAGTAATGATTATGAACGTTTTATCATTCTGGACGATGATTGTAAGCTGAGTAAGGACTATCTGAAAAAATTGGATATGTATCATACTAATGATATTGATTTGCAAATACCGCATATCAGTGACAGAAATCATGGTGAAATTCACTACCCTGTGATAAATGAATCTGTTTCGATGAGTAATGACGGTCTGATAGTCAACCAATACGATCGGGTGAAATCTATTGGCGTTGGGCTGGTTATTTATCGTTCGTTAATAACCAAATTTCGGTCTCTTGAAATGGATGTATTTAGCAGTGATTTCAAACTTCACGATGTTGATTCTGATTTCTTCGATAGACTGAATTTTTTAAAAAATAAAAAAATCGTTGCTGGCATACAAATTGCGGGGACTATGGGTTGCCTTTCATCACAGAAAAACGACACATACAATAAACTATCTTCAGTAAAACGACTTTATAACAGAATGCTTGGGGTTAGAAATTAATTATCAATGAGGCAATGTTATGCTTGTTTCTGCCTTATTGTACTTCCCTGGGTTTTTAAAATAGACGTACACCGTCAATGCAGACTGATAGTTGTGCTGAGGGAGTTATACAGACCTGAGGGTTAAATAATGCTAGTATTAATTTCTTTTTCCTGTGCCGTATGGAGATAACGATTTTTTCTATTTATTAATGGTGTCTGTGTTACTGTGTTAGCAACACTGATACAGTGTTATAAGTTTTTAATGAGTCATGCTTATTTTATGAAAATAATAATATTTCATTATTTCACAAATCATCATCAATTAATGTGTCGCTAAACAGGGTGATATCTCGATGAGTCTGTTGTCTAATCTAAAGTGGAACGCCTTATCTCAATTTTTTAAAATATTCGTTCAGGCAGTAAATCTTATTTATCTTGCTAAGATAATCCCACCTGCACAGTATGGTTTAATGGCCATGGCTGTAGTAGTGATCAACCTTGGCATTTTACTGCGTGATTTGGGAACAGCGGCTGCAATTATTCAGAAGAAGAAGTTGAGCAACGATTTGATCAATTCCATTTTCTGGCTAAATGTTGCCATGGGGGTGTCCCTATGTTGCGTCATCGCAATCCTCGCAAAACCATTATCGTTACTATATGGGCACCCTGAACTTCAGTTAGTATTAATGTTACTTGGTTTGTCTTTCCCTCTATCAAGCTGCGCTGCCACACATTTGGCTTTACTTGAGCGTGAATCCAGATTTAAAACAACCTCAAAAATTGAAGTCACATCTGCAATAACATCAGTCATTGTCGCAGTAGTTATGGCACACCTTGGTTTTGGGGTATATAGCCTTGTTGCGCAAGCTATTACGTTAAACTTGATGTCTGCGATCCAGTTTTGGGTTGTATCTGACTGGAGACCATCTTTAAGTAAGTTTATTCGTTGGAGTGATATCAAAGAGATTTTTTCATTCAGCACTAATCTTTCATTATTCAACTTAATAAACTATTTTTCACGCAATGCAGATAGTTTTATTGTTGGGAAGTACATGTCGGCAACCATTTTAGGGCAATATAATCTAGCTTACCGTATTATGTTATTCCCTTTATTATGTCTGACATTTGTCGCAACACGTTCCCTTTATCCTATTTTAAGCCAACATCAGGATGATAACGAAAAAGTTGAGAAAACATATCTAAATACTGTGTTCATTATTCTGGTGATTACCGCTCCTATGATGACCATTATTGGATATTATAGTTTCCCGTTAATACGAGTCGTTTTTGGTGATCAGTGGTTAAAAACTGCCGAGATATTAAAATGGTTAGCACCAACTGCAATCTTGCAATCTGTTCTGAGTACATCTGGAGCAGTGTTTATGTCCAAAGGAAGGACTGATCTTCTACTCAGGTTAGGAATACTTGCAGCGATTTTGCAGGGGACTGCTTTTATACTTGGTGTTAGATATGATATTACTACTTTCGCTATGTTTTATCTAATTGCAAACATCATTAACTTCTTCCCTTTGATGTACTATATGTTGAAGATTATGGGTGGTAGTTTTGTAAACCTTTTTTTAAAGATATACCCCATATTTATTGCTGTTGGTGCGATGTTTATTTTCATGAGATTCATTAGTCATACTTACTCTGAATCTAGTATTAATGGGATTGTGAGTCTATCATGGGTGTTTATTTGTA
Source organism: Pantoea sp. X-Soil-TKNS-1280 (assembly GCF_059730475.1). Lineage (NCBI taxonomy): Bacteria > Pseudomonadati > Pseudomonadota > Gammaproteobacteria > Enterobacterales > Erwiniaceae > Pantoea > Pantoea sp. X-Soil-TKNS-1280. The sequence continues at coordinate 188,690 of NZ_AP035966.1, read as the reverse complement.
ACTTCTCATTTTATTTCTTATGCCTTATTGCAATGTCGAAAACTTCTCGCCGATTTATTTTTAGCAAGCTGAGGCTGAAGTCAGAAAAAGTGTGAATCACAAGCGCACCAGAATTGTTTTAGATTATTACTTTATTACAAAACTTATCATACTTAGTTAAACATTAACGGTTTTTCTGATCGGGTCTATTCATATGAATACACTACAGCAACGCATACACATCACCTCAGACTTTACCTATAAAAATCTTCTTACGAAGATTTCTCTGGCTTTTTCGGACTTGATTTTTTTCAATGCCGCACTATTTGTTGCGCTGGCGCTGATTGAATCACTTTCACACTCACCGCTTGCCGATATTTCTGCCAAAGATCTCAATTTGAAAATCATTACACATATTTGTCTTTCGGTAATTTGTGTCGGTTGGTTCTGGGTTCGCCTGCGTCATTTTACCTATCGCAAACCTTTCTGGTTCGAACTTAAGGAAATTATCCGAACTGTTCTTATTTTCTCTGTTATCGACCTGGCTATTACTGCGTTGTCACAGTGGCAGATGTCGCGTTTTGTCTGGGCTCTTACCTGGTTGCTGGCTTTAATCGTGATTCCTATTGGGCGAGCCATTGCACGTCGCTTGCTGAACCATTTTGGCATGTGGAAAAAACAGACTGTTATCATTGGCAGCAGTAAGAACGCCCAGGAAGCCTGGAAGGCTCTGCAAAGCGAAGAAGTGATGGGATATGATGTTGTTGCTTATTATGATGTTGACGGTAAATGCCCGCAAGCAAGCATCGCCGGTATTCCAGTATTACGTAATGAACAAGACCTTTGGTTACTGACCAATCCTGAAACTCAGTTTATTGTCGCAGTTGAGTCTGAACAAAGTCAGTATCGTGATAATTGGCTCAAAACCTTGGCACGACATAATTGCCGCTCGGTTTCTGTCATTCCTACATTGCGTGGTGTGCCACTCTATGGCACCGATATGGCCTATATTTTCAGCCATGAAGTGATGATTTTACGCGTTAACAACAATCTTGCGAAACGTACCTCGCGCTTCCTGAAGCGTGCGTTTGATATTGTTGGCGCGCTTAGCATTATCATCGCGCTGTCCCCAGCTCTATTGATTCTTGGCTATCTTGTCAGCCGTGATGGTGGCAACCCGATTTACGGCCATGAACGCGTTGGTCTCAATGGCCGTAAGTTTAAATGTCTCAAATTCCGCTCAATGGTGATTAACTCCAAAGAAGTACTGGAAGAGGTACTGCGTACTGATCCTGTGGCACGAGCTGAGTGGGACAAAGATTTCAAATTGAAAAACGACCCTCGCATTACCAAAGTTGGTCACTTTATCCGCAAAACCAGCCTGGATGAGTTGCCACAGTTGTGGAATGTGGTTCGTGGCGATATGAGCCTGGTTGGGCCGCGCCCTGTCATCGAAGATGAACTGAGTCGCTACGCTGGTGATGTCGATTATTACCTGATGGCGAAACCTGGCATGACGGGACTGTGGCAGGTTAGCGGTCGTAACGATGTTGATTATGAAACCCGTGTTTACTTCGATTCCTGGTATGTCAAAAACTGGTCTTTGTGGAATGACATTGCGATTTTATTCAAAACGGTTGGCGTAGTGCTGAAACGCGACGGCGCTTATTAATTTCCTCTAACTTATTCTATGGAGCTAATGTGATAAAAAGCGACAGACTTATCACGCAGTTGCAAAATAAATTCATCGAATATGCGATAGAGAATTTATCTCTTCAAATGCCGTACAATAAGATGAACTATTTTGTATATGATATTCATCATTTCTTATTGGCGTTGAGCCGAGGCGAAATTAACTCCCGATCGAGGAATATCGTATTGCTTTTTAACAATGAACTGGAGGTTTTTATTCTCCAGTCGATTTGCGATGTTTCCTTTGTTGCTCTTGATGTACGAAGTCTTGATGTTTTTGACTTCTTCAACGGGGAAAAGGTTTTTAAGAAAGTAAAGCCGTTCAAAGAAAAAGATGATAGTGCCAGAATGCGAGTTTTTCTGTTGATTCTTCGTGGGTGGGATGATGAGAAAATTTGTCACTCTCTATTCATTACCATGAAAAAGTTGAAAGAATATAAATCACAACTCACATATACATTTTTTGAAAAGAGAAGAAATCTCTTTTACTTGACGTTAAATGGCTTTTTACAAAGAGATGTCTTAGCTGCCTAAGTTTGGAGTGGGTAATTAATCAACCTGTCATCTTGAAAATGGGATGGCAGGTTAAATTATTTAAACTTTGAATATGTCATTTAAATGCACTCAAAATCACCACCAGACGCAGTAACTTTCATCACTGAAATCTCATCTTTACCATTACCTAATATGTCTGAATTAATTCTAAGGCAATCCTCAGCCTCACCAGACTGATCACCTGTCTCGATTCTTTTCTGTTATCCCTCCCGATTACCTCCCCAACGTCTTTTTGATACAAACGGTCATCTCTTTCAGGGCGAACAGACAACTTCTACACCTGAGAAAGCACTATAAGCGGAATGTGAAACTACGCGTTATCTCGTAAGCAGTTCTCTTCTCTTTGAAACCATAAAATTACCATCCACCATTCCATCACCGCAAAGCGGGGAGATTCTCACTCCCCGTTACAAGAGCCGGCTATGACATCCGCGAGTAAACCAGCATATCAATCCCGGTCAGGCAGCTGCTCAAGCGGTGGTATTGATATTCCGTCCGATTGCCGGGTTGGATGGCAGTTGTGGAATGGATGCGAGAATACTGGCTGCAGAGGACTGTTGGTTATCTAACGCTTTCTTCAGTACGAGGGTGTTCACCTGGCTTTTAAGATCCAGATTATCAAGACCGGAAGCCAGTGAAGTAATTTGCGAAACATCCATGGTGTGCTCCTGTTCGATACAAAGAAAAAGGAAACTCATCTCGGCCTGAAACCAAGCCGTGCAAGGTTATCGGCATTTCGGCGAAAAATGTTAGGGATTAATGGAGTCAGTATTAGACATGGCTCATCATCAGGCGTACAGCAAAGCCGATAAGAATGACGCTGAAAAAGAGTTGCTGAATGCGTTGAAAGCGGATGTTTCTAGCAAGAAAACGGCCATATTTTCTATTACATGTGGTAGTGCCTGATTTGAAAGCCTACGAGATTTTCCACACCACGGTGTTACTGCCGTTACCGGGTGTACGTGACATCCGAAGTACCTTTGCCATTCAGGTTATCAAAGAACCTTCGCCACTCCCTCCTGGGCATATAGTGTAAGTCAGATTTATCGTGCGGCACTCATACCACAAGGTATTTGTTAACGGAGTGTAATTCAACGTACCAATTCTGCATGCTATTGATATGATGACACAATGTAAAATGCCAGGGACAGACCATGAGCACGCCAACGATCGTTACATTGCTTAAATATAAGCGCTGGATTGACCTCGAAACTTTAAAGGCAATTAAAGAAGTAGACACCTCTGCGAAAGCAGAAAAACGACACCTGACGCTCCGGCTGATGAACCATATTTATGTCGTAGACATGATTTTCAGGGCCAACCTGACAGGGCAGCAACATGGGTACACTGCGCTGAATACGCCGGATACTCCTTCTGCTGATGAGCTGCTCGATAAAATGGCCGCATGCACGGATTGGTATATCGAGGCGGTTAACGCCATGACTGCCGAGGATCTCGCCACTACGATAAAATTCCAGTTCGTAGACGGCGGGGAGGGTGAAATGAAGGCTGAGGATATGCTTAATCATGTTTTGTTCCACGGGACATATCATCGCGGTGCGGTGGGCTGGTTACTATCAGAGTGTGGAGTAACGCCTCCCAAAGACGTTTTGACGGTTTTCCTCAGAGACCATAACCACTAATCCGCGAGCCTGATTTCCCGCGTAGTGATAAGCACTGGGTAGCTTTTAAGCTACCCAGATGTCCGCATTACATCCTCATACAGGCGATATATTTTTCACCTGAACGGCGTACGATCTCCCCCGCATTTTCCGTGATATTCCTTCCTTCAAACGCACCATATAGTTTCGCAAACTTCACGGTACTCAGGCGCTGCGTAATATCCCGGACCGTCGCTGCCGGTAACGGTAGCATGTTGGGATAGCTCCACAGAAAGGAGACGGCATTCGCGCCAGGTGTGACCTGAACAGTGTCCCCGCCAAGCAGTATCCCTTCATCCTGTTCCCAGTGCAGCACGCAGCTGCCTGCGAAGTGCCCACCAAGATGCATAACAGTAACGCCAGCAGTTAGTTTAATCGCCTCGCCTTCCCAAAGCCTGATATAGGGGCTGTCGCGCATGATCCACTGACGATCGCTGGCGTGCAGGTAAACCGGGGCATCAAATTCAGCTGCCCATTCCTGCATGGTGGTATAGAAATGCGGATGTGATATGGCGATGGCTTTGAGCCCACCCAGTGCGGAAATTAACGTTTTCGTGGCGTTGTCGAGAGTGGCGATGCAATCCCACAGAATATTCCCTTCCGCTGTTCTTAGCAGGAACGCGCGTTGACCAATCGCGAAATCAGGCACGGTGGTGATGCTAAAGAGACTGGCTTCATGTTGTTGCCACTTATTTGTATGTGAGGCAAGTAGGGTGGGTAAATCGACCCATTGCTGCCCGGTTGCAGGCACAAACTGCCGTGCATCTTCGCAGATTTTACACTGTCTCGGGGGAGTGCCGGTGAACGCATAGGATGTGCCGCAGGCTTTGCATAAGGTGATCATTACGTCGTCCTCTCTGTCTCATCAGTATCCAGTCAACATGGCATATCAACGCACCAGGGTGTGCCGGTTAGTGCTGATTTTTTGTCCGATGTTCGTTATCTACCTGACCAGAAAACCGACTTTATAAGGCAAACGAAACGCTGAGGTGGGCAATAGATGAGGGTATTGATATCGGATCTCGGGGCCGAAGTACCGAGATTGCGCACAGACTGCTGTATGGATAGCCAGTAATCTATCAAAATTCTGCGATTCAATGTCATTTATTGAAACTCCCATCAGATCAGATGTATAGCAGAGTTTTGTTAATAGCAGGTGAGCAGCATCCCAATCAAGGAGAAGGACATGTCGTACAGGAAAGCCAGGAGAGGGAAAAAAGCCACCCCAACCCCGCATGACCTTGTATTTAAGCAGTTTCTGACGCATCCCGAGACCGCCCGGGATTTTATGCAGCTTCACCTTCCGGCCGGGCTGCAGGCGGTTTGCGACTTCAAAACCCTTAAACTGGAGTCAGGAAGTTTTGTTGAGGAAAACCTGCGTCCCTACTTTAGTGACGTCGTTTACAGCCTGAAGACCACAACCGGTAATGATGGTTATGTGCATGTGCTTATCGAGCATCAGTCTTCCCCGGACAAACATATGGCCTTCAGGCTTCTTCGCTATGCTGTGGCAGCCATGCAACGCCACCTGGACGCCGGGCATAAAAAGCTTCCGCTGGTGATACCGGTATTGTTTTACACCGGTAAGCGCAGCCCTTATCCGTATTCAACCCGCTGGCTGGATGAATTTAGTGACCCGGTGCTTGCAGAGAACCTCTACAACAAGGGTTTCCCGCTGGTTGATGTCACCGTCATTCCTGATGCTGAAATCATGGGACACCGCAGTATGGCGGCCCTGACTTTGATACAGAAACACATTCACCGGCGCGATCTGGCCGAGCTGCTGGATAATCTGGCTACGCTTTTGCAGACGGAACCCATGACAGGACAGCAGTTTGTTTCGGTGATAAACTACATTGCGCAGGCAGGCGAAACTTCAAACGCAGAAGCCTTTGTACGTAAATTGGCACGGCGAGTGCCTAAACACGAGGACGAACTGATGACTATCGCGGAACAGCTTAAACAGAAGGGCATTCAGCTCGGTGAACAACGCGGAATCGAGAAAGTTGCCCGTAATATGTTGCTGGACGGTATGGACCGCAGCACCGTCATGAGAATGACTGGTCTGACCGAAGAACAGCTGTCGCAGATTAAGCACTAATCCATATCCTGCCTCACTATCGGAAGTATTCATGGAATATACAGGCGAACGGACACGGCCAGTGCCGAAACACAAGGACTAACTGATGACTATCGCGGAACAGCTTGAACAGAAGGGCATCGAGAAGGGCAAACTTGAAGTTGCCCGTAATTTATTGCTGAACGGTATGGACCGCAGCACCGTCAAGAGAATGACCGGTCTGACCGAAGAACAGCTGTCACAGCTTGACCACTGATCTTCCCCTGTTAGCCATTATGTTTTTGTTGTTACGCCCAGCCCGTCAGACTAGAAAAATTCCATTCCCTCATACGGATGAGCCGTGCAGGCGCTGAGTCGGCTATCCAAATCCCCGTCATGAACTTCCAGCTTGTGTCCATCCGGATCCAAAAAATAGATCGATTTCCCTTCGCTTTTATTTGTTTTCCACTCCCTGACACCCGATGATTTCAGATGCTGCGCAAACTCATCGAAATCTCCACTCCGGATACTGAATGCGTAGTGAGTGTAATCCTCTCTGAGCGCGACGGTATCAGCAGAAAGGCACAGCCACAGATCCCCCAGAGAAAGATAGGCTCCTCTGGCCCATTTCGCCTTCGGCGTAAAACCGAGGGTGTTGACGTAAAAATTAAAGCTTCTTGCAACATCACTCACGGCGATAGTTATGTGATTCAGTCCGGTAAGCACGTGTAACCTCGTAAGCAGGGTGGGGGATGTTATTGAGCCATAAAACTCTCCATGTTCAAACGGTTGTCTGTGATAATGCCAGCGGGAATATTATTGAAGTGTCAAAATGCCCATTGCAGAGGCATAAAAATCAGCAACGATAAATGTATTTACGACAACAGGGGTGTAGTTGTGCAGGATAATAAAAATAAGACCATCTGGCGTCGCATCGGGATTATTGCGGTGCTGTTGCCCGTCTGCTTCTTCTTTCCATTTATGCTGCTGGTCATTGGCTGGCTGATATGGACTATCTATCAAGATCTGCAGGCTCCCTCGATCATTAGCGTTCCCCCTGCGCCGACCTGGCGTGATGTGAAAGCGGGCGATGAGGACTGGCTCAGTAAATTCTGCGCAGGCTGTGAGTCACCCGCTGAAGAGCAGTTCCTTCGTGCGATGGTCACCGCGTTTAATCTCACACCGGATAACGGAAAATTAATATCCCCCACACTAACGCTGGAAATGCAGGTAAGCGTAGGGAACTACCGCTTTGATTTTGTGGCGAATGGTCGTCAGGTGATTGAGATTGATGGTGCTGCATGGCACTCGTCCCCGGAACAGAAGGGGCGTGACCGCATCCGGGATGCATTTTCCGTTGGCGAGGGCTACAGGGTGTTGCGCATTCCGGCAAAAGTGGTTTTCAACACTCCCGACCAGGCCATCAGCCAGGTCAAGGCTGTCATGGTGGAGACGCCACACTATACCCGACCAGCCAGACCGCAGTCAGCAGCACCCCGCAAAAGCCTCTCCCAGCACCTCAGTGCAATTGCCGACGGAGTGAACGCGCTGGACCGTTTCGTTGACGTTGCCAGTACGAAGCAGAAGGCACTGGCTGGCTTTAAGTCTGCCATCAGCACTGAGCAGATGTTACTCGAAGCATTGGTATCGGAAACGGAGCGTGACATTCGTCGTGATGCCATGCCGCCGTTAGCCCGTAAGAATTACGAAAATCTTATGGCGAAACTTGAAGCGCAAAACGATGGTCCGGTAAAAGCGTCGCGTGCAGAGATTTACCGGTGGAAAGCAATCACCAAACCTTCACCCAACGAGGATCTGGAAATACAGGGGCAGATCGAAAGGGTGTATCAGGATGAAATGGCCCAGCGGAACCTGCGGATGATGCAGCTCAAACAACGCTGCGCCAATGACCCGGAGTTTGCGCGGCGTTTTCGCCTGAAAGTTGAAGAGACACATTTCCCTGAAGCAGACGTTATTTTTGGCGTGTGAACAGCATTAAAACGGCTTCAGATGCGAAAAAGGCCGCCCCGTGGGGCGACCTCTTCCGGCACTTCCTTTTGCGACCATCTGTTATTTGTACAGTTCTGCGGTCATATGCACACGGTTATTGGTGTTGGCTTCGGTAATTTTATACTGATCGCCATGCTGTGCGGCCTGAGCGGCAACCTGAGCTTCGGCACCGTCCAGAGTATCGGCGGTAACAGAGATGCTCTGGGCGAAGCTTGCTGCTGACATCAGAGAAAGAGCGGCTGCGGCGGCGATGGTCATTGCTTTGATAGTTTTCATGGTCTTATTCCTTAGTTTGTATGGTTGAAAGCATGATTGCTTTCGATGGAATAATGATAACCATAGTAACCATTAGCATATTAACAATAAATGCTGGTATTGTGATCGTGCTAACTATCACGCTGATAGGGCATACCTATAGGGGCGGTGTGCATTAAAGGAACATGCCCCGGCACACCCTCGCTCAGGCTAAACCTGACCATCTACAAAAATTTCCCACAGCTCCTCAACAGCCCTGGACATTCTCGCTGCTGGCCGAAAAAGCCTGATATCTATTGGCACCCACAGTGCGCTTTCTTTGCCCGCAGCAGCGGCAATCGTCCCGGCTTCGACATCCGGACCAGCGAGTGTTCCCGGCAGCCATGCGATACCGTCCCCGGCTCTGACCATTGCCAGCAATGTGGCCGCCAGATCGGCGGTGAAGGCGATATCCATCCCGCGCCTGGCTCGGTTTACCTGTGAGATATTCGCAAGGATTCTGCCCAGGCCAGATTCCGCAGAATAGGAGAGGAAAGGGAATTTTTTCCCGCCGGAGGCATGCCAGAGCGGCTGTCGGGTTGCCGGATCGCATTTTGCGTAAGGCAATAATGTTTCACGTCCGAGCCGGACGCTGAGGTATTTCGCGTCATCGAGGTTAATGTGCATGTGAGGGTGGTGGTAGCAAAGCAGAAACTGAGCGTCACCTTTTGCAATCATCCGTTCACAGGCACTCAGCGTGTCAGATAACAGGCGGAAGGATCCAAAACGAGCAATTTTTTCGTTGTTACGCATCAGCGCCGGGAAAAAAGAAAACGACAGGGAATGCGTAGCGGAAAAAATAACGTCTGGTCGGGTTTCTCCTGCCGCTTCGATGGCTTCGCTTCTCAGGGTGTAGAGCGCGCGGATAAGTTCCGGGATCTGCGTGACGAAAACTTCTCCCGCACGCGTCAGACTGACGCCGCGACGGTTCCGCTCAAAAAGCGGCGTCCCCAGCCACTCTTCAAGCGAAACAATCCTGCGGCTGAATGCAGGCTGCGTCACATATCGTGAAGCTGCTGCCCGGGAGAAATTCAGTGACTGCGCCAGTGCAACGCAGTCCTCAAGCCATGTTAACTCCAGATGATGCCGATTTTGCATTACAGCCTGCCTCTTTGGCATTAGAACAGAATTCCCTGACTGCTTAGGATTGCATCAGACAGGACTCCGACGTCCTCGAATACTACGTTGGTGCATTATGCCGATAATTATCTGGCATAACATAACCCCTTTCACAGGCACTTAAGTTTGATGGCCATTAACTGAGAACCGCAGGAGAGAACATGCGTATCCTGGATGTTGTAGAAATTACCCAACCCATTGCTTCCCCTATCCGTAATGCGTACATCGATTTCAGCAAAATGACGACGAGCCTGGTTGCCGTTGTGACTGATGTTGAGGTGGGTGGACGCCGTGTAGTGGGGTATGGATTTAACTCCAATGGCCGTTACGGTCAGGGCGGTTTAATCCGTGAACGCTTCCGCAATCGTATTCTGGAAGCCGAACCGGGCAACCTGCTGAATACCAAAGGCGACAACCTGGATCCGCATAAAATCTGGGACGTGATGATGAGCAATGAAAAGCCCGGCGGCCACGGGGAACGCTCAGTGGCAGTCGGTACGCTGGACATGGCTATATGGGATGCCACCGCGAAAATCGCGGACAAGCCGCTGTTCCACCTGCTGGCGGAAATGAAGGGCGTAAAGGCTAATCCGCGCGTTTTTGTCTATGCGGCGGGTGGTTACTATTATCCGGGCAAAGACCTGAGCGCACTCCGTCAGGAAATGCGTGGTTATCTGAACCGTGGTTATAACGTGGTGAAAATGAAAATCGGTGGTGCGTCGCTGGAAGAGGACCGCCGTCGTATTGAGGCTGTTCTGGACGAAATTGGTAGCGAAGCGCGCCTCGCGGTAGACGCCAATGGCCGTTTCGATCTGGAAACCGGTATTGCTTACGCCAAAATGCTGCGTGAATATCCGCTGTTCTGGTACGAAGAGGTTGGCGATCCGCTGGATTTCTCCCTGCAGGCGGCGTTGTCAGAATTCTATCCGGGTCCGATGGCGACCGGTGAAAACCTTTTCTCTCACCAGGATGCACGCAATTTGCTGCGTTATGGTGGCATGCGTCCGGATCGTGACTATCTGCAATTTGACTGCGCGCTCTCGTACGGTCTGGTGGAGTACCTGCGTACTCTGGATGTGCTGGAACAGTTCGGCTGGTCACCGTCACGCTGCATTCCTCACGGTGGTCACCAGATGTCCCTCAACATCGCAGCGGGTCTCGGCCTGGGAGGTAACGAAAGCTATCCGGATCTGTTCCAGCCCTATGGTGGTTTCCCGGATTCGGTGAAGGTCGAAGATGGCCACATCATTATGCCAGAGCTGCCGGGTATCGGTTTTGAAGGCAAATCTGACCTTATTAAAGAAATGCGTTCGCTGGCGGAATAAGTCCTGCCGGTTATATCGCCTTGCTTCGCCTCTTTGTGTTGTCGGGGGGCGTTGTGGAAATAATTATGTTGTCCTGGTTTCTAAATAATAAATAAAAAATATATGACTGATATTTAAAAGGATCTGAATTCAGCTTCCCCCTACATCTGCTCCAAACGAGGAAATTATCATGAGAGGAAATACTCTTAAAGGTAATGCACTTATCGGAACAAAACGCTGGACAATAATATTACCTGCAGTCTTTATTATGTATACCATCTCTTTTTTCGACCGGGTCAATATCGGCATGGCGCTGCCCCATATTACCGCCGAAATGGGGCTTGACCCGGTTGCAGCTGGCTGGCTCGGCGGTGCATTTGCCTGGGGCTATGTCGCTACGCAGTTCACCGCAGGCTGGCTGGCACTGCGCTTTGGTTCCAGAAGAATCATTGGCGTCAGCCTGTTTCTGTTTGGTGCCTGCGCCATGCTGACCGGCCTGACGCGTAGCTTCAGCGAACTGGTCGCCATCCGCTTCTTTCTCGGGCTGGCGGAAGGTCCGATTCAGGCCGCAACGGCGATGTTTCTGGCTCAGTGGTTTATGAAGCCGGAGCGCGGACGTGCTTTCGGCATCTGGAATCTCAGCCTCGGTGCGGGCGCGTTTCTTGCCGGTCCGATCTCTGGCTGGATCCTTGCGCACCATAACTGGCGCATGATGATGATCATTGAAGGCGCGCCAGCGTGGCTGTTCTGCATCATCTGGTTTTATCTGGTGCCCAAAAGCATTCAGGCGGCAAGCTGGCTCAGCGCTGAAGACCGGGACCATATACAGAAAGATCTGGCAGCGGAGCAGTCGGGCTATGTCAAAGATAAATCTGACCCATGGTGGACCATCCTGAAAATACCCGCGCTCTGGCTGATGCTAATCGGTTATTCGCTGCACAGCATGCTGGCGTATGGCTTTACGCTCTGGCTGCCGACGGCCCTCAAAGGTTACGGCACGCTCAGTGAATTTATGGTTGGCCTGATAAGCGGCATTCCCTTCCTGATGACCATGATCGGTATCTGGTATATCACCCGGCGTTCCGATAAGTACAACCAGGAACGGCGGCTGCATGCGGCCATCCCTACCGTTTTTTGCGGAATGGCTCTGTCGGCCGCAGCCTTTGTTCCGCTTGCTTACTACTGGGTGCAGATTGCCCTGTTCATGTTTGTCGGCCTGACCATGAAGATGCTGGTGCCGCTGGTCTATGTCCGGCTGACGGAAATCCTGCCGACGAAAAAAGCGGTGCCGGCGGTGGCATTCGTGGGGGCGTGCAGCAATTTCATCGGGCAGTTTGGCGGTCCGCTGGTGGCCGGATATCTGAAGCATCTGGGTGGCGGTACCGATATGACGCTGGCATGGAGCGTGCTCGGCCTGTTCTCTATCGTGGGCGGGGTGTTGTTTGCGCTTGCGGTGGGCCAGAAGGAGAGTGTCTGGGACATCAGGCAGGCGTTCCGGCCTCTTCCCGCCAGGGAATGACCCAGCACAGCCTGCTCCCCGACACGGGGGCAGGCTGGACGTTGACGCAGAGGCGGGATGCGGACGTAACGGTGACAGATCCGGACAAGAGAGGTTGAAGGTGTTGAATCAGACGATCCCGTCTGGTACTTCTGCATGAACGGAGCTAATCCATTTTTATGTCGGGGAAAAAATGAAGTTTTATTGCAGCAAAGAATTTACTGGCTCTCAGGCCTGGGAATCGTTACCTGTTGCCAGTTTTGATAACACCAGCGTGAAGCTTCACTGGACCGATCAACCGTACAAGTGGCACATCAACGATGGACAGGAAGTTTTTGCTGTTATGGATGGTTGCGTCGAGATGCTCTACAAAGAAAATGGCGAGGTTAAAAGTAAGACGCTGCATACCGGTGATATTTTCTATGCCAGTGAGGGGACGGAGCATGTAGCCCATCCACAAGGAGCCGCCCGCGTCCTGGTGATCGAAAAAGAAGGTTCTGTTTAACCCCACTTCTGTTCACTAACCCGGGACGTGCTAAGCGCATTTTCGGGTTAAGACCGCAAATTCCCCCGGCCTCAATCCTTCTCATTAACATACTAAACGATACATATGTGTTGACGGGGTTGCTTTGGCGTTATTAATATACCAATCGATACATATGTTATCAGGTCTGTTCGCACCCCTATTTCTGTCCAATTTACCTTTTAAGGATGTTTGTCGATGCAGTCTTCTCCTTTGTTAAACGCACCTGTCTCAAGCGAAGCCGCTGCAACTGAAGAGTTTCCGGTACCCGTTGGTTTTACCAGCGGGTACCGGACGATCAATGGCGTTAAATTGCACTACGTTAAGGGTGGGTCCGGCCCGCTGGTCTATCTGGTGCATGGTTTTGGTCAGAGTTGGTATGAGTGGAACCAACTGATGCCTGAGCTGGCAAAACGGTTTACGGTCGTGGCCCCCGATCTGCCGGGACTGGGACAGTCCGGCGTCCCGCATTCATATCGCGCCACCGACATCGCGCCCCTGCTATACAAACTGGCTGAGCAGTTCAGTGCGGGGCAAAAGTTCGATCTGGTGGCCCACGATATCGGAATCTGGAACACATATCCGATGCTGGTCCAGCATCAGGACCGTATCCGTCGGGTTGTTTACATGGAAGCCCCGATCCCTGATGAGAGTATCTATTCGTTCCCTGCTTTCACTCCGCAGGGAGAATCGCTGGTCTGGCATTTCAGCTTCTTCGCTGCCAGTCAGCAACTTGCCGAGACTCTGATCAGTGGAAATGAGCGCGTGTTCTTTGAGCATTTCATCAAAGAGCATGCGAGCAACAAAGATGCCTTTACGCCTGAACGGCTTGATCTGTATGCGAAGTCTTATGCCAAACCGCATTCGCTGAATGCCGCGTTCGAATACTACCGCGTCCTTAATCAGGGAGTGGCTGATAATAAAGAACTGTCAAAGAGCAAGATAAGCATCCCCGCGCTCGCCATCGGTGGCGGCGGGCAGGGTGGAATGGGGCAATATCAAATTGACATGATGCGGCGCTTTGCAACCGATGTAACCGGAATGGTATTGCCGGACGGCGGTCACTGGTTACCGGAAGAATGTCCGGTTGCGCTCAACCAGGCGGTGACAGAGTTTCTAAGCTGTTAACTTCACGACTTTTCATCTCATTCAGATAGAAGGATTATGACATGGAGATAGGAATTATTGGTCTGGGGGCGATGGCGCGCGCAATGGCCATCAACCTGGTCGCGGCAGGCAATCAGGTCAAATGCTGGAACCGCTCCGGCGGAGATGTGCCGGGAGTACAGATGGTGGATTCTCCCGCCGAAGCTTTTCAGGCTGACGCTGTGCTGACGATGTTATCGGATGATGCGGCGATACGCAGCGTGCTCCTCGAAGGAAACATACTCGCACAGGCGAAACCGGGCGTTGTGCATGTCGTGAGTTCGACCATCTCGGTGGCATTTTCACAGGAGCTGGCCGAACACCATCGCCAGGCAGGGATCGCCTATGTAGCTGCTCCGGTTCTGGGCCGACCCGATGTGGCAGCAAAAGGCGAGCTGAATATCCTGGCGGCAGGCGATCCGGCGGCATTACAACGTGTGCAGCCGCTGCTGGACGCAATCGGCAAGCGCACCTGGCAGCTCGGAGATAACCCACCGGGTGCGCATGCCGCCAAAATCGCCTGTAACATGATGATTGCGATGGCAATTGAATCGATGGCCGAAGCTGTTGCATTGACGGATGCCAATAACGTTCCACGCAGTGACTTCTTTGAACTGATGCTGGGCACACTGTTTGGTAGCCGTTCGTATCAGGTCTATTCGGCGATTATCACTGAAGGAAAATACCAACCGGGCTTTAGAGCTGAGTTGGGACTCAAAGATCTGCGTCTGGCGTGCGAGGCGGCACAGAATTTGGCGGCACCGTTACCTGCTCTGGCGGCCGTGCATGGACAGATGCGCAAAGCCGTCGAGGCGGGAGGCGCAGACCGTGACTGGTCGATCATGGCTGATTACACACTACGAGAATCGCGTGGATGAAGTAGAAATGATGATAGCGTTGCCGGACAGCGGTGATTTGATTCTCAATGGCGTCATCGCTTTGAAAAACGTCCGGCCTTGCTTTACCGTATATCCCCTGGAATAAATCACATGCAGGAAAATCTGTTGGGCACACCACTTACTCTCGCTGAAGAACTGCGCCAGGTGGTCAGCACCTTTGTGCGTCTGGTTCGCGTTGCCACCGATACGGTGCGTAATTCCCAGCATGAAACCCTGGAACTTCTGGAAACCCACGGCCCGCTGTCAATTGCTGACCTGGCGCGTTTGCGCGGCGTTAAGCACCAGAGTATGCGTCTGGTCATTAATGAACTGGAACAACAGGGCAATGTGCTGCGGCAAAAAAATGTGCTGGATTCACGAGCGTTGCTCATGGTGCTCAGCGAAGCGGGTAGCCAGCAACTGATGGCTGCACGCGCAAGGCGTGCCAGCTGGATTGCTAATGAAATCACGTCAAAGCTGGATGAGCAGGCACAGCAAGACCTGAAAAAAGGCCTTGAGGCGCTACGTAAACTGCTTTAAGACGGGATTTGTGTTTGCTGGAGTTGAGCAATAACGTTGCTCAATGTGTTCATTCCCCAATGCTCAACGTACTGACCGTTTTCCAGGCGAACCATATCAATCACCTCTATGGTCACGGTTAATCCGGTGGGCGCGATGCCCATTAATGTGCCGCTGTGCATGCCAGTGATACGTTTTCGGGTGGTCACCCAATCACGTTCAGCCACCTGTTCTTCAATAGTGACAGTGAGTCCGGAAAATGCCGGACGGAGCAGTCGATCAAACGTCCGCCACAGACTTTCACGATCGTCGGGAGCCCCCGGAGCGGCAGACCGATTGATAAAGTTTGCGGCGACAAGCTGATCAAATGCCTCACGGTCCCCGGCCTCAATCACCTCATGGTTAAAGCGACATACTGCAAGTTTGTTGGTTTGTGTCATACGCCCTCCTGATATATACAGTCTAACTGTATATATCAGGGGCGGCTTCGGCAAGTCTTAAGTGCTGGTCAGGCGGCGCTGTTATACCCGGTAGCCGGGAGCAGTGTTTTACTCCCTTTCAGGGTAAAGAGGGACATCGCGGTAAAACACAGCGTGATACTGCCCAGAATCAGGTATGCCTGGTGGAAACCAACGGTGTCATACATCCGTCCTACCCACGCCGACAGCACCACCCCCGAAAGCTGTTTCGATAAATTAAAACCAATCAGGAATAACGTAGCCGAGAGTTTCGGGTTAAATGCCGAAGAGATGTATTTAAAGGTACCAACCAACAGGAACGGCACTTCAAACATATGCAGCATTTTTAAAATCACCACTTCCACCGCCGACGTAGCAAACGACGATCCTAAAATACGCACGGACATAATTATCCCGGCGGTTAACAGGGCGTTTTTCGCACCGATTCGGTTAACGATAGCGGGCGCACAAAACATAATCAGTGCATTGAGTAATTCCCCGCCCGTGGTGACAAAACCAAAAACTTCGGTCCCGCGTTGTGGGCTGGAGAAAAAGCCTTTAAAGAAGTTGGCAAACTGCTGGTCAAAAACGTCATAGACACTGGCGACGCCCACGACGTAAATAATAAAGCCCCAGAAGCGTGGCATCCGCAGCAGTTCAGTGGCGGTACGCATCGAAAAAGCCTGGCGGTTAGCGCCCAGCGCGTCGATAACCTGCTCGCTGTGACTGCTTTCTGGTCGGGACAACCACAACAATGCGCCAAGGACCAGTGCAAAACCGGAGGCAATCCAGAAGGTTATGTTGGGGTCGATACCGAACAATATCCCGGTGATTGAAGCGCACAATGCCCAGCCAATACAGCCAGAAACGCGAACTCTACCGTATTCGAAACGGTTGGCGCGGCTGACGCGCTCAATATAAGCTTCTACCGCCCCGGATCCGCTGGAGAAGACAATTCCCAGATAGATCCCGCCCGCCAGCGAGCCGATAATAATATTCATCTGGAGCAAAGGGGACAGGACAAAAATAAAGAAGGGGGCAAACAGGATCAGTAAGACCGTAATGGTCCACAGCAGGTGTTTGCGTAATCCCAGCTTATCGGAAATCAGACCAAACACCGGCTGGAATATAATCGCGAATAGCGAAATAGAGGAGAAAACAATCCCCGTTTCTGTTTTGGTTAAGTGGTTAACTTCCGCCAGCCAGACCGGGAAAAAGGGATAATAGGCCGACATAATGAAGTAGTAGAAGAAAAAGAACAGCATAAAGTAGATAAAATTATGCCGTTCTCTTGGTGTGAGTTCAGAGAGTTTCATTGTGACTTTTCCATATTATTATGCCTGTAGGGTAGGGGGCTCGCACCCCCGATTATTATTGGAAATGAATCGTTAACTGATATTGCCATTGTGTTTCGAGCAGCAACCATTGCGGCAGTACGCTGGGTGTCCAGGAATCATCACCACCAACGCCCATATGCTGGCCATCAAGCGTTATCCAGACACCGTTTTCCGGCTGCATCCAGTGCCAGTGGTCAGTCTCCATTAATTGCGCGGTGCTGTAGGGGTGTACGGAGAAGTGGAAATCCCCTGCCACGTGCCAGCGCCCCCAGTCCAGTACTTTGCTGTCGCAACGCAGTCCGTTTTCGCTGGGGAAAATGTATGGCGTGCTCATCTCCTCCAGCGGCAACGTCCAGCGAGAGAAACAGGCGCTGGTACGACGATCCGGGTAGTTCTCATGCGGGCCAAAACCCAGCCACGAGACCGGCGTACCCTGGTCCGGGACCTGGAAATTCAGTCCAACGCGTGGCAGTGGCGGCAGGGTACCTGCACGTTCGCCATCAATCGCCAGATGCAGTTTGCCTTCGGCATCAAAGGTCATCCGCCAGTGGCTGACAATCACCACCTCGTCACCACTCAGGTAGTGCCAGCGGCTATCAATCACCACGTCATGGGCCAGCGTCTGTGCCTCACATTGCACACAGCGTGCGGTAAGGGTGTACAAACCGGCACTTTTCCAGCGTTCTATCCAGGCATTGGGATCGATGCGCTCGACTTCGCTTACGCCGATGTCATTATCCAGTGGTGCACGCACAAACTGGTCGCGCAGTGGGGTGAGCAGTTGCTCGGCACCGTCCACCTGCCAGTGGATCAGCAGACCGCTTTCACGGTCGATCACCCACTGTTGTGATCCGGAGCGTACCGTCCACGCACGGTTGCTGCTCTCCAGCACGGGTGCCATTCCTGCCGATGCCGGAGCAGGTAAAACCAGCGGGGCGGCGAGGGCAAACTGCTGCCAGGCGGCACGATGACCGGCATCAGACCAGACAGTCGCCTGCGGCTGGATAACTTCCAGCGTCAGCCACACCGCTTCGGCACCTGCTGGCAGCGTAAGCGCCTCGCACAGCGTCAGTTCACACTGGGCTTCGGGACGAAGCTCAAGCGTCACGCTGCCGTGGGCAACGGTTTCACCAGCCGCCTGCACCTGCCAGTGCAGCACTTCGTTATCTGTCGCGCGGAACAGGTATTCGCTGGTAATGCTGATACGCAGCGGGTTTTGCGCCAGCAGAGCAAACTGGAAATATTGCTGCGCATGTTTGGCTTCAATCAATGAAGGGTGCGGGCGGCGGTCAGGGAACACCAGACCGTTCATGCAGAACTGACGGTCGTTCGGTTTATCCCCAAAATCACCGCCGTAGGCCCATCCCGTGCTGCCATCGTCAAAGGTTTTGCTGATGGCCTGATCGGCCCAGTCCCAGATAAACCCGCCCTGCAGGCGCGGGTAGTCACGAAATGCCTGCCAGTAATCGGCAAAATTGCCCAGGCTGTTGCCCATCGCGTGGGCGTATTCACACAGGATCAGCGGGCGCTGCTCGCCAGGCATACTGATCCACTTTTTGATCCCCCATTTAGGCACCGCAGGAATCAGGAGATCGTTTTCTACGCGGGCATACATCGGGCAGAGAATATCGGTTGTCGTGCTGTTGGCCCCGCCGCCTTCATACTGCACCGGGCGTGACGGATCATTACGCTTGAGCCAATGGTACATCGCTTCATGGTTGCTACCACCGCCGGATTCATTACCCAGTGACCAGATAATAATCGACGGGTGGTTACGGTTGTTCTGCACCATCCGTGTGACGCGGGCGCTGTAGGCTGGCAGCCAGGAGGGATCGTCGGAAAGACGACTCATTGGCACCATGCCGTGCGTTTCGATATTGGCCTCATCAACCACGTACAGGCCATAGCGGTTACAGAGCTCATACCAGCGCGGCGCATTGGGGTAGTGTGAGCAGCGTGCGGCATTAAAGTTGTTCTGCTTCATCAGCAGAATGTCCTGCACCATGTCTTCTTCGGTAACAACCTGACCACGCTGGTGGTGATGCTCATGTCGGTTGACGCCACGGATCAGCAGCGGTTTACCGTTCAGTTTCAACAGGCCATTGCTGATTTCGACCCGGCGAAAGCCGATATCCCAGGCTTCAGCTTCGATCAGTTCATCGCCGCGCCACAGGGAAACCACTGCCCGATAGCAGTTCGGTGTCTCCGCACTCCACAGCGCCGGGCGTTCTACCGGCAAACTCATTACGGCGCGTTCTGCATAGTTGCCGCGCTCATCAATGATCGGCGAACCGGGCTGTTGCTGATGGCTGGCGACCCGCTGCGTGTCATGCCACAGTTCAACCTTAACTGTCAGTTTTTCCAGCAGCTGCGCCGGAGCGGCAACAGTGACATTGACCTCCAGCCCGGCGTCACGATAAAGCGCATCGAGCTGCGGGGTGAGTTGAACATCACTCAGGTGCAACGTTGGCTTATTCAGCAGCCAGACAGAACGGAAGATCCCGCTCATACGCCACATATCCTGATCCTCAAGCCAGGTGCCCGCGCTCCAGCGCATCACCATCACGCAGATACGGTTATCTCCTGCCCGCAGCTGATTGCTGAGATCGAAGGCCGCAGGCAGACGGCTGTCCTGCGAGTAGCCCACCCATTCCCCGTTACACCACAGATGAAAAGCGGAGTTCACACCATCGAAGATGATTTGCGTCTGTCCTTCGCTCAGCCAGCTTTCGTCAAGGGTGAGCGTCAATGAATAGCAGCCGGTCGGGTTGTCTTCGGGGACGCGCGGTGGGGGAGTGTCGATGGGGTAACGGACATTGGTATAAACAGGGGCGTCATAGCCCTCCATCTGCCAGTTAGAGGGGACCGGCGTACTGCTGCTGTCTGTCAGATCGCTTTCCAGCCAACGGGCATCCACCTCAAACGGGCTACGGGCATAAGAAAACTGCCACTGCCCATCCAGCAGGCGGCGGTGTGCTGAGGGCTGATTATCCTTTGCGCAGTCAACGTCGCGCCAGCTGGCGAAAGTCGGATGGGCTGGTAAACGGTTAAGATGCGTAATGGTTTGGTTTTGCCAGTCTTCACGGACAAGCACTTCATGAAACAAAGGGGCCCGGGAGGTACTGGAATCGTGTTGATGCATATGCATTCCTGATGGATAAATGGAAATGTCATTCGCTAGACAAGTTGGGATGAGTTATCAGATATTTTGTTTAAATCCACAATATTGGCGGAGGCGAAACTCACTATCGATCACGAAACACGACGGAATTGGCGGATTTTTGTCGTCAGTTAGACATAAAATGTTAGCGGACGACATTGCAGTCGAGGAAAAAAGGAGAAGACGATGCAGCGCCATACGGCAACATTAGAAGATGTGGCTCGCGCAGCGGGAGTGTCTGAGCAAACCGTTTCAAGAGTATTGAATAAACCTGATGTGGTATCTGAACGTACCCGCGATAAAGTCATCCGTGCGATGCAGGCGTTGCACTATGTGCCAAATCGCTCGGCACAATTACTGGCGGGAAAGTCCGCACCGTCGATTGGCTTGATCACCGCGTCCTTGACCTTGCATGCGCCATCGCAAATCGCCGCCGCAGTGAAAAGCCACGCGGGTATACATCAACTGGAAGTGGCGATTGCTATGCCAGTAATGGCAGATTACGCCTCACTTCAGGCGCGGCTGAATGAGTTCCGCGCGCAGAATATTCGCGGTGTAATTATAAATTTGCCGCTGGAAAGCAGCATTGCCGAAAAGCTGGTGAGCGAAAACCCGGATATTTGCTGTCTGTTTTTGGATATCTCGCCGGAGACCGATGTTTGCTGCGTGCGGTTTGATCATCTTGATGGCTGCGGGGCCTGCGTAACCCACCTGTGGGAATTAGGGCATCGGGAGTTTGGGCTACTTGCCGGGCCGGAAAGTTCGGTTTCGGCACGCATGCGCCTGAGCAGTTGGCGTGAAACGCTGCATCGGCTGGGGGTGAGCAACGCCGTGACGGTCTTTGGTGACTGGAGTGCGGCCAGCGGCTGGCACAAGGCCTTCGAATTGTTGCATCAGTATCCGCGGATCAGCGCGATTGTCGTGGCGAACGACCAGATGGCCCTCGGCGTGTTAAGCGCACTGGCGCAACTGAATCGCACGGGGAGCAGGGCGGTTTCCGTCACCGGCTATGACGATACGGCGGACAGCCTCTATTTTCAGCCGCCGCTCACGACCGTTGCACAGAATTTTAATAAGCTGGGTAAGCGGGCCGTTGAATTGTTAATCCAGAAGATGGCGGCTCCGCAGATAAGGATCCGCGAATTGTTGCCGACGCGTTTGGTTATCCGTCAGTCAACCTGGTCCAGGGGTGGAGATACCGCAGATGAGAAAGAAGCTGTCATTGCGCAATTAAAATCGCTGGTGGAAAAACTGTGAAAATGTCGCGTTCAGGTCATGTGGTTGAGAGGGAGCGGTGCGGGTCAGGTGTATATTGCAGCTGATTTTGAAGACGTAGCTCCCTAACTGACTCCATATGAAACCGTGACCAGGATAGCGCTGACTGATGCCATACAGATGTAGTCGTTCTCACCAGGCTGCCAGTCCTGACTCAAACGTATTTCATGCAGGTATTTTGTGACGGGAACTGAGGAAAGGAGAATGTGGATCCCTTTTAATTCCTAACCAAGGCGGCATACCGCTGAATTGCCGACTTGTGGTTATTGCCAGACTAAGTGGTAACGTAGTTCTCTGTTCCAATAGTCAGTATCTATATCGGTTTGCACACTATAATTTTAGCTGGCTGCCTAAAACATTATCTGCTTCCTGTAATGCAACATCCAGTCCCGCTGAAGGGGTAAATGTCAGTTCGCCGAAAATAACCATGCCATTTAGCAGGTAGAAGTCAACCCTGACAAACTTAAAATCAGATGCTAATTTAATGGCGTAATCTTTCATTATATCAAAACCATCAGGCATCTTTGGATGCTGATTTTCATTGATTAATTTAATCGTGTCCTCGAAAGGAAGAGGGTTCCAGTTCATGTCAAAATAATAGAACTTAGGTGTTCCTTTGTCTCGTCCTACGCAAACCATTACCGCGTAGGGTTTACCATTGAAACAGTAAAATTTATAATCGTCAGGAAAGCCACCGCGTTCATTTTCAATGAACTTTTCACATAGGATTTTTCTTTCTATCTTTCTATATTGTGGCTCAACAAAATTCGCCGAGTAGTCCTGCTTTAACCATTCAGTGAGTTTTTTGTTTGTTTTCTCAACGTCCATGGATGATTTATCATTGCATATTATGTTATATCCTGCTCCATGGTTGCATTTAAGTGCAAATTTTTCAGGTAACGCATCGTAATCTATATCTTGTGGCTTATCATACACGCCGTAGAGGACATTAAGGATTTCACCACACCCTTTAGAGGAAACATACTCCCTGACCTTATATTTATCAGCACATCTCGTGTAAATATCATTGTTAAGTTCATTGAACTTAAGCCATTGAATTTTCTCATTAAAGCTGGTGGGGTTTGATAAGTTTAATTTTCGCTTGAACCTGATAAAGTAGTGAGCTTTAGCATAAAACTCAGGGAAGGTGTTAGCGCTCATTTGCAGAGCCGATCTAACTGTTTGCTTGATCATTCTCATTTTAATACCCTTGGATTGAAAATATTAAGGTGCATTTTGATGATTGTTTTATTTCCGAAGAAATAATTAAGTAAAGTGCAAGACAGAACCTCTACAATCAAAAAGCAATAGGCAGCGCCATTAATCCCAAATGTACTAATCATCATCCAGGACAATGGTATTGTTAATATGCAACATAAAAACATTTTCTTAGCCAGGTAACTATACCCGGACTCTTTTATTATATACCTGTAACAAATTGTCCCTAACGCAGAGAACATTGTGGCAATAATTATGATGGGGATGATATTAATTGAAGCTATATAATTATCTCCATATAGTAAATGTACAAAAAAATCACCAAAAAGATAAAATCCGCATAAAGCGATAAGAGAAATCAGGATGACAATTCGATTGATTTTAATCAGTAGCTTATCGATGGTTGCCTGGTCTTTTTCATTATATATCTTTGAGAAGAAACTCGTGATTAATGCCAAAACAATGAATGACCAGGCGCCTCCTATTGTTAATGCGACGCTATAAATCCCCAGGTTTGAGTAAGAAAGTATCCTGGTTAAAAAAATACCCGATATCTGAGTGTATATGTCTACTGACAGGCTCGATAAAATTAACGTCCCCCCGGTGTATAGCATGTACCTGTTATACACTCCAGCACCTTTGCTGTTGTCTTCGATTTTTGTCGTGTATTTAAAATATATCAGGCGCATGACATAAGGGATGAGGGGGATTATGATAATGGGTATTGTGAAATAGTAAACCGGCATTTCGAAGTGCGAGATGCTGAATCTGATTAATAACGCAAAAGACAGCCCAATCACATTGGTTATTGTGTTGATCTTTGACTTTAATTGAGTGTTGTTGTAAATGGAAAAGAAATCCATCACGATGTAGTATGTGGCAATGCAATTGGCCACGCCAAATAAAAACACAATTGAATCAGTGAATAAGTAGAGATAAATTAAAATTGAACCTGATGACAGGAGAAAGAGGACCCGCCGTTGGTTCTGAGTGTGTATCGCCATTGCGATTCCGGATTTTGTTCTCTCACTCATGCGTTTAAATAGAATATTCTGACCACCAAACCATGATAATGTTTGCACGAATATAAACAGCGAGGTTGAAATATTTATTTTCCCAAAGTTTTCAGGCCCAATGTACTTCGCCATAAGTGAATTGATATATATCAGTCCGATAATGTTGACCGATTTTTCTAACATGATCCATATTGCGTTAGAGTACATTTCATGTCTCTCATGTGTATAGTTATTTTTGTTGTTTACTTATGAACAAAATGTATATTTATCTGATAGGCTGCTATTTATTCAGATGGATATATATTTTCACTCATTGTTTTACGCATTTTATTTGGTGGGTAGTGTGGTTGTTTATATAAAAATAGTGAAGTCCATTTTCAATAAATCAGATTAATAGCAATGACACCCTTATAATAAGTCCGCATGTTAGTCGTGTTTTATGGTCAGATGCCGCGATGAATGGGATGATGCTCTTCGGGAGTATACTTTTCACTGGACCTGTCGTCAGCATTCTGATCCTGATATTGTTTACCCCCTGTTTAAATAAGGGGTGATCTGCACGCCCATCGGTTTACTCACAGCACATAACAATGTTGCTGCGAGCCTCTATGTTAATTGATGATTTTATTTTTACGCAGGGAAGTGACGACTGGTCTGAATTAAAATCTCACTTAATAATAAATCATTAATGTGATGCGGGTGTTATGAATACACATTAATAATCACGCGTAACCCAAATGGTCAGAATCTGGCAATGGCTTTGCTGTAAGCGCTGGTACTAAGATAAATCGCAGAAGCCGACCATTAAACATTAAAGGAAAATAAAGTAACTGCAATAATGGTTATCAATGTGCCATGGGAGGGGCCTCGTGAGGGTTGTGAAAAACCAGGGTGTAATACCGACGATTGTTACTTTAGATTGGGGGTAATAAGGCAATGAAATCCCACATGGCAGGAATCTGAAGACCTTACGTTACCGAACAGTTCTGACCTGAGTGTCATTATAATGCCTATTCCGTAACTCTCTGTAATTATGATGATTTTTTGAGTATTTAAGCCTGCTTTTTTTTATTCTTCGTATCCATCCATATCATGGCCTATCACCTCTTTCCCACAATCGCTATAAGATAATCACTAAATCAAATATCCTTGCAGTGGTGCCTAAAAGAGCCGTTATGTGCAGTGATCTGAGTCTGAAAAAAATATTCAGGCTTGTTTATGACGTTATGTCCAGATTCTGAAAAACATTGAAAATCACTAAAAATCCTTCTTTAAAAACCGGAGGTTAGAGATTTTAATATTCTGGGTGACGCTATTATATCAATCGGGAAACTACGCTATGGAAAGTAAATCAAGGCGTCAGAAAGGAATAGCCAGATACCGGAATAAGGTTGTCATTGAGTATGCATTGTCAGCATTTCTCGTATTTTCGGAAAGAGGCTATATTCTTTTTAACTTAATAGGCAGATAGTGCCAACCAGGACGAAGACATTTTCTTGCAGGCTACCTGATACCGCGATGTCTGTTTTATTTTCCCTGCCTGCGCCCTGGTTCCTGAACATGTTTTATCCATGAGTAGTCAAGATCTGATTAAGTAAATGGATGCAGATTCGACACCGATGAATATCGGATCTCCTCTCTCCATTGGTACCAAAAATTAATAGAGTCATTGCAACCGAAAACGGTGATTTCCAGCCAATCGCTGGAAGATGAAATTAGAAAAATTCGATATCGTTTCGGCATTGGTGATGTGCTGATGGTTGCGCGTTCGCCTCAGGTAAGAGGGAAAATCATGCTATTCAGGCACGGGTTAGGCCAGCAAGTCATTATCAATACCTGGCACCAAAACACGGAAGCTTGCGAACCGTTTTTCAACTTATCGATCAGGCCTGTAAGCGTGGGGCAACAAGGCTCACTGGCTGATTACACAGGAATCATGGCATGACAACGGCTATCAAACATAAAATCATCACCGCCGAATCAGATGAAATCGATTTGGGGCGCGCGTACGGTGAGCTGCTTGATCATCGTAAATTGATTATTGGCGCGGCAATCGTTTCCACGATGCTTGCGGTAACCTATGCGTTATTCGCCACGCCGGTTTATCAGGCAAATGCGATGGTTCGGATTGAGAAAAATCAGGGTAATGCCATCCTCGAAAGTATTAACCAGATACTGCCGGATACGCAGTCCGTTGCTAAACCCGAAATGGCTTTGCTGCAATCGCGCATGATCCTCGGAAAAACCGTAGAGGATTTGAACTTACAGGCCGTTATTAGTCAGAACTATTTTCCGCTATTTGGTCGTGGCTGGGCAAGAATGACCGGAGAAGTGCCGGGCAAACTCAGTATCAGCCGGTTATATATGCCGCGGACCAGCAAAGATGTCCCGCATATGACCTTGACGGTTTTGGACAACAACCGCTTTCATGTTGAGGGGGATAACATTCAGTTTGATGGTGAAGTGGGTAAGCTCGTGACCCGCGATGGTATCGCTCTGAATGTTGACAGCATGAATGCTCAACCGGGTACCCAGTTCACCATTCAATATGTCTCACGCCGGGCCGCGATTGCTACTCTGCAGGATGCCTTCAGCGTGGAGGATCAGGGTAAAGATACCGGGATCCTGCTGCTGAGGTTGAGCAGTGACGATAAAGCCAGGGCAGGTTTGCTCCTCAACAATATCACCCAGAACTATTTAGATCAGAACGTTATCCGGCAAGCGGCCCAGGATTCACAAAGTCTCGATTTTATCAGTCAGCAACTGCCGCAGGTGCGTAGTGATCTCGATACCGCAGAAGACAAACTTAATCACTATCGTAGTCAGAAAGACTCAGTGGATTTATCACTTGAGGCAAAATCCCTGCTTGATCAGACGGTGAATGTTGATAGCCAGCTGAATGAGCTTGCTTTCCTTGAAGCTGATATTTCCAAGCTGTATACCAAAGGTCATCCAACCTATAAGACGTTACTTGAAAAGCGTCAGACCTTATTGCAGGAACGCGATAACCTGAATAATCGTGTCGCCGAAATGCCCGCGACCCAACAGGAAGTTGAGCGACTGAGCCGCGATGTGGATTCTGGCCGCGCGGTTTACATGCAGCTGATCAATCGTCAACAAGAGCTGGATGTATCGAAGAACAGTGTCATCGGCAGTGTGCGTATTATTGACACTGCCGTCACACAACCTAAACCTGTCCAGCCACAAAAACTGATGGTTGTTGTCACCGGTCTGGTTTTTGGTTTGATGTTTGCACTACTTGTGATCGTGCTGAAAATTTTGCTGCGCCGCAGAATTGCCTCTCCTGAACAGCTGGAAGAGCAGGGTATTAGCGTTTATGCCAGTATCCCGCTGTCCGAATGGCTCAGTAAACTGAATAACCGCGGGAAAGCAAAACGCTTCAAAGGGAAGAACTCCGTTTCAGAGAGCAAATTTCTGGCGATCGAGAATCCTGCTGATATTGCCATTGAAGCCATGCGCAGTCTGCGTACCAGCCTTTACTTTGCCATGATGCAAGCCAGAAACAATGTTCTGATGATCTCTGGTCCCACACAAAATGCGGGTAAGACATTTATTGCCAGTAATTTAGCGGCAGTGATGGCTCAGTCAGGCAAGAGGGTGTTATTTGTTGATGCAGATATGCGCAAAGGTTATGCCCACAAACTGTTTAACCATACGGGCACGCAGGGATTGTCGGACATTATCACTGGCGCAGTGAACCCAGCGGAGTTAGATAAGAAGATCCCCTGCGCAGCATTCGATTTTATTGCCCGCGGGAGTGTTCCGCCGAATCCTGCGGAATTGCTCTCTCATAAAAGATTTGAAGGATTTTTAGCCTGGGCATCCAACAATTATGATCTGGTCCTTGTTGATACTGCACCGATTCTGGCCGTCACTGATGCAGCCATTATTGGACGCCATGCCGGTACGTCGATGCTGGTGGCACGGTTTGAGGTTAACACGCTCAGGGAAGTCGAAGTCAGCATTAAACGTTTTGCAAGTGCAGGGGTGGAAATTAAAGGATGCGTTCTTAATGGCGTGGTCAATAAAATGAGTAGTTATTATGTCTACGGATATAGCCCATATAACTACACCTATGCAGAAGAAAAAAATGGACGATAGCTGTGAGTAAATGCAATTGCCGTCCTAAGAGAGTGCTTTTAAACGCTAAACTCAATGGTTAAGGGTTTTCCTATGCGTAAAACTATCTTCGTAGTGATTTTAAGTGGTAAAAATTACAAAGACTCACGCGTACTGAATTGCATGATGAACAGGACCTATGCTGATACGGATCTTCTGATTATCAACCGGGGACCTAATCCACTACAATTTGATAAAGATTTTATTCATACGCTGGGCTTTTTTGTGAATAGTATCGATATTAAAGAGTCGATTGGTGACCTGCCGCTCGGTGAAGTCTGCAACGACGTCATCAGGGGTAGTGAAAGGTACGAGCGATTTATTTTCTTTGATGATGACAGCATTCTGAACAAAGAATATATAAAAAGACTGGATCGTTATCATGAAAATGGTGTGGATTTACAGATACCGAGTATCCGGGGCCGACTGGATGGGAAAGTATACTATCCCATCATTAACGATTCGGTATGCAAAACCAGTGATGGCCTGAAGATCAATACTGAAGTAAACGTAAAATCATTAGGTTTAGGTCTGGTGATCTATCGCTCTTTGGTGGAGAAATTTTCTGCAATAAGTACGAGCGTATTCGACAGCCATTTTACACTGAATGGTTGTGATACCGGATTTTTTAGTCGGCTCGAATTGCTGAAAATGGAAAAGATTGATGTAGCAATACAGGTGGTTAATACACTTAATTATTCACTGGCGCAATCCCACGATTTAACCAGTAAATGGCGCTTGCTGGACAAGATACGGGACGGATTCTTATCCGTAAAAGTCAGTCGCTTTCGCTATTGAAATGAATTCATTGTTAATGATGCCTTTACGGAAGAACGGGTTGTGCATTTTTAAGATTTTTTCAGAAAATACGTAAAATAAAATATTCAGTGATGTAATTGATTGGATTTACTTTATATGACTACTTTACAGCAGCGCATACACTTTAACGCCGCCTTGTTAATCTCTCTGGCATTGATTCATTTTATGGCGCACTCGCCACTGGCAGCGATTACTGCGAAAAATCTCAATCTGGAGATTGCTGCAGATATTTGCCTGTCTGTCATTTGGCGCGGGCTATGCCTGTAAATTATGCAGCAAGATAACAGGATGAAATCATGGCAACAAAACCCGTTGTGAGTATTTATAGGGAAGAAGAAGATGGCGTTGAGGTAAGCCGACTCTGCGCAGAGTTGCTTGACTCGCGCCATTTGATTCTGGGCATCACCACTGGTTTTATGCTGCTGGCTTTGGGCTACGCCTTTCTATTGCCCGCCACGTACCAGGCAAATGCGCTGATTCAGGTTGAACCCGAACCGACCAACACTGTTCTGGCCAGCCGCAGCAGCCTGATGCCAGACGGTAAGCCGGTCTCTTCAATTGATGTGAAGCTGTTACAGTCAAGACAGATTATCGGTGAGACAGTGGATGACCTGAATTTGCAGGCCGATGTACAACCAAAGCGTTTACCGATAATCGGTAATGCGCTGGCGCAGCTGACGGGTGAAACCGGGGGTGAAATTGATGTAAGTCAGCTCTATCTCCCCGGGGCAACGGACGATAAAACTGACCAGGCAACATTAACGGTGATTGATAGCCATCACTATCAGGTTGACTATCATAATAAATCATTCATTGCTGAAACCGGCAAAGTAGCCGGTCAGGCGGGGATGAAGATTCTGGCAGACAGAATTAGTGCCTTGCCTGGCGCGCAATTTATCGCAACTTATACTTCGCGACTAAATGCAATCAACGCGGTGATGCGTAATCTGACAGTGCTGGACCCTGTCATGAATAGCGGCATGCTGACTCTGACACTGACAGGTAATAGCCGCAGTGAAACCATTAAGATCCTGGATAATATCGCATCGCATTATCTGAGCCAGAATATCAGCGAGCAGGCGGCGCAGGATAGTCAAAGCCTGGCGTATTTAGATCAGCAACTGCCGATTGTCCGCAGTGATTTAGATCACTATGAAGATAAGCTCAATGCCGCCAGAGAGATCAATGGGACGGTTGATCTGCCGTTAGAAGCACAGTCTGTTCTTGACCAGTCGGTAGCCATTGATAGCCAGCTGAATGACCTCACCATCAGCGAGTCTGAAATTGCGCAGCTTTATACCAAAGATCATCCGGCTTATAAGACCCTGCAGGAAAAACGTAACACGTTGCTGACAGCAAAAGCGAAATTGAATGAGAAGATTTCTGGCATGCCCCTTATCCAGCAGGAGATATTGCGCCTGACGCGGAACGTGGATGCTAAACATGATATCTACATGCGTTTGCTGGCAAGGCAGCAGGAACTGAAAGTCGCCATTTCCGGCGCGATAGGCAACGTCCGCATTGTCGATAGCGCGGTTGATGATTCCGAATCACTGTCACTACAAAAACTCATTATTGTTTTTCAGGGCCTGTTATTGGGAGTTTTTGTCTCAGCGACAGTGATCTTTATCAGAATAGCGATGAATAAGGCCGTGGAATCGTCAGATGAGTTAGAACAACGCGGCATGGCCGTGTATTCCAGTATTCCGTATTCGGAATGGCTGGAAAAAAGGAATCGAAAAAAGTCCTGCCAAATGTCTTCGGCTTTTCTGCTACGTGAAAATCCTGACGATTTGGCAATTGAAGCAATGCGCAGCCTGCGTACCAACCTGTATTTCGCCATGCTTGAAGCACGTAACAACATCCTGATGATTTCGGGTGCTAGCGCGAGCGCAGGGAAAACATTCGTCAGCACTAACTTCAGTGCAGTAATTGCACAAACAGGAAAAAAAGTGCTGTTGATTGATGCAGATTTACGCAGGGGGACTGCACATCAAATTTTCAATATCCCGGGTAAGGCAGGGTTAGCGGAAATACTTGCGGCGGATTATCCGATCTCAGCAGTTCTGCCGGTCGAAATCAGTGACAGCCTGCACTTTATCGCTCGTGGCAAAGTTGCTCAGGGTTTCACCGAACTCCTGATGAGTAAACGATTTGGCGAGTTAATGCGGTGGGCCGAGAAAAATTACGATCTGGTGGTAATAGATACGCCTCCGGTGCTGGCGGTGACAGATGCGGAAATTATCGGTACCTACGCCGGAACCACGATGATGGTGGTTCGCTGTGCAAAAAATACAGTAAAAGAAATCGAAATTAGTCTGCGTCGTTTTGAGCGCAGCGGCATCACAGTGAATGGCTTTATTCTGAATGGTGCAAAACTCCGCGCCAATGGTTACTACAGCTACAGCGATATCCAATATTCATATGAATCCGTTGGTAAAGGATAATAGCAGTTATTAAACGAATCAGGCGAGTTGATTTTTATTATAAATACGTTATCTGAAAATAAAGATGCATATTATTTTCTATGCATGGAGATAAGATTATGAATGCCAGGCACACAGCACAGCCATTGGTCACAGTTTACATTCCCACGCATAACCGTTCGTCGCTGGTTAAAAGCGCAATCGCATCGGTGCAAAACCAGACTTATAAAAATCTGGAAATTATTATCTGTGATGATGGTTCATCAGATGACACCGCAGTCGTCATCGCTGAGATGCAAAAGAGTGACAATCGGATCGTTTATCTGAAAAACGATGTACCGATGGGGGCCTGCTATGCCCGCAATCGCTGTATTGAAATTGCACAAGGTGAGTTTATCACGGGTCTTGATGATGATGATTATTTCTTAAGTGAAAGGATCGCTAACTTTGTCGAAGCCAGTCGCAGGCTGAACAAATCATTCCTCTGTGCCAATATGATCTTCAAGAACAGGGATATTGAACGCAAATGGAAAGAATATACCGGTGATGTCACGTTAAATATGATGGGATTTAAAAACTGGGTCGGGAACCAGGTGTTTATTAAAACGGTGATGATGAAAAACATCGGTGGTTTTGATACCACTTTTCCGGCATGGCAGGATTATGATCTCTGGTATCGCATGATTTTGCGTTACGGCGCATGTTACAGAATGAATGATGCAACTTATGTGGTGAACATTGAAGATGATCGGCCAAGAATTACAACAGGAAGTAAGGCCTGGCAG
This sequence comes from Pantoea sp. X-Soil-TKNS-1280, assembly GCF_059730475.1. Classification (NCBI taxonomy): domain Bacteria; kingdom Pseudomonadati; phylum Pseudomonadota; class Gammaproteobacteria; order Enterobacterales; family Erwiniaceae; genus Pantoea; species Pantoea sp. X-Soil-TKNS-1280. Next base: position 156,819 of record NZ_AP035966.1, on the reverse strand, counting down.
GGATATCAGAAATTTATTACCACACATAAAGCACATCTGAGTCGTCAGCACCTCAATTCTCTCTATTTTCAGGATAAGCAGAACAGGAAAGATGAGATAAATTTTAAAGAATTTATGAGCTACCCTGGCATTGACAATCTGCTAATACTGGCTAAGCAAAAAGTCAGAAAGCTTATTGGTATCCAGAAATAAAGAATCACTGACAATAATATAAGGTGAGCTCATGACTATGAGACTGAATAAGCTAATGCCTTTGAGCTTAGCAATGAGCATGACTATTCCATTAGGCGGTTTGGCACTTTCCTTTTTCTCTCTGGATAAAAAGGGAATGAACCGTCTGCCATTTTTTGTCATGTCGATGTTCTACTTTTTCCTGCTGATTAAGATTCCGCCATTGGGCGATCTTTACCGGCGCTATCTGGAGATCAGCGCCTATGGTCCGGGAACAAGATTTTCAGATATTGCCGGGGTGCATACTGATGTCCTGCTTTATGTCAATGGCTGGATATTCCAGTTGCTGAAAATCCCGTTCTTTTTCATTCCGGCCTTTTATGGCGGACTGATGTGTTATTTGTTACTGGCCTCGTTCAGAAATGTGACGTTGATAAAAAATTCAGGGATAGAAGATCGTCCGGTATCTTGCGGGAAACTGGCATTGACTTATTTTACTGTGTTTTCAACACTCAATATCTTAAACCTGGTGTTGGGCATTCGCTACGGCACTTCACTGGTATTTATGATCTATGCGGTTACCAGCTACTACAGCCGTGGCAAGATACGATGTGGACTATTTATTGCACTTTCAATACTCATGCACTTTTCCATGGCGTTTGTATTCCTGGTATTTTTAGGAAGTCTTTTCGTTAGAGTTGAAAAGAAATTTGTCATTCCGCTGAGCATATTTTTTGGGCTGTTGAGTGCTGTTGCATTGCGATCGATTCTGCCCAGCATTTCTTTTATGGGGGTTGGTGACTATGCAATGGGAGGGTATGTTGATGGTTCTTTTAGTTCCTCCCCCAACGATAGTAATACAATTGTTGTTGCACTCATTACGCGGCTGCTTGGATTTGCTTCTCTGATCTTTTATCTGCTGAGTAAAAGTGAATTGAAAGGATACGATAGATTCCTGAATGTATTCATTCCCAGCTGTTTCATCATGTCTATTTCATACACGGCAATGGGGCGCTACCTTAACATTGCTCAATATTTGCTTGCGATCAGGCTTTGCTATATCTATTTGTTTTCTGCCGGGATTAACTCGGTGAAATTTCGCATTCTGCTCAGGAATTTTCTGGTGGTATTTGCCCTGCTAAGTTTGCTGGTCATCAATATCTATACCCAGAGAAGGACGTTGTCGATGGGGGGGTTATGGTCCTACGCTTGGACAAGCCCGGTATTTCTGCTGAGTTATAGCGAAAATGATTTTGATAAGTACCTCAACGATATCGACTATGACGGGTACTGGATAAAACATAGATAAATTTATCAATTTTTAAAAGACACCATTAAATGAAAAACAAGATCCTTTTTATTGTCCCGAGTTTAAAAAACGCGGGGCCGGTAAACGTATGTCTGACCATAATAAAAAATCTGCCTGACTTTTATGACATTGAAGTATTGGCTCTTAATGACGGCGAACGTAAAGGGGAGTTTGCTACACGAGCGAAAGTCACCATATTCAAACGAACGGCCATTTTACAGGCATTGAAGTTTATCCGGAAAGGAGGATTTTCGGTTGTGCATAGTCATTGCACGGTCTCCGATATCTTCAATTATTTCTCGTTTGCTTCAGTTCCACAGGTCACCACCATACATAACTATTTTGAAGTGGATTTCGTGCAGACCAAAGGATTCGTTAAAGGGATGCTTGAAGGTCTGGTCGGACGCTTCATGATTCGTCATTTCTACAAAGTTGCCTGTTCAAATGCGGTGATGAAACATTGTGTAAGTCATCACGCGATGAAGAAGGTGACTGCCATCCCCAATGGTGTCGAACAGCCGCGTTCTTTACAACATCAGCATCATGGCAATGTGGTGCATTATTTTTATTTGGGTGTGCTAAACAAAAGGAAAAATGTTCAGCAAATTCTGGAAGCGTTTGAGACCTGGTGCCAGGGGAAGCGCGCTGAACTGCATATTATTGGTTCGGGTACTGATGAAGAACATCTCCGCAGCAGATTTAACAACGAAAAGGTTATTTTTCATGGTAGTACCGATCAACCTTATTCACTGTATAAAGATTTTGATTGTTTTATTTCAGCCTCTCACGCGGAAGGTCTTCCATTAGCCCTGATTGAGTCAATGGCCTCGGGTAAGACATTCATCTGTTCAGATATCGAGCCACATAGAGAAGTTCTTAATTCCTGGGAAGAGAAAAGTGGGTTTTTATTTAATAAAACAACATCGGGGCTGATTGACTGCCTTGATGAGCACTATTTTTTCAACGACAAGGCCAGTCTGTCAGTAAATGCCAAAAACAATTATTCGAAAAACTACTCCGCAAAAAAAATGGCACTTAGCTATAGCGAACTTTATCAGGAGATTTGATTGCATTGATTACTGATTACACACAGCAAAAGGTGACGTATGTTACAACAACCATTCTCTGTATTGATGTCCTTATACTTTAAGGAAACACCAGAAAATCTGGAAAGTTGTTTTCTCAGCCTGGAGCAGCAAACGCTTCAGCCTAAGGAAATTATTCTGGTTATCGATGGCCCTATTGATAATGCACTGGAGGAAGTGGTGACACGGTGGGAAAGTAAACTCTCCGTTCAACGGGTACAACTGGAAAAAAATATCGGTTTAGGACTGGCACTGGCCGAAGGAATGAAACACTGCTCCTGCGAATACATCGCGCGTATGGATACGGATGATATCTGTCTTCCGGAACGTTTCCAGCGACAGATGAAGTTTATGGAGGAAAATTCTGAAATTGCCTTACTGGGAGCTGCGGTTATTGAGTTTGATGAAATCGGCCAGCAGCGACTTAAACGTCTTCCTGAGAACCATACGGATATTAAACGCTTTTCAAGACTCAAAAATCCATTCAATCATATGAGTGTGATTTTTAAAAAATCGGTAGTTGATCAGGTCGGAGGCTATCGTCATCATCTATTTATGGAGGACTACAATCTCTGGTTAAGAATAATCGCAGGGAATTTTACAACACATAATTTAACAGATATTTTGTTGAATGTTCGGGTTGGCTCTGGCATGTTAAAGAAACGCCGGGGTTTTAACTACATTAAGAGTGAAGCGTCTCTCTTTAATCTGAAAAGACAACTGAAGACGGTCTCGATAGTTAACAACCTTGCTGCTTTTCTTGTCCGGGTTTCTACCCGGGTTGCGCCAGAGAAATTCCTTAACTTTCTTTATCGTGTTGATAGAGTAAAAATTTAATCTTTGCCTTGCCATCCCACCATATTTATTTTTGACGTGAAACAGTTTTGCTCTTACAGGAGATTGCTGTGAACAGGCGAGTGGTCACTAATGCTTTCTGGATTATCTCAGAAAAGCTGATAGCTGTATTTGGCCTGATTTTCGTTACGTCCTTCGTAGCAAAATATGTAGGGCCAGAGATATTTGGAGAGATCGCGTTCGCGACTTCAATTTTCCAGATAACGCAAATTGTTGCCCAGATGGGCAGTGATGTCATCATTTTCAAAAGGATGAGCAGGAACCAGCAGTCGGGGATCAAGATCACACTCACCACAGCCTGGTTCAGGTTGTTGATTTTTGCTGTGCTCTGTATTCCCTTCATCGCATTTACCTGGTGGCGATTGGGTGAAGAGGGCATCTATTTTGTCTTTGCATGTTGTCTGGCCTGCTTATTCACCACGCTGGATGTTTATAACCTGTTCTTTGATGCAAAGCTGGAGTCAAAAAAGAACACCTTGATCAATGTGATTGGTCTGGTGGTGAGCCTGCTTTGCCGCTGGGGGATTGCCTGGCTGGAAATGGATCCAGTCTGGTTATGTGTACCGATAATCCTGACAGGACTGATACCTTTTGTATTGCGTCGGTTCCTTTTCCATCTGGAAATTGACCGGCCAACGGTGGTCTGGCGAAATCAGATGCGTTATGCAAAATACCTTTTTTATTCCGGTATGGCGTTTGTTATTTCCTCAATCTCGGTTGCACTCTATACGCGACTCTCGATGATGGGGCTGGAATTTATGAAAGGTCATGGGAGTGTCGGGGTGTTCTCGGTTGCGGCCACTCTTGCAGGTGCATGGTCATTTGTGTTCAATGCTTTTACAACTTCTGCATTCCCTGCAATTTTTTCAGAAAATGATGAAGAAGAGGCATTAAACAAAACGGCCAGGCTTAATATCACGGTTATTGCTTTATCATTACCTGTTTTTATCGTGTCATTCTTTTTTGGTCGCTACTTCATCGATTATTTCTATGGCGAAAAATACGAGGACGCCTATATTCCGTTGTTGATTATTTTTGGCTCGACTATGCTGTCAGCATTGGGAACCGTGTCAGGACGATTTATCGCGAAGTATTCGGGCTATGCATTTTTGTCCAAGAAAACACTGTTGGTACTGTTTACCAGTATGGCTTTGAATTTTCCACTTATTTGGTTCTATGGCATCTACGGTGCAGCGATAGCGACATTATTAACAGAACTTATTTCTCTGACTGTCTTCAACTATTTTTTCAGAAATGGGATTGTCTTCAGACTCCATGTTAGAACATTTCAGATCAATTTGCTTGGTTTTCTTAACAATAAACAAATCAGGATTAACTATAACTCTGGATCAGGTGAGTAATGATGAATATTTTTCGCAGCATGAAACTGACATTGTCAGAAATTAAAATGAATCCAGGTATCAAGTCAAAGCTGGTTGTATTGCTGTATCGGCTGGCATCTTTACATGCCCGGCGTGTGGCGGTGTTTTATCCGATAACATTGATCTTTGTTATCATGCATAAGTTTTTTAATGAATTTATGTTTGGGATTGAAATCTCATATCGGACAAAAATTAGCCATGGATTTGTTATCTGGCATGCCTACTCGGTTGTCATCAATAGCGGGTGTGTTATTGGCAAGAACTTCAATATCAGACAATGTTGTACCGTGGGAGGGAACCGATTGTCCTACCCCGAGCACTTTATCATCGGTGATAATGTCTCGATGGGGGTTAACTCCTGTATTCTCGGTGATGATATCGAGATCGGCCATAATGTGGTGATAGGTGCCGGAGCCATAGTGATGACCAGTGTTGCCGACGATCACTACGTGATAGCGCAAAAGCCTTTTATCAAAACCCGGAAATATCAACCTGAGAACATTCGTGTAGCCTGATATGAAGTGTTGCTTATCCTGTTGATTGAATTCATTAAAATGAGCTGTTTCAACTTTAGGAGAGTAAAGAATGAAGAAAATATTTTGTATTCTTTGCCATAAAATAACCAATCCACTTTTATATACGGTGAATTACTTATCTTCTTTTGAAGAAAATGTCATTTTAATCCATGTGGATGCTAAGTCTTCGATGGATGAATTTGAAGTTTTCACCGCGAAGAATGTTTTTTTTGTCAGAGATCGTGTTGATATATCCTGGGGAGGGTATAGTCTCGTTGACTCGACGATTAAAACTTTCAATGAAGCATTAAACTTTAATTTTGATTATATGTTTTTAATTTCGGGAGATGACCTCCCATGTATGACTAATCAGGAAATCAATGATTTGTTATCTTCCATTGAAATGAGGAATTTGATCCACTATCAGGATAAACGCAATACTTATGTGGATCCTCTGCTCCGGGTCAGGTATGACTACCCACACTATTTCTATAAGAAAGATAAAAGCCTCCCTGAAAAGGTGAAGACTCGAATGTTCAGACTGATTATGCCATTTTATGTCAGCAGGCGTTTTAAACAGGATGCGCATAAGGTGGCGAAGTTTTACAAAGGGACTAACTGGATTTCATTGAACCAGAAAACGTTACAGGCTTTAATGGCATTTATTAATGCCAATGACTGGTATCGTGATTTGTTTCATCATTCTTTTATTTCTGATGAAGTTTTCTTTCATACTGCTCTTAAGGAGATCGGTGTGACCGATAATTATCATGACGAAAATAAGCTGAATGATGCATTGAGATACATCGACTGGACAACCGGACCAGATTATCCAAGAATTCTTGATAGTAGTGACCTTGAAAGGATCAAAGCTTCGGGCTGTGTCTTTACCAGGAAAATATCATCAGGCATTCCTTATGAGTTCTTCGAAAAACTGATCCAATAAATAGTAAAGGGCTGGCATCCTGGCCCGCTCATTATCAGGGTATTTCAGAATGAAGTATATCTATGTTGATCCCTCATCGACTGCCCGTGGTGATGGGAGCCGGGAGCATCCCTTTCGTTCGATGGATGAAGTCATCGCCTCTGGTGTCACCCATCCTGTTACCGTTGCAATCAAATGTGGTACGCGTTTTAACTGGTCCTATCTTAGCCAGAACAAACTCGCCTTTTTCCTGAATCGTTCGGGTACACAAAGTGTCCTGACGTCTTATGGAGAAGGTGCCTGGCCGATCTGGTATCCTAAAGATGCCGCCACACGTCATACCGACACGACTTTCCAGAACTTTAATATCAATTCGTTACAGCTCTCCTCGCCGCCTGGCGAACAGCATACCGGAGGCTATCTGTATGGCACGGTGCGGGGAGACGAAAACGGAATATGCAATCTGGAAATCCACCATATTAATTTTATCGGTGACCCCGCCGCAATTTCTGGATCCGCACCCACTAAAGAAGTCGCCTGCATTCATCTGGCAGTCAGAGACAAGACAAATATTGCCCATAAAATCTTTCTTCATGATATTTACGGTGATCACATCAACTGTGGCATATTTTTTCGTGGTAACCCCAATCTTTCCGATCCTGCAACCTATTATGGCGACCAGCGCAAAAGTTATGGGGTGCGTATCCTTGATGTTTCATTCACTAATATCGTCAACTACGGCGTTTTACTTTCCGGTGCCGCCAGTAAAAATAAAAACCGTGATGTGCGTGGTGATGAATGGGAATCAGGTTGGGATAATATTTATTATTCTTCTTACCGCACTAATGTTTATAACCCGGTTAAAGATCCACAAGCCTGGACCACAGCCCGTGCTGATGTTCCGTTATGGATGACCATGTGCGCTTATGCCACCGGCCAGAATTTTGAGGTGCACGGTTCTGGTCCGGCAGCTCCTGATCGTTACGCACTGGATTTGGATTACCATTGCAATAATTGCCTGTTACGCTGGGGCTACCTGACCAATAATGCCAAGCCGTTTATGCTGGTTCAGGGACCGTTTTCTAATAGCTGGTACCATGCTAACGGCTATAAACCACTCAGTGAAGATACCTACACTCTCTACCATACCTATGGTGTAGGCTGTGTCGATAACGTGATTGAATATATTGTCTCGTACAATGATGGGGTAGCGCGAACGCAACGGACCTCTGATATTTACTGGAAAAAAGCCTGCTGTTTCCGCTACTGCTATAACAACGTGGTGCGTAACTGCCTGTTTATCGACACCGTTTCTCAGGCCAATGACCATGTTCTTTATTGCAATCCACGTAAAGAGGATAACCCGGCGGCTATAGCGTTAACCCTGGAGAATTGTATTTTCTACTGGAAACATCGGGATAATTCAGATCTTATCAGCCCGGAGCATGTTGCGACGTTTGGCAGTTTATTGACCAAATACGCTTTTAAAAATTGTATTTTCTTCTCAGAAGCCTGGCCGGACGCCGCGTCGGCAGCCTTACCGGGGGTTTTGACCCGTGATTTACATTATGTCGATCCTAAATTCAGATTCACTGTACCCCTGGTCCCTCCTGCGGGAATAAAAGAGGCAAAAAATATCCTTCAGCTCGCCAGCGATTCTCCAGCGTTAAAAACAGGCACAGCTAACACCAGTGTGGATATATGGGGAAAAACTGGCAATAACATTGGCTGGCAGCAGTAACCAGTGGCCGATAATAATGATGTCCGGGACTCTTTTTTGTGCTGTAGAGTTTTTTAATATGACCAGCATAGGCAGTGATTAATTATGACGATATCACGCAGAAATCTTTTGCACTGGATCCTTCCTTCAGCACTTCTCACGCTGTTCTCAACCCGAAGTTCGGCGGCAGCTTCCGCTGGGGGCCAGTCAACAACGCATCCGGCACCGGGCATTCCTTTCGTTACCAAAGCAGAACCAATGGCTGATGTTTTTAGCGGTGAAGGAAAGGCGATCGTTGGCAATGGTTTAGCCTCGGTGTTTGATCGGGTAAAACAACGCGGCCAGTTCGATGTTGTGCAGGGCGCTTCGGACCCAAAAGGCATCGCCGGAATGAGTTTTGGCGGCCCGGACAACCGGGCGGCTTTAATTATTGATGAACGCGGTCGTATGCAGACCTATGCGATAAAAGAAGGACGACCCACTGCGGCCAGAGTGGCGATCCCGTTCACTGAACCCTATGGGCAAGGTGTTGCCGCATGGAATGGCAGCATATTGCGATTACCTTTTGCCGGTGCAGAGGATGATACGCTGCACTCATCGTTGATTTTTCTCCCCAAATCTGACGGCTCTGCTGACATGTATATTGCCGGTCCCGGGCAATATACCGATTACGGTGCACCTTATGGCGGGGCCGGGGTGGTTGCTCCACGCGCATTAACGGATAAGGATTTAATCGCGCCGTTGAGGAAGGGCAGTGTCTATCCCACTGGCTGGAACAGTCAGCCTTATTGGGTCAAATTATTCGCGATTAAGACCGGGATCAGAAGCTCAGGTCCCAACTTCACCGGGTTTTATATCTCCGGCGGGACGTTATCAGAATCAATCTATACCTATCTTATCCAGTGCAATGATGTTCTGGTTTCGTCTCTGAATACGACTACCGCAAAGCATGTGTTGCGTATTACGAACCTGCGCGATCCTTCCGACTCACGACATGGCATTGCAGACCTGACGCAATTTGGCTATGTGTATGATGTTCCAAACAACATGCTCATCGTGTATGCAAAAATTGCCGCACGCAATGAAGGTGCGACGTTCATACCACTGCGTTATACCGATGCCGCAAATTCAGGTGTGGATAAAGTCTTTATTAACAGTTCAGGTGATGAGCACGTCACCAGTGAGCCTGATGGTATTGTGTATGTGGAGGCGGCAAATTCATTAACATCAAATACCTATGTTCCACTTAACGACGGGCGCGTCGTGAAGACGCTGGGAGCAGTGATCCGCATTTGTGATGCGATACCGGCAGCAACCCGATCGCCGGTGCAGGATGGCTTTAAACAAAACGATAATTTTAGTGCGATTAATCGCGGTTATGCGCAGTCAGGTCAAATTGCGGTGACAAAGCAATCGACGGGGAAATATAAAGTCACAGGCGCATCCGCAATCAGGAATAATTCCACCTGGAGAATCAGCAATCCGATGATTGCGGGAGGAGGAGGAATGCAGCATCTGGTGGCTGCCATCGAGTCTGACGCTGCCAATACGCTTGTGATTGGTGTCAGGTCGCTGAAGTACGCCTATAACAGTGCGGAAGGCACTGTGACCCCGGTTGCCGGTGACTATGCTGATATTCCTGCTGACAGCTGGGTCGATATACATACGACACTGCTGTGATGTATGCAGATGGCCTCCCCACTGAATACCGGGGAGGCATGCGTGCTTAGCCGTTATTCGCTGGCAACATCAGGCCCTGCCAGGGCGATGCGCGCGCCTTCCGGGGTTTCTGCGTACTGACTGAAGTTCGTCACAAACAGGCGGCCCAGTTTGGTCGCTTCTTCCTGCCATTTTTCTTCAGATCCCCAGCCATTACGCGGATCGAGCAGTCTGGTTTGCACTTCCGGCACCGCATCCGGGATCAGCAACCCAAATACCGGCAGCGTGTTATCGCCGAGCACAATGGTGTCATTCAAAATGCCACGAATGATATTACGCGTATCACGCAGTGAAAGTCGCTCACCGGCACCATTCCAGCCGGTGTTGACCAGCCAGGCTTCTGCACCCGTTTCGGCCATTTTCTCCGCCAGCACTTCAGCGTACTGGGTCGGATGCAGCATCAGGAATGCCGCGCCATAGCAGGCTGAAAACGTCGGAGTGGGTCGGGTAATGCCGCGTTCGGTGCCCGCCAGTTTCGAGGTAAATCCAGACAGGAAGTGATACTTCATCTGGTCAGTCGTCAGGCGCGATACCGGCGGTAATACGCCAAAAGCGTCAGCCGCGAGGAAAATCACTTTAGACGGATTTCCGGCACGCGATACCGGCTTGACGATATTCTCAATATGCGACAGCGGGTAGGAGACACGGGTGTTTTCGGTTTTGTGCCCATCAGCGTAATCAACGCTGCCATCAGCTCTGACGACCACATTCTCCAGCAACGCATCGCGGCGAATAGCGCGGTAGATCTCTGGCTCAGCGGCCTCACTCAGATTGATAGTTTTGGCGTAGCAACCCCCTTCAAAGTTAAACACGCCTTCATGGTCCCAGCCGTGTTCATCATCACCGATCAGCTCACGCTGTGGATCGGTAGAAAGGGTCGTTTTGCCGGTACCTGAGAGACCGAAAAACAGCGCGACATCGCCCGCTGCACCACGGTTGGCTGAGCAGTGCATTGAAGCAATGCCCCGCTGCGGCAGGAAATAGTTCATCACTGAGAATAAACCTTTCTTCATTTCACCGCCGTACCAGGTGCCACCGATCAGTTGCATCTTCTCGGACAGGTTAAAGGCAACAAAATTCTCAGAGTTCAGACCCTGTGCCTGCCAGTTCTGATTAGTGCACTTGGAACCGTTCATCACGATAAAATCAGGTGTGAAATTCTCCAGTTCTTCAGCCAGCGGCGGAATAAACATGTTTTTCACGAAGTGCGCCTGCCAGGCAACCTCGGTAATAAAGCGTACCGCCAGGCGTGAGTCGGTGCTTGCTCCACACCAGGCATCGACGACATACAGTTTTTTACCGGATAACTGGTTTGAGACCAGATGGCGTAATTCAGCCCAGACCGAAGGGGACAGGGGTTTGTTATCATTGCGGCCGGTACCAGCGTCAGACCACCACACGCTATCCTGCGTCAGCTCGTCGCGGACAATATATTTATCCTTCGGAGAACGACCGGTGAACTCGCCGGTATCAACTGCGACGGCACCGGATGCAGTCATCATTCCGCGCTCATAGCCACTGAGTTCAGATGAAGTTTCATGCTCGATAAGCAGATCATAATCCGGGTTATAGATCACTTCAGAAACGTCGGTGATCCCTAAATCTGACAGGGCAGTTTTAATCATCGCAGTGCTGGACATGTTATACCTGACTGATAGCTGGCTGAGTATTGGGTTGCATTAAACTGCGACCGGTTGTTGAGCGTGATAGTTAACTGAGCTGTTAATGAGTTTACGGAAATCAGTTAATCAACTGTTCTGGATACTAGCACCATCATTCAGATGCAATGATTGCATAATTTCTATATGCCATGCATAATTTGCATAGCGCCAGTTATGGTTTTGTGAGATTCCGCACTGTGGTCAGTAATCTTGAAGTTAAATGGTTTTATGACGTCATTGCTCTGGAAGAGACCCGCAGCTTTACCTTAGCGGCGGAAAAAAGAAACATTTCCCAGTCTTCATTTAGCCGCCGGATTCAATCACTTGAGTCTGCCATCGGCTTTGCCATCTTCGATCGCAGCGTCAATCCACTGCAACTTACCCGGCAGGGGAAGAGTTTTGTCGGTTATGCCCGCAACATGCTGGATGATATGGACTACCAGCTGAATCGAATCAAAGGGCTGGATAACTTTCGGCAAAGTATCAAGTTCGATGCCGCCCCCTCACTTTCCGTACTGCTGCTGCCTAACCTGATCGCCGGATACACCGATAGCGCTGAAAGAATTCATTATGTTGAGTCGATCAACGTTGACGAGGCGGTTTATAACCTGAAAGAAGGAAAAAGCGACTTTATTCTGACCTTCTACAACGAAGAATTTATGAATTATCCCTTTATTCATCATAAGGTTTTTGATTCCTTCCTTCATCTGGTCAGCCCCTGTGATGTGGATGGCAGACCCTTATTCAGTCTGAATGGCGATGTTTTGCCGTTGATGAAATATGCCAACGACAGCTATATGGGGCGCCAGGTTAATCAGGTCATCGATAAAATTCCCGAGAATACCTTTACGCTCAGCTTTGTGTCTTCCATGAGTGAGCTGCTCAAACGGATGATCGTAAATGGTCATGGGGTGGGGTGGTTACCGCAGTATTCGATTCAGCGGGAATTACGAGAAGGCAAGCTGGCCATTATGGATGGTTCACTGTCGTTGCCGATCTCGGCATATGTTTATCGTTCGGGAGCGAGGCTAAATCTTGCGGCAGAGCGCTTCTGGCAGCATATAAAATCGCAAAATATCAGGTTGGATGAGTTCTAACTCGCCATATCAGGTTATCGCCCTATTTTATATGAATTCTCTGGTGACCGGGCAGAATGATGGTAATAAGAATGAGAATTCTATCTATTTGATTTTTTTACTGCATGCGCCGATGTTTTTATTAAAGTGTTTCAGGGGTATAAATAAGTGCGTCAAAATGAAAGCGGCTGAAGATATTATCGACAGGATTTCCCTTGTGCCATGGAAGCATTGACCTTTCTTGATAAAGTTCACTCCTCCTGCCAATTTTTTTATGAATTACTTATTTAACTGCCATTTAATCTCGATGGAATAACGTGTGCCGGGATAGCCACTCTTTACACAACACCATTAGATTAAATCCATGCAAAATATATTAATCACAGGCGCAACAGGTTTTCTTGGCGGCGCAGTTACTGCTAATTTGTTAAAGAAAGGTCAAATAAACAACCTGCTACTGCTTGTCAGGGGAGAAACGCCTGAAGAGGGACTGGAGCGGGTTAAAAAAAATCTGGCGAAGTTCGGACTGGATAGCATTCTGCTGGATTCCCTGACAACGCAACAAATCCTGCCTGGCGATCTCTCTGCACCAGAGCATTTTACAGCGGATCCCCGGCTTGATGATGTTACTCACGTCCTGAATTGCGCCGCTGTGGCATCGTTCGGCAATAATCCCTACATATGGAAGGTAAACGTGGAAGGCACCTTCAAGTTTGCCAGCCGTATGAGTCAGGTGAGTGGACTTAAACGCTTTGTCCATGTGGGGACTGCCATGTCTTGTGTTCCTCGTGCCAACAGTCTGGTGACGGAAAGCGAACTGACCACATCCCGTCAGCAGCACATTGTTGAGTACACCTGGAGCAAAGCGACAATTGAAAGAATGATGACGGAGTCCTTACCTGCTCTGCCTCTGGTGATTGCGCGTCCTTCCATTGTGGTAGGTCATTCGCAATACGGTTGTGAACCCTCTGCCAGTATCTTCTGGGTGTTCCGCATGGCGCTTATGCTGGGTAAATTTATGTGCGAGCTTGAAGATCGTATCGACGTTGTTCCGGTGGATTACTGTGCCGATGCGCTCGAATTGCTGCTGACAGCTGACAAAGTTGAGAAGGATGTATTCCACATTTCAGCCGGGGTGGAAAGTAGCGTAACCTTTGCCGAAATCGACATCGCGATGGCAAAAGCATCTGGAGACGCACCCGTTTCTGCAACCTACCAGAAAGTTAATTACAAAGAATTGAGTGCGGATAAAAAGAATTTTTCTGCACTTTTTGGTCCGTGCAACGAACGCATCATGCTGCGGGCGATGAATCTTTATGGCCATTTTTCACAGCTTAACGTGGTTTTCAGTAATGAGAAGCTACTCAAATTAGGCATGCCACAATCATCAAAATTTACTGATTATCTTGATCGCTGCGTAGCTTCAACTCAGGGTTCTACTATTGCGGAGTTGATGGCGATTGATTTTAAATAACAAGGCGTAACCCAAATCATCCCTGTATATGCGATGCGGCGCAATGTATTGCGCCTGTTTCTGGCATCGTCGAGTGCATCCATGGCATCAGCCAGTTTTCTCCGTATTTCTTCTCCTTTACGTTCCCTGCTGCAAAATTTCTTCTGCTTACTGACCGCCCTGATAACAAGCCTATTCGCCTGGTAATTGGGCTAAATACATAAGTTCAGGTCTTTTCCCGATAATCCCGCCGAAGTGTTACCTGTAATCTCCCTGATTAATTTTTCTACTTTTTTACATCAGGGATTTCCATGGTTTCCAACGTTCTTAACAGCCGCATTCACACCCCGGCCGCAGAATCTCTCAGTATCGCAGGCAAATCCGGCAGTGAAGAGTTTCCGGTCCTGGCGGAAAAAAACGCTATCAGCTTATTCGATGCTCTCGAGATGCTTGCTTTTAATCCTGAAGGTGCATTCAACAAAACCGGTTCCGGCGAACTGTTAAACCTGAAGGATGAGCAGTGGGAAATGATGGCCTGGCTGGAAGCTAAAACCAGTGTGACATTAAATTTCAGCGAAGAGAATGGCCCCGTGAAACCTCTGGCAGAGAGGATGACCTGTAACGGGGCACCGGTTTCGAAAGAACAGTTCCATAAGTCGATGGAAGCGTTGGCCGAACTTTCTGAACACAACCCGGTACCTGAGCCCACGGTTGAGCAGGCGGAGACGCCGCTGTTCCCGGCGCTGGAGGAAGACATGCCCGAAGTGAAGCTCCCGGACCTGCTTAAAGAGCACGGGAAGCTGCAGGAGTTCCGCCGTCTGGGGAGGCTTCAGGAGCACCTGGACGTCAATATGGATGAGATGAAAAAGGTCCAGACGGAGATGTCGGAACGAAAGTGGTCCCCCTCGGAACCGTCTCTGAAAAAGGCTGGCGATGCTATCGGGGAGCTGAGCAAGGCCCTGGCGGGGTTGCCTCCGCAGTCAGGCCACCAGAAGGTTGGGATGATGAACGCGCAGCTTTCGTTAAACGGGGTGGCAGAGGCGCTGAAGAAGGCGGATGCAGTGCTGGCCGGGGTGGCGGAGCACCGGAAAAGCGGCGGCGTGGCGCAGCTGGCAGAGGGGCCGGAAGCGGTGCGGCGTGAGCTGCAACAGGCGCTGGGAAAAAGCAGTTTTATGTACCTGTGGCAGGCGGTGGAGGTGTCGGAAAAAGACAAGCCCTGGTCGGAGCAGGCGCTGCTGCATAAGGGTCTTGGAAACGCTTACGATGAGATGAAGTCAGACTGCGAGAAGGTAGTGAAGGCGCTGGAAAAGGTGCGCGACGCGTACCTGCGCGATGTGCGGTCAGAACAGAACGGGCTGCTGGAGGAAGAGCTGGCGCTGACGAAATTAGCAGTGGACACCGACGGGGCGGACGGTATGTCCGCCAGAATCCGGGACGCAGCACGGGCGCTGGCAACGCTATGTGGGGGGATAGGGAGTGAGCTGTCAGAGGAGGCAGGAAACAGGAAGACCGCGTCGTTACAAAACATGAAGGAAGCCGCCGTGGAACTGCGTAATCTGTCAGCGGCGCTGCACAGTGCCGCAGCCATCCGGGAGGTGACAGACGCGGCAGAGAAGGAAAAAGGGGGAGAACCGGTGAGGGCGCTGGCGGTAAAGGCGCTGGAGACGGTGATGAAGGACCTGAGTAAAGCGCGGGAGAGTCTGAAGCAGCACCTGAAGCCGGGGCGTATAAACCTGACGGAGAAAGCGTTATCGCGAGGCAGCCACTCACAACTTGCGCAGCAGCTTGAGAAGGCTGCCGCAGCGGTGAAAAGCGTGAAGAAGGCTATGGACCAGAACCGCAGTTTGCTGAAACTGGAAGTGGAGGTGGAAAAGGACGCGGTAGACGTCTTTCTGCATGTCCTGAAATCTGACAGGGCCATGAAGGCGACGGGGCGGCAGTGGGACAAGGTGGTGGACGTGGCGTCGGCGCTGGGACACCTTGCGGTGAAAGGCTGGCGTGCCACGCAGACCGGTATGGCGCACGGCTTTAATCCGGCGGAGCACAGCGATTTTCACTCGCAGATCAGGGGGGTGGTGTCCGGTCCGCTGGGGATGATGGTGAATGTTCAGCGGGCGATGGAAGACCTTGCCGGGGCGGCGATGGCGGCGTCAGAGAAGAAGCCGCAGGTGAAAAGACAGCTGAATGACGACTGCCGGGCACTGACCCCGGACCAGCGGAAGGAAACGCTGCAGCAGTACCGGGAAGAAAAGCTGGCGGAGCTGGATAAAAAACGGGTAGCGGCAGAGCAGCAGACAGAGATGCTGGGGCTGGTGATGGCGATGACGGAGAGTGAACTGGAAGACATGCTGGCAACCTTCACTGATGATCGGCACAGGAAGAGCATCGGAGTGCTGAGAAATAAGTGCCGCGCCACGGTAAAGCAGTGCCGGGAGGCGACCGGGAAAATGTGCCGTGAGATGGAGCAGCTGGTGAATCCGGGCGGGCGCAGCGGGATACCGGCGACAGCCCTGCGGGGTAAGCAGGATTACAAAAATGCTCAGCGCGCCATCCAGAAATGCCTGCAGTCCTCTGAGGCGGCGATGAAGAGTCTGTCGACGGATCTGGCGGAAATCACCCACAAGGCGATTAACCTGTTTTCAAAGGATGCGAAGCTGGCGAAACATATTGCCGGGGTGGTGCACGCCAGTAAGGCCCAGATACCGGAGAATGCAGATGAGGCGCAACGGGCGCGTTTACTGGTGCTGTTTGACAGGATGGTAGATGAGCTGGGGCCGGCTTTTAAAACAGACGAAGACCCGGAGGGTAAAGATTTTGCGGCGCGTGTCAGGCGGGAGCTAATGCTGCATGACATGGAGGTGAACCTGGTGGCGGAAACGCCGGAACGAGCGGCGGAGCATCTACAGGGCTGGGTGCAGAAGATGACGAAAAAGTCATCCGGGAAGGTGTCCTCTGAGTTTACCAAAAGGATGGCGCAGACGCTGCTGGGACAGACAGCAGCGTCTGCTGGGCGGTATGTTCCATGGGACGAAGATACTGAAGTTCGGGTACAGCGTGGGGAAAGCGGTTGAGTCCTATCTATCGGACACGCAAAAGCTGGAGAGCACCGGGACGGTAGAGCGCCCTGTCCCGCAGTATATGCTTGATGCGGTGGAAAAACGGCTGATGTGCTCATTGATGGAACAGACGGTGAGTTTATTTGCGCCTTCGCTGCTGAAAACGGGTGTGCAGATTGGCTTTATGGTGAATAAAGTCCGGCAGGAAGGCTTCAGTGAGACGATGAAGGAGACGGTTGCGAAACTGCCAGAGAATATGGTTATTGATGGCGGTTTTCAGGGGATTATCGCGGCCGGAACAGTGGAGGTACGTGCGTTGCAGGAAACCGCAGCAACCGAAGCCGTGCAGGCAGCCACCCGCAGTGAAGGAAACGCGGGTGAAGCGGATAAGCCCAAAGTGGGGAAAGGCCGCCCGGCAGAGGCGCACCGGTTAGCGGAGCCGCAGGTAAAAAGCCGGGTCGGACGAAGTGCTCCGCCCGACAGGGAACAGGCAGCATCTGATGCCAGAGCCGTACAGCCACCGGTAAATGCTGCATCGGAAGCGGCAGAGGATGGTATCCCGGTGGATGCTTCACAGAAGACGTCCGTCGGCAATACCGACGCGACCGAATTCACGATGACCGAAGAGGAATATAACGATACGCAAATTGGTATCGACGTCCGCAATAGCACCAAAGTCAGAACATTTATCGAGAAAGATATTCAGGATGTCATAGACAGGCATCCTGATGGGCATGGAAAAATAACCTCCCCCTATAGCTGGGTGGATACCGTTAATTACAAAACAAAACCCCCCACTTTTGATCGCAAGCGTGTGATTGACATCTATACCGGTAACGGTGTTACTGATGATGTAAAGATATTGTGGGAAGGTGGCACGGGTAAGCGTGATTCAACTGACACCACAGAAGCCTTCCGCAGGGATCTTTTTGGTCATAAACCGTATAAATCAGACAAGAATAAGCCTTTCGAAATTATTCGTCTTACACCTGATGATGTAAATAATGCTGAGCGTTCATACACCAGGCTGCATCAGGCATGGACGAATCATATGACTGGAATGCGAAATCGAAAGCCTGAACTGGCAACGCTTTACCGCAACGCATTTAAACTTGGTTTTACCAATGCACTTAATTCGTCGGAAAATAATCATTCCGAAACTGAAAAAATAGCGATAAGGGGGTACTTAAACGGTGATACCAGCGGTGTTATCACTCTGAGATATAATGGGCAACCGGTACAGGACGTTATCGCCCTGGTTGTACCTGGTACCTCGGAGAATGAAACACATATATTAGTTATGGATTATGATGGCAACTTCAAACGGGTTAAGGCTACTCGTGAACTTGGTGAAATTAAGGATGGTGATACCCGCTACGCATTTAAACCTGATGAAGAGACTCAGCAATTTATTTCCCGGCGTCTGGTTTTGGGTGACAGGGAAAAAGCCTCAGCTCAGAGAACCCAAAAAGTCATCATGGACCCTTCCAGTCATTACGACACAAAACTGGCAGACAGGTATCTTACTACTCAGGATAGGGAGTTCAAACGAGTGGTGGCGGATCCAAAGAAGGAAATGCTCGATATCACATATAAAGCGATTGATGATATGGCAGGGCATCTGAGTATGGCGCTGGGTATGGCGGGTTTTCCTGAATCTACGCCGATGGGAGTGCTTGTTGGTGCACTCATAACCACAGGAAAGGGAATTGTAAAATACGTTATCACCCCAGCTGATGAAACGACCCGGTTGCGGAATATCCGCAACCAAACCATCAGAGATGTCCTATCGGGGGGGGTTGCCGACGAAATTACCGGGAAGACGATGGATAACTTGCCAAAGGGTGTTAATAAAACGGCAAAAAGCGGTCTGGTGTGGTATCAAAAATCAACAATGATGTCTGGGGATGCGGGTAAGATATTCAATAAAGGCCTTGATAAGGCATATGACTGGATGGGGTTGGCCATAGAGGATACGACGAGACCCGACACCCTCTTTTCAAATGCTGAGCAAACATCTGCACCCTCAGAGGACGCGCTGACTTCATCTTCCGGTGTCGGCGCGGATAGATCAAAAACTGAAACACTATGGACCCAGACCTTAGCTGATCTTAATAAGGGATTTGACGAACTTAGATATACTAAGCTATCGAAAGAAACCCTGGAAAGGCTGGAAAAATCAGGAATAGATTATAAGAAAATACTGGATAAGCATGGTAGCCCGGCTTCCATTGAAAAAGCGACCGTTAACGGCGTTACGGATTATAGCCAGGTAGTATATGATCAGCACGGCGTGAATGAACTCTGGGGGGAAGCCTCGAAATCGCATAAGAAATGGTCCCAGTCTGAGCGCCTTGAGAGAATGATCGATAAACTGGGGGAGCTGGAGAGTAAAGTAACGGGTGATCAAACCATCCAGATTCCATATAGTTTATTAAAAGACTTTCGCGATGCGGGGATTGATATAGATGATTACCTGTCAGGAAATGCTGTCGATGATGATAATAATCCGCAAACCCGATACGCGCAGAAATCTGAGCGTGCACGGTTAAATCACACTGAGCTAAAAAGATTAAAATTCATAGCGGAAGCGAAAAAGCTGGATCCTTCAGATATTAACGGCGCTCTAAAATTACTTGATGAAATAAGATGGTCTTTGAGTGGCGATGAAAAGACCACCATACCAGATGAGTTGCAGCAAATACTTGAGAAACAGGGAATAAAGGTTAAGGATTATATCCGTACTCATGGCGATGAAGGACCTGCCCGTAAGGCAGTAAGTCAAAAAGGACTTCCACAGCTAGATCGACATTTATTGTTATCCGATCGTACCCTGGATAAACATCAACTCAGTGATCTGGCTGTGATGGCTCGTCTTAAACTCCTTGAGAAAAACGTGCAGGCACCTAAAGATGAGGTTGAGTCACTGATAAACAGTGGCACCCCAGGGCGATTAACTCCGGCGACAATTACGTCACTGAGGAATAATGGCATAAATATTGACGCTATTGCTCATCGTTATGGTACATCGTCTTCAAAAGAGGCGGCAATGAACGCGACAGGCGAACTTAATGTTGAAAAGGTTGATATTGATGCGAGCGGGGCCTTGTTACTTAGAACAAAAATTGAGAAAAAAATCAGGGACTATAAAATCAGTATAATGATTGAGAGAATGAAGTCTCTTAATAAAACGCCAGGTGTTGGCTATCGCCTGCCACATGATATTACTGACTTTATTAAACAAGGTCAGGCAACCAGTGATGGTGAACTCTTTTTGGAACATCTCAGACATAAAAATCTCAGCGATGCACAATTGAAATCGCTGCGCTGGATGTTAGAAGCTGAAGTTGAGTTATCTCCCGAAAGTACGTATGAAGAACTCGCTGCATTTGTACGCAAAATGGAAAGCGAGACTGCACCGGGGGAAAACGTTACTCTTCCCCCTGCTTTAATTCAATATTTAAGAGCGCGTGGGGTGAGTATTGATAAATATCTGCAGGAGAAGGGTAACTCAGAGATTGCGAAAGAAAATGCCAGAATAAGAGGTGATGAAAATCACCTTAACAAGGCAGAAATTGATATAAATAAAAGTCACCTCAAAGAAATAGAGGACATGGTTTTTGCTCAAAAAAGAAGGGCTGAGACTCCTGACATGATGAAGAGGCTAAATGATAGCAGGATGTCAATAGTTGGAAATGGCGAAGTTGACCTGCCTGAAGATATAAGGAAGTTTGTACTTGCCAGTCCGGAAATTGATGATAACAACAAGTTTCTGGAAGAGTTAAAATGGAGGACCGTGACCAAAGCCGAACTGGACTGGCTATATTGGACATTAAAAGCTGAAAATGAGCTAGGCACAGACAGTACTCCGGAACAAACCACTGCCTTTATGCGGGAAATGGAAAGTTCAATGGCCGGGGATGAGGTCAGAGCACTTCCTCCACGTTTAATTAACCGTTTGAAGAGCCATGGTATTGACGTTGATGATCATCTTAAACGGTTTGGTGATACCGGGCTTGCAAAGAATCTTGCGGTACTACGAGGCACTGAAAACATTCTCGACTCGAGAGATATTAAACTGAGTAAGCCTGGGCTCATAAAGTTGAGAGAGATGCTTGCCGCTAAGCCCGGTGCGCGGTTGAGAGAGATGCTTACCGCCGATCCAACTACGCAGTTGAGGGGGATACGTGCCCGCAAGCCAGCTGCGAAGCCGGAAGAGAAGCCAGCCGCCAATCCAACTACGCAGCCGGGAGAGATACCTGCCAGCAAGCCAGTAACGCAGCCGAAAAATGACGACATGATTCCCTTTATGGGAATGTCTGGAGAACGAAGGATGTGGTAGACGCAAGATAAGTCATATGGTCTGCGGAAAGCAAAATAGCGTACACTGGCAAGCGGTTCCCGGCCTCGTCATCTGAGATTGTTCAGCCTGCCTTGTCAGGTGAAACCAGTCTCGCGAGAGTAAGCTTTCTGGTTTTATTCGACCTGGACAAGGCGGCGGGAGCCATTCTGGAAACGAAGTCGCGGTGCCAGTGACTTCCGGCGGCGCGCGGATTTCAGGTTGTCGCACAATGTTGCATGGAGGAAGGTGCTGCCGGTAAAAGCAGTGATAACACAAAGGAAGTGATTATGGACAAAACGTTTATGCCCGCTCTGATATGGGGGACCGTTTGCTTTTTGCTGTTGTATTGCACGCTGCCTTCCGACTTCGCTCAATGGTGGCAGGTTCACCAGCAGTTCGGCGTTCCAATGCTGCAACTGCTGGCGAATAGTATGATTGCCGTCATTCCAGCGCTGATGCCGTTGGTGTGCTATGTGATATTAAGTGAACGGGTAAGCAGCAATAAAGGCGTTATCCTTGTCATCCCCGTGATGGCGTGGTTAATCGCCAAATTGGTGATTCTGGGAGTACTTTATTTTATTGCTGCGAAAACAGGTGATATGCCGCTGTATGCAGAGGGGTTTTTCAGCCTGGTGGGAAGAATTGTCACCCCACACTGGCTGATTAATGCACTGGCTTATATCCTGACCATTATGGCCAGCAGTTACGCCTTTTGGCGTGAGTGCCGGTGATAATGATGAACGCCCTGTCTCTGGCAGGGCGTTCATATTTTAACGTTCTACTCCGGGAAATGTCTGACCGGTACTGGCGTAATCCTGGGGCTGGAAATATTGTAGTGACGCCGTTTTAAAATACATTGTACACAGGGGATAACTTTTCTGAAATTATTCCTCGAAATACCTAACGCAATAACGAGCTGTTCATAACGTCCAATCAGAATCATATCCTCTTTATTTTCGCTATAAATACGGCAGGTAGCGTTATGGAGAATATGGTTATCATGAGTTTTAGATATGCTGATGTAGTATGTGTTTTTCATTGTTATTATCTCTGAGGTATGGGGAAGTGGTAGGATGACTTAGGTATCCGGAAATGTGTAATTATTTTGTATGTTTTGTGATTGAATGCTTATTACGTTTTGTTACATGATTAACTAACATCATGAAAAGCGTGGAATCCCGTTTTTCGGTGAAACGCATTTTTCACACTATTGTTATACGAAATTTATATGAGTCAAAATTTATGATGGTTGAAGCGTTCAATCAGACAATTAATTTGTATTACCAGAAAGGGGCTGTTTGGTACTGCATCACTTAAACGTCATTCAACTTAAATAATTCCTTCATTATCCCCAGCTAACTTACCGCCATTCTGATTCCGGGCCAGAGGGCGCATGAGCTACCTTTCTCTTCATCACATCACCAAAGCCTGGGGCGAAAAAGTTGCCCTGAATGACATCAGTTTTACGGCTGAGGAAGGGACTTTTGTTGCGTTACTTGGGCCATCTGGTTGTGGCAAATCGACGTTGTTGCGGACCATCGCAGGCCTGGAAAACGCCGATCATGGCGAAATACATTGCCGCAATACCCTGATTACTCATTTGCCACCCTCACAGCGCAAGCTTTCCATGGTATTCCAGTCCTACGCTTTGTTTCCGCATCTCAGCGTGCGGGAAAACCTGCTGTTTGGCCTGAAAGCGCGCGGCGAAGATAAACAGACGTTTGCCTCGCGACTGGCGGAAGTCAGTAAGCTGATGGAACTGGACAAACTGTTGGATCGCCAACCATCACAGCTTTCCGGCGGGCAGCAACAGCGCGTGGCGCTGGGCAGGGCGGTGATTGCCAATCATAGCTTGTGTCTGATGGATGAACCGCTTTCCAACCTTGACGCCAAACTGCGCCAGAGCATGCGCCGGGAAATCCGTGCACTCCAGAAGAAGCTGGGGCTGACAATGCTGTATGTGACGCACGATCAGACCGAAGCCATGAGCATGGCCGACAGCATCATTCTGCTCAACGACGGCTGTATTGAGCAGCACGCCACGCCCGATGATCTCTACAACAACCCCGCCAGTGTCTTCGCAGCGCAATTTATTGGTGCGCCGCCGATGAACATTTTGCCGCTGCAGCGGCGGGGCTGTAGCCATTACTTATCCCAGATGAACTGGCCGGTGCTGGATGATGATGAACCGGCCCTGAGTCTTGGCATCCGTGCTGAGGACATTCAACTTATCGACATCGCGCATGCTGCGCTCACCGCCCGGGTAATCAGTTACGAATATATGGGGGCGGATACCCTGTTGGTGTGTGCGCTGCCGGATATCAATGAGCCGTTAACCGTTAAAGTGCCGGGTATGAAACGCTTCGACGAAGGTAGCCGGGTCGGGCTGCAATGGTCAGCCTCGAAGCAATACCTGTTTTCCACCACCACGGGGAAGCGCTGCCCATCGGCTGAACAACAACTTTTCGCATCCGGAAAAAAATACGCTGTTTAATCTTCATCTTTTGATCAGGGAATAATCATGTCTGCTATCCGTCCTTTACGCCTGGCTTCTGCATTATTGCTGTGTACGGCTTCCACTGCCTTTGCCGCTGACGCGGTCAAACTGCAGATGTATTACCCGATTGCGGTCGGTGGCAAGGTCAGCCATACCGTGGATACGCTGGTGGCCGACTTTGAAAAAATTCATCCGGAAATCAGTATTCAGCCGGTTTATACCGGTGACTATGCCACGACGGTGACCAAAGCGCTGACGGCGTTTCGCGGTGGCAATGCACCGCAGATGGCGGTGATTGGTGATATCGAAGCCTATTCGCTGATAGATGCCGGTGCCATTGTGGCTGCCAGCGATCTGGCGAATGATGCAGAAGGGAAAAAATGGATCGACGGTTTCTACCCGGCCTTCCTGCGCCACATTGATGGTAAGGTCTGGGGTATCCCATTCCAGCGCTCCACGGTGGTGATGTACTGGAACAAGCAGGCATTCGAAAAAGCCGGTCTGGATGGCAACACGCCTCCTGCGACCTGGCAGCAGGTAGTCGATTTTGGTAAGAAGCTGGTGATCAAAGATAATAACGGTGTCAGCCAGTGGGGGATCGAGATCCCATCTACGCCAAACGGTTACTGGAACTTCCAGGGACTGTCAGCCACCAACGGTGGCCGTCTGGATAACGGAAAAGGCACGGCGGTGAACTTCAATACACCGGGCAATATCGAAACGCTGCAATGGCTGACCGACCTCGGCCAGAAAGAAGGCGTATCACCGAAGGGCGCTATTGCCTGGGGCACCACCCCACAGGACTTTATCAGTGGCAAAACCGCCATGATGGTCACCACCACCGGCAACCTGACCGGGGTGCGTGAAAACGCCAAATTCCCATTCGGTGTCGCGATGCTGCCGGAGAAAACTCAGCGCGGTAGCCCAACGGGTGGTGGCAACCTTTATGTGTTCAAAAATGCCTCCCCGGAACAGCAGAAAGCTGCCATGGAATTTATTCGCTGGGTTTCTGCTCCTGAGCAGGCCGCGCGCTGGAGTATTGCGACCGGTTACGTAGCCACCTCGCCAGCCGCCTGGGACACCACGGTGATGAAGGATTATGTGAAGGACGTTCCACAGGCGCTGGTGGCGCGTGAGCAGCTGAAGTATGCCCAGCCTGAGTTGTCAACCTACAACAGTGTGCAGATTCAGGAAGCGCTCAACCATGCGATCGAAGCGGCTGTGACCCAGGCGAAGACCCCGGCAGAGGCTCTGGAGTCGGCGCAGAAGCAGGCCGACCGTCTGTTAAAATCGTACCAGTAAGCGCCCTATTATGAGCACGTTACTCACCATGGCACCGGCCACTCGCCCCAGATTCTGGTCGTTGCAGCTATATGGCTACCTGCTGATATTACCTGCGCTGGGTTTTTTGCTGTTGTTTACCCATTATCCAGCGCTGGCTACGGTGTGGGAGAGCGTGTTCAGTGCCGCGCGTAATGGTCATCCAGCTCGCTTTGTCGGGCTGGACAATTATGTCGCGCTGCTGGATGACGATGTGTTTATCCAGTCGCTGCTCAATAACCTGTTATATGCGGTGATCACCATTCCGCTGGCGGTGGTGCTGTCGCTGATGATGGCGCTGGCGGTTAATCGCCACCTGCGCGGTAATGCCATGGTGCGCGCCGCTTTCTTTATTCCTTCTCTGTTGCCGATGATTGCCATCGCCAATTTATGGCTGTTCTTTTATACGCCACAGCTCGGATTGCTGAATAAGCTGCTGGCGGTGTTTTCCCTGCCTGCGGTGAACTGGCTGGGTGAGCCGGGTAGCGCCCTGTATTGCCTGATGGCGGTATCGGTATGGCGCGAAGCCGGATTTTTTATGATTTTCTATCTCGCCGCATTGCAGCAAATCGACCCGCGACTGAGTGAAGCCGCTGAAATTGAGGGCGCATCGCGCGGGTACTTTTTCCGTCGTGTGCAGTGGCCGTTGCTGATGCCCACCACCTTGTTTGTGTTGATCAACGCATCAATGAACGCCTTCCGCATTGTGGACCAGGTGATCGCCATGACCAACGGCGGACCCGATAACAGCAGCAGCCTGTTGTTGTTCTATATCTACCGTACGGCTTTCAGTTACTGGGACATGCCTGCGGCGGCCGCGATGACGGTGGTACTGCTGGTGATCCTCGCCTCTATTGCGCTGATCAAATTCAACCTGCTGGATAAGCGAGCGCATTACCAATGAGATTACTCAACCTGGCGATTTGGCTGGCCGCGCTGCTGTGGTTTTTACCGATTCTGGTGGCCTTGTGGGTGGCAATCCATCCGGCGTCCGACCAGGGCAGTTTCAACCTGTTTTCACCGCTGACGCTGCAAAACTTCGTCAATGCCTGGCATGCCGCGCCTTTTGGTCGCTATTTTCTCAACACCATCCTGCTGGTGCTGATGATTGTGATTTGCCAGCTGGTGCTGGCGACAATGGCGGCTTACGCGCTGGTACGCTTCCGCCTGAAATATTCCGGCGTGCTGTTTGCTCTGATCCTGCTGCAACTGATGATAAGCCCGGATGTGCTGATCCTGAATAACTACAAAACCATCGGCGCGCTGGGCCTGCGCGACACGCTGACGGGCATTGCGTTGCCCTATTTTGCTTCGGCGTTTGCGATTTTCCTGCTGCGCCAGGCATTCAAAAGTATTCCACTGGTGCTGGAAGAGGCAGCGATTATCGAAGGGGCCAGCCGTTTCTATATCCTGCGCAAGATCTATATTCCGCTGGCGAAGCCGATTTATGTCGCGTTTGCGCTGGTGTCGATTAGCTTTCACTGGAATGATTTCCTCTGGCCGCTGGTCATTACCGATTCCGTCAACGTGCGGCCATTAACCGTGGGTCTGCAACTATTTTCCGCGCCTGAACAGGGTGTGCAATGGGCGCTGATTGGGGCCGCGACGCTGATGACCACCTTACCGTTGCTGATCCTTTTTTTGGTGTTCCAGCGCCAGTTTATCCAGTCCTTTATGCGCGCCGGTATTCGTTAAGGAGTGATACCCATGGCATTTCCTGTTCCCTTCACGCAGCAGCAGCGTGAATTATTGGGTGACGTCAGTCAGCTTTATCAACTGCCCGCCTTACGTCCGGCTATGCTGGATCCCACCCGGTTGCGTTTTGGTTTGATTGCCGATCCGCAGTATGCCGACGTGGATACGGACTGCGAAAATAACCTTTACTATCGTCACGCGTTGCACAAACTGCCTGGCGTGATTGATCAACTTAACCAACAGCCGCTGGATTTTGTGGTGACGCTGGGCGATTTGGTTGATCGTCATTGGGAAAGCTATGCCAGGTTGCTGCCGCTCTATCAGGCGCTGCAACACCCCCATGCGGTGGTAATAGGTAACCATGATGCCCAGACCATCATCGGACATCTCAAAGACGCCGCGGCGTTGCCGAAAAGTTATTACGCTTTCCGTCTCCAGGGCTGGCGCTTTGTGTTTTACGACGGTAATGACATCAGCTTTTATTGCCAGGGTGAGGAACGCCAGCAGGCCGAATTATGGCTGGCCGATTTAATGGCGCGTGAACAACCCCAGGCGCAGCCGTGGAATGGCGCAGTAGGCAGCCAGCAGTGGCAGTGGCTTGAACAACAATTGCAGGATGCGCAGGCCTGTGGCGAGCAGGTGGTGGTGTTTGGTCATTATCCTCTGGCACCGCATAAGAAACATATCCTTTGGAATGGTACCCAGCTGGCGCAGTTGTTCAGTGATTACGGCGTGCGCGCGTGTTTCGCCGGACATGATCATCGCGGTGGTTATGCCCGTAGCGGTAATACGGAATTTATCACCCTGAAGGGGATGCTGGATGGCCCTGATGCTGCACCTTTTGCGATAGTGGATATCACTGCGGAGTCATTGACGGTGACGGGGTACGGTGGCGAGATCAGCCGTTAAACGCGTACCGGCATCACCGCCAGCACGCCGAGCAGGGTAAGGTGTCCGGCATAAGCATGATAGAAGAAGCGCCGCGGCCAGAGTCGCGTGGCCGAGATATGCGGCAGGGCGGCCACTGCCGCGATAATCAGCAACGGCACCGCCAGCGTGGGTAGCAGATCATACATGAAGGTGTTTTCATAGCCGCTGCCCGGCGTATTCAGCCAGGCCAGCGCCGCCAGCACCAGCAATAAAAACAACCGGCTTTCTGCCACGGCACTGATGCAGCGGGCGGCCATGCACAGCAGGCAAAATACCACACCGGGAATGCCGTAGCTTGCCGGTGTCAGTGGCCACGCCAGCATCAGCAGCACCGCCAGCCCGGCCATTGCGCCATTGACACCCCAGCGGGACGCCCAGCTCAGCATCTGCGTACAACCGGCATAGGCAAACAAAATATTCAGTGCCAGCCAGGATTGACCTTTCATCATAAACGCCAGCCAGAATAATGGCTGGGTTGCCATTGCCCATAACCAGAGACGTCTGGCGCGCTGACGCAGACGTACGGCGTCATCCGGCAGATTGGCGGCCCAGATAATGGTAAATAAAGGAAAGGCAATATGGCCGATGGCCGAGAGTAACGCGCTGCGACCATTTAATAAAATGGTGTTGATGTGATCAGCTAACATCGCTGCCAGGGCAATAGTTTTTATGATATCGGCCTGAAATGGGCTTAACGATTTAACCTGGTCAAAAGGTGAGGGGAACCTAAGAGAAGTAAGCAGCGCGTGCATGGGTGGTCACCGACTATTTATGTTTATACCGGTCATACTTCAATCTTTCGCTAACCGAAACATTACAATGTGCGTCAGCGCGAGTAAAGCAGGTAATAATCCTAATCAGCCAGGGAAAAAAGTAATGTGGGCTGGGCAGCCCACATTTTATCATTTGAGGATCGACGTGATCGGCAATTAGATCAGGAAGTCGTCCAGGGATTTACCACTTTCGATAGCGGCTTTAATCACCGCAGGGGTACGCCCCTGACCCGTCCAGTTTTTCTCCTGACCGTCTTCGTCAGTATATTTATACTTCGCTGGACGCGGCGCGCGTTTGCTACGGGTTTTACCCGCTGCCTGCAATGCACCTAATAATTCGTTCGGGTCGATACCGTCACCCAGCAGCAGGTCACGATACTTCGCCAGTTTTTCCGCTTTCTCACGTACGGCGGCTTCTTCTGCCTGGCTCTCATCGCGACGTTCAGTCACAATAATGGTGAGCTTCTCCAGCATTTCTTCCAGCTCGCTGAGCGGAAATTCACGCGCCTGGGCGCGCAGAGTACGAATGTTATTTAACGCCTTAAGTGAATCACTCATGGACTTCTCCCAAAAAAATCTGTGTCGTTGAACGAATAAAATGAGGTTATGTTAATTTATACAACGCAATTATAGGTAGAGACGCTATCCTTACATTTCTGTGCCGAGAGTACAACACAACCTCGCTGTAGAATAAAGTACGTTGAGTGTTAGTTTTAACTTTCTCTGCGAAACATCCTGTAAGTAGTGAGACAATTTTAATGCTAAGTTGATGTGAATTACAACGTTTCAACGGTTGCAGCACAAATTCATCATTTATTGTTGTGAGAAAGTTCAAACGTTGGCGAGGATCTTTAATGTCAGTTGTGTCAAAAAAGATCCTTGCTGTTTATTGTGATCGACAGAGAAGACGCGGGCTGGCGGGAAGTCTGGAGTAGTGATTTTAGTTAATGGTTTCGATAAATATTAAAAACAGTCTGAAATCATATGAGAAAAATCTATCTGCTGGCGGATTTAACGACTTAAGAAGTGCCATATAGACCTCTCAATTCAAGAAAGTTAAGGGCGACTCATGTCGCTTATCGGTTATTTTTGCGAGGGGAGTATAACAACGCTTTAAAGCCAAAAAACCCGGTGAGCGGGTTTTTTGTATGCTTGATCTCAAATCAACTCTTTCCCTGCCAGCCTGTCCAGCGCATGCTGGAAAAAACTCACCCGGCCAAAGTTGCCAGATTTTAGCGCCAGCGCCAGTGGTTTTTCTCCGCCGGAGAATAACGCCGGGACGCCAGGATCGATTTCAGCACCGACCCGCAGTTGGCCGAGATTAAGTGCGCTAACCACCGCGCCCGAGGTTTCGCCACCCCCCACCACCAGGCGTTGTATTCCGGTTGCATGAACCAGTTTTTTAGCGGTTTCACCAAACAGCTGATCCAGCGCAGCCGATATTGCGTGCTGACCATAGCGTTGCTGCGCGCTTTTGATGGTGTCGGGATCGCCGGAAGAATAAACCAGCGGGTATTTATCCAGGTTGGCACTTATAAAGGCCACCAGGTCATCCGGCCCCACGCTGCCCGCCATCACGGCATCAAGGGCGATTGGCAACACCGCCCAATGGCGCTGATGCTCCGCTATCTGCCCGAGGGTGGCTCCCGAACAGCTGCCTACCAGAATCGCCCCCGGTCCCGGCAGAGAAGGGGGTTCCGTCTGGCCTCCCTGGGTTTTGCCCGCCTGAATAAAGTTATGAGGCAACGCGGTGGCGATACCGGAACCGCCACTGACCAGGCGTGACCCGGCGGCGGCGATACCGATCAGCGTTAAATCATGATCGGTGATCGCATCGGTCACCAGTAGCGCCGGATCGCCGTTATGCAGCGCCTGACGAATCGCTTCGCTACCCTGGACTACCTGCTGCCAGCTGATAAAACCTACCGGGGTTTTCGCCTGACGGGCCAGCACCCGGCGGATATCGGCATCGGTCATGGGGGTGAGGGGATGATGTTCCATGCCGGACTCATTCAGCAGGCGGTCACGGACAAACAAATGCCCCTGATACAGGGTGCGGCCCATGGCCGGAAACGCCGGGCAGACAATCACGCGCGGCGCGTCCAGCCTGGCGGCCAGCGCATCCAGCACCGGACCGATATTGCCTTCATCGGTAGAATCAAAAGTGGAGCAATATTTAAACACGATCTGCTCGCAACCCTGATCCAGTAACCAGTTGCAGGCGGCCAGTGACTGTTGCACTGCCTCTGCGGCGGGTAGCGAGCGAGATTTCAGCGCCACCACACCGACCTCAACATCCGGTGATGCCGGTTGTTGTTGCAGGCCAAGATATTGTGTGGTGCGCAGCCCGCCTTCACCCGGCAGACCTTTGGTGAAGGTCACGGCGATATCGCTGGCACCGGTAAAATCATCTGCAATCACCCCAATTAACATGATGCCGCTCCTGTTACCTGCAGCTTCATCTTATCGACCGCCGCATGAGGTGCCGTCAGTACCGGAACCGTAACCAGGCGGCGGACTGCTTCCGCCGCCTGCGAGGTGGAGAAGTGCGCCAGCATAATCACATCGCAATGGCTGAGCTGAGGAGCGGCGGCGGCCACCAGGCGGTTATGGCTGGCGACATCGCCTTTACGCAGCAGGTCGATGGCATCGGGTACCAGCACGCTCTCCAGTGTCGCCGTCGAGCCGATTAATGACGCGTAGTGGTCGAACTCCTGCGTCATGGTGCCGAGTGAAGGTCCGAACGTTGCCAGCATGCCAATGCGCTGGCCCTGTTGCAGTGCGGCTTCAAACATCGCTTCGTTAGGTTTCAGCACCGGAACCGGCACGCTGGCCGCCAGGGCATCGATCGCCGGGCCGAATGCGGAACAGGTCACCAGAATCCCCTGTGCCTGCATGGCGTAGCCGTAGCGCCCGAGGGTGACGAAGCGATCGGTCAGGGCAGGTGACAACTGATCTTCTTTCGACCGGTCAAGGGTCAGGCCGTCATCAAGCAGATTCACCACTTCGGCTTCAGGCCAGTTATCTTTAAACGCGTTCTGCACCGGTGCCATGGCTACCGGTGTCGCGTGCAGTAAAACAATTCGTGTTGTCATCTTTTATTCCCGTCGCGGAAGAGTTGCGCTGAGGTGCTACAACACCATAACTTGCGCGACATGAAAATGTAAGGGCTTACAAAATTACTCGTAAGGTGACAGCGATCACATAAAAAAACTCAATTCCTGTCAGGATTAGCGTGGGATGCATTCACCTGAGTGCGCAATTTGAAATCGCTTACACGCTGAGAGCGCAATATGACAACACATGGAGAGACGACATCGTTAGATGCGGTGGTAACCCCACAGGCGCAGACCCGTCCGGCCAATACGGTGCCACGACCCTTCCGCGACCTGCTGGCACTGGAAGATTTCGAACGGCACGCGCGCAAGCGCTTACCGAATATGATTTATCAATACGTGGCGGGTGGGGTAGAAACCGGACGCGGTATCGCGGCCTGTTATGAGGCGTATCAGCAGTATGTTTTTGTGCCGCGCATGTTTCGTGACGTCTCGGGACGCGACCAAAGTGTCAGCCTGCTCGGCCATAACTGGTCCCATCCGTTTGGTGTTGCGCCGCTGGGTGGTGCCTCGTTTGTCAGCTATCGTGCCGATATCATGCTGGCCCGCGCTGCCCGCGCGATGAACGTGCCGATGATTCTCAGCGCATCGTCGCTGATCCCACTGGAAGATGTGATCGCTGAGAACCCCAATGCCTGGTTTCAGGCGTATCTGGCCGGAGATCAGCCACGTATTGATCGTCTGGTGGACCGCGTCGCACGCGCCGGTTACCAGACGCTGGTGGTCACCGGCGATACCCCAATGCTTGGCAATCGCGAGCACAACACCCGTAGCGGCTTCAGTATGCCGATCAAACTCACCCCAAAAGTGATGTGGCAGAGCGCGTTAAGCCCGCGCTGGCTGTTGGGCACCGTGGCCCAGACGTTTCTGCGCCATGGCGCACCGCATTTTGAAAATACCGATGCGGAACGTGGGCCACCGATGATGTCCAGCAAAGTGCGTAACACCAACGCCCGTGACAAACTGAGCTGGAAGCATGTCGAAGCGATCCGCAAAAAATGGCGCGGCAATCTGGTGATCAAAGGCTTGATGTCGCCGGACGATGCCTTTATCGCCCGCGACCTTGGTGCGGATGCGGTCATCCTCTCCAACCACGGTGGCCGCCAGCTCGATCATACCGTGCCGCCTCTGCACACCCTGGCGGAAATCGCCGCCGCCAAAGGGGATATGAAGGTGATTATCGACAGCGGTATCCGGCGTGGCACTGACGTGATGAAAGCTATGGCTCTCGGCGCGGATTTTGTCTTTCTTGGGCGCCCGTGGCTGTATGGCGCAGTGATTGGCGCACAGGCGGGTATTGAACATGGCATGCATATTCTGCGGGATGAAATTGATCGCGATATGGCGCTCATTGGCGTGACACGTCCGGATCAGCTGGACAAATCATTGCTGCGGCGCGCCCCGTTATTTGCCCGTGAGGAGGGATGATGGTGACTTTGCACATCTACAGTGCGCTGGCGCTGAGTGCGCCGTTCGAGCGCCTTGCCCGTTTATGGCAGGCAGCGTATCCGCAGATCGCGCTTCAGTTCCGCTGGCATCCGAGCACCGTGATTGAGCAGCAGATCAACGCCGGGCAGGCGGCGGATGTGGTGATCGCCACGGTGGAGACGCTGGACCGCTTAACCCAATCCGCACGGGCGGAAACGGCAAGTCGCATCGAGCTGGTGGATTCGCCGATCGGGCTGGCAGTGCTGGCGGGTGCGCCAAAACCGCCGATTCATGATACCCAGGCGCTGGTGCAATCGCTGCTGGCGGCACGTTCGGTGGCGTGGTCAGAAGCCGGGGCCAGCGGTATTTATTTTTCCGGCCTGCTGAAGACGCTGGGCATTGACGACGCGCTCCGCGCCACGGGCACGGTAATCCCGGCGGGCTTCACCGCCGAACAACTGGTGAACGGGAAGGCGGATGTGGCCGTGCAGCAAATCAGCGAGCTATTGATGGTGGAAGGGATTGAGATCGTCGGGCCGCTGCCAGCGGAGGTACAGCAACCTATCTCGCTGTCGGCGGCGCTGCTGGCTACGGTGCAACAGCGTGAGGCGGCAGAGATATTGCTGGCCTGGCTGAAAACACCGGCGGTGACGGATGTTTTCAGCCATTTTGGGCTGGTGAGCCGCAGTTAACGTTCCTGGCGGGGCACGGAGCCGCTGCTGCCCCGCACAATCAGTTCCGTTTTGATCAGCGTATGCCGTTGTGCCGGCTGATTATTCAGCGTTGCCAGCAGGTATTCAGCCGCGTGGGTGCCAATCGACGCCAGATCGACGCGCATGGTGGTCAGCGGATGTTCCAGATGCTCGGCGTATTCGTAATCGTTGAAACCAACGATGGAGATGTCGTTAGGAATACGCAGATAGCGCTCGCTGGCGGCGCGCATCGCACCAAAAGCCAGCAGATCGTTACCACAGATGATGGCGGTGGGCGGTTCCGGGCTATCCAGCAGACGGAAAACCGCTTTGCGCGCATCGTTCATGCTGTAGGCGTTGTCAATCAGATGGCTTTCCGGCAGGGTCAGGCCCTGTGCTGCCAGCGCTTTGCGCGTGCCGTACAGACGATCGGAGATACGATCGTTCGAAGGCGGCGTGCCGACAATCACCCCAAAGCGGGTATGTCCCAGCGCCAGCAAATGGCTGGCAATGGTCTGGGCGGCCCCCTCGCTGTCGTATCCTACGCAGGGTTTCTCGCTATCCTGGGAAAAAGTTTGCACGCAGGGCAGATCCTGCGCGTTGATGCGTTCCCATAACTTCGGATGATGGGTATGGCCCACCAGCATCAGGCCATCAATGCCGTATTCAATCAGTTTGTTAACTTCTTTCAGCTCGGTATCAGGGTCGAAATTGGAGTTGGCCAGCAGCAGCGTATAACCCGCGTCGTGGATTAACTGCTGAAACGCCGCCAGCGGGCGTGAGAAGGTTTCGGTGGCCAGCGTCGGCACCACGGCACCAATCGTCATGCTGCGGCGCGAAGCCAGCGTGCGTGCGGCGCGGTTAATCACATATCCCAGTTCTTCACACGCCTTTTCCACCGCCGCCCGGCTTTTGGCTTTGACGGTATCGCTGCCGTTCAGTACGCGTGATACGGTCGCGGTGGAGACGCCAGACAGGCGTGCGACATCCTCCAGCGAGACGCGTCCAGATCCATTCTGCTTTTCACTCATCAAGTCACTCCTGTTGAAACAGTGAGCTTGTCCACAAAATTCGCAGACAAACGCCCTGCAATTTTGAAAGCGCTTACTTTTGGCTTGACTCCATTTTGTAATCGCTTACTTTTTACCTCATGTTATCAGGTTGGGGTGGCCTGCTCACGTTTAATTAACGGTTTTATGACTTCTCACCCCATTTGGTAAACAAACAGCCTCTGATGACCGCCGTGCGGCAGCAGAACCTCTTGTTACTCATAAATAAATCATAAAGGAATTCACCATGCGCAGATATCCACGTATTCGCTGGCTGATGATCGTGTTCTGCTTTTTCGCCATCGCCATTAACTATATCGACCGTATCAACCTCGCGATCGCTGCGCCGCATATCAAAGCCGATCTCGGGCTGGATGATGTCAGCATGGGGCTGATCCTCGGAGCCTTTTTCTGGACTTACGCCCTGCTGCAAATCCCGGCGGGTCGCATTATCGACAAACTGGGTACCCGCGTCGGGCTGGCGCTGGCCGTGGGCTGGTGGTCGCTATTTACCGTGTTTACCGCCTTTGGTAAAGGTTTCACCTCGCTTTTTGCGGCTCGCCTGATGCTAGGTGTGGGCGAATCCGGTGGTTATCCGGGTTGCGCCAAGGTGGTCTACAACTGGTTTGCGAAGAAAGAACGTGCGACAGCCAGCGGCATTTTTGATGCGGGTCCGCGTGCGGGGAGTGCGCTGGCGTTGCCGCTGGTGGCCTGGCTGATCAGTACCTGGGACTGGGAAACCTCCTTTGTGGTCACCGGGGCGCTGGGTCTGGTGTGGGTGGTGATCTGGCTGGCGTTCTACCGTGAACCGGAGGATATGAAGGGGCTGAACGATGCTGAACGCCAGAACCTGCTGGAAGATCGCGCCGCACCGACAGTGAGCGCCAATGCCAGTGTGAAAATCGGCGCGCTGTTCCGCTACCGCACGGTGTGGGGCATGATGATTGGCTTCTTCTGCATGAACTTCGCCACCTATTTCTTTGTCACCTGGTTCCCGACTTATCTGACCATGGCACACGGCTTCTCGCTGAAAGAACTGGGTACGCTCGGCGCGATCCCGGCGCTAATGGGTATCCCCGGCAGCCTGTTAGGCGGCGTCGTGTCCGACTGGTTGTACCGCAAAGGCTTCAGCCTCACCACCGCACGCAAAACCTGCCTGATTGCCGGGATGCTGCTGTCGTCGGTGATTGCTTTCGCTGCCTTTACCGACAGCATCGCGGTGATCCTGACGCTGTTCTCGCTGACCTATGCCGGTCTGGCATTCACCGCCGCCAATATCTGGACCTTACCCGCCGATGTGGCACCGGCTTCCGGTTATGTGGCCACGCTGGGTGGTATCCAGAACTTCGCCGGTAATCTCGCCGGGATTGTCACGGCCTCCTTTACCGGCCTGATGCTGACTCTGAGTCACGGATCTTTCGTGGTGCCATTGCTGGTGGCGGGCGGTATCTGTTTGCTCGGTGCCGTTAACTTCATGTTTATCATGGGAAAAATCGAACCCCTCAAACTCACCCCTGCTGACGACGTTGATGTTGTGACAACCGCCAGCAAAAAAGGAGAGCTGTTATGAAAAGTGAAAATCAGATCCGTGAGGAGATTGTCCAGGTCGGTGCTGACTTGTTCAACCGTGGCTACACCACCGGAACGGCGGGGAACATCAGTGCGCGGCTGGAAGATGGCTGGCTGATCACCCCCACCGATGCCTGCCTTGGTCACCTGGAGCCTGCGCGCATTGCCAAAGTCAGTCTGGACGGTGAGTGGGTGTCCGGCGATAAGCCATCGAAAACCCTGCTGCTGCATCGTCAGATTTATGACCGCAATACCGAAGCGCAGGGGGTGGTGCATACCCATTCGACCCATCTGGTGCAGCTGACGCTGGCCGGGGTATGGCAGCGCGACAGCATTCTGCCGCCGCTGACGCCCTATCAGGTAATGAAAGTGGGGCGCATACCGCTCATCGGCTACCAGCGTCCTGGCCATCCGGCGGTGGCAGAGCAGGTGGCCGGACTGGCGAATGAGGTGCGCGGGGTGATGCTGGAACGCCTGGGGCCGGTTATCTGGGGTGCATCGGTTTCGGCCGCCAGCTTTGCTCTGGAGGAGCTGGAAGAAACCGCGCGCCTGTGGCTGAACTGCCCGGATAAACCCGCCGCGCTGGCCGATGCAGCAGTGCAGGAGCTGTGCGCGCACTTCAATACCCGCTGGTAACTCACGCTGTACCCTACAACGAGCAGACGATATAAAGAGAAGACGATGAAAAAAACGTTAATGGCGGCAGGTATGATGCTTTTTGCTACATCACTGATGGCACAGGAAACACCGAGCTACGTCTATGTCTCGAATGGTGACAGCGGCACCGTCACGGCGTATCAACTGGATAAGGCTCATCACCACCTGCAACCGATCGGCGAGTATCCGACCGGCCTGAAAAGTATGCCGATGGTGGTATCGCACGATAAAAAGATGCTGTATGTCTCGGTACGCAGCAAGCCTTATCACGTCTCGGCATGGCATATTGCTGCGGATGGCAAACTCAGCCATTTCGCCGATACGCCGCTGCCAGAAGCGATGGCTTATGTGGCGCTGGATAAAACTGGTCGCTTTTTGCTGTCGTCATCTTATGGTGGCGATCTGTTCAGCATCAACCGCATCGCGGCGGATGGTAAGGTGGAAAGTGCCCCGGTGCAGGTGGTGCACACCGGCAAACGTGCCCATGCAATCCAGACTGACCCCAGCAACCGCTTCCTGTTTGTACCTCTGTTAGGCGCGGATCAGCTGTTACAGTTCCGCTTTGACGCGGCCAGCGGCAAGGTCAGTGCGAATTCTCCCGCTTTTGTGAATATCCAGCGCGAAGCCGCCACCGGCCCACGCCATTTTGTCTTTGCGCCCCAGCGCGATCGGGCCGGACAGCAAAACATGTATCTGCTGACCGAGATGGCAGGTAATATCTCGCGCCTGACGCTGAATGATGACGGCACCATGACCGAGCATGAGGCCATGCCGTCACTCGATCCGGCCATCGCCCGCGATATGCAGCGCGGTGAGGCGCGCCCATTAACCGGTGACGACGATTTGCCCAAATCGGCAAAACCGCGCCTGTGGCAGGCAGATATCCATATCACCCCCGATGGCCGTTTCCTGTATTCCACCGAACGGACCAGCAGCCATATCACCGCATTTCGGGTATCGCCAGAAGATGGCCGACTGCAATTGATTAACAGCACGCAAACCGAAACTCAGCCGCGTGGCTTTGCTATTGATAATAGCGGTCACTATTTAATCGAGTCCGGACAGAAGTCGGATAAGGTCGCGCTATATTCCATCGATCAGCAAAGCGGCAAGCTGTCTTTAATTGAGCGCGTTCCGACCGGTGCCGGTGCGAATTGGGTGACTATCGTCGAATAAATAAGTTATGTCCGGTTATTAATATTCTCATGCGTTAAACAAGGAGTTCTTATGGCTAACATTCGTCCGGCGCTGCTGTGTGCGGCTTTATTTTCTGCTGCCTTCAGCACGGGAATGCCGACTTATGCGGCGGAACACGTCGTCGCTACCCATCTTGAACCACTGCATCACGTTATCCTGGAAAACAAATATGTCACCGTGATGCGCGTACTTATCCAGCCGGGACAAAGCACGTTATTTCATGAACAACACCTCGATTATGTCAATACACATATCGAGGGCAGCACGGTGAAAATCGAATACCCGGATAAACCGGCGAATAACACCGAAATGAAAAGCGGCAATGTCAAATTCGGTGCCCATCAGGGTAAATCCGAAACCGATAAAGTCACCAACACCGGGAATAACGTCAATCATCAGGTGGCGTTTGAGATCAATATTCCCGGACCACAACATTTTGGGGGCGCAACCCGTCCCGCCAGTGACGCTTTCCAACCGGTATTGGATAAACCCACGGTGAAAGGCTGGAAGGTGACGCTGAAACCCGGGGAAAGCACTGGCGAGTATGTGCAGCACGGCCCGGGCGTCAGGGTGTTCTTCACCGAAGGGCGGATACTGCTGGCCGATCATGCCCATCCCAACCGGGTTAAGGAACTCTGGGTTCATGCCGGCGATGCGTTTCTGACCTCACCCGGTAAAGTCGATATCACCGCAGCCAGCGATCAAAATATTGTGTTCAATGATTATGAGTTGTTGTAGTTTCGTTTAGGTTTGTTTCGATCGTGTATAAATAACGTAATCAAAAATCTGTTATTGTGTATCCCGGCAGGGAATACCTGTCGGGATGTGCGTATTATTTCAACTATTCTAATTATTATTTACCGGAAGCAATTAAAATGAAGGCAAGAAAGGTTAGACGGGGTTGTCTGCCTTTCGCGTTGAGCATTCTGCTGTCTGCCACATTTTCAGCCCATGCTGAAAATGCGACAGACTCTGCGGCGCTTATTGCGAAAGGCAAGTATCTGGCTATTGCAGCAGACTGTGGAGCCTGCCATACCGCACCCGATCATGGTGCAGAAATGGGTGGGGGATATATTATTTCCTCACCACTGGGGAATATCGTTTCCAGCAATATCACGCCATCAAAAATCGCAGGAATTGGTAATTATAGCGAGGCGGATTTTGCTAAGGCGGTAAGAGAAGGCGTTAATAAACAGGGGCAGAATCTTTATCCGGCGATGCCCTATACCTCCTATGCCAAAATTAGCGATGACGATATTCATGCGTTATATGCTTATTTTATGCACGGAGTGAAACCGGACGATAAGGTTCCTGCACAAACTGATTTGCCTTTCCCGTTTAATATTCGCGCCAGCATGATGGTGTGGAATTTATTGTTCGCTGATGACCAGCGTTTTACCCCGGATGCGGGTAAATCGGCGGCCGTCAATCGCGGTGATTATCTGGTGAATGCGCTGGCACACTGCGATACCTGCCATACGCCACGTAATGCGCTGATGGGGCAGAATAACGACAAGGCACTGTCTGGCGGCAGCCTCGGCAGCTGGTACGCACCGAATATCACCCCGGATCGTGAAGCGGGCATTGGTAACTGGAGCGATGCTGAAATCGCGCAATACCTGAAAACCGGTCATGTGGCAGGCAAAGCGCAGGCGGCAGGTCCGATGGCCGAAGCGATTGAGCATAGCCTGCAATATCTGTCGGATGATGATATCAACGCGATGGTAGCTTATCTGCGCCAGATCCCGGCTGTCAGCCAGCCTGGCCTTCCGGCTCGCGATAACCAGGGTAAGCCGGCGGTCAATGAAGCTGCGCTGCGCGCCTTGCCAAACCCTGATCCGGGCTGGGCGGTGTATAGCAGCACCTGTGCCAACTGCCATCAGCCGGATGGTGCAGGCAACGCTGTCTATCCTTCACTGTTCCACAACACCGCCACCGGCGCACCGCAGGCCGATAACCTGATCGCCACCATTGTTTATGGCGTGCATCGCACGGTTAACGGCAAGCCGGTGGATATGCCTGGCTTTGGCCCGGAGGCCTACTTTACCGATCGTCTGACCGATCAGCAGATTGCCGATGTCAGCAATTACGTGCTGAAAAATTTTGGCAATGCGCAACTCACCGTTACACCTGAACAGGTGAAAACCATCCGTAACGGCGGCGAACCTCCGCTGATTGCCAGGCTGGCACAACCGCTGACCTGGGGTGGTGCCGTGGTTGTCCTGATCATTATTGTGCTGGCTGTTTCGATTTCGCGCAGGAGAAAACATCATGGCGCATAACATTTCGCTCTCAAGGCGTCGGTTGCTGCAGGGCATGGGGATTCTTTCACTGGGCGCGATGTGCAACACGATTTTCCCGGCACGCGGGCGGGCGGCAGAATTGATGGCCGACAATCCGTTCCTGGCAATTTCCAGCTTCCTGGTCAGTCGTCCGGTCAGCCCAATCCTCGGCCAGCGCTACTATGCCGCGCTGACAAAGCATGATGCACAATTCACTCAAAAGCTGGATGCATTGCATACCCTGCTGCAACAGCAGCATTTTTCTCATGTTGACGACTTCCTTGCTGCCACCGGCCCGGATAATGCCGACTGGCAAACCGCGCGCACCATCATCTCCGCCTGGTATTCCGGCGTGGTGGGAGATGGCAGCGATCTGGAGCTGATCGCCTACGCCGATGCACTGATGTATCTGCCCACGCGTGACGTACTGGTGGTGCCGACCTACGGCGGCGGACCTTTTTTCTGGGCGGTAACAGAACCGGGTAAAGTGGCAACAGCAGGAGAACGCGCATGAGTGCACAAAATAAAGATGCCGATGTCATCATCATCGGCTCTGGCGTAATGGGCGGACTGATTGCCACCCAACTGGCGAAAGCGGGTAAATCGGTGATCATTCTTGAGGCCGGTCCCCGCGTCTCAAGGCAGGAAATTGTTGAGCGTTTTCGTAACTCGCCCTTCAAGATGTCGTTAACCAACATCAAATTGCAGGGCGTCGGCTCACCTTATCCGAATCCGCCGCATATCCCCTCCACCTACGGTGATTATCTGCAACAGATTGGGCCGGTGAAATATTCCACCAAATATCTGCGCGTGGTGGGCGGCACCACCTGGCACTTTGGGTCGGCGCTGTGGCGCATGATCCCCAATGATTTCAAACTCAACACGCTGTACGGTCGCGGACGTGACTGGCCGTTCGGCTATGACGAGCTGGAACCCTGGTACGGCAAAGCAGAACATGAACTGGGTGTGTCCGGCATGGATGGCCAGGACGAAAGCGGTCAGGGTGGTAAAGCCTGGCCACCGCGTTCCACACCGTTCCCGATGCCCGGTCTGCCCACCAGTTATATGTTTGACCGGTTGACAGAAATGCTCGGCAAGGGCGGCTATAACCCCGTGCTGGAGCCGAACGGCCGCGCGACTAAGCCGTGGGGCAAACGCCCGATGTGCGCTGGTAACAACAACTGCAACCCGGTGTGTCCGATTGCCGCGAAGTACGACGGTTCGATGCATATCGATGAAGCGGAACGGCTGGGTGCGAAACTGCTGGATAACGCGGTGGTGTACCGTATCGAAGCCGGAGACGACGGTAAGATTACCGGTATCTGGTACAAAAAACCGGACGGTTCGGAACATCACTTAACCGCCGATTATTTTGTGCTGGCAGCCTACGGCATTGAATCACCGAAGCTGTTGCTGATGTCCACCTCGGAAAAATATCCCAACGGTATCGCCAACTCTTCCGATCAGGTAGGACGTAACCTGATGGGACATACCGGCATCAGTATGAATGTGATGATGTCGGAAGATGTGTGGCCAGGACAGGGACCGACCGAACTGCTGGTGTATCTGAATAATCGCGATGGGGCGTTCCGCAAGGATTTCCCCAGCTACAAGATCAAAGTGCGTAACACCGTGCCGACCGCCGATTACACCGCGTCGCTGATCGCTAAAGGGGTACTGGGGTCAAAACTCGATGAAGAGATTCGCCGCCAGTCGGCGCGCTCGCTGAACTTCGCCATCGATTTTGAAACGCTGCCGCTGCCGGAAAACCGTGTGACGCCGAGCAAAACCAAAAAGGATGCGATTGGTATTCCGTTACCGGAGATTTATTACAGTGTCACGGATTACTGGCATGCGGGTAAGGACGAGGGTATCAAGGATTTCCATAAGTTCGCCGAACTGCTGAACGCGGAAATTTTGTCGATCGATACCAAGTATCAGGATCGCCAGCACATTATGGGCACCACCATTATGGGCGATGATCCGAAAAACTCGGTGGTGGACAGCGATTGCCGTACCCATGACCATCCGAATATGTGGATTGCCGGGACCAGCGTGATGCCTTCAGCATCCTGTATGAACCCGACACTGACCGGTGCGGCACTGAGCCTGCGACTGGCGCAACATATGCTGAAAACCATGGCGTAAGGAGCAATAACCGTCGCGGTGCGATGTGGACTACATCGTGCCGCGACGACTCCTGATTTTACCCTGATAAAAGCAGGAATATTTAGCATGTCACGGAGGTAAGCAGTAAGGTTCCGGCAATGGATTTCCTAAAAATCAAGGAGCGACTATGCCGATAGAATCGATTGCGAAAGGTTCTTTGCTGGCGGTTATTGACCAGGTAGCGGAAGATGATTTCAGTTTCCCTGCCACCAGCGTTAAAAATGTCAATGATAAACCTTCCCTTTATACGAATTCACCTCAGCCGATAATTTCCCGGCTGGATATCGTTAAAGCAAAGTTCAATGATGACTCGGTGTTGTTTTTAAACTCAGCCACCCCGGTAAAATGCAATAATTTTGCCATGAATTTTATTGATGTATTTCTGGCAAATACACCTGATGTTGCACAGGTCATAAAATCGCTGAGTTTATCGACGCAAGATGCAGGATCCATTGCGAATAAAATATCTGAAAATACCCAGGAAAGAACATTAGCGATTCTTGCTTACGGACAGGAAAATCATCTGGTTGATTATCAGTTGTGGGGCGA
This sequence comes from Pantoea sp. X-Soil-TKNS-1280, assembly GCF_059730475.1. Taxonomy (NCBI): domain Bacteria; kingdom Pseudomonadati; phylum Pseudomonadota; class Gammaproteobacteria; order Enterobacterales; family Erwiniaceae; genus Pantoea; species Pantoea sp. X-Soil-TKNS-1280. Next base: position 113,627 of record NZ_AP035966.1, on the reverse strand, counting down.
ATTTTTTTATTCGGAATTGCGTAAGATGCAGAGTGATAAGGTTTTTATTAAACCGTTCCTCATTTACTCTCGCCCGCATATGATTAAGGAAAATCTGCATGAATTCACCGTTGCGATGCACCATACCATGGCGGCGGTGCTTTCCTGCCAGAAAGGCCTCTGCCAGATAGTGGTTTACGACCCGACGCACACCACCGGATACTTTTCCACTGCGCTGGAGGAGACAGCAGAAATACGAAAATGCGATATTTTTTCCTTCATTAATAAAGGGGATAGCATCGAGTTTGTGACCGATGAACCGGGTAATACCTTGTCATACTTCACCGCTGTTCCAGGTCGCTGGGATGGGAGCCGCTTTTCACTTTTTCAGGAAAGAATAGATCAAAGGAATATCTGCAATACCTTCCTGACTGAAAAAACACAAATTCTACAACAGGAATTGTTTTATGCGGCCATCACGGGGTTGCCAGTTAAGGATTTCGTATTCTGTCTCAAACATGTCCCAGAAAATTCACGTGCCGAATTCCTGACCATAAAAGGTGAGGCGGGTAAAACTATCATCAATTTTCTGGCTGGCTTACCAGATAAAAATTGCCATCTGCTGACTAACTATTTCTCTTTTATAAAGGAAGCATTGAGGGCAGGTTTGCTGGATAAACAGGAGATGATTAAGCAACTCAGCGATAAAGTGGTTGAAGATGTGGGTTATGCCTGGTTTGAGGTAACGCTCTTTGGCCGTGCTTTTTTGCGACCCTACACGGGTAAAGTTGCAGAGGTTTTTGCTACTGAAGTTATCAGTTTGATTAAGCAGGACAGGTTAACGGAGGAAGAGGGAAAAACCATTCTGGACGATATGATCGTCATAAAAGAAAAAGAGGGCGGAGTGATGTCGGAATATGCGGGTTTTGAGTTCGCCAGACTTAGACATTATGTCCATGCCTGCGCAGCAGGGGCAATGATTCAAAAGAATTTCCCTGCATGGGAAATGGGTGAGCAATAGTAGTGCCCCGTCGCGGCGCTACAGACCCGGTCCCACGACTGGTTTATGCTCAGCTCTGAATCCGGGGCAACAACAACGTAAATCGGGTAGATACCGCATCAGAGGCGACGTGAATCTCCCCCTGATGGGCTGTGACGATTGATTTGACGATGGCCAGCCCAATGCCGCTGCCTTCGCCTTTTCTCTGGCGTGACGGGTCAACACGATAAAACCGGTCAAAAAGGCGTGCCAGATGCATCGGCGCAATAGGGATGCCTGGATTCTCAACCCTCAGCTCCACCCAGGCATCGCGCTGCTGGAGATGAACGGTAACTGACTCACCCGCAGGGGTATGGCGAATGGCGTTGGAAAGTAAGTTGTTGATAACGCGACGCAGCATCAGTGGATCACCCTGAACCAGCGCCGCGTCGCCCGCCAGGGTCAGCCCTACCTGCTGTTCTTCCGCCCAGGCTTCAAAAAACTCAAACACCTTGATGGTTTCAGTGCGCAGATCGAGCGGGATGCGTTCCGGGATCAGCTGATTATTATCCGCCTGAGCCAGAAACAGCATATCGCTGACCATTTTCGCCATCCGGTTGTACTCTTCCAGGCTGGAATACAGGACATCCTCCAGTTCTTTCACCGTACGCGGCTGGCTGAGGGCAATTTCCGTCTGCGTCACCAGATTGGTGATGGGGGTTCTGATTTCATGGGCGATATCGGCGGAGAAGTTGGCCTGACGGGTGAAAACATCTTCAATACGTTCAATCATATGGTTGAAGGACATCACCAACTGTTGCAGCTCAATCGGCACGTTATCCGGTTCCAGCCGGACATCCAGATTTTTCGAGGTGATGTTGTTTATTTGCTGGCTGACGTTGCGTAACGGCAGATAACCCTGGTGAACCGCAAACAACACGATCAGGATAATCAACAGGCTAATGGCTGAGGCGATGATTAACAGATTATGTTTCAGCGCGTCCAGGTAGTGCAGGTGGAAATCAATCGAAAGTGCGATCAGCAGCCGATCAGTGCTGGTGTGCCCGTTGTACGGTGAACTGACGGCAGTGGCCATCACCCGGTAGCTGCGATTGCCGTTGTGGGCAGCATGCGCGCCCATCGGGTCTGACCACAAAAATACCTCACCGGAATCAACTTCTGTGCTGTGGACCAGCGACATCAGGTCTGGTCCGTCTGCCGAGCGGTATAAAACCTGATTTTCCGGGCTGAGTAGCATCACCGAGATATAACGGTAGCTGTCGAGAATGGAGTCGATTTTCGCCACTTTTTGCTGTTCTGTCTCGCCGGGATTTTTCAGAATGGCTGTCAGCGTGCTGTTGATTTGCTTAAGGTTGGTCACGTCCTGTTCGGCAAAGTGATTCTGGACTGAATGCAGCATAATCCAGGCTGCGGTGGCGAAGGCAATGATGGTGGCGAGACTGATAAAGAAGGTAAGCCGGATTTCAAGCGACACAGGACGGCGCAGTCGCTTAATCTTCATCAGGCACCTCAAGCACATAACCGACGCCGCGTACGGTCTGGATCAGTTTGGGGGAGAAGTCATTATCGATTTTTGCCCGCAGCCGTTTAACCGCAACATCGATGGCATTGGTATCGCTGTCAAAATTCATATCCCACACCTGCGAGGCAATCAGCGAACGGGGCAGGACCTCACCGCGATGACGGATAAAGAATTCCAGCAAGGTGAATTCTTTGCTGGTCAGGGTGATGCGGGTACCCGCGCGGCTCACTTTACGTGACACCAGGTCAAAGTTGAGATCCGCCAGCTGGAACTGGCTCTCAGGAATAATATTGGCCCCGCGGCGCAGCAGCGTTCTGACACGCGCCAGCAACTCGGCAAAGGCAAAGGGTTTGACCAGATAATCATCGGCACCCAGTTCCAGCCCCTTTACGCGATGTTCAATGGTGCCCAGCGCGGTCAGCAGCAGAATCGGCATCCCTTTGCTGGCGGCACGCAACATACGCACGATATCCCAGCCGTTGACATCGGGCAGCATAATGTCCAGTACGATCAAATCGTACTCAGCGGTCATCGCCAGATGGTAGCCAGTGAGGCCGTTGTCGGCGCGATCGACCACAAACCCCGCCTCGGTCAGCCCTTTGCTGAGGTATTCCCCTGTTTTCACCTCGTCTTCGACAATCAGTATCTTCATTTTCTCACCCATCCCCTCATCGGTGCCATTCTAGTGGGCCAAAGGACGATATCAACGACTTCAGTCGAAAATGACAGCTTTGTCATTGTTGGGTCACGCTGCCAACAGAGTCGCTTCGTTACAGTGTCCGCCGTCATCATCTGGAAACAATGGGCAGGCAGGCCCAGGCGGTTAGCGATATGGTCAAATTAATATTACGGGTGGTGGGTGCGGCGTTTTTGCTGACGGGATGTGTCTCGCTGGCCCCTGAATATCAGCCCCCTGAACTCCCGGTTCCACAACAATTCTCTCTCTCCCGCAACACGCTGGTGCCGGTTACCGCAGGCTATCAGGATACCGGCTGGCGGACCTTTTTTGCCGATCCTCAGGCCAGGCAGTTCATTGATGTGGCGCTACGCAATAACCGTGATCTGCGTATGGCGGCATTGAAAGTGCAGGAAGCACGCGCACAGTACCGGGTAACCAATGCCGATCGCTACCCGCAGCTGAACGCTGCTACTGAAGCGAGTTACAGCGGTGGCCTGAAACGCAGCGACCTGACGGAAAAACAGTTTCAGGCCGGGCTGGATCTGAGCTTTGAGTTGGATTTTTTCGGCAGATTGAAAAATCTGAGCGAAGCCGACCGGCAAAACTACCTTGCCAGTGAGGCTGCTCAGCGTGCAGTGCATATCCTGCTGATTTCCAGCGTTGCTCAGAGCTACTTTAGTCAGCGGCTGGCAGTGGCACAGCTGCGTATTGCCCGGGAGACGTTACAGAATTATCAGCAATCTTATGCCTTTGTGGAGCAGCAGCTAATTACCGGCAGCAGCAATGTGCTGGCGGTAGAACAGGCGCATGGCCTGATTGAAAGCACCCGCGCGGAGATTGCCAGCCGGGAAGGGCAACTGGCGCAGGCGAACAATACCTTGCGGCTGGTAGTGGGCAGCTGGCAGGGACTGCCGGATGATCAACGCCGCGTGGTGGGGGATCTTAACCCGGTCAGGCTACCCGCCGGACTTTCCTCGGAAATCCTGCGTCAGCGTCCGGATCTGATGGAGGCTGAACACCAGCTGATGGCGGCCAATGCCAATATCGGTGCGGCCAGGGCTGCGTTTTATCCGTCGATTAGCCTGACCAGCGGCTTGTCGGACAGCAGCGATGACCTGTCAAATCTGTTTTCCGCAGGCAGCGGCATGTGGAATTTTGTGCCAAAAATCGACATCCCGATTTTTAATGCCGGTCGTAACCAGGCCAGCCTGACGCTTGCTGAAGTGCGCCAGCAGCAATCGGTGGTGAATTACGAGCAAAAAATTCAAAACGCGTTTAAGGACGTCGCCGATGCGCTCGCGCTGCGCGACAGCCTCAGCAACCAAATTGCGGCGCAGCAGCGTTACCTTGCTTCCCTGCAAATTACGCTGCAACGCGCACGCGGATTCTATGCCAGCGGTGCGGTGAGTTATATCGAAGTGCTGGATGCTGAGCGCTCATTATTCAGCACCCGGCAAACGTTATTTGATTTGCAATATTCCCGGCAGGTCAATGAGATCAATCTGTTCACTGCCCTGGGAGGCGGCTGGACGGAATAATCCTTCCATTACATTTTTCAGGAGTCAATATTATGCATCAGTTAATCAAAGTGGTTTTATTCGGTATTTTTCCGGCACTGATTGCCGCGGGTGCACAGGCCAGTGAGCAGCATCAGAGCATGATGTCACATACGGAGATGGCGGTTCAGCAGCCGGTGATTAACGCCACGGGGGTGATTAAACAGATTGATTTAGCAAATAAAAAAATCACTATTGATCATCAGGCGATCCCGGCGCTTGGCTGGCCAGCCATGACCATGCGTTTTACCTTTACCACTCAGGACGACAGCATCAACGCGTTAAAAGTGGGTAGCCCGGTTAACTTTTCTTTTATTCAGCAGGGGAATATCTCACTGCTTCAGGAAATAAAAGTCAGTCATTCTTAATTAACGGATGGTTGTCAGGAACAATTATGGCATCGTTAAAATTAAAATACGCGGCGGTGATGGTCAGTAGCCTGATAATCGGAGGGCTGATTACGACAGCGGCTTTCCATTATCTGCCTTCTGCCAATAAAAAGTCAGCGCCAGAACGCAAAGTTTTATTCTGGTATGACCCGATGAAACCCGATACCAAATTTGATAAGCCGGGTAAATCACCGTTTATGGATATGGATCTGATACCCAAATACGCGGATGAAGGCGAGGCGGACAATAGCCAGGGCATGCGTATCGATCCGGTGCTGGTACAGAACCTCGGTCTGAAGACCATCAAGGTCAGCAAAGGGCGATTGCAATATAGCCAGACCATTCCGGCCAACGTCAGTTTTAACGATTACCAGTTCGTGATTGTGCAGGCTCGTTCGGAGGGTTTTGTCGAAAAAGTCTACCCATTGACTGTTGGCGACAAAGTCAGCAAGGGCACACCGTTGATCGATATCACCATCCCGGAGTGGGTGGAGGCGCAGAGCGAATATCTGTTGCTGTCAGGCACCGGGGGATCGACTACCCAGGTGAAAGGTATTCTTGAACGGCTGCGTCTTGCCGGGATGCCGGAAGAGGATATTCAGCGTCTGCGCAGTTCCCGCACGGTACAGACCCGCTTCACCATCAAAGCCCCAATCGATGGGGTGATCACCGCATTTGACCTGCGCAGCGGAATGAATATCTCCAAAGATAAAGTGGTGGCCCAGATTCAGGGCATGGACCCGGTGTGGATCAGCGCTGCGGTGCCAGAGTCGATCGCCGGATTGCTCAGCGATCGATCGCACCTGTCGATTTCAGTGCCGGCATACCCGGGTCGCAGCTTCAATATCGAAAAATGGAGCATCCTGCCGAGCGTTGACCAGACCACCCGCACGTTGCAGGTGCGTCTCCAGGTGGCGAATCGCGATGAATTGCTGAAACCCGGTATGAATGCGTATCTGCATCTGAACAGCCAGAGTGAGGAGATGCTGCTGATCCCGTCTCAGGCGGTGATTGATACCGGTGATGAGCAGCGCGTGATTGCCGTGGACAGCGAGGGACGTTTTGCACCCAAAGCCATCCGCATACTGGCGGAATCGCAGCGCCAGAGTGGTGTGGCGGCAGGGCTAAGCGAAGGGGAGTCAGTGGTGGTCAACGGGCTGTTCCTGATCGACTCGGAAGCCAATATTACCGGGGCGCTGGCGCGGATGCGTCAGGCCGACAACGCGCATTCCGATCACTGAGGGAACGACGATGATTGCATGGATTATCCGGCGCTCGGTCGCTAACCGTTTTCTGGTGATGATGGGGGCACTGTTTCTCAGCGTCTGGGGGGCCTGGACCATCATCAACACCCCGGTTGATGCCCTGCCGGACCTCTCCGATGTGCAGGTGATCATTAAAACCAGCTATCCCGGCCAGGCACCGCAGATTGTGGAAAATCAGGTCACTTACCCGCTCACCACCACCATGCTTTCCGTGCCGGGTGCTAAAACGGTACGCGGCTTCTCGCAGTTTGGTGATTCCTATGTCTATGTGATTTTTGCTGACGGCACCGACCTTTACTGGGCGCGCTCCCGCGTGCTGGAGTACCTCAACCAGGTGCAGGGTAAATTACCGGCCGGGGTCAGTTCCGAAATCGGCCCCGATGCCACCGGGGTGGGCTGGATCTTTGAGTATGCGCTGGTGGATCACAGCGGTAAGCACGATCTGGCGGAGCTGCGTTCATTGCAGGACTGGTTTCTGAAATATGAACTGAAAACCATCCCTGACGTGGCAGAAGTGGCCTCGGTGGGGGGAGTGGTGAAGCAGTACCAGATTCAGGTCAACCCGCTGCAGCTGGCGCAGTACGGCATCAGTCTGGCGGAGGTGAAATCCGCCATGGCATCCTCCAATCAGGAGGCGGGCGGATCCTCCGTAGAAATCGCTGAAGCTGAATATATGGTGCGGGCCAGCGGCTATCTGCAGACCCTGGATGATTTTAATAACATCGTGCTGAAAACCGGCAGCAACGGCGTGCCGATCACTCTGCGCGATGTCGCCCGCGTGCAGATTGGACCGGAAATGCGGCGTGGCATTGCCGAGCTCAACGGTGAAGGCGAGGTGGCCGGTGGGGTGATTATCCTGCGTTCCGGCAAAAATGCCCGCGAAGTGATCACCGCCGTGCGGGATAAGCTTGATAGCCTGAAAAAGAGCCTGCCGCAGGGGGTTGAAGTGGTGACCACCTATGACCGCAGCCAGCTTATCGATCGGGCGATTGCTAACCTCAGCCACAAGTTGCTGGAAGAATTTGTGGTGGTCGCGCTGGTTTGTGCGCTGTTTCTCTGGCATGTGCGTTCGGCGCTGGTGGCGATTATCTCGCTGCCGCTGGGGTTGTGTATTGCTTTCATTGTGATGCATTTCCAGGGGCTGAACGCCAATATCATGTCGCTCGGTGGCATCGCCATTGCCGTCGGGGCAATGGTGGATGCGGCAATCGTGATGATTGAAAATGCCCATAAACGGCTGGAGGAGTGGCAACATCAACATCCTGATGAACGCATCGACAACGATAGCCGCTGGCAGGTGATCACCGATGCGGCGGTAGAGGTCGGTCCGGCGCTGTTTATCAGCCTGCTGATTATCACCCTGTCGTTTATTCCTATCTTCACGCTGGAAGGCCAGGAAGGGCGGCTGTTTGGCCCGCTGGCGTTTACCAAAACCTGGTCGATGGCGGGTGCTGCCGTGCTGGCGATTATCGTGATCCCCATCCTGATGGGATGGTGGATCCGTGGGAAAATCCCGGCGGAAAGCCACAACCCGCTTAATCGTTGGCTGATCAGGATTTATCACCCGTTGCTACTGAAGGTGCTGCACTGGCCGAAGCTGACCTTACTGGTGGCGGCGCTGTCGATCTTCACGGTGTGGTGGCCGCTGAGTCAGGTGGGTGGCGAGTTCCTGCCAAAAATCAATGAGGGGGATCTGCTGTATATGCCCTCAACCTTGCCGGGCGTCTCGCCAGGGCAGGCGGCGGCATTATTGCAGACCACGGACAAACTGATCAAAACCGTACCGGAAGTGGCCTCGGTGTTTGGCAAAACGGGCAAAGCGGAAACCGCGACCGATGCAGCACCGCTGGAGATGGTAGAAACCACCATCCAGCTGAAGCCCGAAGCCGAGTGGCGGCCTGGCATGACGCTCGATAAAATTATCGACGAACTGGATGCCAGGGTGCGGTTGCCGGGGCTGGCCAATCTATGGGTTCCACCGATCCGCAACCGTATCGATATGCTCTCCACCGGGATTAAAAGCCCGATTGGGATAAAGGTCTCAGGCAGCGTACTGGCGGATATCGATATCACCGCCCAGCGCATAGAAGAAGTCGCGAAAACTGTACCTGGCGTGGTTTCGGCGCTGGCGGAGCGTCTGCAGGGTGGACGCTATATTGATGTGGATATCAACCGGGAGAAGGCGGCGCGTTACGGTATGACGGTGGGAGATGTCCAGCTGTTCGTGTCATCGGCGATTGGTGGCACCACGGTCGGCGAAACCGTGGAAGGCGTGGCGCGTTACCCGATCAATATTCGCTACCCGCAGGGGCTGCGCGACAGCCCGGAAGCACTGCGTCAGTTGCCGATACTCACGCCGATGAAGCAGCAGATCACCCTGAGCGATGTGGCTGACGTCCGTGTGGTGTCAGGTCCCAGCATGCTGAAAACCGAGAATGCCCGTCCGACCAGCTGGATTTATATCGATGCCCGTGGTCGTGACATGGTATCGGTAGTCAATGACCTGAAAACGGCGATCGCAGACAAGGTGACGCTCAGGCCTGGCACCAGCGTGGCGTTTTCCGGGCAGTTCGAACTGCTGGAACATGCCAATAAAAAGCTGAAGCTGATGGTGCCGATGACGCTGATGATTATCTTTATCCTGCTGTATCTGGCGTTTCGCCGCGTAGATGAGGCGCTGCTGATTCTGATGAGCCTGCCTTTCGCGCTGGTGGGTGGCATCTGGTTTCTCTACTGGCAGGGATTTCATCTGTCGGTCGCCACCGGTACCGGATTTATCGCCCTGGCCGGGGTCGCTGCCGAGTTTGGTGTGGTGATGCTGATGTATTTGCGACACGCGATTGAAAATGAACCCGCGCTGTCATGCCCTGAGACGGTCACACCGCAGAAACTGGATGAGGCGCTGTATCACGGCGCGGTGCTGCGTGTGCGGCCCAAAGCGATGACGGTGGCGGTGATTATTGCCGGTCTGCTGCCGATTCTGTGGGGCAGCGGGGCGGGTTCCGAAGTGATGAGCCGCATTGCGGCACCGATGATTGGCGGCATGATCACCGCGCCGCTGCTGTCGCTATTTATCATCCCGGCGGCTTACAAACTGATCTGGCTGCGCCGCCATCGATAAGCGTCTATGCCTGCTGCCAGCTGTGGGTCAGCGGACCGGTTTGACCGGCCACCGGATCGCTGTCCGGGAACGGCAGTTGGCTGATACGTTGCAGCATCTCTGGCGTCGGGGCGGCACGGCAGATATCCCATTGCTGGTGGGGAGGATAGGCCCCCACCACCTGGAAATCATCGCTGCTGCCGTCGTTAAAATGCCCGGTGCCTGCGGGCAGCAACGCCACATCACCCGCAGCCATGTTAATCACATGGCCACCTGGGCCACCCAGCATCACTTTTGCGTTACCGCTGACACATCCCAGCACCTCATGCGCGGTGCTGTGATAGTGATGGAAGGTAAAAATCGAGGCGACCCACTGTGGCGGCCAACTGTTTTTCTCAAATAGGGATTCGGTGGGCGAGGTCATTTCAGCCGCTTTCGGCAAAACGTTTTGGTAGATAATCACCGGAAGATGGGGATTGTTCGGCACCCAGCCATTGCGTTCCAGGCGCAGCAGCTGCACATTTTGCGCTGTGGGAGCGGCGGTGGCGTAGCGGTTAAACAGGGCTGGGGCGGTCAGTGCCAGACCGGACATGACGCGCATAAAGTGGCGACGTGATAAATCATTCATCCTTTCCTCCAGGCTTTAAATGAGATGCAGATCACGTTTTAAGCGTAATGCAAATAGCGTAGCGACGCGATTTATCGCGCGGGTTTTCTCCCGCAGATGCTGCCAAAGATGCGCGATAAATCGCGCCGCTACGGGGTGGACGTCTTAGCCAAACCGCTCAGGCCGGAAGGTCGCCAGCATCGGGTGTTTCGTTCCGGTGATCATCTCCTGTGCCAGTAATTCACCGACAATTAACGCCAGCGTGGCGCCGGAATGGGTAAAGGCGACAAAACAACCCGGCACCTGCTGCAACTCCCCCAGCACCGGCTCGCCGTCGCCGGGAATCGGTTTGTAGCCCATCTTCCAGCTCTGTGCCTGCAAAGGGGCATTGTTCAGCAGCAGCTTATCGGCTTCCTGCACCAGCTGGTTCACCACCTTCTCATCGATAGTAAAACCACCGTCGGGCAGTGGCTGGATATCGTTCTCGTACCAGTCGTGATCCAGCGCCAGCGAATTCCCCGGATTAGGGCGCACTGCGGCGCGTGGCGTATTCAGCACCGCTGTGAGTTTTTGCTCAGCGGGTTGGGTGATCACCAGCATCGACAGCGGCGAACCGTTGGGGATGGTGACGCCGAGCGGGGCCACCACTGCCGGGGTGGAAGGGCCGCAGGCCACCAGCACCTTGTCGGCAGGCAATTCGCCCTTCTCCCAGCGCACGCCACAGGCGCGGCCCTCGGCGGTTATGACTTCGGCTTGTCCGGCAAACTCAATAATTTCCCCACCGAGCGCGCGTAGTTGCTGTGCCAGATGTTCGATCAGATGCGGCAGGCTTACCCAGCCTTCACCCGGATTAAAGATTGCCTCGCCGCTTAGCGCGGCGGGATCGATCTGTAGCTCCGTTACCGTGTCACGGCTGCGCAGGTGTGAATCATAACCGTGCGCGTTTTCATACTCATGGCGGGCGTGCAGGGTGGTGGGGGTGGCGGCGGTCCAGAATAGCCCACCATCAAAGCGCAGCCAGTCACGGGAAGGATCGTCGGCAAACAGCGTCCGGTAACGATCAATGCCCGCCATACGCAGCGCATGGTAAGGTTTTGAACGCTCACCGGAGGAGTTCAGCCACGATAGCGAACGACCGGAAGCGCCGGAGCACAGCTCAGCCTCCGTCACCAGCGTGACTGCCGCACCGCGCTTTGCCAGCTGCAGCGCGCTGGAAACCCCCAGCACGCCGCCTCCCAACACCACTACACGAGCCTGATTTTCTACAGCCATCTTTGGTTCCTTGTTTACAGCACTTCAGAAAGAAAACGTTGCAGACGCGGCGACTGGGGGTCATCAAACAGTGCGGCAGGGGTGCCGACCTCGATAATCTCGCCTTCGTCCATAAACACCACCTGATCGGCGACCTTGCGGGCAAACCCCATCTCATGGGTCACCACCACCATCGTCATGCCACGACGACACAAGTCGGCCATCAGGGTCAGCACACCCTTCACCAGTTCCGGGTCGAGCGCCGAGGTGGCTTCGTCAAACAGCATCACCTCAGGGTCCATCGCCAGCGCGCGGGCAATGGCCACTCGCTGCTGTTGGCCACCGGAGAGGTCGCGCGGATGATGATCGGCACGTTGGCCGAGTCCTACCTCTTCCAGCCGCTGGCGCGCGATCGTCATCGCCTGAGACTTCGGCAACCCTTTCACTTTCCACGGTGCCAGCGCGACGTTCTCCAGCGCGCTATGGTCGGGGAACAGGTTGAAATGCTGAAATACCATGCCGATGCGCAGACGCAGGGCATCTGGCTTTTCGCGCAGCACCGAACGCCCGGCCAGCAACACATCGCCGGATTTCGGTTCGTGCAGCCGGTTGATGCCGCGCAGCAGGGTGGATTTACCGGAGCCCGACGGCCCGATGATGCAGGTGGTGGTGCCCGGTGCGACGCTGAGTGATACCCGCCGCAAAACCTCAATCGGCCCGTAAGCCAGCGACAGATCGCGCAGCTCCAGGCTGGCCCCTTTCCAGCTCGTATCAGTCATGATGGCCTCCTGCGCTTTCCAGCAGTGCTTTGTTGGTGGGTTTCTGTACCTCCTCCACCTCTTTCAACCCGCTCTGCGGCGCGGTGAGGCGGCGGCGTCCGGTGCGGTAACGCACGTCAACGTAGTTCACCATATGTGTCAGCGGTACGGTGATGATCAGATAGAACACCCCGGCCAGCATCAGTGGCGACAGGTTACCGGTCAGTACCGCCGCATCCTGACCGACGCGAAACAGTTCGCGCTGGTTGGTCATCAATCCCAGCAGATAAACCAGCGAGGAATCTTTGATGATGGCGATGAACTGGTTAACGATAGCGGGAAGCACGCGGCGGATGCCCTGGGGGATCACCACCAGCCGCATGGCCCGGCTATAGCTCATACCCAGCGCCCGGCAGGCTTCCATCTGTCCGCGTTCCACGCTCTGGATGCCGGAGCGGAAAATCTCACCCATATAAGCGCTGGCGATCAGGCTAAGAGCAAAAATACCCAACGGGTAAGGTGAGGGGCCAAACAGCTGGTAACTGAAACGTGCTAATCCCTGACCGATCAGCAGAATGGTCAGAATTGACGGCAATCCGCGAAACAGATCGGTATACATACGCGCGGGCAGACGCAGCCAGCGCGAGGGTGAAATCCCCAGCAGCGCCAGTGCCAGTCCGAGCAACGTACCGAGCACGGTCGCCGCCACGGAGATGATCAGCGTGTTGACCAGGCCGGTAGTCAGCAACTGCGGCAACACTTCGATCATCGATGGAACATCAAAGAAGGTACGGGAAAGAATTGTCAGCATGTCCATCGCCGTCTCCATTCAGTGCGGGTGATGAGCACGCTCATCACCGGTGAAAAGACAAACCCTGAGCCGCGTTACTGGCCGCCAGGCAGGTACTGTTTTGGCATCGGTGAACCGGGAAACCATTTCTGGTAGAGCTGTTTCCAGGTGCCATCCTGCATGGCCGCTTTGATAGCTTTATCCAGAGCGGCTTTAAATGCCGGTTTGTCTTTGGCGATGGCAACGCCAGCGGGGGCGTTGAAAGAGGGAATATCGGCAGCCGAGACCAGCTTGAAGCGTTCGGCATAGCTTTTCGCCGCTTCGTAATCGAGGAACACCGCATCCAGCGTGCCGTTATTCATCGCCGATACCGCGGTGTTGTTATCCGGGAAACGCACGATATCGGTCTGGGTAAAGTGCTCCACGGCATAGTTCTCCTGTAACGTCCCCTGGATCACCCCAAGGCGATGTTTCGCCAGCGTGGCAACGTCAGTGACGCCACTGTCGCTGCGTGTCAGCACCGTCAGATAACCAGCGAGATAACCGGTGGAGAAATCGACAGTTTTTTCCCGTGCCGGGGTGATACCGATTGCCGCCACGCCCGCATCAAACTGGCCGTTGGCGACGGCGGGCAGGATGGCGGAGAAATCCTGTCCAACAAAATCCACCTTGTCGATACCCATACGGTGGGCCACGTTCTTAAAGAACTCCACATCGAACCCGGTGAACTGCCCGCTGGCGTCGGTGAAGGTATAAGGTTTGGAATCGCCGACGCTGGCGACGCGCAGCTGACCCGGCGTCAGCAGGCCATACGGGTTGTCATTACTGGCAGCAAACAATGGGAAGGAAAGCGAACACAGGGCGATGGCAGCGCCGAACAGGGCGTGCAGGTGTTTATGCGATTTCATAGCTCGTCCGTTTTTGCAGGTTTAAACATCAGAGACTGTTGAGCCGGAGGATGTAATGTTTTTGAGACCGGTCTCAACGCAAGTGGCTTCCTGAGCAACAGTGATTGTGAGACCGGTCTCAGGGAGTTAAAATGAGTTTAAGCACACACGTTTTTCATCGTCAATCTTCCTGTCATCAACCTGTGATTCGAATTAATTATGACCAACCAGAAAGTGCGTTCTAAAGCGCCAACCGTGGCCGATGTCGCGCGAGCAGCAAAAGTATCAAAAGCGCAGGCTGCACGCGCGCTGGGTGGCTATGGTGCGGTGAGCGAAGAGGTGCAGACCCGCGTCAGTAGTGCAGCCGCAGCGCTCGGTTATCGCCCCAATGAACTGGCTCGCAGCATGAATACCGGACGTTCCAACACCATCGGCGTGATCGTTGGTGATATTGAGAACCCACACTTTGGCCTGGCGCTGCGCGGTATGGCGGACGTCACCCGGCAAGCGGGTTATCAGTTACTGCTCAGCAACAGTGACGAGAAGTGGCAGGCGGAACAGGACGCGGTGCGGGTGATGCTGGAAAAACAGGTGGATGGCATCATCGTTACCCCCTGTTGCTCGGAGCGGGATAAAAACGCTCACCTGATGCAGGTGCTGGCGGAAGGGCGCGCGTTGAAGTTATTCGATCGCGCCGTCATTGATCTGAACGTGGAAGCGATTTGCTGTGATTTCACCGATGTTGCGCAGCAGGCAACGCAGGCATTGATCGCTGCCGGGCATCGTCAGGTGGCATACGTCACCAGCATGATGCTGGCAGGGGAGTTTACGCAGCTCAGTGACTTTGGCTTGACGCCGGTCGCACAGCGTGTCGGTGGCATGATGCGGGCGTTTGCTGCCGCCGGGCTGCCATTTGACCCGACGCTGGTGCAGGTCAATGCCGACAGCGATGAACAAATCCGGCAAATCGTCGCAAGGCTGTGGCAACGCGAACAACCGCCTACCGCGCTGATCGCCTCCGACAGCGTGGTGGCGATGTCACTGCTGCGCGAAGTGATGCGCCGGGGTCTGCGTATTCCGCAGCAGCTGTCGTTTGTGATGTACGACAATTTCCCGTGGAGCGAGATTGTATCGCCGCCGCTCACGGTAGTCGCGCAGCCGGTATATGAAATGGGACGCGAAGCGGCACGCAGGCTGATTGCGGAAATTCGTGGCGAGGTGCTTGATCCGTTACCCCGGTTCAGTGCGGAATTAATTGAACGCCAGTCGATTGGGGTAATAGCAGCCAGTTAATCCGAGGTTTTATCATCCTGGACACTTACCCGGGTTTGTAGCTGCTGCATTGTAACAAGTGATGCTTAGGCATTCTGAATCTTCCTTAAGAATGCTTCTGTATAACGAGATCAACACCTTCATTGAGTAATTCGTTAATAGACACACCATGAGCCTGAGCGGTAACTGCAAGCGCCTGATGCCGTTCTGGTGTCAGACGGGTCGTAACCTTGCCGCTGAAAGTTTTGTAAGGTTCAATCCCGTCTTTCTGGCATTCATCCAGAAAAACAGCCAGTGATACAGAACCTTCTTTTTTGAGTTCCTCCACGCTGTAAGCGTAGAAATCAGCCCCGCCGTTCAGGCCGACAAACTCCCCGCGAAACATTTCTATCTCTGGATCAAAAGTGATAACGGCAACATGGCCGTCTATTTTGAGTGTATTATTCATGGTCTGATTCCTAAACTATCCAGCCATATCCGAATGGAGTTAACCGCCCCCTTGTCAGTGGTAGGTCTCGGATGTGGCCTGTGAAAGATTTTCTTTTGTCCTTTCAGTAGAACCGCAATCCTTGAGCCTTCCCTTTCATGAACTTCTGCACCCAAGGCAATAAAAAGCGATTCAATATCGCTCCATTTTATCGAACCGCTTACGGGTCGGGCGAACACATCTGACAGCGTTTTTTGGTGTCGTTTGTTCATGCGCAAATAGTATCACATTGTGACACCACGTCAAATTCCCGTGGAGCGAGACCGCATCACAACCGCTCACGGTGGTGGCACAACCTGGCGCGATAAATCGCGCCGCGACGGATCCCTGCGTCGACATAAATGCCGACCCTGCTAGCGTAGGGGGCGCATTGATGCGCACCTGGTGGTTGATGTTCAAGGCGGTAGTACGATCCGTGCCGTTACTGGAATGGTTGTAATGATAACCATTCGCAGTTAGTATCATTACACTTTTCACCTTTTGACATACTTTGACATCATGTTGCCTGCTGCTGAATCCTCTGCTGCGCCGTCTCTGGCGCTGTTCTATGCCAACAACCATCGCTGGCTCAGGCACTGGCTGACGGGCAAGCTGCGTTCAGCCTTTGATGCGGATGATGTCACTCAGGACACCTTTCTACGGGTGATGTCCGGCGGCCATCTGGCCGACATCCGTGATGCCAAATCCTTCCTTTGTACGCTGGCGAAGCGCGTGATGGTGGATCGTTTTCGCCGCAACGCGCTGGAAAAAGCCTATCTCGAATTACTCAGCCAGCTGCCGGAAGTTGTCGCCCCGTCACCGGAAGTGCAGCAAAGCCAGCTGGAAATCCTGCAATTGATCGACCGCATGCTGGACGGGCTGGGCTTCAAAGCGCGTCAGGCTTTTTTGCTGTCGCAGCTGGATAACCTGACCTATGCCGAGATCGCTGTACAGCTGTCGGTGTCGGTCAGTTCGGTGAAAAAATACATGGCGAAAGCCACCGAGCATTGCCTGTTGTTCCGTCTTGAGCAGGGGCTGTGACATGAGCGCGCCGCTGTCGAATGCGCAACGGGAAGCGCTGCGCAGCGCATCGCACTGGTATGCGGTGCTGAGCGGTGAACGGGTCAGCCCGCAGCAGGAATTAAAATGGCAACGCTGGGTCGATGCGCATCAGGATCATCAATGGGCGTGGCAACAGGTGGAGAACCTGCGCCAGCAAATGCAGGGGATGCCGGGCGAGGTTGCCAGCAGAGCGCTGCGCGATTCGCAGATGACACGCCGTCATGTGCTGAAAGGCTTGCTGCTGGCGGTGGGTGTGGGCGCGGGATGGCAGCTGTGGCGGACTGATTACGTAACGGGGCTGCGCGCCGATTATCGTACGGCACGCGGCGAGATTCGGCAGCATCAGCTGGCGGATGGCAGCCTGCTGACACTCGATACGGCTTCAGCGGCCAATGTCACCTTCAGCGCCAGCGAGCGACGCATCGAGTTACTCACCGGCACCCTCGCTATCACCACCGGCAAAGATGCGCAGCAGCGTCCATTTCGGGTCTACACCCGACAGGGGCAACTGACCGCACTCGGTACCGCTTTTAGCGTACAGCAGCAGGACGATGCCACGCTGTTACGCGTCAGCCAGCACGCAGTGGCGGTGCGTCTTATCAGCGCTCCGCAGCAGAGTGTTACCGTGCAGCAGGGGCAGATGCTGCGTTTCTCGGCCGACCACTACGGTGCGATTAGCACGGATGCACAGCCAGAACCGGGCTGGATCCACGGCTGGCTCAGTGTCAGCGATCGGCCGCTGGGTGAAGTGATTACCCAGCTGGCGCGTTATCGTCAGGGTGTGCTGCGCTGCGATCCGGCCGCCGCCAGCCTGCGCGTCAGCGGCACCTTTCCGTTACGCGAGAGCGACCAGGCGCTGCACGCGCTGGAGCAAACCCTGCCGATTGCGGTACATCGCATTACCCGCTACTGGGCCACGGTTCAGCGTCGTTAAATTTTTTTTCACCGTCATTGTCCCTTTTACCCCGGTCATACGACTTATCTCTGAAAACCACAAAAATTATCATCTTTGGAGACGTTATGACCGCTTCACGTCCACATGCGCTGCGGGTGTTACCGCTGGTGACGGCAATCCGCTTCAGCCTGCTTCCTGCCTTACTTTTCACCTCGGGAATGGTGGTGGCCGCAGCGCCTGCCACCACGCATTACAATATCGCCGCCGGTCCGCTGGATAGCGTGTTAAATCAATTTGCAGCAACTGCGGGCATTACCTTATCGATGGATGCCAGCCTGACGCGTGGTAAGCAAAGCGCGGGATTACAGGGCGATTATGCGGTAAATGAGGGGCTGGCGGCACTGTTGCAGGGGTCGCAGCTGGAAGCCAGTGCGCTTGGTAGCAATCTGTGGACGGTAAAACCGCAACCGACTGAGCAGAGCCTGACCGTAGTCGGTGACTGGCTGGGTGAAGCGCGCGAAAGCGACGTGTTTGAACACCCGGGTGCGCGTGACGTGATTCGCCGTGCCGATTTTGCCAAAAACGGTGCGACCACCATGCGTGAAGTGCTCAACCGTATTCCGGGCGTTAATGCCCCGGAAAACAACGGTACCGGCAGCCATGATCTGGCGATGAACTTTGGCATTCGCGGCCTGAACCCGCGCCTTGCCAGCCGATCTACAGTGCTGATGGATGGCATCCCGGTGCCGTTTGCGCCATACGGTCAGCCGCAGCTATCGCTGGCCCCGATCTCGCTCGGCAATATGGATGCGGTGGATGTGGTGCGTGGCGGCGGAGCGGTGCGTTATGGGCCGCAAAGCGTGGGCGGGGTGGTTAACTTCGTAACGCGCGCCATTCCCAAAGATTTCGGTATTGAAGCGGGGGTTGAAGGGCAGCTCAGCCCGACATCTTCACAGAACAACCCAAAAGAGACGCATAACCTGCTGGTGGGTGGCACGGCGGACAACGGTTTCGGCAGCGCGATCCTTTACTCAGGTACCCGTGGCAGCGACTGGCGTGAACACAGTGCGACCCGCATCGACGATGTCATGCTGAAAAGCCAGTATGCCCCAAACGAAGTGCATACCTTCACCAGCCTGCTGCAATATTACGACGGCGAAGCGGATATGCCTGGCGGGTTGAGCCGCGCCGATTATGATGCGGATCGCTGGCAATCAACGCGTCCTTATGACCGCTTCTGGGGCCGCCGTCAGCTGGCCAGCCTCGGTTATCAGTTCCAGCCAGATCAGCAGCATAAGTTTAATATCCTCGGTTTCTATACCCATACGCTGCGCAGCGGTTATCTGGAGCAGGGAACGCGTGTGACACTGTCACCTCGTGAGTATTGGGTACGGGGTATTGAGCCACGCTACAGTCAGAGTTTTAACCTCGGTCCGACCGCGCATGAAGTGGGTGTCGGTTATCGCTATGTCAGCGAATCCGGGCACGAGATGCGTTACTACACCCCAACTGCCAGCGGTGAGTTGCCATCTACCGCCAGCCCTTATGACCGCGACACCCGTTCCGGCACAGAAGCCCATGCCTGGTATCTGGATGACCGTATTGATATCGGCAACTGGACCATCACGCCGGGGATGCGTTTTGAACATATCGAGTCGTTCCAGCGCAATGCGATTCGCGGCACGCGCCAGGATGTCAGCTATAACGCGCCGCTACCGGCGCTGAACGTGCTGTACCACCTCACCGACAGCTGGAACCTGTATGCCAACACCGAAGGTTCCTTCGGCACCGTGCAGTACAGCCAGATTGGCAAAGCGGTGGAAAGCGGCAACGTTGAACCGGAAAAAGCCCGCACCTGGGAACTGGGCACCCGTTACGACGATGGCGGGCTGACGGCCGAAGTGGGCCTGTTCCTGATCAACTTTAATAACCAGTACGACTCGAACCAGACCAACGATACCGTCACCGCGCGCGGTAAGACGCGCCATACCGGGCTGGAGAGCCAAGTGCGCTACAACCTCGGAGAGCTGACGCCGCAGCTGGAAGAGGTGTCGGTTTACGCCAGCTACGCCTATGTGAACGCTGAAATTCGCGAAAAAGGCGACACCTATGGCAACCAGGTGCCGTTCTCTCCGCGTCAGAAAGGCACCCTCGGGGTGGATTACCATCCCGGCAGCTGGACTTTTAACCTCAACAGCGAATTCCAGTCGAGCCAGTACGCGGATAACGCCAACACCGTGCAGGAAAGCGCCGATGGCAGCACCGGTCGTATTCCCGGTTTTATGCTGTGGGGCGCGCGTGCCAGTTATGATTTCGGCCCCAGCCTCGCCAATCTGAATCTCGCTGTCGGGGTGAAAAACCTGTTTGACCAGGACTACTTCACTCGCTCCTACGACGATAACAACAAAGGCATTTATGCCGGGCAGCCGCGTACCTTCTATGTGCAGGGTGCACTGAAATTCTGACGGGAGACATCACCATGCGTGTTCTGTTTTTGCTGCTGGCGTTGATGGGGTCAGCCAGCGCGGTGACGGTGCAGGATCAGCACGGCACTTTTACTCTGGAGCAGGTACCACAACGGATTGTGGTACTTGAACTGTCATTTGCCGATGCGCTGGCTGCGGTGGATCTCAGCCCGGTTGGCATTGCTGACGATAACGATCCGCAACGTTTACTGGAGGAGGTGCGGGTGCACCTCCAGCCCTGGCAATCCGTCGGGCTACGCGGGCAGCCCAGCCTGGAGGCGATCAGCAGCCTGCATCCTGATCTGATCATCGCCGATAGCGGCCGTCATGCCGGTATCTACAATGCATTGCAGCGTATTGCGCCAGTGCTGCTCCTTAAATCGCGCAATGAAACGTACCAGGAAAATTTGCAGTCTGCGGCCATCATCGGTGCGGTGGTGGGTAAACAAGCGGAGATGGAGCAACGGCTGGCGTTACATCGGCAGCGAATGGCTAGCGCCGCTGCACAGCTGCCACAGGGAACCCGGGTGATGTTCGGCACGTCGCGTGAAAATCAGTTCACGCTGCATTCGCGTGACAGTTACACCGGCGGGGTGCTGAGCGTGCTGGGATTGCAGGTGACGGAGCCGATTAATGGCGCACCGATGACGCCGATCGGCCTGGAAACCCTGCTGGCGCAAAACCCCGACTGGTTACTGGTGGCGCACTATCGGCAGGAGAGTATCGTGAAGCGCTGGCAGGCTGATCCGCTGTGGACGATGCTGAAAGCCGCACAGCAACATCATGTCCGCGAGGTCGATAGCAACAGTTGGGCGCGCATGCGCGGATTGTTCGCGGCGGAAAAGATTTCTCGTGACGCTGTCACGTTATTTGCACCATGACACGCTGGCTTTTCACCGTGGCGTTGTTGCTGTGCGCCTTCTGGTTCAGTCTGACCAGCTTCTCTGCGGTGCCAATCGCGCCGCAGTCGGCCCTGCACGCGTTATGGCCGGGCCAGCCTGCCAGTATCGGCGAGGCGCTGGTATTTAATCTGCGCTTGCCACGCGCGCTGGTGGCGGTGCTGCTGGGGGCCGCACTGGCGCTGGCGGGCGGCCTGTTGCAGGCGCTGACGCATAATCCGCTGGCTTCGCCGTCGGTGCTGGGAATCAACAGCGGCGCGGCGCTGGCCATTGCGCTGGTGTCAGCCTTTGCCCCGGTGCAGCTGGAGGGCTATCCGCTGACAGTGATCGCCGCCGGTGGCGGTGGGCTGAGCTGGGTCTGCGTGACGCTGGCGGCGCGCAGCCATGACCGGCAGCGGCTGATCCTCGCCGGTATCGCGTTATCGGCATTTTGCATGGCGATGACGCACATCGTGTTGCTGCTGGCGGAGGATCACGCATACGGCATTCTGACCTGGCTGGCGGGGGGGATTGCCCAGGTGCGCTGGCAGGAAGTGTGGCAATTGCTGCCGGTGATGGTGGTAATCATCCCGCTGGTGCTGACCCAGACGCGCGCCCTGAACCTGCTGACGATGGGCGACAGCGCGGCGCATAGCCTCGGCGTCAATATCGTTGTGCTGCGAGTCGGGCTGAGCATCGCGCTGTTGTTACTGGTGGGGGCATGCGTCAGCGTAGCAGGGCCGCTGGGCTTTATTGGTTTGCTGGTGCCGCATCTGGCGCGCGCGTGGATCGGCCACGATCTGCGCATCATGCTACCGATGGCGATGCTGCTTGGCGCAACCTTGCTGCTGGTCGCCGACATTGCTGCGCGTGGGCTGGGCTGGCCCGGTGAACTGCCTGCCGGGGTGGTGCTGGCGCTGGTGGGGGCTCCCTGCTTTGTCTGGCTGGCAAGGAGGCAACGATGATGCCCTGGCGTTACCTGCTGCCGCTGATGCTGATGGGGTTGGCGGTCGGCGCGATTATCAGCCTCAAACTGGGCGTGCAGTCCTTCGCGTGGTCAACGCTCTGGACGGCGTGGCAGCCTGCCAGCGCGGCGCATTTTGTGGTGATGGAATACCGCTTGCCACGGGTGGTGCTGGCACTGCTGGTGGGAGCGGCGCTGGCCGTGTCCGGCGTGCTGGTGCAGGGGGTGATCCGCAATCCGCTGGCATCGCCCGATATCCTCGGCGTCAATCATGCCGCCAGCCTGGCCTCGCTGGTGGCCCTGCTGTTGTTTCCCGCATTTCCGCTGGGATGGCTGCCGCTGGTGTCGTTTGCCGGGGGCTGTTGCGCGCTGATATTGCTGCGATGGCTTACCGGCACCACGTCACCGCTGCGGCTGGCTGTGGTAGGCGTTGCACTCGCCGCCTGTTTTGCCAGCATCACGGATTATCTGCTGCTGTCGCGTCCGCAGGATATCAATACCGCCCTGCTGTGGCTGACAGGCAGCCTGTGGGGACGCGACTGGCAGATGGTGCTGCTGGCGTTACCGCTGCCCCTCTTGCTGCTTATCAGCCTGAGTGTTGGTCGTGATCTTGACCTGCTGGCATTGGGGGATGAACGTGCGGCGACCCTCGGGGTTGCTTTACGCCCCTTCCAGCGCGGCGTGCTGTTGCTCGGCGTGGCACTGGCGGCGCTGGCGGTAGCGGTGTGCGGACCGATCAGTTTTATCAGCCTGGTGGTGCCACATCTGGCGCGCCGTCTGGTCGGGGGGCGTCATGCCCGCCTGCTGCCGTTTGCTGCCTTACTCGGGGCGCTGGTGTTGCTGCTGGCCGATGTGCTGGCACGCACCCTGTCTCCACCGATGGAGTTGCCCGCTGGTGTCATCACCGCGCTGATCGGCGCTCCGTGGTTTTTCTGGCTGTTAATCAGGACACGATAAATGCAACTGAGGGTTGAGAATCTGGCTGCTGGCTACGCGGGAAAACGCGTGCTTCAGGACGTAAGTGTCAGCTTTGCCTCCGGCCAAATCACCGCGTTACTTGGACCTAATGGCTGCGGTAAATCGACACTATTAAAAACGCTGGCGCGTCTGCTGCTCCCTGGTGAGGGACAAGTGTTTATCGGTGATCAGCCGCTGGCGCGTTTTTCATCACGTCAGCTGGCCCGGTATCTGGCGCTGCTGCCACAGCAGCATCTGACGCCGGAAGGGGTCAGCGTGGCGGAGCTGGTGGCTTATGGCCGCCATCCCTGGTTACCGCTGTGGGGGCGGTTGTCGGCGCAGGACAGGGAACAGGTGCAGGAGGCGATGGAACGGATGGGGATCGCTCAGCTGGCGCAGCAGCGCATCAGTGATTTATCGGGTGGGCAGCGTCAGCGGGTGTTTCTGGCGATGCTGCTGGCGCAGGATACACCGGTTATCCTGCTGGATGAACCCACCACCTGGCTGGACATCAATCATCAGATTGAACTGATGAAACTGCTGGGGGAGCTGAAAGCACAGGGTAAAACCGTGGTGACCGTGTTGCACGATCTCAATCAGGCCAGCCGCTATTGTGATCGTCTGGTACTGCTGGCCGAAGGGGCATTGGTCACCGCGGGAACGCCCGCGCAGGTGCTGCAACCTGAGATACTTAAACGCGTATTTCAGGTTAATGTGGCGGTGGTGCCGGAACCGTTGAGTGGGGCGTTGATGTGTGTTCATCACGATGAATAGCAATCCCGGCGTTTTAAAACAGGGAATTTAATTTGCAAGATGATATAAAACAATAATTTTCCGATGAATACAGAATACTCTATCGCATGGAAGTCGATGGAAATAAACACATAAAATCAGAATGTTTTTTAAATGGAAATTAAAAACATGTCAAAAAAAACACTGCTCATCATCCCTGCTTTATTGTCAATAACACCAGTAGCCTCTGCATGGGATACGTCGGGTTATTACCCTGACTGCCGGGAGAATATTAATTTCTCCCGGGCGTCAGAGAAACAACCTGAATTAGCATGGAGGCATGATCACAATATTTTATGGCGTGGCGATACCAATAATGAAGGGCTGGATGCATTCAAAAATGGGATGGTGCCGAAAGGCGTGACCAGAGGATACCCCGAAGCAGAACGCGATCATGACTGGCGTTGCCACAAAGAGGATTCTTTCCGCTCAGTTTTTATCAGTACGACAGAAAATTTAACCACGGCAATCGCCTTTGTCGATATTTTCCATCCTAAAAAGGAAGGCTGGGTATATGAAATTCATGCACCTGGCGGGATCAATCAACAGTTATCCATTGGCGCGGAGGGCGGGAGCTATGAATCAGAGATTTCTTTCCCGGGTGGAATAAAAGGGAAATTTATTAAGCAGGCATGTTATTACATCAAAAAGCAGCTGCAGCGTTGTGAGGACAACCCAAACTTTCAGGAACCGTCATGGAAAGAAAGCCCTGAAGAAGTGGCTGCCGCAGTGACCAACCTTACCCGGGTGGTCCCCAAAGGCAACTGCGAAACAACGGACTCTGCAGAGACCATGCCAGCCGGGCTATGCCCACTGCCAGATATGGCCACCACGCAGTATTTTCAGGAAGGAAATACCCTCGCTAAAGAGGGCATGTATATTGATTATGATGTCTCAGATCGTGGTCCGGAAAAGCCGGAACGCTGGATTATCTTGATGAGCGGAAATAAAAAGTCAGATTTCAGCCACATTGCGGTCAAAATACCGGTAACAGCCAGCATGCCGGATAAAGGGAATGTTTATATTTCTCCCGACAGACTGTCATCACCAGCTTATCCATGGCAGAAGATATTTCAGCGATGGTCACTGGGGGTAGCCCATGCTGAAGATAGTAATCAGATCGCAGGGCCAGTATCTTACTTCCATACAAGCTATCTTCCGGTTGTGGGTGATGTGGTACTGGATGAAATGACATCAAACACCATGAATTCAGAAGCCGCCGAACAGGGTATTCGCGTCACGGCCAGCGCCCCTGCAGGCCGTGATTCCTGGCTTTACACGCAGTTTAAAAATCCGGTGACAGGGCAGTGGGGCAAGTTTGGCAGTTATCGGAAAATAAAAGCCGGGACCTACAAAACCATTGACGCAAAAATAATCCGTAGCTGGCATCCTGAGGGCGGTATTTTTCGTATCGGGTTATCAGAAAGCGTTAATACCCCCGGGGATGTCAAACCGCTGGGTAACACGCCTTATATCGAGGTGACGGACAAACCGTAACGCACGGGTAAGGCGTGACGCCTGCCACGCCTTACCCGCCCCAGCGATACATCCTCCTCGGGTGTCCAATCTTGCCGTACTGCATTTCAACGGCCAGAAAGCCCGCATCCACGCAGTGCTCCAGATAGCGTCGGATCGTGGTTTTACTCAGCCCGGTTTCGTTCACCACTTCATCCACGGAAAAACAGCGCTGCGCGGCGTCGGCAAACATGTTTTGCACCAGCGCCAGCGTCTTCTCTTCGATGCCTTTGTTGCTGTTATGCTGACGGTAATTTTTCGCCTGAAGTTGATACAGTGAATCGACGTTTTGCTGATCGACAATCTTCCAGACTCGCTGCTGTTCAGCGAACTGCACAAAACGCTCCAGCGACTGGCTCAAACGCTTCCAGGAAACCGGTTTGAGAATATAGTCGAAGGCACCATTGCGGATCGCCTGGCTACAGGTGTCCATATCGCTGGCGGCAGTGATGAAAATCACCGAGCAGTTCGCGCGCTGTACCAGCGGATCGCCGATCAGCGTGATGCCTTTACCATCCGGCAGATAATTGTCGAGTAACACTAATTGTGGCTGCTTGCTTTGCAGCAGAAGCTGAGCTTCAGCGAGTGACGAGGCAACCCCAACCAGCCGCAAGCAGGGATGTTCACTGATCAGTTCGGCATGCAACTGGGCCAGCGTGTTTTCATCTTCAACAATCAATACGTCTATCAGTTCAGGTTGCATAATACGGTTCTTCCAGCGTGGATACGGGACGCGCCTGGTCGCCCGTTTCAGGAATAAATAACGAAAAAATCGTGCCGTGCGGTGCATTGTCGGAAACTTCAATCGACCCGCCGACCTGCGTGACATAGCTGGCGATTAAATACAGGCCGATACCATGATCGCCACTGCGTTTGGTGGTGATCCCGCGTTCAAAAATATGTTCCCGGATAGCCGGGTCGATACCGATACCCCGATCCGCCACTTCAATAATCAACTCCCGCTCGTTGAGCAGGATCAGCACCTCCACCGGTTCGTGCGGCAGAGGGGAACGCTGTGTGGCTTCTATGGCGTTATCCAGCAGGTTGCCGATGATGGAGATCAGCTCGGCTTCTCCCAGCATGTGGCAGGGGCGTTCCAGCTGGCACAGCGGATCAAATGCCAACTCCACGCCTTTTTCACGCGCGCGTGCCGCTTTCCCCAGCAGCAGGCCGCACAGGGTCGGCGAGTTAAAGCGCGCGGAGATAAAGTCCAGCAACTCCTGCGCATGTTCTGACTGTGCCTGGATATAGCGCACCGCTTCGTCGTAGCGTCCCATATGCAGCAGGCCGGAGAGGGTGGTCATACGATTTAACTGTTCATGACGCATAATGCGCAGGTTATCGACATAACGTTTGACTTGGCTGAGCTGGGCACTGAGGCTGTCTATCTCGTTGCGATCGCGAAAGGTGATGACCCAGCCCTGCAATTCATCCTCCAGCATAATCCGTACCCGGCTGGCGAGTACCGTTAACTGATTGAAGCGGCAAATCTCGTCATGGGTATCGTTTTCCAGTATCGCCTCGCGATTGAAAAAGGGGACCGGGGCAATCACTTCGCCGATATTATGCCCGCGCAGCATGCGGGTTGGCTGGCTTAAACCTAACAGTTTACGTGCTGCCTGGTTGATCACCTCGATGCGTAACTCGCTGTCGATGGCAATCACCCCTTCATAGATAGACTCCATCATCGCTTTCTGCTGGCGCACCAGCAGGCCAATTTCCCGGGGTTCCAGCGAGAAAATCTGTTTTTTAATCCCGCTGGTGAAAAACCAGGAAAAGATAAACAGCGCCGCCAGCAGTAACACCGCCGCGATAAAGATATTGATCACTTTACTCAGCGTAATGGTGTCGAGATAGCTGGTGAGATAACCCACCGAGATAATCCCGATCACCTGATGGTTATCGTCAAAGATCGGCGCTTTGCTGCGCAGGGAAACGCCCAGCCCTCCTTTCCGAATGGTGGTGGTGCTGATTCCGCGTAATACTGCGTCATTGTCGCCTCCGACCAGTTTTTTACCGACCACATCACCTTGCGCGGAATGAAATAGATGAATGCCCTTATTATCCCCCACCACAATAAAGCTGGCGTCGGTATGCAACACCACCTGATGCATAAACTGATTAATCGCCGGAATATCTTTTTCCGCTACCGCTGTTCGCAAATTCGGAATGATCGCGATTTCTTCCGCCTGTATTTTTGCTCGGGTGCTCATTTCCTGATAAAGCTGGCGGCTGACGTCCTGGTAATAATAAATGCCGAGCAGAACAAAAAGACCGGAAAAGAACAGAACCAGAGAAATAAAAAGTTTGATTTGGAAGGATAGCTTCATAACGGCACGCACCACAGCCAGTAAAGGGTCAATGTACCATTTTTTATCACTATTGCGCGTAGTTTACTGGAAACTTGTGATCCCTTGCACAGCAGGAAGTTGTGCAAAAAATGGCATGTTAAATACTCATTTTGGGAAATGTTATTAACTTGTACCCCTGGATATAAAAACCATTAAAACCACGCCAATAATTCAGGTATCAATCACAGAAAATAAAAGAAACCATAAAAACCATAGGTGCCATTAAAACTCCGCTTTTATTATGCATTCCCTCACATATCCTGCGCCATTAACGCTTTACCCTGAGGGCACAAAATAACCAAGGGGCTTAATTATGAGCACAACTGACGATTCGTTTTCTGTTACCTCGGAATCACTGGCGATTCAAAAAAAATCACTGAAGGACCGATGGTGGCATATTATGGACACCTGGAAAATCGGCATCATTCCATTGCCATTATTCCTGCTGGCGGGTGCGTTAATTGCTGTCGATTGTCTCGGCGGCAAACTACCCAGCGATATCGTGGTGATGGTCGCGACGCTGGCATTTTTCGGTTTCGCCTGTGGTGAATTTGGCAAACGTCTGCCGATTGTCGGCAAACTCGGTGCCGCCGCGATTTGTGCCACCTTTATTCCGTCGGCAATGGTCTACTATGGCCTGCTGCCTGACGTCGTGGTGGAATCCACCACCAAATTCTACAAATCCACCAACATCCTTTATCTGTACATCTGCTGCATTATCGTTGGCAGCATCATGAGTATGAATCGCACTACCCTGATTCAGGGCTTCCTGCGCATTTTCTTCCCGATGTTATGCGGTGAGATTGTCGGCATGCTGGTGGGCATGGGCGTTGGCCTGATGCTCGGCATGGAACCGTTCCAGATCTTCTTCTTTATCATTCTGCCGATCATGGCCGGTGGCGTTGGCGAAGGCGCGATTCCGCTGTCAATTGGTTACGCCACCTTGTTGCATATGGATCAGGGCGTGGCACTGGGTCGGGTATTGCCGATGGTGATGCTGGGTGGCCTGACGGCAATCATCATCTCCGGCTGTCTCAACCAGCTCGGTAAACGTTACCCGCATCTGACCGGTGAAGGCCAGTTGATGCCGAACCGCGCCAATAGCGACGAGAAAGCGCCAGCGGTGGCTGCCGGTAAAACCGGGTTGACCACCGATGTGACTACCATCGCTGCAGGTGCGTTGCTGGCGGTGCTGCTGTACATGATCGGGATGCTCGGCCACAAACTGATTGGCCTGCCAGCGCCGGTCGGCATGTTGTTTGTCGCGGTGTTGATCAAACTGGCGCACGGTGTGTCGCCACGCCTGCTGGAAGGATCTCAGGTGGTCTACAAATTCTTCCAGACCTCGGTTACCTATCCCATCCTGTTTGCCGTGGGTGTGGCGATTACCCCGTGGGAAGAACTGGTCCACGCCTTCACCATCAATAACCTGCTGGTGATTGTCAGCACCGTATCTGCGCTGGTCGCCACCGGCTTCTTCGTGGGTAAAAAGATCGGCATGCATCCTATCGATGTGGCCATCGTCTCCTGCTGCCAGAGCGGCCAGGGTGGGACAGGGGATGTTGCCATCCTCACTGCGGGTAACCGTATGAGCCTGATGCCGTTTGCACAGATTGCGACCCGTATTGGCGGCGCGATCAACGTGTCGGTGTCGCTGCTCATCCTCGGCAATTTCCTCAGCTAATTTATGCATGACAGGTAAGACTATGAAACTTGCAAGCTTTGTCCACCAGGGAAAGCGTAGCTACGGCATTGTCCACGATGACGGTGTGATCGATTTGGGTCGTCGTCTTGGTGACCGCTACGCGGATTTAAAATCGCTGCTCGCGGCCGACGCGCTGCATGAGGCACAGCAGCTGAACCATGAAACACCGGACCTGCGTTTCGACGATCTCGAATTGTTACCGGTGATTGATAACCCGGGCAAAATCCTCTGCGTTGGCATGAACTACGCCGAAAAACGCAAAGAGTTTGATCAGCACAACCCGGCACCGACGCTGTTTGTCCGTTTTGCCGATTCGCAAACCGCCCATAACGCGCCGGTACTAAAACCGCGTCACTCCAGTGAGTTCGACTATGAAGGCGAGCTGGCGGTGATTATCGGTCAGAGCGGTGAGGATATCGCGCGTGAAGATGCGCTGAAGCATGTCGCGGGCTACAGCTGTTATATGGATGGTTCCGCGCGTGACTGGCAGCACACCTGGTTTACTGCCGGAAAAAACTGGCGTCAGACCGGTGCCTTTGGCCCATGGATGACCACTGCGGATGAAATCCCGGATCCGCATCGGCTGGCGATCCGCACCTGGCTGAATGGCCGCATGGTACAGGATGACAACACCGCCAGCATGATCCACAAAGTCGCCGAGCTTATCGAATACATCAGTACCTTTACCTGTCTGCATGCCGGTGACGTGATCATCACCGGCTCGCCGGGCGGTGTGGGTAAGAAACGCAATCCGCCGCTGTTTATGCAGGCAGGCGATCGCATCGAAGTGGAGATCGAAAATATCGGTCATCTCAGCAATGTGATTATGGATGCGCCAGCTCATGTGCTGACGGCGACGCACTGAGGCGAAGGCGGAATTATGCAACCACGACCCTCCATCGACTTCCGCATTGCGGAAGTCAGCAGTAACCCCCGACGGCGCGAAAACATCCGCGCACTGTTGGCGGATAGCGGATTAGGCATGGATAGCGATATCACCACTTTCGTTGAAGCCTGGGCGGACGATCGGCTGGTGGGCTGTGCCGGCCTTGCCGCTAATGTCATCAAATGCGTCGCCATTGATGAACAGTGGCGCGGCGAAAATCTCAGCGCGCGGCTGCTGGCAGAAGTGGAGCATCTGGCGCTGGCACGCGGGCATTTTCATCTGTTTCTGTGTACGCGCCCCTGCAATCGGGAACGGTTTCAGCACAACGGCTTCTGGCCGGTGGTACAAAGCGGCCAGAACGCCATCCTGATGGAGAACACGCCTTCAGGCATCCAGCGCTACTGCCGTACCCTGCAGGCCAGCCGTGTTGCCGGGCAGCGTATTGGCGCGATTGTCATGAACGCCAATCCTTTCACGCTGGGACACCGTTATCTGGTGGAACAGGCGGCCGCGCGCTGCGACTGGCTGCATGTGTTTGTGGTACGCGAAGATGCCTCGTTCTTTCCCTTTAGTGCACGTTTGCACATGGTGCAGGCCGGCGTTGCCCATCTGCCCAATATCACCGTGCATCCGGGTTCGCAGTACATCATCTCCCGCGCCACCTTTCCGGCCTATTTCCTGAAAGAGACCGGCAAGGTACAGCAGGCGTGGAGTGAGATCGACCTGCTGCTGTTCCGCAACCATATTGCCCCAGCCCTGGGGATTACCCAGCGCTTTATTGGCAGCGAACCCTTTTGCGAGATTACCCGCCAGTACAACCACACCATGCATCAGCTGCTGGCCGACACGGTGGAGGTGGTGGAAATTCCCCGTATCAAAACCACGGGCAATGCCATTTCGGCGTCAGAAGTCCGTCGCTTACTTAAAACACACCAGTTTTCCCGTATTCGGGAAATGGTACCGGATACCACTTTCGCGCATCTTACATCCCATTACAGCGCGGAAGTTGCTTAAAAATCAGGAATATAAATATGAAAATTGTGAGGGAGGCGCTGGCGGGAACCATGGAGTCCAGCGACCTGATGGTAAAAATAGCCCCCAGCGGGGGCGACCTTGAAGTGGTGATTCACAGCGAGGTGATTAAGCAATTTGGCGATCAGATTCGCCAGGTTGTGCACGCCACCTTGCGGGAAATGCAAGTCTGGCAGGGCCTGGTCATTATCGAGGACAAGGGTGCGCTGGATTGCGTGATCCGCGCCCGTCTGCAAAGCGCCGTGCTGCGTGCCGCTGATGAGACGGAGATCGACTGGGGGAAGCTGCAATGAAAAAACTGCGTCGTAGCATGTTGTTTCTGCCCGGTGCCAATGCCGCCATGCTCTCCACTGCCTTTATCTATCGGCCTGATTCGATCATGTTCGACCTGGAAGATGCGGTGTCGCTCAGGGAAAAAGATACCGCACGTTTGCTGGTGTTCCACGCGTTGCAGCATCCGATGTACCAGGACATTGAAACGGTGGTGCGCATCAACCCGCTGCACACGCCGTTTGGTTTACCTGATCTGGAGGCAGTGGTGCGTGCCGGGGTTGATGTGGTGCGCCTGCCGAAAACCGATACCCCGGAAGATATCTATGAACTGGAGCGCCACCTCGAACGTATCGAACTGGCCTGCGGGCGTCCGATAGGTTCCACACGCGTGATGGCGGCGATTGAATCGGCCATAGGGGTGATTAACGCCGTGGCGATTGCGCGCAGCTCCCAGCGTCTGATCGGCATTGCACTGGCGGCGTTCGACTATGTGATGGATATGCAAACCGAACGCGGTGACGGCACCGAGTTGTTCTATGCACGCTGCGCCGTGTTGCATGCCGCCCGCGCCACCGGTATTGATGCCTTTGATGTGGTGTGGTCAGACGTGAATGACGAAGCCGGTTTTCTGCGCGAAGTTGAGCTGATCCGCAAAATGGGTTTTAACGGCAAGTCGCTGATCAACCCGCGTCAGATTGATTTGCTGCATAACGCCTATGCCCCGACCCAGCAGGAGGTGGATCACGCTGAGCGCGTCATCGAGGCGGCAGAGGAAGGGGACCGCAATGGCCTCGGCGTGGTGTCGCTGAACGGCAAAATGATCGACGCCCCCATTATTAATCATGCGCAGATGGTGCTGGAACGTGCGGCTGCGTCCGGCGTGCGTCGTTAAGGACAAAACCATGAACCAGACTGAACTTCTTCACGTTAATTTTCCCCATCTGCGTGCATTAAAACCTTTTGAAGGTGCTCATGAGGCCACGCCGTGGCTGGCGGATATCCATGCCAAACACTGCCGTAAATTATGCAGCTCGCTGGATGACGCTATCGCACGCAGCGGTTTGCAGGACGGTATGACCATTTCCTTCCATCATGCCTTTCGTGAGGGTGACCAGGTCATCAACAATGTGGTGGCGGCACTGGCGCGACTTGGATTTAAAAATCTGACGCTGGCCTCCAGCTCGCTGATGACCTGCAATGATGCACTGATCGAACATATCCAGAGCGGCGTCATTACACGCATCTTTACTTCCGGTATGCGCGGCAAACTGGCGGAAGCCATTTCTCATGGGTTGATGACTGAGCCGGTACAGATCCACTCCCACGGTGGTCGGGTGAAACTGTTGCAGGACGGCGAACTGAGCATTGATGTCGCTTTTCTCGGCGTGCCTTGCAGCGATGAGTTTGGCAATGCTAATGGCAGCGAGGGGCGTTCCGCGTGCGGGTCGCTTGGTTATGCGATGGTCGATGCCCGTTTCGCCAAAAAAGTGGTGCTGCTGACGGAAGAGCTGGTGCCCTTTCCCAATATGCCCGCCAGCCTCGGACAGGAGCAGGTGGACTTGATTGTCCAGGTTGCCAGCGTAGGTGATCCGGCGAAAATCAGTGTCGGGGCGGCGCGCGTCACCAGTAATCCGCGTGAACTGATGATTGCCCGCTATGCCGCTGATGTGATCGAACATTCCGGTTATTTCCGCGATGGCTTTTCAATGCAGACCGGTTCAGGCGCTGCCGCCACCGCTGCGACCCGTTTCATGGAAGAAAAAATGGCGCGTCATGGCGTCAAAGCGCGTTTTGCCCTTGGCGGTATCACCGGCAGCCTGGTCGATCTGCATGAAAAAGGGCTGATCGAAAAACTGCTCGATACCCAGTGCTTCGACAGCGAAGCAGCCGCGTCGCTGCGGCGTAACCCGAACCATGTTGAGATCTCCACCGACGTGTATGCCAATCCCGGCGGAAAAGCGGCCAGCTGCGATCAGCTGGATGTGGTGATTCTCAGCGCGCTGGAAATTGACGTCGATTTTAACGTCAACGTGATTACCGGTTCCGATGGCGTGATGCGCGGTGCCTCCGGTGGCCACTGCGATGTGGCCGCTGCGGCCAATCTGACGATCGTGGTTGCGCCGTTGCTGCGCAGCCGTATTCCCACGGTGGTCAAACGCGTCACCACCCGGCTGACACCCGGAGAGAGTATCGATGTGCTGGTGACGGATCACGGTATCGCCGTGAATCCTGCGCGTCCGGAAGTCCGCGAGCGATTACTGGCGGCAGGGATGAAACTGGTCGATATCGCAGCACTCTATCAGCGAGCGGTCGCCCTGACCGGTGAACCCAAACCGATTGCCTTTACCGACCGTATTGTCGGGGTGATCCGTTATCGTGACGGTAGCGTGATTGATGTTGTCCGCCAGGTGAAGGAGGAATAACGATGACAACCATGACGCCCGTGCGAGCGGGCGTCAGTCTTGCAGCGCTACTGGAGGCGAAAGAGGCTCGCGCGGCGCGGCAGACTGACTGGCTCACTCGCTATCAACAACCTATTATTTCTCTGACCCTGGTAACGCCAGGTGCGGTGAAAGACAGTATCCGTTATCGCAACACCATGGGGGTGGCATTGCAGGCCTGTGATCAGTTGCTGTGGCAGCATCGCTGGCCGGTGATGGCCCATCAGGTCTTATGGCTGGAGACCGGCCCGGAAGCGTTATGGTGTGTGGAACATCCGGCGGTGGAGATTAAGGCGCAGTGCGTCGAACTGGAACAGACTTTCCCCCTCGGCAGATTGTGGGATTTTGATGTGTTTTGTCCGCAGCAGGGGCAGATAGGACGGCAGTCGCTGGATTTACACACCCGCCGTTGTCTGGTGTGCGACGAACCCGCGCATGGCTGCGCACGTTCACGTCGCCACTCGCCTGAAGAGGTGGTATCTCGTGTGGAGAACATGATTGATGGCTGGTTTGCTCGCGACTAAAGCCGAAGCGCCAGACGTGCCTGGCCTGGCGGCGCAGGCGCTGCTTGTTGAGCTGAATTTAACCCCGAAACCAGGGCTGGTGGATCGCGCCAATAGTGGTTCGCACCAGGACATGGATCATGGACTGATGTTAACCAGCATTACGGCCATCACGCCGTGGCTGGCGGTTTTCTCCCGCCTGGGATCGGAGCATGCACAACAGCCCGTCGCTGAACAGTTGTCTCTGCTGCGTCCGGCGGGCATGGCCTGCGAGCAGGCGATGCTTGCCGCCACCTGCGGGGTGAATACACACAAAGGAGGCATCTTCTCCCTTGGGCTGCTGTGTTTCGCCGCCGGGCGTTTGCAGGGACAAAGACGCAGAGTGAGTGCTGACGCGCTTTGTCGTCAGGTCAGTGAAATTTGCTGTGGGCTGGTGGCGCGTGAACTGGTTAATCGTAAACAGCGGTGCACAGCCGGGGAACGGCAGTTTCGTGACTATGGTCTGACGGGCGCACGGGGTGAAGTGGAGAGCGGTTTCGCCACGGTACGCAACGCGGTGCTGCCGTTCTGGCATCATGAACAGGGCGAGCGGCGGTTACAACATGCCTTGCTGCGTCTGATGGTGTCTAACCCGGACAGTAATCTGCTGTCACGGGGGGGGATGGCAGGGTTACGTTATGTGCAGGATTATGCGGCGACGCTGCTGGCAACCGGTTGGGACAACGCCGCCCTGCGCCAGATGGATCAGGCTTTGATGGCGCGCCGTTTAAGCCCGGGCGGTAGTGCCGATTTGCTGGCTGTGGCCTGGCTGCTGGCCGAACTTGGGTAATCAGGGGGAGGGTCGGTAATCCTCGCGCGGCAAAGCAAACAGCCAGTCGCTATGCCATGTATTCCTCAGCCAGTAGCTTTCGGGGATTTCTTTTTCGAGGACAAAACCTGTTTTTTCCAGCAAACGACGGGAAGGGAGATTTCCGGCAGTGACGGTGGCGACCAGCCGCTTGATTCCTCCCGCACCAAAGGCAAAATCGCAAACGACCTGCAATGATTCCCGTGCGTACCCATTGCCCTGCGCTTCGGGCGCGAACAGAAAGCCGACTTCGGCGCAGTCATTGTCCTGCCGGATATAACCGGTAACGCCGAGTCTCACGCCGGCTTCCCGTTCCCGTACCACCAGACAGAGCCAGTGCGAGCTCTGTGTGGACCACACTGGCAACCGCGCCGCAAAAGCCGCGCGAATCTCCTCTTCGGGTTTGACATCGGCAACGTAAAATTGCACTTCCGGTGAGACCAGCAAGCGGTGAAAGAATGGCCAATCCTGCTGCTCTATCTGTGCACAGATCAGCCGGGGAGTCGTTAACTGCAATCCGTGTGTCATGCGTCCAGCGCCCGAATGTTAGCGTGTATTTTTTCTGCGCTGGCTTTGATCACACTGGCAGGAATGGCATCTCCCAGTTCCTGCGCCACCTTAATAAAGGATGCAGCAACATCGGTCACTTCCTGAATGATCAGGTTAAGGCTTTTGCCGGAGATATCTGCCGATGCAGCGGCTTTTACTAAGGCTTTCCGACTGATGTTTCGGCCGTAACCTGCCACGGATGTCTGATGCTGGCCGCCAGGTCCCATTTGTAAGGTCAGGTCATAGGCGGGTGATACCTGCCACTCGCCACGTTGATTAAGGATAAAGGCAAAGTTTTTGGCGTGATCATCCTGGTTATTCATGATGACGTTGAACACCATCCTGCGCGCCTGAATGTTCCGCTCCAGCACTGAGCGGGTAATCATGCCTGTCGCCTGAAGTATGTCGCTGTAATCAAGGCAGGGAAGCCGGAAATCCGCCTGTAGTGCACCTGCCATGCTCAGTACCGGCACCCGCATTCCCGCCACGCGATCAAAACGCTTCACGCCGAAAGCAGATAAACCTGCCCCGAGATCGAACCACTGGCTGTCAGGAAAATCGATGCCAGCGAGGCGTGCCATGCGTGCATACACCTCTTCAAGCGCACATACCCATGTATCTTCCTGCGCTGCCGGGAATTTAATCAGCCAGGGATGACTGCCAGTGAATGGCGTAGCCGCAACATGACCCGTGGCCGGATCAAATTCGACCAACACTTTTGGCCGTGCGCCATGGGGTGAGCCACCGAGGCGAACCAGTTCTGGCAGTACGTCGGAATGCTGACCAGTGACTTCAATCTGAATTTCCTGAGCCAGGATCACCAGGTCATCGATATTTTGCCGGGATTTATCCTGTTCTGGCATGTTGATCAGCGGCCGGTAGGTCAGGGCCCCCATGGTGTTGTTACCCAGCAGCGCAAGGCGATCAAGCGCCGATAACGCGGCAGGTTCGATGTTATTACGGCGCAGCAAACGGTCCAGCAGTAAGCGGCCCCATCCATCTGGCAATGAATCGGCGATAAAGCCAGGTACACCTTCCTGATGACGTTCAAAGTCGGCATAGGTGGTGCTGGTCGGTGGATGCAGCAGCGGAGAGAATTCGATGCCGCGCTGAATGCTTTCCTGTGAATATTCAAACAGCCACTGACCGCGACCACTGGCTGCCGCCAGAATACCCAGCGGCCACTCTTCCCCCCATCCCTGATAAATCACTTCAAGCCGCTGAAGAGGTTGATAATGACCTGTCAATTTCCTTTCACCTTGCGTTGTGTCGCGCGTTGACGCGTGGGTTCCCTGAGGGCCTCAACCTGTGCGATGCTGAGCGCTGGGGCGGAAAACAGCTGGGTCATCTCTTTTTCCAGTCGCAGGGCAAACACCACTTTCATAAAGTTTTCAAGGGTGGCTTTACCGTCGTTTTCCAGGTTTTTCAGTGCGGAGACGGAGATGCCCGCTTTTTCTGCCAGTTCCTTTTGCAGCATATTACGGCGCAGGCGTTGGTTTTTTAATCGCTGCCCAAGCTCGGACAATAGCCTTGCTTCAGAATAGAGATTAAGGGCCATAGATAAAGCTCCTGGTGCCTTATTGTGGATATAGGGGTTTCATTTATGGCTTTTATTATAACACAGAGAAGTAAAAGGAGGATGGTGATTTAGCGGCTTTAAATAAAGCCCTTAGTGGCAATTAACACCAATAAGAGCTTCAAATAAACCCTTTAATCTTAAATGCCGTTAGTGCCACTGCCGCACAGTACCACCGCGATTTTTTCATCGGGTTTGAGGGTAAACAGCTGTCGGGTGACCGCAGCAACAGCGGTGGCGGCCCCCAGCTCGATCGCCAGGCCAGTCGCCCCCCAGACCTCACGGGCAGAGGCTTCGACCTGGTCTTCCGGCACCAGCACGATCTCATCGACATACTCTTGCACAAGCGCAAAGTTGATGGCTTCCGTCGAACGTGCCGCGAGGATCGGGACAATGGTTTTGACCTGTTCCAG
The DNA here is from genome assembly GCF_059730475.1 of Pantoea sp. X-Soil-TKNS-1280. Classification (NCBI taxonomy): domain Bacteria; kingdom Pseudomonadati; phylum Pseudomonadota; class Gammaproteobacteria; order Enterobacterales; family Erwiniaceae; genus Pantoea; species Pantoea sp. X-Soil-TKNS-1280. The sequence goes on along the minus strand of NZ_AP035966.1, from coordinate 76,002 downwards.
TTTCACGATGCGCTGCTGCTGACGGCAGGTCCACATCATCGGACAGCCCGCCGCTTCTACGCCGATAATACGAATGCCGGGCTTCAGTAATTTCGCCGCCTGTGCCACCCCGGCAATCAATCCCCCACCACCAATGGACACCACCAGCGTCTCTACTTCAGGCCATTGTTCAAGGATCTCCAGCGCCATGGTTCCCTGGCCGATAACCACGTCGCGGTCAGCATAGGGATGGAGTAACGCGCCACCCGTTTCCTGAATACGGGCACCTGCCGCATCCCAGCTCTGATCCCAGAAATCACCTTCCACTGTCAGCTTCGCACCGTAGCTTTCGATGCGCTGGCGCGTCAGTTCGGTGCTGGTGTTCATCACGAAGACATCCGTGGGGAGTTCCAGTTGCTGACCAACCCAGGCAACGGCCGCACCGAAGTTACCGCCCGATGCGGTGGCCAGTCCCTGATTGCGTACCGCTTGTGGCAGGTTAAGCACGCGGTTAAATGCGCCGCGTGCCTTAAAGGAACCTGTAACCTGTGAGCATTCTGCTTTCAGGCGCAGCTCAATACCGGGCACCGGTTGCCACGGTGCCGCCTCGACCAGTGGCGTTTTGCGCACCCAGGAACGCACACGATCCAGCGCTGCCTGGTAGTCATTCAGGGTAATATTTTCGCTCATGCCTGCTCCTTCGCGTTCAGGTCCTGCACCAGCACCGCCAGACTGTTGCCTTGTGCAGTAGCACCAAAGGTGCGCTGTGAATAGATACGTCCGCCCTGGGGGAAATGCACCGCCTGGGGTTGCGCGTGCGGTTCGGTCAGGCGATGCAGCCAGCCGGCCAGTTCACCGGCACTGACTTCATCGCCGATATCATGTAACGGCTCAAACCAGCCATCCCCGGGGGAGAGCAGATTGCCACCCGCAGGGATAAACACCTGGCGTGATGGCTCCGCAGGAACCCTTTCCGTGCTGATCACGCCCAGATGGTTCAGTACGCGTGTCACCGCAGCGCGGGTACGCCGGACGCCGCGCGGGGAGACACTGCCGTTCCAGCCCATTTCCGCCGCTATCGCCGGTAAGCCCAGATTGGCAGCTGCGCCACAGCTGGTACGGGGATCACCCATATTGTTGGTGACGACCGTCAGCGTGGCACCAAAGGCACGCGCCATCGCTTCACTGCGTTCACGCACCTGAGGATCGAGTTCTTCAGTGACCACTACCTGCGCGCTCTCTTCGATAAACAACGAGCTGCCACCGCTGTGCAGATCGATATAGAAATCGCACAGTGGGAAGATGGCATCGTGGATCCAGGCGGCAATCTGTTCGGTCGGCGTGCCCCACGGGTTACCCGGGAAGACGCGCGCCAGGTTTTTGTTGTCGAGCGGACTGACGCGCATTGAGGCACGCAGCGCCGGGGTATTGGCGCAGGGCAGCAGGATCAGACGCCCCTGTACCTGCTCCGGCGTCAGGTTGCGGATCAGTTCATTAATAATGATCGGACCTTCATACTCGTCGCCGTGAATACCGCCGGTAATCAACACCGTCGGGCCGCTGCCATTGGCGATCACCGTCAGTGGCATGGCAATGGTGCCCCAGGCGTCGGTATGGGCTGAAAGGGGCAAATGGGCGAAACCCACCTGCTTACCCTGGCGATGAAAATCGATTTCACTGAATACTGTGGACATGCTGACTACTCCGCCTTCAGATCGTTTTGTGCATCGTTAAACCATTTCTGGCGCAGTGCAGGCAGTTCCCCGTCCTGGGTGCTTTTATCGATAAACTGATTAATCGCCGCCATCAGCTCGGGCTGACCTGGGCGAATGGCGATATAAGCCGGGCTTTTACGCAGCAGGTATTTCAGCGCGATATGCTTCGACGGGTTCTCCTGCGCCACCTTTTGCGCAATCAGGTTGTTTTCGGCAAACATCGGTGCCTGACCCGCCAAAAATGCGCTGACGGCGGAGGCGGTATCTTCCAGCCGCAGATAGTTGCCCTGCGGGTTTTGGTCACTCAGCGTCAGATCAGGCGTGGAACCCTTAGGTACGGCGATGGTGGCATTGCCGAGATCGCTCAGCTTATCGACTTTTTTTACGCTGTCACCGCCATACACGCCGAGGTAAACCGCCGCATAAGGTTCAGAAAAATTCACCAGCTTCGCGCGTTCCGGGCTGGAGCCGAGCGCGGCTATCAGTACATCCACTTTGCGCGACATCAGGTAAGGAATGCGGTTGGCTCCGGTGACCTGCTGCAATTGCAGTTTGACGCCCATGTTGTCGGCCAGCTTCTGCGCCAGTTCCACATCCAGCCCGGTGGGTTTACCGGCGGCATCAGTGAAGCCCCAGGGGGCGGCATCAACGGTGGTAGCGACACGCAGTACACCACGGGATTTGATGTCATCCAGCGAACTGGCCTGCGCCAGCAGCGGCAGGGTACAGAGCGCGATCAGCGCCAGGGTTTTGCCCATCATTTTCATGTGTTTTCTCCGGTGTAGTTAAGCTGGGGTTTGCACAAAGCGTTGTAATTCCGGGGTGCGGGGGGCACCAAACACCTCGGCGGGCTGCCCGCTTTCCCATACCTCGCCCTGATGCATAAAAATCACCTTGCTGGACACTTTGCGGGCAAAGGCCATTTCATGGGTGACGGCAATCATCGTCATGCCTTCTTTTGCCAGGTCTTCCATGACCCGCAGCACTTCACCCACCAGTTCCGGGTCAAGTGCTGAGGTGGCCTCATCAAACAACATCACTTCAGGCGACATCGCCAGCGCACGGGCAATGGCGACACGCTGCTGCTGCCCCCCTGACAGGGAAGAGGGGAAAGCATCGCGCTTCTGTCCCAGCCCGACCTGCTCCAGCAGACGTTTTGCCAGCGCCGGGGCTTCCGCTTTGGTTATGCGTCGGGTCAATAGGGGTGCCAGCGTCACGTTCTCCGCCGCCGTCAGGTGGGGAAACAGGTTAAAACTCTGGAATACCATGCCTACGTTCTGGCGGAGTTTTTGCAGCTCGGCAGCGCTGCCGCCAACCTGCAGTCCTCCCACGTGGATGGTGCCGCTGTCCGGTTGCTCCAGCCCGTTAATACAGCGCAGCAGGGTGCTTTTGCCGGAACCACTTTTGCCAATAATGGTAACGATATCGCCACGTTCGACAGTGGTGGTGATACCCCGCAGAACTTCGTTTTGCCCAAAGCTTTTCCTGACTGCATCAATGACGACCAGCGACATGGAAACGTGCCTCCAGTTGAAGGGAAAGTCGCGCCAGCGGAAAACAAAGCGCGAAATAACAGAGCGCTACCAGCAGGTAGACCACCAGTGGTTGCAGAGTTGAACCACTGACAATCTGACCGGATCGGGTCAGCTCTACGAAACCCACCAGCGCAGCCAGTGAGGTGTTTTTGATTAGCTGCACCGAGAAGCCCACGGTGGGAGGCAGTGACAGACGAAACGCCTGCGGCAGGATGACGGTACGCAGCATTTGCAGCCGCGAGATCCCCAGCGACAGCGCGGCTTCCCACTGTCCTTTCGGCACCGCCATGATGCTTCCGCGCCAGATTTCCCCGAGAAATGCGCCTGCTGACAATGAAAAAGCGATCAGGGCGGCGGTAAAGGAACTGACATCAATACCGAGAAACATTGGCGTACCGAAAAACAGCAGGAACAACATGCCCAGCAGCGGAATGCCCTGAATCAGTTCGACATAAAACCAGGCGATGCCCTGGAGCCAGCGCTGGTGGGAAGTGCGCGCCATGGCGATCAGCAACCCGATCACCGCCCCGCAGGCAAAGGTGGTGAGTGCCAGCAACAGCGTCCAGCGCAGAGCGCTGATGATCATCCAGATATCATGAAGAGAAATACCGCGCATGCTTACCTCCGCGCCTGAAAGCGATACCACAGGATACGCAGCAGCACTTTCATCAGACTGACGGCGAAAAAATAGAGGCCGCAAATCAGCAGATAAATTTCAAAGCTGCGAAAGGTACGTGAATCGACGAAACTGCCGCTGTGGAAGATCTCTTCCACGCCAATCTGGGAAATCAGGCTGGTGCCAATCAGCGTCAGCACCATCTGGCTGGCCAGCGCCGGGAAAACGTTCTGCATCGCCGGTAGCGTCAGTACATGGGTGATGATTTGTCGCTTTGACAGACCCAGCGCTTCACCCGCCTCAGTTAAGCCGCGTGGCAGAGAGAGAAAACCAGCACGTAAAATCTCCGTCATATAAGCCCCGCAATACAGCGACAGGGCGATAATGCCCGCCACCGGTGGCGAAAGATGCAGCCCGAGGCTGGGCAGGCCGAAGTAGATCAGAAACAGCTGTACCAGCGATGGCGTATTGCGGAAAAATTCCACATAACAGCGCACCACACGCCGCCAGCCACGCCGGGCGTAGACCAGCGTCAGGGCGCATATTGCCCCCAGTGTCAGACCGAACAGGATCGATAACAGGGCATAGATGGCGGTTTCCAGCAGTCCTTTTGCCAGTACGTCGCAATAGGGTCGCAGGGCGGCGAAATCAAAGACGTAATCCATCGGCAACCCCCTCCTCCAGTTCGAAAATCGCTTCAATCTCCACCGTCTGGTTTTGTGGCAGCGAACCGGCGCCAATGGCGGAACGTGCGCCACGGCCAATCTGCTCACCAAACACCTGTACAAAGAGATCGGAACAGCCATTGATCACTTGTGGATGCTGTTTGAATACCTCATGGGCATTGACCCAGCCCAGTAGCTTGACCACGCTTTTGACGGCTCCGAGATCGCCGGTTGCCTGACGCGCCACCGCCAGTAAATTCAGGCCGGTCAGGCGCGCGTGGTAGTAGGCATCTTCTACGCTGACCTCACTGCCAACTTTGCCGGTATAAAGATGACCATTGGCTTCCAGTGGCCCCTGTCCGGAGAGATAAAGAAAATTGCCAAACAGCCGCCAGGTGACAAAATTTGCCACCGGGGTCGGTACCGGTGGTAATTCAATGCCCAACGCCAGCAAATGGCCGCTTAAGCGACATTCAGCGGGAGAGAATGGCGCTGCGATGGATGTGTTCATTTTTTGCCCTGAGTGTGTTTTTTCGGCATTATGAACACGCTGGTTTTTAATGGTCAACCATTATGGTTAACCAATAAGTAAGATGTATGGCCGATTTGTGAGACGGTTCACGTTAAAGCCCGAGGACAGCAGGGTGGCATGATAAGTAAAGGATCTGGCTGGAAATAATGACCTGACTCTGGTCTAAAACGTTGCTCGCCGAGACGTCAATCTCAGGCTATAATCGCCGCCAGCTGACCAAATTGGTCAGCCATTTACAGGTATTTTCAGGAGTCGCCGGATGAACAGCACTGATGACATCTCACAGCGTATTGTCGGTCACGACAAAACCGCTGCGGTAAGCGTTTATCGTTCCATAATGCAGGCCATCCGCGATGGGGATCTGAAAGCGGGTGATAAGTTGCCCAATGAGCGTGAGCTGGCGCGCCGCTTTGATACTTCCCGCAGCACCATTCGTAACGTGCTGGCCATGATGTCTACCCAGGGGTTGGTAACGCGTAAAGTCGGCAGCGGATCTTACTTATCCGATAACCTGCAAAACCAACTCAATGATGCCGATCGGCCGGTGGCCGCCTGGCATAAAGAAGTCCCGACCTATAGCGAAATCCTTGAAGGTCGCCTGCTGTTTGAACCGATGATGATGCAGCTGGTCACGGCGCGTGCGACAGAGGAAGACTTCACCAAAATGCGCCACCATTTGCAGGGCATTCGCGAGGCTCAGGAGTGGCTGCTGTATAAAGAACATATCTATGCGGTACACCAGGCGATGTTTGCTGCCACTCGCAACCGCTTTCTGATCCAGATTTTCGATAACGTAATCGCTGACCGGCGTGCGGTGCAGTATGACGGACAACATTCACTGCACTCGGCGGTTAATGAGATTGTGCGCGAGCAGACGCTGCGCGAGCTGACGCCGCTGGTGGAAGCACTGGAAGCCCGCGACGGTAAGCTGGCCCAGAAACGCGCGGATGATTACTTTACCCGAATTCTTGCCTCGCTGAGTGTTTACGGTTAACCACAGGACTGACAGCCTGAAGTGGGCGTGAAAAGAAGGGTGCCTGAGAGCCCGTGCCTGACAACAACCGGAACGGCGGGATGAATCCCGCCGTGGTGACCCTTACCTGATAGATTCACAGGCCATTGAAACAGCCACCTCCATGAAGCGGGTGCGGAAGCGTATCTCACAGAGATCCTTACGCGAGCCCAGTATGGCGGCGGTCACCGCCATGATCATAAAGGAAGCGAATAGCATCGCCGTAAACTGTTTCATGGTTGCTTCTCCTTCTTGCCTTGCGGCGTGTAAGAGGCTACCTTTATGTTGCGAGCATAAGGGGGCCTCAGGTTGATGGAAAATCTCCTGGGGCTTTTCTCTTTCTGCCGTCAGCCATGCTTAAGACAGAAAGTCTCAAGCACCCGCCGCAAGTCTACGCTGTGCCGCCTGATACTACAATTCTGCTAATAAGTAACGCGTGGAAGTAATCACACTGCGACTCCAGGCATTTATCCTGTTAAATCAGTGGTAAAGGCTATTTCCTGTGAAAAGCGATATTTGACGGAAAGGTGAAATTGAGTGGGGAACCGGGCGGGGAAGAAGGGTGCCTGAGAGCCCGTGCCTGACAACAACCGGAACGGCGGGATGACTCCCGCCGTGGTGACCCTTACCTGATAGATTCACAGGCCATTGAAACAGCCACCTCCATGAAGCGGGTGCGGAAGCGTATCTCACAGAGATCCTTGCGCGAGCCCAGTATGACGGCGGTCACCGCCATGATCATAAAGGAGGCGAATAGCATCGCCGTAAACTGTTTCATGGTTGCTTCTCCTTCTTGCCTTGCGGCGCGTAAGAGGCTACCTTTATGTTGCGAAGCATAAAGAACGGCCTCAGGTTGATGAAAATCTCCTGGGGCTTTTCTCTTTCTGCCGTCAGCCATGCTTAAGACAGAAAGTCTCAAGCACCCGCCGCAAGTCTACGCTGTGCCACCTGATACTACAATTCTGCTAATGAGTAACGCGATGATGTAATAGCATGACAGGATGACTGGTTATTGATTAAAAATCAGAGGGATAGTGATTTTCTATGCCGGGAAAGGGTTTAACTGATAGCGAAACAGGCCCGGGCCTCCATCCTTGCTGTGCACCGCGTTTATTTGTCGGAATGCCCATGACAATGCCAGAATGGGGAAAATCCCTTCGCGGGTGTCTTCCTTTATATCCATAATCCTCCCGTCATAACCTAACGTTCTTGTTGGCTTTTCTCTCAGGATATATCCTGTATCTTTCTGCTTTTTCGGATCTATTGCCTTATGAATGCAGCCACGCGTCTGCTCTCTGTAGAACACCTCAGTCTGGCAACGCATGACCACCGCGTGCTGGTGGATGATGTGTCTTTCCATCTCGACCAGCGGGAAATTCTGGCGCTGGTGGGGGAATCGGGTTCCGGCAAGACGCTCACCTCGCTGGCGTTAATGAACCTGCTGCCTGCAAACGTCCTGCAAACCGCAGGAACGTTGCGTTTTCAGGACGAGGTGCTGGATGCGCGACGCATTGCCTCGCTGCGTGGTTGCCGTATCGCCACCGTATTTCAGGAACCGATGACCAGCATGAACCCAACGCTGCGCATCGGTGAGCAGATTGCTGAGGTGCTGGTGCGCCATCGTCAGTTCAGCTGGAAGCAGGCGCAACGTGAAGCGATAGCTCTGCTCGATCGGGTGGGCATCGTCAATCCTCAGCAGCGGGCGCGGCAATATATTCATCAGCTCTCGGGTGGTATGCGCCAGCGTGTGATGATTGCCAGTGCCATCAGCGGACAACCTGACGTGCTGATTGCTGATGAACCCACCACCGCGCTTGACGTCACTATTCAGGTACAAATCCTGTCGCTGTTGCAGGAATTGCAGCAGGAAATGGGGATGGGTATGTTGCTGATTACCCACGATCTCTCCGTCGTTGCACGCTATGCGCATCGGGTCTGCGTGATGCAACAGGGGCGTCTGGTTGAGCAGGGGGATGTGGTCAGCACTCTCGGCACGCCAGCGCATCCCTATACGCGTAAACTGATTAACGCTTCACTGTCTCATCTTCCCCCGGTGGTTCCCGTTCGTGAGAGCCAGGCGCCATTGCTGGTGCTCAACAACATTTGTAAAAGCTACCCGATACCAGGTCGGTTGCCGCTGTGGCCAGCCAAACGCCAGACGGTGCTGCATCCCACCAGTTTGCAAATCCAGCAGGGGGAAATCGTCGGTCTGATTGGTGAGTCAGGATCGGGCAAAACCACCCTGGGCAGCGCGGCGATAGGCCTGATAGAAGCTGACAGTGGAGAGGTACAATTTCAGGGCCAGCGGCTACAGGGGCGGCAGCTCAGTACCCTGCGCCGTCACGCGCAGATCATTTTCCAGGACCCTTATGCCAGCCTGAATCCAAAAATCGCTGTCGGGGAACAGATCGCCGAACCGCTGCGCGTCTGGCAATTACGTCACGGTAAAGGTATCGATGCGCGCGTTAATGAGTTGCTGGATCTGGTGGGGTTAAAACCGGAACATGCCAGCCGCCTGCCTGGTGCGTTTTCCGGTGGTCAGCGTCAGCGCATCGCCATTGCTCGCGCACTGGCGATGGAGCCAAAACTGTTGGTGGCGGATGAAGCCGTAGCCGCGCTTGATCTCTCGGTGCGCGGCCAGGTGCTTGCGCTGTTCAGCGAGTTACGGGAAAAGCTGGGTTTGTCGGTATTGTTTATCAGCCACGATCTCAGTGCGGTGCAGCAGCTTTGTGATCGGGTGGTGGTGATGTACCACGGGCGAATTGTGGAGGCGGGTGCGACTGCCAGTGTGGTCGGAGATCCTCAGGAGAGTTATACCCGTCAGCTACTGGCAGCAGCTCCCAACATTCAGCAGGCACTGGCCGGGCGGTCAGCGTCGTTGTGACAGCGGTGCCACCGGGGGAGTGACATGACAAGTTGCCTCCCGGTAAAAAATGCTATTGAGCTGGTCATCACGATAGGTTTGTATTTGCATCAGTGCCAATCTGGCGCGTTGTTTCTGGTATTCTTCATCGCTCAGCTGTAATTGTTGCACCGCTTCTGCCTGAAAGACTTTATCAATATCGTAACTCGATGCGAACAAGGCCCATTCCAGGAACGGGTCTTCATTTTTTTCAATATCCTGGCGGATGACGGTCTGCACCGTTTCTTCAATTCGCACAATAATGGTCAGTCGTCGCTGCAGGATACAGATGTCTGTCTCATCGAGATGGTGGTTATGTGCAAGAATGTCGTCAACATCCCGCATGCTGACCCTGATACCGAGGGTCAATTTCGCCAGAAATTCCTGTTCAGCTTTATCAATGTATTCGCCAACTATGCGGGTTCGCTGATTTTCAGCTTCGGCTAATCGGATCCGCGTTGTGGTTATTTCATGCTGCATATGCTGTAAACGGGGATGATCGGCTTGCGAGGCTGGATGCTCACTCTGAATCATCGCGGGTGAGGTTGCCTGGGTGATTTCCTGCCTGAATCCGGGATGGTCAACGGCTAACAGCAGCCGACAGAGCGGGTTCTTCGCCACGATCACCCGCAGTACATTGTAATTGTTCTCCGTCGTGAGCGTTGGTGTGCCTGCTTCGTCTAACACCCTTTTTAATTTCTCTACCCACTCTGCGCCCGTTTGATATGCACGGTCCATTGCGCGGATAAACATCGCTTCAGTGGCAATATCAGCCGCAGTAAATGGCGGAACGCCAGCCTCCGATGTTTCATCTGACGCGAGAATGGCGCTAACGATGTTTTCCAGCACACTTTCTAAGTGCGGGGAATGTGGTTTTCCGGGGCGATAAGGATAATCGCTGATGGAGGATTGCAGCGTTTTCAGCACCGCTTCACCCGCTTTGGTGGTGATGACTGATTCGTGGTGATGAGAAGACAAATTCTGGCGTGTATTGTGTATTTGCACGATACGGGTGGGGCGGTTTACTGGCTGCGCAGCAGGCGCGATATTCAGCCGCTGCGGACCGGATGAAGATGAGACAATCGGCATGTTTTCCTCCATGAATACCAGGATCCAGATAGCGAACCTATTACATCCTGGTCAGGACGGGAAAAAATCGACGCCGATCGCCTTTCACGGGAATTCAGGGAAGCAGGGGGAGCTCGTCGTGTTCTGCCCATTCATGCCAGGAACCGACATAAATGGCGACATTGTCATAACCGGCCATTTTGAGCGCCGCCAGAATAGTCGCTGCACGCGCGCCGCGATGGCAATAAACCTGCAATTGCGCATCGCGTGGCAGACCGGCAGCTTCCGCTCGCCGTGCAATCTCAGCAACAGGCAGAAAGTGGCCATTCTCCAGCACATCTTCCCAGAACAGCAGCACTGAGTGCGGAATACGTCCGGCACGATGACAACATTCATGCACAAAGCTGCCATCAAATTCAGTCGGGCGACGTGCATCAACGTTAATGATTTTTTTGCCATCAGCGGCGATAACCTGCTGACGGCTACTGGCCCAGCGCCGGTCCCAAATGACCGCAGGCGAAGATGCCTGTTGCGTGACGGTGTAACTTAATCCTTCGCCGGGTTGCAGACCATAGCCTGCCGCTACCCAGGCATCGACACCGCCATCAAGAATTAATGCGTCATCCCGGCCCAGCAGCCAGGCGAACCAGGCTCCACGAGGCGATCGCATCCCGACCTGCTGTTCGAAAAATACCGGCGTCGCGGTCGGATCAGCCGCAAACAAAGGCTGGAGTGCTGCCGCAGCGTCGGCGGCCATTTTCTCCAGCCCCTCCGGCGTGCAATCTGCAATAAAGTAGTCGTAAACGTTGCAGTGCTGAGCATCGGGTAGCGTGGCGGCTTGCCACTGCCCCGCATCGCGTACATCAATTAGCAGGAAATGTTCCCCACGCGACTTTCTCATGCCCAGCTCGCTGGCTTTAATGATCATCCGCGACTCCGTTAAACAGGGGGTGTAGCGTTCCCAGTTGCTGTTGCTCTGCGGCCGCCAGTACGCGGGCGGCAAGGGCGATATCAAACACATTCAACCCGAAAGAGGAGAAATACACGCTGTCATCGGCAGCAGGTCGCCAGCCATCGATCACCAGCGTTTCCAGTGTGGCGGCCACATCCTGTGCGGCAAACTCACCTGCGCGGTACATCTGAAACAGGCTTTTGGCACTACGCTCGGCAAAATCCCCCCAGGCATCAACCACCACCTGGCTGCTGGCCTTGATCGCGGCAAAACTGACTTCGTGATAACCCACCTGAACGATCAACCGGCCAGGTTGTACTGCACAGGTATCGACGATCGGTTGTGCGGCACTGGTGCAGGTAATCACCGTGTCATAGGGGCGAGCCAATGCGGCAGCGAGATCGGGTTCTGGTGTAATCGCGGAGCAGCCAGCCACTTTTTCTGGCGTGCGATTCCACATGCCGATCTGCGTGATCGCCGGGAAAAGATGTTGCAACATGCGCAGATGCGCCCGTGCGTGCAGACCTGCTCCCAGCAGCAATACGCGTTGCACCGGGCGCGGAGCAGCATATTGCAGTGCCAGCGCGGTCACCGCAGCAGTGCGCGCGGCCGTTAATGCACCACTGGCCAGCAGACCACGGGGGACGCCGGTCAGGGCATCGTTGATCAGCGTCACCGCCAGCGCGGCGGGTAACGCATCAGGGCGTTGCGGGCGATGTGCAGTCCACTTCACGCCCGCAGCATTAAAATGTCCGCCAACCCTGGCGGGGAGTGCGTACGCTTTACCGAGCGGAGTGGCGAGGTCAATATGATTCTCGGCGGGCATTTGTGCCTCGCCGGAACGCATTAACCCGATCACCGCCCGGACATCCGCCAGTGCCAGCGCGGGATCGTCACCACCCAGCAGTGCGACCGTTGCTTCATCCAGCACGCGCATTTACCGCTCCAGCAGCCGATCGGCGAAGGGATACAGTGCCGGGGATCCGCCGCAGTGCACGAAAGTCACGCGGGAACCCGGCGGGATGCGACCCTGTTCAACCAGCGACAGTAATCCGTGCATCGCTTTACCGGTATAGACCGGATCGAGCAACACGCCTTCCTGCTGTGCCAGTTGATAAATGGCATCGATACCGCCCGCAGATGGGATACCGTAAGCCTCACCGACGTAGCTGTCCTCAATCCAGATGTCTTCCGGTTGCCAGCGTTGTGGCCATTGCAGCAGATCGGCACAATCCTGCGCCATACCTGAAATTCGTGGCTGGAACCACTCCGCTTTGGCACTGACGCTGATGCCGATAACCTGCGTTTGCGGCCAGTAGCGACGTGTGCCGACGTGCAACCCGGCGAGGGTGCCGCCGGAACCGGTAGGGGCAATGATAAAATCCGGTGCCGGCTCGTCGCGTTCCGCCAGTTGTGCGCTGATTTCTTCAACTGCACGCACATAACCCAGCGCGCCGAGCGGCGTCGCACCACCCAGTGGGATGATCATCGGCTTTTCGCCGCGTGCGGTAGCCGCATCGGCGTGGGCCTGCATCGCCCCTTCGATCTGGCTGAAATAGCCATCCGGGTCGAGAAACTGCACCTCGGCACCGAATAGCTTGTCGAGCAGCAGATTGCCCTGCCAGCTGGCAGGGGGATTGCCACGCAGGACCAGCACCGGACGCATACCAAACTTACGCGCCGCCGCTGCGACCATGCGGGCGTGGTTTGACTGATGTCCGCCGGTGGTGATTACCACGTTGACGCCCGCCTGGCAGGCTTCTGCCATCAGGTACTCCAGCTTGCGGACTTTATTGCCGCCGCCGCCGAAGCCACTGTAATCATCACGTTTGATCGTTAAAGAAATCCCCAACGCCTCCCCGAGCCGGGGTAGCGGCTCGAGCGGCGTTGGGAAGAACCCCAACGGAACGCGTTTAAAATCATCGACTTTCTTCATGGTTGTTACCTGTAATATTTTGTTTTGGTACTTCTCTGGTGTTTCCCTGGTGTGGCGCGACCCGGCCAAAGGCCGGATCATTGAATGCGGTGAGCCACAGGCTCAGTGACTGCTGGAAGCGTTCCAGTCCGGTCAGCGTGACAAACTCGTTAACGGCATGGGCGTTGCCGCCATGGCCCAGCCCGCCAATCAGAAAGGCGGGCGCAATGGCGGCGAAGGCGTAGGCGGGGGCGCATCCCGGTGCCCACGGCCAGATTTGCGGGTCCGCTCCCAGCGTCTGATAGCTGGCAATCAACTCATCGACGCCGCGCGCATGGCGGCGGAAGCGGGTACCGGGATAGCGATCCAATAACTCAAGCGTGGTGCCGGAGAGATCTGGTTGCGTAAGACGTTGTTGCGCGGCGCTAATCATCGCGTCCTGATCAAAATCAGGCGGGATGCGGAAGGCCAGTTCGGCACTGGCGCGATAAGGGATGACCCCACGTCCGCCGGTGGGATCGCTGTGTAACTCGGCCAACGTCAGCACTGCGCTGCCCAGCAACGTTTGCAGGCAGGTGACGGTGTCACCTGCAATCATCAGGCGCTGACTGCGGCGGAAGCGTAATTCGTCATCAATACTGAATGACTGCGCCAGGGTGGTCAGCAACCCGGTAGCTTCATCATCAGGTGCGATATAGCCGAGCACGCCGCTCTGGCTGGCGGGTGCGATGGCATCCAGCGCCTGCACCAGACGCCAGGCAGGGTTGGCAATCCAGCCAGCATTGCTGGCATGAATGGCGGAAGAAGGACCACCCCAGTCACCACCGGTGACGCTTAAGCGTCCGTTAGCGAGACCGGTAAAGCCAAGATAGACGCGGGGTGCGCCGCCACCATATTCACAAAGTGACGGAAACAGCACCGCCTCGGCAGGCGCAACGGGACAGGGTTGCTGCGCGAGGTAACGCCGCAGCGTGCCACTGCCGATCTCCTCTTCGCCTTCCAGCAGGATTTCCAGGTTGAAAGCGAGTTGATTGTCCTGCAACAGTTCGCGCAGCAGGATCAGCATCGCCGCGACCGGCCCCTTATTATTCTCGGCACCACGTCCGACAAAGACATCGCCCAGCTCGTCCCAGTGGCAAACGCCACCCGTGAACGGGGGCACATCCCAGCCTGCGTCATTAGCAGGCATCACGTCGTACATGTTGTAGAGCACGACTGTTTTGCTGGCACCGGTATCGATACGCACATGCACCACCGGGGGTGTCTCGGCAGGTTGCGCGTTAACCGGATAGATGGCCGTCGCGTGCAGCTGCTCCACCATCCAGCTTTCCAGCCAGGCGGCAAGACCGCGCTGTGCCGCAAGCTGACCCGCCACGCTTGGCCAGCGCGTTAACTCACTCAGCAGGTCTAAGGTGGCGGTAAGTCGGCTCACAGGCGGATCCTCGGGTTAAGCACCAGATACAGCAGGTCGATCATCAAATTGATCACCACAAACACCAGCGCGGCCAGCAGCACGATGGCCTGCACCAGCGGGAAGTCGCGGTTCTGAATCGCCTGAATCGCCAGACGACCAATTCCCGGCCAGGCAAAGATAATCTCAGTCACCAGCGCACCACCCAGCAGCGAGGCAAAGTACATGCCCTGCACGGTAATCACCGGAATCAACGCATTGCGCAACCCATGTCGTACCACGATGCGCCAGGCGCTCAGCCCTTTAGCACGTGCGGTGCGGATATAATCCTGTTGCAGCACATCCAGCAGACTGGCGCGGGTCAGACGCGCGACGGCGCTCATATAAAACGCCCCCAGGCTGACAGCGGGCATAACCAGCGCGGAAAAGCTGCCGTAGCCACTGGAGGGCAGCCATTGCAGATGAAGGCTGAAGAATAAGATCATCAGCAGTCCCAGCCAGAACACTGGCACGGCCTGGCCGCTAAAGGCCACCAGGCGGCAAAGCAAATCCCAGAAGCTGTGTGGTCGCAGGGCGCTGACGATGCCCAGCAGCAGACCGAGTAACGAGCTCCAGGCCAGCGCACTGACAGCCAGCAGGGCGGTGGCGGGCAACCGCTCGCCAATCAGCGCCAGCACGGGCTGGCTGTAGCGCAGCGATTCACCGAAATCACCCTGTAGCACGCCGCTCAGGTAATGACCGTACTGCCACAGCAGCGGACGATCGAAGCCCATGCTGTGCCGAAAGTGAGCGATTTCCTGCTGGCTGGAACCCGGTGGCATCATTAACGCTGCCGGATCACCGGTCAGATGCAGGCTGAAGAAAATCAGCAGCGATACCCCCAGCAGCACCAGCACCGACTGACCGAGGCGGTTGATTAAAATGTTCAGCATTTTAGTCAAGCCTCGTGTGGGTGCGGCGCAGTAGCGCATCGCCCAGCAGGTTGCAGCCAATCACCAGCGCGGCAATCACCAGGCCGGGATACAGCACCAGCCATTGCGCCAGCAACATATAGGAACGGCCTTCGCCAATCAGATTACCCAGCGTGGGGGTTGGCGGCTGAATGCCCATACCGAGAAAACCGACCGACGCTTCCAGTACAATCAGACGCGGAATATCCAGCGTCAGCAGCACCACCAGTGGGGTGAGCAGGTTCGGGAGAATATGGCGCAGCAGGATGCGCAGCGGCGAGAACCCCATCGCCTTCGCCGCCTGGATGTACTCCAGCTCGCGGATTTCCAGCGTTTTGGCACGGGCCACACGCGCATAGATCGCCCAGCTGGTCACCCCCATGATCACGATGATGTTGGTGGTGGACGTTCCCATTAGCGCAATAACCAGCAAAATCAGCAGAATAAACGGCACCGCCAGCTGAATATCAATCAGGCGCATAATCAGGGCATCAACCCAGCCACCGGCATAACCGGCGATCATGCCCAGTGCGACCCCCGCTACTGCACCAATGGCCGCCGCCAGTACCACCACCAGCAATGAAAGGCGGGTACCGGCCAGAATGCGCGATAACAAATCACGTCCTAACTGATCGGTGCCCAGCCAGTGGCCGGGACTACCGGGTGGCAAAAACATGTCGGCCAGCTGATTAGTTAAGGGATCAGGCAGCGGCAGCCAGGGGGAAATCAACGCAGCCACAATCACCACGATCAGCAGCAGGCTGCCGATCACGGCGTCACCGTAAAAAATCCGGCGTGGGCGACGTTGTAACGCTGCCGCTGGCGTAATCATTTCAGCCTCAGATCGTACAGCGGGATACGCGCATCGACGCGCCCTTTAAACGTCAGCTTGTCGCTGTGCGCATACAGGGTATCTTCACGATAGAGCGGAATCAGTGGCTGCTGCTCTGCGACACGCTGCTGAATCTGCTCCAGCAGTTTTTTGCGTTTATCGGCATCAACCGTCTGGCGGCTCTGGTCCAGCAGCTTATCCAGCTCAGGATCGTTAACTGTGGAGTAGGGTTCGCCGCTGTGCAGAATCGGGAACAGCGCGGCATCGGCGTCCAGCGTCTGGGTTGAACCCCAGGCCAGCATATACATCGGAGCCTGTTTCTGTGCTGCAACCTGCTGGGTATAGACCGACCACTCAGGCACTTCCAGCTGCGCTTTTACGCCAATGGCGCTGAGATCCTGCACGATGGCCTGCGCCACATCGGCGCTGGCGATATAGCGACGCGGAGCCTGGAAGCGCAGGGTAAAGCCATTCGGATAACCTGCCTGCGCCAGCAGCGATTTGGCTTTTGCCACATCCTGCACCGTGGCCGGCACGGCCAGATAACCAAAGTCATTGGCACCGGCCATGGTGCCGGTTGGTGTGCCGTACCCGTGCAGCAATTGCTGGGTGTAAGCCTGACGATTCAGCGCCAGCGACAGGGCCTGACGCACACGGACGTCGTTAAGCGGTTTTTCGCTGTCTTTCAGACCCAGATAAATGGTCAGACCGCCACCTTTCACCTGCTCAAGCTGCACGCCAGGACGGTTTTTCAGTGCCGGGACCAGGTCAGCCGGAACACTTTCCACCAGCTGCACTTCACCGGTCAGCAGCGCGGTAATGCGCGAGGTCGCTTCCGGAATCGGACGCCAGGTGACGCGATCAATCGAGGGTTTGCCACGCCAGTACGCATCGTTGGCGACCATCACCACTTTTTCATCCGGGATGAAGGTATCAAGCTTGTAGGCTCCGCTGCCGATCGGTTTGCGCGCGAACTCGCTGGCACCCACTTTTTTCACGTAAGCGGGGGGAACGATATAGGCCGGATAACGACTCATACGCGTTGGCAGCAGCGGATCCGGGCCGTTAGTATGGATCAGCACCTGATAATCATTGACCACTTCAACCGACTTGATCGTGCGGATGTAGGAGATGGTCGGGGCATGGTTGGCCGGATCCAGAATACGGTCGATGGAGAATTTCACCGCCTCAGCATTCACTGGTTCGCCATCGGTAAAATTCACCCCTTTGCGCAGGTTAAATTGCCAGGTGGTGTCATTGATGGCTTTCCAGTCAGTGGCCAGACCGGGTTGCAGCGACATGTCGTCGGCACGGCGAACCAGGGTATCGAAGATGTTATCTACGAGGGTGGCCGCTTCTTTGAGAAAGCCGGGGTCCATCGCCGTCGCCGATGCGGGCTGGGCAATGGTGAGTTCTGCTGCCTGCAGAGTGGTGGGCAACAGGGCAAACAACAATGCTGTAGTAGCAAACTTCACTGCAGGTAGTCTCATAAACTTCATCCCAAAATGCATTCGGTAACGTAGTGAAAAGAGTGGTGCTGCCAGGAATCTGTGCTTCGCTTGTTTTGTAATACATGATATATCCTATAGCGAGCATTGATGGCAACAAAACATTTAAATTTCTTACCATTTGCAGAATCCGGGAAAGGACAAGACGCATGATTGAGATGGAAAAAGCACAGCGGCTGAGCCTGACCGCCCAGGTTGAAGCCACCCTGCGTAGCGCCCTGATTGTCGGCAAACTGAAACCCGGCGCCCGCCTTGTTACCCGTGATCTCGCGGCACAACTGGGGACCAGCATCACCCCGGTACGTGAGGCCTTGTTACGCCTGGTTTCTGCCGGTGCGCTCAAAGCCACGCCGGCAGCGGCGTTTCTGGTACCGGATATGCCGTTGTCGCGTTATCAGGAAATCACACTGATACGTAAGCAACTGGAAGGCTTAGCGGTGAGGATGGCTGTGCCCAATATCAATAAAAAACAGCTCACCGAACTGAAAAAACTCTGTAATCGCTTTATGCAGGCCAAGCTGAACGGGGAAGTGGAGGCTGCGCTGGAGGCGAACCGTGCTTTTCGTTTTACGCTGTATGGTTTCGCGCAAATGCCTACGCTGGTGGGGCTGATTGAACAGCTCTGGGTACAGATCGGTCCCTGCCTGAATTACCTGTACCCGCAATCAACGGAAATGGTGAAAGGCCACAACTACGATCGCCTGCTGGAGGCGATACAGTCGCAGGATGTTGCGGCTGCTGAACAGGTGGTGTTAAAGGCGATCGATGACGGTACGGCGATTTTGCTGAAGACGTATTTTGTTTGAATACTTAGCCACAAATTAAAAAAGCTCCCACCTCTCCAGGATCTCAAAGCCGTTTTTTGTGTGGTGATAATCAGGATGCGCAGCCTGACATTACCCATCAATCGCAAACGGCATCATCGATGGGTCTTTTTCAGACCGTTTTTCAGCCTGAATCTACGTTCTGCCCGACCGGGTATCTCCCCCTGATCACGTTTTTAAGAATGTTCCTGGAATTTATCAGATCCAGTTAAAAATATTGAAACAAAAATACGTTAAGGTTACTTATTAATCACGAAAATTATCTCAAACCTCCTGAGGGAATATAAAATGGCAATAGATACTTTTTTAAAGGTTGAAGGCGTAACCGGCGAGTCAAACGATTCAAATCATAAGAACTGGACAGATGTATTGTCATTTACCTGGGGAGCATCTCAGCAAGGTAACATGGCGGTAGGCGGTGGTGGCGGGAGTGGTAAGGTCAATTACCGCGATTTGCAAATCCAGGCACTTATCGATAAATCCACACCCTCCATTTTAAAATTCTGTTCCAGCGGTAAGCATGTTAATAAAGTTGAAATTTCCATATGTAAAGCCGGCGGCTCTCAGGTGGAATATTCCCGTATCGTTCTGGAAGAGGTGCTGGTGACGCTGGTCGAATTTGCTGGTGTAGGCCACACCGACACGATTGTTGTTAACTATCGCTTCCAGGCGGCTAAAGTGACTCTGCATTATTGGGAACAGACTGAACAAGGCACTAAAGGCGCTGAAACCCAATCCGGTTGGGATATAAAACAAAATAAAGAAATATAATTTAACCACGAGGAGATGCTATGGCAGACCCAACGCTGGAAGTCGAGTCGGTATTAAAGGGGAGCCTGCTTAGTCAGGAGGATCTGCGGGTTATTCTCACCTTTGTTAATGAATTGGATAGCGAAACTCTGGCACAGTTCGAAAGTGATACTGATTCTGGTATCATGAATGAATTCATGAAGTTACAGCTTGCCAGCCAGCGCAGACTTGAGGAGGAAGATTATGCTCCGCATCGGGATGAGGAGGAGAGCATAGGCCTGAGGAATATGGCGGGTAGCACCCTGGATAATAATCAGGAGGTTTTCCAGAATTATTCAACCTCAATCAAGGGATACGGTGGTAACGTGTATGACGAGACACAAAAAAGTAATTACTCTATGGCTGCCCAGGTTGTGTCTGTCATTGGTGCTTTCTCGGGAGCCGGTTCCCTTTTTGCCACAACGGCCGCCGCTCAGGCTGGTGAAGCATTGATGAGCAATATCTATGTGCGTTATACGCTGGGAGCCATTGGTGTGCTGGGAATATCAAGCGGCTGCGCGCTGGCGGTGCGCAACTTACTTTCTGAACGCCAGGTCGCAACGAATAAAAAATTGCTGGATGCTATGAAGAAAATGGCGAAAGCCAGAGTCAAGCTCACGACTTTTTTTAATGAGACTCGCGTTAAAATACTCAAGGATGAAGAGAAGGCAAAGAAAAGTGCTTTACTCTATATGAACCGTCGGCCAGTTAATCTTGCTGGCGCAGGTAATGTACAGGCGCGGATGGAAAAGTTATTTTCAAATGTGTTATTAACCGACACTTCGCCACTGACGGCGAAGATATTGCTCCAAAGCAATGACTATTATGTCTCTTTGAACGATGACAGTAATCACCCAACGACTATTTCCAAAGATGACCTGAAGCTGATGGGTGAAATTGCAGGTATGTTTTAAATGGGTCAGAGGGCCAGGTGTTTGTTTTCGTACGGTTGGCCCTCTTACCGTTAGCTCCCCCAGCGACTGCGCAGATAATTGACCGCCTCCTGTGTCTGCGGCTGGTTCAGATAGTTTTCCCGAAACAGAATCGTGCCACTAATCTGTGGCACGGATTCATTCAAATCGAGTTGTTTTTTCAGCTCTGGCACACCGCCATTGACTGTCCAATCGGGTTCATTTTTTGACGGCTCCCCGACTTTGTAGAAGGCGACGCCGATGTACAGCCGGGTATGGGTGGGTTTCACCACATTTGCCCACCAGTTTGCCAGCACATCATAACGGGCAGCCTGACGGGAGAAGGGCCAGTAAATTTGCGGGGCGATATAATCCAGCAATCCCATCTGCACCCAGCGGCGGGTATCGGCATAGGCTTCGTCATAGGCTGCCGCGCCACGTGTGTCGGAGCCTGCCGGGTCATGGGAAAGATTGCGCCACACGCCTGCCGGGCTGACACCAAACTCCACACCGGGCTTCAGTTGTTTGATGGTACGCGATACCTGCTCAATCAGTTGCTGCGTATTGTGACGCCGCCAGTCCGCTTTGGAAGCAAATCCCTGACCATAGGTTCTGAAGGTCTGGCTGTCGTTAAGAGTGGAGCCAGCCGATTCCGCATAGAAATAGTCATCAAACTGCACACCATCAACCGGATAACGGGAAACCACTTCGGCGACGATACTGGTGATCCAGTCTCTGACTGCCGGAATGCCGGGGTCCAGCACAAAACGATCGCCTGCGGTGCGGATCCAGTCACGGTGCAGCACAAATACGCTGGCAGGATTAAGTGACAGTGTCGCGTTGAGTTCTGCTACGGTTGAGGCTTTGGTATTGACAGAGACCCGATAGGGATTGAACCACGCGTGGACTTTCATGCCGCGTTTGTGCGCTTCATCCAGCATAAATTGCAGAGGGTCATAGCCGGGATCGGCACCAATTTTGCCGGTCAGCATATCTGACCATGGCAAAATTTTTGATGGCCACAACGCGGTGCCATCGGGTTTCACCTGGAAGAAAACGGTATTGATGCCAAGGCTTTTCAGTTTATCCAGCTTGTCAGTCAGCGCCTGCTGTTGCTGGCTAATGCGGCTGGCAGCGCTGCTGGCATTCACGGAGTTGACGGGCGGCCAGTCGAGACGGGAGACCGTCGCCAGCCAGACGCCGCGCACCGGTTGCTGGCTCGCTACGGGGTGCTGTGCTGGCAGGGGGTGTTTCGCTACGGAAGGAAACGGCGTAACCAGCGATTTCGGTGGTTCTGAAGAACAACTGGCCAGCAAAAGCGCGCCGGCAACCACGTAGCCTAACTTTTTAACGAAAGTGGCGATGATGAGCTCCAGTGCTTTTCGGGAATCGCGCGAGGAGAAACATTCTCTGATGATCCGAATTAAAGTCAAGATGTTAGCTGTTTAGCTTACCCTCAGCAGTTTCTGCCAAACTCCGGCTGATTGCCACATAAATGTATTAAGCGCAGGCCAATAAAATCATTAATGTTTTCAGTCCATCACCTAATCTGGAGCGCATGTTCGCATTCTTTTACCCGGAGAAATGGTTATGAAAGTACAAAAATTAGCACAGCCGGCTGCCATCAAGGTTTTAGAACCCTGGGGAACGGTTGCAGGGTTAGAAGGGGCTTCCGCCGTGCAGTTATCAGGATTACAGAAAGTGATTCCCGGAAAAGAGGATATCGATACGGGAATATTTGCCTGTAGCGCGGGCAGCTATCGACGCTCAGTCAAACAGGCGGAGATTATGCATTTCCTTGACGGTAACGGTTCATTCACGCCAGACGGTGAGGAGACATTAACCTTTACGCCAGGAGACACATTTTTCTTTGCGGCAGATACCGAAGGCACCTGGGTGATGGAAACGCCGATGCGCAAACTGTATGTCATTTTTGATGCAAGCTGATGCGGCATGCCACAGCTTGCATCCCACCCTGATATAATTATTTGAGTAACAACCGCACGCCCAGTGTGGCCATAATGGCCCCGCTGGTCTTATCGATGAATCTGCGATATTTCATATAGATCCGGCGCGGCCTTTCGGTGGAGAGCGCCAGTGCGACGACCACATACCAGCCGGCATCGATAACGAAGGCCATGATGGGCAGTGCGATATACATCGACAGTGAAATATGTGCGCTGAGGGTTGCGGTAAAGATACTGGCAAAAACCAGTGCGGTGTGTGGGTTACTTATCTGGGTGATTAGGCCAACACCAAACGCCCTACCTGCACGGATGGGGGCTGCCTGGGTTAGTTCTGCTGAAGACGTCTTCCCCGGACGAAACATATTCAATGCCAGCCATAAAAGATAACAGCCGCCCGCAATCTTCAGGGTGGTATACAGTGACGGAACCAGCGTCAGCACCGTATGCAGTCCCGCCAGCGCTACCAGGGCAAAGAGTATCGAACCGACACCCATCCCCGCTGAAACGAACAGCCCGGCACGGCGGGAGGAAGCCACTGCTGTCCTGGCAACCAGCAAAAAGCTGGGTCCGGGACTCATAGCACCTAATAACAGTGCGCCACCTGTTGCGGCTAAAGCCAGTAAATCGCCATCCATATCTTTCTCCCCTGAAATGAATTGTTGTTGAATACTCTCAGACCGTTCTAAACCATCCGCACGCTAATCGCACCAGAATCAACATCACTACAGAAAATCACGTTAGCATAGCTAGATTCATCATCAGGAAAAAAACTATGGCTCACCCAGACAACCTTGAGTTATTCGCCCGAGCAGCAGGTATCGCCGGGCCGTTTTTACCGGAGCTTCAGACATTGCAGCTTTTGCACCGAGCCTGGCCGCAAACCATTCCGTTTGAAAATATCGACGTGCTGCTCAATCGACCGGTCAGTGTGGAGCTGGCCGCTATCGCCGAAAAACTGCTGATAAACCGACGCGGTGGTTACTGTTTCGAACACAACTTGCTGTTTAAACAGATTCTGGAGGAGGTGGGTTTTGCGGTGACGCCGCATCTTGCGCGAGTGGTATGGGGGCTGGCGCAACCGGAGGTCAGGCCGCAGACGCATATGTTGCTGATCGTCACGCTGAACGGTAGCAAATATCTTGCTGATGTGGGATTTGGCGGCGTTAGCCTGACTGCGCCGCTGCGGCTGGAAGAGGGCGAACAGGATGGACTGGTGCTGGAGCGTATCAACAGTGACCAGTGGTTACTCTCCCTCGGCGGCGAAGCAGGTAAAAAACTAATGTACGTGTTCGAAGAACGCCAGTGCGAATTCCCGGATATTCTGGTTGCCAACCATTTTGTGGCGACGCATGAAAGCTCGCTGTTTTGCCATAACCTGGTGATGGCGGGTTTGCTGAAAGGTGAGCAGTACAATTTGTTTAATCAGCATCTGACCATCCACGGATGTGAGAGGGCCAAACAGCAGACGCAGACATTGGAAGAATTTGCGCGCGTTGTCAGTCTGTTTTTTAGCCGCCCGGATGTCGTGAGTGATGAGGATATGCGGGCCATTTACGCAAAAGTCTGTTTAGCTGAGTAAACCCGCCCCGACGTTCACCGATAAGCCCAGAATCGCCAGATTGAAAACAAAGGAAATCACTGACTGCAGCAACGCGATTTGCCGCATGTCGGTGGTTCCGGTTGCCACATCGGCGGTTTGTGAAGCCACGGCGATGGTGAAGGAAAAATAGAGGAAATCCCAGTAGCCGGGTTCCTGCGGTTTTTCCGGGAAGATCATCGGGGTGACGTCTTTACTACGGCGCAGGTAGTGATGATGGGCGTAATGCATGGCGAAGGCGGTGGGCAGCAAGGCCCAGGAGACCACCAGCGTTGCGCCGGTCAGCAGTAAATGCATCGCACGGGGTGTCCCGGAGAGATGCTTGAGCGATGGCAGTTCCAGCAGGATCGCCAGGATACTGACCAGGCAGCCTAGAGTTACCAGGCCCAGCACCAGCCCTGCGCTCTCATCCTGCATCCTGGCGATATGCGGGATATCTTCCACCCCGGTACGCAACATGCGAAACCACATAAAAAACAGATAGAGCCATGCCAGCACATTCCAGCCGATTAGCAGGCGTTGCAGATACCCCAGTTGAGCAGGAAGGGCAAAATAGCACACCACGCCAGCCAGCATCGCGATCAGCAGGCGTGAGCGGGCGTGATAATAATTTCTGAAAGAAAAAGTCATGATGTGAGTGACTTAGCGATGGCACGATAGAATAACTGTAGACGCCCGCGACAGTTTTCTCCTCCCGCCGCATTGTGCGGCGGGCAGGAAACATCATTGTCTGCCAGCCTGTAAAACCGTCAGGCTTTCCTTCAGCAATTCCTCACCGCGCGCCAGCTGGCGCATATATTGCGTCTCCAGCATCAGCCAGTAGCGGTCGCTGCAGTTCTCACGTCTGTGACCACTCAGCAATTGCATTCCGGGAAAGGCGCCACCGTGATAACTCAGGTCCGGATGGTAATCATCGCTGGCGCGATAACGCAGGCGATGCCAGAGGGTAATCGCAGCCTGCTGGCTCGATGGGTGATGTGATGAGGCACATTCGCGCAGCAAAGCATCGAGCCATGTCGCCCAGGTTTGCAGGGAAAACGCCGGATCGACAGCACTTTGTAGCTGCGCCAGTGCATCACTCAGCTGTTGCAGGTAATGCTGCGGGTCTGTCGGCAGCACATCCTCACGGAGCAGCTGCTGCAACCAGTGATAATGAATCTGCGCATCACGCAATAGCAGAGCTTCATCAACCTTATCCTGCGTGTCTTCTTCTGTATGCCACCACCAGCCGCCACCGCTGCCGGGCGACAGGGTGGTGCGCACCAGAGGGGTTTCACGCAGCGCGAAGTGCAGTGGAATGCTGACGCCCCAGAAGGATTGATCGGCACCTTTTCCGAGCGGCGTAATACGCTCAGCAGGTTTACCTGTCACCGCATACAGCGCCTGATTTAGCCATGCGGGAGATTCGGCACCGCTGGCGTTGATCACCAGCTCACTGCCATCGACACAACCGGGAGAGTCAACATTGATATGTGCCACGGCATGACGCAGCAACGCTGCGCGATGACTGTCGGCATACCATGCCGAACCGCCATAACGGGCATTCGAATGCCCCGGCCACCAGGCAATGCGCAAACCGCGCTGTAGCGGCTGCGGTGAGCGGGAAAACGCCAGGGCCATTGCCAGACAAAGCGCGTTACCCGTAGCGTTGTCGGTGAGTCCCTGGTGCCATGAGTCGTAGTGAGACGAGAGCAGCACAAACTCATCGCTGCGACCGGGAATGTCCACCACCGGCAATGAACAGCGTGCAACGTGTTCATGGACTTCTGTGGTGATCCTCGCCCGCACGGGTTGCTGCTGTAAGTGGCTGAGCAGCGCCTGTCCCTGTGGCTGATTAATAGTGATGACCGGGATAGTGGGATAACGCACGGCATCATCCGGTACGGGTGTGCCCCAGATCGGCCCGACCGTCTCCTCATGCAGCGCAGTTTCGGCGGATCCCCAGATATGAATCAGCCCCGCGGCCCCCGCCTGCATCAGCCGTTGCACATAATCTTCAAAGCCCTGATCGGCTACCACCAGTTTGCCGCGGACCGATGCGGCCCACGCGGCAGAAGCCTTATCGGTGACAAATGACATCGACTGGCGATCATAGAACAGTTCTGCTTCGCAACCCTCAGGGCAGCTGGCGGAGAACGAGCGGGTTTTGGCCTGAAACTGCATGGCAGGATAGTCTGGCAGAGTCAGGCTGGCGGAGAGCGGATCACTCAGCCACAGCGCACAGCTTTCACGGGTGAAGGGAATGCCGTGTTGCTCCAGCAGCGCGCACAGCACCTCTGCGCCGCGCTCGGCATCCTCACTGCCGGAAAGCCGGTGCAGTGAGGCAAACGCATCCAGCAATTGCCGCATGATGATTTGCCACTCACTGGGCTGCATTCACCGGCTCCGTGCGCGTCACTTTCATCTCCAGATTGCCAAAGTAATGCTGCTTCACCTTTTCCCAGGTGCCATCGGCCATCACTTTAGCCAGCCCGGCGTTAAGCAGCTGCTGCATCTTCTCATCACCTTTACGCACGCCATAAGCTGAGCCGATGCTGAACAGCAGGTCATCCCGCACTTCCGGGCCGATCAGCGCGAAATCTTTGCCTTCCGGTTTGTTGAGGAAACCGTAAGTTACCGCCACGCCGGGACTCAGCGCACCATCAAGACGGCCTGCCGCCAGGTCCTGATAGATCACATCCTGATCGGGGTACATCACGATATCTACCCCTTTAGGTGCCCAGTATTTATTGGCGTACATCTCCTGGATTGACCCTTGTTGTACAGCGATACGCTTGCCCTGCAACGAGGCGACGTCAGGCTGCAAGTTACTGCCTTTATGCGCCACCAGTTTAGTGGGGATATGGTAGATAAAATCGCTGAAATCAATCGATTTCTGGCGTTTCGCCGTAGCACCCAGTGGCGAGATAAAATCCACCTTGCGTGCCATCAGTGACGGAATTTCGGCATCGAAACTGCTTACCACATATTCACACTTCACCTGTGCCGCTTTACAAACCGCATTGGTGATGTCGATTTCAAAACCGGTTGGTGTCCCTGACGCATCACGGTACTGGAACGGGGGATAACTCAGGTCTGCGCCCACGCGCAGGGTTTCACCGGCTGACCACGCCTGCGCACTCAGCGCCATCGTCATCATCGCTAACAGGGTTACAGCAGACTTCATTGGGATTCTCCAGCAGGATAGTGAACAGAACGCCAGGCGGTGAATTCATCACGTACCGCCTGCAAGGCCGCAGGGTCGAGTAAATCGAGCGCCGTCATCGCCATGGCTTTGGCGGCATTCAGCATAGCTTCCATACCGGCATCTGACCCGGCTGCGGCAGCAAATTCGGGTGTATGTGGCACTACATCGCCAATACGCAGGTAAGGGTGGATGGCGGCTGTGATTTGGCTGACATTGCCGATATCCGATGAACCCACGCCGCCACGCTCTGGCGGCGCTTCGGTAGTCAGTCCCAGCTGCTCCAGGTTGTGCTGAAACAGCCCGGCCAGCGCCAGATTGTTATTGCGTTCGGCATAGGTCAGCCCTTCCTCAATCTCCAGCCGTGCGCCGCTCATTGCCGCTGCCGCTGCTGCTGCCGCAAACACTTTCTGCCGGACAATCTGTAGGCCACCCATGGTGGCCGCGCGCAGCAGAAATTTCGCTTCGGCATAGGCTGGAACGATATTGGTCGCGCTGCCGCCATGAGTGATGATGCCGTGCACACGGACGTCATCGGTAAAGAACTGACGCAACGCATTCACTCCAACAAAGGTCTGAATTACGCCGTCCAGCGCGCTGATACCCAAATGGGGGGCAGAGGCGGCATGCGCCGCTTTACCATAAAACTTAAACACGGCGTCAACGCAGGCCAGCGCGCCTCGGGTCACCATATTTTTCTCTCTGGGGTGGAACATCATCACCGCGTCTGCGGTGTCGAACAGCCCGGCGTTGGCCATGATAATTTTGCCGCCGCCTTCTTCCTCTGCCGGGGTGCCCATCACCTCCAGGCTACCGTGGGTCAGCGTGCCACTGTTCACCAGCGCCAGTGCTGCTGCCACTGAGGCGCTGCCGATCAGGTTATGACCGCAGGCATGGCCCAGTTCGGCCAGGGCGTCATATTCCGCCAGCAATACCAGACGGGGACCGGGGCGACCGGTATCGAAACGGGCGCAAAAGGCGGTGTCCAGACCCGCCAGTGGCTGCGTCAGCGTAAAGCCCGCCGCCGCCAGCGGTGCCTGTAACCGCTGTGCCGCACGATGTTCATTGAAACTCAGCTCCGGATCGCCGTGAATCTCACGCGCCAGCGTGCTCATCGCCACGCGGATCGCCTCGACAGCATAAATAATTTTTTGCTTTTGCTCAGTCATGGTGCAGCGCAGACTCCATAAACACCAAATTGGTGCATCTAATTTATTGAATTAAATCCTGTTATTCAGATATACCCCGCTTTATCACAAAAGCCCAATTGAGCTTTTTTATTGCTTGCGTCATCAACACAAAAAATATTTTATGGATGGGAGAAAACAGAAGCAGAGATGAACGAGAAAGACTGGCTGATCATTTTTACTGTCTGGCAGCACCAGAACATCACGCGCGCAGCGCAGCAGCTGTATACCTCACAGCCCGCGCTGAGTTATCGGCTGAAGCAGATTGAGCGCAAACTCAATGTGCAGCTGTTTGAAGAAAGCGGTCGCAGCCTGATTTTCAGCGCCCAGGGACGTTATCTGGCGCAGCACGCCGATAAGATGTTGCAGGAATCGCAGCAGCTGCGGCAGACGCTGCACAGCCTCAGCCAGCCACGTCAGGGCGAGCTGCGCATTGGTGTTACCAGCAACTTTGCTGCCTATCGGTTGCCTGAGATCCTGGCGCGGTTCAGCGAACTGCATAGCGGCATCCGCGTCAATCTGGTCAGTGGCTTAAGCGAAGAGATGTATCAAAAACTCCAGCGTGACGAAGTACATGCCGCACTGGTGAAAGATGATTATCATTGGCGAGACGGTAAGCGGCTGGTGGATATTGATGATTACTGGCTGGTCAGCCAGCAGCCACTCGACCTGCGATTATTGCCGCAGCTGCCACAAATTCGTATCAATCATGGCGGGCATATCACTCATTTGATTGAGCGCTGGTGGAACGCCAATTTCACGCTGGCACCGCGCGTGGCAATGCAGGTGGATAAGCTGGAAGTGTGCCTCGCGATGGTGGAGCGTGGTCTGGGTTATGCCATTGTATCGAGTTATCAACCTCTGTCAGAACGGCTGTGGTGCCAGCCGCTGCAGGTGGCGGGGGAGACGTTGAAAAGCCGCACCTGGCTGTTGTATCAGCACGCCAGTCACGATGCCTCGGTGATCATGCCTTTCGTTGAAATGTTTGCTGATTTAAACCTCTGAAGCCTCGGTTTATTCAGGTCAAATCTCTGGGAATAAGAACCAGAGCCATTTCATCAGCAAGAGCCGCGAGTTCGTTATTTACGTCTGTTGATGTTGAGGCAGGCTCGGAATCAATAGAAACGTTGAGATCATGAATATTCACACGATCTCCAAACAACATAACCGCTTTATCCCCATGCTGTTTGGAAGCCCACTGAAGTCCCTGAGCTTGCGGATTATCGCTATGGATTTTTTCTGCCCATCTGCGTGTTTCTGGATAATTATCTGCGGAAGAACCCAGTAAATCGCCTTGCGTGATGCCGTTTTTTTTCATGAAGCGGGGGGTGAGGTCAACAAGCTGAATATCTTCTTTAGAGGAGATCTGGCTGCGGGCAAGTTTGTCCAGAGTGGATAACTCTACAGGCGCATTTTCACATGGCGTAGGGAGGTCATGTAATACCGTCTCCATCAATGCGACCGGCAGATTTTCTCCGCCGTATAATGTTGGGATGTTGTTATCTTCGCTATCAGTGATGGGACTGAACCTGCTTTTCCCTTTCCCCGGGTTAAACTCTGTCGCACCAAACTGCGATGAGTGGATTCTCTCGATGGTTTTCCCTTTTGGCCAGATGACCAGTCTGGCCGAAAGGTTATCGTTTTTCCCAGGGGTTCTGATTTCTTTAACCATGGACAGGCCCTTCCTTCGCCCTTAGTGCGGCTTCCAGTACCCGCTCCGGCGTTGAGGTCAGGAGGTCTTTGGGCTTTTTATTACTCAGCCAGCTGTTGGGGGTGCCAAACCAAACGGCCAGAGACCATGGTGTTTTTGTTTCCCCGAACAGTTGTATAATTTTTTTCATCAGCGGCAGGGGTTGTCCACCGACATCCAGTGCATAAGCAGGGTACAAGTCCCTGCCTTCCGATGTTATGGCAAAAATTTTTCCGGCCCGCTTCCAGCGATTTGGTAATCCGCTGGGGTTTTTCACATCAGCACTGCCTCCCCCCCGACGTGAAACCTCCTGAGCAGGTAGCCACTCGCTGTCATTCAGAATAATCTTTTTAAGTTTCTCCAGACGTTCTGTATTGATTGTCCCGGCATTCTTTTGCTTGCCTCCACGCTGAACGCTGACTGAAGGCGTCGTTGTTTGCACTGTAGTGGGCAGCTGGCTTAACCCGGTTACAGCACGGAAAGCGGCTTCAAGCGCAATTTTAAAGACCACGTCATCAATCGAGGAAGGGCGTTTCAGTACATAGTACCGCTCTGTCTGATCTTCCTGGTCATCATGGAAGTCCTCCGGTACTGTAATAGTAATGTCAGCGTGCCCGTCATCAGTTTTGAAGTACGAGATATTGTCTGCCTGAATTGCAATGACTTCAAAATCAGAGTCTTTTTCTTGTGTGATCATGATCTGACCCCTTGCAGTAGATTAACCATATATCTGATATCTACAATATATACAGGATTCCTATAATCCGCCATATACATAGTTTGCACGACACCGGTGTATCGTACGGAGAGTATCGGATTGAAATTGCGTCAGAACTGCACAGGGTTGTTGCAGGCTAATGATACAAGGGGAAGGGGAGCCATCGGGCTCCCGCCCTGACTGATAGTTACACATCCAGCCGGTGAATAACGTTAACAAATTCGTGCACGCCGCGGTTTATTTCACGCAGGCTGCGCGAGAGGTCGCTGATTTTATCCTGCTCGGTCACCACAAAATGTTTGACCTCATCCAGCTGTTGATACATTTGCTGGATCAGGCGCGCATTCTCTTCCACCACTTCAGTGATCTTTTTGGTGGCCGTTGAAGTTGAAGCCGCCAGTCGTCGTACCTCGCCTGCGACCACACTAAACCCGCGCCCGGCTTCGCCAGCCCGTGCCGATTCAATCGCCGCGTTTAGCGCCAGAATGTTGGTTTGTGAGGCTATCAGGTTAATCGACTCCACCACTTCGCTGATGCTTTTGGCTGAGGCATTAAGCTGCGCACCGATCTCGGTGGCGGCATTGACCTGCTGCGCCACCAGCCCCGAGTTACGGACGGTCTCATCCAGCACTTCGTTGGCGTTATGGGTGATTTGCGAGGTTTGTTCCGAGGTGGTCACGGCGATATCCGCCACCCGTTTTGCGGCTTCAACGCGGCTGGTGATATCCGAGGCAATTTTGATGACTTTGTGTACTTTACCGTCCACATCATAGACCGGGTTGTAACTGGCTTCGAGCCAGATACGTTCACCGCTGGCAGTTTTGCGCTCAAAACGACCGACAAAGTGCTGACCTTTGCTGATCTTGTGCCAGAAATCCGGATTCTCGCGATAAAAGTTGTCATAGCAGAAGATGCGATGGTGCTTGCCGACAATCGCGGACAGCTGATAACCCATGTGGGTGAGAAAATTGTTGTTGGCGCCGATAATGTGGCCGTCGGGTGTGAATTCAATCACCGCCATCGAGCGGTCCAGCGCGGTGATGACGGCTTCTTTTTGTTCCAGTTCCTGATGTCGTGCGGTGATGTCGGTGGCGACTTTAATCACCTTATAGACTTTGCCTTTATCGTCGCTGACCGGAAAGTAAGTGGCACTGAGATAGAACCGTTGCTGCTGCTTATTGAAGCGTTCAAAAATGCCGGTGACCGATTCACCTGAAGCCAGCGTCTGCCAGAAGGTGCGATAGTCCGACGACTGGCTGTAAACCGGGCTACAGAAAATCCGGTGATGTTTCCCCTGAATTTCGCTCAGGCTGTAGCCGGTAACCTCAAGAAACTGCGGGTTGGCGCTGAGTATTTCGCCATCAGGCAAAAACTCAATCCATGCCACATGCTGTTTGATCGCATTAATGTCCTTTACTACGTTGCCATCTTTGGAGAAATGCAGAGCAAGGCTCGATTTTTTCACACCAAACATAAGACACCCCAGGAGGTTATCGCTATTCCGTTGAATAAGACGTATGCAGAGCCTTCTCTGGCTACGCCTGCTGGGGCGTAACTTTCACGGCGTGCTGCATGATTTTTCCCTGCCGGACATGACGGATGTCTCTTCTGCACATCGCTGTGCAGGCCGGGATAGTGTTGTCCTGACCAACCTGGTGTTTTTCGAAGCGAGCTAAGACTGACCTGTAAAAGTCTATGCTGTTTTAACTATCGGCAGAGCCGGGAAAAAGTTGAGAAAAGATTGTGAGACAGCCGTCAAATAAATAGTCACGGATTTGAAAGA
Source organism: Pantoea sp. X-Soil-TKNS-1280 (assembly GCF_059730475.1). Taxonomy (NCBI): domain Bacteria; kingdom Pseudomonadati; phylum Pseudomonadota; class Gammaproteobacteria; order Enterobacterales; family Erwiniaceae; genus Pantoea; species Pantoea sp. X-Soil-TKNS-1280. The sequence goes on along the minus strand of NZ_AP035966.1, from coordinate 43,760 downwards.
ACAGCCTTCCTTATTAGTTACAACAAACTGTATGGCTCAAATAAAATCACCCACTAAAATTAAACACTGTGCCCCTCATTGTTCACCAGGAAACATAGCGAATCAAAGAGTTACAGTTTTCCTGTTCACTGCCTTAACCCGTTTATTCATCATTGTGGTTAGAGGGGATATTCTGAAATCCCAAGTTGTCACTCATTTCCTGTGGACTGAAAATACATGCGTAAAATCTCGATTCTGGTCGTCACTCTGAGCCTGCTGATGTCCGTGACTTCCCAGGCACAGGCAAAAGGATGCCTTAAAGGGGCCGCCGTCGGTGCAGCGGTAGGGCACCTCAAACATCATGCCGTTATTGGCGCGGCAGTTGGATGCGTTGTTGGTCACCATATGGCAAATAAACAGCAGAAAAGCGCTGAACAAAAATAGTCAAAACGGAAGGTAGCGAAGCCATTCGCTACCTTTTGTGATTTACGCGCGAACGACCGCAGTGATCTCAGACGAGTTAACTCGCTTAACACCCGCAGCCTGCATTTTATCCCAGGCGTCAGCCAGAGAACCGTCCAGATCGATACCTTTGGTGGCGTCTTCAATCACACTGACGCTGAAGCCTTTTTTCACCGCATCCATGGCTGTCCAGCCCACACAAAAATCTGTCGCCACACCCACCACATAGAGTTCACTGATCCCGCGTTCATGCAGATAGCCTGCCAGTCCTGTTGGTGTACTGTGATCGGCTTCTTCAAAGGCAGAATAACTGTCCAGTTCAATGTTGTAGCCTTTACGAATCACTAATTGTGCTTTGTCCGTTTTGACCTGCTTGTTGATTTCAGCGCCTGAGCTGCCCTGCACACAATGATCGGGCCACAGAACCTGCGGACCATAGCTGGTTTCAATAACATCGAGAGGTTTCTTGCCTTCGTGGCTGCTGGCAAAAGAGATATGCCCTGCCGGATGCCAGTCCTGAGTCACAATGATATTATCAAATTTATCATACAGACTATTTATAACTGGAATGATCACATCGCTATCCTGAACCGCAAGCGCACCGCCGGGCAGGAAATCATTTTGCATATCGACAATGATCAACGCTCTTTGACTGTTCATTCTATTTCCTTTCAGGAAAGTCTTATTACTGTCAGCACTTTTCGCAAAGGCACTCCCCGTTGCAGCCAGTGCCGTTGCGCCTAATGACGCCACAATTAATTTTCGCCTTGATATATTATGCATTTTATTCCCTTAATTCATTATGCATGGTTGATTAAATGATTTATTTTTACGCTAAAGTCGTATTCGATAATAACAAGACGGCGAGTGATTATTTCTTTCAACCCTGCCACATTAGCGTAACAGCATGATTTTATGAACCGCGATCAGGAGAGTGAAGTTCGTTTGCAATAATTTACTGCCATAAGGATGAACCGTGATAATTTTTAAGTCCTTCCTTAATAAAATAAAGAATTCTCTTATCCTGTCACCGGAGGAGCCAGCGAGACACATGATAATGTCGACGCCGAAAAGGTATCAGCCGCCATTATCATCATGTTTTACCGGCTTTTCATGCTGGCTAATTCTTAGGTTTACTGCTTTTTTCAATCGTACACGTATTGTATACTTTCCAGTAAATGTCTTGATGGTGAGTACCAAGTGACCTCAGTAAAACAAACCTCTGCAGAAAAGTTAGGGGAAGTGGCCTATCAAATGCTTCGCCGTATGATCCTGGAAAAAACCCTCCGGAGCGGCGGGGCGGTGGTTGAAGGTCGTCTGGTGGAAGAACTTAATATTTCCCGGACACCGCTACGCGAAGCGTTGCTGCGACTCGAAGGTGAAGGGTTGCTGGTCAGATCGAGCGCACGCTCCTATTCTGTTCGCTTTATTAGTGCGCAGGAATATTTTCAAATCATGAAAGTCCGCGAGCTGCTGGAAACCGAGGCGATTGCGCTGTCCATCAACAAAATTGATGCCGGAGTGATTGATCAACTGGCTGAGCAGGTGCAGTCTTTATCGGCTGGTCAGCCCGAACAAGCCTACTGGGATGTTGACGATACGGTACATACCCTCTTTGCTCAGCATTCGGGCAATGCGGTGCTGGCACGGATGATTGAACAGGCCCGCACCCAGAGCCGGATGTTTGAACTGATCACCCCCTTTAACCGCATCGAAGAAGATCGTGAAGAACATCTGGCCATCCTGCATGCCTGGAAAAGCGGGGATGCCGCAGCGGCCAGCCAGGCAGTGAGAACGCACCTGAGAAACCTATCGACTTTCGTGATGAAAAGGATCACCGAAGGCAACTAAACGCGCGAGGGTATGCCGCGGACGCATACCCTCCCAAAGTGGCTTACTTGATCTGCCCAGGGCAGCAGGGGCATCCCTCAACATGTAACGGGTTACGCACCTCCGCACCCGGTTTACTGCGCAGCAACACCGGCTGGAAACTCAGCTTCCTTTCAGCATGCTGTGAACAGACCGGGCAGGGTGCCGGTTGATCGCGTTCCGCCACCGAACGACGCAATTCAAACGTGCCGCAGTCCGGGCAATGATAGTCATAGTAAGGCATAACGTTCTCCTACCACTTGCCAACTTCACCACGTCGAATGAAACGTCCCTGACCGGTTTTACCTACCCACTGGTCATCACTAACCAGCAGCTCACCACGTAACAGCACCTTCTTAACTTTACCCTGTACCTGATGTCCTTCGAAAAGGGTGAAATCAACGTCACTATGCTGCGTCGCGGCACTGATAGTGTGCTTTTCAAGCGGATCAAAGATAACGATATCGGCGTCGCTGCCCACGGCAATGGTGCCTTTTTGTGGGAACAGGCCGAACAGCTTCGCCGGTGCGGTGGACATCAGCTCAACAAAGCGGTTCAGCGAAATGCGACCACTGCGCACGCCGCCGTCATACACCACGGTCATACGCGTCTCGACACCTGGCACGCCGTTAGGGATTTTGGAGAAATCATTCGCGCCCAGCGGCTTCTGATTAATTTTTCCTAAGTGGCCTTCTTTCATGCAGTAGGGGCAATGGTCGGTAGAGATCAATTGCAAGTCATCGGTTTTCAGTGCTGTCCACAAAGCGTTTTGCGCTTCTTTGGAACGCAGCGGCGGGCTCATAACAAAACGCGCACCATCAAAGCTGTCGGACTCGTCGCTGTCAGCGTAAGAAGATTCATCAAAGAACAGGTAATGCGGACAGGTTTCGGCAAACACCGGAATGCCCAGGTCACGCGCTTCCACCACATGTTTTAGTGCTTCTTTGGCTGATAAATGAACAAAGTAGACCGGTGCTTCGGCCAGTTCTGCCAGTTTGATCCCGCGGTGAGTGGCTTCACCTTCCAGCAGGGCGGGACGCGTCAGGGCGTGATGGCGGGGTGAGGTGTGCCCCTGAGCCAGCGCTTCCTGAATTAACAGTTCGACGATGGTGCCGTTTTCCGCATGCAGCGCGACCATGCCGCCATGCTGGCCCACCATACGCATGGCCTGGAAAATGGCGGCATCATCCGACATCACCGTGCCCGGATACGCCATAAACATCTTGAAGCTGGAAACGCCTTCATGACGGATGGCATAGCGCATATCTTCCAGTACTTGTTTGTCCACCTCAGTGATAATGACGTGAAAGCCATAATCAATGCTGGCGACGTTGTCAGCTTTGGATTGTGCGCGTTCGATGGCCTGCAACGGGCTGGTACCATGATTTTGCAATGCAAAATCGATAATGGTGGTGGTACCACCAAACGCTGCCGAACGGGTGCCTGATTTAAAGTTATCGGCGGTGACCGAGGGGCCAAAGGTGTTTTCCATATGGGTATGGCAGTCCACCCCGCCCGGAAACAGCATCATGCCGCTGGCTTCGATCACCTGGCAATTTGCCCCAGGTTGCAGGTTCAGTCCGATGCTGACTATCTTTTCATTCTCAATAAGAATGTCGGCGTGATAATCGTCGACAGCAGTGATAATGCGCCCACCGCGAATCAGGGTACTCGTCATGTTGGTCTCCGCTTGCAATTAGGAATTGGCAGTAAAGGATTGTGCAAAAGCCAGCGCCGTCGCTAACCGCTGACGCTGTGCGTCGTCAACGGCAGGCACTGGCGGGCGGGGCATAGCATGGGGAAGATGCCCGGCAAGATGCAGACAGGCTTTTAAACGTGCATTGGCATGAGTGCCAGGCCAGGTGCCGTAAATCTCCTTCGCCAATGGATAAACAAACTGATGCAATCGCTGTGCTTCAGCGAGGTTCTGTGCCTGCATCGCGTTGTACAACGCCACCACCAGTTCCGGGACCACTGCCGCCAGGCTCACCAGGCTGCCATCGGTGCCCAGCGCAAAGCAGGTCAGCAAATGCTCATCACCCGAGGCCATCACCGCGACGTGCGGTGCAACTTCACGCACCAGCCGCAGGTTTGCCTCATAGGTCGCGGTTTCCCAGCTGCCTTCTTTCACTGCAACCACATTGGGTAAACAGACCAGTTGCTGCAGCAGGCTGGGTGGATAAGCCATACCACCGCTGTTCACTCCCGACTGATACAGCATCATGGGTAAAGCGGCGTTTTGGTTGGCGATCCGGTGGTGATTGAGTACCGTTTTATCGTCGGTGGAAAGTGTCCAGGAATAGGGGGGGAACAGCAGAATGGCGTCGGCTCCAGCGGCTTTCGCATCATCGGCCTGAGCCTGCGCATCGTAACTGTCTTCAGCATTGAGACCTGCCACCAGCAACGTATCCGGCGGACACACCTGACGAGCCAGAGTGACCACCCGGCGTTTTTCCTCACGCGAGAGCGCGAAGTTTTCACCCGCATGCCCGTTGATCAACAGACCGCGGATCCCTGCCACCTGCGAAACCTGGCGCAAATGCGCAATCAGGCTTGCTTCATCAATGTATTTGCCGGTCTCATCCATCGGACAGACTGTCGCCGCATACACACCCTGGTAATGGTGTAACTCTTTCATTTTGTTATTAGCCTCTGGAAAAGGAAGCGACCGCGTTGTTTTCAATGGGTAGCAGTCGTGAGGGATCGAAAAGCGGCATGTCTGGTTGCTGGCCTAAAATCTGCTGAGCCAGCAATTTGCCCATATAAGGGCCGCTGGTATAGCCGGAGTGGACGCATCCGATAACGTAGAGATCCGGGTGCTGCGGCACTGGCCCAATCATCGGCATCGCATCGGCGGTTTCGGACTCCAGGCCAAGCCAGATACGTGCGACGCGGGCGGAAGCCAGCGCCGGAACAGCGTGTTGCCCGAGCCGCAGGTTACCGATCAGGTTCTCGGGAATGGTTTCTCTGCCGCCCAGTTCACGCGAACCGATACCCTGCCAGCCACCGCCAATCACCACCGTGCCATTAGCAAACTGCTTCATGGAGAGCAGGCCATTGGCGATGCTCAGGACCGAACGCATCACCGGCGGCATCCTTTCAGTCACAATCAGCTGGTTGATCAGGGTTTTAACCGGAATGGTTATGCCAACCATTTCCAGCATCGGTTCCAGCCAGACGCCGCCAGCCAGCACCAGACGGGAGGCCTCAACAGACTGGCTGTGATCTTCGGTTGAAACACGATAACCCGCGCTCTGCCGCTCAATATGACCAACCGGGAATTGTTCCATGATGGTCACCCCGGCAGCCCGTAATGCCGCATGAAACGCACGACCGGTCAGATAAGCGCTGGCGAAACCGTCTATTTCACAAAAGGCAGCCGCCTTGATGGAACCATTGATGCCCGGATCGATCTTCATCGCCGCCTGCGGGGAGATCACCGAGATATCTGCGCCATATGCACGCCGCGCGGCGGCACGTTCCTCCAGCATGGCTACTTCGGCGTCGGTAAATGCGAGGGATAAACCGGGCGCATGGGTCGCCAGCACGCCCTGACCCAGCCAGGTTTCCGGCTGCATCCACATATCCCAGGCTTTCATGGCGTAGGGCACCAGTGCCGCGCGGGTCATGTGCAGCGTTAACGTACCCGCATTGACGCCGGATGCGCTGCGGCACAGGGCATTGCGTTCCACCACCACCACGCGCATCCCGGCTTTTGCCAGAAACAACGCAGTGGAGCAGCCCATAACGCCGCCGCCCACGATGCACACATCAAAGCGTGATGAAGCGTTAAGTTCACTCACAGTGGGGCCGCCTTAGGAATCGGAATGTCTGCATAGTCGTAGTCACCGGTCATGTCGCTGATGGTGAGCGGGCGAAGTGGGGTGCGGGGAGAGAAGATCCCGACAGATTCACGCGACACGCCTTGTTTGTTGGCCAGCAGTTCGGCAGCAATATCACCACAGGTGCGTCCCTGGCACGGGCCCATGCCACAGCGCGTCCAGGCTTTCAGCTGGTTTACATCCCTGGCTCCGGCCTCGCAGGCCTGTTCAATTTCCGCGCGCGTCACGTCTTCACAACGGCAAACCACGGTATTCTGCGGGATGCTCTCAACATGGCCTTCACGCAGCGCCATCATAGCGGCCATCTTCTGACCGAAACGGGCGGCGTGTTGCCAGGTTTTGGTCAGGCTCTCCGCTTCAGATGCGGCTGCGGTTGCACCGCGAATAAGAGCCACACAGGCCAGCCCGACCCGTTTTCCCTGTTCAATGGCCGCAGCGGCACCACGAATACCGGCGCTGTCGCCAGCAACAAACAGCCGTTCACGGCTGGTCTGGCCATTTTCATCCGTCTGTGCAATCCAGCCTCCCGCTGCACGGGAATAATAATGTTTTGCATGCAGCAGACGCGTAATGTCGGTAGAAGGTGTCAGACCATGGCCAACGGCAACGCAATCCACCAGAATCTGTTTCGTGGGACCGGCGATGGGCCGCGCCGAGGCATCACACGGAGCCAGCTCAGCCAGTAGCTGATCGCCTTGTGCAGTCACTTTCACCAGAGTATGGCGTGAATAGATCGGTACCCTGGCGCGTAAAATCGGCAAGCCATAACTGAGGCTTTGTTTGAAAATGGCGGGGCGGGCCAGCAACGCTGCGGCTGTGCTGCACCACTCACTACGCGAGGCAATATCCACGATGCCTTTCACCTGGCCGCCCGCTTTGAGGGTATTACCCGCTACTGCCACCAGCAAAGGCCCGCACCCGGCCACCAGGGTGGTGTTGCCCGGCAAGGTACGTTGCGATTTGAGTAAAATCGTCGCCGCTGCCAGACCAATGACGCCGGGCAGCGTCCACCCCTCGAAGGGCACTACGCGTTCTGTGGTGCCACTTGCCACCAGCAGCACCGTCGTGGTGCAGGACATCGAACCGTCCGGCCCAAGGGCATCAACACGATAATCGCCGGTTACCGCCCACACGGTATGCCCTAAAAAGAGGCGCACGTTGCTCCGTGATAGTTCATCGCGCAAGGTTTCACCGGCCCTGAATTCTGCACCGTCCATTTTTGCGTCTGGCATGATCGGCGCACGATAAACCTGCCCACCGGCAGCGCTATTTTCATCGAACAGTGCGACACGCAGTCCTTTCGCTGCTGCCATCAGTGCCGCCGAAACGCCAGCCGGACCGGCACCCAGCACGATCAGGTCATAATGATTCATAAGGATCGATATCCGGTACAGAGTGAACAATCAGATCAGCACTGGCCTCAGTTTTGCAAGCTAATACCCGCTTACCCTCCACCATGACCAGGCACTCCTGACACGATCCCATCAGGCAAAACATGCCCCGGGGTTGATGTTGATGAGGACTGAAGCGCAACGTTTTGACGCCACTCGAAAAAAGCGCGGCGGCAATGCTCTGGCCCTTCAAGGCCATATATCCCTGATTGTCAAAAACGAAACGGACGTTTTTCCCTGAAATGTGCTGCATAAAGTCACCCTTTTTGGTCGACAACTGCTCATTGAGGCTTGACAAGATGGAAGGCATGGTATCGTATACCAATCGTATATGTAAAGCATACGAAGTTTATATCGTTGGTAATTTGCCAACACCAGGGTAAGCAATCAGACGACGCCGGGAGTTAAATAATGAGTAAAATTAGTATGTTGGGAAAAATGGTTATCGCGAGTTGTATTGCCAGCGCGCTGTTTGGCGCTGCAACGGCCAACGCCAGATCGCTGGATGAGATCATGAAATCCAAAACTCTGATCGTCGGCGTGAATCCAAATCTCCCGCCGTTAGGGGTGTATGACGATAAAAATCAGATCTCTGGTTTTGATGCGACCGTAGCGAAAAAAATTGCCGATTCGATGGGCGTGAAACTGGAACTGGTTGCGGTTGGGTCGAATGACCGCGTGCCATTTATCATGTCTGACAAAATTGATGCGGTGATGGGCGGCATGACCCGTAATGATGACCGTATGAAAGTGGTCGATTTCACCGATCCGGTAAACACCGAAGTGCTGGGCATTCTCACGACCGAGAAAAAACCCTACAAGAAATGGCAGGATCTGAACGATCCGTCAGTGAAACTGGTGCAGGTACGCGGCACCACGCCAATTAAATATATCCAGGACAATATTCCCAAGGCTCAGTTGTTAATCCTCGATAACTATCCGGATGCCGTGCGCGCTATTGCCCAGGGCCGTGCCGATGCGCTGATTGACGTGCTCGATTTCATGCTGGATTACACCAAAAAGTATCCCACCAAATGGCACGTCGTGGATGACCCGATTGAGGTGGACTACGACTGTATCGCCGTCAGCAAAGGCAATACTGCACTGCGCGAGAAGTTAAATACCGAGATCGCCTCGCTGCATAAATCAGGCTTTATCGGCACCAGCTGGAAGAAATGGTTTGGTCACGCCATGTTGCATGATCCCACCGCCTCGCCGACGAAATACTGATTTTCGTTCTGATTAAATCGGGTGCCCGGAAGGTCAGGGCACCCTTGTGTGATTGAGCATTGTTCTGATGAACCTGAATTTTTTCCCTATTCTCGATCAGTTGCCTTACCTGTTGGGCGGAGCCTGGATTAGCCTGCAACTGGCAGTGCTGGCCTTCGCCTTTGGTATGGTTATTGCGATGATTTGTACCAGCATCCTGCGCTATGGTCCCAGGCTGGCAGGCAAATTTATTAACGCATATGTGATTTTTGCCACCAATACTCCGCAGCTGGTGCAGATCTATTTTCTGTTTTTTGCGCTGCCAGAAGTCGGTATTTTGCTTTCGCCGTTTACGGCGGTTCTGATCGGCGCCACTTTCAACGCGGGTGCCTATTTGTGCGAAATCCAGCGCGCAGGTTTCGACTCTGTCCGCCGTATGGAAATTGAAGCCGCAGAAGTGCTGGGATTCTCGCGTATCCAGATCATCCGTTACGTCATCCTTCCACATGTGATCAAGGTGATGTTCCGACCCCTTTCGAACCAGTTCATTGTTATGACTCTGGGTACCTCGATGGCCTCAATGTTTGGCGTCGAAGAACTCACCGGTCGCACCTATAACCTGAGTTCACAAACTTATTTGTCGGTGGAATCCTTCTCAGTGGCTGCCGTTATTTATATCGTTATCACCATTCTTGCCACCTTTGCTCTGGCCATTATGGGACGGTTTCTGTTTCGGGCCAGGACGGGGGTATTTTAATGAGCTACTTCGACTGGTCGGAAATTACCGGGCTGTTCTCGTACTACAACCTGTTGCTGTTATTACAGGGTCTGGGTATCACGCTGGCACTGTCGGCGTTTGGTTGCCTGATCGGTTTTCTGGCGGGCTTCGTGCTGGCGGTGGTTATCAATACCAAAGCGGCGATGCTGTCACCCCTGCGCGGGGTGGTACATGTCTATTTCTTTATTTTCCGGCGTATTCCTTTTCTGGTGACGTTATTTCTGGTGTTTTTTATCAGCCAGTATTCCGGACTGCGCTTTTCCACCTTCACCGTAGCATTAATCAGCGTATGTATTATCGCCGCGGCTTACTTAGGGGAAATCATCCGCAGTGGTCTGGAATCCGTGCATCATAACCAGTGGGAAGCGGCGGTCACGCTGAATTTTTCCTATTTGCAGACACTGCGCTACGTGATCATTCCGCAGTCTCTGACAGTGGTGATCCCGCCAACCTTCAGCTTCTTTGTTATGTACATCAAAGACACGACGCTTGCCTCGCAGATTGGAGTGATGGAACTCACCTCCGCCAGCAAAATCCTTTCTGATAAAGGTTACTCGGCCACGCTGGTTTATGCCGTCGTCCTCATGCTTTATTTCATTGTGTCTTATCCGCTATCGCGTCTGGGTAAGCGTCTGGAGAGAAAAATTGCCACAGCTCGACATCATTAAATTAAAAGCCGCCTATAACGACCAGCCCGTGCTGGAGAATGTCACTTTATCGGTGGAGAAGGGCGACATTGTCAGCCTGATCGGTCCTTCTGGTTCTGGCAAAAGTACCTTGCTGCGCGTGCTGATGGGATTGCTGCTACCGAAAGAGGGGCAGGTTTTGCTGGAAAACAGCGTAGTAGATTACACCAATAAAAGTGAGTTACGTCAGCTGCGTGAGTCCATCGCGATTGTGTTCCAGCAGTACAACCTGTTCCAGAATATGACCGTGTTGGAAAACGTGATGATCACACCAACCAAAATTAAAGGCTGGTCGAAGAAGGAAGTGGAGCAGGATGCGCGCCGCCTGCTGGAACGGGTGGGACTGTCACATCGCATCAATGCTTACCCGGATCAACTCTCCGGCGGCCAGCAGCAGCGGGTGGCGATTGCCCGTGCGCTGGCACTGAAGCCGACCATTCTGCTGCTGGATGAAGTGACGGCGGCTCTCGACCCTGAGATGGTCAACGAGGTGCTGGATACCATCCGCGAACTGGCCTCTGAAGGGATCACCATGTTTATCGTTTCTCATGAGATGAGTTTTGTCCGTGAAGTGTCGTCGAAGGTGGTGTTTATGGCCGATGGACAGGTGGTGGAAACCGGTTCACCACAGCAGGTATTTGATGCTCCCACCCACGAGCGTACCCGCCAGTTTGTCAGCAAAATATTACGTCACTAACAGCAGGAATATTCTTTGAACAAGCATGTTTTCACCCAGATGAATCCCCCTCAGCGTCTGTTAATGGGACCCGGTCCGATCAATGCAGATCCTCGTGTATTGCGGGCGATGTCAGCACAACTTATTGGGCAATATGACCCGGCGATGACGGCATACATGAACGAAGTCATGATGCTGTATCGTTCCGTGTTTCGTACCGCGAACCATTGGACCTTGCTGGTTGATGGCACTTCCCGTGCAGGCATTGAGGCGATTCTGGTGTCGGCCATTCGGCCAGGCGATAAAGTGCTGGTGCCGGTTTTTGGTCGCTTCGGACATTTATTGTGTGAAATCGCCCGTCGTTGCCAGGCGGAAGTTCACACCATTGAGACGCCCTGGGGGACTGTGTTTACACCAGACCAGATCGAAGATGCCATTAAGCGCGTCCGGCCAACCATGTTGTTAACTGTGCACGGTGATACCTCAACCACCATGCGGCAACCACTGGAAGAATTAGGGGCGATTTGTCAGCGTTATGGCGTGCTGTTTTATACTGATGCCACCGCCACTCTCGGCGGCAACCCCCTTGAAACGGATGCATGGGGTTTAGATGCTGTCTCCGCCGGGATGCAAAAATGCCTGGGCGGCTCCGCCGGAACATCGCCGGTTACGCTGAGTGAGTCGATGGCTGACTATATCCAGCGCCGCCGTCACGTCGAAGAAGGTATTCGCGATGTCCGACATCATGATGGTGACGAACCCATCATCTCTTCCAATTATTTCGATCTCGCCATGATCATGGATTACTGGGGTAGTGAACGGCTTAACCACCATACCGAGGCGACATCAGCGCTGTATGGTGCGCGTGAGTGCGCCCGCCTGATTGTGCAGGAAGGTCTGGATACGGGCATCGCCAGACATGCACTGCATGGCGACGCGTTACGTGCCGGGGTTGAGGCGATGGGACTGGAGGTATTCGGTGATCCTCAGCATAAGATGAATAATGTGCTGGGTATTAACATTCCTGACGGCCTGCATGACCAGCAAATCCGCGAATGTATGCTTAACGATTTCGGCATCGAAATCGGCACCTCATTCGGCCCATTAAAAGGAAAAATGTGGCGTATCGGCACCATGGGCTATAACGCCCGTAAGGATTGCGTACTGCAAACCCTCGCAGCACTGGAAGCGACCATCAACCGATATGGCTATAAAACTGTGCAGGGAAAAGCCATGGAAGCTGCGTGGAATAGGTATTCCTGATTACATACCCAAGCTCAATGTTATCAGGCGTCGCTACGTGAAATCTGAGAAAAGAGCAGGGGAAACTCCTGAAGAGTTTTGCCGTAGCGGCGCGATTTATCGCGCATCGTCCAGCCATGATGGAGAAAACCCGCGTGATAAATCATGCCGCTACGGGTGAGGTGCGTTCGCGCTTATATTATACGTCACCGTCTTTGAATTCGAACGTGATTCGCCAGTTTGCTCGCACGGTAACTGAATATGTTCCTTTTCGGTTCCCTGTCAGTGGATGAAACTTATACTGGGAAAAAGCAGCGATCTCATCAAGTGTATTTGCGTTATCAATCACATAAAGACGTTGCCGTATCCGTTCCACATCTTTTTTATCGCTTTATTGCGCGATGCGCAACGAGCAATGATCTCGACAAAGAGTGAGCTGCAGAAAATTATGCAGGCAGCGGCAATCACCGAGGTTTTCGCGCCGCTACGGGCGAGGCGCGGTCCGGAGGATGTGCGGATATCGTATTTAACATAATGCGCGTTGTGCGCCTTTTTCATGGCGCTAAATTCAGATGTCCGCATCGGAGATGCGGATGCTTTTCCGGACTCGGTATTTTCTCTAAGAAACACTCACATCAGAGATCCCGCATTATTTCAACAGATAAGCCAGTGCTGAATTATCTTTGAGCTTCACCTCTTCAATCTCTGCCAAAAAAGCATCTTCAGCGTATTTGTTATGTCTGGTAATGCCATGATAACTATAAACAATATTAATTACATCGTCTTCATTGAAATCGTTTTTAAGCTCAACAGATGCAGCAATAAGCCATTTCAACAGGAACCATTCTGACATCAAAAAATAAAGATTGGTAAAAGGTTCTCTTCCATTTTTCACCGGAAAAAAATCCTCATACATGCGGTACTGTATATAGTTACTGAGCAGTTCGGGGCGATTCTGTAGCCACGGCACTACTTTCTCTTGCCAGATTTTATTTAGCCGCTGCATGGGTGTCAGGACATCATTTTCTTTAATGACTTTGTTCTGCAACTCAATCAATTTTTGAGAATATTTTCGTAAGGTCGCCCCGCCGCGTCCTTCATATTTTGTGTTCAGATACGTTTGCAGTCGCAGAAGCAGCTCGGATTGCAGCTGATAATCCGGGATTAATTCTTCGATGTTTTTTCTTATCTGGCCGTTTTGAATCGCCGCCTGGATTTCCTCAAAATAACTTAACAAATTTTCATACAGATCATCGCTCTCTGCCTGTTTATCGCGATAAAGAAGCAGCATTATGATGCCGTAAAAGCCTTCTTCGATTGCCATACCACAGCTGACCATAATATTTGAACACATCAGATTGAGCAGGCGATCTTCCTGGCTAATATCCGGTGCATTTATCGCTTCAGGGCTGAGTTTGATTCTTTCGCTGTAAAGCATCGCGCCAGGGGTAGTTAACAGTCTCTTCGCTGCTTCGGGACAAGATAGCGTCAGGTTACTTCTGATTTCATATTTATAGCTTGCATAAAGGCGGGGATAAATCGCGCAAGTGGTACTCAACGCCTTTTCCCCCAGAGATTTATGCACTTTGCATAAGCGGTCTTCATCAAGAAAAGTACAGTCACCATTGTTTTTTAATTGAATCTTCCCCCAGCTACTATGACTCTTTTTTGTTGTGATGATATTTTCCACGGCAATATTACGAATTTCAATTTCATCACTGTTTATATAGCGATTCACTGTCGGCTCATCAAGCTCAATGTCCCAGCCTTTACAGCAATGATCGGGACAGGCACTCCCCACACAATGAAACTGGCTGAAAAAAGCTGGCTCAACAATAACTATCTCTTCCATACAATTCGCTCTCTTCAGAAGAAAAAATAAAGTTCTTCAAAGATAACCAAAAGTAAAGGAATCAATAGTCTCAACAAAAAGCGAAATCGCTCCCTGTTTTGCGCATAAAAAACCCACCTGAACGCAGGTTCGATCCCAAGCACTGATAGAGTCGAACCTGAATCAGACACAACTCAGCCAAGAGCAATACCCGTCAGCGGGCCAAAGCTGGCGATACGTTTAAGCGGTTCATCTGAGTTTAGTTTGTACTGCCATAAATTACCGCCCAGGTCGGTAATCCATATCACGCCACGATGATTGTCTAAGGCCAACCCAATACCTTCGTCCAGGCCCGTAGCAAGGATACGATGATGGGTAAACTCGCCATTTTTCACCGAGGCACAATTTAACGTATTCCCCCCTTTCAGCGAATCTCCCCGGTCTGTCCAGTACATCAGGTTATTAGCAAAATCGTATTCCAGATCAATCGGTTCCGGCAGGTTTTCCATCACCGGCTTAATATCCTGACGTGTAGAAGCCGTTGTTCCTGCAGGGAAAGTGAGCGATGCGCGCATAATGCGCCCCTTCCCACCTTTTGAAGGCCCTTTTTGCGTCCAGTAAAGCAAACCTTCTTTGGCATCAATCGCGATGCCTACGCAATGGCGCGTATAGTCTCTGGAATCCTGGGGAAAAAGTCCCGTCTGAATAAGTACCGATGGATCCGAGCCATCGTCCTTTGAACGAAAAACGCGCATCCCTTCACGATCGCACCAGTAAAGATGTCCGTTCTCACGATCATGGAGAAGCTGCTTACCGGTGACGAAAAGCCCATTTTCTACCAGGCGCTTACGGTCAGAACCGTCCAGCTTCGCCGTCTCAACACTGCCATCAGCCTGGAAAAATTCCAGCGTCGCAGGCTCCTTGTTTTCCCCCATATTGGTCCAATAGATCTTGTTATTCGGCGCATCGACGGCAATGCCATCTGGATGAGATCGCAGGCCTGAAATGACAGAAATTTGTTCCCCGGTTTCAGGATTAAACTTAATGATGGTGCCATCAAGCGGTTGTAACAGATAAAGATTGCTCGTGCTCATAAAATCCTCTACATAATTCATGCTGCCACCATGACCCGGGTTCCGCTTTTATCCCGGCGCTCAAGTACTTTATTAGCATCAGCTGGCGAAACATAAGCGCAAAGTGTGTCAAAATCATTTACCCAACCCATACCAACCCCCGGAAGCAGGAAAGTACAGAGCGATGGTGAAACGGATAGAGTATCAAATCGAGAAGTACAGTTTCATGGAACTCAATGAATCGCCTGCCCGGACCCGGCAGTGGGAGGAGGTACTTGATGAGTGTCGTCAGTTACAGGCTGGAGCTGAAGAGCGGTTACGTATTGCATTACTGAATCTGGATTACGTCACCAGTTTTGAGCTGCCTTTCCGGCTGCTATTGGTGCGGACTCCGCAGCTGATTGCCGGATTACGCGATGAACTTCAGATAACCCGCAAAAGTGCCACCTTCAACGGCAAGCGTTTTGGTTGCGTCTGGAGCGTAAAATCGGATTTGAGCAACATGCCGGATGAATTCCAGTACCGGCTGGTAACCCGTATCCGGCGGGTAGATTCTGCCGGTATCACCGCTGCTCCTTACCAGCATATCGCCAGGGAATTAAAAGCGCCGCGTGAACGCCTTAAAAAGGCACTGGAAGAAGGTCTGGCTGTATCGGCGCTGGACGGATTATTCTGGTTTGGCTCACAGCGTATTGCAGCAGATGTGCTGAGCTTGCGCAAAAAAGGAATGAGGATCAGGACATTTGAAACCGAAGTCTTCGAAAATCTAACCGGTACAACCCGATCGGTTCCCGTTTACTCATGTGAGATTGATACATAATAATCTCTACCTTACTCCGCATAACCGGTTGTGATGACCTGCAAGCGACACAGCGCCGTGAAAAAAATAGACTATGCTTGTTTACGGTAGTCCCATACATTAACGTAAAACTCTGGGGCTGTGGCACAGACACTGTAATGCATTGTTTTTTAAGCATTTACAGTCAGTATAAGGTTCCAATACATGTCGCCATTCGCAAAGTTGTCTTGTATTGCTTCGCTACCTGACCAGCCCCCAATCTGCACTAAGGGAAGGTTCCCTGTCCCTTTTCCTGCCTTATTTTGTCTTATTTTTCTCGTGCTGCGTTCTGACAACCATAATTAAATCGGACATCAAAATGCTTAAGACAATAAACCAGTACCTGGTGCTTTTTTTATTGGTTATGGCTTTCATGAGTCAGGCCAGCGAGATAAATCTCTATTCTATCAATACGGGTTCCTTTGTTTACCATCTGACGGGAAATCACGGCCAATACACAGAGAACTTCGAAAATAATTTCTTCTCTGTCGAACGCAAACTTTCAGAAGACTCAAAATACAGTATTCTCATCGGAACGATGAAAAACAGCTTCGATGACCGCTGTCTGGCTGTGGGCGTGAGAAGAGACTGGAAAGACTGGGATAATGGCTGGGTTTTCAAAGGGGTATATGGTTATACCGGCGAGTTTTTCTTCGATGCCTTCAAAAACTGTGGTGATCACGGATCCTATCATGAGTTCGAAAAGGCCACCGGCATCGGCTTCTCTCCCTATATCTATCATGGCTTTCAATACAACTTCACCAGCTATTTCGGCATTGAAACCGGCATAATCATCCCCAGTGTGTTTGTCATCACTGTGCAGTGGAGTTTCAGATAAGAGTAAGAATTTTATTGCAAATGCTTTGTACGAGACTAAGTTAAATAGTTTTTTCAAAGTTAGAGGGAAAAGAAATTTAAAAATGCGAAACGGAATTTGTTCAGACTATAAAAAACATATAAACAACATTTTAGATATGGAGATAAATAGGTATGGTAAACTAAATTATGTGTATGGAGTGATGAATAAAAATAACACTAATAACATGATGATCATCAGTGATTTTCCTGACATCATGGTCGATAACTATCTTGACAATAGATGGCAAAGTATAGACCCCGTAATTATTAATGCACTGAAACGAATCACACCCTTCCCCTGGGATGAAAATATAAAGGCAGATAACAAATGGACAGCCAGGAAAATTTTCAAGCAACTGAAAAATATAAATATTCATTGCGGCCACGCGTTTGTTTTACACGACCAGATTGATAACGTAGCCGTGTTATCTCTATATATTAACAAACTAATGGAGGGTGAGACGAAAAACAACATCGCCCGACACAAAGATGAGTTACAGGGATTGTTACTTTATATACATGACATATTTCTCACTTCGAAGCAGACAGCAGAAAAACCGGATATAACACCTTTATCTACGCGAGAATCAGAAATACTGCACTGGTGCCGCACTGGCAAAACCTATCCCGAACTTGCTGATATTCTCGAAATATCAGTAAGTACCATCAAGTTCCATATGGGAAAGATTGTCAAAAAACTGGGCGTGAAAAATGCCAAACAGGCCATTATCCAGTCTGGCGTGAGCCACAATAGACACGACACAAAGTATTAATCGTGTTTCACAAGAAGAGTGCCTCCTGCTGCGGAAGCCAGGGGGCATCCTCACTTCAACACCCCACTCCACCGCATTTCTTAAAAATTGTGACCTGAGCCGCAAACCCATCCTTCGACCCGTAGAAATTATTGATAACAAAAACAAAAGATCAGGAATGCACCGACATCCGCTAAATATGACAACTGTCACAAATTCATAATCAGGTCACTATTTTCCAGAAAAGGTTTCTTTTTTACTATATCTGCACTAAGGCAAACGGTTAAAGATACCGCACAAGAGGGATATACCGATCCCGGCATTACATTGCAGGAGTCAGAATGGTCGCGGAAATAACCTGGCAATGCGAACTGAACGAAGGGATCCACGCCAGACCCGCCGGGTATATTGCCCGGCTGTGCAATACCTTCCAGTCCGACATTGTGTGGCACAACACCCGCACACAGCTGGAAGCGAGTGCGAGGAGCGCACTTTCGCTGGTCGCGACCGATACATTACGGGATGATATCTGTCTGATCACCGTCAGCGGACCTGACGCACCGGCCGCTACGGCGGCACTGAAAGGGTTACTCTTTCGCCTGCCTGAGTTCAACCTCGAACAGGAGTCCGGGAACGGGTTAGTTGCCGGTTCCCTTCCCCGCTGTTTACACGAATTACATCCCCAGTATCTTTGCGGAATCCGTATCAGCGCGGGAATAGCGGTCGCCAAACCCTGTTTCATGGCAGGCGTAACTTTTACTGATTTACTGGGCCGCAGTCCCACCAACGCGTTCAATCCACAAAGCGAGAAACAGCGTCTGGCAGAGGGGCTGGAAAATCTGCGCCGGGCCAAAATGGCAGCACTGGCACACGCCGAAGGCATCGAGTACGACCTGATTGAAGCCCATTTGTCATTCATCACCGATAGCGCCTTCGAGGCCAGTATGATCGGATATCTTGATGAGCATAGGAATGCGTGGTCAGCTGTCGTCCGGTCGGCCATGGACTTCAGCGCGATTCTCGAACGCTCCTCCAGCCATTACATTCAGGAAAGAACCCTGGATCTGCTGGATATCGCCACCCAGTTACTGACCGGGATCTATGGTGCACAGTCACTGGCACAAAACTTTCTGATGCCGGATGAACCCGTGATTGTGTTCGCCAGTGCGCTCACCCCAAGCCAGTTTCTGGCAATCAACAAAACGCACCTTGCCGGTCTGGTGCTGTCATCAACCGGTGCGACATCACATACGGCGATTCTCGCACGTTCACTGGGCATCCCTGCCCTGGCCGATATTGATTTTTCAGCCCTCACCCTGCCACCCGATCAGGATATCGTGCTGGATAGCGATCAGGGCATCCTGATCACCGCGCTGGATGAAAAGATCAGGCGCTATTACCGTCATGAAATCGATGTTCAGCAGCAGATGCGGCAAAAGATACAGGAATTTGCCCAACTTCCCTCCGTCACGGCGGACGGGCACCACATCGGTATCGCCGCCAATATCGCCAGCGTCGAAGAGGCACAAGTGGCTTTTGCTAACGGAGCGGAAGCGATTGGCCTGTTTCGTAGCGAAATGGCATTTATGGCGCGGGAAACCCCGCCCGACTACCCGGAACTGGAAGCGCTTTATCACTCAGTGGTCACCCTCGCTGCCGGCAGACCCGTGGTGTTTCGTACCTTTGATATCGGCGGTGATAAACCCGTGTCCTGGCTGACTTCCGGCAGAGAGGACAACCCCGCGCTGGGTTACCGCGCCGTGCGCAGCTATCCACAACACCGCCAGCTGTTTGCCATGCAGCTGAAAGCCATCCTCAGTGCATCTGCTTTCGGAGATGCCAGGATCCTGCTGCCGATGATCGCACGGCCGGAGGAGGTAATCTGGTGCCGGGAGGTACTGGAGACCGTTAAACAGGAGATGCGCGACGCAGGCCATCCATTCAATCCGGCCATCGAACTGGGGATCATGCTGGAGGTGCCTTCCGTGCTGTTTGCCATCGCGGACATGGCCGAACATGTCGATTTTTTCAGCCTTGGCAGCAACGATCTGGCGCAGTATTTTTTTGCTGCTGACCGGGGTAACCCACAGGTCAGTGAAGTGTATGACAACTATGCTCCGGCATTTTTACGCGCCATGCATCAGGCCGTCACAGAGGTTCACCGCGCTGGCAAACGCATCGCTCTTTGCGGTGAACTCGCGGCGGATAACGCTCTGCTCCCGTTGTTAGTGGGTATGGGGTTTGATGAACTGAGCATGAGTGGTAGCGCCATTCCCGCCGTTAAACATGCGTTGAAATCGTTAAGCGCCACGCATTGTCAGGGGCTGGCGCGGCAGATAAATCTGACTCACTACTCTGCACAGGCCGCCGCGCTACTGCAATCCGCAGCAACGAAATCCCACACCGGCAAGCCCTTGCTAACGCCGGAAACCATTCTCTGGGAACTGGATGCGGCAGATAAAAACGAAGTTATCAAAAAAATGGTCGACAATCTCTGGTTGCACCAGCGCACCGACTGTCGGGACAAATTGTGTCAGGATATCTGGGCCAGGGAGATCCCCTTTCCTACCGTGGCAGGTTCCGGCTTTGCGATCCCCCATGCCCGGACAGACGCCATCCATGATTCCACCATCAGTATCGCCACGCTCCGGCAACCGGTGTCGTGGGGCGGCGTCCCGGTTGATAAGGTCTTTATGCTGACGATCAGCCAGGCGGCAGCGGAAAACGAGCATATGAAATATTTTTCAACCCTGGCGCGGATGCTAATGAATGATGAGTTTGTCGTCAAAGCACAGCGTGTTGCCACACCCGAAGCGCTCTGTGACCTGATAATCAATGCCTTATCTTGCTAGTTGCCGAATTATGTTATGAGGCGGGTATGTTAAAACTATTAAAAAATACCAAACGTCATTTTATGACCGGTGTGTCCTACATGATCCCCTTTGTGGTCGCTGGCGGGGTTTTGCTGGCGCTGGCGGTGATGTTCAATGGCCAGGCGGCAGTCCCCGATCACGGCTTTCTCAAAGCGATGTCGCAGATTGGCCTCGCGGGATTAACCCTGTTTATTCCCATTCTGGCTGGATTTATCGCCTACTCAATGGTGGATAAGCCCGGTATTGCTCCTGGAGCCATTGGTGGCCTGATGGCTTACCAGATGGGGGCCGGTTTTTTAGGCGGCATGCTGGCGGGGATCATCGCCGGGCTGATTGTCTGGTGCCTGCTAAATATCATTGCCCGGCTGAAAATCCCGCACTTTCTCAGAATGGTGCTGCCGATTTTTATTATCCCACTGGCCGGGACCTTTCTCACTGGCATGGCGGTTTATTACATTATTGGTGACCCGGTTGCCGGGTTGATGAAATGGCTCAGTGTCTGGTTGAGCAATATGCAGGGGGCCTCCTTTATCATTCTCGGCACGGTGCTGGGAGGCATGATCGCCGTCGATATGGGCGGCCCGATGAACAAAACCGCGTTTTTCTTTGCCGTTGCGCTTATTGCCACCAATCCACAACTCATGGCAGCCGTCGCAGCCGCAGACTGCACCCCACCGCTCGGCCTGGCGCTGGCCACTTTCATGTTCAAAGGTATTTTTAACGATGTCGAACGGGAAGCAGGTAAACCGGCCGTCATCATGGGTTTTATGGGGATCACCGAAGGCGCGATCCCTTTTGCCGCAGCCGATCCTCTGCGGGTAATTCCGGCGATTATGCTCGGCAGCGCAGTTGCCGCCGTTCTCTCGCTTTGGTTTGGAGCCACCAATGCGGCGCCCTGGGGCGGGCTTATCGTTCTGCCCGTGGTGAGCAATCATCTGGGATACATCATCGCGGTCGCCGCCGGAACCTTAACCACGGCCATTGCGGTTAAGGTACTGAAAAGCGTCGTCAAACCGCAGGCATAAGGAAGGCATAATATGAGCGCATTCATACAATCAATTTTGAGCGAATTCAGTACCCAGTGTTCCACGACGGAAACCGTGCTGATCGCCAATGGCAACGCACTGGCACCCATCATGGCGTACCATCTGCATGTGCCACGCATTGAGCTGACGGTGAAAGGAACGCTCAGCATGCTGATCCCCCAAGGGGAAGATAAGATCGTCAAATGCCAGCGCCCGGTGGGTAGCGTGACCTACATTCCCGCCGGTAGCTGGAACTCGCCGTTGTGGGGAGAGCCCGTAATCTGCATGTCCATCGTCTTCTGGAAGCAGGATGTCGGGTTTAGCATCAGCAACTGGGACGGAACGCAGTTTAAAGAGGTGGAGAAATTTAACCTGCAAAACTCCATCAGCTCAGTGCGTGACCGCCTGCTTGAGCTGGCGGAGATCCTGGCCTGGACGCATAACCGCACCAGCGAAACCTTTGCCCATATCGTCTATGCGCTGCTGAACGATCTGTTGTACCAAACCACCGACGGTATGAATAATCACAGGGAGCCGCTCTCCCTGCTCGATGAAATCAAAAGCCATATTGATAGCCACTACCAGACGGATATTAGCCGGGAGAGCGTTGCCGAAACCTTCAACATCTCACCGGGCTATCTGTCACGTCTTTTTTCCCGTGAGTCAGACGTAAAATTCAATGAATACCTCAAGTTAGCCCGGATCTCACGTTCGAAAACGTTGCTGACAGGCACCAACCTGAAAATCAATGAAGTCTCAGAGAAGTGTGGTTTCGCCGATACCAACTATTTCTGCAAAGTGTTCCGGGATGTCAATGACTGTACGCCACTGGAGTATCGGCGTAAGAACAAGGGAGTAAGTTTATAATGGCCCGAACAACAAAAGATGAAGTGCATCCTTTCACCAGTGAACGCAACCTGCATATCGTGGCGGTGACCGCCTGCGCCACTGGGGTGGCGCATACCTACATGGCGGCCGAACAACTGGAAAAGCTGGCGAAAACCTATAATTTTTCGATCAAAATCGAAACCCAGGGCGTGCTGGGATTAAAAAACCCGATCACCGAGAAAAATATCCTCGACGCCGAACTGGTCATCATTGCCTCTGATATCACCATCGACAACGCATTGCGCTTCGAGGGGTGCCGCATCCTGAACGTCTGCATCAACTCCCTGCTGCTGAAACCGGCTGAAGTGGTGTCGGCCATCCGAAAATCACTCAGTCTGCCCAGAGGCAACGTTATCGAGCTTTAGCAACGCATCAATCTCCGCAATTCTCTCACCGCCGTGACGTTCAAGAAACTCAAGCACGCGCCACGGCGAAGCATTAAGAATCCGCTCGGCGGGAAAATCCGCCTCCTGTAACAGCGGCAGGCAGGCGCTGAAATCCCCCACCGCAAATGCGCTGTGCGCATCGGTTCCCAGCGATAGCGTCCCGCCGCTATCGCGAACGGCGGCAATAATTTTGCGGCAATTCCCCTCACTACCCTTTCTTGAATGCACAAACGAGGCGTTATTCACCTCCAGCGCCACATTGCAGGCTTTTGCCGCCTCCACCACTGCCGGGATATCAATCGGATACTCAGGATTGCCAGGATGACTGATGATATGCACCTTACCGCTGGCAATCACTGCGATCAGCACATCGGTATGAGTGACGATATCCGCCGGGGCGAACACCTGCTTATGGAACCCGGCAATCACCACATCCAGTGCAGCACGCATTTTGTCGCTGCAATCGGTCTCACCTCCCGCTTTGATATTCGCCTCAATGCCCCGCAGAATCCCCACCCCATCGACCACGCGCGGCAAAATCCGCATGTTGCTGAAGTGAAACGCGTGAGGTGCATCCACCATTTCCGGGCCATGATCGGTGATGGCGATAAGTTTGAGTTTTTTGCGTACCGCTGCGGCAATGTAATCATGAACCGTGCTGTAAGCGTGGGTACTGGCTACGGTGTGCATATGCAGATCAACGTTGTACATCGTCACTTCTCCCTTTGCTGGCCCCTGTCTCTGGCAAACTCCGTGGTTAAAACCTGAGAGAAAAATCGGCACCACGCTGATGCGTCACAGCGAGGTCGAGGTAATGGCGGATGGTGGCGTAAGCCTCAATATCATGGGCAGTCGATTGCGGCGTCAGAACCTCCACCACCACACTCCCCGCCGCACTGGCTGAGCGCAGTCCCGCCTCCGAATCCTCAAAGGCGATGCACCCGGACGGGGATACATTGAGTTTTTGCGCTCCCTTGAGGAAAGGCTCCGGATCAGGTTTACCGCGCTGAATATCCTCACTGGTCACCAGCACGCCAGGGAACGGAAAACCGGCCTGGTGAATACGTGCAGAAGCGACCCGCAACGAACCAGAGGTGACAATTCCCCAGGGAACGTGAAGCGCGTTGAGCCGGGTGAGGAATTCGGCGGCACCAGCCACCGGGGTAATCCCCTCGGTGTTGCGGGCTTCATAATCTTCCAGTGCCAGGAATTCCTGCCCGATAGTCGCCTCGCTGGCGTCCGGCATAAAATGACGCAGCGTGCTGATGGCCGGTTTGCCATGCAGATAATTACGCACTTCCCCGGCGTTAAAGCCTTTTCTATTTGCCCAGGCACTCCATGACGCTTCGACGAAATCCAGTGAGTTGACTAAGGTCCCATCCAAATCAAATAACAGCCCACGAAAATGCATATTACTCACCATCAGCGGAATTAAAGAGATATGCCTATTATTTACCCCCCTCACTGCCCGGCATTAAAGAGTAAAAATGAAGCTTTAATAGCAATTCCGACACCACTCTCCGCAGCCGTTATTAATTTATGACAAAGTTCACAAAACAAAAACAGAAAACCTTTTTTCAAGTAAAGGATACATTTTTTCTATTCAATCCTCCGGGGAAACGCGGAAGGATAGTAAACATCAAATGCAGGGTTTCATATCTGCCTGGAAAAATTAAACAGCGTTTCTCTTCGCGATTTATTGGGAGTGATCATGTCAGAATTAATAAGCTATCAATGTGAGCTTAAGGACGGAATTCATGCCAGACCGGCAGGCCACATCGAGCGTCTTTGTAATTCCTTTCAATCTAATGTGCGCTGGAAAAATATCCGTACCGGCCTCGAAGGCAGTGCAAAGAGCGCCCTTTCGATTGTCTCCACCGATACCTTATTGAATGATCGCTGTGAAATTACCCTCAGCGGTGAAGATGCATGTGACGCCGCACATCAGCTGTCGGCCTTACTGGAAAAACTGCCGTCTTTTGAAGTGACGCAGGAAGAGGAACCCGCAGCGCCAGCAGGTTATCTGCCCCGTTCCCTGCGGGAAACACAGCTAAGTTTTATCCAGGGATCACGCATCAGCGGTGGTGTGGCGATCGCCAGACCGGTAATTGTCCAGAGCCTGACTTTGCAGGAGATACTGGCACGTAGCCCGGTACAGGATCACTCCGCTGCCCAGGAAAAAGAGTCGGTGATTACCGGTCTGGAAGCCTTGAAAAATGAGAAAGTTGCCGCTCTGGAGATGAATAACGGTGTCGAGCACGATATTATTCAGGCGCATTTATCGATTATCACCGATGCTGCTTTCCAGAGCGCCATCACCGGCTTTATCCATAACGGCAACAATGCCTGGTCAGCGATTACACTTGCCGCGATAGAGTTCTGTGAAATACTTAACCGTTCATCGAGCAAATATATTAAAGAACGAACCCTCGATGTATTAGATATTACCAGTCAGTTATTGATGACGTTGTATGGTGCTAATGCATTACCACAAAACAACCTGGAACTGACAGAACCATCAATTATTCTGGCCGACAATCTGACCCCGAGCAAATTTCTCGGTATCAACAAAGACTGGCTGGCAGGCTTGGTATTATCCTCAACAGGTAAAACCTCGCATACCGCCATCCTCGCGCGTTCACTGGGGATTCCCACGCTGACAGATATCAACTTTTCGGCGCTGAACCTGCACCCGCAACAGGATATTATTATTGATGGTAACCCGGGCATTCTGATCACCGCCCCGGATGCGCGGGTGCTGCGTTATTACCGTCATGAGATTGCCGTACAACAGCAAATGCAGCAACAGATGCTGGCAAATGTCCACCAACCCGCCGTCACAGCGGACGGCCATGGCATCGAGATCGCCGCCAATATTGCCAGCCTGGCGGAAGCCGTCGCCGCCTTTGACAATGGCGCAGAAGGCGTCGGTCTGTTTCGCACCGAAATGTCGTTTATGGACCGCGCAACCCCGCCAGATTATGCCGAGCTGGCCGCGCTTTACACCCATGTAATGGCGCACGCCGCGGGCAAACCGGTGATTTTTCGTACCTTTGATATCGGC
The DNA here is from genome assembly GCF_059730475.1 of Pantoea sp. X-Soil-TKNS-1280. Classification (NCBI taxonomy): domain Bacteria; kingdom Pseudomonadati; phylum Pseudomonadota; class Gammaproteobacteria; order Enterobacterales; family Erwiniaceae; genus Pantoea; species Pantoea sp. X-Soil-TKNS-1280. Next base: position 18,038 of record NZ_AP035966.1, on the reverse strand, counting down.
GGTGACAAACCGGTGGATTATCTGAATATTGGTGACGAAGAGAACCCCTTCCTGGGATTCCGCGCGGTACGCACCTATCGGCTCTACCGGGATTTGTTCAGCATGCAGCTGAAAGCAATTCTGACCGCCTCCGCGCATGGACCGGCCAAAATCATGATTCCGATGATCTCGAACGTTGATGAGGTTATCTGGTGTCGTGAGGTGCTGGCCGCAGTGATGCAGGATATGGATAACGCCGGATTGCCTTATAACGATGGCATCGAATTAGGCGTGATGCTGGAAGTGCCATCGGTTATCTTCGCCATTCCTGAAATCGCCGCCTATGCTGACTTTTTCAGTGTCGGCAGCAATGACCTGACCCAATATTTCTTTGCCGCCGATCGGGGCAATTCCCAGGTGGCAGATGTGTATGACAACTATGCCCCCTCCTTCTTGCGTGCCATGCAGTTCGCCGTTGAAGAGGTACATCGAGCCGGTAAATGGATTGGCATCTGCGGCGAACTGGGAGCCAGCCAGGACTTCCTGCCGCTGTTCACCGGCATGGGCTTTGACGAACTCAGCATGAGCGGCACCGCCATTCCCGGCGTCAAGCATGCGTTGCGTGAGCTTAACTTCGCGAAATGCCAGCAACTGGCGCGGCATGCCGTCACGCTGAAACGTTCGGCTGAGGTAAAAGCGGCGTTGCAGGCTCCCGATGTCAAACAGGTCAGCAGCAAGCCGATCCTGGCTCCGGAATTTATGCTCTGCGGTTTGCAGGCCAGCGATAAAAATGAGGTCATCAAAATGATGACCGATAATCTGTGGCTGCACCATCGCACCGATAACCGGGAACAATTATGTGACGATATCTGGGTAAGGGAAGACAGCTTCTCCACCGCTGTCGGCTATGGTTTCGCCATCCCGCACACCAAATCCGATCATATCCGTTATTCGACCATCAGCATGGCCACCCTCGATAAACCCATTACCTGGGGGGACCAGCAAGTTGAAACCGTCTTTATGCTGACAGTGAATAAATCTGCCGATCCCAACCAGCATATGAAATATTTCTCCGTCCTTGCCAGAAAACTGATGAAAGAGGAGTTTCGTAATGAAATAAAACACGCCGATAACGTCACCGTACTCTACAACCTGATGACCAAAACATTAGATGTATAAAGTCAGGATCACGCAATAACACGTTTAATAATCAGCCAGACAAATAAAAGACCAGGAGTCAGTTATGAAAATCGTCGGAGTCGCAGCATGCATTACAGGCATCGCGCATACCTACATGGCGCAGGAAGCCATTGAACAGGAATGCAAAAAAAGAGGTTATGACGTAAAAGTCGAAACCCAGGGCGGCATGGGAATTGAAAATGAATTAAGCGAAGAAGAAATCGCCGAAGCAGATGTGGTGATTATGGCCGTTGCTATCGGTATCGAAGGCGTGGAGCGCTTTGAAGAAAAAGAAGATGCAGGCCGGATTATTTCATTAAACCCGGCTGAGGTCATTCGTAATCCGGCGGCGATCATTAATAAAGCCGAACAGCTTGCACAATAATCCTGCGTAAAATTGCGTTTATTTTTCGCAGAAACCAACGTGCATAACAACGTTAAATAAATTTCTGTGACCTCCGTTATTTCTGTGTACAGGCAATTATGCCTGCGGATTTATTCGACCATAGCACTGCGATCGCGGAGATCGGGAGGAATAAAAATGTCGGATACGATGAAAACCATTAAGGATGATTTAGTCAAAGCATTCAGCACCGGGGTGTCTTATATGATGCCGGTGGTGGTGGTCGGCGGGATCTGCCTGGCGCTGTCGCTGGTGGGTGGAGAGCCCACGCCGGGCAAAGGCATTGTGGTCACCAATCCATTCCTGCTAAACCTTGGAGCCATCGGTAGCGCCGGGCTGGGCATGATGATCCCGGTGCTCGCCGCCTATATCGCCTATTCCATTGCTGGCAAACCGGGCCTGACGCCAGGCTTAGTCACCGGATTTATGGCTGCCACGCCGCTCGGCGAAGCGCATGTGGTCACCGGCTTTCTCGGTGCGATGCTGCTCGGCATCCTGAGCGGCTACGTCGCGAAATGGGTCAAGACCTGGAAGGTCGGCAAAGTGCTGATGCCGGTGATGCCGATCCTGATTATCCCTATCGTTACCAGCTGCCTGGTCGGCATGCTTTATTTGTACGTGCTGATTGGCCCTATCGGTATGGCGATGAAATGGCTGGTGGCCATGCTGTCGAATATGCAGGGCGGCAGCGGCCTGGTGCTGGGTTTAATCCTCGGAGCAATGGCTGCCTTTGATATGGGCGGGCCAGTGAATAAAACCGCGACGGCATTTACCCTGGCGCTGATGGCCGAAGGGATATATGGCCCGAACGGTGCCTATCGTATCGCCTGTGCTATTCCGCCGTTGGGTATTGCGCTCTCAACGTTAATTTCGCGCCGTAAATGGGCGGAAGATGAAAGACGCATGGGCACCTCCGCCGCGTTTATGGGCTTAATTGGTATCACCGAAGGTGCCATTCCTTTTGCAGTGAAAAACCTTAAAACCGTTCTCCCCTCAATCATTATTGGCAGCGCCGTGGGTGCCGGTCTGGCGATGATTCATGGCGTGGAATCTATGGTGCCGCACGGTGGCTTAATTGCCATTGCTGGCGTGAATAAAGGCGCGATGTGGTACGTCATTGATATGGCCATCGGCGTCATTGTTACGGCTGTATGCCTGCATATTCTGCGACCCAACATTAGCGAAGTCGTTAAAAAAGAACCCGCTAAAAAACCTGTCACTTCCGATTTAAATAAAGCGTAAGGAGTTATTATGAAAAATACCATGAAACAGTACGTCGATTATATTGTCAACGGTGGAAAATCAACGATGCTGGGTATCGGACCCATGTCACCTGCGCTTATTCAGGCGTGCTTTGAACTGGGTAAAGAAAAAGATCTGCCATTGATGTTTATCGCCAGCCGTAATCAGGTTGATGCCGATGAATTTGGTGCAGGTTATGTCAATAACTGGGATCAGTTCCGCTTTGCCGCAGATTTAAAAGCAATGGCGGAAAAAGTTGGCTTCGATGGCGACTATTTCCTCTGCCGTGACCACGGCGGCCCCTGGCAGCGTGACAAAGAACGTAAAGACCATATTCCGGAAGCAGAAGCCATGGAACTGGCGCGCCGCTCCTATCAGATTGATATGGATGCCGGTTTCGACCTGTTGCACATTGACCCGACCAAAGACCCGTATGTCGTGGGGAAAGTGATTGATATCGAACTGGTGCTGAGCCGCACCGTCGAACTGATTCGCTTCTGTGAAGAATACCGTAAGGCCAACAACCTGAAAGAGTTTTTCTATGAAGTCGGCACCGAAGAAACCAATGGCGGCCTGACCGATATCAGCGCTTATGAAGGCTTTATTGTTGAACTCAACAAACGTCTGCTGGCCGCCAGCTTGCCACAACCGTTATTTATCGTCGGCCAGACTGGTACGTTGACGCGCCTGACAAAGAATGTCGGACATTTTAACGATAAACAGTCGGCTGAACTCTCGGCAATCAGTACCCGCTACGGTGTGGGTTTAAAAGAGCATAACGGTGACTATCTGCCGGATGACATCCTGCTGAAACACCCGGGCCTGGGGATAACCGCGATGAACGTTGCCCCGGCGTATGGCACCATCGAAACCCGCGCCTACCTCAAACTGGCCGAAGTAGAAAAAGATCTGGCGGCCAAAGGTTTTATCCAGTCCGCTTCTAATCTTAAAAATGTACTGACCCGTGAGTGCGTGCTGAGCCACAAATGGGAGAAATGGATGACCGATGAGCATAAAAACAAATCTGAAGAACAGATTTTTAATGAGCCGGAATTGCTGAAAGAAATTCTTGAACTCAGCGGTCATTATAATTATGAAAAGCCGGATGTCGTGAAAGAAATGAAAACCCTGTTCGCTAATTTGCGCTCTTTTGGCGTGGAGCCTGAGCGTTACGTAGTGAACAAAATCAAAGACATGATCCAGAATGAAGCGGAATGCTTCAATATGTCAGGTCTGACCTCACGCGTCGCTCAAGCAAAATAATCTTTTGACGCGATTAATAACCGGGAAAAGGATGTTCCCGGTGATCCGGCTAAACAAATTACCGAGGTAAAGATTGTGAACCAGCTTGAACAATTAAAGCAGCGAACCATTATTGTCGCCGACAGTGGGGATATTGATAGCATTCTGGCTTATCAACCCGAAGATGCCACCACCAACCCGTCATTAATTTATAAAGCAGCGCAGCTGCCGCAATATCAACAGCTAATAAAAGATGCGGTCACGGCAGTAAAGACGCGTCAGGCTGGCAAGGAAGCCCACCCCTCAGCTATTGCCGATTATCTGGCTGTCAGCATTGGTGCACTGATCCTGAAAAGCGTACCGGGACGTATTTCAACTGAAGTTGACGCGCGGCTCTCTTTTGACACCGAAGCCAGCATAGGTAAGGCGCGAGAATTGATCGCACTCTATGAAGAGAAAGGTATCACTAAAGATCGCGTCCTGATCAAACTGGCCGCGACCTGGCAGGGAATTCGCGCCGCTGAAGTGCTGGAAAAAGAGGGTATCAATTGTAATCTGACGCTATTGTTTTCTTTCGCCCAAGCCCGGGCCTGCGCCGATGCAGGCGTTTTCCTGATCTCGCCTTTTGTCGGACGTATCTATGACTGGTACAAAAAGAATAAACCGGACACCGTTTTTACCCTCGACAACGATCCGGGGGTTGAGTCAGTGCGCAATATCTATCATTTCTACAAAATGCATGGTTACCAGACGGTGGTGATGGGTGCCAGCTTCCGCACGCCAGAACAGGTGCTGGCGCTAAACGGCTGCGATCGCCTGACGGTTTCTCCAGCTTTGCTGGCACAGCTTCAGCAGAACGAAACGGCAGTTCCTGCTCCGCTCGCCTACGAAGGTACGCGCCACCCCAAACCTGATGCCATCAGCGAAGCAGAATTTTACTGGGCACACAATCAGGATGCGATGGCAGTCGAAAAACTTGCCGAGGGTATCCGCCTGTTTGCCATTGACCAAAATAGCCTTGAGACGTTACTCACACGGTATCTGTAAACCGCCAGTCATGGCCCCGGCAATTGTCGGGGCCATACTTATTGCAATGAAAACTTAGCTATTACAACATCCTTTGCAACCATCACATCCCGCACTATTTCCCGGTACTGGAATATTAAGTCGGTGTTCTTTTATCCGTTTGCCCCATTTACGCAGCAACACAATGATTACCACATTCACCACAATGACGCTGAACAGGCAGATTGCGCTGTAGGCCGGATGCGTACTAAAGGTCACGCTTTGATAAAACAGGGTGGCAAGAGAAAACGCTACATTCAGACCCCAGAAGAAAGAGAACAGCATCCAGTTTCTACCCGCTTCACGCGCAATCGCCCCCATTACCGAGACACAAGGCACATACAGCAGGACGAAAATCAGGTAGCTGTAGGCGGCAAGCACGCTGCCAAATTTCGCGCTCATCACCCCCATCTGTCCGGCAGCCATCTCACCATCGCCCTTACTGGCTTCGATCGGGTTGGCTAACGCTCCCAGACTGACTGCGGCTTTCAACCCTTCCCAGGTTGCGGTCAGTGAACCTGACAGTTCCGTCAACAGATTAAACTCCTCAGGGTTGAACCCACCACTTTGCACATCTTCACCGGTGTACAGGCTGTTAAGGGTCCCTACCACCACCTCTTTTGCCATGATGCCTGTCACCAGCCCTACCGTGGCCTGCCAGTTATCATCCGTGACCCCAATGGGTTGGAGAATCGGCGTAATCACTTTGCTGGTCGCTGCCAGCGCAGAATCGTTGATGTTATTCACCGTGTTGCCGTTAAACGAGAAGCTGCTCAGTACCCCGATAATCATACTGACAAGGATAATCACCCGGCCCGCGCGGATAATGAACATCTTCAGGCGTTGCCAGGTCTGAATCAGCAGGCTCTTCAGGTGCGGACGATGGTAAACCGGCAGCTCCATAATGAAAGGTGAGGCTTCGCCCCGCAGTAACGTATGTTTCAGGGTCAACCCGGTGATGATCGCCACAGCAATCCCCAGCACATACAACGAGAACACCAGGCTGGCACTGTGAGCACCAAAAAATGCCGCAGCAAACACGGCAAAAATCGCCAGACGCGCACCGCAGGACATAAAGGGAGCAATCAGTACGGTAATCAGGCGTTCACGCGGCGTATCCAGCGTACGCGCGCCCATCACTGATGGCACATTGCAGCCAAAGCCGACAATCAGTGGCACAAACGATTTACCCGGTAACCCCAATGCCTGCATCAGGCGATCCATTACGAAGGCCGCACGCGCCATGTAACCGGAATCCTCCAGAAAAGACAGGAAAAGATACATCAGGCCAATCTGGGGAATAATCGGCAGTACCGTATTGATACCCGCACCAATGCCCTGCGCGAGAAATACGGTCAGCCAGTCGGGGAAATGCAAGGTGTAGCCAAGCCATTGCGTGCCGTGGATAAACAACGCGACCGAGCCACTATCAAACACCGGTTGCAATGCCGCGCCGATATTAATCGACAGCACAAACATCAGGTACATGACACCGAGGAATATCGGAATCCCGGCCCAGCGGTTAAGCACGACCTTATCGATCAGGCCAGTAAGCTGGCCTGGTGCGGACTGATGGATATTGCTGACGCTGGTGCAAAGTTCGGTAATCGCACGGAAACGATAATCGGCAATGATCATACCCGGATCGCCACCGGCTTCTTTGTTTATCTCCGGCAGATGTTGCACCACACCGGAACAAATTTTCTGGCTGTTGAGATCTCCTTCCAGCAGCTGCAATGCCAGCCAGTATTGCTTTTGTTCCGGAATAGCAGACGGCATCATGGAGCGCAGTCGGGTGATCGTGGCTTCAATTTCAGCCGGATACGTCACCCATTTTATTGGTGCGAGATGATGGTGACTGTCGATGGTCTCTTTAAGCCTGGCAATCCCTTCGCCGCGCGTTGATGTCAGAGACACCACCGGACAGCCCAGTCGGCGGGAAAGCTCATCAATATCGATGCTGATATTCTGACTGGCGGCAATATCCTGCATATTCAGCGCGATAATGCAGGGAACGCCTAATTCCAGCAATTGCACCGTCAGAAACAGGTTATTTTCCAGATTCGACGCATCCACAACATTGATCACCAGGTCGGCCTGATCGTTAAACAGGTACTGACAGGCAATGCTTTCATCTATCGAGGTATCCGCCGAAATGGTGGTCAGCGAGCGCGTACCGGGTAAATCAATCAGATGCACATCGGATGAGGCCGTAAAAAATTGCCCTTCTTTGCGTTCGACTGTCACCCCAGCCCAGTTACCCACCCGCTGCCGCGCGCCTGTAAGCTGGTTAAATAAGGTGGTTTTGCCGGTATTGGGGTTGCCAATCAAACCAATGATTAATTTCTTCATGCGGTCATTTCCTCAAGAAGGATGGCCGCAAGATCCTGCTGTCGTACTGCCAGGCTGATGCGCCGCGTGCGAATTTGCACCGGGTCCCCCATCGGGGCCACGCGGATAACTTCGATAAGCGCGCCAGGGAGCATACCCATCGCCAGTAGCTTTTGCCGCCAGGCGGGATTAATCGGGCTTTTGTAGCCTGCAATCCGATAAACGCGGTTCGTTTTAATATGCATATCATCAGCCAGCTCAGTAACAAGGAGCTGATGATTATATAAATGATAACCATTCCCACTTTTGATCTAAGATCAGGTTATGGCGAACAATCAGGCTTTAACTTCAATGGCGGATTAACAACCGGTAATTTCTCACGTCATGCCAATGATGCCGTTTAATTCTGAAAACATCTGATTTTTCTGATATTTTCATATAGAATCACTAACGGCGCAGATGTTGAGTTTTGGCATGTTAATCTGTTGACTCAAAGTATGTTGTAATTATGAAACATCTTGTATCCGACATCGGATCAGATCACAGCATTAAATTATCGGGAGTGATAACTCAGTTCACATCTCAGGTCAGCCATCACCCGTATTTTATCCGGACAACAGGTCCCTAAAGACAGGAAGCTTTATTATGCCGATAGATTGAATTAAAGGACCCGCAACAAGCCATGCATCCACCTCAAACATTGCAACCGACGAACAGATTGCCCAACCGACAAATCTTACCGAAAAAATCAAATAGCACCTGGATACCGGACGACCAAAGTCCTTTTTTATCCTCGCCTTCGATTTTGATGACTGAAGTGGTCAACTAAAACTGGCCACTGCTTTAGAGTTTTTCCAGTATCGACTTACAGTTTCATTGTGCGGTAAGCCACCATTATATTCATGCGGCCTTAGCGTAAATAACCCACGATATAATCGGCTATTACAAATAGGCCTCACTCTAGTTCATGCACCCAATTACAAGAACCTACGCCTTTTTCAGCCTCTGGAAGAACCGCTCCATTGGGCTGTTATCCGAGCAGTTTCCACGTCGACTCATGCTCTGCTTGATCCGGCAACGCTACAGTAATCGCCTGAACGGCCTGCTTGTGTTGTGGGCACCCTGGACGCGCTTCTAATAGTCAAGGCGTTATCTGAATGCTGCAGACCTGACTGTTTTGATTACGTAGTAATGTATAAACTTTGCGTGAAATATAACGCTTCAAGCAGCCTATTGCTTCCATTTTGTATGCCCTTCAACCACTCATCTGTCTGCATACTCCCTGGTTTTTGCTTCAGTTCGTAAACGACCGATGGCGATGATGTGAAGTGCACTATTCACTGCACGATCTCCACCCCGGTTAAGTCGGTAACGGTTCGTTTTTCCAGAAGAGACTGGAGCTGGGCTGACACCACACATTGCTGCAAAACCTGTTTCAGATGGTAGTCGTTAGGGATTGTCTCCGGTAGTGATCAGCGACTACGAAGCGCTTTCGTACCCAATTGTATTACGTTTAATCAGGTCAGGCGTCAGCTCGTCAACAATAGCCGCAATAATGACATCCAGATCAGCGATTTCGTCATGTAACTCGAGATAGCCTCGAGCCAGGGATTTTAATGCAATGCGATGCGATAAACGTTCGTAACATCGCGGTATTCACTGGCATCTGGCATCTGGCATCCAGGAGCCCAGTGTTCTGATAAACTGCATGCGAGTTATATTTCTGAGCAGTTCACGTAGTTCATCCGGTGCAGAGATAATATTGGAATGAATAATCCGAAGAGCGACTCTGCGGGCAGATATCGCTGTTTTTCGGCAAGTTTTAGCACCCGTAGAGACTCAATCATTCCATCACGTGTTTTTGGCGTGACTGTCCGTATTTCCGAGAATGCAGCATGAGCGGCGGACTCTGCACCAATAGTGTCGCTTTTACCACGCCTGCGTCGCTCCATGCAATCGGGTGCTGTTACCTCAAACACTTCTACTCCGGCTTTGTGTAAGTAACGCAGCAGTTCTGAGCCGTAGGTTCCTGTGCACTCAACACCAATTCTCTGTATTGAGCCAAAAGTGGCCATCCACGCCAGCATCTGGCTGTATCCCTGTCGTGTTGTGGCGAAATACTCCGTTTCGGGGACTTTGTTGTTTTGATTCATTACAGCGAACAGTGGCGTCAGTATTTTCATCATTCATGGCTGATCACCTGTCAGGAAGACATGATTGAAACCGCTGACTGATAACCCGGACAGGACAGTAACGAGATACGATGTCAGGTCCTTCTTGAATCATGCGAACCGGTGAGGAGATACCTCGTATAAAGAAACCTCCGGCAACCGACGAATCAAGGGCAGGACACAAAAGGTAGACCGCTGTCCGAGTGAGGATGCGGGAAGATCTTCACTGCCTCAGTAATCACATCAATCGGCTCAGACAGCTCAATGAAGAAAACTGACATTGGTATTATTACTATCGCTGTGGAACATCACCCCAGTTGGTTTTCCCCGGCGCTCCCAGGCCATTTCCAGCGATCTAATGGTAAGTTTGCAGTCAGGTGAGAATGACATTGCTCAGCCAACGGGTTTTCTGGCGAACAGGTCTAGAACAACGGCAAGATACGCACAGCGTTTTCCCGTCCAGATATAAATTACGTCGCTACACCATAATTAGTAGGACTCTGTGACCGCGAACTGACGATAAAGGTGGTTCGGTATAGCAACATTCTCCTGTTCGCCTCGTTTATACCGGTGTATTGGCTGTCGGCAGCTTACCAGTCACAGCTCTTTCATGAGTTTGCCAGCAAGCCATCGCCCCATACGGAAGCCCCTAAGCGTTGCTATAGTGGCAATGCTCCTTGCACCGACAGAGCCATGGCTGATGCTGTGTAACTCCTACACCTAGCTACACAGCGCTGTCAGCCTGATATCCTGTTCATCAGGACGACTTTTCCAGTATTTGTAGCTGCTGCGGTAAACCCCAAACACATGGCAGAGTGTCGCCACAGGATAACGCGCTCTGAGATTCCCAATTAACGAGAACTGTTCAGAGAGTCTGACATCTAGAGCCGGTAGCCTTTTTCAAGATGTCGTCTTTTTTAAGATATCTTCTCCATTTCAATAGGTTGAAGTTTTTTCTTTAACTCACGTATTTCAATCTGTCCCAGTGTTATCGGCGAAGCTTTGGGCGTTTTGCCCTGACGTTCATCACGTAACTATTTTACCCAGCGCGTCATGGTAGAAAGTCCGATATCCATCGCTTTAGCCGTTTCAGCAACAGTCTAATTCTGATCGACAACAAGCTGGGCGGATTCGCGTTTAAACTTTACACTGAAGTTTTTTTTCATTGGGGCACCTGTTTTGTTCTGAGGTGAGCATATCACCTCTGTTCAGATGGCTAAATTCGGTAAACCGTTACAGCCTGAGTGAATTGGCCATTCTCTTTAATGAGTTTATTTCGGAAAAAGTTGCAGTTGCAGAAAAGCCGCTGGCGCAGAAAGCGGAGGCGGAGGAAGAGAAAAAATCAGCCCTGAAAATCTGAGTCCGGACTGGACAAGACGCCCGTTTTTTTATTTCACTCTTCCGAAGGTGTTATCAGTATTACCGTACCTCCAATACCGCCCTCCCCTTTACTGCTCCGAACACCATCACTTCCCGGATAAAAACATCTACGTCCCGACACCGGTTTACTTCAACGTCATGACAGGCGAATAAAACGTTTTGCAATCCGTGCAATGGCTGAGCATGAAGAATCACAGCATAAATCCCGGACGTGAACATAACGAAATATACCTGGAAGACCGGAAATCCCCGGAGGGACTCCTGAGGGGAATTATAAGATACTGACAGTAACAATATTTCTTCAGAGACTCACTGTTTTCTGAGCCTCTTTTTCCGATGGCAACAGCATGCCTGTGAGAGATTACGGGGTAAAATGATGGCCGTTTTTATACGCTCTCAAATGAATAATAAAAAAACCGCATCAGCGCAGGCTTAACCCATAAACATCCGTGAACAGATTTCTGGTCCTCGATTAGGAAATGTTTGTTTTCAGCTTTATCTTCAGCGGCATGCATTCCTGAAAGGTTACTATCAATACTCGCTTCCAGTCCGGTTTCCACATCCTCACCCCCGCATGCGAAGATGCATTTCAGAAATGCATAGCCATCATGATGCTGATACCCTCACGGCACCCTGACACCTTACGAATTAAATCCCGGTTGTAACCACCAAGGTCGAATTTATTCCCCTCCCCTGATGTTTTTAACCATCAGGCCGATGCCGATCAGTTCATTGACCATTGAAGAGAAATTTACATCGCCATTCGTTGCACCATCCTGTATCTCAATTTGCACCAGGTCCTGAACTTCCCTTTCGGTTTTCTCTTTAAAGTAAATATTTCTTCTGGCCATACCATTATCCTTACTGCCTGAGCAGGGTATTACCTGCACAGTGACTGATGAATATTTCTGTTTTTTACTTCCGGGACAGACTGCGGAATACGTAAAATCGCCATGTTGCTTTTTTATTATTCTGTCGGCAGTCACTGTGTGTCAATCCGGCACTGTGTATTAATTTTCCGGGGTGTGCTAATCCGGCACTGCACGCGGTTTATATGTGTGTTAATCCGGCACTGTAATCCGTTTTTATGTGTGTTAATCCGGCACTGTAACCCGTTTTTATGTGTGTTAATCCGGCACCGCCCCCCGTTTTCATGTGTGTTGATCCGGCACTACTGACGCAAAAATCACGCATAACACACTGATTTAAATACATAGCTACAATTAACACACCATACAGTGCCGTTTGCAGTGCCGGATTAGCACACAATCCGGCACTACACTAGCACACAATCCGGCACTGCATTAACACACTATCCGGCACTGTAAAGTGTGTTAATTAACACACCTCTTGTCTCATACAAGTCAAATGTGGTAAATAATCACAACTAACATCATGTTTTAAAAACAAAAAACTGCAAGATAAAATCTTGCGTAGGGTGTGATTAAATCTTTAACCAAAAAGTGGCTTGTGAAATAACCCTATTTCCATCATTCTAAATAAACCGAGACCATCGTCAGATACCACCCCCATAGCGCTGCGTGCGCGTCTGTAACGAATTATCTTTCGCAGGTTGACCTGAGTGGGTATTTTGACGAAAACGCCACATATTCCTTCCGCGCATTCTGATGAGATTAACTTTATGAAATGGCTAACTGTAACTGGTTTTATCACAATATTCTGAACTCAGGCTGAACCGGAAATGTGCTTCAGAAAAGCTAGACATGAATAAGGTATGGATCCATAAGAACACCAGAAATATAAAAAAGTGTTCTCAGTGCATGGGGGAATAGTTTAGTTCAATCTAATCATCAGATAAATAATCAGACAAAACGTATGAACTTACATAAACATCAGTTCACTTGAATATAATCAGCATGTCAATATCAGAAATAACACTTAACAGTATTACATACTCCATCAGATAAAGAACCTCCCGCATTTTTAATATGTAGCTTGCATCAAATCGTTTTTTAAAAGCACTTTACTCATCTTATCATAAGATTAATGAGATAATTATAAAAAAGACACAAACCAAGGATGGTGGAGAACTTTTTATTTCTCAGAAGAGAATAATTTTGAAGAAAATATAGAAGGAATCTCTGTACCGAGTTTAGTCACTGATAAAATTAGTCTGTTTGATAAGCATGAACCTTCAGTGACACTTAATCCTAAAAATAAACGCAGTCATCACGGCAATCGAAAAACTTTCGACAGCTTGCTATTTTAGCGATGAATAATTAACACTGCGAGTCAGCATATCTACGAAGACTTTATACACATTGTTTGGATACTTTAAGTTAAATCTTAAAGTTGGCCTAACTGCACCATGAAGAATACACTAAAAGAGGAAATGGCTCCCACGGAAGCCATTTGATTAAACTTAGCCTCTGAGTTTCGCCCCTTTGACACTTTCAAGGACCTGCTTAATCGCCTCTTCGATTTTATCCACCGTGTCCTTGGGTAACCGGACAAATTCATAGCTGACAGAACGTTTTTCTGTATTCACTTTACGACGCGCCAGCAAGTTACGGTCTTCGAAGTCAGCCAGTTTTTCCGTGGTAAGAGGCTTCGGCTTTTTGGGTACCAAGTTGCGTTTGGCTGAACGAAAATAACTGAGTATCTCTGTTTTTTGCTCATCCGTGGTCATCCTGTCATTGCGGTTTACACTCATCATGGTGCGAACCTGTTCAGCCAGATCACTGATCTCAACGCTTTCTGCCTTGGCGTTATCTGTCACATCAAGCAACAGTTGATAGTCAGGCAAAGTCAGTTCGGAGACCACCGGAAATAATGCAATCAGCTCAGCAGGAACAGAAGCAGCCTGAAACGCACGGGTAACTTTAGCGTTTGAGATCCCTTCCACTTTTGCAATATCGCTTTTGCTCATGCCATTTTCATTCATGATGGCAAAACGTAATCCGAGTTCCCGCAGATTGTGTTCTCTGGCTGTCTGAATGTCAGCCGCTAACTGACGTGCATCACTAATATCCAGTTCATCGGCAGTAACCAGCACTTCAAGACTGGCTTCTGCAAACAGACAAGCTGCACGGCGACGTGAACCGTCCATAATCTCGATGCGTCCATCTTTAACCCGCCCAATTGCGGGAAAGAACTGCTGCAAACCAATGGTACGGATGATGTCTTTAACAGATTCTTCTGTCAACGTAGTCTGATCGCGGCCATTGACCTGTGGGTCAACATAGGTTCTCTGCTCAATATCGCCATGCGGAATGAGCTGACGGGCAAAAGTGGCTGTTTTGCCCGATTTTAATGTGAAAGTTCGTGAAGTATTGCTGCTGTCAATAAAGCTAGCAATTGCAGTCTGGCCCATGGTGCGGCCGATACGTTGTACCGTCTTATGAGTACTCACAGTGTGCTCCTGATGTATTCAATGCGGTCGAAAACTGCACGAGAAAATTGCTCTGCTTCATACTTGGCTTTTCGGAGGGCATCAGCACTACCCGGATAAGAAATAGGATTGGCACTGATAACCGTATCAAATGATTCGCCGCATCGCTCAAAACCATCAAGCCGCGGTAGAGAGGCATCAAGCATAGATTTAGTAAACACTTCTCGCGCGTAGCTCTGAGAAGTTAAATGATCATGTTTCGTCGTCATTTTCGACATAAAACCAATATTGGCTTTTAATCGTGGTTCGACACCTTCTTTTTCAATACGCTCCAGCATTTCAGGCAAGCGGGTCAGATACTTCATTGTGGAATGAAAATCGACCTGCGCTGGTGGAGTCGGAGTCAACAGGATATCGCTGGCAGCAATGGCGTTAAGCATGAACGAATCAAGATGTGGGCCAGTATCGACAAAGATAAAATCATAGTCATCGGCAAGTCGATCGATTACATTTCTGCGCAAAACTTCAGACGGTGCAACCCCCGGCAGATATTCCTGCACTAGAGCCTCCCAGTCACTTGCTACAAAACCATCATCAATTGAGGCGGGCATAACATCAACGCCGGGCATCACTGTTGGCTGAATAAACTCGCTATGTAACTGCTCGCGACCAAGATCGTTCAACATAGCTTGGGCAGCAGTTTCTGCTTTGGAGCCAATGCTATTTTTATGGCTTAAGAACATGGTGCTTGAAGCCTGAGGATCAAGATCGATGACAAGGATCCTTAGATCATTGTGCAGCATAGCAGGATGAGCACGCATTCCATGCGCGAGCGTCACGGTGCTGACCGTTTTGGATACACCTCCTTTCAGGTTAACGACGAACACAACGAAGGGACCTTTATGCTTATCACGGTATTTAGGTACTTTGCGGTGATGATAAATATCGATAACGTTCTGCAGGCTAAGCGCATATTGTGAGGTACTGCCGGTTTGCTTTTTCCCAAACTCATAGCCAGCTCCCTCCATATCACTTATGGCTGCGACAACAGCGTGCTTACTGAGCAGTGGAAAATTGGCAACAGCGTTGCGTGAATACGTTTGATAATAACCAGTCTGATTAAATTCAACCCGTTGTTGTTCAATATGGTTGCTAAGTCCCTGCAACATACTGTTCGCTCGCTTCGCTGTCTCCAGCACATCGCCGTAATCACGCTTCATAAGCACCTCAGTAATAATGTCTTTTTGAATACTACACAAAAAACCGTAATCTGCCAATTTTTCAGTAAAAAACCTAAAAACTGGATTTTTTCTTCATCGATGGATTTATTTCACAAAACTGAGATTATGCCAATAAGGCTGCAGACCTATCGCAATCGCGAAGTTTCTCACCATACTATCATGTCATTGATTATTAAGGATAAATATCGGATTTCGGATTTATTTCAGCCGCCTGGATATCCAGCACAATTACTAAATCCGCATATTTAAAGGAACACTACGTACAAATTATCAACATTTTAAAATCAGACCTTTTTGAGTTTTATTTCTGATCTGCATGCGAAGAGGAACGGAATGATTACTTAATGATCATCACATCAACGCATCTCTGTCATTCTGCATGTCCAGAGGAACAAAAATCGGGTCAGGCTAACCCCTCATCAACCGATTTTGCATGTTCAGAGGAACACTCCGGCAACTGAATCCACAACCCACCCGAGGAATTGCCTCAATCTGCATATTTACAGGAACACTTATCACTTTCGCCCAGCATGTTTAGAGGAACACATGCCGTATAATGCATTTTTAGAGGAACGTGACCATCTGATAAACAGCATATTTAGAGGAACACGCTAGAGATTTTCGTATCATATTCAGAGGAACAAGCTTCTCTGAAGTTGCATGTTCAGAGGAACATCATTATCAGATGAATGCATATTTAGAAGAACGCATCTGATTTTATTGATAAAAATTTATCGCACAGTAATCAGTTTTAAAGCCCCACCTCGGTTATATCTTGTACAAGACAAGAGTCCTGCATGTTTAGAGGAACACCACTACTGGAACTCACTGCTACATGTTTAGAAGAACATCTGTTGAGAAACCGCTGCATCTTTAGAGGAACACCTGGGATAAGGATTAGCATGTCTAGAGGAACAGCTTGCAACATCAGCATCATTAGAAGAACGCCAGATCTTTTTGCACCCCATAAACTGTCAGTTCATAAATTGATTTGCATGTTTACGGGAACGGCGATTATCTCATACCAGCAGCACAGGTATCAAAAGCGACGGATGCATGTTTAGAGGAACATAGCATCTGAAACCAAATGCATGACAATAATCTCATATTTCGTTGATTACAAAGATGCTTTCTGCATGTTCAGAGGAACGCCCTGCCCTCTCTAGGATGACTGGCAGCAATATTTACTAATGCATGTTTAGAGGAACACTAAGGGAAACATTGAATAATATAGCAAGCTTTCGCTTGCATATTTAGAGGAACATAACGGATTTATATTGAAAAAACAGTCAATTGCGCTTAGTAACACCAATACACTGATGTTTAACAATGCTGTCTTGAAGCCTAAACTTCATTGTTCTCAGAAAGATCCGGATCCCGGGATGTGATCGTAAAGTAGATCCTTTTCTTACCCTGAACTACTTTGTAACCTTCGGTATATGTTAGGTATTTAACGTCCTCCAACAGCTTCATAGCTTTCCTCACTATCATCAGCTGTTTACGCGGCTCAGAACGCATGTTAAGCCGTTCCTGAATTCGTTCGAAGGTAACAATCTGAACTTTGTTTGGAACGTTTGGCAGGCCTTCCAGGAACGTATATATGGCCTTAGCAACCTCATTGCGCTTAATGGCAGGAAATACCTTGAGTTTGAGCACGCGTTTGAGGTCGATGTTATAGAGATCTCTAAGTCCAGGATTGTACTCAATGATGACCTGATTTTTAGCGGTATCCACCTTGGAAAAGTTGATAAGGTGTGTGGTAGCACTCACGATATCTTCGCCATCCTCCTTGTACACATGGATTGAAGTTTGGGTGATTTTACGCAGTGATTTAGCAATCCGCTCCTTCAGATTTTTATTGACCTGCCGTGAGTTGAATTCACAAAGACGCGCAAACTCGGTGAAAGGTAACGTAACCTTACCCTCTTTCATCTCAGTGTGGGTTAAGGCAGAAATGATGGCCACCCAGGTGCGAAAATCGGTGTCCATGTCCAATTTAGGGCCATTAATGGTAACTTTGTTGTACCCTTCCTTGTTAACAATTTCGAGGTTACGGAACTCTTCTGAGGCATCCATCGAGCGATTGCCAACGCTCTTTTTTTCGATCAAGCCCACAGGGCTGAAGACACTTAAGCGCAGCAGTGATAGCGGCTGGATCGATTTGTTGCTTGTGGATGATATGTACTCAAGTTCACCTGTGGTTTTATTTTCATATTCGACAGTTAGACCTAAATCATTTATATCCTTAGACATTTCCTTTAACCTCCCCTGCCACAATTATCCACAGGTAAACGTTGCACTGCATATTCAGAGGAACGCTTTCTGCATATTCAGAGGAACACTACAGCATATCCAGAGGAACGCATAGCATTTTTAGAGGAACAAATTACATATTTAGCGGAACGGATCACATGTTTAGAGGAACAAATTGCATGTTTAGAGGAACAAAAGAT
>NZ_AP035965.1:0-426742 GCF_059730475.1 Pantoea sp. X-Soil-TKNS-1280 | reverse complement strand
CGATCCGGGATCGTTTTGGCTTTTATAGGATCGATATAAGATCGTATTAAGATCAAATTATTGGATCCAGCCTGTTAATAACGTGGATAAGTTTCTGAGCGCGATATAACAACGCAGCGGAAGTATGCATAGTACATATCGGCTATCCAGAGGAGAAAATGAGTCGTTCACTTTTGTGACTCAGGGAAAACAGAAAAACAGCAGTAAAATCACGAATCAAGTTTTTCACCCATAATCCGGTTCATTTTTATATAGGTGTACCTACATAAGACTCTGCATCCCGAAGATGATAACGACTCTCCCATTGGTTTAAGTTTTGTAAGATACTGATTATTATCAATTTATTTGAATAATTTCAGATTGAAATACCCATCAAATCTTCATAAAATTTAAGTACAAATAACCCAAAATAGAGTATTTTTTCCACATTTAATGATTCATCACACGTCTTCATCAATTCAAAACACCTTCCCATGTGACTCCTGATCCTTTCCAGAAGGTATTTTCGTGAAGGCTTCTATGAGTGATTCTGTTGTAATGATAAATTTTGATGTCATCAAAAATTAAGTATCGCCCTTTTACTGAATAAAAATCATGGATGCCAGTGATTAGCTCCCTACTCCATTTTAAATCCGGATAAAAGACCTAACTCAGACCCACCATGAGCAAACCCCTCAACTTCATCCTTTTGTGTTTATGAAGTACAGGAATCGCAATAATCATCAGCTGATGGCCAGTTTATGAATGTTGGACCGCAATTTTCCAATTTCATAAAAGATGACCATACCAAAAACATCATTTCTATCATTTGTATACATGTTCAGATTTCACTTACTGATCATCTATTGTGAATATTTCTGACGTTGCTTCAGTATCTACACAGCAAAAACACGAAAATGTTGCCGTCGCTACGTGAAAATTGACAGAGAATACCCCTGCCAATTCGCCAGAATTGCTGTAGCAACGTCAACGAGTTTACAATTTCATGCATCTCAGCGTAACATACTGAATAATATCAATTAATTTTCATAGGGTATAACATATCATTCAATAAATACCACTTCTGGTGATCATTACTTTTCAAAATCCAAAATCAGTATCAAACTGGTTTTTTAGAATTTAAAAGCAAGCCGCCTGAAACTGAGAAGTACATGCAAAAAAATGCGAACGCATGTCGAATTGCATGTAAGCTGTGACCAGGTGACACAGAATCATTCATTTCTCGCACTCCCAGTCATTTTGAACAATGCGTATCCGGCAGTAAGGTTTGGTCATTGAGGATGGATATTGAATACTCAGGGTGATGAAATGAAGGAAGGGATTTCACAAAAATCCTCAAATGAACCCGGCAAGAAAACTCACGTAATCTGTTGATATATAAGTATTTATTTTAATTATTTCAATATGAAATTCCCGGGGTAAATTCAGAAAATATCATCTTCGATTGTTCTTCCCCCCCTTCCCTGCACACGAGGTATTCGTCCAATGCGCTATTGATGCCGCCGTTTTATAACGGCCAATCTCCACCAGTCCCTGGTTACAGGGGGAGCTCAGGCATCTTTGGAACACACTATGACGAATAAAAATCTCGTACTTAAGCACCTATCCTGCGTTCTGCCAGACGGCAGAGTACTTTTCTCTGACCTGAATGAGCAGTTCGATATGCGTCCCACCGGCCTGGTTGGTCGTAACGGAGTGGGAAAAACTTTTCTGGCACAAATACTCGCCGGGAAATTACCTCCAACCCATGGCAGTTGTCACTATAGTGGTACGGTTCACTACCTTGCCCAACAGGTAGCCTATCCTGACGGATACACTGTTGCTGATCTGGCAGGAATAAAACACATCATTGATGCGCTGGAACGTATCGAGACAGGCAATTCCGCACCAGAGGATTTTGATGTTGTTGGCAATTACTGGGATATACGCCAGAGGCTCAACATCATGCTGCAGTGCCATAACCTGGACCATCTTGAGGCTAATACCCCTGCCAGCATTCTGAGCGGTGGCGAATCAATGCGTGTAGCTTTAGCAGGTGCAATGTTGTCTGATGCCGACTTTTTGATTCTGGATGAACCGACAAACCACCTGGATCGACCCAACAGACAGGCATTGATCGAGCAGTTGCAGAACTGGTCACGGGGGGTAATTGTGGTCAGTCATGACCGGCAATTGCTGGATTCTATGCAGCGGATTGTTGAATTGTCTTCTCAGACGTTAAAAAGTTATGGGGGGAATTACTCATTCTATGTGGAGACAAGAACAAACGAACAGCAAACCGCCCAGCAAAACCTGGATGAATTAAGAAATGAACGTCGGCGGCAGTCTCAGGAAATACAGAAGCAGCATGAACGGCAGGAACGACGCAGTGCGCGCGGTAACAGGCAGGGAAAGGATGCCAATCAGGCCAGAATTCTGTTGGGCCGACAGAAAGAACGCAGTGAAAAATCAGCAGGAATATTGCAGAGGAATCAGGCTGCCAGCAAGGAAAACATCACTCAACGAATACGCGAAGCTGAGCGGGTAATCGAAGATGCAGCGCACATCAATCTGCATCAGATACCTGTAAGCCGGGAAATTAAGCGTCGAATAGCAGAATTAAAAGACGTAGTTTTGCCCTATGCAGGGGCTGTGACAGGTACCCTCAGTATGGTAATCAGCGGGCAGCAGCGCATAGGTGTAATCGGACCCAACGGTTGTGGTAAATCAACCTTGCTTCGGATGATTGCGGGGCGGCAGCTACCTCAGGCAGGGGAAATAAATGTGAATGTTCCAGTCGCGTGGCTTGATCAACGATTAGATAATCTGCCACCAGAGAAGACGGTGTTTGAACAGCTGCGGTCAATCAATCCCGCAATGAGTGAAGGTGTGATGCGCATGCGGTTGGCACAGCTGGGACTGGATGCACAAAAGATCGTAACTCCGGCTGCTTTGCTAAGCGGAGGAGAGCGTCTCAAGGGGGCTCTGGCCTGCATCATCTATGCAGCAACCCCACCGCAGCTGTTATTGCTGGATGAGCCTAATAATCATCTCGATTTGCCCTCTGTCGGGGCATTAGAAGCCATGATACGCGGCTATCACGGCTCTCTGATGGTGGTATCACATGATGACGCGTTTCTGAGTAGCCTGGGGCTTACCGACAGACTAATAGCCACTGAAGATGGATGGAGGCTGGAGACCCTCTAAGCGGAAAAGGCAGCAACCCTGCGTATATCCACTGATTGCCAGCCGGATAACGCAGGAACACTGCTATGAATGGATGTGCTTAGATGTTGTTGAGATAGTTTTGATACCATTGCGCAAGCTGTGTAGTAACCGGGTTCTGGCTGACATCAAACGTCCGGCCATCCAGTTTCCTTACCGGAGTGATACCGGCCAGTGTGCCAGTAACAAACACCTCATCCGCGGTCAGCGCCTCTGCCAGCGTGAAGGGTTTTTCATAAACAGTCATCCCATTTTGTCGCGCCAGTTCAATAAGCGTCTGGCGGGTGATGCCGTTGAAGCAATACAGGCCGTTCGAGGTCCACAGCTCTCCGTTGCGGACAATAAAGAAATTTGTGGAATTGCAACTGGCGACAAAGCCATGAGGGTCAAGCATCAATGCTTCATCAGCGCCTGCATCGAGTGCCTGAAGTAACGCCTGAATCAGATTCAGACGACTGTGAGAATTCAGTCGAAGGTCGAAAACATCCGGTGTGCTGGTGCGATAGCTGGAAGTGAACAGCGCCAGGCCTCGTTTTTTCGCTTCATAATCCACGACTTTATATTCGGCCACACAAACCACGGTGGCCCCGCCAATAATAAAACGGGGATCCTGATTGGGAGTACGTTTTCTGCCTCGGGTTATCATCAGACGCAGATGCGCGCCGTCTGTCATGCCATTAACCTCCAGCGTTTTGAACATAATCGCCGTGATTTCGTCTCGAGTGTGACCAATGTCGAGCTGGATGGCGGCGGCTCCTGCAAACAGGCGATCAAGATGGCGCTGCAGGGCAATCAGTTTGCCATTTACCAGTCGCAGACCTTCCCATACACCATCACCACAGACATATCCGGAATCAAAAATCGATACGGTAGCGTTGTCCCGGTGGACAAATTCGCCATTCACATAAACCTGAACATTATCGTTCCTTGAATCCTGCAAATAGGCCTGGCTGCTTTGACTGGCACTCATGTCGATTCCTTTTTATTAAAATGCACGTTCGGTAAAGCGGGAGAGAAATTCACGGGTACGTGGCTGACGCGGATGTTTGAGAACCTCATCCGGCGTACCCATTTCGTGAATGACACCGTTCTCAATAAAGATCACCCGGTCAGCGAAGTGCCACGCGAAGCCAAGTTCATGTGTCACCAGCAGCAGGGTGCGGCCTTCATCCGCCAGTTCACGAATGGTATGCAACACTTCACCCACCAGCTCAGGATCAAGGGAAGAGGTGGGTTCATCGAACAGCATGATTTCCGGTGCCATGGCTAACGCTCTCGCGATAGCTACACGTTGCTGCTGACCACCGGAGAGACTGCCCGGCCAGGCCTGCTGCTTATGACTCAGGCCGACCTTCTCCAGTTGTCGCTGGGCAATGTTTTTGGCTTCTTCCCGACGCATTTTTTTTACCGATACCAATGCCTCACAGACGTTATCCAGCACGGTGAGATGTGGGAAAAGGTTGAACTGCTGGAACACCATGCCGATGCGTTCACGTACTTCACACAGCTGCTTTTCGCTGTAAATACGTTGATTGTTTTTGCCTGTGCTGCCCAGCACTCTCCCATCAAGTTCAATGGTGCCAGCGCTGGGAGTTTCCATAAAATTGAGACAACGCAGGAGGGTACTTTTACCGGAACCGCTGCCGCCGATAATGGCGATTCTCTCTCCCGGGTAAACATCTAAATCGATTCCTTTTAGAACCACTTGATCGCCGAACTGTTTTTGCAGCCCACGGATACGCATCACGGGTTGTTGATCGGACATGAATTTTCTTTCCTTAAGGCAGGGCGCGATAGCGGCGTTCAAGGCGTGAGGCCAGATAGCTGCCGGGCCAAATCAGGACAAAGTAGAGCAGGGCAACCACCGTTAAGATTTCCACTGGACGGTAATAAGTGCTGCTTAACAACCGTCCCTGATACATCAGTTCGTTGACGGTCAGAATCGACGCCAGTGAGGTTACCTTCGCCAGTTCAATCATGCGGTTGGTCAGGGCTGGTAACATGCGACGGAAGACCTGTGGCAGGATGATGCGTCTCAGCGCTTTGGCCTGAGACATGCCAAGCGCTTTTGCGCCCTCCCATTGCCCGCGTTCAATGGACTGCAACCCCGCACGAAAAATTTCCGCACTGTAGGCAGCGGTATATAACGTCAGAGCCAGAACCGCTGCGCCGAAAGTAGAAAACTGAATACCGACCAGTACCGGGAAGGCGTAATAAAACCAGATCAGCTGGATCAGTACCGGCGTATTACGGAAAACTTCGACGAAGCTCCGTGTCAATGCCGTAACCCAGCGCTGTGGACTGGTCCGGGCAATCCCCAGCAGCAGCCCGATAACGGTGCCGCTAATGCCTGCAAGAAGCCAAAGTTCCAGTGTCACCCCCAAACCTTTTAGTAACACCGGGAAGTTCTGGAAGATTAACGAAAAGTCCCATTGATAGTTCATCTTATTACCTCATCAGCGCGCATCAGAAACCGCGAGACGTTTTTCAATCATCTGGCTGCATTGGCTGATGAACAGCAGCAGGGTGAAGTACATCACGGCAATCAGGGTATACACTTCCAGCGGACGATAGGTCTGGCTATTGACCTGCATCGCCTGATACAAGAGTTCGCTGTAAGCCAGCGAAGAAGCCAGCGCAGTGGATTTCAGTAATTCGAAAGAGCGTTCAAGGAACGGCGGGAGCATCCGGCGTAATGCCTGCGGCAGGATGATGCGACGTAACGCTGTGGCGCGTGGCATGCCCAGCGCTTTGGCACCTTCCCATTGCCCGTTGCTGATTGACTGGATACCGCCGCGATAGACTTCCGCATAAAATGCAGCGGACTGGGCCGACAGCGCCAGCACTGCGGCGGCAAATGGGGAGAGGGTGAGAGGTGATACCACGGGTAACGCGTAGTAGATCCAGAAAAAATGCACGATGGCAGGAGTATTACGGTAAAAACCAATGATCATGATGGCCGGGATTCGTACCAGGCGAAGCAGCGAATTTTTCATTATCGCCAGTATTATCCCCGCGAGCATGCCAAAAACGATGCTGGTCACACCGATCTGAATCGTTCCCCAAAGCCCCTCAAGTAATAACATCCGGTATGGCCAGATGGCGGCAAAATCCCACTGATATGACATACGACACAACCCCTAAAATACTCAATCCAATTTCAGTACGTTAGAACGGCATAATCTTATCAGTACGAAAATGTGATAAATAAATAATATAAAATGACGCTATTATCTCTTTTTGATATATAAATTTGACCAGGATAGCTATGACCCACGCCACCTCTCTGACACTCGAACTGGCCCGATTTGCCTGTCAACTCACTCCTGACGCAATCCCTGCCTGCTGGAAACGGAAAATCATCCTGCATTTTATCGATAGCCTGGGGTGTGGGGTGGCAGCACGTAACGACCGGGTGTTGCAGATGAGCGCTAAACTGGCACGGTCACAATACGCGGCGGGCAGCAGTATTACGCTGGATGGTGGCTCTCAACTCTCTTCCAGTGGTGCCGCATTCCTTAATGCCGTAGCGATCAATGCGCTGGATTACGATGATGGTTTTGAAGTCGCAGGGCGGGGGATGGGACATCCGGGGGCGACTCTGGTCGCCGGGGCACTGGCGGCGATAGGTTCGCAACCTGTCAGTGGCAAGGCCTTGCTGACGGCACTGGTTGCTGCATGGGAAATCAATGGACGGGTGATTCTTTCGCAGCAACCAAGCCCGGAACGTTTTCGCGAAGTCTATGGCGTCTGCCAGCATGAATCTCTCGGTGCTGCAATCGCATTCGGTCTGTTGCGTGGCTGTGATGCGAGAGCTCTGGAAAACTGTCTTGGGCTGGCAGCCTCGCTCACCCCGCTTCCGTCATTGCACAAATATAACTGGCAGCAACGTCCACTGGTTTCCTTTAAAGACTACAATGCGCCAGCCGCGGAAGCGGGGGTGCGTGCCGTTGAAATGCATCTGTCCGGCATTGTCGGGCCGCGTGATGTACTGGCAGGGGAGCAGGGGTTCTGGCGCATGATGGGTTCTGACACGTTCCGTCCTGAAATCCTCACGGATAACCTCGGCTCCAGTTGGCTATTGCCGCATGCCAGTTTTAAGGCTTACCCGACGTGCCGCTGGATGCATACTGCGCTGGAGTCGTTTGCAGGCGTACTGAAAGCTATCGCTTCTCCTGAAAAGATCCAGCGGGTACGGGTGTATGGCAGTCAGTTGCTGGCCGATTTTTTTACCGATACCCGGCCTGAGAGCGGCACAGACGCGCAATTCAGCCTGCCTTTAGCCATTGCCTGCCTGGCATTCAATATTCCTCGCCATCAATGGAGTAGTGAAGAGGTGCGTACCTCCGCGTGGCTTCTGGCATTTGCGGATAAGGTGGAGGTGCTGTCCGAAGGGCATTTTGATCAACTGATGCGGGAATTTCGTCGCCCGGCAGCCCGTGTGGAAGTGGTTACTGAGGATGCCGTTGTTACCGGTGACACCATCGATTTTCCCTTAGGCTCGCAGGAAAACCCGCTTTCGGAGCAGAAGATTATGGATAAGTTTATCGCCAACCTGTCATCACGGTTGCCCGCAGAGAAAGCAGAAGGGATAGCAGCGCGGTTACTCGATCTGGAACGATGTGAGGATATCGGGGCACTGCTGGCCCCGATGCTGGAATGAAGGTCTTACTGCCACTCTTCCTTAATCACAGACGGAACCTTACTGACATCGACGCCACGCAATTTAAGGGCGTCCTCATAGAATTGCTTACTCTGGCCGGATTTATAAATTTTAACGAACTCTTCATTCAGGAAATTACGGAAACGCGGGTCGCTTTCTTTGCGTATTGCACCACCGGTACTGATGGCGATGATAGGCTTCGGCAGGATCAGGTTGCCCTTGTGTACTTTGGCCTGTTGCAATGCCAGTGCCGGATGGACGTAAGAAAGTGCATCGACACGGCCCGCATAGAATGCCGCAACGCCTTCATCCATATTAGTGAAGCGGACCAGCTGCGCCTTCGGTAATTTTTTCGTCAGGATAAGGTCAGGGCTGCTGCCGAGGGTGACGCCTATTTTGATGTCAGGACGATTAAGGTCTTCCCAGTTTGCCGCAGGAATACCATCGCGGATCAGCACCCCCTGGGCATACCACAGGAACGGTTGATCGGAGAAGTCTGCGGCCTTACGGCGTTCATCGGTGGGATCGAGCACCAGCATGGTATCAATCTGGCCTGCCTGCAACGCCGCAATCGCATTACCCCAGGTGGTTTCGACCGGGACCAGTTTTACCCCTAAATCTTTCGCCAGCACTTTGCCAACGTTATAGCCAATACCATTCCACTGACCTGTCGCCGGATCTTTGAAGTACCAGGGTTCGCCTTGTGCGACGCCGATACGCAGTTCGCCCGTTTGTTTGATATGGTCCCAGGTCGATTCTTCCGCGTGGCTGAAAAAGGGGGCGACAGCCATGAGCAAAGGCAGAACGATTTTGTGTAGTTTGATTGTCATTTTGATGGTCCCTGATAGAAAGAAAAGAATGAAAAGTGAAATGCAATTCAGGCGACAAAATAGCGAAATTTTATATAAGTGTAATAGTGCTATTTCTATTATCTAATTCCATAAGGTTATTAACGGCATGAGCATGACGAAGGCTGCAATGACCGCTAAGAACTTTTGTGTTAACTATGGATAAACACAGAGAGGTGGCGATGAATTTTCAGCATATGCGTATTGCCAGGCCGGTGCGTGTACTTAACAGAAGCTGTGAAATGTACTGCGACGGACTTGGGCTAACAAAGTTAGGCGAGTTTACCGATCACGATGGATTCAGTGGATGCATGTTAGGTCGGGAGGATTTACCCTGGCATCTTGAGTTCACCCAGTGCCACCACCATCCGGTGATACCGTCTTCCTCACCCGAAGACCTGTTGGTTTTGTACGTCCCGAAAAGGGAGGCATGGGAAAGCGCCTGTTCAGACATGGACCACGCGCGATTTGTCAGGGTGGCATCTTTTAACCCCTACTGGGAGAGAAGGGGTGTGACCTTCGAAGATCCTGATGGGTACAGAGTGGTGATCCAGAATATGAAATGGGGGGGCGTTATAACCGAATCGTTAACAAGGATGATCTAATATGGTGACACAGGATATTGAAAAAGCAGTGTTTGATTTGGCAGGAGAATACAACGGGCGAAGGCTATTTACCTTCAAACGTTGTCCGCACTTTCCCGAAGACTTTAGTAAAAAACATGATCTACTGACTATTCAGTTATTGATTGATTCAGCAAAGGCTGGACGTTGGCCAGGTAGAAAGTAAAGGCGAGCTATATTCCTTCTTTCGCTCCCGATAGATCATATTGTCCCGCTCAAACCGAAACGTGATAACTGGTAACGGCATTGCCGGTAAACCGGTGGACCATCAGCGCCGGTGGATCGTCAGCAGGGGGAATATTTTCTGTCCCAAACCAGACCGGATTAGCCGGGCACACTGACCCGCAAATATAGGCCGGTATTCCCGCAAATATGCCTGCTATGGGGCGGTGGACATGCCCGCTGGAAATCGCCAGCAGGTGATGAGGAACCTGCCTGACCAGCGCTGCCAGCGCTCCGGAACCCTGACACATCGTCTTATCCAGCGTGGGAATGCCGGATGCAAAGACGTGATGATGCAGGAATAACAGTGATGGAGTATCACCGGCATCCCGGAATTGTTTCTCCAGCCAGCCAAGATGCCCAGATACATCGCCTGACGTTTGGTTTTCCAGCGTTGAATCCAGCCCAATGAGGCGAAGCTTACCGAGCTGATGCGTAAAGTGCAGGGAATCGTCCGATGCATCAGCTGCCCAGCCATGCTCTCCCCACACTGCGCGCATCTGCTGGCGATCATCAGCGTTGCCGGGTAGCAGTAACCAGGGATACGCCTGCTGGTGCAGACGGTCGGCAATCAACCGATAACCTTGATGCCACTGTTCATCAATCAGATCACCGGTCAGCACCAGAATGTCCGGGGTGAGATGCGCCAGCCATGCCAGCACGCGATCAAATCGCGACAGATTGTCATTGTCAGGAGAAGCGTGGATGTCCGAAACCTGCGCTATCAGCATGTCTGCCTCATCATGATTCAGGCTGCAAATCTACACATTAGCGGCAAGCCTGAGCCACTGCAAAACTGTCTTCAAACAAACGGAAACGCGTGATCAAGCCGTCATTTACCACAAAATCAAACACAAACTCTGTCTCGATCAGTTTGCCGGTTTTATTCACCCGGGAAGCCAGTTTACCCGGCACCAGAACCCGGTTGCCCTGAACCAGCATCTCACTGATTTCAAAGTGATCAGAAGTGATCTGCTCACGAATCTGGCGGAAAAATTCAGCCGCACCCGCTTTGCCGTGTTTACGCCCAATCCAGGGCACAGTGGCAACATCGCCCGCCACGAACCAGTCAACGTCTTCACTGACCAGTGCTGCGATGGCAGCAACATCCGCTGCGGACGCAAGGCGATTGAAAAATTCTTTAATGACATCAGCAGGTTGTTGATAAGACATCAGGTGACTCCTGTTCTGTGGTCAAAAACACACATCTATTTCTAGTCTGAATGAATGGTCTCAGTCAATTACCTTCTACCAGCGTGCTGTTATTCGACGGCTACATTACCTTATGCATTATATTTGTAATAGACCGGATCAGGCGGTTAATTCCTGTATTTAACAAAACGATTGCCATTATTTTCAGTTTACTTTACATGGGCGGATTTCAATAATTTCCCGGTGATTTATCAAGGAAGCGGAAATAATGAGTCAGTCGATTGAGGTAGCAAAGTCCGACGACGCGGAAGAAATCTTCGCGTTACTCCAGCGCGCCTATGCCGCGCTGGTCGCTTTGGATGTGCATTTTACTATCTCGCGCGGCTCGGTGGAGCAGGTACGGCGCACCATTGAGCTGGAAACCGTGCTGGTACTGCGCAAATGGAAACGTGCCGTGGCGACAGTAACGGTGCGTTTCCCGTGGCAGCAGGATGACAGAGCACCTTCATCATTACCTTTTATTCACTGGTTTGCTGTTGACCCGGATTTTAAAGGTCAGGGATATGGCCGGGAAATTATCAGCTGGGCAGAAGAAACCCTGCTGAAAGACACCTTAAAAGCACCGGGTGTTTATCTGGCTACTGCGACCAAACATCCCTGGCTTAGCGACCTGTATCTGCGTCGCGGCTATCAACCTTTTTATCATCGCACCAATCAATTAGGGGAAGCATTGGTTTTCCTGAAAAAGGAATTTACGGCCAATGCGCAAACCTCACCGGAAAAAAGAGTACGTACTGCCTGATTCAGGCCATTAAAAAATAACACCTGCAACCGCCAAGGATAATATGAAAGCGAATTCACTGACTCTCGCGCTGGGTCTGACCTGCCTGCTGGGAAGCGCATTCCATACTTTTGCTGCTGAACAACCGCGCAGCGGTGGCAGCCTGACCTGGGGTGTCGAAACCGAACCCGTGCCGTTTAACCCGCAGCTTAACGGCCAGTCGAAAGCGGAAGTGGTGTTGCGCAACGTCTGGGAATCGCTGCTGGCACGCCGTAATGACGGCAGCTTTGTCCCCTGGCTGGCTGAAAGCTATGAAGCCAGCCCGGACGGAAAAAACTATCGCTTCAGCCTGCGGCGTGACGTCACTTTCTCCAACGGTGAGAAACTGGATGCCAATGCGGTAGCTGAGAACTTCCGTCATCTGCAGGATGCAGCCTATTGTGCTGGTAGCAGCCTGTGTGCGGTGGGTGCGCGCATTGAGAATATCACCACGCCGGACGACCATACGGTAGCGATCACCCTGAAACAGGGCTATTCCCCGTTCCTCGCCTTCGCCGCCAAATTGCAGATCCTCGCTCCGGCCAGCTGGCACTCATCACAGCTCAAATCCGGCGGCAAAGAGATTGCCGGTACCGGTCCCTTTATTCTCGAAAGTTACGAAAAAGGGCAGCAGGTCACCTTCGTGAGAAATCCCCATTACAACTGGGCACCTGCCACGGCGCATCATCAGGGACCGGCTTATCTTGATCGCGTTACTTATCGCTTCCTGCCGGAATCTTCAGTGCGGACCGGCGCGTTGCTGTCAGGGCAGGTCGATGTGATTGAAGGCATCTCCGGTAATGACGCGGGAGAGTTCAAAGACAGCAGCGACTTTACCTACCAGCATGCGCTTAATACCGGCACGCCGTATTCGTTGTTTCTTAACGTGGAATACGGCCCGACTCAGGATGTCAAAGTGCGTCAGGCGCTGTTGCAGGGGCTGGATATCGACCCGATCCTCAAATCGGTTTATCGCGGCGAGCGTACCCGCGCCTGGGGCATCACGTCACCGATCGATCCGCTCTACAACAACGATCTGGAAGGTAAATATGGCAACAACCCGGCTGCCGCCAATAAGTTGCTGGATGAGGCGGGCTGGCAGACGCGAGATACCGATGGCTTTCGTACCAAAGATGGCCAGCGCCTGAGCATTGAGGTGATTCAGGCACAGGCGACGGTACGTGACCAGCGTGATGTGTTGCTGCAGGCGATCCAGGCTCAGGCGCGCCAGCGTCTCGGTGTAGAGCTGAAGCTGCGTTATGTCGATTCCGGTACCTACGTTGATGTGCGTAACACCGGCAAATTCGGCTCGATCGCTAACTCCAATACTGAAACTGACGGCATCGATATCGAAAACCACTATCGCCCGGTGAAGGCGGGTGGACCGATCAACTACAGTCGCGTCAACAGCCCGGAAATAAACGGCTGGCTCGATCAGGCTGCCGCCACACTGGATCTTAATCAGCGCCGTAAATTCTACAGCCAGTTACAGCAGTATGCCCTGCCACAGCAGGCGCTGGCGGTGCCGCTGTATGAACCGGAAGACCAGATTGCAGCGGCAAGTTATGTACACGGTGTCGGTTTCCGCAGCTTCAAGCAAATGCCTGAAAACGTCTATGACGTGTGGCTGAGCGCACACTAATTTCGGAGGCGAGGATGAGTCTGGAGAGCATCGTAACCCGTAACCCGCGAGCGCCCCGGCCATCGCTATGGCGTAGCGAACTGACGCGTCGTATCACCGGACGTCTGCTGGGTGGCGTACTGGTGTTGTGGGCAGCCGTCACTCTGGCGTTCCTTGGGGTGCATCTGGCGCCAGGCGATATCGTCAGCCTGCTGATTGGGGAGCAGGAGCGCACACCGGCGATTGAGGCGGCCATCCGCGCCGAGTGGGGGTTGAATCACCCGTTATGGTGGCAGTACCTGCACTATTTGTGGCGCGTGCTGCACGGTGACTTCGGACGTTCATACATTCTCAACACCGAGGTGAGCCAGCTGCTGGCGACCCAGCTGTGGCCCACCCTGAAACTCACCCTGGCAGCGTTACTGGTTAGTGCCGTGTTTGCGGTGGTGATGGCGGTAGCGACGGCACATCGCCGCTGGGGCCGCCGGATTGCGAATGGCCTGGAGCTGCTGCTGGCTTCCACGCCGTCGTTCTGGATGGGAATTGTACTGTTGTTCATCTTCAGTTTTACGCTGCGCTGGTTTCCGGTGGCGGGAGATCGTCATCTTTCGTCGCTGGTACTGCCAGCTTTGTCCCTCGGACTGGCCCAGGGGGCGGTGATTGCGCAGGTCCTGCGGCGTGAGCTGGAACGTGCACTGGAGTCCCCCTTTACCCTGACGTTACGGGCCTGGGGTGTGGGGGAAACCACTATCCGTTTGTGTCATGCGTTACGCCACGCCGCACTGCCTGCGGTGACGTTAACCGGCTGGCTGGTGGGCGGATTACTCAGCGGCGCGGTGATCACCGAACAGGTTTTTGGTCGTCCCGGTCTCGGTAAGCTGACGGTGGATGCGGTGCTGGCGAAAGATCTGCCAGTGGTGCTGGCGGTTGCCGTCCTTTCGGCACTGATTTACGTGGTGATGAGCACGCTGGTGGACATTCTGGCGCTATGGATCGATCCACGCCTGCGTGGGGAGGGCAAATAATGCAAGCCATCCTGCAACGATTTTCTCTTGTTCTGCCCGTATCAGTGTGGAGCGCATTGTTCTTTCTGCTGCTGGTCGCGCTGGCGGTGGTGGCTCCGCAGTGGCTGACGCACAGCGATCCGCTGCTGGCTGACCCGGTTAACGCGCAGCTGCCGCCTTCGGCACAACACTGGCTTGGCACCGATCAGCTGGGGCGCGATCTGCTGACCAGGGTGATTTATGGCAGCCGTTACTCGCTGTTGATCAGCGTCGCGGCGATGGCGGTGGCGGTGATCTTCGGCACCTTGCTTGGTCTGACGGCGGCACTGGCACGCGGGGTGGTGGATGAGCTGCTGAGTCGCGCGGTGGATGTTATCTCAGCCTTTCCCGATCTGTTGCTGGCGCTGATGCTGATCGCTTTCACCGGCCCGGGTACCAATAACCTGATTATCGCTCTCGGCGTGGCTTCGGTGCCGCGTTTTGCCCGCGTGGTACGCACCCAGACTTACAGTGTTATGACCTCCGGCTACGTGGAACAGGCCCGTACCTTCGGCCTGTCGCGCTTTACGTTGATCGGGCGTCATATTCTGCCACATGCGATGGCGCAGGTGCCCGCGCTGGCCACTCTGGGTCTCGGCACGGCGATTATCGGCACTGCGGGGCTGAGCTTCCTGGGGATGGGGCCGCAGCCGCCGACGGCTGAATGGGGATTGATGCTGGCCGAAGGGCGTAACTATCTGCGTAACGCCTGGTGGATTGCCGTCTGGCCGGGGGTATTTATCACCCTGACGGTGATTGCGGTGAATACCCTGGGACGCTACTGGCAGGCGCGTTTTGAAGGGCGAACACTATGACGCAACCGGTGATTGATATTGAAAACCTCTCCATTCGCTTTGGTGCCCAGCAGGTGGTGAAGAACCTGAATTTGCAGGTCTGGCCGGGGGAATCGGTGGCGCTGGTGGGGGAGTCCGGTTCAGGCAAGACCCTCACTGCCCGCAGCCTGCTGGGATTGCTGCCGGATGATGCGGTTGTCAGTGCGGATCGTTTTGTCATTGATGGACGTGATATGCGCAACGCCCACCACCAGGATTGGCGTGTGCTGCGTGGACGCCGTATTGGTTACGTGCTGCAGGATGCGCTGGTTTCACTCGACCCGTTGCGGCGCATCGGTCAGCAACTGGCGGACGCACTGCGTGCCTCAGGCTATCGTGGTGATGTCAGTCTGCAGGAAAAAAGCCTTGAACTGCTGCGCGCGGCAGGCATAGCGGATGCAGAAAGCCGTCTCGCACGCTATCCACATCAGCTTTCCGGTGGACAGCGTCAGCGCGCCCTGATTGCCACCGCCCTGGCGGGCAGCCCGGCGTTGCTGATTGCGGATGAACCCACCACGGCGCTGGATATGACGGTGCAGCGGCAAATCCTGCAATTGCTGGCGCAACGACAGTGTGACGGGCATGGCCTGTTGCTAATCAGCCACGATCTGGCGGTGGTGGCCGAACTGGCCGATCGGGTGCTGGTGATGCGTGATGGTGAAGTGGTGGAGCAGGGCAGCAGCGGAACGTTGCTCCAGCGCCCCCGGCATGCCTGGACACAGCGTCTGCTGCGCGCTGTACCGACACCCGCTACCCGGGGATTACGCCTCAGCGCTGCCGAACCGACACCGCTGCCGCCGCGCCCGGCACCCGCTGCGGTGCCTCTGCTGGAGGCGATCGGGCTTAACAAGGCCTACGGTGAGCGTCAGGTGCTGCATAACATCAACTTCAGCCTGCACGCCGGGGAAACCCTTGGCGTAGTGGGGGAGTCCGGTTCCGGCAAAACCTCGCTGGTGAAAGTGGTGATGGGCCTGGCCGAACCTGACAGCGGCATGCTGCTGCTGGAAGGCAGCCGCTGGCAGGGCCTCAATGAGAAAGCACGTCGCGCCCGGCGCGCACGCCTGCAATTGATCGCCCAGGACCCCTTCAGCTCTTTCGACCCACGTTACACGGTGGAAAAAATTATCGGCGAAAGCCTCGACAGCATCGGCATTTACGGCGATGCGCGCCGTCAGCGGGTGCGCCAGTTGCTGGACGAAGTGCAACTGGGCGATCGCTTTCTGCAGCGTTATCCGCAGCAACTCTCTGGCGGTCAACGCCAGCGTGTCGCGATTGCTCGCGCTTTTGCTCCGAACCCGGCGCTGCTGGTGGCGGATGAGCCGGTCAGCGCGCTCGATGTCTCTGTCCAGGCACAGGTGCTGGATCTGCTGGCTGATATGCAGGCCGAACACGGCACGGCGCTGTTGTTTATTTCTCACGATCTTGGGGTGATCCAGCATCTGGCCGACCGTGTGCTGGTGATGCAGAACGGTCAGGTGGTGGAAAGCGGGGAACTGCAACAGGTGTTTGCTGCGCCACAACATCCCTGGACACAAAAACTTTTACAGGCGCTACCGGTCCTTCCTGACTGGCAGCCCGCGACCGCATATTAAGGAGAAGCGCATGAGTCAGACACAACGCCAGCTACGGCTGGGTGCCATTATTCAGGGAGCTTCCGGCAACATGTCGGCATGGCGTCACCCGGATGCGGTGGCCGATGCCAGTATCAACGTGGACTACGTGCTGGACCTGGCCCGGAAAGCGGAACAGGCGAAAATTGATTTCCTGTTCGTCGCCGATGGCCTGTACATCACCCCGCAGTCGATCCCGCACTTTCTCAATCGCTTCGAACCCATCACCCTGTTGTCGGCGCTGTCGCTGGTGACGAAAAACATTGGTCTGGTGGCGACACTCTCCACCTCTTACAGCGAACCCTTTACCGTAGCCCGCCAGTTTGCCAGCCTTGACCATCTGAGCGGCGGACGTGTTGGCTGGAACGTGGTGACCTCACCGCTGGAAGGATCGGCTAAGAACTTCTCGCGCGCTACCCATCCTGAGCATGACGAACGCTATCGCGTTGCCAGCGAGTATTTACGGGTGGTGAAGGGGCTGTGGGATTCGTGGGAAGAAGGTGCCTTTGTGCGTGATAAAGCCAGCGGCCAGTTTTTCGATGCAGACAAACTGCATACCCTCAATCATCAAGGCCAATACTTCTCGGTGCAGGGACCGCTCAATGTGGGGCGCTCACCGCAGGGGAGGCCGATTGTGTTTCAGGCGGGCGCTTCGGAAGCGGGTAAGGCTTTTGCCGCTGAAGCAGCCGACGCCATTTATACCCGCCAGGAGACCCTTGAGCAGGCACGTGAGTTTCGCGAAGATGTGCGCAGCCGTCTGGTGGCGCAGGGGCGGAATGCCGATGACATTCGCGTTTTCCAGGGTATCAGCGTCATTATCGGAGACACCGAAGAAGAAGCGGAGCGCCGTTATCAGCAGACCGCAGAACTGGTGAGCATCGATAAAGCGCTGGAATATCTTGGCCGCTATTTCGAACATCATGATTTCAGCCAATATCCGCTGGATGCGCCTTTCCCGGAAATCGGTGACCTGGGCGAAAACAGCTTCCGCAGCACCACCGATACCATTAAACGCAATGCCCGCGAACGTGGGCTGACCTTGCGCCAGGTTGCGCTGGAAGAAGCGACGCCACGACCAGGCTTCCTCGGTACGGCGCAGCAGGTGGCAGACGGCTTAGCCCAGTGGTTCCTCGCGGGCGCAGCCGATGGTTTTATCGTTCGCGGCGGCACCCCGACCGCGTTTGAGGATTTTGCCGAACAGGTGATCCCGTTGCTGCAACAGCGCGGGATTTATCGCCGCGAATATGCCGGCGAGACACTGCGCGAAAACCTCGGACTGGCGGAGCCGGAAAACCAGTTTGCACAACGCCGTCGTCATCAGCCTGTCGCAGGTACTGACGGAAACCGGAGGGCGAGTGGTTAACGGCGGCGGGTGAGCAGGTCGATGCCTTACAAAAAGTACAAGCTGATTTTGCCCGTCCTCAAGGAGAATACCGTGTCGCAACCTTATCGTAGAAAACTGAAGACGCTGGTGGGTGCCACTAGCGTGATCTCGGCGGTGAATGACAGCCAGCCCGGAATCGGCATTGCACGCGCCATTGAACTGGCGAAGATTGCGGAACGTGAAAAGATCACCGGTTTGTTCACCGCCGATCTGTTACAGGCCGATCCGGCCGGGTTGGCAGGCTCCACCGGCAGTCAGGACCCGCTGATTGCGCTGGCGGCGTTGAGTCAGGCAACTTCGCAGATTGGTTTGATTGCCACGGTCAGCACCAGCTGGCTGCATCCTTATCACCTGGCGCGCCAGGTGGGTACGCTTGACCATGTCAGTGGCGGCCGTGCTGGCTGGAATGCGGTGACGTCATCGGTGGGCGAAGAGAACTTTGGCGACAGCCCTCTGCCGCCGCCGCAGGAACGCTATGCGCGTGCCACCGAATTTATCGAGGTGATGAATGCGTTGTATGACGCGAACGAACGCGAGGCTGTGCAACGTCGCGCCAGCGGCGGGATACATATCGATCCTGCCAGACTGCATCCGATTGACTATCGTGGCGACTATTTTCAGGTCGCCGGGCCGCTTAACGTACCGCCTTCACCGCAGCGCCGTCCGGTGCAGTTTCAGGCGGGACAATCCGACGCCGGGGTAACACTGGGCGCACGTTATGCCGAGGTGATTTATACCTCTCAGCCGACCTTTGACGCCGCCCAGGCGTTTGTGGCGGATGTGCAGCAGCGTGCGCGGCGCTTTGGTCGGGAACACAATCCACCGCTGATCATGAACTCATTCCACGCCATCATTGGCGACAGCGAGGCGGATGTGGCACGCCGCCTGCGAGAGAAGCATGAACGCATCAACGAGGAACAGGGTCGCCTGCGGGTAGCAGATATGCTGGGCGGTGAGGTGGATCTTCGGGAATTACCGCTGGATCGCCCGTTACCCGCGGCACTGATCCCGGAAGTGGCGCAGGTCCATCGTCGCCAGGGGCGTGCGGCCATTTTCCGCCAATACGCGCTGGAGG
This sequence comes from Pantoea sp. X-Soil-TKNS-1280, assembly GCF_059730475.1. Taxonomy (NCBI): domain Bacteria; kingdom Pseudomonadati; phylum Pseudomonadota; class Gammaproteobacteria; order Enterobacterales; family Erwiniaceae; genus Pantoea; species Pantoea sp. X-Soil-TKNS-1280. The sequence goes on along the minus strand of NZ_AP035965.1, from coordinate 407,644 downwards.
GATTGACCCTGCGCGAGCTGATCATCAAAGCCGAAGAAACCGGCCACTGGTTTGTTGCCGGAACGCCGGAGACGCTGGCGGATGCTATTGAACAACGTTATCAGGCCGGGGTGTTGGACGTGATCTCATTACACGGGCTGGGGCAGCCGGATCAACAGGATTTGCTGTTAAACGGTTTGCTGCCTGAATTACGGCGACGCAGATTACTGGATTCGGAATATCAGGGCAGTGACTTCCGCAGCAGTCTTGAACTGGCACCGCTCCGATAACGGCAATGCAAAAAAACATAAAAAATCAGCGTAACCCAAAAGAGCCTTCTGTCGTGACAGGATAAAGTCCCGGTCAATTAAACCAGAATTGACCAGGAAATACCCTAATGCCCGCCACAATAACGTTTCAGCACGCCCCCAAACTGCACCCAAGTGTAAATTCCATCGCTCCGGCAGCTAGCGTCAGGAATGACAGCACAGCCACCCATCAGGACATGGGCTGTGCGTTTGTAGTCTCTCTGGGATGCAATGTAATGAAACAAATGCCTGAAGCTGATGAAGAAGCTCTCCGGTTACTGAATGATTACCAGAAATCTTTTCCCCCTCTCAGGCAGAGCCTCTCGGATAGGGGATACATAGCAAAGAACGGTGAGCTGGACGCCCCCTTTGCCTGCAAAAACTGGCAGGCATTGTGGGAGGAATTTCCCGCCGAAGAATGTAAGGACATCCCTGAAGAAGCCGGATTCACGAAAATGGCCGAAGACCTTCTCAACTCCACAGAAGTGTTCCTGCAGGATGTGGCAGCATCTGTGGCAGAAAGCCAGGCCAGAACGGATAAACTCACAGGAATGCAGCCAGCCATAGCGGAAGCGAAAGAAGAAGCGGCTGTTGATGTTCAGACCCTCCGTCTGCTGCTGGATGAGGAGACCCGTGAACGCATCGTTGCCACTGCGAATGAATTCATCCGGGAGGGGGGACGAAACCGGGAGCACCTTGATGATTTGGGATCGGAACTGAAAGCGGCAGTGGAAAGTCTGGATGACGCACAGAAAACAAAGCTGGCCAACCCGGAAGATCGCAGTGTGCTGGCGGCGGCCGTTAAGGTGATGAAGGACAGTATGGAGGCTGTTAACAAGCCTGAAACCGCAGAACGTCTGTCAGCGGAAGAAAAACAGGTACGCCTTGACGCCTGTGAAGCGCTGAAAGACCTGTCTGCGGCACTGGAAGGCGCGGTTGACATACTGAAGAGCGTCAGGGCAGCAGCCACGGGGAGTGATGTTCCTGGACTGATGGAGAAACTGAGCAACGCCCAGCGTAAAATAAAAGATGCGCTTAAGGTCGTGAAGAAAAGAAGAAATGAATCTCTTGAAAGCACTTATCCCGATAAATCCGGCAGGGTAAAAGCTGCACTCCTGAAAGTATCCATCCCCGGCAGCAAAAAAGACCCGGTGACCGATGTCCTGAGTAACCTGAAAGCACATCAGCAAAATCTTGAAAAAGGTGTTTACCGGGAGCGGATTTATATCCGGGAGGCGACGCAAACGCTGTCACAGGCTGTCGATACCTTACCGAAAGGGAAGGTCAGGGATGCTGTCAGCAGGTTGCAGGCATTTTGCGAATTGCTGGCGCCGCACCTGAAGGCGCTGGCATCAGGGAAAACGCCAACCATAGCCGGCGCGAAGGAGCTTAAAGAGGCCGCTACTGCTGCCATTGCTATGTACAGAACACTTATGGGTTCCGGCATCACTACTGATGAGCCGAAAACGCAGCGTGACGTGTTTAATCAGGCTGTGGAGAAACTCATTCATGAACATAAAAGTATCAAGTCGCAGGAGCTTAAACAGCCGCTCAGGGAAACCGGACTGGCGTTTAGCCTGGTACGCGAGAATACCCGGAACGTGCAGTCTGTTGATATCGCGACAGATACACTGACACAGCTGAAAGAGATGGCGGTGACGCTTCGTGGTTCGGGTGCCAAAGCAGCACATGCCGTGAAAGGTGTTACTAAAAAGATGGGTTCGCCCGGAGCAGAGAGAAAAAAACTGACTGATCTGCTTGAGGTAAAAAGTGACCCGTTGCTTACATCACTGCACTGGTTCGAGCTTAAGGGCAAGGCACTGGCAGGGAATGCTAAAGCTGCCGATAAAGTGGCCAAGACGCTGGGGCATAGAAAGGGCACTGATTCCCTGAGCAATGTGAGCGACATGCGCACAAAAAGTGTTGAAGCCATTTCATTAGCCCGGACTGAGCTGAAAGAAGCCTTTTCGTTCGTTGAACACCGCTGGCAGGAAACCAAAAAAACACTGCACGCGCTGCATACGACCAGTCAGCATGAATTCGCCCTGGCGAAAGAACAGCTGAGCGTGATGGAAAAAGATGACCGCCACAAACTCCCTGCACGACCTGAAGACATAAGTCTGCAGCGAAAAAAGGTGGATACTCTCAGACGATTTCTTTTCGACATTCAAAAGTGTCACGACGGATTTAAAAAGGCCGTGAATGAAGCCCGTGAGGCGGCAGGAAGCGCAGAGGCCCTGGCGTATTCGCAGGACCGGTTAACAAAAACCGAAGTGGGGCTGCCAGCCTCAAAGATTCTGCTACAGGCTGAGGGGGTGATGCGGACAGCGGTCGCAGCACTTCGGGAGGTCACACACCGGGAGCCTGAGGTTTACGGCCCACAGCAGAGAGTGGCGCTATATCTTGCACTGGTGCTGGCAGAGCGGGCGGATGAAATAAAGGGGTTAAGTCCGGCGGAAAAACTCGCCCTGCCAGAGGAGCTGGCGGAGAAGCTTGCCGGAGATATTGACACACCCGGATATGACAGGAAGGCATTTGCTGCACTGATTAAAGAATATTACGGGCAAAAATGTGACGGCACGTTAAAACTTCCCCGCACGTACAGGGAAGTTCTGGCAGAGCCGGGTCTGAAGTGGGCAAATCTGATGACAGACAGGGGCGCAGCCAAGCTGGGGAGTTCGCTCGTTAGTCTGACATTGCGCAAACTGATTTCACAGAGTGTCAACATCTTTCTGCCGGGAGGCGTCGCGGGCAGTGCATGGGGGCGTATCCGTGGCGCTGTGTCAGCAGGTTTAATTCTTCAGGCAGGGAATGAACGTTTTGATTTTGCGAGAAATTCGGTCATGCCCGGCGGTGCCCTGCCTTCCGGAACTCTTTCCAACATCAGAAAGGACACCTGGAAATTTGTTGCGGCATTGACCGTCGATGCAGCAATGCCGCAGGTCCTCAGGGATACCAAAAACGGACTGGCGATGCTGAGTGACATCCGCAAGAACGGCTTCGCTCATACGATGGAGCAGGCGGGTAATCATTTCGTGGCGAATAACCTCATCAGTTCTGGAACCACGCTGGCTGCTGCCGGGGTAAGAGAAGGTGTCGGGGCGGCTGCAGAATTTATCACTGATACCATGGAGAAGGCGTCACTGCGCAATCAGGTGTTCCCTTACCGGGGGCAGGGAGACCATGTGGAACAGGCCGTCGGAGAGATGGCTGATATTGCCAGACGTGGGCGGGCAGGTCCTGAGGGCATGCGGAAAGACGAAGTTGCGATGATTGACCGCGCCCTCGACGATGCACTGAAAGATCTTGAACAGGAAAAAGCCAGGTTAAACGGCACCCTGACAAAAGCAGAGCGTGATTTTATAAAAGAAAGAGGACTGACACCGAAGGACCTGATAGCGGCATGTGATGCCCAGTCTGAGAGGCTGCGCTCTTACCAGACAGGCGGTGAGAACGCCAACCAGCTGGTTATTCTCGGGAAGAGTAAGCCTGGGCAGCCTGAATTTAATGCCTGCGTCAGGGAGGGCGACAGCCGTATCTTTATTCGGCAAGGCGCTGCTGGTAAAGACTTGCTGCGCCACGAGGTGACCCATCTGTGGGGGAAAGGAGAGAGGGAGACCCGCAACATTACGGCGACCCTGATGGGATTGCGGACAGGTGACCACAGCATGGCAGGGAAGGTTAACATTAACCTTGATGCGAACGATGAAAATAATACTGATGGGCTGCACTTTGCTTTTGGAGGCAATTCTCTGTTCAGTTCCAGAAAAACGGCCAGGATATCCTCACCACCTGATACCAGTAATGATAATCTGGATGAGATACCTCGAGAAACGCGCCTCACCAGAATGATGCGAAATCGAGCGCTTGAAAATTCTCTGGATAGGAACGTCCAGATTGACGTAAAACAACCGTTATCAGAATTCACTAACGATGTACTGGAGGAAGCATATTCCTCAAATGGAATATCAAATCCAGGCAGTCGAATTAAAAACGATCGAATAAAGGTGGAAGTTGATAATTCCTGGGATCTTGTTGGCTTGTTTAAGTCACAGGTTTTAAAGAAAAAGATTGAGGAAGGTTTTACTCCCGCTGACATTGCTAATGGGGCAGCGCGGAAGTTTATTGAGGAAAACAATACTCTATTGAGGAAAGTTGCTGGCACAGGATTTAAATTTACATGGCCATCGGACTACCCTGATAGTTTGAAACATCAATTAAATGATGGTTTTTTAGTGAGTTATATGGAAAACCGATATGAGACCGCCCTGGATAGTCATACGAATGAAATTCGTGATCATGTAAAACAAAATGCAAAGGCGAGCATTGAGCTTTATAATATTACCCACCAAAACAACAGCCCTGTAGGAATGGTTACTGAGGCCGATCTTAATGATGTTACACAAGTAGTTTTTTGTGGCAAAGTGGTGCCAAATCTTTTCTTCCACAAGGGCTATATATTTAGCACAAGTCCAGGGTTTGAACCTGTGAGTTACTCTAAACTAATGAGAGAGGAAAATATATCTCAAGAATTAAGGGCGGCAATTAACGAAGGTCTTTCAAAAAAAGAAAACATCTCTCTGAGAAATGTTGGTAATTATCAAATAATACCCAATGAGTCCCCTCCATTTGATAAGGAATTCGCAATTAAATCTGGTGTGAGGGGGAAAGTAGACGAAATTCTTACGCCAACCCTTGTTGGTAACAAGAAGAGCGATTTTGATTTCGCCACCTGGAGTAGCTTTGAATCCAATGTAACCTATGGAGCCAATTCATTACAGCTGTTTCTTTCTGCATATCCTGTGTGGGGACCAGCTATGAAAATAACTCCAGCCGTTAATTATGGTATTAGTTTATTAAATAGCGTATCTTCCTTAATCAAGGCCTCAATTGAAGATGACCCTCAAAAGCAAGGTAGGTATGTTCGGGATGCATTAATTAGTTGGGTGGTGAATATTGGTGCTGGAGCGCTTTCAAAAGCAAGCATGGATAAGTTGAGTGATTTTGCAACCAATGCGGCCCAGGAATTTATAAAAAACCCACAAAGCAAAGCTGAGATACTGGCATTATTTTTTAAAAATACGTCTTCAGTTTTAATAAATAATGGAAGGCAAGGGTGGAAAAGTGCCGCGGAATTTTGGAATTCATTAACTCCGGGTGGGAAGATGTTGTTTGGCAGATTAACAGGGAATAGTGCGAAAGTTGTTTATGATAAACTGGATAAGCTTTTCTCAAACACTGAGTCCACAGTTATATCGCCAACGGTTGATTCTGTTGAAGATAAAATAGCAAAATTACCCAAGGGTGGGATCGGATCTTACGGTGAGATGAAAGACAGATTAAATCTCACTTTCTTTCAATATGTTGTTAAGTGGGGTGGGGGAGTACATTACAGCAACCCAGTACCACCAGACATTGCGGATTATATCCGTACCCACTAAATCTTAACAACCTGGTGGAACAAGACCATCGGGACAGTAAACGTATCACGAGGCACATGGTCCTATCGCCCGGCTGGAGATCCGGCTGGGTTATCAGATGTTGCTGGCTTCGCTTCAGAAATTCAATTTGCTGCCGATCCCGACAATCTGCCAACGGTGTTTCACAAACACATTCCGTTACCATTCATAAACTAATGATAACAATTAGCGCTAATCGTTATCATTTTCCTACGTTTTTGTGATCCATGTTAAATTTTATCACCCTATAATGATTGAGGTATTAAAAGATCTTTAGCCCAGATGCCAGGTATTACCCGGCCTCGGTGACTATTGAGTCATAACAACAAATCATAATTGGCAGGAAATTTATGTTTGAGCAATCAGGTCGTGTCTCGCGCAGGCGTATGTTGCAAGGCATGGGGATACTGGCTGCGGCTGCGGTTATCCCAGTGTTTCCCTCTTATGCAAGCGCTTCCCCGGATGATGATTTCACCAAAATCTCCACGCTTCTGACTGGAAAAGCGCAACTCCCGGAAAACTTTACTCGGGTTCTCCTCTCCGCCTTCTCCAGAATCGACAGTAACTTCAGCAGTAAAGTCAGCAAACTTCAGCAGTGGATTGAACAGCAGTCTCTGAATGCCAGCGAGATCAGCAGCAAGCTGGCGGCGGACTCTTCCATGGCCGATGTCGCGCATCTTCCCGCAGACATTCTGACGGGCTGGTATCTGGGCATCGTCGGCAAAGGCGATCAGGCCATCTGCGTGGCTTATGTCGAAGCCTTCGCGAATCAGGTTGTTGCCGACGTACTCAGGCCACCGACCTACGCCTATGGCGCGTATGGCAGCTGGGCTGCAAAACCACCGTTAACCATCGGTTAAATCCCTCAACTGAGAATAAGTCACTGACATGTCTGAAACTATTACTACTGATGTTGTTGTCATCGGTTCCGGTGTGGTGGGTGCATTAACCGCCCGTAAGCTGGCGCTGGCCGGACGCAAGGTGTTAATGCTGGAAGCGGGTCCCCGTATTCAACGCGATACCATCGTCAGCAACTTTCGCCACTCGGCACGTAAAGACGATTTTATTGCCCCTTATCCCAATTCAAAAATCGCGCCATTCCCGGATTATAAACCGGAAGATAACGGCTATCTCGATCAAACCGGCCCGCAGGCCTATAAACCTGAATACCTGCGCGTGGTGGGTGGTACCAGCTGGCATTGGGCTGCGCAGGCATGGCGTCTGGTTCCCGCCGATTTCCGGTTGAAGACCCAGTATGGGGTAGGGCGTGACTGGCCGATCAGCTATGACGACCTGGAACCTTATTATTATGAGGCCGAGCTGCTGTGGGGCGTGTCCGGTCCGGACGAAATGGCAAAGTATTCGCCGCGCAAACAGCCCTTTCCGATGCCTGGGGTGAAAAAATCCTATCTGGAACAACGGGTCACGGAACGTCTGGCACCAAAGTATGAAGTGCTGACCAACACCACCGGACGCAATTCGCTGCCTTATGATGGACGTCCTCAGTGCTGCGGCAATAACAACTGCATGCCTATCTGCCCGATTGATGCTCAGTATCACGGCGGTATCGCTGCCGATGCCGCAGAAAAAGCTGGCGTTCAGCTGCTTCCCCAGGCGGTGGTGTATAAGCTGGAGCAGAACAGTCATGGCAAAATAACCGCCGTACATTATTACGACTGGAATAAGCAATCGCATCGGGTGGAAGCCGAAATCGTGGTGCTGGCCGCCAACGCGATCGAATCATCCAAAATTCTGTTCCTCTCCGCCGATGCGAAAAACCCGCATGGTCTGTGCAATAACTATGACCAGGTGGGACGCAATCTGATGGATCACCCTTCCAATTCGGCAACCTTTTATGTCGATGAGCCACTGTGGCCGGGTCGTGGCCCGATGAGCCCGTCTTCTATTCAGCAGTTGCGTGACGGTGCTTTCCGTTCTGAATCTGCCGCGTTCCGTATCGATATTTCCAACTCATCACGGGTTGCTGGTGTCACTGCTGGCGCGATCAAAGAGGGCCTTACCGGGCAGGCGCTGGATGATGCTATCCGTTTCCGTGCTTCTCACGAGTTGAGTATTAAAAACGTTCTTGAACAGCTGCCCGATCCGAATAACCGCACCATGCTGAGCACCTCGAAAAAGGATGCGCTGGGTCTGCCGACGCCGTCGTTCTCCTACTCATTTGATAGTTATGTTGAGAAAGGGATGCAGCACTCTCTGGCGGTGTATGCCGATATTGCCAGGATGCTGGGTGCCACTGATGTGCGTTACTCCACACCGGGCGTTTACAGCAATAACCAGCATATTACCGGTACGCTGGCGATGGGCTTTGATGAAAAAACTTCAGTGACCGACCACCACGGTAAAGCCTGGGAATACGACAATTTGTACATCGTATCAACCGGCGTGATGCCGACGGTCGCGACCGCCAACTCCACCCTGACAGCATGCGCGCTTGGCTTACGTACCGCCGACGCCATTCTGGGCAAAATTTAAGGAGAGCCACCATGAAAAAATCGCTTTCTTTAAGCCTGACCGGACTGGCTCTGGCACTGTCACTCAGCGCATCGGCTCATGCCGACGATGATTCCTCAACGGCGTTAATCGCCAAAGGCCAGTACCTGGCGACTGCCGGAGACTGTGGCGCCTGCCATACCGCGCCTGCGGGTAAACCTTTCGCTGGTGGATTGTCATTACAGACTCCGCTGGGCAGCATTTACAGCACCAACATCACTCCTTCTAAAACCGCCGGTATTGGCGATTACAGCCTGAGTGATTTTGAAAAGGCGGTGCGACACGGTGTACGTAAGGACGGGGCTAATCTCTATCCGGCCATGCCGTATACCTCGTATGCAAAGATTACCGACGAGGATATGAAGGCGCTGTACGCGTACTTTATGCATGGCGTGCAGCCGGTTGATGACAAAGGACCGCAGACTGACCTGCCATTCCCGTTCAATATCCGTCTGTCGATGGCGGGCTGGAATCTGCTGTTTGCCGACAGTAAACCGTTCACGCCAGATAGCAGTAAATCTGCTGAATGGAACCGAGGGGCTTATCTGGTAGAAGGGCTGGCTCACTGTTCAACCTGCCACACCCCACGTAATGTGCTGATGGCTGAGCAGTCAGATAAGTCGCTGGCGGGTGCCTCACTGGGGACATGGTTTGCACCGAATATCACCTCTGATGTGCATGCGGGGATTGGTGGCTGGTCTGACAAAGCGCTGATTTCTTATCTCTCAACCGGTAACTCCGGTGAAGGTTCGCAGGCGGGTGGTCCGATGCTGGAGGCGATTAACAAGAGCTTCAGTCATTTGTCATCGGCGGATCTCAGCGCTATCGCGACCTATCTGCGCGATGTTCCGGCCCAGCAAATCAATCCTACCTCTGATAAAGCGCAGCTTCCTCCGGCAAAACCGATGAGTGAATTCGATCTGATGTCAGGTAATGCATCAGAAGGGGCCACGCTGTACAACAACCATTGTGCCACCTGTCACCAGCTGTCAGGGGAAGGGCGTAACGGTTTGCCAGCGCTTTATGGCAACGCGGTGTTCCGCCGTCCGGTGGCGGATAACGCCGTGATGGCGGTGCTGGATGGTCTGGTGCCGGACAAGGGCCAGGCAATGCCTGCCTTCTCTCGTCAGATGGATGACAAGCAGGTTGCGACTCTGGTGAACTACCTGTTCCAGAACTTTGGCGACGCTAAGGTACAGACGACAGAGGAGCGGGTGAAGGAACTGCGTGCGGGTGGCAAACCGTCATCGCTGCTGGCCGTGGCTAAAGGCGGCATGATTGCTGGTGGCGTGATTGTGTTGCTGGCCTTGCTGCTGCTGATGCGCAGAAAACAACGCAAATAGTCGTCGCGCGTTGACTGTCCTGTCTGGTGTGGTTCGCCAGACAGGATAGATTCAACATTTTGATGAATAAGGATTTTACTGCTTCACCCACAACAATTGATCAACCCGGAAGCCGAGCTTGCGTGCGGTGTCAACGTAATCCTGTTTCACTGCATCCGGGATGGTGGGGGTTCTGGAGAGGATCCACAGATAATCACGGTTGGGGCCACTCACCAGCGCGTACTGGTAATTCTCATCCAGCCTGATCACGTTATAACCGCCATAAAACGGTCCAAAGAATGAAACTTTGAGGGCGGCGGTGGCCGGATCACCGATAAAGTAAGCTTTGCCCTCACTTTCCTGCCATTTTTGCGTCTGTGGATTGTAACCCCGGTTGAGTACGCTGATTCCGTCATCGCTGCGCTTACCATAGGTGGCGGTGACGCGTTCAAGCCCACGTTCGAAGCGGTTTTCGAGACGGGCTATCTCGTACCATTTACCCAGATAACGACCGGCGTCAAAACCGGTGACGGGCGTTACCCCTTTCGGCGGTGTGGGCGATTTGCAGGCAACCAGGCTCAGCGCGATAGTAACACCGGTCACAACATGCCATAGCTTCATGAGAACTCCTTTCATTAGCGCGGTTGGGATTACAGTGTAGTGCAAACAACCGGCACTGAATTACTGAGGTTTGTGGTTGCATAGGTGCTTTATGTCTGGCCGGACCGGTCAATTCATCATAGTTTTAACGTGTTATCTTATCGTCACTGTGGTAGCCCAACGTTATCTGAGTACTTCCATTCGCAGGAAGTTATTGCGCTAAAAATGAATCTCCCCGAGGCAGTCAATTTATTATTTTGCTAATTATTTAGTTTATTTTATGGTTGCTTTGTTTTTGGTGGTGAATCTTATTTCTGACTCTCTATATATTCTCTTTCTGGCCTTGATCTTTTCATAAAACCATCCAACGATGATATGGAGGTGCAACTGCTGTGTACTTCTTCCTTATGCTATGAAAATTTTAACAGAAGAGAAAATATTCTATTCAATTGTCATTTCATCTGGGTCAGACTACCGAGGTAAACCATGTTTATTCCTGAAGAAGATAAAATTGCAGTTTTTATGACAACGTTACGGGTTCGGAAGTCGTTTGATATTGGCAATCGACTTGATCCCTATATTATTGTCATTGCAACCGATAAAAATAATGGCGTTATCTGGCTGAGTGCTGCTAACGTCGAGGTGCAGCAATGACAACTATTACATTAGCTTCCGCCTTACCGGCATTATTACTCTGTGGTATAGCAGGAATGACAGGGCAAGGTATTCGCGCCGTTGTTGGGTTGCGTAAAGCGGGGTATTTGCAGATTGAAAACAAAGACGACACACAAAACTTTAGTGCAAGTTATTTAATGGTCACACTGATGATTGGTTTTATTGCTGGGGGACTTTCCGGGATAACCATTGGTCTGGATAGGTTTTCAACGACATTCGACTCGGAATTGCTGATGGCTGTTGTTGCCGCCGGTTATGCAGGCGTTGATTTTATTGAAGGAAGTTTTAATTCCCGAATCAAAACAGCGATCTCACCTTATATTGGAACGTCCAGTAGTCCAGGTGAGATCAGTGGGAAATCAGATAGCCAAAATAATGGAAACCAGGACGCACGCTCATCAGTAAATATGATGGAACAACCAATAGCCATCCCTCCTGTTGTGGATAGTGGTGTAAAAACAGGGGGGGCGACAACGCCACAAACGATCCTGGAGAAAGCGCTAAAACAAACGAGTCCACATCTGAATACCGATATCTGGGTTCCGGTTTTAACTCACGCATTTGAGAAATTTGAATTAAATTCCAGTCAGCGTGTAGCTGCCGCACTAGGCCAGTTTCTGGTTGAAGCGGGGCCCACTTTTTCTGAACTGGAAGAACATCTTTACTACACCACATTAAACCGGCTGATGAAGATTTTTGGTCGCCACTTTAAAGATGAGCAGGAAGCTGAACAGTTTTTGCGTCAACCGATTAAATTGGCAAATAGGGTCTACGCCAACCGATTAGGTAATGGTGATGAAGCCTCCGGAGATGGTTATCGTTACCGAGGCCGCGGGCTTATCCAACTGACGGGGAAAACGGAATATCAGGATTTTGCAAATTACCTAAACATGCCCGTCGAAGAGGCTGCCGAATGGTGTAAAAGTCCTGAGGGTGCCGCCGTTTCTGGCTGCTGGTACCTGAAAAGTCGCAAATGCCTTCCGCTCGCCGACAGCTGGAATCTCGTGACCCTGACGGAGCGGGTGAACGGAACGGCAAAGATCAATCTCGAAGACCGTATTGCTTACTCAAAAGCCATGTTGAAGGCGCTCTCATGAGTCTATCTGCATCAGGGATGATGCTTTTTAAAATATAAGAACTTTCCCCCCACCTGTATTTCTGGACACCAGAAGCTAATTAAAAAACGCGCATAACTCATCAATGAAAACCTGATAGCGGGTTTCGCTGGCGCGGGAAGGGTCATACAGCAGATGCATCGCCCGTTCGGGAATTTTATAGTCGGCCAAAAGTGTGACGAGCTGCCCCTGTTTAATCGGTTGCTCAAGCCCCCTTTCGTAGCCAATCAGCACGCCCGTTCCCTGGATTGCCGCTTCCAGAATGGCGCCCCAGTTGTTAATGGTCAGGCGGGAGTTGATTGTCACGCCAGTAAGTCCCTCCGAGCTGAGGAATGGCCATTGATGAGTGAGTCCCGCAGGCCACGGGGAAAAGCCCAGACACTCGTGATGGCGCAGATCGGAGGGATGCTGTGGCCAGCCATGTTTTGCCAGGTATTGAGGCGCGGCACAGGCAATCAGCCGCCAGGCGGGTAACGGTTTTGCAGCAAAGCGAAGGTTTTTATCCAGATCTCCGATACGGATAACCATATCAAAACTCTCCGCTGCCGGATTGATAACTTCGTCGGACAACGTAAGTTCAATGCTCATTTGCGGATAACGCTGGAGAAACTGGCTGAGAAAATTCACTAAGGCATAGCGGCCGAACGTGACCGGGGCGTTGAGTCGCAGCGTGCCCGCAGGGACGTCGGTGGTACCGCTGGCCTCATGCTCGGCGTCTTCAATCGCCTTCAGGATAGCCTCGCATCGCCTGAAATACTGGCAACCCGCAGGCGTCAGGCTTTGCCTGCGTGTCGTCCGGTTCAGCAGGCGAGTCGCCAGCTGCTGTTCCAGCGCGGCAATATGGCGTGCCACCATCTGTGGCGACATGCTGAGTTTGTCTGCGGCGGCGACGAAAGATCCGGTTTGCACCGCAGCAACAAAGGTCCGCATACCCGTAAGTTTATCAAGCATTAACAACCTCTGGTTGTTTCAGAACGCAATACTGGTCTGTTTTAAATACTGTCAGTGCTCATTATGCTGGTTTTTTTCCTAACCAACATATCGGAGTTAATGATGGGTATCTTTGTGGTCAGAATGGACCATCCGGATGGCACGGAGTGGAATGCTTTTGTTCGTGAACATGTGGTTTACCTGAAGGTATTGATCAATCAGGGGAAACTGCTGGCTTCCGGACCTCTGAAGAACACCCCGCTACGGGCGGGTTTTCTGGTTTTCCAGGCAGACACGCTGGATGAGGTTCAGGCGATGGTCAATGCGGACCCGTTTGCGCGTGAGGATCTTATCGCGCATCTGGATATTCAGGAGTGGGATCCGCTGTTTGGCGAGTTGAATCGGTTTTCCAGCCGTACCACTGTCAGTGAACTGCAGGATTTGGTTGACTGAAAAAGGTGAGGAGAGACCTTACTACGCAGGCAGCAGGCTCATCTTTTCCTGTAACAGCGGAGTCAGCCAGTCGGTGAATAAGCGTAAAGGGCGGGAAAGGTGTCGCCGATGAGGGTAGAGAATGCTGACAGGGAGCGGACCCGGTTGGAAATCGGTCATAACCTGGCGCAGTGCCCCCGCGGCCAACAGGTCACTGACGTCATACTCAGGGATTTGAATGATACCCAAACCCGCAACGCAGGCGGCAATATAGGCTTCAGCGCTGTTCACGGTGAGCTGGCTGTTAACGTCGGCATTGAGGATCTCTCCTTCCTGCACCCATTCCCAGCGCTCCCGGCGACCGGTAGTGGGTGAGGCATACCCTACAGCTGCATAGCGGTTGAGTTCACCCGGTGAGGTCAACTCACCAGAACCCGCCATATATGCCTCAGACGCGACGTTAATGATGCGCAGATAGCCTATGCAACGCGATACCATGCCGGAGTCATTCAGCCTGCCGACGCGAACAGCACAATCTATGCCTTCTTCAGCAAGATTTACGCTTCTGTCGGTGACGCCAAGTTCGATCTGGATACCCGGATGGCGAGTAAAAAAATCCTTCAGGGCGGGAATAATAATGCGGCTGCCAACCCGCCCGGGCACATCGACGCGGATCTTCCCGGACACCTCTTTGCTGGTCTGCCTGAAAAGATTCTCCGTTTCTTCTACATCCTGAACCACCACCTGACAGCGTGCGTAGAAAGCACTGCCGTCATGCGTCAGTGAAACGGTGCGTGTGGTGCGGTGGAACAGGCGCGTACCCAGCCGGGATTCCAGCTCCCGGATCGCCGCCGAGATGGTGGATGCGGGGCGATTGAGTGTTTCCGCTGCCCGAATAAAGCTGCCGTTTTCCGCCACCCGCAGAAATATCTTAAACAGATCAACCGTATCCATAGGCCCTGATTGTTCGTGAATTATGCACAGTGCATGCAGATTATCAGTATTTATCTATTTTTCATTCACATTAAGCTGTTGATTACGGGATTTGCCCGAAAACCACTGCATCAGGAGCTGAATCATGAGTGACCATGCCATCAAAGGAAAAACTGTCCTTATCGCCGGAGGGGCTAAAAATCTCGGGGGATTGATTGCCCGTGACTTTGCCCGGCAGGGGGCCCGTGCTGTTGCCATTCACTATAACAGTGCCGCTACGCAACAGGACGTCGAAGACACGGTGAACGCCATTCAGGCCTCCGGGGCAGTGGCCTGCGCCTTTCAGGCGGATTTGACCTCAGCCGCTGCGATGGAGAAACTGTTCGCCGATGTTGTGGCTGCAGTGGGTCGGCCTGACATTGCCATCAACACCGTGGGTAAAGTGCTGAAGAAGCCGATGGCGGACATCACGGAAGAAGAGTTTGATGATATGAGTGCGGTTAACGCGAAGACCGCGTTCTTCTTTCTGAAGGAAGCCGGTAAGCATATCAATGATAAAGGAAAAATCTGTACCCTGGTGACATCGCTGCTGGGAGCTTACACGCCGTTCTATGCTGCTTATGCGGGGATGAAGGCACCGGTCGAGCACTTTACGCGTGCTGCCTCGAAAGAACTGGGTGAACGTGGTATCTCGGTCACTGCGATCGGCCCCGGCCCGATGGATACGCCGTTTTTTTATCCGGCAGAGGGCGCGGAGGCGGTGGCTTACCACAAAACTGCCGCTGCACTTTCCCCCTTCAGCAAAACCGGCCTGACAGATATTGAAGACATCGTGCCATGGGTACGTTTTCTGGTTAGTGATGGCTGGTGGATGACCGGGCAGACCATCCTGGTCAACGGCGGATATACGACGAAATAAGCACCAGAAGGGCCTCTTAAATTAACGAGGCCCTGAATTGATGGCGTTATAAAGATAATTATTACCTATGGTAAATGTTAATACTGGTTATCATTATCCGGGGTTTTGTGACAGGTTTATGACAATCCTCTAACTCAAATACGAAATTGAGATTTTTTCACATTCAATTTAATTCATTGATTATTCATTGGTTAATGATGAATTCCCCGTCTTTCCCACTTTTCCATATGACGCTTTTTTGACAGTTCTGTCATAAAACTTTCATAAATTTTCTATATGGTGGTCACACAAATCGTTGTGCTTTTGCTGCTTTAGCGATCTATAGGAAATTTTCACTAATGAGCGATTACGTTACGCCTCAGGCTTTGAGTGTTACCGCAACTCCGTTATCCACCTCCGAAGAAGTCAATCAGGGAAACAGTAAAAAACCGTTATTTCTTTTTGGCGCTTTAATCATTGCTGGTCTTATTTTCACCGGAACACAATTCCTTGGCGAGATTCAGCAAACCGGGCTGACATTTAGCAGCTATCTGCCCATCGTTCTTTTAGGTATTGCGCTGCTGGCCGCGCTGGGCTTTGAATTCGTTAATGGCTTTCACGATACCGCCAATGCGGTCGCCACCGTCATTTATACCCGCTCGCTATCGCCCACTGTTGCAGTGGTATGGTCTGGCATCTTTAACTTTCTCGGTGTCCTGTGCTCAACCGGGGCGGTCGCCTTTGGCATCATTTCTCTTTTGCCGGTGGAATTAATTATTCAGGGGGGCAGCAGTGAAAGTTTTGTCATGATTTACGCGCTGCTGTTCTCCGCCATCATCTGGAATCTGGCGACGTGGTGGCTCGGGTTGCCTGCCTCCTCTTCCCATACGCTGATTGGCTCGATTATTGGTGTCGGTATTGCCAATGCGGTGATGCATGGACGTAGCGCAATGAGCGGAGTGAACTGGGGCCAGGCGTTAAATATCGGTAACGCGCTTATCCTTTCGCCGATCGTAGGCTTCGTCTGTGCGGCACTGCTGCTGGTGCTGATGAAGCGGTTGGTGAAAAAGCCAGAACTGTATCAGACGGCGAAAGAGAAAGGCGCTCCGCCATTATGGATCCGTGGTCTGATGGTGCTGACCTGTACTGGTGTCTCTTTTGCCCATGGTTCGAATGACGGGCAGAAGGGGATGGGACTGATGATGCTGATTCTGGTCGCTGCGCTGCCGGTGACCTATTCCCTTAACCGTGCCCTGCCGCAGTCTGAAGTTCCGCATATTATTGCGCTGGCAGACAGCAGCAAAACTCAGCTGTTACAGCAAACGTCGGTTGTCCTCTCTGCGCCCGCAGCGGATGTGCTGACCACCTATCTGCGTACGGGTGAAAGCCATGCCACGGTGCTAGCCGCGCTGGCACAGACCACGGGACGAATTGGCGACACGCTGAGCCACTATGGTTCGTTGCAAACCATTCCTGCTGCACAGATGCCTGCTGTGCGCGATGATATGTATCTTGCCGCGCAGACCATCAAACATCTGACAACCGATAAGACGCTGACCTTACCGGCTACCACGCACCAGACTCTTCAGACACTGGAGAAAGCACTGAATGCGTCAACGCAGTTTATCCCGACCTGGGTCAAAGTGGCCGTGGCGCTGGCGCTCGGACTGGGCACCATGGTGGGTTGGCGTCGCATTGTCGCAACCCTGGGAGAGAAAATTGGCAAAAGCCACCTTAACTACGCGCAGGGCGTCAGTGCTCAACTGGTCGCAATGGGCACCATCGGGGCGGCTGATGCCTTTGGTTTACCGGTGTCCACCACACATGTGCTCTCCTCAGGCATTGCAGGCACCATGGCGGCTAACAAAAGCGGCCTGCAGCTGGGGACGATTCGCAACATGGTGCTGGCCTGGGTGTTAACGCTGCCTGCTGCTGCACTGCTCTCTGCTGCTCTCTACTGGATGATGGTTTCACTGTAACGCTCGCTTCGACAGGGATATAAGACGATGTCTGCACATGAAATTGATTACAACAATAAATCTGATGCGCGTTTTTTGCAGGAGTTCTTTGACAGTTACGATGAAGCGCTTGAGCTGGAACTGGAGGATCTGGATCCGGCAGCACGGCCTGACCCGGATGAAAGGGCCTGGCGCCGCCGTTACTTTGGCGAACTTCTGCATCTGCAGGGTGAATTAGTCAAACTGCAAAACTGGGTGGTCCGCACGGGCCATCGTCTGGTGGTGATTTTTGAAGGCCGCGATGCGGCCGGTAAAGGGGGCGTCATCAAGCGCATCATGCAGCGGCTGAACCCCCGCTATTGTCGGGTGGCCGCGCTGCCTGCACCCAGCGAGCGTGAACGTTCGCAGTGGTATTTCCAGCGTTATGTGTCACATCTGCCTGCGGCGGGGGAGATCGTGCTGTTTGACCGCAGCTGGTACAACCGCGCTGGCGTGGAAAAAGTGATGGGATTTTGTAGCGACGAGGAGTACGAAGAGTTTTTTCATAGCGCCCCGGAGTTTGAACGGTTACTGGTCCGCAGCGGTATTCAAATCGTGAAGTACTGGATTTCCATCACCGATGAAGAACAGGAGACGCGTTTCCTGAGCCGTATCCATGATCCATTAAAACAGTGGAAGCTAAGTCCTATGGATCTGGAGAGCCGCCGTCGCTGGGAGGACTACACCGCAGCCAAAGAAATCATGCTGGAACGGACCAACATTGAGGAAGCCCGCTGGTGGATCGTGCAGGGCGTGGATAAGAAAAAAGCCCGTCTCAACTGTATTTCCCATCTGTTGCAGCAGGTGCCTTATGAGGCTGAAGAAGGCACTCCGATTACCTTACCCTCGCGCATTCATCATGCTGATTATGCCCGGCACCCCGTTCCGGAGAGTATGCTGGTACCAGACTGTTATTAAATGCGTAGCCAGCTGGTCGGGAAATGATCACCTCTCCGCCAGCTGGCATCCTGCGCGGCATTATCTTTGTTATCCACAGGGTGTTGAGCCGGATATGCACCTTAACTGTGGATAACTGAGTCAGACATCCACTTAATATTCCACTCGATTTTTACCGCAAGAGTAATCAAGATGATTGAGGTCTCCCTGTGGCTGCAAACTCGCTCAGCCACAGGCCTCTCCGCATAAAAAACTAAGGAAAGAAGAATGTTTTGGGAATCAGAGCGGTTACTGTACAGGCACTCAACTCCCGCCGATCTCAATGATTTGTTCAGAATATATGGTGACCCGGAAACGCATAAATTTAATCCCCGGGGACCTCATCCTGATATCGAATATTCACGTCATGCGCTGGAACGTACGTTAAATATCTACAAAGAGCACGGCTTCGGTGACTGGACGATATTTGAAAAGTCCAGTCCCGACAAAATTATCGGTTTTGGCGGTGTCTTCGTCAGCCAGTTTGATGGTCGCCAGACGAACAACCTGGGTTACCGCTTTGCCCCCGATGCCTGGGGAAAAGGGTATGCGACCGAGCTTTCCTTAAGAGCGCTGCGCTATGGGTTTGAAGAAGTTGGTCTGGAAGAAATTGTGGGGGTCGTTCGTGAGCACCACCTTGCTTCACGCAGGGTACTGGAAAAAGCGGGACTGACATTTCTCAAAAAGGTCTGCGATTTTGACGGGTTGCCACCAAGCCTGATGTTTAATATCACCCGTGATCAATGGCACGGAGAGTAATGGTATTGTTGTTCCTCTCCTTTACAGCTTTTCTGGCTGCACCCGGAAATAGAACAGGCGTCACAGTTATTCCGCATCTATGAACCATAAAAATGGGGCCGCCCCTGTGGCGACCCCTTCTGGTACTGCTAAGTAACATGAACTGTTATTTGTACAGTTCAGCAGTCATATGCACGAAGTTATTGTTGCTCGCTTCGGTGATTTTATAATGTGCGCCCTGTTGTGCTGCCTGAGCAGCGATTTGCGCTTCAGCACCATCCAAAGTTAAGTCAGAAGCAGTGACGCTCTGAGCGAAGCTACCGAATGACATCAGAGAAAGAGTGGCGACAGCGGCGATAGACATTGCTTTGATAGTTTTCATGGTCATTTCCTTAGTTTATTTGGGTGGGAGACTGTGTGCCTCCGATGGGAATAATGATAACCATAGTGACTATTGCAATATTATCAATAAATGCTGCAATTGTTAACATGCTAACTATCGCGGCAATAGGTGCTGCCAGTTGAAACCACCTTATTTTTTTACCATGCGTAGGCTTCAGGTGCCTGTCCACCCGGACCCGGCCAGATTTCATCAAGGCAACGCAGCGTGTCTTCAGATAAAGAAATATCTAATGCCCGTAATGATTGGGTGAGCTGTTCCGGTATTCTGGGGCCAACAATGGGCGCGGTAACTGCGGAATGATGCAATAACCAGGCGAGAGCCACATCTGACGGACGTTCGCCGAGATCATTGCAGAGCGTTTCCCAGGCTTCCAGTTGCTCGCGAAAACGCGCAATTTTTTTCTCCATAGCCGGAGATGCCCTGCGGCCTTCGCGTGTCTTCTGCAATACACCACCGAGTAATCCGCCGCCCAGAGGACTCCACGGAATCAAGCCCAGACCAAAATGGCGAACGGCAGGGATCACTTCAAGTTCGATGCTTCTTTGCGTCAGGTTATACAGGCTCTGTTCTGATGACAGGCCGAGCAGATTACGTGAGATGGCTGAGCATTGCGCTGTGGCAATATTCCAGCCTGCGAAGTTGCTGCTGCCCACATAAGTAATCTTACCTTCGCGGATCAGTTGCTCCATCGCCTGCCATATTTCTTCCCAGGGCGTAGACCGGTCAATATGGTGCATTTGGTACAGATCGATGTGGTCTGTTTTCAGACGCCTCAGACTTTCATCACAGGCACGGCGTATATGGTAAGCCGAAAGGTATTTATCGTTGGGGCCGGTTTCCATCGGCTGATAGACTTTAGTCGCCAGTACAATCCGGTTTCGTTTACCACTTCGGGCAAGCCAGCGGCCAATAATCTCTTCAGATAAACCATAACCTTTGGCCATGTCCGGAGATTGTGGACCGCCATAAACATCGGCAGAATCGAAAAAGTTAATTCCAGCGTCGATCGCGGCATCCATAATATCGGAACTGGTTTGTTCATCAGTTGCATCGCCAAAATTCATGGTGCCGAGACAAAGGCGGCTGACTTTCAGTCCGGCACGGCCGAGATGGGTATATTGCATATAAAATTTCCTGTTAACTTAATTAATTCCCGTAACAATGAAGTACGGGAATCAATAAAATGTTAATCCCTGAAAGTTAAACCGGGGAGAGCATGAGCGGCTGATCTGACAGTGGTGGAATAATGCCATCGACAGGATGGGGCACATAAGGTGCCTCCAGCGCAGCAATTTCTTCATCAGATAGCGAAAAGTTCAGTGCGCCAAGAGCGGTTGAAAGATGGTCTGGTTTTGTTGCGCCAATAATCGGGGATGTGATTGCTGATTTTGAAAGCAACCAGGCCAGCGCGACATGGGCGCGCGGCACACCATGATAGGTTGCGATACGCGTGACGATTTCGACGACCTGCCGGTCATGTTCTGCGGTGTTCTGATACATCTTAAGCGCAAAAGCATCGTTCTGAGTACGGAGCGTTGCTTCGCTCCAGTCTCTGGTGAGCCTGCCACGCGCCATTGGACTCCAGGGAATAACACCGACCCCCTGGTCTTCACACAACGGCAGCATCTCGCGTTCTTCTTCACGGTAGAGCAGGTTGTATTGCGGTTGCATGGAAATGAATCGTGTCCAGCCGTGGCGTTCAGCGACGTATTGCATTTTGGAAAAACGCCATGCTTCCATTGATGAAGCTCCGATATAGCGGGCTTTACCGGCCTTCACGATATCATGCAACGCCTCCATGGTTTCTTCGACAGGTGTACTATGATCGAAGCGATGGATCTGGAATAAATCGACATAATCCATCCCGAGGCGAGTGAGGCTGTCGTCAATTGACTGCATCAGTGATTTCCGCGAAAGAAAGCCGGCATTGGGTGAGTTTTTCCAGGGAAAGAACGCTTTGGTCGCCACAACTATCTCATCACGTCGCGCCATGTCGTTAAGCGCTCGGCCGACAATTTCTTCTGAACTGCCGCCGGAATAGATATTCGCCGTATCAAAAAAATTAATTCCGGCCTCCAGCGCCTGACGGAAAAAAGGGCGTGACGCTTCTTCATCAAGTGACCAGGCTTGTGGCAGACGATTGGGTTCTCCATAACTCATACACCCCAGACAAAGTCGTGAAACCTTCAGACCGCTGCGTCCAAGATTGAGATATTGCATAGGTGGTCTCCTGAGAAAATATCATCGCTTAATGATTTTTATAATAATTTCTCAGGCATCCTGAAACCACCTATGCCTATTTAACGCCGTGCTGAGTTTTTCTCATCAATCAATTACAAGCCGAGCGGCTGAATTTTTCGTATTAAATCGATTAATAGTCTCAGACCTGTTGGTAACTGGCGGCGACTGGAGTAGTAGATATGAAAGCCGGAACCCATCGAGGCCCAATCGGTAAGCACCAGTCGCAGGCTGCCTTCTTTGACGTATTTAGCAATCAACGGCTCAGGGTAATACATCAGGCCCACGCCTTTCAGTACCGCGACAAGCCCGGTCTCAGCCTGATCTACCGTGATTAATGGCGGCACTTTGATCGCCAGCGATTCGTCGCCCCGGTCGAATTCCCACCGATAGATGCGGTTGTCACCCAACCGGTTACTGACACACCGATGTTTGTCCAGATCATTCGGGTGCAGGGGAGTCCCAAAACGATCGAGATATTCCGGAGAACCCGCCACCACCCAGCGGATATCAGCGGATAAGCGCTGGGCAATCATATCTTCCGGGATTGTACCGCCGTAACGGATTCCGGCATCAAATCCTTCTTCCGTCATATCCACAATGCGGTTGGTGGCCACAATATCCAGTTCAACGTCAGGATAGAGGTCGACAAAATCAGGCAGTATCGGGGCCAGCAATAATGTCGACGCTTCAACAGCGACATTCAGGCGAATACGACCAGCAGGCGTGTCACGGAATAAATTAAGTTTCTCCAGTGCCGAATCAATGGTCTCAATGGGTGATTGCACCGTCTGCGCTAACGTTTTTCCCGCTTCTGTCAGGGTGACGCTTTTTGTCGTTCTGTTAAGGAGACGAACACCCAGGCGTGCTTCAAACCCTTTCAGGGCATGGCTGAGTGCGGATGCGCTGACGCCCAGTTCAATGGCGGCCCGGCTGAAGCTTTGGTGCCGCGCGATGGCGCAAAAGTAGATTAAATCTGCCATATCGGCTCGGTTCATTTGCATAGTGGCGACTCAGAAATGTGTTCTGGTAAATTATGAATGTAATCTCAATGCAAAGACTGCGGTTCCCAGAGACAGACAGGCGGCCAGAATCAGGCTGATATGGAAACCCGGTATAAAAGACGGGGATTGCGCAAGGATGGCACCAAATACGGCAATCGCCATCGCGCCCCCGACCTGGCGGCTGGTATTGAAAATGCCGCTGGCAATACCGGCCAGTGCGGGCGAGACACTGTTCAGCAGTAAAGCCGCTACCGGCGGGGCAATCAAAGGACCCGCGATGCCAACCAGCATCATCGTGAGTGAAATCCACGCCACTGACACCGATACGGGGAGCAACGTCAGCAACAGCAGACCCGCAGCCATCGACACCAGTCCGGAGACGATTAAATTTTTCGCATTAAATCGCTGAACCAGCCGGGCGGAGAAAGGCGTGATGACCAGTCCTGTCAACATCATGGGCAGGAAAATCACGCCGGTTTGAGCGGCGGTAAGACCCATGTCCTGTTGCAGATAAAGGCTCATCAAAAAGGGCAATCCAAAATATCCAGCCATAAACGTGAAACCCACCAGCATGGAAATTTTCACATTTCCGGACGCGATTAACGCCTCTGGAATCATAGGATGGTGGATGCGTTTTTGCACAATAATAAACAAGACCAGAGACACCAGCGTGAGCATGAAAGATAACCAGACAGAGAAGCCCTCCATATCATGTCGGCCAGACTCAATGGTGCCGTAAATCAGTGAGCCCATAAACAGGGTAGCAGCCAGCTGTCCCAGAAAATCAAACGGCACGGCGCGTTTGGGCGAAGCGGGAATACGTGTCAATAATGCCAGGGCAATCACTCCGACCGGGATATTGATAAAGAAAATCCATCGCCAGTCTATCTGCGTCAGCACACCGCCAATTAACGGTCCGGAAGTGGAAGCAATGGAGCCGCCCATTGCCCATATGGCAACAGCACGTCCTCGCTGCGCGGCATCAGCGAAGTGATGCCGAATCAGCGACATTGTGGCAGGCATAATTAACGCAGCCCCCATTCCCTGAGTAAAACGCGCAATAATCAGGGTATCGGTATTTTTCGCCATCCCGCAGGCTATTGATGCCAGCACAAAAAGGGATAGTCCGCCACCAAAGGTCATGCGCGCACCTATCAGATCACATAGCGAACCAGCAAAAAGAAGCAGTGCGGCAAACGCGAGGGTATAGCTGTCCACAATCCACTGGAGATCGGTAATACTCGCCTTCAGTTCGCGTCCGATGGTGGGAAGTGCGACATTCACTACGACAGCATCAAGAGTGATGATAAAAAAACCGAGCAATGCGGCACTGAGTGCCGCCCTTGCCTGGTTCTTTGACGGGGCATCATGCATCGATTCTATTTTCCAGCAACCGTCGCAAGGTGTTTCTCCAGCGCTTCGCGTGCGCGTTGTGCGGATCGTTCATCGACACGTTCCGCCAGTACCTGGGTCAGATGGCGTAACTGGTCTGCAGATAAACCGGTATTCATGCCGATCCGCATATGGGCCTGTATCTGAGCATCGACACCCTGAAGGGCAGACAACATGCTTATCGTCGCCAATTCACGGCTTTGCCAGTCGAGGTTATCCCGCTCAAAAATATCACCAAATAAATGTGTTCTGAGGTATTGGTTAATCGTTGGTGCAAAGTCGAACAGGGGTCCCTGGACAGGGGCACCAGACAAGCGTGTCTGATTGTGGGTACCAGCCTCAAGCAATGCGCTTCCTTCGGGAATAGCCCGCGTCGGTTCATTACCTGGAACATCCTCAATTCCTTGCTGTTTACGTTTTTCCAGTACCTTCATCATCTCGCCAAGAGCATTCAGGCTGCGCGGAAAACCCGCGTAGGCATAGAGTTGTATCAACACCTCTTTTACTTCATTGACTGTCAGGCCAGCATCCAGGCTTGCGCCCAGCGCGGTATTAAGTTTGTCTATGGTGCCTGCTGCACCGAATGCCGCCACTGGAATAATGGCTTGCTGGCGAGCAGACAATATGTCGGTTTTCACTTGCGTCGGGGAATTATCAGAACTTTGCATTGACTTTTTCTCACTAATATCAGGGGCTGCATCGCTAAAAGCAGATGTCAAACCAAGAAGTGTAACGATGGCGAAATTTTTAGCGCGGTGATAATTAAAAAGGGAAGCGTTTAACATCGGATTAATTCTCCGTTATTAAATTGCATGACCAGACGATGTAATAAAATAGTGATGCCGCTAATTCTTTTCAGAAATAACAATAAGCTGAGGGGGTGAAAGTCCAGCTAAATAGGTTTTGCCTGAATAGTGGAGGGACTATACCTGCAAACAAGGCATTTGATAAGCAACGATAAATTGAAAGTGTTATGAGGATTACTCATTAATCATGCTGCAAAATGTTAAGACTCCGATCGAATCCTGGTGTCAAGTAGAACAGTATCGCGGTTAAAAGTTTTGCCATCTGAACAAGTGAAAGGGGTCTTTTTGGCACGAGAAAATTTGAACGATCTTACGGCTTTTATTGTTGTCGCACGTTTGCAGAACTTCACTAAAGCTGCCGCGCAGCTTGGTATATCGCAATCCGCGTTGAGCCATAGCCTGCGAACGCTTGAAAGCCGGCTTGGTGTGAAACTTCTTACCCGAACAACACGCAGTGTCTCACTCACGACAGTCGGTGAGACAATGCTGAATGATATCGGGCCATACATCGATGGCATTCAGGATAAATTGCTGTCCCTGAAGGATTTGAGTAATCAACCCGCAGGCTGCATTCGTATATCAACATCGGATTACGCCATTAATACCCTGATTTGGCCCAAAGTTCGTCAGTTTTTACGCGATTACCCGGAAATTCAGCTGGAACTTATTGATGACTATACGCTTACTGATATTGTCTCTGGTCGTTTTGATGCAGGAATCCGCTTTGGGGAACAAATCGCCAATGGGATGGTATCCGTTAAGATTGGGCCAGATGTTCGTTTTGCTGTTGTCGGTGCGCCGGAATACTTTGCGAATCATGATAAACCGCAACAGCCTAACGACCTGCTCAAACACAGCTGTATCAATTTACGCTTTCCAACCCATGGGAATTTGTATGCGTGGGAATTTGAGAAAGAAGGTAAGGGGATTAATGTTAAAGTGCAGGGGCAACTCATATTTAGCCGGATCTACCAAATATTAAATGCTGCTATTGAAGGCTATGGCCTGGCTTATGTCCCACGGGATATTGCCCAGCAATATCTCGATTCAGGGGCGCTGATCAGCGTGCTTGACGACTGGTGTCCTTACTGGGATGGCTATTATATCTATTATCCAGGACGCAGACAGCCTTCAAAAGCCTTTAGTTTACTGCTTGATGCATTGCGGTTTTATAAATAATGACATTGAAAAGACCTGCCTGGTGAAATATCTATTTTTAATTTAAATCGTGAGTGTTGACCTTTTTATTCAATAACCTTATGGAGTTTATGATGCCTAAGAAAAAAACTGCTGCATTTTCACTATCATTTGGCTTGTTGTTTTCGTTATCGGCACTGGCTAATGAGATGCCAGCGATGACGATTTCTAAAAGTGGCAGCCGTGATTTTATTCAGGGACCACAGGAAAACTTCACCGGCCGGGTGTGGGTTGATCCCCTGTTCAGGCCTGTTGCTCCTCAACGTACGTCAGCATCGGTAGTCACCTTTGAGCCGGGAGCCAGATCGGCATGGCACACCCACCCGTTGGGCCAGACGCTGGTGGTAACGGCGGGTACTGGATGGGTGCAGGAATGGGGAAAAGAGAAGAAAACAATCCATGCCGGTGATGTGGTGAGCTGCCCTCCTGGCGTCAGGCACTGGCATGGCGCAACGTTGACAACCAGCGTTTCCCATATCGCTATTCAGGAAAGCAGCAACGAAGGAACCAATGTTAACTGGCTGGAAAAGGTTGGAGACGCACAATATCTCCAGTGATAGCGGGTATTCACCCGTCATCAGTCACGGGATGGGTTCAGCTACCAAAGGCGTGACTGCACAGGTCAGGCACGCCTTGAACCGGTGAGGGTAATCAGAGTTCCTGGCTGGTGGGGCGATAAAGGATTTCGTTAATATCCACTTCCGCAGGCTGACAGATAGCAAATTCAACAACGCGAGCAAAAGAATCCGCGCCTACGGCATGCTGTTGGTAGAAATTACGGATACCCTGGCCAATGTCTTTTTCCGTAATATGATCGGTCAGTTCGGTTGCAACGGCGCCGGGCGAAATAATGGTGGTGCGCAGATTCCATGCTTTCACTTCAGAGCGCAGCCCTTCGCTGATAGCCCGGACGGCATGTTTGGTAGCGCAATACACTGAACCCGCTGGCGTCACTTTATGGCCTGCAACGGATGAGACATTAATGATGTGGCCGCTTTTTTGCGCCTGCATATAAGGCAGCGCGGCAGCGATGCCATACAGTGTCCCTTTTAAGTTCACATCAATCATATTGTCCCATTCATCCGTTTTCAGGCTGTCGAGGCGTGATTGCTGCATCAGCCCGGCGTTATTGAGCAACACATCAATACGACCAAACTTATCAACCGCTGCCTTAAGCAAGGCTTCAACCTGTGCTTTACGCGTCACATCCGTGGCGACGGCGATGGCGATACCACCTTGTTTTTCAATATCGGCAACCAGTGATTGAAGGCGCTCTGCACGGCGGGCACCCAAAACAAGAATGGCACCCAGCTTACTCAGGTGGCGTGCAGTACATTCGCCCAGGCCACTGCTGGCACCAGTGATAACAACCACTTTATTTTTAATACCGTTACTCATTGGTCTATCTCCGTAATGTGGATAATGAAATGGTATCGCCACCATCAATATATTGGGAATGCCATTTCTCAGGATAGTGTTATGAGTAATTCTCACAAATGAATGAAATAATAATGATGAACAATGAGTGATTAATAGAAGCGGATATTTATGCTTAATCAGGCTGTCCTTCGACAATATAAGTACGTGAATTACCTGAGCGATGACGGATTGGAATGATTTTCTGATACCCTGCAGAATTGTACCAGTCCTGTGCCTGTTTTAAGCTGTCAAATTTGATGATAACCAGTCGCCCCTGTGCACCGAAGCCTTCTTTGACATCCAGTACTCCGCCACGAACAATAAAGCGTCCGCTATAAGGTTTAAACGTCGATTCAACCTGTTCGCTATAGGGTTTGATTCCTTGCGGATCCGTGGCCTGAAATTCAGCAACATAATAAGCAGGGCGACTCGCCATGGCGTGAGCTGTCATGGACGCCATCACCAGAGCAGACAACATTATTTTTTTTAACATGCAGTATTCTCTTGTTAAGTGAATAAATAATTATCGATTAATTTATGCATAATTCAGAGGCGATATCAGCGCGTCCACACCTGTTTATTGTCTTTAGTCTGAGGCGTATTTTGTGCCATGATGCCGGAAAGGTTATGTGGCAAATAACATTCCTCAAGGAAGATGATTTCTTCTTCGCTCAGGGCGAGCTCCACCGCTCTTACTGCACCCTCTATATGGTGCTTTTTCGTTGCGCCCACTACAGGGGCAGTCACTTTTGTTAATAACCATGCGAGAGAAATTTCCGTCATTGAGATATGATGACGGGCGGCAAGTTCAGCCACGCGGTCAATGATTATCTGGTCTTGCCCGGCGGTTTTATCGTATTTGCCTTTCGCATAATCATCTTTGGTTGCTCGCTGGGTTTGTACGTCGCTTTGGCGGGAAAGGCGTCCGCTCGCCAATGCGCTGTAAGGCGTCATGGCGATATTGTCTTCATGGCATAATCCAGACAGTTCGCGCTCGTCTTCACGCATAATCAGGTTGTAATGACTTTGCACCGAAACGAACGGGGTCAGACCCTCGCGTTCAGCCAGCGCATTTGCTTTGGCGAGCTGCCAGGCATAACAATTGGAAATGCCAATGGCACGGACTTTCCCAGTGCGGACGGCACGATCCAGGGCTTCCAGCACTTCCAGAACCGGCGTGTTATAGTCCCAGATATGGTAGATATAGAGATCGACATAATCCATGCCGAGATTGTGCAGGCTGGTATCGAGTGATTGGGCGATAGCCTGCTGGCCGCTTATCCCGTCGGCAATTTGTTTTTTTGTTCGTGGCAGGAATTTGGTGGCAACCACCACTTCATCGCGTTTAGCCATATCGCGCAGGGCTTTGCCGACATAACGTTCACTCGAACCCAGTTGATAGGCAATGGCGGTATCATAAAAATTGATGCCGTTTTCCAGACCATATCGAATGATATCGCGGCTTTCGGTTTCTCCCAGTGTCCAGTTATGCTGTCCAATGGTGGGATCACCAAAGCCCATACATCCCATACAGATACGGGAGACCATCAGGTCGCTATTACCAAGTTTGGTATATTGCATTGCATAATCTCCGACATTTCTTTCGTTACGCTAGCTGAAATTTCTCCAGATCGGAGGAAATCATTTTTGGGATAAACTCACGGATTTCATAATTGGCCAGATCGGGATAATAAGAATCCTCGCTGAGAATAGTCTCCAGCTCACTGTGGCTTTCAGTGCTGGCAATGATAATACCCGCACGTTCCCGATCAGCATAAGGGCCGATCATAACGAACTTGCCTGCATCGAAATATTTTTTAAACCAGGCGGCGTGTTGCGGAAAAAGACTTTCGTGCTGTTCTGCACTGATCTCTGCATTAACAGTTATATTGATGATGTACATTTTATTCCACCATTTAATGGATGTTTATTAATTCAGGCAGCCATGCTTTTGATGAAGCTAATCAAACGCGAGGCATGTTCTTTTGCAACAATCATCTGCTCAGCCGTTTTAGCTTCGTCACGGCCAGCGTAACTGATGCCACAGGTATAAATCGGAGCTTGCAGCTCAAGATTGCACAACGCGGCCGTGGTTTTGAACTGAATTAAATAATCCTCAAGATCATGCCCGAAAAAGCCTTCAGGTGAGTACAGTGACTGTGGAGCTCCCGTGGTAAATGACAGGATGAGTTTTTTACCATTAAGTTGCGCCGTTGAACCATGGGCAAAACCGTGAAGAAATACCTGATCAATCCATAATTTCATTAAACCGGGTACTGAATACCAGGAAAAAGGAAATTGCCAGACGATCACATCTGCTTTTAACAACGCGGCCTGTTCTGCAGCGACATTAATCTGATAACCCGGATAAAGTGTATCCAGATAGCGAATTTCCACTCCGGGCAGGGCAGCGGCAACTTCTTTCAGGATGGTGGCATTCCCGACAGACTGCGCCAGGTCCGGGTGACCGGAAATAATTAACACATTTTGCATTTTTGATTCTTAACAATGAGTTGGTTGAATGGTGTCCAGTATAGGTCGGGTGTGTTCTGTTTTTTAGAGCATCAATAGCTTAAAGACTATTAGCCACTGGCTAATAATCTTTTTACTTAAACTGGCGTCTGTAATACCCGGCCGATGGCATGAGAAAGCGTTAAATCATCGGTTTTTCCCACGAACCACGCGTATCTACGCCGGTCGCAGCCGCAAGCCGCTCAAGCGTGGAGACCTCATCGGCAGTCAGATGGAGTGATGCTGCTTTTGCTGCGTCGAGGACATGATGGACTTTGGTTGCTCCGATGATTGGCAATGTTCCTTTGAAAATTGCCCAGGCTATTGCCACCTGTGCAGCATTGGCTTCCCGGGTTTCGCCGATGGCCTGCATTGCCGCGGTTAATTTTTCCAACTGCGGTAATATCTTGTTGTAGGTCTCGGCACGGCCACTACCGGAAGGCATAGGGTTGCGGGTATTGTACCGGCCACTCAGGGCACCCTGTTCCAGCACCATATAGGAAAAGAAGGTAATGGCATTCTGGTTACAGTAATCAAGAATTCCCGCATCTTCAGATGAACGATAAAGCAGACTGTAATGATTTTGTACGGCAGACACGGCGAATCCTGCTGCCTTAAGGATGTCATTAGCGCGCATGATTTGTGCCAGACTGTGGTTGGATACACCAACGCGTTGGACCTTGCCACTTTTTAGTAGCGGAATAAGTCCGGGAGTCCATTTTTCAACATCTGCAGGATTATGAATCCAGTAAATGTCGATATCCGCTACGCCAAGGCGCGTTAAGCTTTTGTTCAGCATATCTTCGACGGGATTTATTGCCTGCTGATCCACAATCTGCGGTGTGAATTTTGTCGATAATACGATTTGCTCACGCGGATATTGGCGTACGAGTTTCCCCAGTGCAGCCTCCGAACTGCCCATGCCGTATACGGCGGCGGTATCCCATAAATTCAACCCTTCCTGCATTGCTGATTCAAATACAACTTTCATTTGATCGTCAGTCAGGTGGTTGCCAAATACGGTATCGCCTCCGGCAAATCCCGTGCCCCAGGACCAGGTACCTAACGCAATTTTTGGTAATTTTTTCATTTCGCTATTCTCTCTCGAATAAGAAGAGTGCCTGTGATACAGCGGCCCCCACTCCGTGAGCGGAAGTTGTATTTTGCCCGGTGATTAAACGTCCACCGATAATAATATTTTCAGACCAGTTTGGTGACGGGTGATGTTTTGCACCATGTTCAACCAAAGCGTTTTCAAGCAGGAACGGAACGATATCGTTAT
This sequence comes from Pantoea sp. X-Soil-TKNS-1280, assembly GCF_059730475.1. NCBI lineage: Bacteria > Pseudomonadati > Pseudomonadota > Gammaproteobacteria > Enterobacterales > Erwiniaceae > Pantoea > Pantoea sp. X-Soil-TKNS-1280. Next base: position 376,559 of record NZ_AP035965.1, on the reverse strand, counting down.
CTTGAACTTCGTCTTCTTCCCGGTTTGTAAAAGCCGTAACGCTTTTACCGTTCACAAGGTATTCACCGTTACCCAGTTTGACGTCTACCAGGGCTGCCGGTCCGTGACAAACCGCTGACACGTTAGTCACGGGAAGTATAAATTCGCTTTTCCCATCAGATTAGGTCATCCTTGACTCAAAGATTTTTAGCCTGCAGTTAATAATGGTCAGGTGCATTGCATCAGGATGAAGTAATGAACAACGTGATTTATAGCCAGATACGTATTTTCCAGAGCATTGCCCGGGAGGGCAGCATTTCCGCAGCGGCGCGGAAGTTGGGTATCACGCCGCCATCGGTAAGTAAGGCGTTGAAGTTGCTGGAACAATATACGGGGCATCCGTTGTTCATTCGCACCACCCGTCGCATCGAATTGACCGATGCGGGCCAGCAGCTATTGCAGCAGACGTCACAGGCCGTCGAATCACTGGAAACCGCGCTGGAAAATGTCCGGGACCTTAATCAGGTGCCATCCGGACTGGTACGAATCACCCTCTCACGATTTGCGTATGTGCTTATTCTCAAACCCTTTATGGCTGAGTTCTGCCAGTGTTATCCAGAAATACAGCTTGAGATATCCGTGTATGACGGAACGATCAACATCATTGATGAGAAGTATGATTTGGGGATTCGATTTGGCGACATCCTTGATGGGGGCGTGGTTGCCCGCCAGTTGATGAAACCTTTCCGTGAAGGCTTGTACGCTTCGGACGCATATCTTAAGGAATATGGTATGCCGCAAGTCCCTGCAGATCTTCAGCAGCATAAATTGATAGGGTATCGGTTTATCACCAATAACCGTATTCTGCCGCTGATTCTGGAAGAAAAGGGCGAGCAATTAACGGTGGAAATGCCGTTTCAGTTAATGAGCAACGATATTGATGTTATGGCAGATGGAATACGTAATGGCCTCGGGATTGGCAGAATTTTCGAACCCGTATATGAACTGCTCTCTGATAAAGAAAAATTCGTACCGGTGATGAAACCTTTTTGGAGAACCTATCCGCCCGTGTATTTGTATTACCTGAAAAGCGCAGGGAAAACAAAAAGAATCAAAGTGCTGGTCGATTTTCTCTTAAAGAAAATGCATTGAGGCGAGGAATCAAAGCTTCAAACAAAAAAAGGCCGCCCCGGGGCGACCTCCTCTGATACTTCTTCTAACAACTCGCTGTTATTTGTACAGTTCAGCAGTCATATGCACGAAGTTATTGTTGCTGGCTTCGGTGATTTTATAATGTGCGCCCTGTTGTGCTGCCTGAGCAGCGATTTGCGCTTCAGCACCATCCAGAGTTAAGTCAGAAGCAGTGACGCTCTGAGCGAAGCTACCGAATGACATCAGAGAAAGAGTGGCGACAGCGGCGATAGACATTGCTTTGATAGTTTTCATGGTCATTTCCTTAGTTTATTTGGGTGGGAGACTGTGTGCCTCCGATGGGGATAATGATAACCATGGTGACTATTGCAATATTATCAATAAATGTTGCAATTGTTAACATGCTAACTATTGCGGTGATAGGCAACGTCGATTGGCAGCATTAAGGCTGGATGCCATGCGGGAAAACTCCGTTCAGACTTTCCACATCATATTTATAGCTTCCAGTGCTTAAAATATTCTTTAACGTTTTCTGGCGTCGCCAGTAACAGCTTTGGCAGCGGAATCTGTTCGTACATTTTTTTGTAGCTTTTTCGGTTTCCGGGAGTGACTAAGGTGATGTGTTTTATCATGTCCCATTTAACATGTTCCCTGCCAATTTTAAGACCACCCACTCTCGGATTTGCTGAGTAACATCTGTGGATGTAGCGCAGCAGGCTAATATGGGTTGGCAAATCAAGCAGAATTAAACCCGTCGCGCGTTCGAGGCGCTCCGGAATACATTTTTTGTAGTTACCATCCATAACCCATTTTTCCTGACTGATTGCATCAGAATGCAGGCGTAGAAACTCTGCATTGTCTCGCGGTACCCAGTTTGAGTCAGGCATGTGATAAAGCCTGTCAAGGTGAATGGCGGGCAAGGATGTTTTGCGTGCTATTGCCTCAGCAAGCGTGGACTTTCCGCTGTTTGATGGCCCCATGATGCATATGCGTGGGCCGAGCCCTTCTAATGGAATGATTGTATTCATACGTTAACCTCAGGCATTTCCTTATGATTTTCTGAGAAATTGAAGACGCTATCGTTGATTTTCGTTCGCGGGATGAGACCGACTGGTGTTCTCCCGTTCCGGTATCATTTGAACAATAGCAGACGCAGTCAATAACGAATTGGTTTTTTCTTATTGAAACATGAATTTATAAGAGCAGTGACTGACACGGGCTCGCATGATCAACTATGCTGGCAGAAAAGATAAGTGAGGAAAGTATGAGAGACTTGCTTGAGCTGATTGCAGATTTTTTTATCTACTGGCCGACGGGCAATAAAGACAAAACCTTAAAGAAAAAGAGGGCGTCAGAACTGCAATATCGCCCGGTTTGTAAGATCGTACAGAGTGAGTTTACCGGCGAAAACGTTAAGGAGCAGGGAGATTCAGCAAAGAATCGATGATCGTCACAGCCGTAATATCGTCCCCAATTGAATAATACGGAAATATCGGGGCCGATTTCCCGATTAAATTTCATTCAGTTTTTTTGAATCATTTCAGCAAATCCCTCAGCTTTTACTCGCCGGGTTACAGGTCTATTCTTTCTCACATCGGGGCACAACGCCCCACCTACTAAAAACTATCTCTGAGGAATTGACCATGAAATCTATCAAAAATTTCGTTGCAGTTGCGGCCCTGTCACTGGTTTCTTTCGGCAGCTTCGCACAGAGCATCACCGCTTCCGCTTCAACCCTGGATGGCGCAGAAGCCAAAATCGCCGCTCAGGCTAAACAGGCTGGCGCTTCTTACAAAATCACCGGTGCACGCGTGGATAACGGTGCTTACCTGTCAGCTGAACTGACTAAATAAACGGTTAACGCGGGAAGTAATGATTAGCCAGATCACAATGATCGCACTAATTATCAATATCGAAACAATAACTATGGTTATTATTACTTCCATCGAAGGCGCACAGCCTTCTAAACAGACAAATTAAGGATTAAGACCATGAAAACTATCAAAGCCATGTCCATCGCCGCTGTCGCTGCTCTTTCACTGATGTCATTTGGCAGCTTTGCTCAGAGCATCTCCGTAACCTCCTCAACTCTGGACGGGGCGGAAGCAAAAATCGCTGCTCAGGCAGCACAGCAGGGCGCGCAGTACAAAATTACTGAAGCGAACACCAATAACCGTGTTCACATGACCGCAGAACTGTACAAATAACGGATGGTCGTACAGGGAAGTGCCGGAAAAGGTCGCCGCAAGGCGGCCTTTTTCGTATGTTTGACTACAGTTCTTCAGGACAGTGACGTTTGAAACCTACTCTCAGGTCTTCAAGACTAATTTCAGAAAAACGCTCCAGGAGAAGTTGTTCAGCCTCATCCAACACATTACCCAGTGCCTGATTAACCGAAGCTTCAACAGCGCATTCCGGGTTTTCATCTCCTCCGCCGATAGCAAAAAGATGCTTAGCGCCCACCGCACGATAGATATCAAGCAGACTGATACCCTTGAGATCACCGGCAATACGCCAGCCGCCATGGTGGCCTTTTACCGCGGAGACAAAACCCGCATCGCGTAACCCAGCCAAAGTGCGTCTTACCACAGCGCTGTTCGTTCCAAGCATCATGGCAATTTGTTCCGAGGTATAAACTTTGTCGTGACACGCCATGTGCAGTAAAACGTGCAGTGTCCGGGAAAGCTTGTTGTCCTGACGCATTTCAATTCTTCTCTCCGATTACATTCATGTATCTTACAATGTTACATGAGATTGACAACGGCAAATATCATGTGATTTTATAAGTTACATGAAAGGACCGCAGCGTGATGTTCGCGGAAAAAATAGCAACCGTTGATGTAAAAGGAACCAGTAATGACTCCCGAGTTATCTTCAAATATCTCAACCTGCCTGATGATTGCCCTGGCATCTGCCAGTCTGTCGATGACAATTACCCAAACCGAACTTTTTGCACCGTTACGGGCATGGACAGCACGAAAAAGTGGCATGCTGGGGCATCTTTTTAGTTGTTTTTACTGCATGAGCCACTGGATGGTTGCGGCGGGTATGTTGTTCTACCGGTCGACACTTTTGCATAGTGACATCGGGCTGGTCGATTGGCTGGTGACCGCTTTTGTCGTGCTGACAGTCACTACATTTATCAATGGGTTATTGTTTAAAGTTTTTCAGGCTGCGGTTCGCACTCATGTAATGAAACATGAAGCGCAACAAACACTGAACTCACACAAGTAGTGGTATCGTTGCGTAAATTTCATAATTCATCTTTTCTTGACAGCCAGACCATGTGCAGTTAAAAAGGAAATGATCATTTCCTAAATGTGGATTAGCGATGAAATCACTTTCCCATGCAGATACTGCTCAGCCCTCACGGGGACGGCCACGGGTTTTTGACGAGGAGAAATTTCTTGACGGGGCTATTACGCTCTTTCGCAGCCGGGGATTTAGCGGCGTCAGTATCACTGACATTACCGCAGCCACGGGCCTCACGACGGGTAGCATTTACAAAGCCTATCAGGATAAAGAAGGTGTCTTCGCCAGAGCTTTGGAGCGCTATGTGTCACTTCGTGAAGAGAGCCTGAAATTACGCCTTGAAAAAGCTGCTAACGGCAAAGCCAAAATTGCAGAACTGCTGCGAGATTATGCTGAGCTTAGCCAGGGAAGAGACGGCAAACTGGGTTGTATGGTGGTTGCCGGTGTCACTCATATCGACCAGCTTGGCGCCGTTGCCGGTAATTTAGAAGATCAACTTGCCAGGCGCAAGGCTGCCCTTGAGGCCCTGATTGAACTGGGTAAACAGGATGGTTCCATTGCTATGACAACTAACGTGCATGCTGCTGCTGAAGTGATCCTGGCGTTACTGCAAGGGATGCGTGTGATTGGCAAGGCCTCGACTTTGACCAATGATGGCGACGGCTTCGTGGCTCAGGCACTAAAGCTACTGGAGTAAGTCCTGTTGATGTTCGTCATTGTTGCCATCCTTGCCGGAGCGATGTTGCCGCTCTGCTGCTGGCTGGCAGTATGCTTTTACTGTAGGAGTCCGTTATGTCTGGTTTCATACCCCCTGATGCGCCCGATGGTTTTAGCCATCATTTTATCCGTGTAGAGGGTCTGCGTTTTCATTATGTTTCTGGTGGACGCCAGGATGGGATTCCGCTGGTATTACTGGCGGGGTTCCCCGAGAGCTGGTTTGCCTGGCGTCATGTGATGCCATATCTGGCAGACAAATACCGGATTGTGGCTGCCGATTTACCAGGACAAGGTGACACAGACAAACCCCTTTCCGGTTACGACACCAGAACGGTAGCCACGCGACTGCATCGCTTCGTCTCTGCGTTAAACTTAGGCTCATACTTCCTGGCCGCACATGATGTAGGTGCCTGGATCGCCTTTCCCTACGCGATGATGTTCGGCGAGGAAATACGGGCTCTCACCTTGATGGATGCGGGTATTCCAGGGGTATCGTTACCGGACAAACTGCCGTCGTCTTCCGACAAATCATGGAAGACCTGGCACTTTTCCTTCCATGCTGTAGCAGACCTTCCGGAAGCATTGCTCGCAGGACGTGAGCGTATTTATCTGGAATGGTTTTTTCGCGAAAAAACGGCCAATCCCGGTTGTTATGGCGAAGCCGAAATTACGGAGTATGAACGTTTGCTCAAAGCACCGGGTGGATTGCGCGCTGGACTTGAGTTTTACCGGGCGCTCTCTTTATCAGCGACACAGAACGCTGAACTTGCCAGAGAGCGACGCCTGACGATGCCGGTGCTGGGGCTGTCTGCTGACCAGGGGTCCATTCCTGATATGGCTGCAACGCTGAGAGCATTTGGGGATGATATTCATAGTCAGCAGATTGCGGATTGTGGTCATTTCCAGCCAGAGGAGCAACCCGAAGCCGTTGCCAGCGCCCTGAAACGTTTTTTTGACCAATACATGGATTGAATCGCGACGGATGAGCCAGAAGCCTCGTTGCTATTTTGGCTCAGCATTGTGGAAGTTGGCCTGTTCCAGAAATGCAAAGGAATGACAGGAAGAATGATGCAAACCACGTAGTCATGCGACTTTTCAGCAACAAATACTCCTGCTCTCCCAGACTGAACGAAACCTGCGTGCGATTTTTACCATCACGTATCTTTTTTTACCGGAATGTTCGCAGATGCACGTTTCCTGTCATCTTATTCTTTCTCCCCGCCAGCCTAAAAAATAATTAATCCAATAAATATAAATAACTTACAACGTTAAAATACCCTTTTTTATAGGCTCATTAAAAACTGGTCCCTGCTTTGCATTTTCCTCTTGTACATGACTATACGGGCTTTTCTTAATTTTTCTTATCAAGAGGAAGCATCATGACACGCAAGCTGGCTATATACGGCAAAGGAGGGATCGGTAAATCGACGACGACGCAGAATACCGCCGCCGCACTTGCCTGGTTCCACGGTAAAAAAGTATTTATTCATGGTTGTGACCCAAAAGCAGATTCCACCCGTCTTATTCTCGGTGGCAAGCCACAGGAAACGCTGATGGATGTGCTGCGCGATCAAGGGGCCGAAAAAATCACCAATGAAATGGTGGTGAAAACCGGCGTATTTAATATTCGCTGCGTTGAATCAGGCGGCCCGGAACCAGGCGTCGGTTGTGCCGGTCGAGGCGTCATTACCGCGATTGATTTGATGGAGGATAATAAAGCCTATACCGACGATCTCGATTTTATTTTCTTTGATGTGCTGGGTGATGTGGTATGTGGCGGGTTCGCAATGCCGATTCGTGACGGTAAAGCGCAGGAAGTTTATATCGTGGCATCGGGCGAAATGATGGCGATTTATGCGGCGAACAATATCTGCAAAGGGCTGGTGAAATATGCCAAACAAAGCGGAGTACGCTTAGGTGGCATTATCTGTAATAGCCGCAACGTAGACGGTGAGAAGGAGTTTCTGGAAGAGTTCACCGCCGCTATAGGCACCAAAATGCTCCACTTTGTACCGCGCGACAACATCGTTCAGAAGGCGGAATTCAACAAGAAAACCGTGACCGAATTCGACCCGAATGCCAACCAGGCGCAGGAATACCGGGAGTTAGGGCGCAAGATTATCGAGAACGAAGATCTGGTCATCCCGCGCCCCCTGACAATGGATCAACTGGAAAAAATGGTCGTCAAATACGGTTTTATGGATTGATGCCCGCTCATTAACTCTGGTCGATATATTTATCATCACTCCCGGAAGAGGGATTCACTATGCCTTATCATGAGTTTGAATGCAGTAAATGTATTCCGGAACGAAAACAACATGCGGTCGTTAAAGGCCCGGATGAAGATATAACCTCTGCACTACCATTGGGGTATTTAAATACCATTCCGGGAACCATTTCTGAACGGGGATGCGCCTATTGTGGTGCAAAACACGTTATCGGTACGCCGATGAAGGATGTTATTCATATCAGTCATGGGCCGGTCGGTTGTACTTATGACACCTGGCAGACGAAACGTTATATCAGCGATAACGATAACTTTCAGCTGAAGTATACCTTTGCCACCGACATGAAAGAGAAACACATCGTATTCGGTGCGGAGAAGGTTTTGAAGAATAATATTATCGAAGCATTTGATGCACATCCCAATATCAAGAGAATGACCATTTATCAGACCTGCGCCTCTGCCCTGATTGGTGATGATATCGCTGCCATTGCACAGGAGGTGATGGATGAGCGTCCCGATGTTGATATTTTCGTCTGTAATTCACCGGGCTTTGCGGGTCCAAGCCAATCCGGTGGACACCACAAAATCAATATTGCCTGGGTGAATCAAAAAGTTGGCACGGTTGAACCGACGATCACCAGCGATTATGTCATCAACTATGTGGGTGAATATAATATCCAGGGCGATCAGGAAGTGATGGTCGATTATTTCAAACGGATGGGAATCCAGGTACTGTCCACCTTTACCGGCAACGGTTCCTATGATGATCTGCGTGCGATGCACAAAGCACATTTGAATGTACTGGAGTGCGCCCGTTCAGCGGAATATATCTGCAACGAATTGCGCGTGCGCTATGGCATTCCACGTCTGGATATTGACGGCTTTGGCTTTGAACCGCTGGCGGATTCCCTGCGCAAAATTGGCCTGTTCTTCGGTATTGAAGACCGTGCCCAGGCGATTATCGATGAGGAGGTAGCCCGCTGGAAACCTGAGCTGGATTGGTACAAAGCGCGGCTGAAAGGCAAGAAAGTGTGTTTGTGGCCGGGGGGTTCCAAGTTGTGGCACTGGGCACACGTTATTCACGCCGAAATGGGTGTCGAAGTGGTATCGGTTTATACCAAGTTCGGCCATCAGGGGGATATGGAGAAGGGCATTGCCCGTTGTGAAGCCGGTGCGCTGGCGATCGACGATCCCAATGAGCTGGAGTCGCTGGAAGCCATGTACAAACTCAAACCGGATGTCATTTTCACCGGTAAACGCCCGGGTGAAGTGGCGAAAAAAATCCGCGTGCCCTATCTCAACGCCCATGCTTACCACAACGGACCCTACAAAGGGTTTGAAGGCTGGGTGCGCTTTGCACGCGATATCTATAACGCCATCTATTCTCCCATTCATCAACTGGCGAAGCTGGATATCAGCCAGGATGAAATTCCCACCGAGCAGGGTTTTTCCACTGCCCGCATGTTGTCAGACGTCAGCCTTAGCGACGAGATACGTCATCACGACACCTGGCGCGAATACACCGGCGGCTACGACAGCGTCAGCAAATTACGCGAGCGTGAGTATCCCGATTTTTCCGGCTCGGCACCGAATCAACAGGAGGCGGTATGACACAGGATGAACAGGTGGAACTGATGGTGGATTACATCATGAAGCATTGCCTGTGGCAGTTTCACTCCCGTAACTGGGATCGGGAAAAACAGAATGCCGGGATTTTGGGCAAAACACGGCAGCTGCTCTGTGATGAGTCGGTTGAGTTGGGCACACCTGCCGATCGCTGCTACTGGGTGGATGCGGTGGTGCTCGCCGATGCGTACCGCACCCGTTTTGCCTGGCTGCAGGCGATGAGCCACGAAGCGATAACGACATTGATGACGGCGCTGCACCAGCGCCTTGATTACCTGACAATCACCGGTTCGCTGAATGCCGAACTGACGGATAAGCGTTACTAAAGGGGGGTTGACCATGTCTTGTGAATTGAAAGCGAAAGACCGCACTGGGGTGATCAACCCCATCTTTACCTGCCAGCCTGCGGGTGCGCAGTACGTCAGTATCGGCATCAAAGATTGTATCGGTATCGTCCATGGCGGTCAGGGCTGCGTGATGTTTGTCCGCCTGCTCATTTCTCAGCATCTGAAAGAGAGTTTTGAAATTGCGTCGTCGTCGGTACATGAAGACGGGGCGGTGTTTGGTGCATTGGATCGCGTAGAACAGGCGGTCGATGTGCTGCTGATGCGCTATCCCCACGTTAAGGTTATCCCGATCATTACCACCTGCTCGACTGAGGTCATCGGGGATGACGTTGACGGCGTAGTCCGCAAACTCAACGAAGGATTGTTGCAGGAGAAGTATGCCGGGCGCGAAGTGCACCTGATCCCGATCCACACCCCGAGTTTTGTCGGCAGTATGATCAGTGGCTACGATGTGGCGGTGCGCGATATCGTCAAATATTTTGCGCGTAAAGGGGAGCCCAACGGCAAAATTAATCTGATCACCGGCTGGGTGAATCCTGGCGATGTGACGGCGCTGAAGCACCTGTTGCAGGCCATGGATATTGATGCCACGGTGTTATTTGAAATCGAAGATTTCGACTCACCGCTGATGCCGTCCGGCAATACGGTGTCGCACGGTAACACCACCATTGCTGATCTGGTCGATACCGCCAACGCCAGCGCGACCCTTGCCCTTAATCGTTATGAAGGGGCGAAAGCGGCGCGCTATCTGGAGGAATCCTTCCAGGTCCCGGCGATGATCGGCCCTACGCCTATTGGCATCCGCAATACCGATACCTTCCTGCATAACCTGAAAACGTTAACCGGTAAGCCGATCCCACCGTCGCTGGTGCGTGAGCGTGGTATTGCGCTTGATGCGCTGACCGACCTGGTCCATATGTTCCTTGCCGATAAAAAGGTCGCAATTTATGGCAACCCGGATCTGGTGGTGGGGCTGGCGGAGTTTTGTCTCGATCTGGAAATGAAACCGGTGTTGCTGCTGCTGGGTGACGATAACGCCACCTATAAAAGTGATCCACGTATTCAGGCGTTGCAACAACAGGTGGATTACAGGATGGAAATCATCACTAACGCTGACCTGTGGGAGATGGAAAAGCGTATTACTGACGGCGAGCTGGAGCTGGATTTGATCCTCGGTCATTCCAAAGGGCGCTTTACCGCGATTGATAACCAAATTCCGATGGTGCGTGTTGGTTTCCCCACCTATGACCGTGCCGGGCATTACCGGCACCCGGTGGTGGGCTATGCCGGGGCGATTTGGCTGGCGGAGCAGATGGCAAACACCCTGTTTACCGATATGGAATACAAGAAAAATAAAGAGTGGATCCTGAATGTCTGGTAACCCGCTACCCCGGCTTCTAATCACAGGATAACGCTATGACTCAGTTATTGTTCGAAAGTGATGAACAACGCTTTACCCGTTGTTACGAACATGCGTTTGGCTACCATCGTCGCGCCCGGTTGTTGGTGCAGCAGTCCCGTTCACCCAGTCTGGTGTTTAACGTTGCTGCCATTGCGGTGGAGTGCTACCTGATTGCGCTTTGTTTGTTGCATGGTGAAATGCCGTTCAACCATAACTACCGCAGCCTGCTTGCCAGCGCAGAGGAAAAAAGCACCTTTAGCGAGACGCTGCGCAGCAACATTCTGGCACTGGATACGATTTTTGGTATCTGCTCGGTGGATGACTACCACCATGGAACGCCAGATGAAGATGACAAACTCCGCATTCTGGCGGTGTGTGATGAGCTGGATGCGTTGATTAATCGCGAACGGCACGATGCCACCTGGAGGACGCAGTGATGAGCAGCACACCATTAGCCCATCCGCACGGTGCAATGCGACGCGAAGAGCGGGAGATTACCGATCCAGCGCAGATAGACGCGGTTTTGCAGGAGGGGCGCGTGATGTATATCGCCCTGGCCTGCGAGGATATGCCGTTTTTGCTACCGGTGTTTTATGTCTGGGATGGCACAGCACTATGGTTTCATTCGGCACGTAGCGGCAGCAAGATCGACATGATGAAGCGTAACGCCAATATCTGTTTTGCCGTCTCCAGCTATGGCGGAATCATCGAGGATCCGCTGGCATGTAATTTTGAGGCGCGGCATCGCACAGTGATTGGTCTGGGTAAAACCTATTTTGTCGATGATGACAGCGAAAAAGTGACCATGCTGCACCGGCTGATGGCGCGTTTTAGCGATAAAACCTTCACCTTCCCAGCCGCTAACCTGACAGCGACGCAGGTCATCCGCATCGATATTACTTCGCTGAAAGGTAAACAACACGGCTATTGAACCCGGGGGAGACCATGAAGATTGCCGTTTTTCTCAATGAACAGGGTGTGATCGCAGCGCTAACCGAACCGGGTACGGTGATGTTGTACACCCGCGAAAACCAACACTGGCGTATGTGTCGAGAGATGCCATTTACCCTTGCCGGGACGACATCGCTGGCGGAGATCCGCCAGCACACGCTGGCAATGCTGGCGCTGATGCCGGAGTGCCGCCATTTTATTGCCCGGGAGATCCATGGCGCGCTACTTGCCTGGTTCGATGGCTTGGGACTTACCATGTGGCAATCTGCGGGTACGCCCGAGGTCGCGCTAAACCTCATCGCACAGCAGCTGCCAGCGCCCTCTGAGCCGGTAGCGCAGTTGCCTCAGGCGTTTGTTCATGTGGGACCCAATCCGGGAGAATTTTATGTCGATCTGATTGCTGCCTTGCGCTGTGGCGGCAGCCATACCTCAAAGCAATTGCTGGTGCCGCTGATGCAACAGGAAAGTTTCACGCGCCTGGAGATTCGCTGCGACCATGTGCCGAAGTGGTTCGACCGTCTCGCTGAGTACCAGCTGTTTGTGGTCAGCGACCGTGCACCTGATGGAAATTTGCAGGTGGTGGTCAGTAAAAAGGTTCCCTGAGGTACGAAATACGACACCACTGTTCCAAAAGGAACAACGATTTCGCTTAGGTGGAACGCGTTATTGTTTTTTATGTTCATTTATCAAACCGTTATGTATCGCGGTTTTTTATCTGACATGGCGCTGATTTTGCACCATCAGTCAAATGCGGTGATGCCGTAAACCGCATACCTTGCCGTGGTTCGCCTTTGTGCCTGATGTCGGATTTACCGGGAGAAACGTGATGCGCCATGAGAAAAGAGGCCTTGCTGTGAGTAGCAGGTTGCCGCCAGTGCTGTCATTCAGTTGTCGTCTGGGAGAATGTCGCTCCGAATTAATGCCGTTGTTGTCGGAAGTGAGCAACGTGGTGAGCGCCGGTGGAAGCTTATCGCGCACGTTAAAGCTGGTGCTGGAATTGATGCAAAAACACATGCAGGTGATTCGGGGCATGATCACTTTATACGATGCCAACAACGATCAGATTTATATCCATGAAAGCTACGGGTTATCACCTGAGGAGGCAGAGAAGGGCGTGTATGCGCTGGGGGAAGGGGTCACCGGCAAAGTCATTGAGACCCGCCAGCCGATAATTGTGTCGCATATTGCTGACGATCCGTTGTTTTTAAATCGCACCGGCAGTTGGGATAAACAGCGCGACGGGCAGCATTCCTTTATCTGCGTACCGATCATTCGTGGCTCAAAAGTCATGGGTACGATCGGTATCGAGCGGATATACAACAATACCCAGCTGCGTTTTCTTGATTTGGAAGTCCTGCGCGTGATTGCTGCCATTATTGCTCAGGCGGTTGAATTACACCTGCTGGAACGCGCGCACCAAAAAATCACCCAGGCACATAGCTCGCTGCTGGCTAATGGCCAGTTCAAGCCGGATAACATCATCGGCAACTCGCGGGCGATGCAGTCCGTGTACCGCATGATGGCGAAGGTGAGCCATGCGCGCACCACGGTGCTGATTCTGGGGGAGAGCGGCGTAGGCAAGGAGCGCGTTGCGACGGCCATTCATCAAAACAGCCCCTGTGCCGGAGGGCCATTCATCAAGTTTAACTGCGCCTCACTGCCGGAAAGTGTGATTGAATCTGAACTGTTTGGTCATGAGAAGGGGGCCTTTACCGGTGCCATCTCGCGTCGTGCCGGGCGTTTTGAAGAAGCGGATGGCGGCACCATTTTTCTCGATGAAATCGGGGAATTGTCTCCTTCTGCGCAGTCCAAGCTGCTGCGGGTCATACAGGAGCGAAGTTTTGAACGGGTAGGCAGCAACGAGACCTTACGCGTGAATGTGCGCATTCTTGCCGCCACGCACCGCGATCTTCATGAAATGGTGGTACAGGGAACGTTTCGGGAAGATCTCTATTATCGACTGAACGTGTTTCCTATCACCATTCCCCCGTTGCGCGAACGTGGCAACGATATCCTGATTCTGGCGGATTACTTCAATGCCTGCTTTTCCCGTGAACAGGGCGTGGATCTCCCCGCCATCGCGACACCGGCATTGAATATGCTGCTTAATTACGAATGGCCGGGGAATGTTCGTGAGCTGGAGAATGTCATGGAACGGGCAGTGTTATTAGCGGATGAAGGCATTATTCACAGCTACCATTTGCCGATTAATCTGCAGCCGATCATTGAGCATCTTACCGAGCAAGAAGGGCTGGAAGCACGCCTGGCGCAGGTGGAATATGACCTGATTGTGGATGCAATGACGACCTTTCAGGGCAACGTTTCCCGCGCTGCGGCACATCTGAATATCACCCGGCGAGCGCTGGGACTGAGGCTGGATAAATATCAGCTCAACTACAAATCTTATCGCGGCAGAGTGTGATAATGATTACTACACCCTTCAGCGCCGTCTGATGCTCAGTTACCGCCATTTCGATAATCCCGGTTATCTCTCACGCGTTTCCTCACTGGATAAAGCTATTGCCACTGAAGGTGTTCGTGCGGTGGCATCGCGCGTTTACAACCCGAAAAATCTGGTGATTTACACCGTACTGCCGCAAGAGACGAAATCATGAAGAAGAAGCTGGCCACGGTGTGGCAACTCAGCCGGGCACCCGTCTTTTGCTCCCACAGAGAGCCTATATCGGACAGGGTAAATTGCGTTAGGTTCTTTGCTATCCGTAACAGCCCGATCCTGACTCGGAAAAGCTGGCACGATATCTCATCACTGATGGCTTACCGGTATCTGCAGGAAAACAGCCACGTTATTGTTGGCGCGCTGGTGGGTGGTGCTGCTGGATAATCTCAGGAGCGCAGAAAAATGAATATTGATACCGCAGGAACAGGTTCGCTGATCATTATTCTGGTGATGGCTGTGGTCACTCTGGTAACCCGCTGGGCGGAAGTTTACATTATGTCATTGGTGCCGATCGGTGACAGGGGATAACGGTGCGCGTATGGCATTGCTGACTACGACAATTATCATGTTGTTGCTGAAAAAGCCGTTACCGGCGTTCAGTTGCGGTATCGTCGCGGCAGCTTTAATCAGGAACTTTTAGTTATTCTCACGTAATGGGGATCGCAGTGAAGACGTATCCATACTCAATTGTTCTGATACCAGGTTACATGCTGGATGAGACACTCTGGGATGAATTCAGAAAACACCTGCCGCAACAATGGTCCGTCTTTGACGCATCACTGGCCGGTGGCAAAACGATCAGGGAAATAGCCCATGCTATTGCCGATCATCTCCCGTCCAAATTCGTACTGATTGGTTTCTCGCTGGGTGGATATATTGCCAGGCAGCTGGCCGCGGATTTTCCGGACCGGGTGGAATCATTAGTGATCATCGCCAGTTCCCTGCGCGAAGATACCGAACAGCAGATGGAGTCAAAACAGCAAGCCATACAAGCGCTCTCCGCATCAACTTTCAAAGGATTGAGCCGTATATCGATCACCAAATCACTGCATCCGCATAATGCATCGGATACAAAGCTGATTACGCATATTAAACAGATGGGATGCCGTTTGGGTTACCAGGCGTTTGTCGAACAATCAACACTACGCCGCACTGACGTTCCGGCAGCAACCATCCATTGTCCTGCACTGGTTATTGCGAGTGCTAATGATGGTCTTCGCTCCCTTGATGAAGCGAGCGAATTAGTTGCCGCGATACCCGACGCCTCACTTCAGATTTTTGACAGAAGTGGGCACATGATCCCATTGGAGCAGCCTGAAGATCTGGCTCAAACTATTATCCATTGGCTGAGGGTGTCGGAATCGAATCAGGAGAAAGTTGATATAAAATAAAACAGTTATGTGGGGAGTTAACCCCACATAACTGTCAGCAATAATTAAGACTGAAACGTAATTAAATCAGGAAGTCATCCAGTGATTTACCGCTGTCGATAGCAGCTTTAATCGGAGCGGGGGTACGTCCCTGACCAGTCCAGTTTTTTTCCTGGCCGTTTTCATCGGTATATTTGTACTTAGCAGGACGCGGCGCACGTTTGGCACGCGGTTTACCAGCGCCTTGCAAGGCTCCCAGTAATTCATTGGGATCAATACCGTCTTCCAACAGTAATTCACGATATTTGGCCAGCTTTTCTGCTTTCTCGCGAACGGCTGCTTCTTCAGCATGGCTTTCTTCACGACGCTCAGCCACAACCACGCTGAATTTCTCAAGCATTTCTTCCAGATCAGCCAGAGCCAGTTCACGTGCCTGGGCGCGCAGTGTACGAATATTATTTAACGCTTTAAGTGACTCACTCATGGAGATCTCCAAAATCTGAGTTGTTAATTGTATGAAGAAGGTATCTTTTAAAAATAGTTTACAGCCGTAAACTGAGTATATACATACACAGCATTACTGAAAAGTAAAACATGGAGGTTAATAAAAAAGAAGTTAATTTGTGTCTTTCATGCACAACAATATTTTTTAACAACTGCGGAGACTTTGATCATCGTGCAATTTTTCAGACAAATATTAATCTCAGCGCACAAAAAAATATTTACTTTTGTTATTTTCCACCATTTCGCAGAGAACACAGCACCCGTGTAATCGAGCAGATAATTTATGTGCGAAATGATTACATCCCATTGCCCTCTGCGAGCCAGGAAATGCTGAATGTCGATGAGCGATCAATGAGAAAATACTGTGCTTAAAGCTCATGCCGTATTCCTGAGCGGCATAGCGGTTATGCGGGTGGACGCGTTTCTGGCATTAACTCATCTCTTTATGCTTTCCTCATCATTCAATGAGAGAGCGACAAATGAACACATTATTTACCCCCATCACTGCTGGAAAACTGCGTCTTCAGCATCGTGTCGTTATGGCACCGGCAACGCGGATGCGCACCGATATTGGCGGCATCCCCGGTGATTTAATGGTTGAGTATTACCGGCAGCGCGCCAGTCAGGGTGGGCTGTTGATTGCCGAAGCTACCGCAATTTCACCTTTCGCCAATGCGTATGCCGATGCTCCCGGTATCTTCAATGATGCTCAGACTGCGGGGTGGAAACGTGTGGTGGATGTCGCACATACCCGGGGGGCCCAGATTGTGCTGCAACTATGGCATCCTGGACGGCAGTCGCTACCGGAACTGTCAGAGGGACATCAACCCGTCGCACCTTCTGCTTTGCTGGCGCGCGATACTTACGGCGTGGGTAAAAATGAAGACGGTAGTTATGAGGGAAAATTGTTCCCTGAACCCCGATCGCTGGATACGCACGAAATCGACGAAATCATAGAAGAATTTCGTCTTGCCGCGGTCAGGGCAAAGTCTGCGGGTTTCGACGGTGTTGAACTTCATGCAGCGAACGGATACCTGCCCGAACAATTTCTTCTGGACGGCAGTAACCACCGTCAAGATGAGTGGGGTGGGAGCCGGCCAAACCGTGCACGCTTCCTGCTGGAAGCTGTTTCAGTGCTGACAGACGTATGGGGAGCGGGTCGGGTGGGGGTGCGTATTTCGCCCAGCGGTATTTATGGTGATATGCACGATACCGATCCGGCGGCGACTTTCAGTTATCTGGCCGGGAAGCTAAATGACGCCGCGCTCGCCTATCTGCATATTATCGAGCCTCGGATTGTCGGGCCTGAAGATCGGGAGACGGGTTACTACGCTGAACCCATTGCCAGTCGTCAGCTACGGGAGTTTTATCACGGCATCATTATCGCAGCAGGAGGCTTCAAGCCTGAAGCTGCTGAAAAAATGCTGGATGCGGGTGAGGCTGATTTAATTGCGTTCGGCAGGTTGTTTACCTCGAACCCTGACCTGCCAATGCGAATCAGGAATGGGTACCCGCTGGCACCTTATCAGCGCGATACCTTCTTTGGCGGGGACGCCCGGGGATATACTGATTTTCCAGCCTATGCGAAATAATTAATAAGGGCAGCCAGATGGCTGCCCTTATCTGTGGGCACTACATCTGAGATACCCCTATCGAAGCGCCGCCATCGACATACAGCGTCTGTCCGGTAATAAACCCCGCCTCTTCTGATAACAGGAAATGAATAGCAGCAGCAATTTCATCAGGTTTCCCGAAGCGTTTCATTGGGACACTGGCGAGATAGCGTTGCTCACCTTCACTGCCCGGCGCATTGCTGGCGCGGAACAGCTCCGTCTCAGTCGGGCCAGGTGCGACGGCATTCACCGTTATGCCCCGCGTAGCCAGTTCCAGCGCCCAGCTGCGGGTAAAGCTGACTAATGCAGCCTTGGCGGCAGCATATGACGTTCGCTGAGGCACGCCGAGTACCGTCAGGCTGGCAATATTGATAATCCTGCCCCAGCCGCGAGCCTGCATACCCGGCAAGGCAGCCTGAGCCGCTAGCAGCGCGGGATGTAAGTTAACCCTCAGTACCTCATCGAGTACGTCAGGTGTCACATCCGGCATTAACTGTGGGCGCACCAGGCCAACGTTATTTATGACTCCGTCGAGAGTAAATTCAGCATTTAAGTTGCGCATCTTCAGCTGAACTGCCGGAGTATCGGCGAGGTCAAGCGTGATGAAATGGCCGGGATAACCCCGCTCAGGGGCGTGACGGGCAATGCCTATCACGGTGTGCCCTGCCGCAGCCAGGCGTTGAGATAATGCGTAACCAATACCTTTGCTGGCGCCGGTAATGAGAAATGTTCTTTGCGGATTCATAGCATCCTCCAGTAGATGGAACGACAAAACCGGCGCAGTGATCTGCGCCGGAAAAAGAATGGATCCTGGGATTGAGGTTAAGACGCAGATGCTGCCTGTAAAGCCACATCGGCAGCACTGATCCCTTCCAGCGCCAGACCGTAACCCGCTCCTTCATCAATGATGCGACGCAATTTTTGTGTCAGGGCGATACGGGTATAACGGCTTGTCAGTGGTGGCAGGGCGGCAAGCGATTCTGCCAGCTGATGGGCGCGTGCCAGCAAGGTGTCACGCGGTAAAATCTCATTCACAACGCCCCAGTCTTTTGCTGTTGCTGCATCCAGCTCCTGACGCGTCAGCAGAAAATAGCGGCCACGCACGCTGCCTATCACTTCAGGCCACAGCAGGTTGACGCCGTCTCCCGGCACAATGCCAAATTCGAAATGAGGCTTGTCCTGAAATACGGTATCGGGTGTTGCCAGCACGATGTCAGAGAGCAGTACGTATTCTGAATGCAGACGTACCGGGCCGTTTAATGCCGCAATCACCGGTACTTCAATATCCAGCAGATTCATCAGTACCTTTTTGCCTTCGCGATAGATTTTGTCGTAGCCACGAGGCGTGAAGAAATCGAACCCGTCCGGGCTGATATTTTCCATAAAGGCATTGCCTGCCCCTGTCAGGATAACCACGCGGTTATCCGGGTCGGCACCGATCTGATGAAACAGTTCGACAAATTCTTCGTGCGTATGGCCGTTAAACAGCAAAGCGCCACCATCGGTGTGAAACATTACTTCCAGTACACCGGTGTCTGTGCGGGTAAGGCGCGCATTGTTGAAGCTGTTACGGTAATTTTCGAAACGGGACATAGTTATTTTCCTTCCGGGTTATCAGGATTCGATTAAGGCGTTCAGTTTTGCGACAGCACGCATGACTGCGGGACGTGCAGATACGGCTGCAAACCAGCGGGTGAGGTTAGGGAGTGTTTCGAGACTGACGCCAGCAAATTCACGTCGCCACATCCACCCGTAATGAGCGATATCAGCGATGGTGTATTCATCACCTGCAAGCCAGGAGGTTTTAGCAAGCTGGCGCTCCAGCAGGCTGGTGACCCTGATGGCTTCAGCGTTAAAACGTTGCTGTGCCAGTGGCTGGGGTTCACTGGCAAGCCGGGTGAAGAATCCGGCCTGTCCGAATGCCGGACTGACCGCCGAGGCATGGAAAAAAAGCTGCTCAAAAACCCTGGCGCGGGGCAATCCCGATGAGGGAAGCAGCAAGGCGTGCTTCTCAGCCAGATAAACCAGAATGGCCGCTGACTCACTCAGCACCGTATCGGTATTGTGGTCAAACAGAACCGGTACTTTGCCGTTGGGATTCAGTTGCAGAAAGTCATGATGTTTTTGCTCACCCTGGTGAACGTTAATAGGGTGCAGTTCCCACGGTTGCTCAAGTTCTTCCAGCAGGATGGCGGGTTTAATGCTGTTGGGTGTGGCGAAGGCGTAAAGTTCGTACATAGTCTGGCTCCACATTTGGCGGGTTAGCGGGCTGTTAATTCAGCCGCGTTGTCGTTGAAGTGGAGTATCTGCTAATGTCATGGGGCATGGCAGATGGCCAAAAATCATAATTGCTATTCCCAGGAGGAATATCATGGATCGCTTTCAGGCGATGCAGATGTATGTTCAGGTTGTTGATGCAGGTTCGTTTTCGGCAGCGGCGCGCATACTGGATATTGGTCAGCCCGCGGTGTCGAAGACCATCGCTCAGCTGGAAAAGTATCTGGAAGTCCGTTTATTGCTGCGAACCACGCATGGGCTAACACCAACCGAAGCGGGGCAACGATTCTATGAACGCGTCCGTATTGCTTTGCAGCAAGCGGAAGAAGCGGAGATGGCAGCGCGCGGCGCTGACAAGGGTCTTTCAGGCATATTGCGGGTTGCCGCCGCACCGACCTTTGCCCGGCTTCATGTCATTCCGCACCTGCCCGAATTTATGTCGCAGCATCCGCAGCTGAAAATCGATATCAAACTCGACGACCGCCCTATCGATTTGGTTGCGGAAGGCATCGATATCTGTCTGCGGATGGGAACCCTGCAGGACTCGGGGGCCGTGGCGCGCAAGCTGGCAACCTCACCACGTTCGGTTCTGGCAACGACGGAGTATTTAACCCGTCACGGTTACCCGGCGCATCCGAAGGCGTTGAGTCAACATGAAGCGCTGGTTTTCAGCCAGCTGACTGATGCGTGGCAGTTCAGCCGGGGAAATGAGGTTGAGAATGTCGAGTTAAAAGGGCGACTGCATCTCAGCGCAGCGGAAAGCGTTCGGGCAGCTGTGCTGGCGCATATGGGGATAACCGTTGCGTCAGACTGGATGTTTTCTCAGGAAATAGCCGACGGAACCGTCGAGCGATTGGTCAGCGACTGGACATTGCCAGACATAGATCTGTGGGCAGTTTTTCCTGGCGGACGTATGGCAACCGCCAAAGCCCGCCAGTTTGCGGCGTTTGTTGAGAGCGTGATACAGGGGTAATTTGCGGCGCGTGAACTGCTCCAGAACAGATTGGGCCCGCTCACGCATAAAGCCTTCTGCATCAGGCGTTTTACCAGACTACAGCATGTTGTTTACCAACATCAGCATCTGTTATCTGGTCTTCAGTCATTCTGATGCAGGATGCTATTTACTCCTCCCCAGACACTGCTATCCGTTGATAACACCTCCACTGTGCCCGTGAGACTATTCCGGCGGAATAACAGATTATTTTTACCTGATAAATCTCGTGCATAGCTGACCGTTCCATCTGGTAAAGTCACTTTGGTGCCGGACGTCACGTACAGACCGGCCTCGACAATACATGAATCACCGAGAGAGATACCTATCCCCGCATTGGCACCCAGCAATGAGCCTTTGCCGATGCGGTTTTTCTGTTTTCCACCGCCGGAGAGGGTTCCCATGATAGATGCCCCGGCACCGACATCACTGCCATCTTCAACCGTGACGCCAGGGGTTATTCGTCCTTCAACCATGCACTGTCCTAACGTGCCCGCATTAAAGTTAATAAAGCCTTCATGCATCACTGTCGTGCCCTGAGAGATATAAGCGCCGAGGCGAACTCTGTCGGCATCAGCAATACGAATACCGGAAGGAATGACGTAATCAACCATACGGGGAAATTTATCAATGCTGAAAACATTGAGCTGATGATAGTCCCCGGCGACAAGGTGTCGCAGTCGTTGGACATCATCAGGAAATACCGGGCCTGCCGTTGTCCAGGCAATGTTTGGAAGATACTGAAAGAGCCCTTCAAGGTTAATTTCGTTTGGTTTGTATTCACGTAAAGACAGCAGGCAGAGTCGGAGGTAAGCATCTTCTGTAGATATGATGTCTTTTGAAATATCAATCTCAATTTCAAAAGGTTCGCACCGAATGATGTTATGTTTCACCGCGAGGCAGGAACGATTCTGGAATTCTCCCTGCGGATAATAGGCATCAATCGTTTTATTCGTCTGGATATCAACGTAGCGGTTACCGTTTCGCTTAACTCTATTTTCCATCGTTTTTGTTTCCTGTTCAGGTTCAGCCACTGAAAATTTCGTTCCTTACGGGTAAAAACCTCTGGTTCCTGTAACGACACAATTTACGTCAAAAATTCACGTGGGGTTGTGCCCAGTGTGGAACGGAATGTTGCGGTAAAAGCAGCAGGGCACGAAAAACCGAGCTGATAAGCGACCTGTTTGATGGGAATGCCATTAGAGAGCAGATCGAGCGAAGCGCAAATCCTGGCCCTCTGCTTCCAGGTTCTGAAGCTGAAACCAGTGTCCCGAATAAACAGGCGAGAAAAAGTGCGCTCCGACATGGCCGCGATGTCAGCCAGGTCGCTCAATGACGCCTCCCAACGGTGGTTGACAAGTAACTCCCGCGCAGCACGCGACAAACGTTCATCCTGCGGCATAGGCAGCTCGGCTGACAACTGTTCTGCTTCACTCAGGATTTCCATTAACAAAAGGGCCATCGTCCGGTGGCTGGCTGCCTGATACTCATCACTGAACAGCCCGGTTATCAGTTCTTTCACCAGGGCCGTAGCCGTAATCACATGCACGTAGCTGCTTTTTGTAAAGCTGGTGCAGGCCTCAATCAGGCTGCGGCTGAAATAAATGGTGCGGAGTTCAGTGTGTGAAAGCAGGCTGTAGCTGTGCTCCTGAAGCGGCGGGAGCCAGAGCGCCCGTTGGGGTGGGATCACCCAGCGGTTCTCTCCAGTTTCAACCAGCATCACCCCCCGGGTCGCAAACAGTAGCTGTCCCTCGACATGATAATGAGGGAGATCCACCTCACCCCGTCTGTAACTTTTGGCGAGTTTCGACCATCCAATCGCCTCATCGTGTCTTGGCGCTTTGTCTACATTGTTTGGCATTTCAGATTAAGGCCCTGCAATTATGATTATCCTGCGGTTGACGTCCAGACCGGTAAAACACCGCTATCAGGGACAACTGTAGCAATAAACACAACCTCAAATCGAATCACCTTCATCTGCAAAGAGATATGTATATGGCTTCAATTTCATCCGGCTCCGGTAATGCTTCAGCGACGACTGCTGATAAAACACCCGGGCCAGCTCAGGGTTTTTTAGTCAGCATTGTGGGAGCAACGGCACTGGCTCATGGATGTAACGATATGATCCAGGCAGTGCTGCCCTCCATCTATCCGATGCTTAAAGCCAGTTTTACGCTCTCCTACACCCAGATTGGCCTGATATCTTTGGTTTATCAGTTAACCGCCTCTCTGCTGCAACCCTGGGTGGGACTTTATACCGATAAACATCCCAAACCCTTTCTGCTCCCCGCGGGGATGGGGGTGACGCTTCTCGGAATTGGATTGCTGGCCATTGCCGGTAATTTCATGATGATTTTAGTGGCCGCCGCGCTGGTGGGAGTGGGGTCATCAACTTTCCATCCGGAGGCATCCCGTGTCGCACGCATGGCGTCAGGTGGACGTTTTGGTACCGCTCAGTCCGCCTTCCAGGTGGGTGGGAACGCGGGTTCCGCTTTTGGACCATTACTGGCAGCGCTGCTCATCATCCCTCATGGCCAGTTGTCCGTGGCCTGGCTTATGATTTGTGCGCTTATCGCCATTGTCGTTTTGACGAAAATCAGCCGGTGGTCAGTACAGCATGGCCACGCACATCTGGCACGTCACAGTAGCGTGCCTCTGCAAAAATTAACCAAAGGTAAAATGATTCAGGCGCTGGCCGTCGTCGGTATTCTGATGTTCGCCAAGTTTACCTATATCGCATCACTCAGTAATTACTTCACTTTTTACCTGGTTCAGCGTTTTAGTCTGCCGCTGCAGCATGCCCAGATGTGCCTGTTTGCATTTCTTGCTGCTGTGGCTATCGGTACCTTTGCTGGTGGGCCGGTAGGTGACCGCATTGGCCGTAAAGCTGTTGTCTGGCTGTCATTCCTTGGCGTGATCCCATTTGCCTTAATTCTGCCGCATGTGGATCTTCTGTGGACGATAGTGTTGACCATCGTCATCGGGCTTGTGCTGTCCTCAGCTTTCGCCGCGCTGGTTGTCTACGCCCAGGAAGTGGTTCCCGGCCGGGCTGGCATGGTCGCCGGAATTATGTTCGGCACGATGTTCGGGGTCGGTGGCCTCGCAGCTGCCGGTCTGGGCAAACTGGCGGATATGTACGGTATCGCCTGGGTGTACGGCTTATGTGCTTTCCTGCCGTTACTGGGCTTTGCGACCTTATTTATGCCCGAGACCCGTACAGGGCAGAAAAAAACGGCCTGACCACGATCTTTTTCCGGCTGCAGGCGCGGCCGGGTTAAAGCCGGTAGTAATCGAAGCATTTAATGGAACCATGGCGGATGCGCATACATTTTATCGTACATGAATATTTTGATGCCCTGGGAGCTGTACGCGTTTCTGGATAAGGTCTCCGCTGTATACCTCGGCCACTAAACCCGCACACGCAATATTTGAGTTCAGATGAAACTCAAATTAAAGAGGCGGCCCATGCCAATTCTGCCACTGTCGGTCATGTTCACTTCGCGGTACCCGTGGATGCGGGTTATCCATTCTTTCTTAAGAAAAAGATCCATGAGTGCCGCGCCCGCATTACCGCCCAGATGGAAACGTCTTTCGCTCCAGTCAAGACAAGGACAGCAGGGCTTACGGCGAGAGTGTGAGTTAAGCACCACACCAAGTTTCTCAAAATGGTTTTTGCCTGCCAACGTCAGCGCCGAACCATCAGCTTCAAGCCACTTTTCCCGCAGCATAAACTCATAAATATTCACTGCAAGCTCGCCCGCCAGATGGTCATAGCAGGTGCGAGCATAGCGAAGAGATACCGGCGTGCTGGACGCAGGAGCCCTGGGAGTTTGCATGGATACCCCCATCAGGTTTTCCAGCAGTCCGGCGATATGATGGCCCGCAAGGCTGTAATAACGGTGACGCCCCTGCGTTAGACAAATAACCAGCCCATTGCTGAGGAGCCGACTGAGATGTCCGCTGGTAGTGGATGCGGCAATGCCAGCCACTGCGCTGAGTTCAGTGGCTGTCCACGCGCGCCCATCCATCAGGGCGCACAGAATACTGACCCTTGATGGGTCAGATATCGCAGAAGCAACCATTACCATTGATGTTTCAAGAGCATCATCCGGTTCAGAATCGCGCTGACTGTTATGGAGATTCATTTCGAAGGTATTGCCCATTTTTGAGTAACTTCAGCCGCCCGAATATCATCATCCGTCACCAGAATGAGTCGGTTACTGTGGTCGCTGTACTGTACCAGAATATTAATACCATGCCTGGCAAGGGTGGCAGCGATTTCTCCCAGCTCTCCAGGCCGTTCCTGAGGCAATTTTCTTATCACAGGTTGCCTGATGCTACTGACGTCAAAGCCAGCATCCGACAGTACCTTACGGGCTTTTTCACCGTCTTCAACAAGGAAATGCGCGTGTCCGGCATCGGGCGCTGAAAATACTCCGCCGCCTTCAAGCCCCACACCATTCTTGCCCAGCACAGTACCAAGTGAAGCAAGCGAGCCCGGGATATTGCTGAGAATAACGTGAATGTCATACATGCTGATGTGCCTCCTTGTCAGAACAGTAGTCACGGAATACACGGGCAATGCGTATTCTGTAGAATGAAAAAATTGACTGCTTACCTTCTTTCTGTGCTGCCTTATGCATAACATTTTGCTTCCATCCGGCGACAGACTCTTCATCTTCCCACCATGACAACGAAAGGATTTTTCCCGGCGTATTCAGGCTCTGAAAGCGCTCAATAGAAATAAACCCGGGTGTGTCTGACAATAAAGGCCTCAGCTCAGCAGCAAGCTGAAAATATCTTTCCTGAGCCTCAGGCAGGGCATCTGCCTCGAAAAGTACCGCAATCATGTGTCTACTCCATCGTTAATTTCAGGTTAGTTTATTGCTGACGGAGGCAGGTTGCTTCGGTCAGCACCGAAGGATGCATGTGCGTTAGAAGGCTGTCGGGATGGAAAGAGAACGAGGGGCGAGGGACAGTTTTGAAATTTGCAGGCAGCCTAATATGACCTCACCAAATAAGGTGACAGAAAATCCTCTACTTCTTGCTTGCCGATACCTGTCGTATAGCTGATACCTGCATTCTTTAAAATATTGAGTCCTTTCCCCCTGTTTCCTGGATGCGGATCTTCAATAGCAACATAGATATGTTGTGGCTTCAACTCAGCGAGTGTTAAAGCACAGGAGGGGGTTCTGCCTTGAAAGGAGCAGGGTTCAAGCGTGACAAATATTTCACATTCGCCAATTGGAAAGGTTAGTTTTGAAATGGCGTCTATCTCAGCGTGATGGTGGCCTGGAGATTGTGTGAAACCTTTGGAAACCACTTTACCTTTATGGACAATCACACATCCTACAGGTGGATTTGGTCTGCATAGTGGTAACGCCTGACGGGAGTATTCAAGCGCCAACAGCATGAATTCCAGTTTTTTGCTCATACACTTTTTCTGCCTGAGTATGTAAGTCATAGATTTACGATTTTTAAGGTATCAGGCATAAATGTCCATAATTCAGATTAATTAAATAACAGCTATGGCCACGCCCGTCGATTAACAAGGATTGATGCCAGGAATGTCCGCTCCTGGCTTCAGGTGATGCAGGAAAGGCCACAGGCAGCTTTGAGCGAGGAGCGGAAGTTTGACTTATGGGAAAGGTTATTTCCATGGCATAAAACATTACATCCTTTATCTGAACTTCATTCATGAAGGCAGGACTGCGAAATGTTTCCTCACGCTATCCGTAAGCTCAAAAATACAACTGAGATGCGTGCTGTTTTCCACAATGTGACTGCTTAAATTCGAATTTCCGCTACTCTTAAAAAAATCATCCATTTGGCTCGCATCAAACAGTTCATCCTGCTCAGCAAGCAAGATTATTACTGGAAACGAGAGCTTTTTAAGTTGCCTTGCAGGGTTGCGGGGGGTCAGGGCATTAGCCATATTTACGCTATACACCTGAACAAAATCAGGTCTTGAGCTAATAATCTTCTGGGGAAAATTAAGCTTCACACCAGCACGATGCCCCCCAAAAAAACCTGCACTGAGCGCATTGAATATGAAAGCCCAGCGGTTAACTGACGCAAAAGGAATGGACAAATCCGTGTGTAAAGCCGGTGGTGAAAAAGGACCAAGTGCAGGCGCGAGCAGAAGTAGACTGTCTACCTTTCGCGATAGGACGTGCTGGGTGAAGTAATTTATCAGCATACCACCGCCGCTGGAGTGCCCAAGCAAGTGAATCCTGGCATCTGTGTAAGAGGTGTGGACATAGTCAATAACAGTATCCACATCCTGCCAGATTTGGCCAGGGCTTAAAGCATCGCCCCTGTGCCCACACGAACGACCGTGCCCGCGAATATCGACAAGACAGACGCAGACGTGTAAAGCATAGCTCAGTTGTCGTGCCAGAATATCGTAACCTGCATCAGAGTTAACTCCACCACCGTGGTACACGATAAGAACTTCATCTACTACCGTTTTGGGCTCATATACCCTGAGATACAATCCACTGATTTGTACTTCGCTAATTTTATCCGGGTAAGGTAACAAATCGTTGAGCTGGTCATAGCGCTCCTTAAAGCGGGTGAAGTCAATCACGCCATAAATTCCTTGTTAATAAGGCCCACTGCCTGTGAAGTTGTGAAATGAAGCATGCACTATTTTTTGTAGGTACGGGACAGCTTTTGACAAAAAATACTTACTGGTATTGCCACACGCCACATCAGCGCGACCCTGCCGCGTGCCGTCCGCTCCTGGCACATCGGGGAGCTAATCAAGGAGAGCGGTTTCTCCTTTTAGCGAGCAGCCAGCATCTCATTTTACGAGGGCTGAGGCTTCAGCATTAGGATTTGGTTATGAGATGATTGCAGAAGTCGAAGCGGATTTAAAACACATGGTGTTGTGTCAGGGGGGTTAAGTTTTAATGTGATTTAAGGTTTTTTATAATTGGATAAAGCATGAGTAGTGGTATCGATAATAATCCACAAAGCATGTATACTAAAATAAAGACATTCCATGAGGGGCCGTTCAGAGTGAAATAATAACTCCATGTTTCTTTTTTCATTACTATTAGCGCCAACTTATTTGTAACAAAAAAAGAAAATGGGTACGTGACTGCACTTATTGTTAAATAGGCGGCAATATACGGAATATAAGGTATATATGCAGGGAAGATTAATCCATCGTGTAGATCTTTCAGAATGTTGTAAACTAGATATCCGAAACCAATCAAACCCCAAAAACAGTGTCTAAAATAATATTTCCCAGTCATTTCATATGGTTGTTAATTGATTTGTTCAATGGATTTTATCTGAAAGGGATAAGAGTGGCAAGCACGTAAGACAAGCACGCATAAAATTCAAAACCTCTTAAGGTGGCTTGAACTGCTCTCCGCTAACTAACTGAGACTCATGTTAGTAATTTCCGCTTCTGGCACAACTCTGCCAATCAACAGAACAACCTGTCTGCTAAGCGCGTTCAACGAACACGGCCGGTTCAGGCTTATGCCTTAGAAATTTAATGCTGCTAAAAATGAGGATGAGATATCATAATCACAGATAAGGGCATTTGTATCGTAATCAGATAACTAGTAATTTGAATAACCCTATACACCCTGCAAATTGTCTGGGTAGCTGCTTTAAAAATAATAACTTCACAAGGAAAGTCACATGAAACTTGCAGTAATTTCAGATATCCATGGAAATCTTGCAGCCCTGGAGGCTGTGCTGACGGACATACAGTCTCAAAAAGTCGATCATATTCTGAATCTGGGTGACATCGTGTCGGGAGGGCTATTCCCTGCAGAAACTGCTGAAAGGCTGATGCCTCTTCATTTTCCAACTATACGAGGTAATCACGAACGGCAACTCCTTGAACAGGATTTTTCAGATATGAGCTTGTCTGACAGGCATGCGTTTGAACAGCTTAGCCCTGAACATTGGCAGTGGCTCAAACAGCTGCCAGCGGAGTTAACTTTTAGTGATGATATTCTGATGGTGCACGGCGTTCCGGGTAATGACCTCATTTATCTTCTCGAAGAAGTTACAGCCTCCGGCGTACGACAGTCGCCTGAGGCGCGCGTATTGTCGCTTGTGGCAAATACCCACGCATCACTGATCCTTTGCGGACATACGCACATTCCCCGTAAATTGCAGTTGACTGATGGTCGACTTATCGTTAATCCCGGCAGCGTAGGGTTACAGGCCTATGATGATGACACTCCCTATCGGCATGTCATGGAAAGCGGTTCCCCACATGCACGTTATGCAATTTTGGAGAGACATAACGGAGTATGGGATGCTGAGTTCAGGGCGGTGGATTATGACTGGGAGTCGGCTGCGACAGTAGCGATCAGAAATAATCGCCCCGACTGGTTGAACGCATTAAAATCAGGGCTAATGTAGAAATACTAAGATTTACTTTTACCGATTCTGGCTCTTTGTGAGTTTCGTTCACCTGCCGTCTGCACTAAGCCGGCTATCTGCTTAGTGAGTCATGGCTTCTGTAATAGCGAAAAGCGGACGTCCACATTTAGTGACAGACGCCGGGATGTGGTGAGAGTGATATGCAGTGGACTGATTACTTAACTCGTTTACCGTCTTCATCAACCACTTTTTCACCATCCTCTTTTGTAAAAGGGCCTTTCTGGTTTTCTGGTAGAATATCCAGCACCGTTTCTGAAGGACGACAAAGACGTGTGCCAAGCGGTGTCACCACCACTGGTCGATTAATCAGGATTGGATGCTGAAGCATAAAATCAATCAACTGTTCATCTGTAAACGTGTTCTCGGCAAGACCCAATTTCTCATAGGGTTCAACGTTCTTACGCAACAATGCGTGCACGGTAATTCCCATATCTGAAATGAGTTTAATAAGCTCATCGCGGGTCGGTGGCGTATCGAGATAATAAATAATATTTGGTTCGTTACCGCTGTTACGGATCATCTCCAGCGTGTTACGTGAGGTTCCACAGGCCGGGTTGTGATAAATGGTAATGTTGCTCATATCAGTATCTCATTACAAAGTGACAGAGAGCCGCCACGCCAGCGCGGCCAGAGTGACAAACAGCACGGGCAGGGTCATGATAACGCCGGTGCGGAAGTAATATCCCCATGTGATGGTCATATTTTTTTGTGTCAGAACATGCAACCACAGCAGGGTAGCCAGACTACCAATAGGGGTGATTTTCGGGCCTAAATCGCAGCCAATCACATTGGCATAAATCATCGCCTCTTTGACGACGCCGGTCGCGGCACTCCCGTCAATCGACAGTGCGCCAATCAGTACCGTTGGCATATTGTTCATCACAGAAGAGAGAAAAGCCGTCAGGAAGCCTGTACCGAACGTTGCGGCCCACAACCCCTTATCTGCCAGAAGATTCAACACGCCAGACATATACTCCGTAAGTCCGGCATTGCGCAGGCCGTATATCACCAGGTACATGCCCAGCGAGAAAATCACGATTTGCCAGGGCGCACCGCGCAGCACTCTCCCGGTATTAATGGCATGGCCCCTCTTCGCCACTACAAACAGCACTGCTGCGCCAGCTGCTGCTATCGCGCTGACAGGTATTCCCAGCGGCTCCAGTACAAAGAACCCTACCAGAAGCAGTAACAGAACAATCCAGCCTGCCCTGAACGTCGCCAGGTCCTTTATCGCACTCGCAGGCTTCTTCAGCAGTAAAACGTCATATGTCGCCGGGATATCATTGCGGAAGAATAAATGCAGCATGATCACTGTGGCTGCAATGGCTGCCAGATTCACGGGGAGCATAATTGAGGCGTACTGCGTAAAGCCCAGCTCGAAGAAATCCGCCGAGACGATATTTACCAGGTTAGAAACAATCAGCGGCAGACTGGCGGTATCTGCTATAAATCCAGCGGCCATAACAAAGGCCAGTGTCGTGCCTTTGCTGAATCCCAGGGCGAGCAGCATCGCAATTACAATCGGTGTCAGGATCAATGCTGCGCCGTCGTTGGCAAATAGTGCAGAAACAGCGGCACCGAGAAGTACTATCCAGGTAAACAGCACACGGCCACGTCCGTTACCCCAGCGGGAAACATGCAGCGCGGCCCATTCAAAGAAACCGGACTCATCGAGCAGCAAGCTGATGATGATCACTGCAATAAATGCCGCTGTTGCGTTCCAGACGATGTTCCAGACAACGGGGATATCATCAATGTGGATGACTCCCGTTCCCAGAGCCAGCACGGCCCCGATACTTGCGCTCCAGCCAATACTCAGGCCTCTGGGTTGCCAGATGACCAGTATCAGCGTCAGTAAAAAGATACTCCCTGCCAGAAGCATTACAGACTCCATTATATATGAATTAACATATGTATTTTGCCATTTCAGCAGGAGGAGCAGGCTGATTTACCCAGCCATTCGCGCACATCATCCCGCAGACACTGCCAGGACGACGTGATCGTTTCAGCCGCCCACGCCGGTATGTGGGGTGACAGACGATAGTGGATCCATTTCCCTTCCCGGCGATCAAGAACCAGCTCAGCTTCTCGAAGAATAGCCATGTGGCGCGAGATTTTAGGCTGAGATTCGGTGGTGGCCGCGCAAATATCGCAGACGCATAGTTCTCCAGACTCTCGGAGAAGCATGACAATGGCGAGGCGGGTTTCATCTGACAGAATTTTGAAAAGCTGAACAGGTTGTAGCATTTTTCACTCCCTTCCCTTTAGGATATACATATGGTAAATCATATGTATTTAGTTTGAAACTACCAACCCATTCCGGAGGAGAAAAAATGAAGCAATTTCCTGCCCTGAACGCTGACTATTTTGATCATCACATCGCTGAGCGCCTTCATGTACAGGAGCAGCCACGGATCCTGATTCTGTATGGCTCGGTAAGAGAGCGCTCGTACAGCCGTTTTGCAGCGGAGGAAGCGGGTCGTCTGCTGACGGCGATGGGGGCAGAGGTCAGACTGTTTAACCCTTCCGGTTTGCCCCTGCCAGATGATGCCCCGGATACACACCCTAAAGTCACCGAGCTACGCGGACTGGTCAGATGGTGTGATGGGATGGTGTGGAGTTCCCCGGAGCGGCATGGAGCAATGAGTGCAATTATGAAAGCGCAGATAGACTGGATCCCCTTAAGCGAAGGTGCTGTTCGTCCTTCCCAGGGAAAAACCCTTGCGGTGATGCAGGTCTGTGGTGGTTCTCAGTCCTTCAATGCCGTGAACCAGATGCGCATTCTGGGCCGGTGGATGCGGATGTTCACTATCCCCAACCAGTCCTCAGTTGCAAAAGCCTGGCAGGAATTCGATGAGAACGGGCGAATGAAACCTTCGTCCTGGTATGATCGTATTGTTAGCTTTAGTGGAATAGTGGTTCTTCCGCAACTTGGGTGGTGAAAAAAGGATGAAACTTTCTAGTTAACAAAGATCTAATCAACTTTAAGTTAAGGATAACTTAATGCCCTCTCTTAAAACTCTGTTGCTGTTGCCACCTGGCTGGAAACTGGTTCGACAATCGAATGGCCCGGACGGTATAAGTCTGAACCTTCGCGCCACGCGTAAAACAGCACATTGCCCTGAATGCATGAAACGTACCCGTTCCGTACACAGCTATCGGCGACGGCGTCTGCAGCATCTTCCCTGCGCAGGACAGACCCTCTATCTCAGCTTTGCTATCCGCCACTGGTACTGTCGCAATCCGTCATGTCCGCGCCAGGTCTTTGCTGAATCACTCGCTCCTTTTGCTGATGCAAGGCAGCAGTCCACACTGGCTCTGCAGAAACTGCAACACCAACTGGGATTGATAGCCGGTGGCGAAGCCGGAAAACGAGCAGCTACAGCCACTGGTGTGCAGACCAGCGCTGACACACTTCTGCGCAGAGTGGTTCAGGCTCCTGAGCAGACAGAAACGATGACTCCGCATGTGGGCATTGATGAATGGGCGTGGCATCGGGGGCACAGGTATGGCACGCTGATCGTCAATCTTGATACGCATCGTCCTCTGGTTCTCCTTCCCGGTCGCGAGCAAAAGTCACTGGCGGCATGGTTCAGAAAATATCCTGAGATACAGGTTGTATCGCGCGATCGCGGCGGCATTTACGCGACAGCGGCATATGCTGGCGCTCCACAGGCAAAACAGGTCGCCGACAGATGGCATCTTCTGAAAAATATCGGTGATGCGCTGGAGCGCATGATGTTCAGACACATGCCCCTGATACGGCAGGTCGCCGGTGAGCTGTCGCCAAAAAAGAATATGGCAGATGTCCTGCCTGATACTTCAGTATCTCCTCTTCGCCTGCCGGAACGGATCAAACAGCAGAAGCGTGAAAAGCGATATCAGCGCTGGGAGGAAGTGAACTCACTCCACAAAAAGGGATGCGGGATCAGGGAGATATCACGTATCACCGGTTTATCCCGAGTAACGGTTCGCCGATGGATACAATCGGGCGAGTTCCCGGAAATATCAACCCGCCCACCAAAGCCCGGACTGCTTGACCCATGGCGTGACTGGTTAGAGCAGCAACGGGAAAACGGCAATCAGAATGCCGGTCAGATGTGGCGGGAAATGGTTGCTGCTGGTTTTAGCGGCAGTGAAACAACCGTCAGGAATGCTGTTGCGGGATGGCGTAAAGGCGTGACAGTTCCAGCTGTAGTGCCAGCTCGTCTCCCTTCAGCCTCACGGGTCAGTCGCTGGCTGATGCCCTGGCGAATAATAAGAGGTGAAGAAAATTACGCATCACGGTTCATAGGTCTGATGTGCGAAAAAGAGCCGCAGATAAAAATGGCGCAGCAACTTGCCCTCGACTTCTATAGGATGCTGAAAACGAAAAACAAAACCCTGTTACACCCGTGGTTCATCAGTGTCAGTGAAAGCGGACTGGCTGAGCTGGAACGGGTTGCGGCAGGTATGGAGTCTGACGCGCCAGCAGTCGTTGAGGCCATCAGTTGCAGCTGGAGTAATGGTGTTGTTGAAGGGCATGTAAATCCCCTGAAAATGCTGAAGCGCCAGATGTATGGTCGTGCCGGGTTCGAACTGCTCAGGCGGAGGGTAATGAGTCCTCTGGCATGAGTGGATCCACCCAAGTTGCGGAAGACCCAAATTACAACTGCTGTTGTTAAACAAAAGTGGGTCAAAGTTCGACTGCTGTTGACACGTATCGTCGATGTCGTCGAGGAGTTGTTTAAAATTACGCTGTTGCTCAAGGGACAAACTGATTACCTTGCCGATCGTTACAGCGAACGAAAAGAAAGCCATCAGGAACTTTCATTCCGCATCAATCAGGAAAAAGTATAGAGTTCCCTGTTCTTATATTCACTCCGAATGTATTCAGTAATGTGCGCTTGTGGCACAGGCTGTGTGAAAACTACAAACCAGGGACTGAAGTGCGTGAAGTTATGCAAAATCTGAAACAGATCGGTTGGATAGTAGAGTCAAATTTTACGTAAGGACGCGGTTTGAACTCTATTATTTGCCATAGTTATGTACAAAAAAACGTTTTCACACAGCCTGGGCACATGACTGACCGGCTGCGTGGTCAGATGGTCTGCTGTGAGTGAGGAGTGGACGTCAGTGTGTCTTCTCAGGATTAAGGCAATACAAATTCGTATCATTTTACTCAGGAATGATGAAAGGCATGCAACGACGGGGCATTTATGCCATGATGATTTGATATTGAGAAATTAACGGAATCTGACTATAAATGGCTATTGTATTTATCCCTTCACTTGTTGCATTACTTGAGGCAAAAGAGAAGGAAGCTGGATATGAATTAACTAAGAATGAGGTTGAATTCATTTGCGATAATGCTACGGCTATCGAGTTGCCAGCAGAAATTGCAAATGATATGACCAAAAGTCGTGGCTATCCAGATCTCTATGCTGGAGATATATGGAATGAATGGTCAACATACAAGAAAAGTAAAAATTTATGAAAAAAATTGAAGCGCCACGAGGGGCCAGTTCGCTAAGGATGAGAAGTTGTATTTACTTGTTTTTTAGCGTTTCGTAATCCTGCAAATATTTATCCAACGGAAAAGCTGTTCCGAGTAAATGAATTTCTCCATTATCTTTATCAATAATGAACGGTGAGTTCCCCGCTAGTTGAGTTGAAAATTCTCCCGTTTCAAGATATTTTCTCGACTGATAATGAAAGAACCAGCCCTCCGAGAATCGCCCATGAAGAGTAATAACAACGGGTATCTCATGATCTTTTAGATAGTCTGATGCTTTGTCCATAGCATTTTGATACGTGATCATTGTTTCGTCCTCAGTCAATGAAGTCATCAGAGCTGACTGATATGCAAAGTATCTGACATACCGATTATATAACATATCAGCCGCTGCTGGATTGTTTTATACAAGAAGCATTCTCGTTTTGCCAGTGAGCCACCCACATAGACTCTAATGGGCGGTTGAAAGCGATGAACAGATGCCATCTTCACACTACTATTAAAGCAATTTTTTTGGTTCTGCCCAGTTAAAGGTAATCCACATTACAGGCCGAGTCGGCGTACCCCAAAATTCTATAGCCGGTTGAAGTCTCAATTCCGGGGAGATGAATGGCACGAAGAATAGTTCCAACCACGGCGTGTTGCTCATCTGAATTTGTCAAAACATCAAGATACAGGATATGCGAATAACCACCTTCATTGAAATGGTAAAACCACTCGCCATCAGCTGCGGATTCATAACCGTTGAGAGAGGTAGTTTTCCATAGGGGAGGAGATGTCATGTTAACCATTGCCATGCGGATCTCATTCCATTTTGTATTATTCATGCAGCTATTGAGCATTCAAATCTCCAGAAGCCAGCCTCCTACAGATTAACACATTACGTTGTGTGTTAATAAAGAACTATGCCAGTCGATGTTCAGTTGTTTGCCCATGTATTCGTCAACCTGCAAATTTCTTGTTCTGACTGTTCGGTCGCCCTTTACAGACGACCTTTTTGCGTATCAATCTGCCCTTAATTACTGATTCAGAATCTGTCCAACATCGATACGATTCCCATCTGGATCAGCGAAGACAAACGCCCGTATGCCATAATCTTTATCTTGTATGCCTTTGATAATTCTGGCACCAACATTCTGACATTGGCTATAAAGTGCATTTGCATCATCGACAAGAAGGTGCGCGACAGGAAAGGAAGGGGCTTTGTACTGTGGTTGAAGAGTTAAATGTAATTCAGCGTCTTCACGTCTTAGTATCACGAAGCCCACAGGGTCTCCATTTTCAAAAACATTTTTGAAATTGAGCCCATTTATGTAAAACGCTTTGGAAATATTGATATTTTTGACTGGCAATACGGCTGCTA
Organism: Pantoea sp. X-Soil-TKNS-1280; assembly: GCF_059730475.1. Lineage (NCBI taxonomy): Bacteria > Pseudomonadati > Pseudomonadota > Gammaproteobacteria > Enterobacterales > Erwiniaceae > Pantoea > Pantoea sp. X-Soil-TKNS-1280. The sequence continues at coordinate 340,421 of NZ_AP035965.1, read as the reverse complement.
TACGACCAAATTTAATTGGATGCTGCATGATCAACCCCGTGGTTGTTAATCAATAGCATAGCGCTGGGCGGTGCCGTAGCTAAGCGACTGGGCGGTGCCAGGTGATTGATAAGGATATGATATTTTTTCCAAATGTGGAATTGAAACCTGTGTCGAGCAGTGAAAGGTTCTTAAAGCTAATGCTCCGCGCCGTTGTGTTGTTGATGTCCGCTTTATGGCACGGGGCAGTAATTACCCTTAATCTCCCAACGACATTGGCCGCTCCCCACCAGGCGGCAAACCAAACAACCTTCGCACCCGATTGAGAAAAGCCCCATAAGGCCGTCCCAGAAGCAGCATCATTAATGCGGCACCGAGTGTACCGCGAACTAATCCACTGCCAGATGCACCGCTAAAAGCAATGATGACCATATAGATAGGTACCTGAAAACTCATCAGCGCAACACTGTCCCACAGCAGCTTCGAAACCCGGCTCGATCCCGCACATTGCATCACCCAATCGCGCCATAAGCCATAAGGACGAGCTACCGGTACCATCAGAACTGCGCCTATTAAACGTGCATGCAGCACCTGCTCCCACGCCATCCCAGCGATCCATCTTTCATTAATAATGCCCGTTGTAGTGAAAAATAAAATCAGCGCAGTGGTATCCGCAAAGAATGCAGTACGGTGCATGCTCGGATCCTGAAGTTTAGGCAAAATACATTTCCTGTTTTGGCATGATGGGGCAGGTTTTATCTACAGCCAGCACACATTCAGAAGTTGACTGGCGCATTTTTTCCGCAGTAAAGATAGTGAAAAATCGAACTCCTTTCCTGCCTATCGATTTGAAATACACCAAGGATTTCTTATTGGCACTCCGGTGTCACTGGCAAGAGGGCTGCTAAGAGCGAGGAACGGACGATGTTACGTGTCCATTACAACCATTTTTTCGGCTATAAACTTCATTTGCTCGATAAATGGCGTATAAAGTGCACGATATTGTTGCTGAAAAGGAGTACTCACTGTGAACCCCTATGAAAAACAATACAGGCAGTTGCTAGCAAACGGAGCTGTCGCCTGGGCTGGCAATGGCTATCTCAGGTCAAAAAAACAGCAAGAAAAAATCTTTCATTGGCTCAACTTACATCAGTACTTACCTCGGTCAGGAGCGGCGGTACTTGAAATGGGGTGTGGTAACGGTGCGATGGCAGCGCAATCTCTTGCTGAGCGAGGATATTCTGTATGGGGTGTGGATTTGTCTGAAACGGCTATCAGATGGGCAGAAAGCCGGTTTCAGAAAGCAGGGCTATCAGCACAATTTCTTGTCAGTGATGTTTGTCATATCCATCAATGCAAGGACTCAATGTTTGAGTTGATTTTTGATGGCAGTTGTTTGCATTTCCTTATTGACGATGCCCGAGCCCTCTTTTTCAAAGAAGTGAGGAGATTGCTCAAACCCAAGGGTCGATTGGTGATTAGTTCCATGTGCGGAACCCCCGGTTATTCGCAGGATGCTACCGCTTATGATCCAGTCAGATATCATATAATGAAAGATGGTCAACCCTGGCGTACGCGAAAACCGCTCCAGGCTTTAACTGATGAGATACAGGAAGAGCATTTTAAAGTACTGGCAGCCAGAGTTAATAACAACGCGTGGTGGGATCATGCCACACTGGTATGTTCGGTGAGCTAGTCACAGACTGATTCTTAGATTTGGTAACGTCAGCCATGGAACAAATCGGGCAAGCTAACTGAGCCAGGGGCCGCTGGGAGCGAGGACCGGACATATTAAAGTCGGCTATTTTATTGGTTTCTGTGGTCAGTAAAAATTACCATGCATTTCCCTCCCACTGTTCAGGATGCATAGATTACATGAGAAAATTACAAAAACTAATTGTCGCTGAGCGTACCGCTTTTTCGCCCTACTCAAGCCTATCTTCGAAGTCGATATCTCATATCGCATTAAAATGTCGAAAGGATGAAGTCGCAGATGCGCATATCCTCATTATGCAGTTCAAATCCGAGTTGGCTACAGTTCCTGATTGGGATGGAGATACACAGGATGACATCTGGAGAGCCATCGAATTGTACAGAGCAATTTTGTCAAAAGTAAGAGAATAAATGGCTGGAGTCCGCTCCTGATACTGAACTGCTGCAGGCGAGCCCCACAAGGCTGCCGCGACTGGTGCGTGGCTAAAATTTTCTTCCAAAAACGACTGTTTCTTTGCCTTGGCATTTGCTAGCCTATCCGGCTGGACTGCTTCCAGCCGCATTAGCGTTGCCGGTTAAGGAGTTTCCATGTCGCCTTTCAACAAACATCGCCCCTTCATTTCTCTTTCTCGTCGTCAGCGTCGCAAAAAAGTCATCGAGCTTAAGAATCGTATCTATTGTGAACGTCATCGCTGTGGCGGGGTGTTTTATGATGATTGCGATATCCAACACTATAAAGATAACCCTGACCACATTTGGGCGTGGAGTGATATCTATTTTGTTGGCCGCGGTCCTGCTGATCTCTGGAATGCTGAGATCATTACAGCAAAGTTGGCGTTTCAGGATATGGTGCACGACCAAGCATTCAATGAGGCTTGGGCGATGCTCAGTCAGCAGGAACAAGAAGAAGAGGCGCGATATGAATCAACGCCTAACGTGAACAGCAAAGGGAAAATCGTCAGCTATACCCTTGTGCACCGAGAAAAACAAGCCTATGCGATTTTTGGCGGGATGACATTGTGGCAGTTTATCGAGAAGCGTGAGCGGGAAATAGCGCAAGATCAACCGCCGAAGGTTTGCTGTGGTTATCAGTTTCTGCCAGGGTTCGCTTATGGACATGGGTTGCGGATGATTGTTGGTGCTGAGACGTTGAGTGTGCCGATTATTGAGGCGGCGATTGAGGATTTTTTGGGAAAGGATGAAGGACGTGGCTTAGTGGAGAGAGGTTTAAGCGGGGGAGGGGGGAGGATTTAAGGTGAGGGTATTCATATATTAGGAAATAGGAGGGGAAAACTTTACCACCCTCCAAGATTATTATTTCCCAGTGGATTTACTAGGTTTTAACCCTGGGTTATTTCAGGGAGTATCTTTGTTATCACGTCGACGCTGATCAGCTTTCCTGTCGATTTAGCTATTGGTTTTGGACTAGGTTTAAGGCCCATGATATCTATCCTCCAGAAGTTAGGAGGAGAAGCCTCTAATCTGGTTCATGGGGTAGCGCCAAGAGTTTCAAGAAGGTTGTTACGCTACACAATAGTTAAATTATTATATTTGGTCAGGGTCAGGCATTGATCTGCCTTTGGTAAGGCCTAAAGGTCAGATTTGAGCGAGCAGCAGACCTTTCACTCATGACGGCTGAGTTTTTTCATTATATTTAACATAGCATTCTGGTTGGGCAATGAGATCCCACAGCCCAAGGGGATTTAAGGTTGTACATTCTGCATAGCAAATGTCGCGAAACTCTGATGATCCAATCGGAAGTACTGTTTTTCTTCTATCAGGGACGCACCGAGGGATAAGTAAAATTCGGCTGCTTTGGGGTTGGTGGTTTCAGCCGTCCAGTCAAATCTTGTGCAGCCATGTTCTATTGCAAAAGCCGCTATAAATCGCATAAGTGATCTACCGACTCCCTGGCCTCTCACTGCTGCTGATGTGAAAAGATCTTTCATATACGCTTGCCCGGAGCACTTTGGCGCAGGGAACATCAGAGTGAACGTAGCAAATCCGACGAGTGTCCCGTTTTTCCATGCTCCCAGTACGGTCACGCCCGAATAGACAGAGAAAACTCGGTGGGTCAGATAAGAGAACATTTCGTCATAGCTGGCAGCGTCATTACCGAAGTAATACGATTCCATTTCGACAAAAACCCTCGCCAGTTCCGGAATATCCGACGCATCACAGATCTCAATTTTCATACGTTTTCCTTAATTTTTTTAGTCGGCTATCATCTCTTCCGTGGCCTGAGCTTCAGGCTGCCAGCGCCTTATTTTAGCGTCTTTAAACCACATGCGATTTGTGTACTGGCAGGGCGAACGGCAGAAAGTGCTTTCATCAGGGGTTCCCGGTTTAATTCAATGATTTTTAGCCAGTTTTAGCGATAAATCATATATTCGGAAAGACAATCGTTATACCGACGTTATAAAGACTTCTTCATAAAGATACGGCTTGTCCCTTCCGGTTTGCAGTCAATACGCCCGAACTCTTCCCAGCCGTGCTTCTTGTAAAAATCAGGCGCCTGAAAGCTTATCGTATACAAAAAAGCAGCAGTGCAGCCTCTTTTACGCCCTTCATCCTCGAAGCGGCTGAGGACCTCTGTACCAATCCCCATTCCCCGCAACTCGGGTGGCAGATAGAAAAGATCTATAAAAAGTAGCCCCAATGAAGAACGCCCTTGCATTCCTCCGAATACTTCACCAGTTTTGCTTGATGTTATTAATACAGATAGTGGCTTACGATCACTCATCCCTGTCATTGAATCATTAAAATGATTGAGTCCTTCTTCAATAGGAAATAATTGTTCCGAATCCGGATTTTCACAGACTTCAAAACTTATCTCTTGAACTGCGCTGCTCATTCCTCTTATCCTTTTTATTGGCATCAGATGACTGTCTAAATATACAGGTGTGGGTCAAAATTGCCAACTTTCAGCCTTCTTGTTTTTCTCTGCTGCTTTTGCCTGTGTGTCATGAACTTCTGCTCCTGACACATAGAGGATCTACACGCAGACAGATGTCCGCAATGAGGGAAAACGGATGCTCATTTATTTTGTCAGGATAGAACTGTAACCGGCACTTTCATTAGCATTTGTATCCACCACTTTACGCTTTTACCCCTTAAGATAACTCGGTCTTCCAGCCTGTCAGACAGAGAAATCATAAGGATCAAACTAATGGAAATAGCTCTCCGGACTCCCCTCATACATTCACTGCCATTAAGTCAGCATTGTGGATGTAATGTCTGGCTTAAAATGGAATCTTCTCAGCCGACAGGATCGTTCAAGCTCAGGAGCGCAGAAAAAATTTGTTGCTACTATGCGGAAAGAGGCGCAACAGCATTCATCAGTTCATCTGGCGGCAATGCGGGAATAGCGGTGGCACATAGCGGCCGCAAACTGGGGTTGCCGGTCACTGTCGTTGTGCCGGAAAGCACATCTGCCAGAGCAAAACAGCTTATTGAGCAGGAAGGTGCCAGTCTTATTGTGCATGGGAAAGTATGGAGTGAGGCGAACGATTACGCCCAGTCACTGGCGACGGATGAAGTCATCTATCTGCATCCATTTGATCATCCACTTTTGTGGGAAGGCATCAGTACAATCGTGGATGAAGTCATCAGCTGCGGGTTAAAACCGGATGCGGTTATTCTTTCTGTTGGTGGCGGAAGCATGTTGTCCGGCATAGCTCAGGGGCTGGAGAAACATCAGATTGGCTATATTCCCGTTTACGCCGTCGAAACCCACGGTACAGCCTCTCTCAACGCTTCGCTTAATGCGGGTAAGCTGGTGCGCCTTGATAAGGTCAGCGGTATAGCCACGACGCTAGCCGCAAGCCAGGTATGCGAAAATGCTTTTAATGTGGCCAGCCGACTGGACGTCAGAAGTATGCTGGTTTCTGATCAGGAAGCGCTCAATGCCTGCCGGCGCTTTCTCGATGACCATCGAGTGCTCACTGAACCGGCATGCGGCGTGTCACTCTCACTTTTGTACGACCACAAAATCAGGTTTACCCATGCTGATAATGTATTGGTAATTGTTTGCGGCGGGGCGTCGGTCACGCTGGAAGGAATCGCGGGCTGACAAAATAAGAAATTGATCATGCCGAAGTTTATGAGCAAAAGAACTGGCGAACTGCCCGGTTAATTAACCTTTGAAGTGAGTTAAGTCCGCTTTGAGCGCAGGCTGTGTGAAAACTAAGCCAAAGGACTGAAGTCCGTGAAGTTATGCAAAATCTGAAACAGATCGGCTGGATAGTAGAGTCAAATTTTTACGTAGGGACGCGGTTTAAACTCTCTTTTTTGCCATAGTTACGTACAAAAAACGTTTTCACACAGCCTGAGCGAAAAGAGGACATCGATGGGAACAGCGAATCGCGCATTAAGCGTTAAGGATCTCTGGGTATAGATGATTAGTCATCGTGTAGCTGCTAGCAGGCCCCATAGTTTATGCTTTGAGCATATAGATGCATGATTTTACTGTCTGCCCGGAAGATGTAGTTACCTCAACGGGTACCCGTTCATACTCAAAACCTTCGAACTCATCGAGTATGTGCCAATGTAGATGCAAATCATCTGACGTGAAAAGAAAACCCTGTACACGATTACCTGAATCATCTAATACGATCCCAGGAAATCCCATCTCTGCTCCCCAACCTCTATCTAATAAAGAACCACCTACGTGGCCTTCCTGCCATGTGCCCCCGATATTCTCAAGAATATGAGCATTCGGTCGACCAGGGCCCAGCGTCCCGTAAACAAACAAGCTTTCCATCATTCCTCCGCTTATCGTAATGCAAATGTGAATGTTCTATGTGCTAGTTTTGATTTTCGGACTCTGGCCTGACAAATCATTTGTTCTCACAACACGCGTGAATTATTATCACGCGTATGATATTCGAACACCTCCCCCCATTACAGACTCTCCGTGCTTTTGAAGCCGCGGCCCGCCTCTCCAGCATGACGCTGGCCGCAGCGGAGCTGCACGTTACGCATGGCGCCATAAGCCGGCAGATCAGGAAGCTCGAAGAGCATCTGGGGTTAAAGCTGTTTGTCAGACTGACCCGACAGATAATCCTGACAGAGGAAGGAGCTCAATTTCACCATGCGGTTACCCGTATTCTGGGTGAGTTAACTAGAGAATCCGAGCGTCTGCGCCGAGGGAGCCCTGCCAAGTATATATGTATCAGTACAACGGTTTCATTTGCCACTAAGTGGCTGGCCCCGCGTCTAAGCCAGTTCAGGCAGCGATATCCTGACTTTGATATTCAGCTGGATGTTACTGACATTAATGTGGATCTTAATGATGGTAAGGTAGATGCTGCAATTCGTTACGGCCTTGGCAATTATCGAGATGTTTCGTCTGAACGTATGTTCGATGAAACAGTCACCCCTGTCTGTAGTCCGGGTTTTCTTGAGAAGCATAATGGTCTGACAGAGATTAAGGAACTTTTAAACTGCGTTCTTCTACATGAGTACAGAATGCTGGCGAACTGGAAGGCATGGTTTGAGATGGCCGGAGAAAAAAATTTCAGCTGCCATCAGGGGCCCTTATGGACTCTTGGCAGCATGGCGACTGAGGCTGCTATACGTGGCGAAGGTGTTGCTTTGGGACGCAGTGTTCTGATTGCAGATGATGTAGCTGCTGGAAGGCTTGTTGTTCCTTTTCCACAGTACAAACTTAAGGCTGAGCGGGGGTACGATTTAGTCTACCGTTCAGATAATCAGGATTCATTTAAAATAAGCATTCTAAGACAATGGCTCTCTGAAGAATTGAGCTCGCTGAAAGATTGAATGGCGCGCTAAGAAAGGTCCGCTTTGGCACTGAGCCGTCGTAGGCAAGGTCTAAAAGGCAGACTGGAGCGAACATTATGTTCCAGCTATATGCAGATGATACGTAGGGGCTTTTTCCTTTATGGCAGGTATCAGGTATTACTGACGTAAACGCTTCAGGAAATCACAGGATTTTGTGCGGGTTATTGTTTGCTGTAAGGCATCTGTTACTCTGATTGGGCTTGAAGGATAGCAAGGCGGTAACATGCTGAACCCTGGATTCGTTACCAGTAGAGCACTCGCTCAATGGCAGGATATACCCGTTTTCTTGCCACAGTTTCAGTTTCATGAAAAACACCAGACCGTCATCAATACGCTCTCGCCTGAAAAAATCCTGCCGTTAATAGCGGAATTTGATATTCAGCAGGACGCCGTCATCCGGCTATTGATGTCTGTGCGACAACTTCCGCAAAAATTCCGGCGCAATAAACAACCCCAGGCGGTTAGCAGCTTTGGCCTGGACAGTTTTACTCTTCTGGAAAAGTCAGCATCCGAGCTCTGCTACGGGTTGCGCGGACAATTCTGGCGTGCAGATTTCGGCCTGGAAAACGTGCCGGATACTGACGCTTATCTGACGCCAGTGATGCCGGGCAGCGCAAAGCTCTTACTGCGCTACCGGGTAATAAAAGTGAAAGAAGGGCAATATGAGCTGCAAACTGAAACGTTTATTTACTGTCCGGATCGGGCTACTCAGCTGAAAATGGCGGCTTACTGGCTGGCAATACGGGCAGGTAGTGGATGGATTCGAAAAAGGACGCTTATGGCTGTTAAGTCCGCTATTTGATAACAAAGACAGGCGCAAGGCATAGTCTGCGTTGAGTGAGGAGTGGAAGTTAGCGCGCCAATAAATGGGAAGCAGGTCACGCAAGCATGTCCTCAAATGCAAGGCTCCATGATAAAACTTCTACTCATAACGCCCTGGCCACGTTCATAGTAACTTACCGCCTTGAGCTGCCGTGTCAGATGCCTTCCTCAATCAGCATCAGGATCATGAATCCGGCAAAAAACATTGCTGTGCCCAGGGGAGTGTCCCGATCTCCCCGATGCGCTTCAACCAGTAACTCTTCTGTCACCAGATAAAGCAGCGCTACCAGCCCAAAAGAGAGGAAGTAGGTCAGCCAGAACTCGCCCAGGTGAGCAACAGGCGTACCCACCATCGCCCCTACTGGCAGGAGCAGTGCGATGCCGGCGACAGCAAGTAATACCTTTGTCGTGCTACCCAGCATGGTTTTCAAATCACCCACCACGGACAAACCCAGGAAGAGGATCTCCAGTGTCAGCGCAAGGGTCAGCATCATGCCAGTTTTGGCCCCCGCCGCGAAACTGATCCCCAGCACTAATCCGTCGATAAAGATATCAATGCCGATGGCAACCAGCATCCCTGATTTACTCGCAGCCTTCTCGCCGTAGTGCTGAATCAGCATCATCAGCACCACGCCCGTAACGCCGCCTGCCAGAACGGCCATCATTGAGTGTTGTTTGAGGCCAGGAAGGACTTCAGTAGCTGCCGCTGAGAATATGACGCCAGCGGTAAAATGGTGAATCAGACTCATCGTCTTTTCGCCAGGTTGCCGGAAAAGCGCCACACCGGCACCTGCAATTGCGGCAGTGACGGGAAAGAGAGTATACAGCAGCGTTAAGTACATGAGAGGGTCCTTATAAACGGTGTTATCACTAATGATTGCTAAACGTGAGTTAATACCGAGGCAGTAAAAGAAAAAGCGCGGAGTAACCGCGCCTTTCACTGGAATGCTTAATGTTCTGGATTAATGTGCTTAGTTAAGCAGCCCCAGATGCTCGACGAGGATCGAGCTGCCGATACCGATGAGCACCACGCCGCCGAGGATTTCTGCCCACTTGCCAATCTTCGCGCCAAGAAAACGACCCAGCAGCATGCCGCTGGCTGCCATCACGGTGGTTGCCGCACCGATTGCCAGTGCTGTCACCACGATATTCACCTGCAGGAATGCCAGGCCCACGCCCACGGCCATCGCATCAAGGCTGGTAGCAATAGCGGTAGTCACCAGCAACCAGAAGCCGTGACGACGAGGCGCTTCCGCTGGCTCGTCTGCTTCTTTGCGGATGCCTTCAACAATCATTCGAGCGCCCAGTACGAACAGCAGCGTAAACGCAACCCAGTGATCCCAGTTCATGATGAACTGGCTTGCAGCAAGACCGATGCCCCAGCCGATAACAGGTGTGATGGCTTCGATAACGCCAAAAATCAGACCGGTGCGTAACACCTCTTTTAAAGGTGGGCGGTGCAGTGAGGCACCTTTACCGATTGCGGCGGCAAAGGCATCCATCGACATGCCAAAGGCCAGAATGATGACAGCATAGAAGCTCATAACGGATTCCCGGGTGTGCTTTCAAATAGGGGAAAGCGTGAAGTTTTTAAGAGGTCGCTATCCTGCCACAAATACAGAAATAAAAAACCTTAAAATTCAATATGTTATAGCTATGGCTAAGTTTAATAGCCAGAGCTATAGATGCGGGTTAATTAACCAAAGTGGATTTAACGTCGGGTACAAGGGCAAATGCAGATTAGCCCATAAGAATTAACAGGTATGGTGAAGGAAAACAGACTGATGGAATCTGATGGCGAATGGCAAGGTAACTTCAGCGCGAAAAGTATAATGTTCAGAAAACTTATAACGATTCAGGTGGGATACTATCTTTAATTTGCCCGTCATCAACAGGGTTACGTATGATACCCAGCACCAGCCATTAGAAACATTGCCTTGACACGCAGGGGGACTCAATAATGAAATCAAAATCAGAAAGCCCCCCAAACGATAAAGAAAATCAACCTGTTACATCCTCAAAACCGACAGTCATGAGCGAACATGACAAAGCCGTGCTCGCCAAAATAGCGCAGTTGCCGGATGACCTTTTCAGTAAATGTGAACGGCAAGTGGACAAAGGCACGAAAACCTATCGCCTTCAGCGCGAATCCCATGGTGGAAATAGCGTCTTTTTCAATCAGGATGGTGAGGACTGTCGTTACAATCTGGTGGATGGAACAACAACAGGCGCGATGTACCTTGCCGAATCCCCTGAGACAGCCTTAAAAGAAGTGTTCCAGAACAAAAAAGGCCTTAAAGAGTCAGACCTCGATGATTATTTTATGGGGGTTATCGTGCTGGAAAAAGACATGAAGGTGTTGCAGATTCAGGAGCTGATTAAAGGTTCCCGGCTGACCCTGAATGATGTCACGACGTCAACGCGTGCGGTCACCCAGCAACTTGCGCGCAGAGTACATAAAGCAGGGTTTGATGGCATGTATTATCCGTCGAACGTCACCGGCGAGGAGTGTCTGGTGCTCTGGCACCACAAACCTGCAGGAGAAGGTGTTGCCACCACACTTGAGCAAACCTGTCTGAGCGACTATGAGCTGGAGGGCAGGGAAACGGCTGACATCCTTGTCAATGACCTGGGCATTTCCGTCGAGGAAGGATAAGCGTTATCAGGCCGGATCCTGTGAGCCAAAAAGCCTTGCCAGACGGTGCAGCTCTTCCATCACCATCGGGTCGGGATTGCTTCTCAGCACTTCAGCAACGGTGAAAGGTTTTCCGTTAGATGGATAACCGTCCAGTACCGTATTACGCTCTTCCATAAAGAAAGAATATTGCATACGGTCGCTGAATTTTCCTAAGTGCGCCAGCAACTCTTTCACGCCTTTGAGGACACCGTCTTCTGAGATTTTTTCGTCATCGGTAAATTGAAAAACGGGATAGTAAAACTCCCCATCCAAATCGATGGCGAGCAGCCTGCCATTTTTTCTCCAGGTATTCACCGTGGTTTTGGTTTTCCCGAGGGTCGTGGCCGCCTCTGCTGTCGACAGCACACCGCCGTCAGCTGCAAGGGTCTGAGTGAACATGATCTTGCTTTTCAACCGTCGCTGGAGACGCTTTTTCTCTTTGGTCTGACTCTGGATCGCAAGTTCGGTACTGTATTGCGCAATCAGGTTGAAGGCGAAAACCAGGTCTGTCTGCGCCATGCTTTCCGCGCTGACACTGGTTTTACCCGCGCGGATATTGTCAGCCACTTCACCGATGATGTTGAGCAATCTGTCTGCGGAGGTGACGGAAAAAAGACTGTCGGAGGAGCCTGCATGCGCATGGCGTTTATGCGTGGTTGTGGTCATAAATATTCCCTCCTCTTTTCGATTTCATCTCCTGAATACTACTGCAAATCGAAAAGTTGCGCAACATTTGCCCGAATGGCCTGCCGCCAGCGCGATGGCTGGCAGCCGCTTATATCACTCAGGACGACACTTTGCCGCGCGGATCGTCAATATGCTGTTTTGCCACGTCATAGCGGATGCCCTCCCGATGCAGGATACGCACATTTTTTACCACCGTCGCCAGCGCCTTGAGGAAGGTTGCGGAGTGTTCATGGCGTTCATAGGCTTCAATGTCTGCCCAGCCCTCTGATAAATGGAAGGCGTCGGGATTCACTAAATCCTGTGAAAAGGCATAGAAGACACATCCCGGCAATTGCTGTGCTGCCTGCATTTCAGGCTTAACCGCGTCGATAAATGTCTGGCGGTCATCCGGATGTACGCGGTAGTAAGCACTGACGATGATTTCAGTCGGTTGCGTTTTGTCATGGTCGCCCGCAGATGAGATGCGTGTGTCGGTAGTTTGCTGATTCATTTCATGCTCCTGATGATTTAAAGAGTGACTTAGCCCTGTTCACCGGAAAACGCACGCCATGCGGCCAGCGTATCCAGTGATTCCCGCAATAGTTTGATCTTGCCGTCTTCTGCCACCAGACGACCGGCATAGGTCTGTTTATAGACGCGGTCAGTACCTGCAATGCCCGCTTCGACACTGTATTCACCGAACGCCTGGGTCGGCGTATCAATCAGGAACTGAATATTACGGAATTTAAAATCCGGAACCTTGTTCAGCAATCCGGCAATAAAGGCTTCGATTTCCTGCGGACCCTGCACACGATGCGGCAGGCCCAGCGTCTGGAGATAGGGTAATTCCAGCACGCCGTCAGCGGCGAAGAGGGCAGCGGCGGTGTGGGGGTTCTGGATGCTGTCGAGATAATTTTGCAGTAGCTGCACGGCTGTTTTCATGATGCATTTGCTCCTGAAGTTGTCATGGTCCGCCCGGTTTCGGCGGTGTGAAATCACAATAATCAACTTCGGTAGTTTGCAAAACAGCAAAGAATGAAACCCATCATTTCAATTGTGAAATGATGGGCGTAGATATCAGCCGCGCCAGCGCCAGTCGGGTTCACTCAGATGACGGGCAAAGAAGTCGGAGAGCACTCTGACCTTGAGCGGGCGACTGCGCGAGGTCGGGGTGACGAAATACAGGCCGCCCTGGGTCATGGTCCATTCCTCAAGCAAACGCACCAGGCGACCATCGCGCAGATACTCAGTCGCGATAAATTCCGGTAGTTCAGAGATACCCAGTCCTTCAAGTAACGGTGGGAGCAGCGCATCGGAATTTGTCACCCGCAAGGGGCCGTTCGGCACAATGTCTTCCTGTAAGCCCGTGGTGTGGGTGAAACGCCATACCTGACTGCGTGCGCGATAGGCATAACTGAAACATTGGCGTGTGGAAAGTTCCCTGGGATGAGTCGGGGCACCGTGCTCAGCAAGATAAGCCGGGGTCGCCACCAGGAACTGTGTCACCGCGCACAGGCGTCGCGCCACCAGCGAGGAATCCGGCAATGCCGCAATACGTAATGCCGCATCGAAGCCTTCGGCGATCAGATCCACCGATGCATCGGAAAGATGCAGATCCACACTCAGCTCCGGGAACTGGCGCATCAGTTCTGGCATCAGCGGTGCTACCCAGCGCAGGCCAAAGGACATCGGCACGGCAAGGCGCACCTGCCCGCGTGGCTGAACGGAAAGCTCATGAGCTTCACTTTCGACTTCTTCTGCCTGGCGATACATCTCCGATGCTTTCGCCGACATGCTCTGACCGAACTCCGTCAGCGCCAGCTGGCGGGAGGTACGGTTAAACAGCCTGCCGCCCAGTCGCTCTTCAAGACGGGCCACGGCCCGTGACACCGTAGGTACGGATACGCCCATCACACGCGCCGCGGCGGCGAATGAACCTTCTTCTGCCACCTTGGCAAACATCGCCAGTCCTTCAAAGTCGGGAAATTTGTTCATTTCAAATCTGCAATGATGAGTTTCAAACCATTCTATTTTGAAGGGAGCGATTCGTCGATATGCTTTTTCCATCGCGACAACAACCGCTGTCGTTAATGACAAACAAACATTGAGCAGCAAACTGGAAAAAGGAAGACATAAATGAAAATCAACCACATCGCTTCAACTCTCTTCGCCTCCACGCTGTTACTGGGCATGGCCAGTGCATCCGCTCCGGCATTCAGCGCGTCTGCGTCACCGGTGGTGAGCATTTCGGGCGTGGATCATGCTGGCATCAACGTGCCGGACATTGGCAAAGCGATTGCGTTCTTCCAGAGCACCTTCGGGGCGCAGCTGGAATCAGATATTACTCCCGGAGCCATTCCCGACGCCTGGAAAGCCGCATTTAACTGGCGTCAGTCCAGCGACTTAAAGCGCTTTGTGATGATGCGTATGCCGGATGGCACCGGGGTTGAACTGTTCCAGTACAGTGGTGCGCAGATCAATCACCAGCATCCACATGAAGATGACGATGCCGCCACGCATATTGCGCTGAGAACGGTGGATGTCCTGTCCAGCTATCAGGCCATTAAAAAGGCGGGGCTGAAGACGCTGAACGAACCCGTGACCAACGCCGATGGCACCCAGTGGTTTTACTTCCTGACGCCGTGGGGTTCGCAGATTGAACTGGTCGGCAAGGTGAAAAAAGGCACCGATGTGAACATCGGCACCCAACAGGTTGCACCATCAGGTTTGCAACAGTTAATCGATCGTCATTTTGCCATCTGGAACAATCACGATGCAGCTGCACGGGCTAAGGGATTCGCCGACGTCTACACGCCAGACTTTTTCGTTGCCGATTATGATGGTCTGTTCGAAGGCGCTGAACGGGTCACCGCCGCGATTAATCGAGTGCAGTCGCAGCATCCCGGGTTTATCTTTACCCCGGCCCCAGTCGAGTGGAATCATGGCGTTGCCAGAGTGACATGGGGTTATGGTCCTAAAGAGGATCCGTACCGGGTGCGTGGCGAGGATGTGATTACTGTCAGCAACGGGAAACTGTCGAGCGCGCGGGTATTCCTTAATAAATGATGCCAGTAGCTGGCGGATTACCTTATCTGCCAGCTATAAATTAGCGGTGTCTGTTTTAGCGGGGCCGCCGCCAGCCACCGCTGTATTATCTTACTGGACGAAATCACTTAACCATTTCAGACCTGCAACGGTCTCAGTCGCAGGGCGGTATTCACAACCCACCCAGCCCTCGTAGTTAAGCTCTGTTAGCGCATTGAAAATAAAAGACCAGTTAAGTTCCCCGGTACCCGGCTCATTGCGGCCAGGGGAGTCAGCAACCTGCACATGCCGGATATGAGGGAAAAGCTCCCGCATACGCGCGGTGACATCGCCTTCGCTGCGTTGCACATGGTAAACATCAAATAACAGCCCCACGTTTGCTGCGCCGACATCGCGGATAACCGAATATGACTGCCCCTGCGTCCTGAGGATAAAGCCAGGAATGTCATTTGGGTTCACCGCCTCCAGAACAAGAGTGACATTATTGGCCTGTGCAGCCGCCCAGCGCACATTTTCAACCAGCGTGCTATACGCGGCATCAAAACTGACATCCTGCTGGCGAATCCCGGCCTGCAGATGAATCATCTGGCAATCCATCCCGTTGGCGTACTCCAGCGACTTCAGGAAGTCACTTCTGAATGCGTTGATACTGTCAGGGTGACACGCCTGACCGGAAGCCTTGACGGTACCGGGCTTTCCGGTTGGTGTATTGATCAGCAGCTGCCGCAGACCGCTGTTGTTGAGCAAATCCCGGAACAACGCGATGGGGCGATCATAGGGCCAGGCAAATTCAGCCGCTTTGAAACCTGCTGCTGCCGCAGCATCATAGCGCTGCTCAATAGGTAACTCGGTGAAAAGCCATTTCAGGTTGGCACTGAACTTCAGTGGTGTGGTCATTTCGCCTCCTTATTTACCCTGCAACGTGGTCACGGCTTTGGAAAAGAAGTCGGCAGAGCCGAAATTCCCCGATTTGAGCGCCAGCGCCAGCGGTTTTTCGCCGGGAGATAACAGGGCAGGTACGCCAGTATCAATCTCATTGCCGATTTTCAGTTCACCAAGATGCAACGCACTGACCACCGCTCCCGATGTTTCACCGCCGCCGACAACCAGCCTGCGAATGCCGCTGTCAACGAGGCTCTTCGCCGTGGTACCGAACAGCGCATCGAGTGTGGATGAAACCTGCTCCCGGCCATACGTATTCTGAGCGCGGATGACATCCGCCTTGTCTCCTGAGGTAAATACCAGCGGTGATTTACCCTGATTGGTTTGAATAAAATCGACTAACTGTGCGGCGTTCACTTTCCCGGTCATCACGTCATCCACGCTAACCATCATCACAGGATGTGATTTGGCATGCTCTGAGATCTGCCGCAGGGTGGTACTGGAACAACTGCCAACCAGAATGGCTTCCGGACCATCGATATGCGGCACATCACTTTGTGAACCGGAAGCCAGCCCCCGGGTGATGAAATTATGCGGCAAACCCATGGCGATCCCTGATCCACCGGTAAGCAGGCGCGAGTCAGCACTGGCTTTGGCGATGGTAATCAGATCCTCATCGCTCAGTGCATCAATGATGGTCAGCGTATCGCCATTGGCGGCAGATTTATTCAGTGCCTCACGTAACGCTTCTGCACCTTGATGCACTGTCTGCCAGGCAATAAACCCCGGTGTGCTGGTGGATTGCTGTTTCAGCACGCGGCGAATATCGGCATCTTTCATTGGCGTCAGCGGATGATGTTCCATACCAGACTCATTCAACAGACGATCCTGGACAAACAGATGCCCCTGATACACCGTCCGGCCCATGGCAGGGAAGGAGGGGCAGACCGGCACTGCTTTTTCACCGAGCAGGCTCGCAAGCGCCTCAGCCACCGGGCCAATGTTGCCTTCAGCTGTTGAATCGAAGGTTGAACAGTATTTAAACACGATTTGCTGGCAGCCCTGGGCCAGTAACCAGCGACAGGCCGCCAGTGACAGTGCAACGGCCTCTGCTGCCGGAACCGAACGGCTTTTAAGCGCAATCACGCCTGCTTCTACATCCGGGGACGCTGCCTGTTTCGGGGTGGTCAGATAGAGTGTCGTTTTGAGGCCACCTTCACCCGCAATGCCTTTTGACAAGGTCACGGCAATGTCGCTCGCCCCGGTAAAATCGTCAGCAATCACGCCTATCAGCATGATGTCCCCCCTGTTTGCGATTTCATGAGGTTTACGGCGGCGTCAGGTGCACTCAGAACCGGGACCGACACGTTTTCTTTCACCGCCGCCATCGCACGGGAAGTGGAGAAATGCGCCAGCATGATGACATCACAATCTGCCAGTTCATGGGCACGCGCCGCAATCAGGCGGTTGTGCGTCTCTGCATCGCCTTGACGTAAAAGATCGATAGCATCATCGACCACAATCGTTTTCAGCGTGGCGTCGCTACCACTCTCGGCGACAAACTCATTAAACTCTTCGGTCATGGTGATCACCGCGGGCGCGAAGGTCGCCAGCATACCAATGCGTTTTCCCTGCTGGAGTGCAGCACGGAACATCGCTTCATTCGGTTTCAGCACCGGAATGGGCAGCTCAGCGGCCATTTTATCAATCGCCGGGCCAAAGGCGGAGCAGGTCACCAGAATCCCGGCCGCGCCCAGGCTGAAGCCATAGTGACCAAAGCGCACAAAACGGTCGATCAGATTGGCAGAGAGATCGGTTTCGCGGGCACGATCAAGGGTAAGACCATCGTCGAGCAGGTTGACCAGCTCGGCTTCGGGCCAGAGTGTTTTGAAGCTTTGATGAATCGGTGGCATGGCGACAGGTGTGGCATGCAACAGGACAATCCGTTCGGACATAAAATCACCACTCGTATAGGGATGCTGGACAGCAATAGTTAGCGACACATCAGGCCGTTGCTGGCATAAGCCGCACGACAGGGTTCAGTGAGCAAATAATGGATAAAGGACTGCGCACGGGCCCAGTCAGTGCAATCATTCATCACCGCAATCGTGAACGGCGTCAGATGCTGAAGTTCATCCGGGAATCCAGCCACAATGGTGATGCCCTCCACCGTCATCAGTTCGCTCATTTGCTGGACAGCAAGATCCGCCTCGCCTGTCAGCAATTTTTCCCCGGTAAAACCCTGGGCGATTTTCGTCGCTTTCGGCTCCACCCGCTCCAGCACGCCCTGTTCAGCCATAATTTTTTGCAGATAGATACCGCTTGCGCCACCGAGGGAGTAGGCGACGGAGCGTGCCTGAACCAGCGCAGCCAGAAAGCCTTGTTTGGTGGCAATGTCCGGGGGTGTCTGTCCTTTGGGTACGGCGACGCCGAAATAAGCCGTGGCCAGTTTGAAACAGTTCTCCGGTTTGATTAGTCCCTGCCGGACCATGCCAGCAATGGCATCATCGGTCGCGATAACCACATCGGCATGAAGTCCCTCGGAGAGTTTCTTCTCAATAATGGTGGTGGGGCTCCACTCGAAGCTGAGATCAGACTCATGTTCATAGCCGGCTAAAACTCCCCGGTCAAAGGGGGCGCGTACCGCGAGGGTGCTAAAAACTTTCAGTGTCTTAGCGTGATTCATGTGTCACTCCAGAAAGTTAAAATGTGAAGGCTGAGAGTTACCACCGGCAGTCGAACGTATCGAACAGTTCCTGCAGGGCGGCGTCACTCAGGGCGTCGGGTTTCGGATGCGTCATCAGCCAGAGTTTTGCCGTTTCTTCTAACTCTTCGAGGATTTCCGCCGCTTTAGTGACGCTGGGTCCCCAGATGACCGGGCCGAGACGTTCCAGCATGATCCCTTTGACTGTGGCCGCCAGCTGACCGGCCTGAACCGCAACCTCAGGTGAACCCGGACGGCAATAGTTGATAAGCGGAATCCTGCCCACCTTCATCACCTGATACGGCGTAACAGGGGGCAGAATCGCTTGCTGGCTCCATACTTCACCCAGCGTCATCGCCACCAGATGCGTCGAATGGGTATGAACGATGCCTTGCACGGCATCGTTGTTGGCATAAATGGTGCGATGTAGCGTTAACGTTTTAGAAGGCTTACCACCCTTAACCCATTCTCCCTCAGCGTTCACTTTGGCAATCATGTCTGGCTCAAGTGTACCGAGGCAAATGTCGGTCGGTGTAATAAGCCAGCCGTCATCCAGACGTGCGCTGATATTCCCTGAGCTGCCGACGGTAAAACCACGCTGATACAGGCTACGTCCTGTCTGGCATATTTCTTCACGAATGGTGATTTCATGAGACATCTTTATACCTTCCCGATTTAATTTGCGTGCTTCGTTGCGCCATGCGACGGACGCTGTGACGCGTTCTCATCCGCATCTGATGCCCCTAAACCCAGCGGTTCAATTTTTCCCACGATGAAGATGTAAGAGAGTGCACCGATCAGACAGATAATGCCGGTGGCGACCAGCGGGACTTCATAAGAACCGTTGTTCATCGACAGCATGATCCCGGTGAATGAGGAGCTGATAATGCCTGCCAGGTTACCGGCGAAGTTTTGAATACCGCCGATGGTGCCAACGTATTCGCTACCCGGTGCGACATCGGCAGGCAGCGACCAGACCACGGCAGCCGAAAAGGCGATGCTGGCGTAAGAAATGGAAAGCAGCGTAATGATCAGGGGAATGCTGTCGGTGTATGTCGCCAGGCTAATCACTGACGAGAGCAGCAGCCCCAGAACCAGGCAGGATTTACGGGCGAATGTCAGGCTGAAACCTTTGCGGAATAACCAGTCAGACAGGTAGCCACCTAACATACTCGCCGGAATGCCTACCAGCGGCGGGATCATCCCCAGCGTGCCCAGTTGTTTCAGGGAGAATCCCTGGCTGGCCATCAGATAGGACGGGAACCAGGTCAGGAAGAAGCTGAGCGCAATATTCAGGCAAAAGAACGACAGCATCATGCCCCACATGGTGCGGTAGCGGAAAAGGAACAACCATTCCTTCTTGCCACTGCTTTTGGCTTTTGCCGGGCCACGATCCGCGATCAGATTGTCTCGCTCGACTGCGTTGAGTCCTTCTTTCAGTTCCGGTGTGCGGTAAATGATGTACCAGGCGATGGCCCAGACAATGCCGAGAAAACCGGTGACAATAAACGACATCTCCCAGTTCCAGGTACTGATGATCCAGGCAACCAGTGGCAACGCCAGTGCTGAACCGGCTCGCGGACCGGCATTAAAAATACCGCTGGCGGTGGCGCGATCCTTTTTCGGGAACCATGAGTAAACGACTTTGGCACAACCCGGGTGACCTCCGGCTTCGCCAATGCCGAGCAGCATTCGCAGGCCCATCATCGAGACCAGTCCACGACCACAGGCTGTCAGCACGGTAAAGACAGACCACCAGGCGACCGCAAGGGTCAGACCCAGGCGCTCACCGAACTTATCCAGCAAACGCCCGGCAGGGATTTGCATCAGGGCATAGGTCCAGAAAAATGCCCCCATAATAAAGCCCATACTGACATCATCTAACCCCAGGTCCTGTTTGATATGCGGGGTGGCGACGGAGAGGTTAACGCGGTCAATATAATTGATAGCCATGGCAATAAAGCACATGATTATCATAAACCATCTGATTTTAGGGTAGTTACGCATTATAGTTTTCCTGTTGGCTAACGTTTTTTCAGCACGAAAAACCCTGCTGTCTGTATTCTGAAATACAGGCAGTGCTGTTAAATTTTATTAATTAGATATCAACCAATTTCAGTTCTACATTCTGGTTTCTGATTTTTCCCTGCGCTTCCAGAGGAAGATAAGAATCGGTGATAATGGTATCCATCTTGTTTAACGGACAGATGGAATATAAGCCGTACTTGCCGTATTTACTGCTATCCGCGACGAGGATTTTCTTTCTTGAGACTTCAATCACTGCCTGTTTAACTATCGCTTTCTCTTCATAAGGGGTTGAAATTCCTCTTTCCGCATCCCACGAGCTTGAACTGATAAAGGCGATATCGACATTCAGCGTCTTAATAAAGTTGGCCGCACTTATTCCGACGGATGAAAAATTTCGTTTATCGACCAGACCACCAGTATGGAAAAGGTTTATTTGCGCCTTATTCATTAAATACTGGCTGATAGAAAAATCATTGGTAATGATGGTGGTATTGAATTTTTCCCCAAGGTATTTAGCCAGTTCGAAAGTTGTTGTCCCGGCATCTACGTAAATAACCAATCCATCATCGACCAATTCCGCAGCGGCTTTGCCAATAATCTGCTTAGAGCGGTGATGAATAAGGGCTTTATCGCTATAGCGCATTTCATGGCGCAGCACGTCATTCAGCCTGATGCCACCACTTACGCTGACGACCTTGCCCTCATGTTCCAGCAGCTGGATATCCCGTCGTATGGTCATATGCGACACGTTCATCAGATCCGCCAGCGCATTGATGGATGCGGTACGGTTCTCATAGACATAACGGTAGATAAAGTCCTGCCTTTCACTCGGGATCATGCTGTCACCTTAACGAAACACTCGATATCAATGACATCATGCTCGTGTTCACTGAATGAGTACATTCTCTCCCACATTAATTCACATATGAATGACCTGCATCACATAACCAGCAGCGCATAAAATTTGTTAACTATATGAAATGTAATTAATTTTTCGATTAACACCGTTCACATGATTTTGTGAAAAATGTGATGATGTGGAAAATAGTGGTGTGAGTTGTGAAAATCCTTTGGTGTGGATTCTGAATCTGAGGGGGGGGAATATCTTGCTGCATTTGATAATGAGTGATCACGGCGACTCAAAACACACTCCCCGTTCACAGCACTCATCGCAGCTGGGTGAGCGGCAAATCAATTCACCTTCGGCATGCAGGCAACGCTGGCGATAGAAGAATTTTTTCCAGCGCATATTGTTATGATTCATCGCCACCAGCGGGGGAAAGCAGTCGCCCATCAGCTGACGCAACTCCGCCCTGGAACTCAGTCCCAGGTCTTCCCACAGATGATTAAACGCCAGTGAGACACTGGCGATAATACGATGCATGGGGAACGCATCTGGCTGGAGATATTCCGCCAGCCATAATTCCAGCTGCTGCTGTTCATCCGCGCGCGTTGCGATCAGCTCACTCATCAATTGATGGCGCATCAGTGTGTCCGCAACCATGGAAGGTTGCTGGACTGGAATCTGGCGCTGTAACCGCGCCCATTGTTGCACGCCAAGTCCCATCATCAGGGGATAACTCCCCTGACCCTGCAAATAGAGGGACGCGAGCCGGCACAGCCAGTGTTGTTGTGGTGTCATGCGACCCCCTTATTTTGCCGCTGCATAGGCTTGTTATGGGATCGCCAGGTCTGCCACCAGCGATGCAGGGCTTCGGTCACCGGTTGCCACGCATCATCAACACAGGGCTGGATGCCGCGGGCCTCCAGTTTTTGCCACGGGGTATAACCCATGCGCACGCAGAACACCGCTTTGACATCCGCCAGCAGATCAAAAATCGCCGCCATGCGTGCCTCACTGTCTTGTTCCGGCTCGCAGCTGTCGCTGCCGTGGCAATATTTCGGGGTAAAGCGCTGATTAACCAGCACCACCCCGGCAGCAGACAGGCTGTAGATATAAAAACGATCCGCATGACCGAAATGGCTGTCAATCACATCCCCATGCTTCGATGCGACGGCGACCAGGCAGGCTTCTTCCTCCTCCGATTCCCCCTTCGTTGCAATGCTGGCGTGCAGCCTGGCGCGCTGGAACAGCATGGGTAGCCAGGACTGCGGAGAACGCTCCGGCTCCGGTATCTGCGCAAACTGCTGGCTACGGTCTTCGCCCAGCATCCCAATCGCATCCGCGCGGCACTGGTGGCAGTGCGTCATCTGCGGAATGATCTCACCGCAACGTTGCCGTACGGCAGCGACCATCGCAGCATCAGGTTCTGGCTGGCCTTGCAGACCAAACACCGTGCCATGCTCCGGGCGGGAAATCAGCGGCATGATGTTATGGATAAAGGCACCGCTGGTTTGCAGCATCTGGCTGACATCAGGCAGTGCCTGATCATTAATCCCTGGGATCAGCACCGAGTTGATTTTTACCAGCACCCCCTGCGTAGTCAGACGATGCACGCCCTCCAGTTGACGAGCGATCAGGATTTCCCCGGCCTCGCGCCCACGGTAACGTTCCCCATCCAGCCACAGCCAGGCGTAGATTTGAGCGGCGATGTCAGGATCCAGAGTGTTGATCGTCACCGTCACATGATCCACACCAAGCGCCACCAGCCGATCAACGGCATCCGGCAGCATCAGGCCATTGGTGGATAAGCATAGCTTCAGGTCCGGAAACGCCTCCCGCACCTGTTCGAGCGTACTGAAGGTGCGATGGATATTCGCCAGCGGGTCGCCGGGACCGGCAATGCCCACCACCGACAACTGCGGAATCGCGGTGGCGACCTGGCGCACCCTGGCGACAGCCTGTTCCGGCGTCAGCAGGGTAGAGGAGACGCCTGGGCGGGATTCGTTACTGCAATCAAACTTGCGGTTGCAGTAGTTGCATTGCAGATTGCAGGCGGGTGCCACGGGCAGGTGCATGCGCGCGAATCGGTGATGCCCGCTACGCGAATAGCAGGGATGCGAAGCAACTTTACCCGCGACCCGATCGGTCAGCGTCTCACTGGTCGGGGCCTGGCAGGCGGAAGAGGAGCAGGAAGTCATGGCGTTACCTTGATGATGTAGTCTGATCTTCCTGCTGCAATTTGTGTACCGCAGCTAATTTATTGAAATAGTGAGATTTTCATTCGGCATTTGTTGTCATCATTCCCACCTGTAGCTGACAATGTGTTGATCGTCACAATTTTGTGTCAGATACGTGGCATGGTGATGTCCATGGTCTGGATACGATACGCCACCTGGCGTGGCGTCATCCCCAGCAAGCGTGCTGCCTTCGCCTGCACCCATCCGGCTTTCTCCAGTGCGGCAATCAACCGCTGGCGTTCATCAAGGTTCTGATCGAGCCAGCTGTCCTCCCGCGGGGCACTGACCATCAGCGGTTTCGGGGCGACTTCCCGGTGATTAAACAGGATGACCTCACGATCGATTAACCCACTATCCGACATCACCGCCGAACGTTCGAGGCAGTTTTCCAGCTCGCGCACATTTCCCGGCCAGTTGTAGCTCATCAGCAGGCGGATGGCACCGTCACTGATGCGCAGCGTGCGGTTCTGGTTTTGCCCGATCTTGCGCACCAGAAAATGGGCCAGTTCGGCGATATCGTCCTGACGTTCGCGTAACGGTGGCAGTGCAATCGGCATCACATTCAGGCGGTAATACAGGTCTTCGCGAAAGTTACCGACGCGCACTTCTTCCTCAAGATTGCGATTGGTCGCGGCAATGATGCGCACATTGACCTGCAGGGTTTCATCGCCACCGACGCGTTCCATTTCCCCCTCCTGCAATATCCGCAGCAGTTTGGCCTGAAAGGAGGCACTGCTTTCGCCGATTTCATCAAGGAACAGCGTGCCGCCATCGGCCAGTTCAAATCGCCCTTTGCGCTGGCGTACCGCGCCGGTAAAGGCCCCTTTCTCATGGCCGAAAAGCTCGCTCTCCAGCAGGGTGTCGGGCAATGCTGCACAGTTAAACTTAACGAACGGTGAGGCGGAGCGGGGGGAGTTATGATGAATCGCATTGGCAATCAGCTCCTTACCGGTGCCACTTTCGCCTCGTACTAGCACCGTGGTATCCCATCGGGAAACCTGGCGGATAATCTCCAGCGTTTGCCGCATCGCCGGGCTTTTGCCCACCATATTGTCGAAGCCAAAATTGTGGGCAGGTACACAGTTGCGCCCCCGCACCGGTTGAACCGGCGTATGGCGAGGTGCTGGCGTGGCAGGAGGCGTCATCAGGCGTACCGTCTGCGCCACCAGATTGGCGACTGTTTCCAGAAAACGGGTGCAGGAGGGCAGACGCGTGTCGGTGCGTGCCATCGGTTGTGCTGCCAGCACCCCCAGCGGCTTCGAGTCGGGCCCCATCAGCGGCACAGCAATAAAAGGCAGGTTATAGTCATACAGCCCCAGCCGATCGAGAAATCGTGGGTCATCCGCGAGGCGCGGTAACACCAGCGACTGGCCCTGCGCCAGCACCGTTCCCACCAGTCCTTCTCCGGCCCGATAACGCACCCTGGCGCTGTCGCTAAGCTGGGATACATCGGCCTCCGGCAACGCGTCGATCGTCAGCAATTCCTGCTGGCTATCGTACAGACAGATCATCCCGTGCTGCATAAAGGCATCATTGTGCAGTACGTACAACACGTCCTGTAACGTCTGACCTATCTCAGTTGCCCGGCTGAGTACCACGCTAATGCGCTGCATGGCGGTAAATTGCTGGGACAGGTCAAAGCGCCAGACCGTGGTCTCTGATGCAGATTGCTGGGTCATTTGGAGCCTCCGGTCAGTGAAGCAAATAAGGGAAACCGCAGGGTCAGGCAGGCGCCTCCCTCGGACGGGGAGGTCAGTTCAATCGCACCATGGTGATGAGCCACCAGCGTCTGGATCAGACGCAGTTCCATGCCTTTGCCAGGCGCGTTTAACGCATTCGGTGCATGCGTGTATTGCACATGTCTGAGGGGTACGTTGTCGCATAAGTAAAAAGCCAGCCAGCCTTCTTCTTCATGCGCATAGACCTGGGTGTGCAGGCTGAATTCAGGGAGCCCGGCAGCCAGGTCGAGAGTGCGATCCAGCCACAGACTCAGACAAGCGAGGATCTGGGTGCGCTGGCCGAAACAGACCAGGTGTGGCGAGTCCTGGGTTACCTCCAGGCTGTCTCCCTGTTGATAGCGGGTATGGTACAGCGCGCGCAGATCGGCAAAGAAATCATGTAGCGACCACAGGGCCGCGTGCTCCAGATCCAGCGAAGGTCGGCAGCGTTGCAGTCGTACCATCGCTTCTTCTCCCTCGTGCCAGGCGGAATCCAGCGCCACGTTATTGTGGTCGGCACCGTTCAACCGTCGCGCGGCGGCCAGCATATTGATCGGGCAATTTAGCTGGATCAGCGCCGCATCGAGTGAGTCACGGATCGCCGCCAGCAATTTGCCGGTAGTCATATGTTGTTTCAGGCGGTCAAGCCGTCCCTGTTCCTGCTGCTGCTGTTGCTGGGTGTGATCGGTGATCACCACCAGCGTGCGCGTGAGGCTGTTATCGACAAAATAACGGCTGGCTTCCTCACTGACGCCCGGCAGCGTCCAGCAATGCACCCGCAGCCAGCGCACCGCGCCACACAACACCATTGGGATGACCGCGCCTGCAGCAAATTCTTTTTTACGGCGGGAGAAGTCCAGCTCTGTCAGCAGTTCTTTGCCACCACAATCGGCACATAAGGTTTTGTAGGTCAGGTTGTCCATCACCACCTGATCCTGTTCATCCACCACCACGACAGCGGCCGGGATATTATTCAGCACGGCTTCCGTCAGCGTCATTTGATTGCGCAGACGTTGTTCCAGTGCGTAGCCGGTACTGATATCACGCTGCATCGCCAGATAGTGTTCCAGCTCGCCGCAGGTATTGATAACCGGGGTGATATCGATTTCCACCAGAAACAGGCTGCCATCGCGACGGCGGTTGATTAATTGCCCGCGCCACGGCTGACGCAGATGCAGGGTGCGCCACATATCTTCATAGATGATGCGCGGGGTCTGTTTGCTGGCCAGCAGGCGGGGATTTTGTTGCAGCAATTCATCCAGCGTATAACCGGTCTGACGGCAGAACGCCGGGTTAGCATAAATAATGCGTGCCTCGGCGTCAGTCAGCGAGATGGCAATCGGTGCCTGTTCGACCATGGTCAGGAACAAACCGGGATGTTGCTGAGAAAGCCCTCGTGCAATAGCTTGCGGTTCAGCGGCATCCATCATCATATGCTCAGTCATCGCACTCTCCGGATTTCAGGTTCGGTTGTGTCGCAGTTATGACAATTTGTCCCACCTGCCGACAGAGGGCGCAGACGGTGACGGCTCGAAATAACCATGCAAACGGTAAGCCTTACGTGGGGGCTACCTGCCTTAACCTTGATCCAGATCGGGATTTCGCCGCTTTTCACCGCTTATTTCGCGCAGAATGCGCCAGTCACGCGCCAGTGGCCCACCGCAGGCAGGCGAAAAAAGCATCACGCTGGTGCGCAGCGGCTCACGACAGTGCAACGTCGGCATGCCAGATACCTGGCACAGCATTCGCAATAACCAGGGAACTGATACTTTCACTCCACAGGAGCGCGTTATGGCGAACGTCGGTATTTTTTTTGGCACAGACACGGGGAAAACCCGCAAGATTGCGAAGCTGATCCACAGGAAACTGGGGGATGTGGCGGATGCACCGGTCAATATCAATCGTATCTCGCTGGAGACCTTTCTTTCCTACCCGGTGCTGATCCTCGGCACTCCCACACTGGGCGACGGGCAACTGCCGGGGCTAAATGCCGGTTGTGAGGAGGCATCATGGGGAGAATTTATGGCGCAGCTTGCGGGAGCCAGCCTGAGTGGCAAAACCGTGGCCCTGTTCGGGCTTGGCGACCAGGTTGGCTACCCGGATAACTTTGTCAGCGGGATGCGTCCGCTGTATGACGCCCTGAAAAACTGTGGTGCGCAGTTGATCGGCCACTGGCCCAATCAGGGATATGAATTCATCACTTCGGCGTCACTGGAGGAGGGGGCGTTTGTTGGCCTGGTGCTGGATCAGGACAATCAATATGACCTTACCGAGGAACGGCTTGATGCCTGGCTGGATACCATCAGGCCGGTGATGGTGTAAGCGAACCGCGCCGCGACAGTTTTTGCCCATCGTTGTTGCGGCGCAATTTCCTGCGCATTTATCATTCAATTTTTTTGAATTGTTTCAGCAAATCCCTCAGCTTTTACTCGCCGGTCTACAGGTCTATTCTCTCTCACATCGGGGCACAACAACCCACCTACTAAAAATTATCTTTGAGGAAATGACCATGAAATCTATCAAAACTTTCGTTGCAGTTGCGGCCCTGTCACTGGTTTCTTTCGGCAGCTTCGCGCAGAGCATCACCGCTTCCGCTTCAACCCTGGATGGCGCAGAAGCCAAAATCGCTGCTCAGGCTAAACAGGCTGGCGCTTCTTACAAAATCACCGGTGCACGCGTGGATAACGGTGCTTACCTGTCAGCTGAACTGACTAAATAACATTATCAGGTCGCCGCCAGGCGACCTTTTATCGTCCTGTCAGCCGGGCCGGGGCAGCAACAGATGCCCCAGCAACTCCACCAGCACATGTGCGGCAAGATAAGATGTCACCCCGGTCGCCACATCCAGCTGCGGGTTAACCTCAACCAGATCTATCCCCACCACGTCCATTCGCCCGATCAGCGCCAGCAATGCTGCCATCAGTTCGTCATAGCGCATGCCATTAGGCTCTGCGGACGCACAACCGGGGACCAACGCCATATCCAGCACATCAATATCAATGCTGATATAACATTTTTCACCCACGGGAAGATGTTCAAACAGTTCCAGCGGTGAACGCTGACGAAACTGTTGCTGGCTGATAATGGTGCTGCCCTGCGCCGTGGCGTCGCTGAATTCAGAGGGACGCACCCGCAGGCTGCGAATTCCCACCTGGGTCAGACTCTGCACCTGGCTCAACGCCATAATGTGGCGAAAAGGTTGACCATTGCTGTAATGCACACCGTTAGTGACCGGGGCAAAATCCAGATGTGCATCGAACTGGACGACATGCAAAGGTTCCTGGATGCCACGAATCAGCGGCCATGACACGGAATGGTCACCACCGATGGCCAGCGGTATTGCCTGACGCTGGCGAATCAATTGCGTCATGGCGCTGATATTGTCATGGGTGCCGATCACGTTAGTCGGCAATACATCCACATCTCCCACATCCACCAGACGGCCCTGGGCCACCACATCGGTGAGAAAGTGCTGCTGACGCGAAATGTCGAAAAAACCGGTTGGTGCAAAACGCATCGAATGTTCGCGGATACTGCGCGGCGCAAATCGGGTGCCGGGCTGCCAGGGCGAACCTTCATCAAACGGCACGCCAAATACCGCGACATCGGCATCCAGTTCGCTCAGGCTGGGGCAGTAATTGGCACGCAGGAAGGTGGGAATGCCGGTAAATGCGCGGTTCAGGCGTTCGCTGCCGCGCAGATTTATGCTCATAGTTCAGTCCTTACATGCTGCAACAACGCGCGGGTGCGGGGGTGTTGTGGGGCAGAGAACAGCTGCTGTGTCGGCCCCTGTTCCACAATCATCCCGTCTTCCATCACCACCAGGCGGTCGGCCACCTCGCGGGCAAAATTCATCTCGTGAGTCACTATGATCATCGTCATGCCATCCTGGGCCAGCTGTTTCATCACCTGCAGCACTTCGCTGGTCAGCTCGGGATCCAGCGCGGACGTCGGCTCATCAAACAACATCACTTCTGGCTGCAAAGCCAGGGCGCGGGCAATGGCAACACGCTGTTTTTGTCCGCCGGACAGGCTGGCAGGCATCGCCTGGGCTTTGTGCGCCAGGCCTACTTTTTCCAGCAGTTGCATCGCCAGCTGCTGCGCAAACGCCTTGCCTTGTTTCAGTATTTTGTGTGGCCCGATCGCCACATTGTCGAGAATCGACAGGTGGGGAAAGAGGTTGAATGACTGGAAAACCATACCTGCCTGACGACGCAGGAGATTGAGATCCGGCTCGGCTAACATTTTCCCATTCTGCAACAGATGCTGGCCGCACAGCCGGATGCTGCCCTGCTGTGCCACCTCCAGACCATTGCAGCAACGTAAAAACGTGCTTTTGCCCGAACCACTCGGACCAATAATCACCACCACCTCGCCGCGCGCCACTGACAGGCTGATACCTTTAAGGACAGGGTGTTGGTCAAAATATTTTTCGACGTTAACCGCCTCAATGATGGCTGGATTCATTGCACCATCCCTCCCGCACGCAGTTTTTTCTCCACCAGACGCAATAACAGCATGGTGCTGCTGGTCATCAGCAGGTAGATAAAGGCGATCACGATATACACCTCCAGCGAACGATAGGACACGCTGATCACTGTTTGCCCCTCATGCATCAGATCGTGGATGGTAACCAGAGACACCAGCGCCGAGTTTTTGGTTAACGCAATAAACTCATTCGCCAGCGGCGGCACCATGCGCACCAGCGCCTGCGGCAGGATAATCAGCCGCATCGCCTGCGCACCGGACATGCCCATTGAACGCGCCGCTTCGGTTTGTCCGCGGTCGATAGAAAGAATTGCACCCCGCACCAGCTCTGAAACGTAAGCGGCGGAATAACATCCGAGACCGATAATGCCGCAGACAAAGGCGGGAATGACGATATTGAAATAGGGCAGACCAAAGTAGAGGATAAAAAGCTGCACCAGCAGCGGGGTACCACGCACGAAAACCACGTAGCTGTTGCAGAACCACCACACCAGCTTACGCTGGGGAGCAAGCCTCCCCAGACCAATTAAGGTTCCCAAACAACAACTGATCAGCAGGGCGCACAGGGTGACTTCAATCGTCACCCCGGCTCCTGAGAGCAGATCGCGCCAGGCGGCAAACGCCGGCGTAAAATCAAATTCGACCATGCTCACCCCGGCTTATTGCGCTGCGTTACCAAACCATTTTTTCTGCAACGCGTCATAAGTGCCGTTGGCTTTGATGGCTTTCAGCGCATCATTCAGCTGCTGACGCAACTCCGGTTCACGTTTGCTGACGGCGATACCGTACTCTTCATGGGTTACCGGCTCCGCCAAAATCTGCGTGGTTCCGCGGGTTTTGCTGTACAACAGTGCCGCCGGTTTGCCGGTCACCACCGCATCAGCGCGGCCTGCTTCCAGCGCGTTAAACATCTCTTCGTTCTTTTCCACTTCTATCGTCTTTGCGGTGGGGAATTCATCCGCCATCACTTTGACCGATTTGGTTCCGACCTGCACCGCGACACGCTTACCCGCCAGATCCTGAGGGGTTTTGATCCGCGTATCGCCTTTTTTCACCATTACCACCAGACCCGCAGCGAAATAAGGGTCGGTGAAATCCACCACTTTTTTGCGGTCATCAGTGATGTAAATTGCGGACAACACAATATCCTGACGACCGGCCAGTACAGACGGCACCATCGCCTTAAAATCCATATCGGTATACACCAGCGGACGTCCCATCTGCTTTGACAGCGCAGCCGCTAAGTCCACATCGAAGCCGGTCCGCTGGTTGTTCTGGATAAACTCCATCGGCGGGAAGGTCGGGTCAATCGCCACGCGGATGGGTTCGGCAGCCTGAGATAACGAGGAAAACAGGAGCGCACTGAGCAGAAGTGAACGAAGAGTCATACGTCCTCCAAAAGATTAAACGTTGCTGTCGCAGTATCCGGCGCGAATCGCCGCGCCAATTAAATTGAGCACCAGACGGCCTGCGGTCATGCAGGAGAGCTGGTGCACGTCTTTTGCGGGTTGAATTTCCACAATGTCCATACCTACCACACGTCCTTTTTTCACTAATCCGTGGATCAGTTTACGCGCCTGAACAAAGGTGACGCCGCCCGGTGCCGGCCCTGCCACCGCGGGCATCACCGCAGGATCAAAACCGTCCGCGTCGATGGTCAGGTAATAACGGCCACCCTCCGGGATTTGCTCCAGCACCGCGTCCATACCGCGATCGTGCAACTCATACGCGGTAATGATTTTGGCCCCCCATTCACGGGCGTAATCGGCTTCTTCCTGACGCGCGCTGCCTGAGGCACGCATGCCAATCTGAATGATGTCTTTTACAAACGGCAGCTCAGACGCACGACGCATCGGGCTGGATAAACCATCACGCACGCCATTGACCTCATCACGCCAGTCGAGATGTGCATCAAGATGGACGATGGTGATTGGCCCCTGGTCGTCAAAGGCACGCAGAATCGGGTTGGTAATGCCGTGGTCACCACCTAAAACGATGGGGATGGCACCTGCCGCGAGAATTTTGCGTACCGCTTGTTCTGCCCGGACGAAATGACCACGCGGATCGTTCAGGTCGGCAGGTACGTCACCACAATCGACAAAGCGGACATCATCCCGTCCCTGTAACAGCGGGCCATCAATATCAAAATCATAGCGCTCAGGACCTCGGATCACCCGGTCAGACGCCTGACGAATGGCGGTGGGTGCACGTACCTGGTCGTTGTTGTAGTCCTGCGGGGTGTAGGCAGCGCCATAAGGCATGCCCAGTACGGCAAAATGTGCTTGCAAATTATCGAGATCGAGGGCTAATTCGGAAAACAGCAGTGATTTATGATTAGTTTGCGGTGGCACTGTTAACGGTAAAGACATAATGATTTCCTGGTATTGGCGAAATACGAACTGAGGCGAGTGTAGGGAGGCGTCTTCACCAGGAAAACTGATCTTATTTGCAATCACGGTTACGGAAACAGCAACCATGAAACCCCGGACACTGAACGAAAAAGATTTACGCGCCCTGAGGATATTCTGCGTTGTGGCGCAATCTGGCGGATTTTCTGCTGCTGAAAAATCTCTCAACATGACCAAGGCGACCATCAGTCGTCAGATTAAATCGATTGAAGAAACGCTCGGCACCGCGCTCTGTACCCGCGGACCAAAAGGCTTTGAGCTGACGGCGGCGGGTGAGTCGGCATTGCTTTATGCGCGTGAAGCGCTCGGTGCACTGGATCGCATCTTCCCGGCGATGGATGCCAGCCGGGGCGTGATTTCAGGGCCGCTGGTGATGGGGATTACCGATAATGTGATCAGCCACAGTGCTTCACATCTGCAACAGGCCTTGCGCGCCCTGCGTCAGCGGGCACCACAGGTGCAGCTGTCACTTAGCGTCATGACGGCCTCGCAACTGATTCAGGCCCTGCTCGACAGAAGGCTGGATATTGCCATCAAAGGGGTGATGGACTATCAGAAAACACCTTCGCTGCATTACGCCGAGTTATTTGCCGAGTCGCATGGTCTGTACACTCTGGCGGGTCACGAACTGCGTGCCCGACAGCTGCCGCTGGTGTACCGGGCGCAGCAACCCTTTGTCGAAGACGCGCTGGCCCGGCTGCACCTGAGCCGGGGCCCCGAAGCGGTCGGTATCGAAGCGGTGGCGATGTTGATTGCCGCCGGAGATGTGGTGGGGATTTTACCGCATCATTATGCGCAACTGATGCAGGTGTGTATCCCTCTGGTGAAGGTGCCGGATTCACCGACATGGACTGTGACCCACTATGCGGTCACTCACGCCGCCTATCCGCAATCACCGGCAGCGGAACAAATGATAGCTGAACTGCGTCGGGCACAGCATATTCTGTAAACGCCCGGACGGGGGCTGTCAGTGGCTTTTATTATGGCTGATGCGGCCTCCTGCGATTGTTTCATCATAAATTCATATCAGCATCTGTTGCAGCCATTGCCGCTGCCAGCGTTGCTGATTCTGCTGGTGCAGCAGGGTGCGAACACAAAGGGACGGATACTTTTACGCCACAGGAAACTGGGGGAGGTGGCGGATGCACCCGTCAATATCAATCGTATCTCGCTGGAGACCTTTCTTTCCTACCCGGTGCGGGTATTGGGCACTCGCGCCGCGACAGTTTTTGCCCACCGTTGTTGCGGCGCAATTTTCTGCGCATTTATCATTCAATTTTTTTGAATTGTTTCAGCAAATCCCTCAGCTTTTACTCGCCGGGTTACAGGTCTATTCTCTCTCACATCGGGGCACAACGCCCCACCCACTAAAAGTTATCTCTGAGGAATTGACCATGAAATCTATCAAAACTTTCGTTGCAGTTGCGGCCCTGTCACTGGTTTCTTTCGGCAGCTTCGCGCAGAGCATCACCGCTTCCGCTTCAACCCTGGATGGCGCAGAAGCCAAAATCGCCGCTCAGGCTAAACAGGCCGGTGCCTCTTACAAAATCACCGGTGCACGTGTGGATAACGGTGCTTACCTGTCAGCTGAACTGACTAAATAAACGGTTAACGCGGGAAGTAATGATTAGCCAGATCACAATGATCGCACTAATTATCAATCTAGAAACAATAACTATAGTTATTATTACTTCCATCGAAGGCGCACAGCCTTCTGAACAGACAAATTAAGGATTAA
This sequence comes from Pantoea sp. X-Soil-TKNS-1280, assembly GCF_059730475.1. Lineage (NCBI taxonomy): Bacteria > Pseudomonadati > Pseudomonadota > Gammaproteobacteria > Enterobacterales > Erwiniaceae > Pantoea > Pantoea sp. X-Soil-TKNS-1280. The sequence goes on along the minus strand of NZ_AP035965.1, from coordinate 306,670 downwards.
GACCATGAAAACTATCAAAGCCATGTCCATCGCCGCTGTTGCTGCTCTTTCACTGATGTCATTTGGCAGCTTTGCTCAGAGCATCTCCGTAACCTCCTCAACTCTGGACGGGGCGGAAGCAAAAATCGCTGCTCAGGCAGCACAGCAGGGCGCGCAGTACAAAATTACCGAAGCGAACACCAATAACCGTGTTCACATGACCGCAGAACTGTATAAATAACGGATGGTCGTACAGGGAAGTGCCGGAAAAGGTCGCCGCAAGGCGGCCTTTTTCGTATCTGGAGTTTGCGCGACAAATCAGCACGTCTTTGGCTTATTTGCTCATAACCTGTTGCAGCCATTGTCGCTGCCAGCGTTGCTGATTCTGCTGGTGCAGCAGGGTGCGTACCTGGGCCAAGGCCGCTTCCCGTTCCATTGGCGCGGGAGGGCGGATCAGTTCACACCACAGCAAATGCCAGCCCAGTGCGGTTTCAATTGGCTGACTCACGGCGTTGGGCTTCATCAAAAACAGCACGCTGTCCAGCTCGGGGAAGAGTAAGCCCCGGCTGATCCAGCCCATTCGTCCTCCTTCCAGCGCACTCGGGCAATGGGAATAGCGTTGCGCGAGGGTGCTGAAGGCCTGGCGCGATACGCTTATCTGCTGGTGGAATTGCTGGATCTGGCGCTGTATCGCCGCACCATCATTCTCCGTGGTCAGTAACAGGTGCCAGCTCAGGCGTTGTTCCGGGCGCATAAATTTATCCTGATGACGCTGGTACCATGCCAGTACCTGTAAATCATCCGGCGCGGGTGCCTGTGCGGCCACACGCATCAGCTGCATTTCCATGCGGGCGTGATGGCGGATGATCGAGGCCCGCTCATTTTCGCTAAAAAGCTGCTGTGACAGGGGAGTATTAAGTGACGTTGTCACGCTGGCAATGACCGTTTCAGGGATTATCTCATCACCCGTTTCCCTGACCACCGCGTATTCCAGCTGGCGCTGGCGCTGCCACAGCTGGTCAAACTCTGCCAGTTGACTGGCGGGGACGGACTCCGGCTGGCATTGCCAGCGCGACTGACTCAGCTGCTGCCGGGAAAAGCGTTCCCAAAGTTCAGCCACGATGGTTATTCCTCCAGCAACCTGATGGCGCTGGCGGGCACCTGAAACCAGCGCTCACCAAACATCACCGTATAAATTTCGCCATTTTCTCCCTGGTCGGTGCGCTCAATGCGCCCGCGTTCACCTGCCCGGACCACCACCTTGCCGTCAGAGGTGAGGATATGGCGTGAGGTGACGCTGTCCCCAAACTGAAAATGGCCCGCGTGCCAGGACGCCGCTGCGCTGATAATTTCCGGCTCCCGGCAACCGACAATCATGTCCGTAGCGAGGAAATGGACCTGATAAATAATCTGGTCCATCAGGAAGGTGCCACATCCGCGTACGAAGCCGGTACTGCCGCGCCGCACCAGTAGCTCGCCGGTGGCGTAGCCATACATGGTGCCGTCATTACGAATCGCGCGGATTACCCTGACTTCGTCACCTAACGCAAATTTTGCCCTCATGTCTGGCTCCCGTGCGTGTGAAGCTGATAGCTCTCCGTCAGCAGGCGTCGCGCCAGCAGCCAGGGGCCACGTGGTTCCGCTTCCAGATGGTTTTGCAGAGGCACGTTGTCGCGCAGTCGCTGGTGAAAATCGCGTAACACCCGCAGGCAACAGGTTTTCAGTCGTGCGGCATCGTAATCAACGGCAAAGAACGTGAAAAAGGATTCCGCCGTATCGAGTGCCTCAACCCCTGGGATTTGATAAAACCATTGCATATTAACCCCTTAGCGTTTGGGCGGTTTCTCCACAAAGCTGGTCATAAATGGCGATCAGTTCGTAATCCTGCGGGATGCGTTTCCAGCTTTCGGCGAAGCGGCGGATGGCGGGCAGGATCAGGTCAATCTGCAAGGTGTCGAGGCGGTAGCCCATTTTGCTGAATACCCCGTCCACGGCCTGACGCCCGGAATGCTTACCCAACACCAGCCGATATTCGCGTCCCACCAGTTCGGGATCGATGGCCTGATAACTCTCGCGATCGTGCAGCAGTGCGGCGACATGGACACCGGACTCATGGGTAAAAACCTGGTCGCCCACCAGCGGGTGCTGGACATCAATGATGCGTTGCGCGGCAACCGCCACCGACTGACACAGCGCCGGGAGCAGGCGAAAATTGACACCACAATCCCTGTCCAGGCAGCGACTGAGGCCGAGCGCCACTGTCTCAAGGGCAGCATTGCCCGCGCGTTCGCCCAGTCCCAGCACCGTGGTATTAACGCTGGTGGCTCCAGCCTGCACGGCCGCCAGCGTATTGGCGGTTGCCAGCCCCAGATCGTCATGGGCATGCATCTCGATCTCACCGGGCCAGAAGCTGCGTAAGGTGGTGATACGCGCGGCGGTGGTGAAGGGATCGAGTATGCCGAGCGTGTCGGCAAAGCGTAACCGCTGCGCACCGGCTGCCTGCGCGGCTTGCGCCACCAGCCGCAGATCCTCATCGCTGGATCGTGAGGCATCTTCACAACCGACACATACCTGCATACCGAGTGAGCGGGCAAAGCGAATCAATTCAGCCAGCCTCGGCAGCAGCACCGACAGAGGTTCACGCAATTTGTACTGGCGAAGCTTCGCTGACGTTGGCAGGGAGATATCCACCCAGTTCATCCCGAGTTCGGCACTCTGGCGGATTTCCTCGCGGTTCATCCGGCACCAGGTCATTAACGTCGCCTCGGGCAGATGGCGGCGCACCAGCTGAATACGGGTGCGTTCCTCCTCACCCATGGCAGGCGTGCCGACCTCCAGCGCCGTGACACCCGCGTCAAACAACGCCTGAGCAATAGCGATTTTTTCACTGGCACGAAACGCGACGCCCGGGCTCTGCTCCCCGTCCCGCAACGTAGTATCGTTAATCAACACCCTGGACATCATCGTTTCCTTCTTAGCCGTAGGTCGGCATAAATGAAGCCTGTTGCTGAACCGGCTTACCATCCTGCCAGTAAGGTGACAGCAGGCGCAGACGGGCAATAATCGACGGCAGCGTCTGGATGACATACTCGATCTCTTTTTCCCGCGTATAACGCGACAGGGAGAAACGAATGCTGCCGTGCGCCGCCGTATAGGGAATGTCCATCGCCCGCATCACATGGGAGGGTTCCAGCGATCCCGATGTGCAGGCGCTGCCGCTGGAGGCGGCAATCCCGGCCTGATTCAGCAGCAACAAAATGGCTTCCCCTTCGATAAACTCAAACGCGATATTGACGGTGCCGGGAACGCGTGGCTGATTGCCACCCATCACTTTTACCGAGGGAATCTGTGCCAGTACGCCTTCCTGCAATGTGTCGCGCAGCTGGGCAATGCTGCTCATACCGGGCAGGTGCACCTGCGCCAGTTCGCAGGCCATCCCCATCCCGACGATACCGGCGATATTTTCCGTGCCCGCGCGCCGACCGCGTTCCTGATGCCCGCCGCGCAACAACGGGCGAAAGCGGGTACCGCGCCGCAGATAAAGGCAACCCACACCTTTCGGGCCGTGCAGCTTATGGGCGGAACAGGAAAGCATATCGATACTGCTCTGCCCGACGGACAACGGAATTTTTCCGGTGACCTGAACCGCATCGCAGTGAAATAACGCGCCGCATTCATGAGCCAGCCCGGCCATTTCCTCCACCGGAAACATCACGCCGGTTTCATTGTTGGCCCACATCACACTCACCAGCGCCACCCGATCACTCAGTACCTGGCGATACTGCGCCATATCCAGCGCACCATTACTGTCCACCGCCAGCCGATGAATAACGTATCCCTGACGTTCCAGATGCTCGCACACCTCAAGGGTGGCGGGGTGTTCAACGGCAGTGGTGATAATTTCCCGTCTGTCCGGCTGTGCTTCGATAGCGCTATGCAGCGCAGTGGAGGTGGCTTCGGTGGCGCAGGAGGTGAAGATAATTTCACTGCCATGTTCTGCGCCAAGCAGCGCCGCTACCTGCTGATGTGCGCGTTCTAGCGCGGCGCGCGACGGCGTGCCAAAATCGTGGATCGAGGATGGATTACCGTAATACTCGGTGAGGAAAGGCATCATCGCCTCAAGCACCATCGGGTCAATACGGGTGGTGGCGTTGTTATCCAGATAAACCTGTTTCATTGGCATGTTTCTCCAGTGAGTCACGACGGCCTAAGCCGCCACCACTTCCATATAACAACCGGTACGTTCCATCAGTTTTTGCTGTAACCAGGCCAGCGTCATATCGGTCATCATGCAGCCGCTGCAACTGCCCGCCAGGCTGACGGTAACAGTGTGATTGGCGACATCGACCAGCGACATATCGCCACCGTCGGCCTGAATGTAGGGACGCAATTCGGTGATAGTCTCCATCACCTCCTGCCAGTGGGGATCTTTTGCACTGCTTGCCGGGGCGGCAACCTGCGGGGCGTTAGCCAGAATGTTGGCCAGGGCCAGCTCAATCTTTTCATGGCATGAGGTACAGCCACCGCCCGCTTTGGTGTAGTTGATCACCTCTTCCAGCGTGGTCAGGCCGTTGGTGAGTACCGCACGGCGGATGTGCCCCTCATCGACGCCGAAACATTTACAGATCAGCGCACCTTCCTCATGGTCATCGTCGAGACTCAGGCCGCGATAGTTAGCGATGGCCGCATGCAGTGCTTCCTGGCCCATCACCGAACAATGCATCTTCTGCGGCGGCAGGCCGTCGAGATAGTCAGCGATTTGCTGATTGGTGACCTGTTCTGCTTCGGACAGGGTGCGTCCGATAATCAGCTCGGTCAGGGCGGAGGACGAGGCGATGGCGCTGCCACAGCCGAAGGTCTGAAATCCGGCTTCAAGGATGGTTTCATTTTCCGGATCAACCCGCAGCATCAGCCGCAGGGCGTCGCCGCAGCTCAGCGATCCCACGTCACCCACCGCGTTAGCGTCATCAACCACACGGGCATTGCGGGGATTAAAAAAATGGTCTTTCACCTTCTCGGAATAATTCCACATGCTCTCAGCTCCCAGTACTCAGACGGAAAGCGCCTTGGCGCATCTCCCCGCAGCAATCAACAGCGGGATAACAGAACCAAGCAAAAGCAGTACCAGAAATAGAAAGTGTTAATATTCAGGTGGATAGGGGGTTGTGGTAATAAAAAACCGCGCCCTGTGTCGCGGTTATGTGTGAGTTTTGTCACAGTTGTGTCAGAGAAACGACTAGCGATCGTCTTTATCCTGCCATTCGTGTTCTTGCAGTAGCTGAGCGAAGCGATCCGGATTGCGCTGACGCTGCTGCTTGCGTTGTTCTTTGTCGTACCAGTAATGTTGGATCTCCTGCAACAGCGCGCTGACTGGCGTATTGGCCGGTACCCGCACCGCACGTACGCCAGTCTTTAATAACTGGCTGAACACCTTCTCACCAATCGCCACGCAATACAGGGTGACGCAGTCCTCCAGCGCGTTGATGCGGTAACTTATTTTCTCCTCCTGATGCCCATTGAATACGGAAAAGTCGGCCACCCGCAGCAGCATGGCGTCATCCTGTTTCACCCCGTATACCACCAGCCGCGGAGTGGCACCAAAGTGCTGATCGACGTGGCGGCAATCCGAACTGGCAAAAGCCACTTTCATTGGCCATTCCTCCGCGCAGATGGTGCTGAACTGCCGGTTAACATGCTGCATGCTGATCTCCCCGGCTGAATTGCTGACGCAACGGAGAGTGCCATGCCGGGAGGGTGTGATGGTGCTGACTCATCACATTCGCCAGCTCAAACAGGGTATCGCGTATGCCCATATAGCCCTGACGCACGCGGCGAAATTCTCCCAGCCGGTCATAGATCGGGAAACCGGCGCGAATCAGGGGGATGTCCATCTGCTGCGCCAGATTCGCCGCGTGAGAATTGGCCACCATCAGCGCCGCCGGGTTGTCGTGCAGCAGGTCCTGCATATCTTCCAGATCGCCGATCACCACTTTTCCGACCGGCAAGCGGCTGAGTCCCCGCTGGCTCACCGGGGCAATCAGCGGGCCAGGCACCATGCCCTGGCTACAGGCAAAATCACACCAGGCCGCCAGCAAATCCCCTTCCGCCGCCATTGCCACCGGCACCCCCTGCAACCACATATGACAATCGATCATCGCATCCTGTAGCTGCCCACGCTGGCGTTCAATCCAGTCAGGCACGTTGCGACCGGAAATGACTTTCAGCTGGTTGATAAACTGATCGCACGTTTCCAGCGTCATCAGGTGCGGCAAGGCGATCACCTCACCACGGCTGCGCTGGGCCAGCAGGGTGGCGGCATGTCCCAGCGACACCCCGATAGCCAGAGTGCATAAACTCTGGCCCATCTGCTCGATCTGGGCCAGGGTTGTGCCGCCCTGGGTGACCGGCGAGAAATCACCGCTCGCCAGATGCCCATCAAGGGATAACGACAGGTCTGGCACCACCACCGGTTGTAAGCCGAAGGCTTCCACATAGCTGCGCAGCAACTCCACATCACCTGGGGTGAGCAGATGGCTGAGCAACAGATTGACGCGGCGGTTACGCCCGGATGGCAGCGGTTTCTCCGGTATCCATTGCTCGATCATGCTTTCCAGCACCGCGCTGAAGCCATTCTCCAGCGAGCCATAAAAGTCAGGCGTGTTAACGGTTAACAACGCCACATGTTTATAACGTGGTGACGCCTCGCGAAACTGACGCACCACGCGCGTGATATCGCTGCCCTGCGCCTCAGACAACCCGGTACTCAGCAGCACAATGGCTTTCGGGTTATTGCGCTGACACAGGGTATTGAGCGCGGTAATGATATTGTCGTCGGACCCCATGATGGTGGACATCGGGTCCATTGCGGTGGATTGCAGGGGAATGGGATCATGAAAATGCTGGATAAAAAATACCTTGGCGAAGGCGCTACAGCCCTGCGCGCCATGAACCAGCGGGATGCAGTGCTCAAAACCCATGCTGGCAAGGATGGCCCCCAGCGGTTGTCCGCTTTTCACCGGGCTGACGGCCAGCGGTTTTTTAGAACGAATGATTTCAGCCATAACCTGCTCCTTCCTTTAGTGCCAGGGTGCACGGGCGTGCGTTTGTGACCATATCGGGCTTTCCAGCGTCTGACATAACTGCTGTGCCAGCGTGACGATCCCGTGGTAACCCGCGTAAGCATGCTCACGCTCCTGATTGATATCGAGAAACGGTAGCCGGGCTTTATAAGCGGTATACATATTGCGTCCACCGGCGATCATCATGTCGGCCTGATAGCGATAGACCACATCAAGCAGGGTGCGGGCGTTGCCTTCATCCAGCATCAGGGCATCCTCGCCCATCAGTTCCCGGATGCGTTGCTTGTCTTCCTCAGTGGATTTGCGCGTGCCGGTGGCGACCACCGTCATGCCGAGATCCTGCAAGGCCGACACCACCGACCAGGATTTTACCCCGCCGGTATACAGCAGGGCCTTGCGTCCGCGCAGCCGGACACGGTACGGAGCCAGCGCCTGGTCAGCCACCCGTTCTTCGCGCGCAATCAGGGCTTCGGTGCGCTGTATCAGGTCGGTATCGCCGGTGAGCGCGGCGAGCTGGCGCAGCGACTCTGAGGTGGCACGCACGCCATAAAAACTGCCTTCAAACCACGGTGTGCCGTAACGTTGTTCGAGGGCGCGCGCCACGTTGATCAGCGCGCGGGAGCACACCAGCATATTGACCTGAGCACGGTGCAGCGTCTGGATCTCAGCAAACCGCCCGTCCCCGGACAGGGTGCCCAGCACGCGAATGCCCAGCTCGTCCAGCAGGGGCTGGATATGCCAGAATTCCCCGGCGATATTGTATTCACCAATCAGGCCGATATCGTGGCGGTGTTCAGGCGGGAAAGGGGTATCCATCGGCCAGGGAGCAGGCTCACGCCCGCCTATCACCTGTTTCACCATCATTTCTCCCGCCAGACGGTTGCCAAGGTTCTTGCTGCCATAGAATCCGGCGACATCGATCGCGATGACCGGTACGCCCGTGGCGGTGGCTGCGGCGCGGCACACCGCTTCAATATCGTCGCCCTCCATGGCCGGAACACAGGTGTTGTAGATGAACACGGCGGCGGGATGGTAACGATTGACGATATGGCGAACCGCGTGAAACAGACGGCGCTCGCCGTTGCCCATGATCACGTCCTGTTCATTTAAATCGGTGGTGAACCCGAGCCGGTTAATCACCGCCCCCGAGCTGAAGCTGCCCCGGTTATCCCAGGAGCTGCCAGTGCAACCGATCGGGCCGTGTACCAGATGCGCCACATCAGCGATCGGCAGCAGAGTGATTTGCGCGCCATCGAAAGCGCAGCCACCGGCCGTGGCCCCAGGCTTTGGCGCGCTACAGCCGGATTTTTGTTTATGATTATGCTCACAGGCAGGCTCATCCAGCAGGGCCAGGATTTCATTCCCCTTCATAATTACCTCATTGACTGATTGGGTTAGCTGACCCGTTGCAAATCCCGGACCAGAAGATATCCATTGATTTTTATGGAGAAAATGTTGTCAGCTTTGCGACAAAACAGACAACGCAGGAAGGGACCCCACAAGGCAAGGCTTGCCTGGCGGGGCCGGAGCAGATCAGAAAACGCGTGTTTCCAGTGGATTGGCGCGGTCGAGGCGTTTTGCCAGCCACGGTGGCAATTGCCCGGCAAACAGCTTTTTGATGTTGTCACACTGGGAGGTGAGGGTCAGCCCTGCGGGTACCTTGATGGGATGGATATTGTGGCGGATCAGCCGCGCGGCGGCAGGGCCACCAATCGCTTCGCAAAATAACAGCTGGCAGTCAGCCAGCAATTGCGCGCGGACTTCGTTCGCTTCATCCTGTTGAGGTGCAGAGGGATAGCGGCGCAGGCTGTGCAGCCAGTAACCGTCATCATCAAAGGCGTAGACAAAGAACAACCGTCCCTGCCCAAAATGACCATTGATCATCAACCCATCCTGTGAGGCAAAAGCCACCAGCAACTGCGGCGGGCGCTGGGGAAAGGTCTGCACCCGAAGATGAGGTGGTAACTCACCGCGCAGGCAGGCTTTTACCCGTGACCAGCGGCCCGGCGACATCAGCACCTCATCGACAGGAAAGAAAGCTTCCAGCTGGCTTTGCGTATAGGCCGCCAGGCGGGCCGGGGTCAGGGTTTCATCCTGATCACGGGTGAGCCAGGCCATGATTTGCGCGGGCTGGAGTTCCGGCAGGCTCTGAAACAGCGCCAGCATGCGCCAGAAAAGAATATCGTGGTCAGACATCTCACTCCCCCTTAATTCTGTGCATCGCGACTGGCGCGCAGACTGACGGGAAAATCCGGGCGACCCGGTTGTTCGCTGACGTAGTAACAGCGTCCCCCCTCCAGTGACACGGCACCGCCCCAGCGCTCCGCAGTATCGTGCTCGACCTGGATCACTTTGGCCTCCAGATCCTGTTTGGCGATATAACAATACAAATCCGCCCCACGTTGTCGAAAGATAACCATCGGCATACTGTCCCCCTGTAGCCCCGCGTCTTGCGGGGCAGGTGTTGGTTAACGGATAAGGTCAAAGCCGTAATCGGTTTTGCCGAGTTTGATGGTGTCTCTGTCCACTTTCTCCAGCACCGCATTCACCAGCGTGGTCAGAATGCTCATCGCCCCTTCGTAACCCCAGGTGGTCTGGCGATGCAGGTGATGGCGATCAAACAGCGGGAAGCCGAGGCGAATCAACGGCACTTCAAACTGCTCGCCTTTTGCCAGGGTGTCGCGCTGGATGAATTTGGCGTAGGAGTTACCGATCATAAAGTCCGGCTGGCGGGTGAACATCAGGGATCGGAAATGCCATAAATCACAGTTGATAAAGACCTCACTCTCCTTCCCATAAGGTGACGCCTCCAGCATTTTCTTCATGGCCTTCTGCCAGCGTTTGTTGCCGTTATGACTCAGGATCACCGTAGGTTCGCAACCCAGCTCCAGCAGGAAGCGCGTCAGTCCCGTGACAAAATCCGGGTCGCCATACAGGCCGAATTTCTTCCCATGCAGCCAGGAGTGGGAATCCAGCATCATATCCACCAGACGGCCACGTTCCAGCGCCAGCACATCGGGGATGGCTTTGCCGGTCAGCTGGCTGATGGTCATCAGTAACTCGTCCGTGCCTGCCAGTCCTAGCGGGATCTGCACCTCAGTGGCAGGCTGGTTCCACATCTCCTGTACCACTTTTTTGCTTTTCACCAGCTGCCACGGCTGAAGCAGCAGGGTGTCGATGGCATCAGGGGCATCGCGCATTTCCTGCTGCGTCGTGCCGCCAGCGTACATGTGGTAATGGCCGTCAGCCGGGGTATCCAGCACGTCCGAAGGGTCGGAAAGCAGGCTGGCGGGCACCTCCATTTGTGCCAGCATGCGTTTCAGTACGCGGAAATTCCCCAGATAGGTTTCAAATCCGGTCACCAGATTCAGGCGTGGGAGTTTGCCCGGCTGGGCTACGTGGTCCGCGGTGAAGGTTTTGGCAAAACCTTCAAACATATTGTCCCAGCCGGTGACATGGCTGCCGATAAAACTGGGCGTGTGGGCAAAAGGCACCGGCAGGCTGGCATCGACAAAACCGTCTTTTTTGGCGTTGGCGATAAACGCCTGTAAATCATCGCCGATGACTTCAGCCATGCAGGTGGTGGAAACTGCGATGATTTCCGGTTGGTACAGGGTGCTGGCATTTTGCAGCCCGGTATTCATATTGTTGTTGCCGCCAAATACCGCCGCGTCCTCGGTCATCGAGTCAGAGACGCAGGCCACCGGTTCTTTGAAATGACGGTTAAAGTAGGTGCGGAAATACGCTACGCATCCCTGCGAACCGTGGACATAGGGCAGGGTGTTGGCAAATCCCAGCGAGCAGAGCACCGCTCCCAGCGGCTGGCAGGCTTTGGCCGGGTCAATCGTCAGCGCTTCGCGTTTAAAATTCAGCGCTTCATATTCGGCAGTGGTAGTCCACTGGAAGACTTCCTGCACGCGCGCCGGGTCCCAGGCTTCTTCCTGCGATCGTTTGCCACTGAACAGCGTTTGATACTCATCCTGTTCAAACAAGGGATGACAATTATGAATCTTATCAACAGTCTGGCTCATGGTGTTCTCCTCCCGCGCCACAAATCGGTGAACTGACGGGATTGCAAAAGAGATGTCAGGCGGACTTCAGCCAGGGCGCGGTTAACTGGCCCCAGGCGGGATTGTTCAGGGTCATATCCATATCCCGGGCGAAGATGGCGAAGCCGTCATAGCCGTGATAGGGCCCGGAGTAGTCCCAGGAGTGCATCTGGCGGAACGGGACGCCCATCTTCTGGAATATGTACTTTTCTTTAATGCCAGAGCCGATCAGGTCCGGTTTCAGCGCTTTCACAAAGGCTTCCAGCTCATAACTGCTGGCATCATCGAACAGAAGGGTGCCTTCCTTCAGATCCGGCAGGGTACGATCGTAATCATCGTTATGACCGAACTCGTAACCGGCGGCGATAATCTCCATACCGAGATCTTCATAGGCCCCGATCAGATGGCGTGGCCGCAGCCCGCCCATGTACAACAGCACCTTGCGGCCCTCCAGGCGTGGACGATACTTCGCGATGATGGCGTCGTTCTGCGCCTGATATCGGGCGATGACCGCTTCGGCCTTGGCCCGAATGGTGTCGTCAAACTGGTCGGCAATTTTGCGCAGCGACTCAGCCACTTTGGTCGGCCCGAAGAAGTTGTATTCCATCCACGGGATACCGTGCTTCTCTTCCATATGGCGCGAGATGTAGTTCATCGAACGATAGCAATGCACCAGGTTGAGTTTTACGAACGGGGTGTTTTCCATTTCAACCAAGGTGCCATCACCTGACCATTGCGCCACCACCCGCAGCCCCATCTCTTCCAGCAGAATGCGTGAAGCCCAGGCATCACCACCGATATTGTAGTCACCGATAATGGCCACATCGTAAGGCGTGGTGGCAAAGGGTTGGCCTTCGCGGTTATCAAGGATCCAGTCGCGGATCACGTCGTTGGCGATATGATGACCGAGGGATTGCGATACGCCGCGAAAACCCTCGCAGCGCACCGGGACCACCGGCTTGTTAATCGCCTTTTCGCTGGCTTTGGCGACGGCAGAGATATCGTCGCCAATCAACCCGACCGGACATTCCGACTGAATGCTGATCCCTTTGGTGAGCGGGAACAGTTGTTCCATCTCTTCAATCAGTTTGGTGAGCTTTTTGTCACCACCAAACACGATGTCGCGCTCCTGAAAATCCGAGGTGAAGTTGAGGGTGACAAAGCTATCGACACCGCTAACCCCGGTGAAGTAGTTACGACGGCCCGCGCGTGAATACTGGCCGCAACCGACCGGCCCGTGCGAGATGTGGGCCATATCTTTGATCGGACCAAATACCACTCCCTTCGATCCTGCATAGGCGCAACCGCGCACCGTCATCACACCTGGCTGCGATTTGCGGTTGGAGATGATGCATTTACCGACGCTCTCCATTTCCGGGTCGGTCACCATCATGTGTTTGCGGCGTTCTTTGCGCGTCTTCTCCGGGTAGATCTCCAGCACTTCCTGGATGATCGCCAGATTACGCTCCGCTGTTTCGTTACTCATGGAGGACTCCTGTTAGGCCTGGGGCATCAGCTCGCGTTTTCTTCTGCGGCGGTTTTACCAATGATGCTGGTGTCTTCCGCATCCATAATGCCGAACTCCATCAGCAGTTCTTCCAGCTCATCCATGGTGCAGGGCGTCGGCACCACCATCATGGTGTTGTTAACGATTTTGCTTGCCAGGGTGCGGTATTCATTGGCCTGCTTGCAGGTGGGGTCGTACTCGATCACCGTCATGCGGCGGATTTCGGCACGCTGGACGATATTGTCGCGCGGAACAAAGTGGATCATCTGGGTACCCAGCTTTTCCGCCAGCGCGATGATCAGTTCATCTTCCCGGTCGGTCTGGCGTGAGTTACAAATCAATCCGCCGAGACGCACTTTGCCGGATTTGGCATATTTCACGATCCCTTTGGAGATGTTGTTGGCGGCGTACATCGCCATCATTTCCCCGGAACAGACGATGTAGATCTCCTGAGCTTTGTTTTCACGGATGGGCATGGCAAAGCCACCGCACACCACGTCACCCAGTACGTCATAGAAAACAAAATCGAGATCGGGTACGTAGGCTCCTTCTTCTTCGAGGAAGTTGATGGCGGTAATGACGCCGCGTCCAGCACAGCCAACGCCGGGTTCCGGACCGCCAGATTCGGCGCAGCGCACGTCGCCATAACCGATTTGCAGCACATCTTCCAGCTCGAGGTCTTCCACGGAACCCACTTCCGCCGCCATCTCCATAATGGTGTTCTGCGCTTTGGCATGCAGAATCAAACGGGTGGAGTCCGCCTTCGGGTCACAGCCCACTATCATGACTTTCTTACCCATCTCCGCCAGTGCGGCGACCAGGTTTTGTGTCGTGGTGGATTTGCCGATACCACCTTTGCCGTAGATGGCACATTGACGCATGGTCATCGTATGTCTCCTGTTGGTTTGGTGTGTTTGCTCAGGGAACAGTGCAGGGAACATACCAGCCATGCCAGCCTGGGTAAGGTGTTGATATAAATGCCATTGTTATTTCACGTCAGCTGAACAGCAAAACAAACAGGAAACAATCGCCAGACCAATTGTTGCAAACAGGACAATTCCGCCGTGCCGGTGACTTTGTCGGCTGTTCAACAGGTTGTCGGGTTGGCTGTGCTGTTCCGCGCAATGCATCCTGCGCCATACGGCAGGGAGTTCTTCCATCTCATTGTTTTTATTCAGAACAGACAAACTGGCACAGGCTGTGCTTCGGGCAAGGTCACGACGGTTTTTGAGGAAACAGACATGTCCGGAACAATGAGAACGATGGATGGCAACGCGGCGGCGGCCTGGATCTCCTATGCCTTTACCGATGTGGCGGCGATTTACCCCATCACCCCCTCCACGCCCATGGCGGAAAATGTTGATGAGTGGGCTGCCGCCGGGAAGAAGAACCTGTTTGGTCAACCGGTGCGGGTGATGGAGATGCAATCGGAAGCGGGTGCCGCGGGAGCGGTACACGGTGCACTCCAGGCGGGGGCATTAACCACCACCTACACCGCATCGCAGGGCCTGCTGCTGATGATCCCGAATCTCTACAAAATCGCCGGGGAGCTGTTGCCTGGGGTATTTCATGTCAGCGCCAGGGCGCTGGCGACCAATTCGCTGAATATCTTTGGCGATCATCAGGATGTGATGGCAGTACGCCAGACTGGCTGTGCGATGCTGGCCGAAAGCAACGTGCAGCAGGTGATGGATTTATCGGCGGTGGCGCATCTGGCCGCCATTAAGGGACGAGTGCCGTTTATCAACTTCTTTGACGGTTTTCGTACCTCACATGAAATCCAGAAAATCGAGGTGCTGGATTACGAAGAACTGGCTCCGCTGCTGGATCGTGAGGCGCTGGACCGCTTCCGGCGCAATGCGCTCAACCCGGACCATCCGGTGATTCGTGGCACGGCGCAGAACCCGGATATTTATTTTCAGGAACGCGAAGCCGCCAACGGTTTCTATGCGGCGCTGCCGGACATCGTGGAAAATTACATGGCGGAGATCGGCGCCATCACCGGACGTGAATACCATCTGTTTGATTATTATGGTGCCGATGATGCCGAACACATCATTATCGCCATGGGGTCGGTATGCGACACCATCCAGGATGTGGTCGATGCGCTGCTCGACAGTGGCGAAAAGGTGGGGGTGCTGATGGTCCATCTGTTCCGGCCCTTTTCTTTAACGCACTTTTTTGCCCGCATCCCCGCCAGTGTAAAACGCATCGCCGTACTGGATCGCACCAAAGAACCCGGCGCGCAGGCCGAACCGCTGTGCCTGGATGTGAAAAACGCATTTTATCAGCGTGAGCATGCGCCATTAATTGTGGGCGGACGCTATGCCCTCGGCGGCAAGGACGTGCTGCCGGACCATATCCTTTCCGTATTTGAGAACCTGAAAAAACCGACGCCGCAGGATGGTTTTACCGTGGGGATTTTTGATGACGTCACCCATACTTCGTTGCCGGTGCCGGTCAACGAGGTGCAGGTTTCCACCGAGGGGATCACCGCCTGTAAATTCTGGGGATTGGGTTCGGATGGCACGGTGGGTGCCAACAAAAGTGCGATCAAAATCATCGGTGATAAAACCCCGATGTATGCCCAGGCCTATTTCGCCTATGACTCGAAAAAATCCGGCGGGATTACCGTTTCCCACCTGCGTTTTGGTCAGCGTCCCATCAATGCCCCGTATCTGATCCACCGGGCTGATTTTATTTCCTGCTCGCAGCAATCCTATGTCGATAAATACGACTTGCTGGAGGGGTTAAACCCGGGCGGAACTTTTCTGCTCAACTGCACCTGGTTTGGTGAGGAGCTGGAGGAGAAGTTGCCCGCGAATATCAAACGTTACATCGCCCGTAATAGCATTCGTTTTTACACTCTGAATGCGGTGGAGATTGCGCGTCGGCTGGGGCTGGGCGGACGTTTTAATATGCTGATGCAGGCGGCCTTTTTTAAGCTCACCGGCATCATTGAACCTGCAACTGCTGCGGCTTATTTAAAGCAGGCGGTGGAAAAATCCTATGGCAGCAAAGGGCAAAATGTTATCGATATGAATAATGCCGCCATTGATTTGGGGATGGAGGCGATTCAGGAGGTGCTGGTGCCGGAGCGCTGGGCCGGGCAGGCGGATACGCCCGCTGCCGCGCTGATGGTGCCTGATTTTATCAATGACATCCTCGCTCCGATGAATCGCCAGTGTGGCGATAAACTGCCGGTAAGTGCCTTCGCCGGGATGGAGGACGGTACGTTTCCCACCGGCACATCGGCGTGGGAAAAACGCGGGATCGCGCTGGAGGTACCGGTATGGAATCCTGACGGCTGCACCCAATGTAATCAATGTGCGTTTATCTGCCCTCATGCCGCCGTTCGTCCGGCGCTGCTGACCAGCGAAGAACGTTATTTTGCGGTGCCGGAGCTGTTAAGCAAGCCAGCCCAGGGGGCGACGGATTATGAGTATCACCTGGCGATCTCCCCGCTGGATTGTTCCGGTTGTGGTAACTGTGTTGATATCTGTCCGGCTAAAGGCAAGGCACTCAGTATGCAGCCGCTGGAAACGCAGCGTCATATGAGCACGGTCTGGGATTATGCGATGGGGCTGTCGCCAAAAACCAATCCCTTCGGCAAAACCTCGGTAAAAGGCAGCCAGTTTGAAACCCCGCTGCTGGAGTTCTCCGGTGCCTGTGCGGGCTGCGGCGAAACGCCTTATGCCCGGCTGGTAACGCAGCTGTTTGGCGACCGGATGATGATCGCCAATGCGACCGGTTGTTCCTCCATCTGGGGAGCCAGCGCCCCCTCTATCCCCTGGACCACCAACCATAAAGGGCAGGGACCGGCCTGGGCTAATTCACTGTTTGAGGATAACGCCGAATTTGGTCTGGGTATGATGCTGGGAGGACGGGCGATCCGCGAACAACTGGCCCACTGTGCCAGCGAGGCGCTGCATCTGCCTCTGAGTGGCGAATTGCACCAGGCTCTGCATCAGTGGCTGGAACTGAAAGACCGGGGCGAGGGCACACGCGAACGGGCAGAAAAACTCAGCGCGCTGCTGGCAGCGGAAAAGGGTGATGATGCACTGCTGAACCGTCTCTACCAAAATCAGGATTATTTCGCCAAACGTTCCCAGTGGATTTTTGGCGGCGATGGCTGGGCTTACGATATTGGCTTTGGCGGCCTGGATCATGTGTTGGCATCAGGCGAGGACGTTAATGTGCTGGTCTACGATACCGAGGTGTATTCCAATACCGGCGGGCAGTCTTCGAAATCCACCCCTGCCGCTGCGATTGCAAAATTTGCCGCAGAAGGGAAACGCACCCGTAAAAAAGATCTCGGCATGATGGCGGTCAGCTACGGCAATGTTTATGTCGCCCAGATTGCCATGGGCGCGGATAAAGCGCAGACATTGCGTGCCATTGCTGAAGCGGAGGCCTGGCCGGGTCCGTCGCTGGTGATTGCTTACGCAGCCTGCATCAATCACGGGTTAAAAGCAGGGATGGGATGCAGCCAACGCGAGGCGAAACGCGCGGTCGAGGCGGGTTACTGGCACCTGTGGCGCTACAACCCCCAGCTGGTCCAGCGTGGCAAAAATCCGTTTATCCTCGACTCAGAAGAACCCGAAGAAAGTTTCCGTGATTTTCTGATGGGCGAGGTGCGGTATGCCTCGTTAGTCCGTACTGCCCCGGAAACCGCGGATCAGTTACTTCAGCAGACGGAACTGGATGCGAAGCAGCGGTTTGAACAATATCGGCGCATGGCGGGTGAGATGGATATTTAAGCGCTGACGATATCGTCCCCCTGTGGGTCAGGGGGGCGAGTGACGGCGAATAGGATCTCCCGGCAAGGCAGGAGCGACAAGTTTGTGCACCCACACATTCACCACGGCGATATCACCTTCCAGCCACGCCCAGCGCTGATTGCGGCTCGGGTCATTCGCATGAGGCCAGTCATGCAGCTGCATACCTGCCTCTTTGAGCAGGTCATAGATGCGCTTGCCTTTTGTTATCGGTGGCAGGTCCATCAACATCTCCGGTTGGGGTTTTCAGAGATATCGGCACGCGTGGGGTGAGGTTGAGGGTGAAATGAGTACGGATTTTTATACCGACGGCGCATTCTGTGTTGTGTAAGCGTTGATTTCCCCATCGGGAATGTATAAAATTTTATACAGATAATAACTGGAGAGGGTATGGATACCAGGCAGGCAAAAAAAATTGAATGGCGGGGCCGTTCTCGTGATGACTTGATTGATTTTCCTGAGGATGCGAAGAAGGAGGCTGGCAAAGCTTTACGCAAAATTCAGTTTAATGAAGAACCGTCAGACTGGAAACCCATCACTGATTGGGGGGCAGGTGTAGCTGAAATACGTATCAAAACGGAGGATGGGGCTTTCCGCGTTGTGTATGTTGCCTGCTTTGAGGAGGCCATTTATGTCCTTCATAGCTTCCAGAAAAAGTCCCAAAAAACTGCACAAAAGGATGTGAACCTCATTAAAGACCGCTATAAGGCGTTAGTTGATGAACGGAGTAAAAAACCATGAAAGATAAAGATAAAATCACTACACATATTACTTATCCGGAAGACAACATCTTTGCAGATCTGGGATTTGAGCCGGATGCAGCTGCTGCACTGCTTGCGGAAACAGATCGCGAGATTGCCCAGTCAATTGAATTAAAAAAACAGCTCATGGCAGCAATCAAAAACTGGATGAAAGTCAGCGGACACAAACAAGTCGAAGCGGCTAAATTGCTGCATGTTTCTCGCCCTCGGCTTTCTGATGCTGTAAACCAAAAAACCGACAAATTTACCATTGATGCTTTGGTGGGCATGGTACAGCACACAGGCAAAACTGTTCGCATGATTGTTGAGTGAAGAATTGAATGTACTCATCCCCCCGCCAGGCTTTGCCAGGTTGTACTAACGCAGTTGTGCCAGCTTCGCTTCCTGGCGGGTGATAAGGTATTCCACCTCGCTGATCGCTGCACTGCTGAGCACGCTGCCGGGACGGCGCTGTGAGGCGTGGGCAATGGCACCACGGCGCGCAAGAATGTGTTTTCTGATTGCCAGCCCAAGACCAGGCTGTTGCTCATAGCGCATCAGCGGCAGGTACACATCAAAAATATCCTGCGCTACATCGCGCTGGCCGTTACTGACCAGCCGTGTCACTTCAACCATCATTTCCGGATAGCCGAAACCGGTCATTGCACCATCGGCACCGCGCGCCATCTCTTCTGGTAAGAACATCCCCGCGTTGCCGCACAGGATGGAGACGCGACGACTGCCGTCTGCTTCCGACTGACGAATAGCGCTGATCTTTTGCAGGCCTGGCCAGTCCTCATGTTTCAGCATCACTATGCTCGGATGCGCGGCGAACAGCCTGATAAGCACCTCTGACGACATTTGTACGCCGCTGGCAAGCGGGAAATCCTGTAGCACCACGGGCACGTCTGGCCCCAACGTCTCGATGACGTTGCGGTAGTAGTTGAGGATCTGCTCGTCGGTGCGCAGTGCTGAAGGGGGAGCGACCATCACCCCGTCAGCCCCAGCCTCCATTACCCGGTGCGATAGCTCACCGATCGCCGCCAGCCCTGGCGCAGACACGCCGACAATCACCGGTTTGCCCGCTGCTCGTTTCAGCGTCTGGCGGGTAATTGCAACCGATTCTTCCAGTGTCAGCTTAGGCGCTTCACCCATCATGCCGAGGATCGTCAGGCCATCCGCACCCTGGTCAAAGTAAAAGTCGGTAACGCTGTCGATGCTGCTGCGATCGATAGCGCCATCCGGCAAAAACGGCGTGACCGCAATAACATAAACGCCTTTCGTCAGGTTAGTAATCAGAGACATCATCGTTTCCTTGTTACTCAGCGACGGGCAATCACTGCTGATCCAGCGCGGCCCGTTTTTCGTTTAAAATCGCCTGGCGACCTCGCCAGATCTCTTCCGCTTTCTCAACCGACACCGCTTCAAAACGCACCGCATCGCCCGGTTTCAACTGGCCCAGGCGCGCCAGGTCGGCCCGAATCACGGTGGCGATTTTCGGGTATCCGCCGGTGGTCTGCCGATCGTTCATTGCCACGATCGGCAAGCCGTCGCCAGGAATCTGGATGCTGCCATGGGCAATGGCATCGGAAATAATATTGAAACCCCGGGTGTGGTTAAGTGGCTCGCCATGCAGGCGATACCCCATACGGTCACACTGGGGGGATAACGTATAAGTCTGGGACTGAAAACGTGCGCGCGCGGCATCATCAAAATAACTGTCCTGCGGCCCCCAGATCACCCGTACCGGGCGTTTCTCCATCTGTGGAAAAATACGGTCGGTGCGGAGGCCTGGACGTCCCTGCCGTGTCGGGACCGCCAGCGGTAACCGGTCATTTTTCTGTAGCGGACGTCCGTCAAAGCCACCCAGCTTTGCTCTGACAAGCGTAGCGACGCTGCCCAGTTGCGGCTGCACCGCAAAACCCCCGGCGACGGCAAGATAACCGCGCGCCCCAGAGCGCAGGCGCTGAATGACCAGAACATCACCCGGCAGCATTTGCAGGGACTGATAAGTCGGGCAGGGCGTCTCGTTCAACGTCGCTACCGCATCGCCGGTAATGGCGAAGATGCAGGGTTCATCACCGCACAGCTTTAGCCTCGGCCCGGTTAGCGTAAATTCGATGGCGCCGGTGTTGGCGGCGTTGCCCACCAGCGCATTGGCAAGGGCAAAGCTTAATTCATCCATCGCCCCCGAAGGTGGCACGCCACGATCCTCATAACCGACGCGCCCGCTGTCCTGCAAGGTTGACATGACGCCTGGTGATAGCACCTCGAAATCATTCATGGCAGCAGGCTCCATTCAGGCTGGTAGTGTCGATCGGCAAGTAACGTCTGATAATCGTGTTCGCTGACGGGGATAAAACGCACTTCCTCGCCCGCGTTAAATAAAAAAGGCTGCTCACGCTGTGGATCGAAACTTTTTACCGGCGTTCGTGCCAGCAAATGCCAGCCGCTGGGCGCAGCGACGGAGCCGATAGCCGACTGAACTCCGCCGATACTGATGCTGCCGCCGGGCACTTCCTGGCGCGGTGATGTCCGTCGTGCGAGGTGTAAACGCGGATCGAGTCCACCCAGATAAGCAAAACCCGGCATAAAACCAATCATATAGATGCGATAGGGCTGGGCACTGTGGATCTCAATCAATTCGGCGGGTGTCAGGCCCAGGGTGGTCGCTGAGCTTGCCAGATCGATGCCGTAGTCACCGCCGTAACAAGCCGGTATCAGCCAGCACTTACGCGGCGGCGTGTGCAGCACGTCCGTGTTGAGCAGCAACTCTACAGCCTGGATCAGTTCCCTCTGGCGGATAACGACCGAGTCATAAGTCACCGTTAGCGATCGGTAGGTCGGAATACAACCGGTGACGCCCGCTATGTTTTGTTGCCTGATGGCTGCCGCTAACGACGTCACGCGCTGATTCACCCGCGCGTCAATCACTTCACCAAAATCGATATTCACCGCCTGATCGGCGATGGTCTGAATCGCCCAGCTCAGCGGCATGACGTCTTCATTCACGTTTGCGTCCTGACATACATTTTCGTTATTTGCATCATGGAATACTTTTGGCATACCATAAAAATGTTGTCAATAAACGCTGTCAGATTAAATACTTATTGCCTGAATAAACAGATGAATATCAGTAGCCTGGAGTGAATTTTGATGTTGATTGACCTGAACTGTGACATGGGAGAAAGCTTCGGCGTCTGGAAGATGGGAGCGGATGAGGAGATGCTCTCGATCGTGACTTCCGCCAATATCGCCTGCG
Organism: Pantoea sp. X-Soil-TKNS-1280; assembly: GCF_059730475.1. Taxonomy (NCBI): domain Bacteria; kingdom Pseudomonadati; phylum Pseudomonadota; class Gammaproteobacteria; order Enterobacterales; family Erwiniaceae; genus Pantoea; species Pantoea sp. X-Soil-TKNS-1280. Next base: position 285,276 of record NZ_AP035965.1, on the reverse strand, counting down.
GATTTCACGCAGGTGACCCGGATGTGATGTGCACAACGTTACAACATGCAAGGGAAAAAAACGTCGCAGTGGGTGCCCACCCTGGCTTCCTCGATCTGGCCGGTTTTGGCCGCAGGCCGATCTACGGCTTCACACCACAGCAGATCCGCAACATGGTGATCTACCAGATCGGCGCACTGAAGGCGCTGGCGGAAAGTCAGGGCTTTTCCCTGCAACACGTCAAAACCCATGGGGCATTCGGCAATATGGCGGCGGAAAACAGCGAATGGGCGAAGGCAGTGGCAGAAGCTATTTATCAGGTGGATAAGGATCTGATTATGGTGGTGATGCCCGGGATGTGCACCGAGGCGGCCGCCGTGCAGCAGGGGCTGAGGGTCATAAGAGAAATTTATGTCGATCGCGCTTACGCTGCAAACGGCAATCTGCTTTCGCGCCAGCTACCCGGCGCGGTGCTGCACGATCCACAACTCGCCAGCGAACGCATCCTGCGCATGATCGATCAATCCGCCATTACCACGGTAAACGGCAGCACCCTTCCGGTGGAGATCGACTCGCTCTGCGTACACGGCGACTCGCCCGGCGCGGTAGATATGGCCCGCGCCGTTCGCAGCCTGCTGGAAGGACGGGGCATCCGGTTTGCCCCGATGGCGCAGGTGCTGGCCGCGAAAGGCTGAAGTACCGCGAATTACTGACGCCGCGTTGACCAGACTACCGGATTGATCAGCGAATGTGGCGGCTGATTATTCAGTACCGTCACCACCCCCTGTGCCGCTGCCAGCGCCATATTGCGCATTGCGCTATCCGAAGAGGCGGCGGTATGCGGGGTGAGAATAAGGTTCGGTGCGCTCATCAGCGGAGAATCAGATGCCAGTGGCTCCTGTTCGAAGACGTCAAGACCCGCACCCGCCAGCTCGCCCTGGTGTAGCGCCTCGGCCAGCGCGCTTTCATCGATCAGTGAACCACGGCTGGTGTTGATCAGGCAGGCACTGCGTTTCATCAGCGCCAGACGCTGGCGATCCATCAGGTGATAAGTATCGGCGGTGGCAGGGGCATGCAGGGAGACAAAATCACTTTCACGCAGCAGGATGGTTAAATCATCAGCCTTACTGCATCCCGCCTGGGCAATCACCTCCGCTGGCTGGCTGGTGTGAACCAGCACCTTCATGCCCAGCGCCACAGCCATGCGGGCCAGAATTTGCCCGATTGCGCCATAACCGACAATGCCCAGCGTCAGGCCATAAATCTCCTGAAAACCGCCCGTGTATTTTATCGCCATGTACTGCTGCTGGTGGATGGCACGATCACAAACGGTCAGGCGTTTCGCCAGATCAAACAGCAGGGCGAGGGCGTGTTCCGCCACCGAGCGGCTGTTCATGCCTGGCGTATTCAGTACCACGATGCCGTTTTCGGTGGCGGCGTCGAGATCAATGCCGTCCGTTCCAACGCCGTGCACCGCAATGACTCTCAGGTGCGGAAATTGCTCCATCATCGTGCGCGTGAATTTTCCGCTACGAAAAATGGCCGCCACGATCTGCTGACGTTGCTGCGGATCTTCGGGTGAATTTTCGCTGGAAACGGCCAGGCCATTTTCTTCCAGGTAATTGATTCCTGATGAGTTTATCGGGTGTGGTGCCCAGCATATCTGTTTCATTGAGTTTCCCTGATGGTGTTTAACATTATTGGCATTCTCTTTGCATTTCTTTGGAATGCCAAGAAAAAACATTATGGCTAAGTACTGAATAACGCACAGGAGTCCCCGTATGAGCGAGGCCATTAAGCCTTTACTGAAAATCCGCGAGCTGAACAAGAGTTTTGGCGATCTTCACGTACTGAAGAACGTGGCGCTTGAGGTCCATCAGGGCGAGGTCGTTTCGATCATCGGCGCCAGTGGCTCAGGCAAAAGCACCTTTTTGCGCTGCCTGAACGTGATGGAAATGCCGCAGAGCGGCTTTATGGATTTCGGCGAGTTTTCGTTTGATTTTCGCGATGGCGCCCGCGCCCAGCCTGACCAGCAGCAACTGCAATTGCTGCGCCAGCAGATTGGCATGGTGTTCCAGAACTATCACCTGTGGCCACATATGACGGTACTGGAGAACGTCATTGAAGCGCCGATGCGGGTGAAAAAAATGACGCGCAGTGCAGCGGTAAAAATTGCCGAGGAGTTACTGAACCGCGTGGGCATGTTTGAAAAAAGATTTCAGTATCCGGCGCGTCTGTCTGGCGGACAGCAGCAGCGCGTGGCCATTGCGCGTGCGTTGGCGATGAAACCCAAAATGATGTTGTTTGATGAGGCAACGTCCGCGCTCGATCCCGAGCTGGTGGGCGAGGTGCTGGCCCTGATTGCGATGCTGGCCGAAGAGGGCATGACCATGCTGCTGGTCACCCATGAAATCGCCTTTGCGCGGGAAGTCTCGTCGCGCGTGTTGTTCTTCGATCAGGGCGTGATGGCGGTTGACGGTCCCCCGGAAAAAGTGCTGGCCGAGCCGGAAAGTCCGCGCCTGCGCCAGTTCCTCAGCCGCATTTTACACGACGATATTAAAGCTATTAAAGGAAACGCCGCATGATGCAGCTTTATCAGGATCTTCAGGATTATGGCAGCGGCTTTCTGACTGCCGCGATTATCGTGCTGGGTATTACCGTGCTGACCATTGTCCTTAGCTGGGTATTTGGTTTGCTGGCCGCACTGGCAAAGCGATCACACATCGTCGCACTGAAAAAAATTGCTGAATTTTATATTTGGTTTATTCGCGGCACGCCGGCGCTGATTCAGGTGTTTATCATCTATTTCGGCCTGCCGCAGTTTGGCCTCAGCTTCTCGCCTTTTTTTGCTGGTGTTATTGCACTGGCGCTCAACGGTGGCGCTTATGTCGCTGAAATCATTCGCACCGGGCTGAATGCCATTCCGAAAAGCCAGATCGAGACCTCTTACGCGCTGGGTATGTCCAAAAGTGACGTGATGCGCCGCATTATTCTGCCGCAGGTGTTCCGCATCATTCTGCCATCGCTGACCAATGAGGCGATCTCGGCGCTGAAAAACACTTCGCTGCTCTCGACGATTACCGTGATGGACGTGACCTTATATGCGCAGACCATTATCTCCAGCACCTTCCGTCCTTTTGAATTTTACATCGCAGCATCCGTGATTTACCTGGTGATGACCACCTTGCTGACGCGACTGACTGGCTGGCTGGAACGTCGCCAGGAGAGATACGTTTAATCTGCCTTGTTTTGCTACCACACCATCATCTTAATGGGAGTTTTTGCATGAAATTGAAGTCATTTATTTGCGGTCTTTTGCTCACTTCACTGCTGAGTTCGACTGCCGCCTTTGCGGAAGGGGATAAAAAGCTGGAGCTGCTGACACCGGGCGAACTGCGCGTTGCCACCGAGGGCACGGCACCGCCGTACAGCATGCGCGGCCCAGGCGGCCAAATCTCGGGTCTGGAAATCGCGGTGATGACCGAAGTCGCTAAGCGCCTGCACCTGAAACTGGTGCCAGTGGTCACCAAGTGGGACTCGATTCTGATCGGCTTACAGGCCAACAAGTTTGATATGAGCATGGCTGCCATTGATATCACCCCGGAACGCCAGAAATCCGTGGTATTTGCCGATGCATGGATTGAATCCGGCGGGCGAATCCTCGCTCCGAAAGACACCAGTATCAAAACGCCGGATGATCTTAAAGGTAAGAAAATCGGCGCGCAGGTGTCATCCACCTATGCCCGACTGGCCGAGGAACACGGTGCCCAGCTGAAAAACTACAGCGACATCACCTCTGCGGTGCAGGATATGATCAATGGTAATCTCGACGGCGTGATTAACGATTCCATCGGCAACGCCTACCTGATCGAGCATAACCACCTGCCGTTCGTGCAGGTGCCCGGCTACCTGAGCCAGGTGCAGAAAGGCTTCACTTTCGCCAAAGGCAAACCCAACCTGGTGGCGGCGGTGAACAAAGCGCTGGCTGATATGAAAAGTGACGGGACCTTTGCCCGCCTGACGACAGCGATTGTCGGTCTCGATCCTGCCCCGAAGAATCCGGTACTGACACTGCCGCAATAATCCTCGACCGGCCCTGAGCGCATCCGGAATGCGCCAGGGCTTCTCTGTGAAGATAAAAACTCATATCATCGCCGTTAACGGTAATCGAGCGGCCACGACAATGGCGGGGAAGGGAAAATTATGCGGGTGATCAATCATGGCGCTGGCTGACCAGTTATTAAAAGAGGCGGATGACGGCGAGCAGAATTTAAGCCAGAAAGCCTATGAAACCATCCTGAATAAAATCATCAGCCGTGAATTTGCGGTCAACACCGTGTTGCAGGAACGACGCCTGGCAGAGATGCTGGATATCTCCCGTACACCGGTGCGTAATGCGCTGAACCGGCTGGAAAATGAAGGGTTTATCGCACGTAACGGCGGCAGAACGCCGGTCGTTAAAGAGTTTTCGATTCAGGAGTTAATTGAAACCCTGCATATCCGGCGTGTGCTGGAGGCCGAGGCGACACGTCTGGCGACAGGTAAAATTCCGCTGAGCGAGCTGGACGCGATTCAGACGCTGGTCGAAGGGCTGCTGATCAAGAAAGTGCCGGATACGGAAGAGGACTGGGCTGCGGATTCGCGCATTCATGAGACTATCGCTTTTTACAGCGGCAACAAAACCATGGCTGATTACATCAAAACTCTGCGCCTGAAAACGCATATGTTTAATTTAAGCGAAGTGCCGGAACGCTTTGAAGCTGGCCATCGCGAGCACCTGCAAATTATTCAGGCACTGCGCGACAACCAGCCAGATCTGGCACAAAGTCTGGTTGCCGCGCATATCGATAACGTCCGTCAGGGCATTATCAAACGTCTGAGTCAGTTCTGATCCCTGAACATCATCGTAAACAGAGTTTGATTCAGCACCCGGACGGCAAGCGCAAAATCTGAGAACTCCATTGCCTCATCAGGATTGTGGCTGCCGTTCTGGTTACGGACAAACAACATCGCGCCGGGTACACCGCAGTTCACGAACTGCGCACAATCATGGCCCGCGCCGCTCGGCATCACTTGCGTGTTGATCGCCAGATCATCTGCCGCATTCTGCAACGCCACTACCAGCCCCGGATCCATCAGGGCTGGGGTACTGCGACTCTGCTCACCGAAATCAAACCGCACACCGTGACGCTGCGAAATTGCTGCGGCCGTCTGTTGCAGATGCGCATCGATGGTTTGCAGCGTCTGCGCATTACGCGAGCGAAAATCAATTGAGAAATCCACCAGCCCGCTGACCTTACTCATATCGGCATCGACGGCATCGGTAAAGAAGCGGCCAAAGGTGACGGTAAGTTCGTGTCCGGCTTTCTCCAGCTCATGCCAGTAACGGTGCATTTCGCTCACCAGCTCTGCGGCGGCGATGACGGCATCCTGACGGCACCACGAAGGGCAGGCACCGGAATGTGCGTATTGTCCGTATGCCCGGGCAAAACGGTAGCGCAAGCTGCCGCAAATGCCGCTGACGATCCCGACCGGGATCTCCGCGCTTTCCAGGACCGGCCCCTGTTCAATATGGATTTCCAGGAAAGCTCGCAACTGTGCTGGCTCAAACAGCGGTGGCTCATCCACCACCTTATCGGGATTGCCGCCACAGTTGATCATGTGCTGCGCGATGGAGATTTGGTTGTCCCGGCGCAGAATCGCCAGGTCGGCACGGGTCAGTTGTCCCAGCACCGTCTTGCTTCCCAGATAGGAGATAGGAAACCATGCGCTTTCTTCAGCGCGAATCGCAATCAGCATCAGATCGCAGGGTGGCACAAGGCCTGCCGCTTTCCAGCCCGCCAGAATCGCCAGACCAGCCAGCACGCCAGCCGCGCCATCGTAGTTACCCCCGGCGGGTACTGAGTCGAGGTGCGAACCGACCACCACTTTCGGCGCATGGCGGTCCGCGCCGGGCAGGATGATATAAAGGTTGACCGCTGCATCGGTCATCACTTCAAAGCCCAGCTTGCGGGCAAGCTGGCTGACCAGATCATGAGCGCGCTGCTCGCCGGGGCCGTAGGCATCGCGGGTGATGCCTTTGCCGTCAAAACTCATTTCACGCAGCTGGGCAAACAACGTTTCGGCCAGCGCCAGATCCGGCTCTGGCAGGGTAGCAGGCATCATTTCAATGTCTCCATCGCGGCGACGATCGCCTTACAGGCCGCAGTGACATCTTCACTGGCGATGCTGAAGGCCAGCCTGAAATGACCCGACATGCCAAAGGCACTACCAGGTACCACTGCCACGCTGGCGTGCTCGATCAGGAAGCGGGCGATATCGAGGTCATCCGCCAGTACACTGCCATCGGCCAGGGTTTTCCCCAGAGCTGGCTGACAATCGACAAACAGATAAAATGCACCCTGCGGCTTTTCCAGATGCAGCAGGGAAGAGGCGGCCAGAATCTCACATGCCTCGTCGCGGCGTTTGACGAGGATGTCACGCCAGCCGGTCAGAAACGAGGAATCGCCCATCAGCGCAGTGGCGGCGGCAGCCTGGCTAACGGAACTCGGGTTCGAGGTACTTTGCGCCTGGATCTTCTCCATCGCCTTGATCAACCATTCCGGACCCGCCGCATATCCCAGACGCCAGCCGGTCATCGCGTAGCCTTTAGATACGCCGTTTAGCGTGAGGGTGCGATCTTTCAGCTCCGGTGCCGCCGTGGCAAAGGAAATAAACGGCACATCGTAGGTGAGCGGTTCATAGATATCGTCAGACAGCACCAGCACGCGCGGATAGTCCTTCAGTACGTCAGCCAGTGCCTGCAATTCCTCACGCGAGTAAATCGCCCCGGTCGGATTACCTGGCGAGTTAATCAGCAGCCATTTGGTTTGCGCTGTAAGAGCAGCGCGGAGCTGGTCCGGGGTAATTTTGTACCCGCTATCAACCGTGGTGGTGACAGTAACCGGCGTGCCGTCGGCCAGCCTGACCATATCCGGGTAGGATACCCAGTAGGGGGCCGGGATGATCACTTCGTCGCTCTCATCGACGGTCGCCTGCAAGGCGTTGAACAGCAGTTGCTTGGCACCGGTGCCAGCAACGATTTCGCTCAGTTCATAGGAGAGCTGGTTTTCGCGCTGGAATTTTTGCTGAATCGCCTGAGTGAGTGCGGTGGTGCCCCCGACGTTGGTATAACGGGTCTGACCCTCAAGGATGCCCTTGATGGCCCCCAGCTTGATGTATTCCGGGGTATCAAAATCCAGCTCACCGGCACCCATATTGATAATTTTCTTACCCTGCGCCTGCAATTCGCGGGCGCGCTGCGCGATTTTGACCGTCATTGACAGCCCAATGCGCGAGACGCGTTTCGCCAGTCGGCTGTCGATATTTTGCTGAGACATCCTTAACCCTTACGTAATGTGATCATATCTGCGCGCGACGGCGCAATTTCTTTGGCATACCAAAGAAATGCAATAATAATGCCAATGTAATTCAGGATGATGCGTGTGCAACGGCAGGCGTGCTAAGTTCCACCCGATTATTTAGCAAACACACGGTCCCAGTCAGAAAATCCTTTGATTTCAATCGGGTTGCCTGACGGATCCTGCATAAACATGATCGCCTGCTCACCCGGTTCACCGACGAAGCGTTTTTGTGGTGGCAGGATGAATGCAACGCCAGCCTGTTGCAGTCGGGCAGCCAGCGGTTCCCATTCTGTCATCTCCAGCACCAGTCCCAGATGGGGCATTGGCACCATGTGATCGCCCACCTTACCGGTGTTGGTCACCGCGAAGGGTTCACCGAGATGCAGGGATATTTGGTGACCAAAAAAGTCGAAATCGACCCAGGTGTCAGTGCTGCGTCCCTCGGTGCAACCCAGTAACTCACCGTAAAAACGGCGGCTTTCATCGAGAGCGGTGACGTGATAGGCAAGGTGAAATGCAGATTTCATGTTCTGTCTCCATTTAAAGATTGAGGCAGAATCTCAAATCACGTACAAAAGCGTTAGCATGTTTTTATGCATTCAATCGTAAGGAATAGCTTTGGATAGTAAGTACCTTGCCAGCCTGATTGCCGCCATTGAATGCGGTTCCATCGCCGAAGCGGCGCGTCGTCAGGGGATTACCGCCGCAGCGGTGAGTCAGCGTATTCAGGTACTGGAGCGGGAACTCGACACACCGTTGCTGAACCGGGTAGGGCACACCGCCAGACCTACCGATGCCGCGATGGCGATGCTGACCCGCGCCAGGCGTATCGTGCGTGAGGTGGAGCTACTGAGTAGCGATGTACATGCCAATGCACTGAGCGGGACGCTGAAGATTGGTGCCATCTCAACGGCGCTGACCGGGATTTTGCCCGGAGCCTTGCTGACGCTGCATCGGCAGGCACCGGATGTCAGGCCGCAGATCATTCCCGGCACGTCCACTACGCTGTACGATGCGCTGGCTCGTGAGGCTATCGATGCGGCGATTATGGTCCAGCCACCGTTTGAAATCCCGAAACGCTACCGCTGGCAACCGCTGCATCACGAAGAACTGATGCTGTTGTCCAGCGCACCGCTGGAGCAGGATGTTGCCCACGCCCTCAGCACGCTGCCTTATATCAGTTATGACCCCAACTCCTGGGGCGGGCGGCTGGCACAGCAGTATCTGAATGATCACGACCTGCATCCCCGCCTGTTACTGGAGCTGGATGGAATCGAAGCGATTTCCCTGCTGGTAAAAGAAAAGATGGGAGTGAGCCTGCTGCCCCGCTGGCCGGGCCTTGCCGCGATTTCGCAGCACCTGGTGCAAACCTCGGTGGGCGGCGGTTACGATCGCAAAATTATTCTGCTGGTGCGCCCGGAGTCGATAAACGAGCAACTGCTTAATCTGCTCATTTCTGCCTTAAGTTCCGCCCAATGATCGTTCATCACGCCCGATGGTTGCGCATCGGGTGCCTGTAAAGGGTGCATGCCACATTGAAGGGCATCGCATCCCAATACCCATTTTGCAGACTATTTAATATTCATCAGTTGTTGCTGCAATTGTCTAAGTTGATTTTCTTTGCTACTGCGCGATGACCGGTCTCTGGCTGCGCCAATTTCATTTCTCAGGCTATCGATGCGCATTTGTATCTGTAACCTTCTTGCGTTGTTATTTTGCTGAGTACTCACATTGGAGATTATCGAATTTTTCACCGCCAGTGAGTTATTCTGCAACCGGGTGGCTAAGTTGTTGGTGTTGTTTGTAACAGCTGCATGTGCTGTCCAGGCAAGTAAACTGCATATTCCCCATAGTGAAGTCTTAATAATGGCTTTTGGCTTAGGTTGCCTTTTCATGCTTTCCTCGCTGACGTTATTATTTGGTGGATTAATAAAGTTCAGGTGAATAGTGTTCACGCCTCCACCTTGCCGGTGGTTCCTGAAAATATTTCGTAAAAGACCGGGTAAAAGATTGCTGGCTATCAAAACCATATTTAAGTGCAATATCAAGAATCGAACCATGAGAGGACGCGAGTTCGGATGCGGCCAGAATGACTCTCCTTTTACGAATATATTCTCCCAGCGTTTGTTGCGTTTCTCTTTTAAAGAGTCGTTGCAGGTGCCATTTTGAATAGCCTGCCTTGGTGGCAACGGCAGAAATTACCAGCGGGAGATGGATATTACGGTCTATCCAGACCATCAACTCATTCACTGTATCTTTATGAATGACCATGTGATTCCTCCGGTTTATTGCAGCGCGCCGTGGGGGCGCGCTGTTAAAAAGACCTGCGATTCAGGGTTTTTTCGTGATGGCGCTGGATATTTTGTTAACCCAGGTCATGACGAAGATAAAAAAGGCCGGAACAAAGAAAACAGCCAGCAATGTACCGCTGATCATGCCGCCAAATACCCCTGTCCCTATTGCATGTTGCGTGGTGGCGCTCGCTCCGACAGCCAGCATTAAAGGCACAACACCTAATGTGAAAGCTAATGACGTCATTAAAATCGGACGCAATCGCATCTTAGCCGCGCGAATCGTTGATTTAATCAGGTTGCCTTCTTCCTCATAAATCTGTTTGGCAAATTCAATAATAAGGATGGCGTTTTTAGCTGAAAGACCAATGATAGTGATCATCCCGACTTTAAAGAAAACATCATTCGGCATATCTCGTATAAACACCGCAATAACCGCACCGAGTAATCCAAGTGGCACGACAAGCATGACTGATAACGGAATAGCCCAGCTTTCATAAAGCGCGGCCAGTACCAGAAATACCACCAGCATGGAAAGCAACATCAGCATAGGAGCCTGAGAGGCGGATTGTTGTTCCTGCAACGATTGACCGGTCCATTCAAGGGCAAATCCAGCGGGTAGCTCAGCCGCAATCTTTTCCATTTCAACCATCGCGGCACCGGTTGAATATCCCGGCCCGGCATTCCCGGCGATACGAAATGCGGGATAGCCCTGATAACGGACCATCTGTAAGGGGGACGTTTTCCACTCGCCACGCACCACTTCCGACAACGGAACCATGCCGCCGGACTTATTACGCACGTACAGTGACAGCACATCTTTCAGCTGCATGCGATACGGAGCATCAGCCTGAATAATCACCTGCTGGATACGCCCCAGATTGGGAAAATCGTTAATGTAGGATGACCCCATCGCACCGGAAAGTGTCTGGCTGATATCACTGAATGCAATACCCAGCGTTTCCGCTTTCTGGCGATCAATACTGAGATCGATGCTTGTCCCATCAGGCAGGCCATCGACATACACGTCAGTCACGACTTTACTTTGTGCTGCCTTGATTAACAGCTGGTTGACGGCCTCAGATAGCGCCTGATTTCCATGGCCACTGCGGTCTTCAAGACGCAGAGTAAAGCCGGTGGAATTGCCTAATTCCGCGATCGGAGGCGGCAGGAGACTCATTACCGTTGCATCCGGTACAGCGGACATCACTGCCTGTAAATGGTCTGCCTCTTCCTGTGCGGTTGCACCGTCTCTTTCTCCCCAGTCTTTGAGGGTGGTAAACGCCAGCGCCGAGTTAGCACCGGAACCAGAAAAGCTGAATCCAAGCACCGACAGGTTACGTTGAATACCCGGACGCTCAGCGACAGCATTTTCCAGCTTCTTCACCACCTCTCCGGTTCTTTCTAATGTGGCATCAGAAGGCACCTGGATCGACGTCATGAAATATCCCTGGTCTTCCGAAGGCAGAAAGGACGAGGGAAGTCTGGTGAGGGCATAAAACAACACGCCACAGAGCGCACCGTAAATCAGCATCATCCTGCCGGTTCTTTTCAGCAGACGGGTTAAGCGAGATTCGAAGCGATCTGACATGCGATCAAAGCTACGGTTAAACCAGCTGAAGAAACGCCCTTTTTGATGAGATTCCTGCGTCACCGGTTTTAACAACGTAGCACACAGTGCCGGGGTAAGGCTCAATGCTAAAAATGCGGAGAAAAGAATAGAGACAGCCATCGAAAGGGTGAACTGGCGATAAATAATACCGACCGACCCGCTGGCTAATCCCATGGGAATAAATACCGCAGTTAATACCAGCGTGATCCCGACCACCGCACCGGTAATCTCACGCATCGCTTTTTCCGTAGCCTGCCGGGGTGAAAGACCCTCTTCAGACATCAGGCGTTCTACGTTTTCGACCACGACGATAGCGTCATCAACAATGATCCCTATCGCCAGTACCATACCGAACATCGTCAGTACGTTTATCGAGAAGCCGCATAACATCATCACGGTGAAGGTGCCCAGCAGCGCGACGGGGGCCACGATAGCAGGAATAAAGGTATATCGGATGTTCTGTAAGAACAGGAACATGACGATAAACACCAGCGCCATTGCCTCGATAAAGGTATGGATGACTTTCTCGATAGAAATTTTAACGAAGGGCGAGGTATCAAACGGAACGGTGAATTTCATCCCGTCAGGCAAGGCTTTCGCCATTTCAGTCAGACGGTCCTGCACGGCCTGGGATGTTTGTATCGCATTAGCACCCGGTGACAGTTGGATCGCCACCGCCGTCGAAGACTGACCATCCTCACGTACCGCAAAAGAATAGGTCTGTAAGCCGAGGTCTACCCTGGCGACATCACCGAGCGTGACAGTCGAACCGTCAACATTGGCTTTGAGTACGATATGGCGAAATTCGACAGGTGTGCCAAGCTGACCGCGTACGGTAAGCGGGTAACCGGTTTGCTGTCCACGGACGGTTGGAGCATCACCAATCCGGCCTGGCGCTATTTGCACGTTTTGCTGGCTGATGGCGGCACTGATGTCACTAATGGTCAGACGATAGGAAATGAGTTTTGCCGGATCAACCCATATGCGCATGGCTTTCTCCGCACCAAACGCCTGCACTTTGCCGACACCCGCAACGCGGCGCAATTCTTCGGTCACGTTACGCGCAAAGTAATCACTGAGGTCAGCCTCCGAGAAGTTTCCACCTGGTGATGTCAGCCCGACCATCATCAAAAAGTTAGATGATGCCGCTTCAACCGTCAGGCCATTTTGTCTGACAGTCTGCGGTAAACGTGATTCAACGGTTTTAATCTGGTTCTGGACATCGACCTGCGCCAGTTTGATGTTTGTACCTGGCTTGAAAGTGACGGTGATGGTCGCCATTCCTGACGTATCGCTTGATGACTCGAAATAAAGCAGGTCATCAACACCTGATAATTCTCGCTCAATAAGCGAGATAACCGATTCATTCATCGTCTGAGGTGTAGCCCCAGGGTAATTCAACGTTATTGATACACTTGGTGGTGCAACCGAAGGATACTGTGCAATGGGCAATTGAGGTATGGTGATAAGACCAAATAACACAATAAACAGCGCAATGACCCACGCAAATACCGGGCGGTTGATAAAAAACTGTGGCATCAGAATTCCTGTATAATGATTAAATAAAATCTGGCATCAAGCGCCGTTTTTATCGCTCAAAGATTCCACTGGAATGCCATCCTGTAATTTCTCCTTTCCTTCGATGATCAATTTATCCCCAGCCTTTAAGCCATTTAATACAATTCTTTTATCGTTGAACTGATCACCAATTTCTATCTGCTTTCTCTCGGCTTTATTTTCGGCTGTTTCAAGCCAGACATAGGTATTGTCCTGCGCATGCTGAATAGCTTTTTCCGGAATAGCGATGCCATTATTTTCCAGCAAGCGGCTAATTTTGACGCGTACAAACATACCGGGCATCAGCTCCCCCTGCGGGTTTTCAGCTTCCGCGCGTAACACCACATCACCCGTTTCGTTATTCACGTTGATGCCTGAGAAAAGTAATCGCGGCCTGACGTTGTAAGGATGATTATTCTCATCCAACAGCGATACCGTAACTTGTGATTCGCGTTGGTTATGCGTCAGTAAACCTCGTAATTCAGCGGCAGGAAGACGGGCATCGATATATACGCTTCGCGTTTGCTGGATGGTGGCCATGGCCTGGGTATCGGAAGCGCTGACTAACGCTCCCTCGGTCACAAATTCCTGATCGATACGACCATCAATCGGCGCCCGCACCGTTGAATAAGCTAATTCCAGCTTTCTCCGTTCGAGCGTGGCTCGTGCCTGCGCGACGTCTGCTGCGGCACCGGCACTATTGGCGCTGGCATCATCATAATCCTGATGGCTCACTGCGCCTGTTTTTTGCAACAGTTTCAGCCGTTCTGCTCGGGACCTGAGTTGCCGGTAGGTGGCTTCGGCCTTAACCAGCGCTGCATTAGCCATTTGAACATCCGCTTCAAAAGGTGCGGGATCGATTTGAAAAAGTGGCTGCCCGGTTTTGACGTCTGAACCCTGAGAAAACAAGCGGGATACCACAATCCCTCCCACCTGCGGTCTTATCTGCGCGGTTTTAATGGCGCTGATACGACTAGGCCAGGTGCGCACCAGCGAAACCTCTGCGGGCTGGAGCGTGGTGACGGCAACCTGCACAGGTTGCGGCGGGGTGCCTGACGCGGTTTCTTCCTGTTTGCAGCCCGCTGTCGTTAAAATGGCGGCTGCAACGATTAATGCCAGTCCCTTTGTCTTCATAAAGTTTCAACCCGGTGAGTAATGTGATAGTGCAAAACGGGGAGGGTACGCGGTGTTTATTGAGGAAGGATGCAGGTATTATGTAGATTGCGTGGAGATGAAAAATAAAAATATTATTCTTAACAGCGACGGTCTGATGCAATAAGGTAATCAAATGAATATGACGCCTTTAATCCTGTTAGCCGAAGATGATGCGGAAATCGCCGACATTGTTATCGCCTATTTAAAACAAAGTGGTTTTGAAACGTTGCACGCTGCTAACGGTAAGCAGGCATTGGACTTATACGATAAGACTCAACCGGCATTAGTTATTCTGGATATTCGCATGCCATTGATGGACGGCTGGCAGGTGCTTACCGAACTGCGCCGTCGTGGCGATACGCCTGTTCTGATGCTGACAGCGAATGATGACAATGCGGATAAATTATCGGCATTGCGCATCGGTGCAGACGACTATGTTGTCAAACCCTTTAATCCGGCAGAGGTCGTTGCCCGAACTCAGGCAATATTAAGGCGCACGGGGAATGCTCAGAAGAAAAATAAACCCAGAGTCACTGTTCATAACCAAATTGAATTTTATCATGACGAGCACCGAATTATTCTGCGTCATTCCGGTGAGGATATCGCCTCTCGTCTTACTTCAACTGAATTCAGAATACTTGAACGCCTGGCCGAAGCGCCGCGAAAAGTTTTTAGTCGGCTGGAGATTCTTGAGTCGTGCCTGCCCCAGGGAGAAACGCTGGAAAGAACCGTTGATAGCCATATCAGTAAACTGAGAAAAAAATTAGAAGATGCCGGTTTGTCGGGCATCCCCGAAAGTGTGCGCGGTTTCGGCTATCGGCTGGGGGATTAACATGAAAGGCTCAGGGTTAAGTCGACATCTCATTATTTTAATGATACAGCTCGTCTGTTCTTCATTGCTCATCACCTTCATTACCTACTATGCGTGGGTCGGCCTCGCGGTGATGGTATTTGGCGAACAAGCGAAGCAATTCGAGTATGTCGCCACTACGTCGGACTGGGTGCAACTTGGCATATCTGTCGGGCTTTCGATTATCGTGGCTGTCATTACCGCAGTCAGGTTTGCAAAAAAGATTCTCCATCCACTGCAATCCCTGGCCGATAGTGCACGACGTATCGCCGGTGGTGAACTGAGTGCCAGAGCCGATGCCGGGGACCGCAGACTCTCGGAAACCGCTGCCCTGGTCGATGATTTCAACATCATGGCTGAAAAACTTGAGGTGGCTTCTGGTGAAATCGTGACGTGGAATGCTGCCATCGCACATGAGCTCAGAACGCCAGTCACTATTTTGCGCGGCAGACTTCAGGGACTGGCCGATGGCATCTTCCCGCCGGAGCAGGCGTTATTTAAAAATCTCGTGCGGCAGACGGAAGGACTGGCAAGGTTGATCGAAGATCTGCGTACCTTAAGTCTGGCCGCCAGTGAACACTTTTCCTTACGCGCCGAGAAGCTGGACATTGCACAGGAGCTCATTAGCGTTGTCGAGCTGGTCAAACCCGCCATGAGTGAAAAACATCTCTCTGTGATTACGAAAGTGGATTCAGTTGACCTCAGATGTGATGCGGCACGCGTCCGGCAAATGATCCTTGCGCTACTGGATAATGCCCGTCGCTATGCAGTGCCTGGTGTGGTTTTGCTGGCATGTCAGCAGCATGCTGACGGGGTGATCATCAGTGTTGAAGATGAGGGGCCGGGTATTCCCGAGGACAAGATCGGCTCTATTTTTGATGCTTTTAGTCGCCTGGATCATTCCCGCTCGCGTGACAGTGGTGGGACAGGCCTGGGTCTGGCTGTCGTGAAAGCCATCGCTCTTGCCCATCACGGATATGTAAAATATGAGAGCAGTGAATTAGGTGGAGCAGGTTTTAAGGTTTTTCTTCCTTTTGACAAAATCCCCTAATAACACCACGAAAACGTTAATTGTATGCCCATCTTGCGCGAAAACGTTAATGATGGGTCTGCACGGAAGAAGGGTATAGGGCCCAGCGGTGCGACTCTTTTCAATTCGCCACTTTTACCAGCGCCTCAGACTTGCTGAGCAGATACGGGCGCAGATAACCCACCGTATTTGACAGCAATAACACATCCTGATGCAGCTCGATATTGAGTACATCCTCAACATATTGCCGCCGCGCCTGCATACGCTGCCAGACCTCCGGCCAGGCTTCTGCAATCTCCGCCTGTAGCTGGGCATCCGCCAGCGCAACGGTGTCTTCAATGCTGCACCCACCGTAGCCATTGACGGAAGGAATAATATCGATCTGCAACAGCATGCCGCTGCCCAGCACCGCTTTGGAGCCACTGCTGACCGGTGAACATAGCCATTCTTCATCCGCCACCAGGTGGCCAGGATTGAGATGCCAGTGCCAGCGGTCCTTTGGCAGCACATGCTCAACAATCTGGTACAACTCACCACCCGTCAGGCCGCATCGGAGACTTTCAAGCCAGGTGACGACGGTATGATAGTAAGGCTGGGCCACGCGTGTCAGATAATCCGCCACTTCGGCGGGTAATTCGTCTGCTGCGGCGACAACGTAGGCTGCGCGGCTACTTAATCCGCCTTTGTAACCTACCGTCAGTGAAAACTTATCACCCAGGGCGATGACTTTATCGCGTGGATAAAGCGTGGCGTGGGTAAAACGATCGCCGGTGGCGGCAATGGAGATCACGCTCGATGGCTGTCCCGAGGCGGCCAGCAACTGCCCAATCGACTTTTCACTTTTACCAACCTCAATGGCATCGAGCGCGTTGAGCAGGCAGGTGGACGCCAGATTGGCACCGTATTCATAGAATGCCACTTCAGCTGCGCTGTTATGGATACGGACGCCCGTTTCCGGCGAGATAAACAGTCCGGTGGCGTTAATCACGTTATGTTTACCGCCACACGCCTGAAAAACCGCATCCACGACAAATGCCGGGACATCGAACAGTTGTTTTGACGCACTCAGGCCGCTAAACAACTTCCAGCCGGCAATACCGGTACGTGACGACGCAGTGATACCACAGCTTTCCAGCAGCTTGTGTAGCGGTTGATCGCCATCCATCGGCTGATTCGGCAGAGAAAAAATGGGGGCGTGCAGGCAGTTCCCTGCGTTGCGGGCGAACGGCACCAGTTTGAGGTTTTCATTGCCCATGACCCAGGTCAGTGTTCCTTGCGCGCTGATAACCAGCAAGGCTTCCTCAAAGCGGGGAATAAAACCGGAGAGATATTCAAAGTTGCCGCCATGTTCTTTGTCGGCATAGATGACCAGAAACTCAAGTCCCTGTGCGCCCATCGCCGAGAGAACGTTCGCGAGGCGTTGATGCATCACTTCATCCGGGATCACCGGCGTTGTTACATCCGGGAAGGTGGGAGGAGCCGGTTTCTTCATGAGCCTGTATGGGTATTGCTGCGTCATTTACCGTCCCCTCTGAGTTTGATGTGTTAACGGGGAACGAACAGGTCTCCCCGTAGCGTATAAGAACCCAGCATGTCCTGGGTCTTTTTCGTCAGCCAGCTCACAATTCGGGTTGCCAGCGCATCCATTGAATATTCAATCGCCGGGATGGTGGGCAGGCCTGGCAAATGAACAGAACCGGCCAGGCTAAACACCATGATGTCGCCCGGCACCGATTTATTAAATGCCTGTAGCTGCGTCATCACCTGTTGTGCTTCCTGATCGTTTGCCACTAACAGGGCATTAAAATTCAGGGTGCTGGCATTGTTGAGCAGCACCTGCAGCGCCACCGACGAAGAGGGCGAATCCATCAGCACCAGATTACGATTATAGGGCAGGAGGTTATTTTCCAGCGCCAGTTTATAACCGAATAACACCTGTTCCCCGGCATTTCCGGCATCAGGATAGATCAAGGCAATCTGCCGCTTCCCCTGGCTAATCAGGTAATTACAGGCGGTTTCGGCGGCGAAGGCGTGATCGAACTGGAGGCTATTTGGCCATGCGGTTTCGGCACAATCCACCAGGATGACATTATCGTCCTGAATATCGAGGGGAAAGCGGGCACCAATGATCAGCACATCATCACACAGCCCGCAGGTCAGCTCATCAAGGGCATTCATCACATCGGTTTTGCTGCTGGCAAAGCGCAACAGCAAATGTTTTTGATGCTGGCTCAGTTGTTTTTCCAGCGCGTAAAGGTAGCCGGTGGTCTGATTGATGTTTTCCTGCGCGCAGATAACTCCAATGCAACCGGTGGACTGGCTGAACAACGATTGAGCAATGACGTTAGGCCGATATTTCAGCTCGTCCACCGCTTTTAGCACCGCCAGGCGGCTGGCTTCCTTCACGCCGCGTGAACCACTCAACACCCGAGACACTGTGGCTTTTGATACCCCAGCTAAGCGCGATACATCGTTGATCGTAGACATCTTTCTCCCCGGACACTCTGAACAAACTTTCGCCAGCGGCAGTATAGCGATTTCGATTCTGGATGGAAACCGGATTTCCATTTCAGCATAAAACACATCCATATTGCCGGTATTTTGTGATGGGAATCTAATAAAAAAACCACCAATGAATAATAAATTGACCACTATCACATTTCATTGGCTCCTTGATGGAAACCGGTTTCCGTATGGTATCCAATCATAACCACATTGAGGCATATCACTGAAGGATGGATAACGATGGTCAGGATTATGTTGTGTTGTTCAGCGGGGATGTCCACCAGCATGCTGGTGCGCAAAATGCAGGACGTGGCGCAGGAAAGGGGATTGGCTGTCGATATCGCCGCCTATGGGGTGACCGAATTTGACGAGCAATTTTCACGTTATCAGGTGGTTTTGCTGGGGCCACAGGTGAAATACATGCTGAAAACGCTGGCGGATAAAGCAGCCAGCGCGGGGATCCCCGTCCAGCCAATCGAGATGATGGATTACGGTATGCAGCGCGGTGACAAAGTGCTGGATTACGCGCTGTCGCTTATTGAGGCAGCTCACTAAAAAGGTGATGGTATGAGCTCGTTATATCAGTCGATGATTACCGTTATCGAGCAATCGATAACGCCGTTAGCCGGACGTCTCGGGCAACAGAAATACATCATTGCGATCCGCGATGGCTTTACTGCCGCGCTGCCGTTTATGATCATCGGTTCGTTCATGCTGGTCTTTATCTTCCCGCCGTTCTCCGCCACGACGACCAACAGTTTTGCCCGTGCCTGGCTGGATTTCTCCGCGACCTACCGCGAACAACTGATGCTGCCGTTTTACCTCAGCATGGGCGTCATGACATTTTTTATCTCGGTAGGGATCGGCGCAAGCCTCGGGCGGCAGTTCTCACTGGATCCGGTGATGTCGGGCCTGTTGGCATTTATGGCGTTTCTGCTGGTCGCCGCGCCTTACTCGAACGGCACCATCTCCACCGCTTATCTTTCCGGACAGGGGATTTTTACCGCGCTGATCACCGCCATTTATTCAACGCGGGTCTATGCATGGCTTAAGCAGAAAAACATCACCATCCGCTTGCCCAAAGAAGTCCCCACTGGTGTTGCCCGCTCCTTTGAAATATTGATTCCGGTAGTGGTGATCATTGGCACCCTGCATCCCCTGAACTTATTTATTCAGGCGCAGACCGGCATGATTATTCCCGAAGCGATCATGCACCTGCTCGGGCCACTGGTTTCGGCGTCAGATTCTCTGCCCGCGATTTTACTTTCGGTGCTGCTGTGCCAGCTGTTCTGGTTCGCCGGTATCCACGGTGCGCTGATCGTGACCGGAATTATGAACCCGTTCTGGATGGCAAATCTCTCAGCCAACCAGGCGGCACTGGCGGCAGGCACGGCGCTGCCGCATATCTATCTGCAGGGTTTCTGGGATCACTATCTGTTGATTGGCGGCGTGGGTTCGACCTTACCGCTGGCGTTTCTGTTGTTACGCAGCCGCGCGACCCATCTGCGCACCATCGGCAAGATGGGCATTGTGCCGAGCTTCTTCAACATCAACGAACCGATTATGTTCGGCGCGCCAATCATCATGAATCCCATGCTGTTTATTCCCTTTGTCTGCGTGCCAATGATCAACGCCATCCTCGCCTGGACGGCCACCAAAATGGGCTGGCTGGCACAGGTGGTATCGCTCACGCCCTGGACAACACCCGCGCCAATTGGCGCCTCATGGGCTGCCAACTGGGCCATCAGCCCGGTGATTATGTGCCTGATTTGCATGGTGATGTCGGCCCTGATGTACCTACCTTTCCTGCGCGCTTATGAACGTTCGCTGCTGAAGACAGAAGAACAAAAAGCCCAGGACAACACCGTGGCCCCTCTGACTCATAAAACCGGAGATAAGCGTAATGAAGTATCAGTTTCCTGAGAATTTCTGGTGGGGCAGCGCCAGTTCGGCCCTGCAAACCGAAGGAGCGAGTCTGTCTGGCGGGAAAAGTGCCACCATCTGGGATCACTGGTTTCAGCAGCAACCGTGGCGCTTTCATCAGAAGGTCGGCCCCGCACAGACCTCGACTTTTTATCAACACTGGCAGCAGGATATCGCCTTATTACGCCAGCTGAATCACAACAGTTTTCGCACCTCGCTGAGCTGGTCGCGCTTAATTCCTGACGGAATCGGTGAAGTGAATCCTGATGCGGTGGCCTTTTATAATCGCGTCATCGATGAACTGCTGGCGCAGGGCATCACACCCTTCTTCACTCTGTTCCATTTCGATATGCCACTGGCGATGCAGGAGAAAGGGGGCTGGGAGAGCCGTGAGGTGGTGGAGGCATTCGCCCGTTACGCTAAGGTGTGCTTTGATCTGTTTGGCGATCGGGTACTGCACTGGTTCACCTTCAACGAGCCGATCGTGCCGGTTGAGGGCGGCTATCTTTATGATTTCCACTATCCCAACGTGGTCGATTTCAGGCGCGCCGCAACGGTGGCTTATCACACCGTGCTGGCCCATGCCTCGGCGGTGCGCGCATATCGGGCAAGGGGTTATGGCGGAGAAATCGGCATCATCCTTAACCTGACGCCGTCATACCCGCGTTCGCAGCATCCGGCCGATCTTAATGCGTCGCACCATGCGGACCTGCTGTTTAACCGCAGCTTCCTCGACCCGGTGCTGCTGGGAGAATATCCGGCGGATCTGGTGGCTTTGCTGAAGCAATACGATCAACTGCCAGCCTGTTTACCGGGTGACAGCGCATTGATTGCGGCCGGTAAAATTGACCTGCTGGGTATCAATTATTATCAGCCGCGTCGGGTTAAATGCCGGGAAAGTGCGGTGAACCCCGCCTCGCCATTAATGCCGGAATGGTTTTTTGACCATTATGAGATGCCGGGCCGCACGATGAATCCGTATCGCGGCTGGGAGATTTACGCGCCAGGTATTTATGACATTCTCACCAATCTGCGGGTGAACTACGGCAATCCACGTTGCTTTATTTCAGAGAACGGCATGGGGGTCGAAAATGAGCAGCGCTTCGCCGCAGAGGGTCAGATTGACGATCAGTACCGCATCGATTTTATTTCCGATCACCTTAAATGGCTGCACAAGGGGATAAGTGAGGGCAGCAACTGCCTTGGCTACCATATGTGGACCTTTATTGATAACTGGTCATGGTGCAACGGCTACAAAAACCGCTACGGCTTTGTGCAGCTCGATCTCGCCAGCCAGCAGCGTACCGTGAAAAAAAGCGGGGAGTGGTTTGCCGCAACCGCCGCGAATAATGGTTTCAGTGAGCAGGAGTCCACATCATGATCGATTTAGAAGAAGCGGTAATGGAAATCATCGTCAATGCCGGTCAGTCGCGCAGTTTGTGTTTTGAGGCGTTACAGGCGGCCCGTCAGGGGGATTTTGTCGCGGCGAAAAACCTGTTGCAGGAAGCGGATACCTTCTCCCGCCAGGCCCATAAAATGCAAACCAAGTTGATTGAACAGGATGCGGGCGAAGCTCGTCAGCCGATGTCATTGATTATGGTGCATGCCCAGGACCATTTGATGACATCGCTGCTGGCGCGCGAGTTGTCCGAAGAGATCGTGCATCTTTATCAACGCTGAGGCGTTACGGCTGGACGACCGCGGTCGTCCAGCTTGCTTATCTTAACTGGCTGTCTTTACTGCCGCGTCGGTTGTATCCGCTGTGGCTTGCCTCGCGCTTATCACGCTCGCTCTGGCATTTAATGCAATAGCGCACGCCGGGTAAGGCCAGCCGACGCGCCTCGGGGATGGGCTCACCGCATTCATCACAATATTCGGCACTTTCGCCGTGTGCCAGGTGACTGCGCGCCCTGGCAACCGCATCATCGACAGTGGCGTCAATCTGATCCTGAACCGCACCATCGCCAGACCAGCCGCTAGCCATATTCCGCCTCCTCTGTCTCCGTTAACCTTAAAAGAGTACAGTTAATCGCCCGTATTTGAGAAATCGAACGTTGCTCTTTTTAAGGTGACTGTGATGATCAAACCAAAAACCAATAACCGGCTCGACGAAGACATCTGTGTGCATATTTTCACCGCTTCGGCTGCGATGGTCGGTGTCTGTATCACCGTCATCGGTATTTTTCAGGTGATTACCGCCTTAAGGCGGGAGGATACGCTGGGTGACGATATGTTGGCCGTCAATGCCATTCTGTATCTGGTGACCACTATTATGTCCTACTGGGCGCTGCGTACCCGCAACCAGCGGCGCAATCATAAGCTGGAAAAGTTCGTCGATATTCTTTTTCTTGTCGCATTAACCTTTACCACGGTGGCCGCCGGAGTGATCACCTGGGCCATGACGTTCACTTGATTATCACTCGTCAGGCCATCGCCAGGCAGGCACGTCCAGCATGCTTTGTCCCTTGATTCGGGTCTGCCCCAGCTCTTTTTCCAGTTCGATCATGTGGCACTCCGGGTCACGCATCAGCGCGTTCACCAGCCGGTTGGCATGTGATATCACCCAAATCTGCGTGTGCTGCGATGCCTGCAGAATCAGCCGTGCCAGTGCGGGCAACAGGTCCGGATGCAGGCTGGTCTCCGGTTCGTTCAGTACCATCAGTTCCGGGGGACGCGGCGTCATCAGCGCCGCAACCCAGAGAATAAACCGCAGCGTGCCATCCGATAACTCGGCAGCAGAAAGAGGGCGTAACAGTCCCTTTTGGTGGAAGGCCAGCGAGCTGCGTCCCCCGGCATGGTGGATGACTTCGAGACGACTGCCGGGAAAAGCGTCATCAATCGCATGGGCCAGCGCGTGCCGATCACCGATTTCCATGATCGTCTGAAGCGCCGATGCCAGGTCTCGCCCGTCATGATGCAGGACGGGGGTACGCGTCAGCAGTTGTGCCTGGCGGGCGGGTGCATCTTTATCCGTGCGAAAATGATCGTAAAAGCGCCAGTTGCGGATCGTTTCACGCACCTGGAACACTTCAGGGGCAGCGTGAGGGTCCGCCAGCTGATCAAACATGCTGCCATACACCGGTATTTGCTGAGAGACGACCTGCCACTGCCGGTCCTCCCGGACCTTAATCAG
Organism: Pantoea sp. X-Soil-TKNS-1280; assembly: GCF_059730475.1. NCBI lineage: Bacteria > Pseudomonadati > Pseudomonadota > Gammaproteobacteria > Enterobacterales > Erwiniaceae > Pantoea > Pantoea sp. X-Soil-TKNS-1280. The sequence continues at coordinate 261,838 of NZ_AP035965.1, read as the reverse complement.
ATTGCCTTTCCGCTCGACTAAGGAGGAGGCGGGGCGATAATAAGGACCGCTAAAAATGACCTCGCGTTTGATCTCCGGATCATGAGCAAAGGCTGATGAACTCGGGGTGGGCAGGCCGAGTGTGATGGCGTAGCCAAAATGGTCACTGGCGAATCCCAGTTTCAGCCGCAGCACATTGTGGCGCGGCCCACCCTCAATCGGCACATCTCCACGCCTCATGCCAGGCGACAGCGTTTCTGGTCCGGCCCAGTAGGTTGAAGTCAGCCCGCCTTCTTCAGCCAGAGAACTGATCACCCCCTCTTTTGCTGTTTCGGCAAGCAGGCGCAGCGCCTTGTAGAGATTGGATTTCCCGCTGCCATTTTCACCGGTGATGACGTTCAGCCGCCCTAACGGCAGGGTGAGATCGCAGATTGAACGATAATTGGCGATAGAAAAGCAGGTCAACATAGGCTTGGTTTTTTCCTGGATAGTGATGCCAGCTGAGTTATCGGCAGGGAGGGTTTTCTCTGACATTCCAGGAAGAGGAGCGACAGGGTTCCCACTCATACAAACCGTTAACTTATTGATGCTTCATTTGTTAGTCATAAAATTTCAGCTTGAAATTCCCGTTCAGGATTTGCCATTGCGGGAACAACCTTATCACTCTCGCGTGACAGTGTAACTCTTCAGGACTTGCTATCTCTGCCGTTGCCCGATTTCTCTTACCTGAATTTTGCAAGTAAACATGTATTTTACTGTTGGTTGCATGGGTAAGTGGTACTGTGACGGCATTACCCTTCCTGTCAGTACCCAAAGGAAAAGCATGTTAACCGGCAAATTTTTAATCAAGCCACTGTTAGTGGCATTACCCCTTTATACCTTCTTTTCATCATTCGCTGTTGCTGCTCCGATGCCTGCAAATCGCGCAGAAGCGCAAAAAGTCAGCAGGCATGTTGATTCTACTATGCAAAATCAATGGGTTAATTGCAGTTCACAAGGCGAAATGAGCCAGGACAACTGCATGTATGGTTATACGGCGTTAACCTTCGACGATGCGATGAAAAAGGAAGGTTATAGCTATAAAGATACGCTGCATCAGATTGCTGAGCGCAATTCGATGACCAGTTACATGGACTCAGGTCTGAAGGCTATGTTCTCTCCAATGGCCGCATTAGAGACCAAACAGGGGACAAAGTTTTTTGTCCAGCATGACCTGGTTTACAAAAAAGATGTGAAAACATTACGGGGTATTTTTGCTGAAAATTACCCGGATGCCGTCCCACAAAAGCAAGGGAAGCATCATTCCAAAAGATATGAAAATCTGTCAGAGGGTATGTAGCTTAATTGCCCAGCCAGAGATGGCTGGGGTGCAATCATCACCTTTCAGGATGCAGCGGATCGCAAAAAACGGGCACTTAACGACATCGTTAAAGCCAGTAATACAATACCGATAATAATACTGGCCACTCGGGTAGCCGCAATGGACGGCTCTGTGCGCCAGACTTCATCCTGAATATAAACAATCAGCCAGGCAACAGTGAATTGTCTGCCAAAGTAACTTGCCTTTGCACCCTGCTGCAGGATGCAACCCACGCCAAGCCCGAAGACAAGTGCTATCAGATACGGTATCGGCGCTCCCTGTAATACCGGCATCATCACTAAGCTGGCCAGCGCCGCGGTAAGACAACCGAGCAATCGCTGTTTCATACGCGATATCACCTGCTGATTTGTGTCTGTTACGCCTTCCGGAAGAGTGAGTAACGCCAGCACAGTGATGATCGCTTGCCAAAAACCAGCAAGATTAAACGTGAGGAGAAGGACGGTAACGATGGCGACCGTCACACCCCCCTGAAAAGCCAACAATATCCTCACCCGGGCCTTTAGTTTTTCTTTGTGACCGGGAGGCGTAACGGCAGAGGCAGGAACCAATAGACCTGGAAATCGCTGTAGTGGCTTAAATAGCAGGTGAGTCAGTACGCATATTGAACAACCTAATGCGACCTCTGCCACCCTTGCTGCGATAAAGATTTTTAAGTGGTGGATGTCGAAGGTGTGCTGCGCTTCTGACATCACCATTATGGCCGTCACACCGCCAAGCACCCATGCATACGAAAAGGCAGAACCATTTGCCAGCCAAACCGTCATTCCGCCTGTAAGCGCAGATAAAAGCGTTAACGCAATGGGATTGTGAGCGACGAGGGGCAACAAAATTAATGCAAGGCCGCCACCAGCCAGCGTTCCCAGTACACGCTGAATGGCACGCACGAAACTATCAAAGGTGGTGTTTTTCATCACGGCGAAGCTGCTCAACGCTGCCCAGCCGGGATAAGTCATTCCTGACGCATCAGAAATGAGAACGGTGAGAAGCACAGCGACGATGACTTGCAATGAGAACAACAAATGCTCAGGTGAGATTTGCCAATAATTCCGCATGGTTCGAAAATGCATCATTTGGTCTCCTCACACCCGGCATTCGACAATGGTGGCCGCTCCTGATTTTGCAGCACTGATTATCAGGATAGTGTTGGCTGACGTTATGGTCTTTTAAATTTCTTAAGGTGACTCTGGAGAGTCCATTAACGTTGGTGGAAGGTTGGCTTCAGGGCATATTTACCGTCACCCGTCAGGGCAAGAACGATCAGACCCACAATCCAGAAAGCAGGGAATTCCCAGCCACCATTCGGATTCGTAAAGAAGAAACCAGCCGGACCGTGGACGCTATAGATAGCACCCAGTAAAACCGGAATTAACAGTACAGCCACGACGCGAGCATAAACACCGAGGATAAGTGCAATGGCACCCACAAATTCTACGGCCATAGTGACATAGGCCAGTCCACCGGGCAGGCCGAGTGATGCGAAGAATTTTGCTGTCCCGGCTGGTGTGAAAACAAAGAACTTCAGACCGAAATGGGCCAGGAACAGGATGCCCAGTGCGATGCGCATGATAAGGGCAGCGTAAGGGGTGGTACGGTTATCAGTCATGGTTATATCCTCTCAGGTAGTTGATAAGGAGAATGTACCTTCTTTTCGGAGAGAGTATTATCCGCCTCAAAAGGGCATGTTTATTTCCATTTTGGAAATTATTGCCAACTGGTGGGTGGGAAAACTGCAAATAATCCCAGCGGCTGCACCTCATAACGTTCAGGAATGGGTACGGGAGGGGAGACGGGTGATACCTAACCCGGAGCAGGCCGCCTGGAGGCACACTTCAGCGTTTGAGAACTTCAGCCTGCCGTGGACTGCCTGTAGCAGTTGCTCATTATGCCCATCGCGAAAAGGCCAATGCCAGGGAGCGCGGAAATTGGTATCCACAATGCATTCATTTCTCTCGTCGTTTCGTTGGTTATATCTCGTTCCGTTTGAAGCGCAGATAAGAATCCGTGGCGAGTTTATCTTCTCACCGGTAATTCAAGAGGTAGTCATTATTTTGACGGTTACTGCCGTTCGTTTGAATCAGATTGTAATATTGAAAGCATTATAAAATGAAACCTAAAAATTTATTCTCTCTGGGTTTACGTTCTAACTTAATATGCACTGCGTCTGAATTCCATCGTCAGTTTTACGACGATAGATCACGATTGTTTTCTTTTTGCATTGGACTCACTAAAAAAAGACTGAATACTATTGATGTCATTTATTGATACAGTATCTGACACTTTCCCATTAGATAAACCATCAAAACCATGCACTTTGGACAGAATTTGCTCACCCCAGCTTAAGCTGGAGAGCTATATAATCGCGGCTAAACCTGCCGGAGATGAAGTGAAGATAGGGCGATGAAAAAAACGGGACGGAGAACATTCCTGTATCTGAAGACGTGCAGGATAAACAGAAAGAAAAGCAGCTGATAAAAAGTGACATTTTTCACGCAAATTACGACAATTTAAAAAGGAAGATACCAATGCGTATTGCCATACTCGCCCTGGAGGGCAGTGTACTTTCTGCTATTGCAGGCATGGCTGATTTATTCTGGATCGCTAACAAGGCCCTGGCTGCTTCTCCGGCTCATGCAATCAGATTTCCCAATAAACCCTTTGAAACCCTCATTGTAAGTTCAGATGGTGCTCCCGTCTGGGATACGGAAGGCCGACTCATTCACATTGACAGTTCATTCCAGGCTGCCGGTCAACCCGATGTGGTCATTGCCCCGGGTATGTTACTTGGACCAGACCTGCAACCGCTAAATATAGATAACATCAGACTGGCGGCCGCCTGGTTTAAGAAGTTACATGAAAATGGCGCTGTAATTGCCGCTACGGGAACTGGCGCGATTATTTTAGGAGAGGCGGGATTACTCAACGGAAGGTCATATACCACTACGTGGTGGGTCAGCCATATGCTGAAAGAACGCTATCCTGAAGCGATACCAGTACGAGGAAAAACGCTTGAGGAAGATAGCGGCATTCTTACCACTGGCGGATGTTTCTCCTGGATATCACTGGCTCTGAGTGTCATTGAAAAGGGAGCAGGGACCGAGGTGGCAACTCTCGCATCAGAAATGTCCCTCGCGGATAACCACCATTTGCGTCAATATCTCAGCACATCCCCAGGTTCCATCAACTCTGGCTCTGCTTTTTTGCTTCGTGCTCAGGAGATTATTCGATTTCAGAACCCATCCATCAAGGCAGCAGAACTGGCTGTCGCGCTTAACACTACCGAACGGACCTTGCAGAGAAGGCTTAAGGTGCTGTCGCAGGAAACCCCGAAAGAATTCATCACCAGAGTCAGAATTGAATCAGCCTGCAACATGCTAATCAGTACCAGCGTCAGCATTCAACAGATAGCCAGGAACTGCGGGTATTCTGAGGATACCGCGTTTCGTAAAGCATTTAATCAGATCATGGAGATGTCACCCGCGCAATATCGACAATGGATGGCTGCACGCACTTCTGCTCTTCAGAAATAAGGTCGCCACATTGCCTGATACCTGCCTCCGGCAAATCAAGAAAATTGAGAGAAAAGGCGCAATTCAACCATTTAATTTGAAGTAATTTTTTCGCACCTTTTGCCGATGGATCGGCAGTGAAATTTATTAACCTCCAAAAGGTAAGAATGATGAATATATCCCAGCGGCTTGCTCTGACTTTTATTTTACTATCTGCATCATTAATTATAACCGGCGTCCTGGCCATCCGCATACTGACCGGATTTCAGGATCGTTTTGAGTATGTACAGGTAAACGCAATACCCTCCATAAAGGACCTGAGTGAGCTTATTGATCGCACCAATAAACTCTCGCTGACATTGTATAAACACCAGAGCCAGACTGATAACACCCGCATGCCTCCTATTGAAAGTAATATTACACAGCGAATTTCTGATATTAATAAGCTCGCTAATTATTACCTGGAAAACGACATATCAAGTGATGAAGACAAGAAAATGACGGAGAACGGTCTTGTGATACTGCGTCAGGTAGAGACGCGTCTGCCCGAATTTCTCCGGGCATCACGGTCACATCAGGACGATGTGACTTTAGGCCTGCTTGAAAGTGAGAATGGGATTGGAGGTTCTATCAAAATGCTTCAGGAAAATTATCGCAAGCAGCTGGAGCTGAATATAACGCTGGGAAATGGATTGCGAACCGTCAACCATAATATCTACCAGCGAACGGTATGGTCCATGAGCGTGGGGATAACATTAACTATTTTGCTTCTTGGCACGCTGGCAACTCTGACTCTTTTAAGGATACGCAGGAGCCTAAAACGAATCGGCGATGTGATGAATCATACCGGTGATAATCTGGATCTGAGCATCGCTGCTGATGAAAGTAGCAAAGATGAAATTGGTGTAATGGCAGGTTCATTTAATCAGCTGCTTAAACGTGTCGGTCTGGCGCTTAATTCGGTCAGTTCGGCCTCCCATTTAGTGAGTTCAGCGTCGGCACAAATTGCCGCAGGTAATGAGGATCTTTCCTCCCGAACGGAACAGCAGGCTGCATCGCTGGAACAGACAGCAGCAAGCATGGCAGAGTTGAGCGAAACAGTAAGGCAAACTGCGGACAATACCCGGCAGGCGAGCCTGCTGGCAGGTAACGCATCCGAACTTTCCGATGCCAGTGCCGCATCTCTGTCAAACATGCTGGATACGATGGGAGAGATCAGGAACAGCTCGAAAAAAATTACTGAGATTGTGTCATTGATTGAAGGCATTGCATTTCAGACCAATATTCTTGCCTTAAACGCAGCGGTAGAAGCCGCACGGGCGGGTGAACATGGTAAAGGGTTTGCAGTGGTTGCGGGGGAAGTGCGCAATCTTTCACAGCGTTCAACACAGGCAGCCCGCGAAATAAAGCAACTAATCGATACCTCCTATAGCCTGGTTGAATCGGGTGCGATTCAGGCGGAAGCCGTCGAAAGCAATATGACCAATCTTAAGGGGGCTTTCCGGCAGGTAAACGATTTGGTGAGCGAAATAGCTGCCGCTGCGGAAGAGCAGAACACAGGCATTACACAGGTACATCTCGCAATCAGCCAAATGGATGATGTCACACAGCAGAATGCGGCACTGGTTGAAGAAGCCTCCGCCGCTTCAGTCTCTCTTCAGGAGCAGGCAAAGACGCTGCTCGGACTGGTTAATCAGTTCACCCTGACAAACACTGAAGTGCCAGTTTTTCAGCAAAGTGAAGTTGCCAAACCGCCAGTCGCGTCCGCAAAGCCGTTGATCAGGCAAACTCTCTCGATCAGCAAGGGAAATGACGCCGATTGGCAGAGTTTCTGATGGGTGATGAGCTGATAAAAGGACAAAAAATGGACATCGATGGATTCCTTCTTTATGGGCAGCACCATCAGGAGATATTGATCAAATTTGAGCAGGTTAATACGCTGCTACAGCAACTGACAGATGGCATATATCAGTCTCTGGACGTATACATGAACAACTGCAACCATCTGCGCGAGCTGATTAATCAGACGTTGGTCCTACTGCGTAATAAAGAGTTTGAAGCGTATTTGATCCAGAATGACGCTGCGCTTTATTACAATCTGCAGAGCGTCATGCTGGCTGTACAAATACTGAGGAACTTGCTGGATAACCTCACCGGGGCAATGAAGCGCTCTGTATTGGAGCCTTCTTCATTGTAGCGAGGGTCGAATTGATGAATTTTCTGCATAAGTGCAATCAGATTTCACGTATTAACCCTGCAGGTGTATTTATTTTAGAATGATGCCATTAATTTCGTGGAGGAACTCTACAGTGGAATATTCAGTATTAAGCAATAACCTTAAGATGCCAATGGCTGGTTTTGGTGTTTTTAAAGTAACCGATAAAGAAGAATGTAAACAGTCCGTGTTAAGTGCTATCCGTGCAGGCTATCGTCTTATCGATACCGCAGCCGTATACGGCAATGAAGACGCCGTTGGTGATGCCGTGCGTGAAGCCATCGCTGAAGGTTTGTGTACCCGTGAGGAGTTATTTATTACTTCTAAATTGTGGGTACAAGACATGGCTGGTTACGATACGGCCAAAGCAGGCATTGAAGCATCGTTAAAAAAATCAGGTTTAGAATACTTTGATCTCTATTTACTGCATCAGGCAATGCGCGATTATTTCAGCGCGTGGCGTGCATTAGAAGACGCTTATGAAGCAGGGAAACTGAAAGCGATTGGTGTGTCCAATTTCTACGCTCACGTTTTAGTAAATTTCTGCGAAACAGTCAGAATTAAGCCAATGGTGAACCAGGTCGAATTACATCCTTACTTTGCACAACCTGAAGCGCTTGAAACCATGAAGTACTACAACGTTCAGCCTGAAGCCTGGGCGCCATTAGGCGGAGGAAGGCATCAGCCTTATGAAAATGAAATCCTCCAGAGGATTGCCGAAGCCCATAAAAAAACCATTGCTCAGGTTATCCTGCGCTGGAATGTGCAACGTGGTGTCACCGTCATCCCTAAAACCACTCGTCAGGAGCGTATTGAAGAGAACTTTTCTATCTGGGATTTCTCATTGACGGATAACGAAATGGCTCAAATTGGTTCACTTGATTTAGGCTACGTAGGTGAGGCAGTAAAACACTTTAATCCTGAATTTGTCCGCGGTTGTCTTGGCGTGAAAATTCATGACTGATCGTTAGTCGAGAGATATCCCGTGTAATCGGTCGCCTATGGCGACCTTACATACAAATTATCGGGCATCACTGTTCGTAACTTCAGAAACGGGAAAACCATGTCGTTTGCCCAGCCAAACGACCACGAGTGTTGTTGACAACAATACGAGCATGGTCGGCACAAACGCGCTGGCCCCCAGTCGTTCCAGCAGTACACCTCCGACGATGCCGCCACCGGCTATTGCCATGTTCCAGGCAGTGACCAGTATAGACTGTGCGATATCTGCAGCCTCTCCTGCTGTTTTCGCCAACGCCGTCTGGAAGAGGGTTGCGGCACCGCCGAAAGCCAGCCCCCATGCAGCCACTGTTAGGTACACCACACCCGGTATACCTGCACCGATACCCAGTACCAGCATGGCCAGGCCAAACAAAATGGTGCTGACCAATGTCAACGCGCGCAAATAGCGGTCAATCAAAACGCCGACGATCCAGATCCCGGGCAACGACGCAACACCGAATACCAATAGCACCAAATCCGTTTGTTCGGCCATGCCTGCTTTAGCCAGAAACGGTGCGATGTAGGTATAGAGGATATTGTGTGCCAGCACGAATGCCAGCACGACTGACAATACCGGCCTGACACCTGCCAGGGTGAAAACATACCCAAGGGAAAGTCGCTTGCCTGCTGCCTGTCCGGCGAAGTCAGGTAGCTTAAGGCGTACCCACGCCATAAGTAGCAGCGCCAAAGCACTAATCAGGCCGAAACAGGTGCGCCAACCCATCACATTGCCCAGTAAAGTTCCAGCCGGGACACCGATCGTTAATGCCAATGGTGTACCGGCCATCGCAATGGCAATGGCCCGGCCTTGCTGATGTTCGGGTACCATGCGCGCGGCATACCCAGCCAGCAGCGCCCAAAGCAGCCCAGCCGACACGCCCGCCAGAAATCGCGCCACCAGCATCAGCGTGTAGCTGCCGGACAACGCCGTGACGGAATTGGCAATAACGAATCCCGTTATCGCCAGTAACAATAATGGGCGGCGTCGCATACCTTGCGTTGAGGTAGTCAGCGGGATAGCTGCCACCAACGAACCCATGGCGTAGACGGTGACGGTCTGGCCAATCCATGCTTCAGACACCGCCAGGCTTTGTGCCATTGGCAGGAGCAAACCAGCCGGCAGGGCTTCGGTCAGGATGGTGATGAAAGCAGCTGTCGCTAGCGCCAGTAGCGAGGTCAGCGGTAAGGGTTCATATGCAGCGGTGCTCATTGTACATTCCTCCGCACACGCCGTTCTGTGTCTTCACCGGACCGCGCAACCACCACCTTGCCGGTTATGCCGTCATTTTCAACTAACCAATGAGCAGGTTGAATCAGCATGGAACCGAAACGAAACGTAATCGCAGACATGCGTGCAGAGGTATCCGTCATCACCTTACCTCCAGTGCGCTGTAAACCGCATCGCGCAGATCGGTGACGAAGCGCCCGGACATGCCTTCATACAAGGTGTTGGTGAAGGCAACTACGCTGAGTCCTTGTGCTCGATCCACAAACCATGAATGGCCGTAGGCACCGCCCCAGCGCCAGGTTCCTTCGGATTCTGGCGACATCGCCAATTTCCGGTCGCGCAGGACTGAGAATCCTAAACCGAATCCGAACCCCGGCGCGGCCGGCAATGCATAGCCTTGCGTCTGGTCCCGTTCCATTTCAGCGATCAATTCACTGGGCAGCAGGTTGCCACCGCCCTGGCGTAAGGTTTCCAGCAGGTGCAGAAAGTCGCCTGCCGTAGCAGCCATACCTGCTCCTCCAGAGGGAAACGCTTGCCGATCGAAAATGCGCGAAGGGCTGTAGCAGATGCCGATCGTATCCTCAAAAGCAGGTACAACTTCGCCTTCTCTCAGTCGATGTGGCAGGGGCGTGCCATTGGCGTAGGCGGTCGCCACACGTTGTGCTTCGTGCACGAAAAAATCGGTATCCTTCAAGCCCAGTGGGCGAGTGACCAACTGGCCGACAGCGACATTCAGCGGCACACCCTGCACTCGTTCGATCAACGCGCCTAATACGTCAGTTGCCAGTGAGTAACCCCAGGCTGTGCCGGGCTGATATAGCAAAGGGACGCTGCCGATACGACGTAAGTTTTCTTCCAGGCTGATATCAGTGGCATCCATACCATCGGACACGCCTGCTCGCGCATAAGGCCCCTCCCTATCAGGCTCGAAGAAGCGATAACCCAGTCCTGCCGTATGGCTGAGCAGTTGCCGTACCGTCATTCGCGCGGGACGACAATCCGGCAGGACCGGGCGAAATTCAGGCAACCAACGGTCGATGCTGTCGTCGAGGTCGAGGTGCCCCTGAGCAACCAGGACCAGCGCTGCGGTTGAAGTGATGGGCTTACTTACCGATGCCAGACGGAAAATTGTATCCACGGTCATCGCCCGACAGCTTTCACGGTCGGCCCAGCCTGCGGCCTGTTGATAAAGTAGTTGGCCATCACGGGCCACCAGGACCACAGTACCGACCAGCCTTTGTTGCTCCAGCGCCAGTTGCACAACGGTCTGGATATTTGCAGACAGATTGCCTGGCGCAGCGCCGATACTCAGCGAAACAGGTGAAATTGTCACAGGTAATTCCTTTCATTAATGAACCTGTACGGCAGGGTAGATTACCTGTGATTAGAGAAAAAGTAGGGTACAGTTTCGTTTTGACCGGAACATTATGTCCGTAATTAAGGTGCTCTATGGATAGCCTCAATGGCTTCGTGGTGTTTGTACAGGTAGCAGAAACACGCAGTTTTGTTGCAGCTGGTCGCCTGCTGGGTGTATCGGCTTCAGCCATCGGTAAGAGCGTGGTGCGTTTGGAAGAAAAGCTGGGGGTGCGTCTGTTCCATCGCAGCACGCGCAGCGTCACACTGACAGCCGAAGGCACACTATTCCTGGAGCGCAGCAGACGTATTCTGGCTGAAATCGAAGCAGCAGAACTGGAACTGTCGCAGGCAACAACTGAGCCGCGGGGTCGCCTGCGCGTCAGTTTGCCGCTGGTCAGCCCCTTGATGCTGCCCGTACTCGGCGAATTCATGCGTGAATACCCGAAAATTGAGCTGGATTTGGATTTCACCGATCGGCTGGTCGATGTGATTGAGGAGGGGTTCGATGCCGTAGTCAGGACCGGCGATCCCACCGACTCGCGGCTGTCTGCCCGGCGACTTGGCACCTTCCGTTCGCTACTGGTGGCGTCGCCCGATTATCTGGCGCGACGAGGTGTGCCCGACAAACCTGTTGACCTTCTTGAACACAGTTGTTTGCATTATCGCTTCCCCAACAGTGGCAAACTGGAACCCTGGGTATTGCGCTGGGCTGCCGATGAGCCCAGATTGACGCTGCCGACTTCGATGATCTGCAACAATATCGAGACTCGCGTATGTTTCGCCTTGCAGGGCCTGGGTATTGCCTATCTACCGGTGTTCGCGATCAGGGAGCTTCTGGCGGATGGACGTTTGCGTGCCGTGCTGACCGATTACGCAGAACGTACGGGTGTTTTTCATGTGCTGTGGCCAGCCAGCAAGCATCCTTCACCCAAGGTCAGGGCCTTCGTTGATTTCCTCGGCTCGCGGGTGTTTCCCGGGGATCACTGACTGAGAGCGAGGGGTAACAGTGACGCATTGGAACTTGCGCTATCTGAAGGATTATTCATTTCTGACATTTCATAAGTTTTTTTTATTCTTTGTTTCCCCCACACGGATGTGGGAGCGTAGCAGGTACACACATGCGCTGATTTTAAAGGACTTTTATGAGCAACCAAAAAGCAACACATAAGAAAAAAATATTAACAACGGTGTTCCTGACCACGCTGTTAGTTTCCGCTGCCGCCAGTGCCGATCAGTTAGCGGATATCAAAGCCGCCGGTGAAATCAAGGTCGCGACCTTCGATGCAAATCCACCGTTCGGTTCCATTGATGCCAAAAGTCATGAACTGGTGGGCTACGATGTGGACTTTGCTAAAGCCCTCGCTAAATCGCTGGGCGTGAAGCTGAAACTGGTCGCTACCAATCCGGCTAACCGCATCCCACTGTTGCAATCTGGCAAGGCTGATTTGATTGTCGCCGATATCACCATTACCCCGGAACGCGCCCAGGTTATCGATTTCTCCATCCCCTATTTTGTGACCGGTCAGCAGTTCCTTGTCCCGGCAACATCACCCGACCAGCTGGATAAATACAGCCACGCGCGAATTGGTGCGGTGAAGGGCACAACCGGTGAACAGGCGTTGCATCAACGCTATCCGCAGGCCAGAGTCCTTGCCTATGACGATATTCCGCTGGCGCTGACGGCGTTACGCAACGGTAATGTTCAGGCGATTACTCAGGACAGCACCATCCTCGCCGGGCTGCTGGCAGCGGCACCGGATAAGGCCAATTTCAAAATCCTGCCGACTCTGCTTAGTAAAGAAGAAATTGGTGTGGGTGTGAAAAAAGACCAGCCCGCATTGTTGAAAGTCGTCAATGATGAGCTGCTGGCGCTGGAGAAAAATGGTCAGGCCGCGCAGATCTATAACACCTGGTTTGGTCCGGGTACGCCAGCACCTTCACCCCGTAACTTCAGGATTGAAGCGAAGTAAACGCCCATGTTCCTTATAACAGCGGTATCCGCGGCCCAGGCTGCGGATTTTTCACATCTGCAGCAAGCCAGTGTTACCTTTCGCCGTGTCGGTAAGCGCTACGGCGACCGCCAGGTACTGAGTGGTGTGGATTTGCATATTGAGTCGGGCGAAGTGGTGGCGATCATCGGGCCATCCGGCTCGGGTAAATCGACGCTGATACGTCTGATCAACCAACTGGAAAATCTTAGCGAGGGTGAAATTTTCGTCGATAACCGCCCCACGGCAGGCTTGTCGGGCGCGGGTTTACGCCAGTTGCGTAGTCGAATCGGCTTCGTCTTCCAGCAGTTTAATTTGTACGCGCATCTGACCGCATTACACAACATCAGCGTGCCACTCCAGGTGGTGCATGGCTGGAAAAAAGCGGCGGCGCAGCAGCGGGCCCACGAGTTACTGGTCCATGTCGGACTGGCCGATAAAGCCTCGCATCTTCCGTCCCAGTTATCGGGTGGTCAGCAACAACGTGTGGCGATTGCCCGGGCGCTGGCCTCGTCGCCGCAAATCATTCTTTTTGACGAGCCAACTTCCGCGTTGGACCCGGAGATGATTGGCGAAGTGTTGCAGGTGATGAAATCACTGGCACAGAGTGGCATTACCATGATTGTGGTGACGCACGAGATGCAATTTGCACGCGAGATTGCTGATCGGGTGGTGTTTATTGATGGCGGGGAGATTCTTGAAGTGGCATCTCCGGCACGTTTTTTCCGTCAGCCGACCCATCCGCGTGCCCAGCGCTTTCTGAAAAAAGTGTTGGATCCCCTGCATCAGGACTTTTTCTCATGAAGCTGCATTTCGACTGGCATGGGGTGCTCAGCGGGCAGCCTTTGCAGTGGCTCCTGAATGGTTATGTGACTACCCTGTGGGTCAGTGTCATCGGCGCATTACTGGCAACAGTGCTGGCCGTGCTGTTGTTGTTTCTGCGTCTCAACGGTCATGCGCTGGCGTTACGAGGCGTTGCGCTGTGGGTTTCCCTGTTCCGCAATACCCCGATTCTGGTCCAGTTCCTGTTCTGGTATTTTTCCGCCTGGAATCTGTTGCCGCGTGTCTGGCGCGACTGGATCAATGACGATCATCCCGGCGCATTGTTACCTGGTGACGTCAGTTGGCTGACGCCGGAATTTCTGTGCTCAGCATGGGGGTTAGGGTTCTTCATCTCCGCCTTTCTGGTCGAGGAGATCAGCGCCGGGTTAGCTGCCGTGCCGGACGGGCAGCGCGAAGCGGCGGTCAGTCAGGGATTTTCCACCGCAACGGCGCTGCGCTGGATATTGTTGCCGCAGGGGCTGGTGAATGCCTGGCAGCCGATAACCGGTCAGTACCTGAATTTAATGAAACTCTCGTCGCTCGCCAGCGGGATCGGTTTTGCCGAACTGACCTATCAGGTACGCCAGGTAGACAGTTATAACGCCCATGCGCTGGAAGCCTTCGCGGTGGGAACGGTGTTGTATCTGGTCACCGGCGTGCTGCTGGGATTTGCCCTCGGATGGCTGGAACCTGGCCGTCGCCTTATGGGAGGTGAACCATGAACGGCGGCTTGCAAGTTATCGTCGATAACCTCGGGTATTTGCTGTGGGGGAACCTCGCCAACGGCGAACCCGGCGGGGTACTCCTGACCTTGCTGATGGCTATCGGTGCCGCGCTGCTGGCATTCCCGGGCGGTATGGCGCTGGCGTGCCTCGCCTGGCGATGCCGTGGGGCGGTGCGCTCACTGTTGTTTCTGTGGGCTGAGCTTATTCGTGGCATCCCGCTGATCTTTGTGATCTTCTGGCTTTGGTATTTGCTACCCGCGCTGACCGGCAGCGATATGCCGGGCGCACTGACCGTGACGCTGGCGCTGGCCTGGTTCACGGCGGCCTCGGTGATGCATAGCACGTTAGCCGGATTACAGGCGTTACCACCGGGTCAACACCAGGCGGCACAGAGCCAGGGATTCTCAGACGGTCAACTGTTGTGGCATATCCTGCTGCCGCAGACGCTGCGCAATATTCAACCCTCTCTGGCTGGCATCGGCATCAACCTGATCAAGGATACCTCGCTGGCCTTTATCCTCAACGTGCCGGAACTGATGACGCTGGCAGGCCAGGTCAACAATCGGGTGCAGGTTTATCCTGCGGCGTTGTTTGTGTTTACCGGGTTGGTTTATTACCTGTTATGTACCGGGCTGGCGCAGCTGGTACAACGGCGCAGAGTCTGATAAGGAGAGTGCTCTGTGTCATTTCTCTTTTATCTGGATAAACGTTGTCCGCGCACTATAGCGCTAGTGCTTTATTTGCATAACGATATAAAATGAATTTCTATATTCAGAATCCGCAAAGCGATACAGGCATGTTGGTTATGTGTATCCGCAGGAAACGCGATGGCGCTGTTGCAGGAATAATATATTCCAAAAAATGATTTATTAATGCGGAGTGATGGCTTCAGAATTAATTCTCTTTATCAAAAAACGAAACTCATTTTATTGCATAGCCCTCATTACATCGATGCGCTTAATGATTTAGTTTATTACTTAAGGGAATTAAAATGAATTTATTGCCAGGTAACCGGTTTGCTTCTTTCTTGCCTCGTGTTGGCATCCCTTTGTTGCTGGTCGGCAGCCTGTTCGGGTCTGGCGCTGCCCACGCTGAGGGCCAAATCAGTATCGCCCAGCAGTACGGTATCGGCTATCTGATCCTTGATGTGGTGCGGGACCAGAAACTTATCGAGAAGCACGGCAAGGAAGACGGGCTGGATATCAAAGTCGACTGGCGGACACTGTCAGGTGCTACCGGGTTAAATGAGGGGCTGCTTTCCGGTTCACTGGATGTGGTTGCCGCCGGGGTGCCACCGGCGCTGACGCTCTGGGATCGTACCAAAGGGAAGCAAAACGTTAAGGCGATTGCGGCACTCGGTTCAATGCCCAATTACCTGCTGAGTAACAATCCGGCAGTGAAAAGCGTGAAGGATCTGAGCAGCAAAGACCGCATCGCCGTACCGGCTGCTGGCGTCGGGTTCCAGTCCCGTACATTGCAAATAGAAACGGCACGTTTGTACGGCAACGCGGACTACAAGCGTTTTGATAATATTACGGTAAGCCTGCCGCACCCTGATGCCAGCGCGGCGTTGATCGCCGGTGGTTCGGAAATTACAGCGCATTTCTCCAGTCCTCCTTTCCAGTATCAGGCGCTGGAACACCCAAATATTCATAAAATATTAAGTTCCTACGACGTATTAAGTGGTCCGGGAACGTTTAATCTGCTTTATACCACCTCGAAATTTCATGATGAAAATCCGAAAACGTACCGCGCATTTTTTGAGGCGTTAGCCGAAGCCGAAAAGATAATTAAAGCGGATAAAGCAGCGGCGGCACAAACCTATATTCGCGCTGAAAACTCAAAACTACCCGTGGCCTTTATCCAGAAAATGATTGAGGACCCGGAGAATAACTTCACCATTACGCCAGAACGAACCTTTGTTTATGCCGACAAGCTTTATCAGTTGGGCGTACTGAAAAATAAAGCGGTTTCCTGGAAGGATTATTTCTTCAGTGAAGCGTATATCTTACCGGGGAGTTGATATGTCTGAGTTGTCTGCGACATTACCGCCGCCGCTGTTGCAGGTTGAGGGGGTTAACCTGCAATACCGCACCCATGAACGTCTGATTCAGGCCACGCACGATGTCAGTTTTGATGTCTGGCCTGCTGACCGCTTCGTGTTACTTGGGCCGTCAGGGTGCGGTAAATCCAGCTTGCTGAAAGCCATTGGTGGATTTCTGACTCCGGTATCCGGTTCCATCCGTCTTGCCGGTGAGACAGTCACTCAGCCTGGTCCTGACCGTATGATGGTCTTTCAGGAGTTTGATCAATTACCGCCGTGGAAAACAGTGCTGGAAAATGTTGCTTTCCCGCTGATCGCCAGTCGCAGGGCAGGGCGGGCCGAAGCCAAAGAGCGCGCTGAGTATTTTCTGCAAAAAGTCGGACTGGGGGCGTTTCGTAATGCCTATCCCAATACGTTATCCGGCGGCATGAAGCAGCGGGTCGCCATTGCGCGCTCGCTGGCACTGCACCCGCAGGTTTTACTGATGGATGAGCCCTTTGCGGCGCTGGATGCGCTAACCCGGCGCAAAATGCAGGAAGAGTTGTTGCACCTGTGGGAAGACGTGCGGTTTACGCTGCTTTTTGTTACCCATTCAATCGAGGAAGCGTTGATTGTTGGCAGCCGTGTTTTACTGCTGTCACCGCATCCGGGAAGGGTAAAAGCCGAACTGAACTGTCATCAGTATTCAATGGCGGATTCTGGTGGCACGGTGTTTCAGGCAGATGTTACCCGGATTCATGATTTATTATTTCCGCAACCTGCCATGCCAGTCATAGCATCACAGGGCCATCCGAGGGGGGATCGTCATGAACAACCAGCCACCTATCCGGCCTGAGTATCAGCGCGAGTTAACACCGCTGGAAGATTTTACACTGGCCACGCCGTTACCTTTGCGCGTGCGCCTCGGGAATCAGACCTGGTTGCGAAAATCGTTGTTATTGCTGGCGCTGGTGATTATCTGGGAAGTGGCGGCGCGCTGGCAAAACAATGACCTGATGTTCCCCAGTTTCTGGCAGACGTTTACCGCACTGCGTGAGGATATCGCCAGTGGTGAATTGCCGAATCGCGCGTGGCTGTCGGTAAGCCTGCTGCTGAAAGGCTACATCCTGGGGACCCTGCTGGCGTTGCTTTTCAGCGCACTTGCAATATCAACGCGTATTGGCCGCGATTTGCTGAGTACACTGACCGCCATGTTTAACCCGCTGCCAGCGATTGCTCTATTGCCGTTATCTCTGCTCTGGTTCGGTCTGGGGAATGCCAGTCTGGTGTTCGTGATTGTGCATTCGGTGATCTGGCCGATGGCGCTCAACACCTGGTCCGGCTTTATGGGCGTTTCCGAAACGCTGAAAATGGCAGGCCGTAACTACGGACTGAAGGGGTGGCGTTATGTCGCGTGGATTTTGATTCCGGCTGCGTTACCGGCCCTGCTGTCAGGGCTCAAAATTGGTTGGGCATTTGCCTGGAGAACGCTGATTGCAGCGGAGCTGGTATTTGGCGCATCAAGTGGCAGCGGGGGGCTGGGTTGGTACATTTTCCAAAATCGCAATGAAATGTACACCGACCGGGTATTTGCAGGTCTGGTGACGGTCACCGTGATTGGTCTGTTGGTCGAGGGGCTGGTGTTTGCCACACTTGAAAGGCTGACGATTAAACGTTGGGGTATGCAGAACTAACAGCAGCAGTTAAATCAAAGGACATGATAATAATGTTATTTTTCGATCAGTTAACAATAGGCTTTTTAATGTTCTCTTCGAGGATTTGTGTGACGTAATGCATCCAGTATCGCATACCAAACAGGTCCAGCAGCAGGCTTACCCATAAAAGTCCGACACAAAAGACGAGTATCAGTGCGATATAATAAGGTGTTGCTGACATTTTCTACCTCCCATGGCTTGCAGATTGCTGTCTGATTGTTCCAAATAAATCCTTCAACATCAACAATAAGCAGAGAGCCTTATGCCTATTGTTGATTCTGTTGAGTTGCGCAACCTCTTCCTGGTGTCTATTGCGGGGATGATGCTCATCATTTAGGGGGGGAATATCGTACGATCCCGTCAAAGTCGATAACTATTAGTAAAATTCTCATTAAAATAATGGTGGCATTCTCACAAAAATATGGGCGGAGTTAATCACATCATTAATGTTTAGATGGAAATTTGAATTGTCTGCTACGTGTTGCAAGTGTATCTAAAATTTACAAGTGACATATATGTCCACATTGTAATGTTTTGGTAATTGATTTCATCTCAACCCAGAGGCTATAAATAATAAAAACCACTTACTCAATTTAAGTTGCACTCTGAGTGGTTATTTAAAGCTATGAGGGCAAGATGAAGAAAGTAATCATTGAAGAAATAAAAGAGTGGATTGATGAGAATATTAACAATCCACTGAAGGTTCAAGACATAGCTAAAATATCTGGCTATTCTAAATGGCACTTACAACGTGAATTTATGAAATACACTAATAAGAGCCTGGGTCGATATGTTCTTGACAGGAAGCTCTATTTTGCAGCGAAAGACCTTGTCAGTGGATATGAATCTATTTTGACCATTTCCTTAAGGTACGGATTTGAATCTCATCAATCTTTCACCCGAGTATTTAGCCGGAAATATAAAACGCCACCATCAGCATACAGAAGAAATAACTATCTGATGCACAGGCTTTATTCTGGCATAATTGTAGATAATGATAATGCCGATTCAATCCCTCATAAAATATAGACATACTGTATTTTTCAAAAATATACAGCATGTCCCCGTTTAACAATTATGGGTAGCTTAGGATGATGTTTTCGTCAGGAAGTTTAGTAAAGTCACGAATGATATGATGGTAGTCACTAAGTGGATCAAGATTATTAAGTTTTCCCTGGTAGAGGTCTTTTGCAATGATCTCCATTCCGATAATATTATAAGGGTGGTTATAGAAATGATGATAGACACCGTAAACATTTCCATCCTGAATCGGTTGGATCTGGTTTAACCCCTGTCTGTTCTTAAGTTTGTTGAAGACTACAGACACTTGTTGGGGGGTTACGCCGTATCCGAAGGGGAGAACGTTACCGTTGGGTCGCCTGGAACCCGACATAATATAAACATCAGGTTTCATTGAAATGACTTTTTCGAGTGAAACGAATCCAGCATTGCCGGGCAACAATTCAGAACCAATGTTACGCCCCCCTACAGCTTCGACAAGTCCGCCCCATCCATTATGAGAGTGAGTAAAGCAGCAATTTTCTGTATTACCGGCAATAGGTTCAATGAACACGGTTGGAGTTTTATCCATGGACTTTGCGGCTGACAATATTGCATCGAGACGTTCCTGGTAGAAAGTGGCGTAGGACTCAGCCTCTTTTTCTTTATTCAGGGCCTTACCTAATAATTCGATGCTTTTTTTGGTGTTTTTTACCGGTTCAAGCTCATAATCAACGAACAGAACGGGGATGTTTAACTTTGCCAATGCTGCTAACACGCCAGTTTGTTTGAGCGCAGGCTTTGCGCGCCACTGGGCAATAACTAAGTCTGTTTTTTTGGAAAGTACAGTTTCAAGATTTATCTCTCCTTGATCACTGAAACCCATGTCAGTAATTTTTTCGGCTTCAGGCCAGGTTTTTCTCAACAGATCCCAGGACTGGATATCTTGCTTTTTGGGCATGTTGTTCCAGGCAACCACTCTATGAAAAGGCGATTGCCTGTCCAACAAAGCCAAAGCGAGTATGTCCCTGCCATCCTGCAAAACAACACGCTGTGGTTCATGAGTTAACGTAACCTTTTGACCATCAACGTCAGTCAGGGTCAGGGGGTAAGTGCTGGCGAAGGAGGCCAAAGGTATTGCCAGGGTCAGTGCTAACAGAGGGCGTATCATTTTTCACTCCTTGATGATTGAGTGATAATTATTATCATTATTGTTTAAGGAAACATTAAGACGATACTGACCGAAAGGATAAGCATTAAATAAAGCGTAGAAGAAGTACCGTTGTAGAGTGGCAGTGAGATAAGGATATGATTAAGCCTTATGAATATTTTTACAGTATATTTTCACTGGCCCTAAGGTTTTCTTAAGTTTAGTGATAGTTCTATTGTTAAATCCAGTTTTTAACTCTTATGAGTTTGAGTTTTCCGAATATAAATTCCAAATCGATCATTTGATAATAATTTCAATTCTCATTCTCGTGTAAGGATGTTTAGATTCTTGCGCCGTGCCAATTAATGACTAAGCATTTCAATACAAGGAATCAAAATGAATCGTTTATTGCCACTTAGTTCGATCGCTCTTGTCATTGCCTCCCTGATTTCTCTCTCCTCTGCCAACGCTGCTGAAAATGACAGCGGTATTGTGGTTTATAATGCGCAGCATGAAAATCTGACCAAGTCATGGGTAGATGAGTTTACCAAAGAAACCGGTATCAAGGTCACCGTGCGCAATGGCGGAGATACTGAACTGGGTAATCAAATCGTTCAGGAGGGCAAGGAATCACCTGCTGATGTTTTCCTGACTGAAAACTCACCTGCCATGACCCTGGTGGATAACGCTAAACTGTTTTCACCCCTTGACCCAGAAACATTAAAACAGGTCCCGGCACAATATCGCCCTTCACATGGCAAATGGATTGGCATCGCTGCGCGCAGCACGGTATTTGCCTATAACCCTGCCAGGATAGCCAAATCACAACTTCCTGCCATCAATGATGGATCTGGCCAAACCTGAGTGGAAGGGGCGCTGGGCTGCATCTCCATCTGGCGCAGATTTCCAGGCCATTGTCAGCGCCATGCTTTCATTGAAAGGTGAAGCCGCAACGCTCGACTGGCTCAAAGCAATGAAAACCAACTTTGTGCCCTATAAAGGCAACAGCACTGTTTTAAAAGCCATTAATGCTGGGCAGATCGATGGTGGAATTATCTACCATTACTATTACTTTGTAGACCAGGCTAAAACCGGCGAAAACAGTAAAAATACTGCGCTTCACTATTTCAAAAATCAGGATCCCGGCGCTTTTGTCAGCATTTCTGGCGGCGGTGTATTAGCCTCAAGTAAACATCAGCAGCAGGCACAATCATTTATTAAATGGATTACCGGAAAAAAAGGCCAGGAAATGCTGCGAACCAACAATGCGTTTGAGTATGCGGTGGGAGATGGACTGGCATCAAATACCAAACTGGTTCCATTATCCGAGTTGAATGCCCCTAAAGTTGATCCTGCTTCACTCAACAGCCAAAGAGTGAGTCAGTTAATGATCGAAGCCGGACTTCTTTAACCGTGAAATTTTGAGCGCCCGATGACAGGTTTAACATCAAGCCGTTGTAAATTTACCAGAATGAAAATCACATCCAGATTCCATGTGGTATTGACAGTTCTGGCGATGGTAATTGCACTGCTGGCACTATTACCCTTAGGTTTTGTGATTAGCGTAGGGATAGACGCTGGATGGAAAACCGTTAAGGCGCTCATTTTCCGCCCCAGAGTGGGTGAACTGCTGATTAATACTTTTTGGCTAATCACCGTCACCGTTCCCACCTGTGTGGTACTGGGTACTCTTCTGGCGTGGTTAACTGAGAAAACCAATTTACCGGGCCGCCGTATCTGGTCGGTTCTCATGGTGGCACCGCTGGCTATTCCTGCCTTTGTGCAAAGCTATGCGTGGGTCACTTTTTTTCCCGCAATGAATGGGTTATTCGCGGCAACATTTATCGCGGTACTCGCTTACTTCCCTTTTATCTACATGCCTGTCGCGGCAATGCTGAGGCGTTTTGATCCCAGTTTAGAGGATGTCGCTGCATCGCTGGGTGCCAGTCCGGTGAAAATATTCTTTCGCATCATCCTGCCTCAGCTGCGCTTGCCAGTCTGTGGCGGAGCTTTGCTGGTCACGCTGCACCTGTTGGCTGAGTATGGTCTGTTTGTGATGATTCGCTTTGATACCTTCACAACCGCTATTTATGATCAATACCAATCGGCATTTAACGGACCGATGGCCAACATGCTTGCCGGTGTTCTCGCCCTATGTTGCCTGATGGTTATGGTTGTTGAAACGGCGGCGCGCGGTAAAGCACGCTATGCCCGGGTTGGAAGTGGGGCGGCCAGAAAACAGCTCAAACGCAAACTGACACCGCTCTCAGGATTATTTGCATTAGCATGCTTCACGCTGGTGGTCACCCTGGCATTAGGTACGCCGACATTGGCGCTCGCTCGCTGGCTATGGATTGGCGGTATCAATAATTTTATCAGCGCAGAATTATGGAGCGCACTGGGTCAGACCGTTACCCTGGCGTTGCAGGGTGCAATGATAACTACCGCTTTTGCCCTACCCATTTCATGGCTGGTGGTGCGCTATCCTGCTCGTCTCTATCGCCTGCTGGAGGACTGTAGTTACATTGCCAGCGCCTTGCCGGGGATTGTAATTGCGCTTGCTCTGGTGACCGTCACTATCCATTATGCCCGGCCTGTATATCAAACCAACATCACGCTGTTCCTGGCCTGGCTGCTGATGTTTGCACCTCGAGCACTGATAAATCTCAGAGCAGGGGTCTCTCAGGCACCAGTCGAACTTGAACAGGTCGCACAGAGCCTCGGCACATCACCTGCGATGGCGGTGTTTAAAATTACGATGAGACTGGCTGCGCCTGGGGCAACCACTGCCGCCGCACTTGTCTTTCTGGGTATTAGCACTGAACTTACCGCAACGCTGCTTCTTTCACCCATTGGAACACGAACCTTAGCGATGGGTTTCTGGTCTTTAACCAGTGAAATTGACTATGTGGCCGCGGCTCCCTATGCGCTCTTAATGGTATTAATTTCTTTGCCTCTTACCGGGGTTTTGTATATTCACTCGCAAAAGCTAATGGGACATTGAGATGTTATTGCTGGAAAATATTTCAAAAAAATTTGGCACTGCTCAGGTTTTAAATAACATCAATTTAAGTGTTACCTCTGGCAGCAGAACAGCGATTGTCGGCCCATCGGGTTCTGGCAAAACCACGCTACTTCGTCTTATTGCCGGCTTTGAAATACCCGACAGTGGCAGGATCATACTGAATGATAGGCCGCTATTCACCGGAGGGAGTTTTGTTCCCCCTCATCACCGTAAAATAGGGTTTGTTCCACAGGAAGGTGCATTATTTCCGCATCTCAGCGTCGCAAAAAATATCGCATGGGGGCTGAAAGGGACGTCAAAAGAAATAGAGCAGCAGGTTCATGCGTTGATGGAGCGGGTTGCTCTGGATCATAGCCTGGCGAAACGCTGGCCTCATGAAGTCTCTGGTGGTCAGCAACAACGCGTTGCTCTGGCAAGGGCATTAGCACAAAAACCCGCTTTAATGCTGTTGGATGAACCCTTCTCGGCGCTCGATGCCGGGTTAAGGAATGCTACGCGCAAAGCTACCGCCGAATTGTTAACTGAAGCGGGAGTGGCCGCAATATTAGTGACTCACGACCAAAATGAGGCATTATCTTTTGCGACTCAAATCGCTGTCATCAGTCAGGGCAGTTTTGCTCAAACTGGACGGCCAATAGAGGTCTATTCCAATCCAATTAATCAGGAGACGGCGCTCTTTCTGGGTGACGCCATTCTTCTGCCGGGCCAAATTCGCGACGCAAAGGCGTATACGGCTTTAGGGGATATAGATGTGCCTGATGCGCCCGCTGATGGCTGCCACACGGTTATGCTACGCCCTGAGCAACTGCGTATTGAACCTTGCCATGCCCGGCAAAGTGATGCAGTGGCAACAATCATGCATATCGATTTTTCAGGTTTTTTTTCAACACTGACGCTGCTGATTAATGCCAGTGTTCAGACCATAACCGTTAAAGTGGTGACGCGTGCTGATTTTAAACCGGGCATACTGGTGAATGTTTTGATCTCCGGCTCGGCGGTGATTGTTAATTGAGGCATGATCTGTTTGGACCGGAGTCATTAGATGATGCTCCCGCCGCGCCTCAAAGCGTTCGGTAAAAATATCCTGCTGTTTGCGTTTGGCTGTTGGGCGGGGCGTTTTCACAAATCCACTATAAGTCATGACGAAGTTAAAATTGCGCGAGGCGTTGACGCTGAATGTCCAGCATGGACGGCTCCAGTGGAATATAGCCTTCGGCACTATTCGTCTGGGCAGCAACGATGGCTTGTCCCTCTGAGGAGAGGGTGAGTGCCAGCCACGTCTTCAGTTCAGGGTTGAGCTTTTGACCCGGCGGCAGATCAAAATAGAGCGAAACATAACTGGATAACGGATAGTTTCCCCGGCCAACATTGGTTAACTCTGGCAGCATGTAATCCATACGGT
The DNA here is from genome assembly GCF_059730475.1 of Pantoea sp. X-Soil-TKNS-1280. NCBI lineage: Bacteria > Pseudomonadati > Pseudomonadota > Gammaproteobacteria > Enterobacterales > Erwiniaceae > Pantoea > Pantoea sp. X-Soil-TKNS-1280. The sequence continues at coordinate 237,322 of NZ_AP035965.1, read as the reverse complement.
CATCAGCCGCCAGCGCCACAATCCTCGCCTGCTTTGCAAATGCTGCGGCATTAAACCACCCCACTGCGCCGATGCCAAACGGGTCATTCGCCACTGCTTCCAGCACCGCCTGACGATCGGGTAGAGGTTCATAGTGTGGCGGATAAGGAAGGCCCTGCAGGTGCAGATGACGAAATGCCGTTGCATATTTACCGTCGTCGTGCAGGCCATACAGATGAATGCGCCGATGCTGGTATTCTTCCTGCAAACCCAGTTGTGACCACATGCTGATCTCACCCTGCGGATTTCCCCTGGCGAAAAGGGCACGCACCTGTGCCATCGTCAGCCCCTGTAACGGGTTACGCTGGTTAACGTAAAAAGCGGGTGGGTTTTTTGCATCCTTGCGCGGGCCATGTCCGTTATAGCCGACGTGGATGCAGGTTGGGGCATAGCCTTTCACCTGCAAAAATGCATCCAGCTCATACTGCCAGGGAGAACGAGAGATGGGCGCAACCCAACTGGCATTCGCCGCCAGCGCCATAATCGCCGTTGAGGAACCTTCCATGGTGCAGGTGAACAGAATTTCTGGATGTTGGCGCTGAAAAAGTTCGCACCATGGTGTAACCAGCGAATCCATGCCGTCATTACCAATAATCGGCAGCGTTGTAGTAGCAGTATTCATAAGCAATTAGCCAAAAGGTTGGACTGGTGGCTGACCATATCGTCAGAAAGAGACGCATAGCGAGACTGTGTGTTGATGATTTGTTGTCCCGCAGCTGACAGCACAAAACTGGCAAAATCGATCAGCGGCTGGCTGATAATCCCGTGTCGATCTTTTGGCAGATAAAGGTGCAGATAGCGGGTAAGGGGATAGTCACCGCTTCGCATATTATGCAGGCTTGCGTCATAAAGCCGACCCTCTTCGTCAGAGATTGGCAGCGCGCGGATATGTGAATTTTCACGGCCCGCTTCAGCAATGCCAATCGCCGTGGGCATGCTGGCCAGTTTTTCGAGCAGCTCATCGGTAGTGCTGACATATTCACCACTCCAACCCGGCTGACGCTGGTTAAAGTGATGCTGACTCATGAATACGTTGAGTGGCGCGATATCGGGCAAACGCAGCGGGTAAAGGCTGCCAGCATTAGCGGCATTCAGCTGAGCCCATGAGGAGTAATCTCCCGCCGGATTGCCACGCGTAAATACCTTACTAAGCTGCTGCAGCGTAATGTGCGGCAATGGATTTGCCCGCTGCACATACACACAGGCAGAAACCGGTGCACAAATCGCTACCCTGATAGCGAATGGCGGGGTGCCGAGCAGTTTACGGTAAGGCACGCTTTCAAAACGGGTCATTTCGCGTTCGAGCAGTGCCATGGCGCTTTGGCCGGTCATCATGTAGGCAAACACGGATGCTTGCCCCTGTGCCATCGCCAAATATTCCCTTTCTGGCTGATGAGTGTTGAATGCTTCAATCAATTGACTGGCAACATCACTGCTGTTTTCACAGGCTCCCAACTTATAAACCAGAGGATCTGGCGCTTTTAAATGCGCGGTATAGACCGTTGAACTCATTATCCGTTGTTTCTCTATTAACAATTTACCGGGCTTGCCGTGTAAAATGAGGTCATCGGCATCAGCAAGCAGCGCACTCAGTATTATGCGTCAGGATCCGGGTTCGCCGCCAGATTTACACAGTGTTGTTTGTATTATTGCTTAGAAAATTCAGTCCTGCAGCAGCAGAAAAATGCATACAAAATGCTACCGCTGATACAACAATTACCTTACCTTCACGCATCATTCATTTCCCCACCCCTTATAAGCAACACTTACAATAGTGGGTAATCATATTCCAGATATCATCTCAGGAAAGTTTTAGAATATGTACATCGCTAAATGGTAACGCTTAATCGTGCTGCGTAACGGCGAGAACATATAATAAGAGAGTAAATCGAAAGCCTAAGAAAGGTACCCGCCAATGCGGATACCTGATTGGAGGATTAGAACAGTACGGAGTAATTCAAGCCGAAGGTTCTGCCCCGGCCTTTATAAGTGTAAAGACCGGCGTCGCCATAAGTTGGGCTATATAACCCTGGCGCTCGCTGGCCCCATACCGTGGTGTAGTCTTTATCCAGTAAGTTCTCGACGCTGAAACTGAGTTTCCCCACCGGCAGGTCATAACTGCCAAGTAGATCGACGGTGTTATAGCCATCGATTTTCTTGCCATCCGCATCGGAAACATCGAATGTTTGCGTACTCTGCACCCGCAGGTTCCAGTTCCCCGGTGCCCAGTTAACCCATGCGCTCACCTTGGACGGGCTGGCGCTGTCTACCGTGAGTTTTTCCCACTTCCCGTCTACACGGGTTTCCGATTTGATGATGTTGAAGTTGGAACCGGTGCTCCAGTCGCTGTCACTGAAGAAATAATCGATCTGCCCTTCGACCCCATAAATCCGGCGTTTGTCATCGTCCAGATTGATGGTCATGTCGGTTTTATTGATGCTGATGGTTTTATCAGACAGTGAATAGTAGGCCGCCAGCTGGGTACGGAGGTTATCGCCGGTAAAGCGCCAGCCAAGCTCGTAAGCATCAACTTTAATTCCTTCCATTTTGGAATCGTTAACATTAACGCTGTTAGTCAGATTGTAATGACCGTTCGCCAGCTGGTAGGTGCCTGAACCGTAATATTTCGCCAGATCGGGGATTTCAAAACCTTGTGAGAAGTTGAACCACACCTGCTGGCGTTCGGTAATGCGTCCCAGGATGCCGGCATTGAATAGCAGGTTATTGTAATCGGTCGAACCTCCGGGAACCGCGTCTGCCGATGTCGCCCGTCCGGTAGCGATTGCCTGTTGCTGAGCATAACCCACGAAATCATCCACTTTGTTTTTGGTGTACTGATAACGAACACCGCCGCTCAGTGTGATGGCAGCAAAGTCATAACTTGATTGCAGGAAGGGCGCGAGGTTGGTAATGCTATAACCCGGATAACGCCCGACGTTATAGGCATTTTTCAGTGTCATCCCGCCGCTTTGGGCCGCGGTGTTCAGATCAAAAAATTGCTGATTCGCATCAAAGGATTCATGTTCCGCATCCACACCATATGTCAGGGTCAGCGCATCAACCGGTTTGCTGTTAATGGTCAGCTTGCCACCGTAGAAATCGGTTTTCTGCTGTGAAGCACCGATGCTGGTGACGCGTCCGCCGCTGAGTGTCGGGAAGGGGTAGAACGTCAGGTCCTCATCGCGATAAAAGATCTGCGCCACTAAATCCTGGCCGAGAAAATCCGTGTTTGAATATTGCAGGTTAATCAGATGACGTTCAGTGCCGGGCAGGCGATCTGAATTCAGGTTCCCGGCATTCCAGGCGTTTGCTGAGCCGGTAACCGCCGAGAAATTTTCCCCCAGATAAAGACCGTGTTTGCCGTCGGACTCGCTTTTAAAATATTGTGTCGTCAGTTGCAGTTGCTGGTTTTCATCAATATTTAGCGTACCGGTGCCCATGATATCCAGACGGTCGGAATACTGTAGTCCGGTCTGGGTATTATCAATAATCACCTCATCACCGTTGCCGTCATACCAGCCGCCATAGCGCTGATAAGCCACTGACAAACGGCCGGAAGCTTTGTCGGTACCGCCGCTGATGGCCGCTGCCACATTCTCATCATGATCGTTGTGACTGTTGAAGCCACTCTTCATCCCGGTCTGGAACTCAGCTTCTGTTCCGGCCTGGCCTTTTTTGGTCACGATGTTGATCAGTCCACCGGTACTGCCGCCACCATAGAGTGACGTTGCGCCAGAGATCACCTCAATGCGCTCAATGTTGAAAGGATCGATGGAGTCCAGCTGGCGGCTATCGCTGCGTGACGAGTTGAGGCGGACACCGTCAACCATCACCATGATGGAACGACCACGCATATTCATACCATAGTTGGTGCGTCCCTGGCTGCTGACGTCCATTCCGGGGATGAGCTGCGCCAGTACTTCCTTCAGCTCTTTACCGCCCTGAACCTGTTGCTCAATTTCGGCCTGTTCAATAATCCATGTGGTCTGCGCCATTTCCGCGACGCTGCGATGCGTTCGGCTGGCAGAGACCACCATCTGATCATCTTTTGCCTCTTCCGCCCAGGCGCTGGAAGAGAGCATGGCGAGCAAACACGGTTTTAAAACCCAGAGATACGGCTGTTTCATTTTTTATTTTTTTCCCGAGAAAATGTTCAGTACTGAACTGCATTAACGGTGTGTGGATGATCCTGACCATGAACCGCAGGCGGCTGTGTACGCCAGTGGATAACGCCAGGGGTGGTAGCCAGCTCGAAGGGGGCATCTGGATGTGCGCGATTGAGAATGCGTGCAGCGCGCCAGGCCATCAGGCTGAGCTGGGGTTCTGCAATGCCAAGACTTTGCATCCCGGCATTAACGGCGAACAGGTTGTTACTCTGTGGGCCGTCCCAGTTAAGGGTGAAATCGGTGTTGATGTGAAAACTTTCATCCCGGTCCAGCTGGAAGCGGTGTGCTATCGGTGCCAGGAAGGCAGGGCGTGCCGGGCTGTAACCGGTGGCGAAAACCGCCACGTCGGTTGTCAGCTGTTCTTCGCCGTGATCGAGCTGATGACACAGCGTCAACTGCAGCGGGTTCTGTTGTGCAGCAACATGGGTGACCGTACGCGATGGCAGCAGATGCGCCCACGGTTGTTCACGCAAGACTTCAAACCGGTGATACATCGCGCGATAGATGGCAAGCAGCGATTCGCTGGTTATCCCGTCCGACGTCATTTTCTGTTCATTCAGCATTTGCTGACGTGCGCTTTCGTTTAGCGTGGAAAAACTCTCGAGATATTCCGGGGTGAAGTACTCATTGGCGAAGGCGGCTTCATCCAGCGCATTGAAGTTATTCCGGCGCGAAACCCAACTCAGCGCAGCCGGTTGCCCCCATTCGCCGCGGAAGATATTGAGAAACAGATCGGCTCCGCTCTGTCCACCACCGATGATGGTGACGCGCTGACCTTGCAGATTCGGCCTGCGCAGCATCATTTCGCTGGCGTGGAAGCAACGGTCACTCTGCTCAGTGACACAGCCGGGCATTTTTGCCTGCTTTCCGATACCGAGGCATACATGGCGGGCCTGGTATTTGCCCTGAGTGGTCTCAATGGTAAACAGCCGTGTTGTGTCATCGAAACTGACTTTCGTCACCTGCTGACTGAACGCCAGATTACTCAGGCTATTAGCGGCCCAGCTGAGGTAATCAGAAAATTCCTCACGGGATACCGTGCGCTGCTCGGTCGTCAGGAAGCGGTAGAACTTTTTTCGCTGTACCAGATAATTAACGAAGCTGTAGCGATTGGTTGGATCGACGGCACTCACCAGATCTTTGAGGAAGCTGGTTTGCATGGCGCAATCGGGCACCATCATACCCGGATGCCAGGCGAAATAAGGTTTGCGTTCGAGGAAGAGGGAACTGAAGCCTTCCAGCCCTTCAGCCAGGGCGGCGACGCTAAGATTGAAGGGACCAATACCTATGCCAATGAAATCATACGTCTTCATTTTGCTGACTCCCGGGTGACCAGATACAGAGGGTTATCAAGATCGGTGAGGTAATTCGGCAGCATGCGGCTGCCGCCGTCATGTTCAGAAAAAGTGAGTTTTACCGGGTTGAGGACAACGCGGATGATCTGCGGCTTAAACAGATCGAAGAGATCGAAGCGATCCGCCATCTCAGGATGTTCATCCATGTATTGCCGGATCACATTCGCCAGCAGCCGGTAGAACTGCGCTTCGCTGATGCCGGTTTGCAACGTGAGGCGTGAAATAAAGCGCAATACGGTGACGAAATGTCCGGTCTGCAAGTCATGAATCAGATAGTCTGCACTCAGGCGCGCGGTCACGTCCTTTACGGCTGTGGGTAAAGACGCGGCTTCCGGAAAGTCTTTATCGACCAGCCGCATATCGCCCTGAAAATCCTTGAGAAAAATTCGCTGTGGAATATTGTCCTTCATCACCAGGGTCACGTTCTGACCATGTGCTATCAGCGCCACGCCGTAGCGACACATCAGGTGATAGAAGGGGATGACCACGACGGTAAACATCTGGCGGAGCCAGCTTTCTGCATCCAGTCCTGAGCGCCTGATCCACGCAGCAATCAGAGGGTGTCCCGCATTATCCGTCTCCATCAGCGCGGCCATTAGCACCGCCTGCTCGCCATCCTGCAAATAACAGGAGGGATTTTCCCGCCAGATGACGCCGAGCATTTCCTGATAACGATAAGGTGCACCGGGCAATGCCGCGTAGCCTGCATGAGCCAGATACCCGGCTGCCGGTTCGGCAAGAATCTGTGCGCCTGTCGCGCGGAGCGTTTCATCCGCGGCAAACTGTTGCTGTAACCAGCCTGATGCCAGCGGCCCGGCGGCGATGTACTTGCCTGGAATGCCGCGATAGCAGGAGGTGTTGTAAATCGTCAATGGCAGCTTGATATCAAACGGTGAGGCGCGGCTGATGTTGGTCAGCGTGCGCAGCGACTGCTGGGCGAGATAGTGGTCACCAAACTCACCCAAATCCACTAACTCCCCGCGGGCGATATCAGGCAGGAAATGGAGGGCGATTTTTTGTTGCCATTGCCAGGGATGCACGGGCAGCGGCAGCCAGCTGTCGTCCAGCTGTAATGACTGCCAGCGCTGGTGGAACCGCGTTAGCTCTGCATCCTGCATGGCACTGGCAAGCAGTACGGTAATATCGCCGACATTATCACTGCTCCAGATAAACCGGTCGCGACGGACGGCTATCCAGTGCAGGCGGAAGGCGTTGCGATATTCCGGGGCATAGGCGCGTAGCGCGTCGATACCCCATCCGCGTCGGCCTTTATTGAAGATGAACTTCGGATGTCCACTCAGCAGGCATTGAAGCTCATCCGGCGGGAGGCCGATCAGGCCTTCGGCGTTCATTCCCTGACGTGCTTCCAGCAGCTGTAAATCCCCGCGCAGTGTGGCGTAGAGATCTTCCAGATGTTCAGCGGTCTGGGCATCGGTCATTTCCAGCACCACGGCGAGCTGGCGCAGCAGCGCATCGGCTTCGGCAGGTCCGCCGTGCAACGACTCAGGATCAATATGCAGCCATCCCCAGATGCCGCGGCGTGCGCTGAATTCCCAGCGCGCTGTGCCAGCCGCGATTGCCCATCGATCGGGTGTTATCTCGCTGGCAGGCAACGCTTGTTCATACTCCAGTTCAGCGAGGATTTTCGCGATCATTTCGCGATTAACGCGTTCCCACATCACAGCCCCACCTCCGTGAAGAAGCGCTGGCGTTCGCTGATAACCAGACGGGAACGCTTATGAGGAAAATCGAATTCTTTACTGGTGTGATACCCGGCAACGGGCAGGTGACGGAACAGACGCTGATTATCGTAGCGAGGTTCAGCAACAACACGCCGTGTGCGTGGTTCGTCCAGAAACAAATAATGCGTCAGCCCACGTAACCAGCTACGGATAAAGTGCGCACCACGCCATGCTTCTTCGCCAACCAGCATATGCAGACCGCGGTCAAAGGTGTGCCAGCGATAATGGCGGCCGATACGATCTTCCGCCGCCCAGTAGACTTCAAAGTAGCCAAAGGGCTGGTCGTCGAAACAGCCAATCAGCGGGTAGCAGTAAGACGAGTCGAGTTGTTTGTGCAGGTAAGCTTCCAGCTCTGCCTGGGGGGCAGCCATCTCCCAGAAAGCATTAACGCGCGGCGTATTCATCCAGTGGGTGAATCGCTCCGCGTCCTGAGCCACATCCGCAAGGCGGAAACTGAGCGTCCGTTTGATTTGCGGATCGTAGCGGCGGTAAACCTCGCCGACGGGTCTGGCCGGTCGCACCGGATAATAAATCTGCCGTTCCCGGTCAAACTGCATTTTTTCGTTCGCAGCCGCCGTTGCACCCCGGAGCCACAACGGCAACTGCCAGAAGACCTCACGCGCGAGATAATCACCCGATACGGCGTCAAACAGCGCCTGTGCCTGGGATTCATGCTGCCACTGCGCCCAGGGAAGATGAACGCCGCTGAGATGCGGTGCTGCAACCAGCAACTGGTCAATCGCATCAGCAAGCCAGCCATCGGGCATATTTTCGATCAACTGTAACGATGCACTGTTATCCAGCCCCAGCATTAATGGCAAAGGCTGGTTGGTCAGGGTGCACCGAAAACCATGATTATCATGAACAATATTGGCCTGCGGCATCACGCATTCTCCCTGTAGAACGGATTTTGAAAGTCGAAATAGATGACTGCCGGGTCGGCGATGGTGTTTTCGTTGTGATCGTGGAGGTAACAATGGAAGTTGCCCTTGCAGTTCCAGTGTTTGCTTGCGAGCACATAATCAAGGCTTTGCTTATCAAGAACACGGGGGCGTAATGCGGCCAGTTTCTCGCGCACCGTCTCCATCAGCTGCTGCTCGGTCTCAAAACCCGCAGCACCCAGCGCCGCAGTGACAGCCAGTGTAGAGTTCACCAGCAGGTAGTAAGGGAAATAGCGCAAGACCTGTTCGCGGCTGAAGCAATTTTCTGCGTCAGCTTCATCAATTTCCGCCAGCCAGTTCCGGGCATTGTCCGTGAAACCGCTACCCTGACAGTCGCGATACAGCAGTCCCGTCGGTAAATCCTGCTGCATCTCCACGAGGATGTTTTGCTGGTGAGCAAGCAGGACCAGTCCGAAATTGGCCTCTGTGCTGAACAGGGGAAGCAGGACGTGATCGCAGTAGGCAGTAAGCCAGCACTGTGCTGCCTGGCGTAATGACAACCCCAGTCTGGCGCTGAGTCGTTTTACTGCTGCTGCCAGCAGGCTGTCCCCGCCGTCCGGTGCGGCCTGGGTCAGGCTGACAAGAACATTAGTCTGAGTCTGAGGGGTGTCGAACAGCAGGTTGACGCGAAACGCCATCAGACTCTCTTCCTGGATGACACCATCAGCAGACCGCAATCCTGCCCAGCCGTCCTCCTGCATGACACGCATGGTGGGATGTTGCGCCTGGAGTGTTTGCCAGCGAGGCGTCTGAGCCAGACGTGCCAGACGCATACCGCGCCTGACTTCTTTGACAGATAACGTGCGCACCGAGTTGGTCAGGCGAACGCTAAGCGAAAACTTAATCATGTCATTGCTGGCAGAGCAGTAAAGCGATCGGGATGAGCTGGTGGGTAACCATGCGCTGCCGTTTTCACCCAAATCGATAACTGCGCCGCAGATGACCAGTTGCTGGCACCACGCCTGCGACAGCAAATGCTGTGCCTGCCAGGGATGCATAGGGATCAGCCAGTGCGTATCGGTGAACTGGCTCAGCAAGTCGGGGGCGCTTTGCGCAGCAAAGCGCAGCAGACGCGTGCGCAGTGATAATCCGAGGCTTTCACCGGCGACATACTGGCTATCAACGGAGAACCAATGCAGCGGAAAGCTTGAAGCGAAATCGGGCAAATAGCGGCGAGCTTCAGCTTCGTTGAATGGCTGGTGTGATTTGGGTGCCGGATGGAACGCGTGGCCAACCAGCAGTGCCTGCTCGGCCTCGGAAAATGACAGCGGGCGTAGTCGTAAGTCAGGCCAGCGATGGCGCAGGTTGATAGCCTGCCAGGTATGCGCGTGGCTCTCATAAACACGTTGCTGAAATCGCCCGGTAATGTTGCTGCTCAGCTCTGCACGGATCGCGGGTTTTGCCAGAATCAGCGATACCAGCGTCTCAAAACTAACAGATTGTCCTTCGGGATACGCCGGGCTGATGAGCAGGGCGGGAAACTGATACTGGTGATGCTGAGTAGGGGAGAAATATCGTAGTGGCAGGCAGATCTGTTCAGTTGACGCAAGCGGCAGAAGGATGTGTTGCTTTTGGTCATGCGCTGCGCCCGCAACATACTGCCAGTCCCGTGTTTCCCGGAGAAGTGCATTCAGAAAACACTGTGCTGCTACGTCTACAGCAGAGGTATGGGCCAAATCATTCATAAGACAATCTCAATCAGCAATTGATAATGATTATCGTTATGATAAGTATTTCATTTACATTGGCAACTGTTTTTGTAATATTTACATACATCATTAATCACATATACCCATGATTTTAACGATGTCTTTACATTATTTATGGAATCTATTGCGAATCTGTTTAATTTAAGACTGATAAGTAAATCCAATTGGTTACTGGCTTTATGTGCCAGTTTGCTTGGAATTGGTCAGAATGGCTTACTGGTTATGCTGCCGCAGCTGGTGGCAATGACCAACCTGACACTCTCAGTTTGGGCGGGGTTATTGCTGTTTGGCTCCATGCTTTTTCTACCGGCATCTTCCTGGTGGGGGCGGGTGTCCGAGGTGAAGGGCTGTAAATTCGTGGTGACCGCTTCTCTGGTGGGTTACCTGCTGAGTTTCAGCGTGATGGCGCTGGTGGTATCAGGTCTGTCAGCAAAAATCATCGGCCCGGCAACAGGACTTGTTGGACTCATCTTCTCACGTCTGATCTATGGTCTGACTGTCTCTGGCATGGTTCCGGCCGCGCAAACGTGGGCGATGCAACGCGCGGGTTCTGAGAAGCGCATGGCGGCGCTGGCAACCATCAGTTCCGGGCTGAGTTGTGGCAGATTGCTGGGCCCCCCTCTGGCGGCGCTTGTCCTGGGCTTTCACCCACTGGCTCCCATCTGGCTTATGGCGCTGGCACCGTTAATCGCCTTACTGTTGATCAGTGGTCAGTATAACGATCCGCCTCTGACGACAACGCAGCATCAATCCACGTGTTTCCATATGGGACTGCTGCCCTTGCTGAGTCTCGCTTTATTGCTCGCTGCAGCTATAAGCATGATGCAGATCGGCCTTGCACCGGCGGTGGGTAAGATTGTGACGTTATCTGATGCTATCAGTCACCATATCGCCTGGTTGCTGAGTCTGGCGGCCATGAGCACGCTGCTGGCGCAATTCCTGGTTGTGCGGCCACAACGACTGGCTGTGGAACCCCTGCTGCTGGCTGCTGCGGTCGTTATGGCCGCAGGTTTGATCATGATGGTGTGCGGAAATCTGCCGTCGCTTTACGCTGGAATAGCAGTGACCTCATTTGGTGCTGCAATGGCTACGCCGGCATACCAGCTCCTGCTTAACCAAAAACTCTCAATCGGCAAGGGAGCGGGGTTGATCGCGACCAGCCACACGCTGGGTTATGGTCTCTGCGCTTTGCTGGTTCCGTTAATGACGTCAGTAAGCGGGCAACATAGCCTGCTGGCAGGTGCATTTGTGGCATCGCTGCTGTTTCTGATGGTGGCCTCATGGCGAGTATTAAGATCTACGTCTCATGGCGCGCGTTGAAAAGGAAGGAAGATGGCTCAGGTTGCCAGTTATCGCTTATTTGATGTCAGGCTGTTGCATAAGAAGATGCTTTCTCCATCGCTGATGAGCTGCATATTCACCGGTGAGCAGGTGCGGCAGATGAAAATGGATGGACCAGATCAGCGCATTAAAATACTTTTCCCGTCCTTAAATGGGACGACCCGATTGCTCAATACTGAGAGTTCATGGTGGCAGCAGTTGCAACAACTGCCGCCAGAAGATCGCCCCATCGTCCGTACTTACACTCTGCGTAACGTCAATGCTGAGGAGACTCGCATGGAAGTTGAGTTTGTGGTTCATGGGACCGAAGGGCCAGCGTCGGCCTGGGCAATCAGCGCCACGCCGGGAGATGTTTTGCAGATGGTCGCACCGAACCGTGCACATCTTGTTGACAGTGGCGGCTACGAATGGAAACCGCATGCCGGCGTCGAACACGCGTTAATCATCGCGGATGAGACGGCTCTGCCCGCGGTCAAGAATATCATGCGACAGATGGCAGAGCTGAACGCGCCACCCAAACTTCAGGTTTTTCTTGAGGTTCCAGCGCGGGCTGATTGCCTTGCCCTGAATGAATTCGGGTTTGCTGAAGTGTATTGCTTACCGCGCGACAAGTTGCAGTTGCCTCATGGTGAAGCGTTGCTGAATGCGGTAAAGGAGCATGTATTTCTCCCTTCTTATGCACTCAGTTCTCATCAGGAATTTATTGATGAAACAGGTCAGGAGATTTTATGGTGTGGTGCAGAGGATAAAAATAATCGCTTTTATGGCTGGGTGGCAGCTGAATCCTCGGCGGTAAAACACCTCAGACGCTATCTGGCTGGTGAGCGCCATGTTGCCAATGAGGCGATCAGTTTTATGGCGTACTGGAGTAAGGGGAGGGGATGACTTCCTGATGCTATCTGGTCGCTCTTTCTATTTCACATTGAACGGCGAAGTCGCAGATCTGGCCCCCGGCGATAGGTAAGCGGCTCATAGAGACCGTCTGTTAAATTTCTTCACTTTGAGTTATGCATTGAACTAACTGCAACGCGATTTCTGCTGCATACTTCTCCGATTTCACGAAGATCGCCGTGAACTCTGCGGTAACCGTAAACACCGCCGCTCAGTGCATAAGAGTCGCGGATTAACAGAAATATGACGCGCATGCAGCTTATCAGAGCACTGGGATCCTTGAGGCCAGATGCCAAAGAATACCGCAAGACGCAAAAACCAGGGAGTATGTAGACAAGCGAGTGGCTGAAGGACATACAAAAATGGAAGCCATACGCTGTCTGAAGCGATATATCTCATGCGAAATTTATACATTACTGCGAGATCAAAACAGGCAGGTCAACAGCATCCCGATAACGGCTTGACTCTTAGAAAGACGTCCAAGGCAGCCACTATACAAGCCGGCAGTTCAGGCAATTACTGTGGCGTTGTCAGATAAAACCGAAAGGAGACAACCGGGCGTGACACGATAGCTGCTTATCAAAATTTCCTAAACCACACATCGGAGAAATCGACCACGTTTTAACTTTGTGGCCGGACTTCTGATGTTTACCTGTTCAGGGTGAAAGTAGTTATATTCAATTACGTAACTTAAAATCATCGCCATGATAGGTAATATTAAGCGGTGAAATGACAACCTTTTTCTCTCCTTCTTCAACATAACCTGCATGCAAGGCAGTAAATTCCTCATTGTTGGCTAAGGCAAGAACGGTTTCAACGGCTTCTTCCGTGAGGAAAAGTGCAAAACCTGCTCCCATGTTGAAGGTCTTATAAGCTTCTTCTGCCGACAATTTTGCTTCATCGCAGATCAGCGCCATCTCCTGCGGGACTGGAAGAAGATGATCTATGACATAAGTGAGAGCATTCGGTGAGCGCATCACTTTCTGCAAGCCATGCCCGGTGATGTTAGCCATATATTGCGGGAATATACCTGCAGCGAATAATTTAGCGATAAAACCAGAATAGATGTGAGTTGGCTGCAGTAGCGCTTCACCTAAAGGAGTACCATCCGCCAGTGGTGTCAGGTAGCCATCCCGTAATCGTTCAGCCACGCTGCGCGCCAGACTGACACCGTTAGAGTGGATACCTGATGAGCTGAGCAGAACAATTTGTGTGCCACTCTGTAAGTTACCTCCAACAGAAAGTTGTCTGCGATCGTGAATATAGCCCAACGCCGAAGCGGCAAGATCAATCGTTTCCGCGTGCACGACATTATTCAGACAAGGAGTTTCACCACCGCCCCAGGCAAGGTTGTATTTTTTACAGACGTCCCGCCAGCCTGCGATCAAGTCCTCAGTACGACGTTTGTCCTTAAACCAGGATTCGTGACCGGCTGCCCAGTAGGCATGGCAGGAAAAAGGTAACGCACCAACAGTAATCAGATCATTAATCGCCATAGCCAACGTATCCTGCGCGATAGCCGCATATTAGCTGTTCTGGGTTTGCTGATAATAACTGTCAGCGATAAGGATTTTTGTTCCAAGGCATTCGGTTATAGAGGCGATGAGCAGTGGGCCGAGATCTACCAGGTAGGCGGATTCACCGCGCGAAGCGGCAATTTCGCTAAACCCGTGATGGGTAAGGGATGAAGCAGTAAGCGCAGAAGCTTGCTGGGCAAAAACCTTAAACGGATCAATTACATCGTAGTTAACACCGACATCTTTGTAGCTCAGTTTTTCACTTGACATCACTCACCTCATTGTCCTGATGTACATAGCGGATAAATAACAACAACATCGATAAAGAGAGCAGACAGATAAAGAGTATACCGGGCTGTAATGTTGAAGCCGGAGAAATATTTAGCACCAAGGCCATCAGCAATGCAGATGCGACATTGATCCAGAAGGAGATAGCGCTAATGCACGTGTCAGCATGCTGCGCCGGGAGTTCGTTGATCAGCAGTGGTTTGATAAAGGGATAGTCCCCGGCTATTATCCAGCTATAGAGGACGAAACCCGCCATAGTTACACAGACTAGGGGAACATGCGGGAGAAGGGGGACAAGTAAAAGTAAACAGTTAGATAACAACGCCAGCAAACTTTACTGTATCAGCATAGACGTGATCTAACTCTAATTGCCATTGCCAATAACTGGTTAATTAATAATTTAACCTCCTTTCCTTTTAGTATTGACAATCACAGTAATATTTTTTGTCAAGTTAATTTTTAATAAATCTCCAAATCCGATGAGTCGAAATATCATGTTCATGAAAAATCTTCCTTACTCATCAGGAGTTGAACATGAAAATCTCAACACTCGTCATCACCCTCGCACTTCTTTCACCCAGTTTTAGTTTGTTCGCCGCGCAGCCGGGTTCCGAACCTGCTGGCAGGGAACTCGGTACTGTTTCTGTATCCGGTATTCGTGGGGATATGGATGATGCTATTCATGCTCTGCAGATGAAAGGCAAAGAGTTAGGCGGCCAGCGCATAAAAATCATCTCACTGGATTCTCCCGGTGACTCTGATGTCTATTTAGGCACCGCAGAAGTGTTCTCAAGGTAATGCTGATGTCTGAGATCAAATTCACTTCTCTCATGCTCCTGTGTGCTGCTCTGGTGGGGTGCAAACAGGAGCAGGTATCATCCGGTACCGAAAAAAAAGCTGTTTTCGCTCAGTCAATCCACCTTCAACCCATATCAACATCAGTGACGCTGACTGGGCGAACCAGTGAAACACTCATTTCACAGGTCAGGCCTCAGGTTACCGGCATTATTCAGAAACGGGCTTTCAGGGAAGGGGATTTTGTACAGGCTGGTCAGGTGCTTTATCTCCTTGATCCCTCCTCGTATAAAGCGGCTTACGATCAGGCTTTGGCTGCGGTGGACAGTGCAAAAGCTGAACTGTTTTCCGCAAAACTGAAATACCAGCGCTATGACCGTTTAATAAGCAGCCATGTCATTTCCCAGCAGGATGTTGATGATGCACTGTCAACCTACAAGCAAGATGTTGCGAATGTTGCGGAGAAAAAGGCCGATCTTGAGACTGCCGCAATAAATCTTGACCGCACGACAATTCGCTCGCCGATTTCCGGTATTGCGGGTGTGTCAACGGTGACACCAGGTGCACTGGTAACGGCTAATCAGTCCGATTCACTGACCGATGTTCGTAAACTGGATCCGATATATGTCGATCTCCAGGAGCCATCAGACCAGTGGCGTAAGCTCGGAATGGAGAATGGTGGCAAGGATGAACAGGTTCGTCTGATGTTGGGGAATAGCACCATTTATTCCCAGGCTGGAAAACTTGAACTTGCCGAAGCGGCTGTTGATCCTTCAACAGGCACTGTTAAATTACGGGCCGTGTTTCCTAATCCTTCGCATTCTCTCCTGCCAGGTATGTTTGTTCGTGCTGTACTGCCGGGGATGCACTATCAGAGTGTCGCGTTGGTCCCCCAGAGCGCTGTGACTTTTGACCATAACGGTCAGGCATCGGTGCTGACCGTGACGTCTGACGGCAAAGTTAAAGGGGTGAATATCCTCACGGATGGGGACTTTAAAGGAAACTGGATTGTTACCCAGGGTCTTCAGAATGGTGACCGTGTCATTACAGCAGGAAATAACCGTGTATCTCCCGGTGATGATGTCACCATCAAAAAGGCGAAGGAGTCCGGGGCATCATGATTTCACGTTTCTTTATTCAAAGACCGGTCTTTGCGTGGGTCATTGCCATTCTGATCATGCTGGCCGGGGCTATTTCCCTGCTTAATTTACCGATCGCGCAATATCCTGATATTGCGCCGCCTTCGATTAAGATCGCAATGACGTATCCTGGGGCTTCAGCTAAAACTCTGGAGGACAATGTCACTCAGGTTGTAGAGCAGCAGCTGACCGGTCTTGACGGCATGCTTTATTTCACCAGTACCAGTAGCTCTACAAGTGGTGTTGAGATTGACGTCTACTTTGACCAGAAAACCGATCCCGACATTGCTCAGGTTCAGGTGCAAAACCAGGTCGCACGCGTAGAATCTCGCTTACCGACTGCGGTTGTTTCTCAGGGGATCGTGGTGATTAAACGCCAGCCTGATTATCTTCTGATGATGGCTGTATATGATAAAACCCGTAAAGCGACGGCTTCCGATCTCAGTGACTGGGTAGCCAGTAATATGCAGGACACTCTTTCACGTTTGCCTGGCGTGGGAGATGTAAGAATCTTTGGTTCGCAACATGCGATGAGAATATGGCTCGATCCTGCCAAACTGGCTCAGTACAGCCTGATGCCGTCAGACATTAAAACTGCCGTGCAGTCAATGAATACTGATGTATCTGGCGGGAGCATTGGGGCACAGCCTGCGGCGCAGGGGCAGACAATGACAGCAACAGTCAATGTTATGTCACGCTTGCAGACTGCGGATCAGTTCAAAAATATCATCGTTAAAACGAATTCTGATGGATCGGTAGTCCGGCTTTCTGATGTGTCTAAAGTCAGTGTCGGCAACGAACAGTACGGCACCCAGGCCGAAATGAATGGTTATCCGGCCGCTGGGATTGCGGTGATGCTGGCACCGGGAGCAAACGCGCTTGATACTGCCGATCTGATCAAAAGCAAGGTCGCGGAATATCAGAGAAATATGCCGCAGGGTTATACCGTTGTTTATCCCAAAGACAACACCAAGTTTATAAAAATATCTGTCGAAGAAGTGGTCAAAACTCTCTTTGAAGCGATTTTATTAGTGGTTGTGGTGATGTATGTTTTCCTGCAAAACATCCGAGCTACATTAATCCCTACGCTGACAGTACCCGTTGTGCTACTGGGAACTTTCGGTGTACTGGCGGCTTGTGGTTATTCCGTTAATACTTTGACGCTGTTCGGTATGGTGCTCGCTATCGGCCTGCTGGTTGATGATGCAATTGTCGTGGTTGAAAACGTTGAAAGGGTCATGAAGTTCGAACATTTGCCACCTAAAGAAGCGACAATTAAGACCATGTCGCAGATTTCAGGTGCGCTTATAGCCATTGCAGTGGTCCTTTCTTCTGTTTTTCTGCCAATGATTTTCTTTGGTGGATCAACGGGCGTCATTTACCGCCAGTTTTCTGTCACTGTTATTTCAGCCATGCTGTTGTCGGTGGTCGTTGCGTTAACATTCACACCGGCACTCTGTGCAACATTTCTGCGCCATGCGGACACGCCGTCAAAAGGGTTTTTCCATCTTTTCAACCGGGGATATAGCCGGCTGGAATCCCGCTACAGTCACCGCCTTGTGAAACTATTCCGCAAACCGGCAAAACTGTGC
Organism: Pantoea sp. X-Soil-TKNS-1280; assembly: GCF_059730475.1. Classification (NCBI taxonomy): domain Bacteria; kingdom Pseudomonadati; phylum Pseudomonadota; class Gammaproteobacteria; order Enterobacterales; family Erwiniaceae; genus Pantoea; species Pantoea sp. X-Soil-TKNS-1280. The sequence continues at coordinate 219,807 of NZ_AP035965.1, read as the reverse complement.
GTGATATACGGCGCCATCCTGGCGGGCGTGCTTTTCATGTTTCACACCATTCCCACCAGTTTTCTGCCTGGAGAGGATCAGGGCTATCTTACAGTCCAGTACACCTTACCCGCGGGCACGCTATTACCTCAGACTCAGAAGGTTGGCGATCAGATCCGAAATTATTTTGAAACCTTCGAAAAGAAGAATATTACCAATGTTTTCAATGTTAATGGTTTCAACTACAGCGGTAGCGGTCAGAATGCTGGCATCGCGGTTATTCGCCTGAAAGACTGGGATCTGCGTGATGGCGAACAGAATACCGCTGATGCTGTCGCTGAACGCGCAAAAGGAATGTTGGGAGATATTATCAATGCCCGAATCGTGGTCTCCACACCTCCAGCAGTAACAGGAATGGGGCAGGTAGATGGTTTCAGCTTCCAGCTTGAAGCAACCGATGGTACATCACGCGCTAAACTGGCGAGTCTGAGAGATATTTTGCTGAAAAAAGGGCATGAGGATCCTCTGCTGTCCATGGTCAGAAGTAATTCTCTGCCAGATACCTCACAACTAGATTTGAATGTCGATTTCACTAAAGCACGCGTGCTTTCTCTGACGAACAGCGATGTGACCAGTACCATCAGTAATGCCTGGGGAGGAAGTTATATTGATGATTTCCTCGACCAGGGGAGGGTTAAAAAAGTGTATATGCAGGGGCTGGCTGATTCCCGTTCAGGGCCGGATGACCTAAACAAATGGTTTGTTCGGGGCAGTGGCGGACAGATGGCCCCGTTATCAGCTTTTACCACAGCGGAATGGACGCGAGGTTCGGATTCTCTGGTGAGGTTTAACGGTAACGCCGCTTATGAAATTGACGGCACCGGTGCCGAGGGTATCAGTTCTGGCCGTGCGATGGCGGAGATGGAGAAACTTCAGCAGTCACTTCCACCCGGTACCATCGGTGAATGGAGCGCACTTTCTCTTCAGGAAAAAATTGCATCCGGGAGTGGGCCAGCGTTGTATGGAATATCTATTCTGGTCGTGTTCCTCTGTCTGGCGGCACTGTATGAGAGTTGGAGTGTGCCATTCTGTGTCATGCTGGTGATCCCATTGGGTGTCGTGGGGGCATTGAGCGCTATTTTTATCAGGGGACTCTATAATGATGTCTACTTCCAGGTCGCTTTACTGACAATTATTGGTTTATCCTCCAAAAATGCCATTCTGATTGTCGAGTTTGCGGAGAGTGAATATCGCAGCGGAATGGCTGCGGGTAAGTCGGCGTTACGTGCGGCCTGTTCCCGTCTCCGGCCGATTCTGATGACATCACTGGCCTTTCTGGCGGGCGTATTTCCGCTGGCAATCGCAACGGGTGCGGGAGCAAACAGTCGTATTGCGATTGGTACAGGTATCATCGGGGGGACGCTAAGTGCCACGATATTGGCTGTACTGTTCATCCCGGTGTTTTTCTGCCTGATGAAGAAATGGCTCCCGGGTAGAACTATGGTTTAATCTGTCAGCCCGCAGTTAACTGGTCTGCGAAGTTTTGCAGGCCAGTGATTGCGGCAACTGACAGTATGGAGATAATTCATGAGTAGTGTGCTTTGCGTCGAGGATGATGAATTCTTCGCCCGTGAAATTATACGTGCACTGACAGAGGCAGGAATTACAGCACGGCATGTGATGACGGCAGCAGAGGCGATAAGTTGTCTTGAAACAGAACGTTATGATCTGATTACTCTTGATCGTGTACTGCCGGATCTGGATGGCATTGAATTACTAAAAAAACTCCGCGTTATTAACAGCGAAACGCCAGTGATCATAATAAGTGGCATGAATTCAGTGGAGGATCGCGTCTCCGGTATTTCAGCCGGTTGTCAGGATTACATCGTTAAACCTTTCTCATCTGAAGAAGTCGTCGCCCGTATTCTTGTTCATCTGCGCTTTAATAAAGTGATAACAGATACCAGTATCCTGAGTGTGGAAGGTATTCAGCTTGACCTTATAGAGAAGACACTCAGCTTCGGTAAGGTTTATATTCCGCTGAAAAGCGTGGAGTTCAGGCTGATGACTATGCTAATGCGCAACCATGGCATTCTCATTACTCGGCCGATGATCCTGGAATCGGTTTGGGGATACACATTTGACCCCGGTACAAAAGTCATTGATGTTCATATAAATAATCTCAGAAAAAAGCTTGATGCGCTGGAATCACCTCTGAAAATTATAAACCTTAGAGGTGCTGGTTTTATTCTTAAAATACCGGATGACAATGAAGAATCTATTTAAAACCACCTATTTTAGGGTGTCATTAATTGCGCTTTCAGTATCGGCGCTATGTATTATTTTGTTGTCTTTTTCAGTTTACTACCAGGCAAGAAGCATCCTCATTGAGCAGAACGACCAGGCAATATTTAGTCAGGTCAATACACTTTCGCTGCTCCCGGAAGATAAGATGATTCAAGCATTGAATGACAGGCTGGAGAACGATTACAGACAGGTATTCTATGGCGGATTGTTTGACCCAGCAGGAAAGCATATTGCAGGAAATCTCCGAGTTGAACCCCCCTCCAGTGTAGATTTTGTAAGACCTTATCGGGCAAAGGTTGAGGGAATACCCAATGATATCAGGATGGTCAGGAAAAATCTGGCAAATGGCGATATTTTGTTTTTTGGTGTTGACATAAAACTTATTTCAGAAATTAAACTTATTCTTTTTACTGCCACCTTAATATGTCTGGCCTTTATGGCGCTTGGTGGAGGAATTATTGGTGTCATTCGTAGTGCAAAAACAGTTAAAGACCTGAGGAAAATTCAGGAAATTACGCGAATTATTAGTCAGGGTGATTTTCGTCAACGGATTCATAGTATGACCGGAAATAATGAAATTGATACACTGGCTGAACATGTGAATGTCATGTTGGGAAATATTGAAAATCTGACCGGGGAAATTTCTTCTATCAATAAGAATATTTCCCACAACCTTTTTTCGCCGCTGATCAGATTACGTGGTGTCATCAGTGATATCTCTCAGTTAACAGCCATCACTACCGGTGAAAAAGAGCGGAAAATTCTGGACATCGCTGAAGGTGAAATCGAGATAATCCTCAAAAGATTTGCTGCACTTCAGAGAATTTCATCCATAGAGAGTCGTTCAAAATATTCCGGCATGTCATTTTTTCATCTATCTGAGTTAAAGAATGATATAGAGGAAATTTTCGAACCTTACAGTGCCGAAACAGGAACGAAATTCCAGGTTCTTGACAGTGATGGTTTTATCTATGCTGACAAAGGATTGTTATTTGAAGCAATATTCAATCTTGTGGAGAATTCTTTTAAATATTGCCCTTCTGGGAGTATGATTACGTTGCTGTTTTCTTCCAGAGAAAATAGAACAAACATTGTGGTACAGGATAATGGTAATGGAATACCTGACGGAAATCTCCATGAGATCATCAATCGCTACACCCGCGCAGATGGGAAGTACGACGTATCAGGGACTGGTATCGGATTGTCAATTGTAAGTTCTGTTGCCAGGTTGCATGGCTTCGAATTACAGATTGAGAATCTCCGACCAGGACTAAAGGTTGCACTCATTGCCGAAAACAGTAATTATCGTCCTGCGGACTGAGTGTGAGATTTATTGATTAACTGGAAGCGTTCTTCAAGGGTGATTCTGCGGTATTGGGCAGGAGAGTGACCGGTAATCCGTTTGAATACGCGTGTAAATTCCTGCTGACTGCTGTAACCATACTTGATGGCGATATCGAGGATTTTATATCTATTTTCTACAATCTCCATTTTCGCCTTCTCCAATCGCCGATGGCGAATGTAGGTAGCAAGCGAGACATCCATATATTCTTTGAAAATACGCTGGAGATGCCAGTGGGAGTAACCGGCACGACTAGCTACGGTCTTAATGGAAAGGTCATCACTGAGGTTATGCTCTATCCATACGATAAGATCTTCTATGACGCTGGCATAAATACTGTTTGAACGATGCATAGTAATACCTTAAGAAAAAAGAATATCTCCAGCTTAATACATATCCATTCCTCATGTGGTTAATACAAATTAACTTGACAAGTAAAAACAACTTCTATCTCTAACTGATGATCATTGCGAATAACGCGGAAAACAAGATGGACAGCAGGGTAGCCATTAATCCGGGCATGAGAAACGGATGGTCAATGATATGCGCACCTGGTTTTGTAGAGCCAGTATCATCCAGCGCTATTGCGGCAAGTAACGTTGGATAATTGGGCAAAATAAACAGTGAGGCGGTTGCCGGAAAACAGATCACAAGCGTCGCAGGTGCAATTCCCATACTGAGTGCTACCGGGAAGAGAATTTTCGTGGCTGCAGCCTGTGAATAAAGGAAACATGAAGCCAGCATAATGACTACTGCCAACATTATCGATGAATTCTGAATATAACCCGACACCATTTTTTCCAGCCAGACATGATTACTGTCCATGAAGGTGGAACCTAACCAGGCGACACCGAGGATGCAGATGCAAGAGGTCATTCCGGTTTTAAAGATTGATGAAGACGGAATGTTGTTGATGTTAATCCGACAGAACATCGAGATAGCTAAAGCAACTGCCATCATAACGGTAATGCGGGCCTCGCCACTGCTCAGGATGGGATGCGCTATAACGCCGAGGCGGGGACTAATAAGAATGGCATAAATCAGGACCAATATCAGTCCTGCCAGAAACATGAGAACGGATGACCCGGCCCCCGGCCGAGGATGAGAAAGCGTAAAATAACGTTCTTTAGCTGAACTGTCGGAGGGAACAATGAGAATATCGTTGTTTCTGATTCTGTCCCAAACCAGATAGAACAATGAGGTGCAAAGGATACCCAAAAAGGTAGCGGGAATTGAGACGGCGATGAGTTCTGTGTAACCCCAGCCCTGATGGCTTTTTTCCAGAATTCCAGAGAAAAAGATTACTGCTGCGGATATAGGGGATGCCACTATGCCCAATAACGACGCCACAACAGAAATTGCCAGCGCCCGTGTTGGACGTAATTGGTTCTCCCTCGCAACACCGACAATCACGGGCATACAGGCAAATGAAACCTGGCCTGTACTTGCCATCATGGTCAGCAACCAGGTCGATAATGGTGCAGTGATAACCAGCAGACGAGGATATCGGCGCAGTGCTTTTTCAGTCAGCTGTACCAGATAATCAATACCGCCCGCTTCCTGCATCGCAGCTATTGCAATAATCACCACCATGATAAAGACAATGACTAACATGGGCAGTTCACCGGGCGAAGCGCCCAGTAAGCTGAGTATCATGACTCCGGCTCCGCCCGCAAAGCCAACACCAATTCCACCCATCCGCATGCCGAGAAACAGGAATCCCAAAACGACAAGAAACTGCACCAGTACCATCTCGCTGCCTCTCAGAAAAAAACAATCTACATATTATCAAGTACTCAGGCCTGTGGATGGCATATAAACATCATCAAAAGGCCCGGACCAACAGGTTCCCTTGTTCTGAACTTACATCGCTGACAACAGGATTTATCAGGGTGCCAATACTTGAAATCTCCACCTCTACCACATCGCCCGGTAACATAAATAACGGTGGATGTCGTTTTTTACCGACCCCACCCGGCGAACCGGTAAGGATGACATCGCCAGGGGACAGGGCACTGAAGGTGCTGATATACGCGATAAGTTCACGAATGGAATGAAGCATATTGCGTGTACTGTCACGCTGAACCTCTATCCCGTTGAGACGTGTCACAATTTCCAGGTTGTGCGGGTCGGGAATTTCATCGGACGTCACCATCCAGGGACCGAAGCCACCGGTTGCTGGCCAATTTTTCCCCGCAGTAAACCAGCTATGCTGCCAGTCACGAACCGATCCATCCATGTAACAGCTATAACCAGCGATATACCTTAAAGCATTATCCTCGGATATATGAGAGCCGCTGCGGCCAATGATGATCGCCAGTTCACCTTCATAATCGAATTCATTGCTCATTTCTGGTTTTTTCAGGCCACAAAGATGGCCTGTTTGTGAATCAGCAAAACGGATGAACAGTGTCGGATCAGGGTCTTTCTCGTTAAATTCAACACGTTTTTCGCGGTAATTCATACCGGCACAGATAATCTTATTAGGTTGAGTAATGACGGGTAAGAACGTTATATCATCATATCGATAATCAACATTGAGCTGCTTCAGCTCACCAGTCGGGATTACATTCTTTTGGCCGAGAAATGTCTTCAGATCCGAACAGTGTGGAAAACGTGTTTTTAAATCAACAATACCGTCTTCGACAGCCAGTCCATAACGTTCTTGCCCATTAATAGAAAAACTTAGAAATTTCATGATGCGCCTCGTAGGGAGGTTAATACAGTGATGAATCTAAATTGACACGGGAGTTATTTCAATGACACCCGGTTATTGATAATTTAATATTTAAGGAGAAAGTTCCTCCAGAATCGCTCCCTTCGTTTCTATCCCAGCAGTCCAGGTGATAACGCCGCCAGCCAAGGTTATGACAGAAAATAGAAGGAAAACGTATTCCACACCAGGGCCTGCCACAATTAAACCGACAATAAGTGTCCCTAATGTTGAACCAGCACGCAGCCATGCGCTACCAAACCCGGTTCCAATGGCTCGTAATCTTGTGGGATACAGTTCAGCTGAATAGAGATACAGTGAGAATGTAATAGTTTGCATAATGGCGTAAGCGAGGCTGGTAAAAATTAATACCATTATTGCTGCAGATGCACCGCTAATACTGAGTACGGCCAGGGCCAGCGAAGAAAAAAGGAAAGCAAATCCATACCAGCGTTTTCGTCCTACTTTGTCAATCAGTAATGCGCAGGCCAGTGATGCGATAACCCCTGCTGCTGAGGTTATCCAGCCGTAAGCGAGACTGCGAGGCATAGACAGATGAAAAGCAGTTCGGTAAAGCGTCGGCAACCAGGTAATCATCCCATTATTAACCAGATAGGCACAAACCCATAACCCCCACAACATTAAAGTCCTTTTCAGATAGATACCTGAGAAAAGCTCTCGCCAGCCTAAATCAGACTGCTGTGGTTTTTCATAATGTCTCACCACCGGTTCTTCGAGCGTATCACCCCGTTTAATAACCTCACTTTCAAGATTTCCGATAATCGCCGCAGCTTCATTGAGACGTCCTTTACTGATTAACCAGCGTGGAGATTCAGGCATCAGCCAGCGTAGTGGTGCTGCAATCATTGGTGGTATAAGTCCTACCCAGAACATGGCTTTCCAGCCATACTCAGGAACAAGAAAGTAACCAGCAATACCTGCAAACATCAATCCTACCGGGAAGATGACTTCATAGAGCAAGAAGAAACGCCCTCTTTTTTTGGATCCAATAAATTCATTGATATAAGCACTGGCTACCGGGACTTCCGCGCCTATACCAATTCCCTGAAGGAAACGGATGATTAATAGTGACCAGCCACCCCAGGCAAACAAGCACGCCGCGCTCATCGTGACAAATAACAAAATTGTTATCTTTAGAACACCAAGGCGTCCAATTTTCTCAGCCAATGAACCAAAGAAAACCGCACCAAATAATTGCCCAACATAACTTGAGGCAATGATGAGTCCAACAAAGAAAGGGGTGAGTCCCCATTCGCTAATAAGTTCAGGCATTGCGAAAGCGATCGCAAGAACGGTATATGAGTCAAAGAATGTTGAGATACCTGTGACAATACGGATGAATATTAATTTTCGGGTAACGGGTAAGCGTTCTATTCTGGCAATCAGTTCAGAAGAATTTGTCGCAGTTTCGGCGGCAGAACGACTGGAATTTAAAACCAAAGTTGACATGATTTATCTTCCTGAATGACCGTGGTGATATTTCACCACGGATATACGGAGACTGTCGTCTGATAGATTTTATTGGCCAGTTTACAGACTCTGGCAGGCCACCTGAAGTTATCATTCAGGTGGTTGTCACTGACCATGTTTAATAAATTAGTAACCACAGTATTCCTGCCGACAGTAAGGATATTTCAGGTGAGTTGCCGACAGGAATTTTTTTGGTCAGATAGCCCGACCAAGATCAGCCGCGCGCATCGCTGCATGAATCTCCTCTTCAGCCCCGGCTTCCAGTGGCAGCAGCGGCGAACGTACCGTTGCATGTTCCAGAATGCCACGCGCGACCAGGGCGTGTTTCAGTGCCACTGTGCCTTCCATATGCGAGCCGCGGTGATAAACACTTTTGGTGACTGGCAGCAGACGATCATGTACTTCGCGCGCTTTTTTATAATCACCCGCTTTACCTGCATTGATCAGTTCAATCAACGGTTCAGGTGCAATATTGCCATATCCTACGAGGAAACCGTCGATATCAAAGGCAGTGTGCAGCAGATATTCATCATGGCAGCTCAGAATTTGTAAGTCTGGACGTTCACGGCGAATGACTGGGATCTCGGTATCCCAACGGCGCATATTACGAACACCATTCTTCATAGCGAAAACACCGGGTTGGGCAGAAATATCCAGTAATGTTTTCAGGCTATAGGTGGCTTTGGTGACATCCGGGTACTGGAACAGAATCAGCGGAAGACCACTTTCTTCGTATACGACACGGTAACGGTCTTGCGGTGCACCATCCTGATAACCGAAACGCAACCAACCGTGTGATGGATAGAGCAGACCCGCAGCGGCACCAGCATCAACGGCGCGTTTGGCTTCCAGCGCGGCGACTTCAGTACCTTCACCAGTGATACCTGCAATGATGGGCAGTTTGTTGTCAACTGACTTCACGAAAGCGCGAATCACCGCGGCCTGTTCTTCCTGGGTCAGAAATGTACCTTCACCTGCGTGTCCCAGGACCACCAGCCCTTTCACCCCGTCAATGCTTCCCAGCCAGCTACCCAGACGTTGGATGGCATCGAAGTCAACACGACCATCGCGAGTAAATGGAGTAACGGGTGCTGGGGTAAGACCTCTAAGATCGATATTGGCCATGTCATATCTCCTTGATATGTAGATAACTAATTTAGTGATTAGAGTTTATGCAACTTGAGTGAGATCGTTACTGCAATCGTTTTCACATCATAAACATTGAACCTGAAAAATTATTGAGTCAATTAAGCACCAGGCATAATTGCAACCAATATCACAAAAATTGATTTTGCTACGAGGCTGGCTGAGATCCTGATCGCATAACGATGATCGCTACTCATTCAGCATGGCATAGCGATCATCAAAGAAGCTTATTTATGCAGTGATGATGTGGATTTGCGCGGGATCAAAGAAGGGATGACAGTACGAATCAGTGAACGGTCTACACCATTAATCAGCATTTCGACGGCATTGGTAGCGATATGTTCGAGTGGGGTTCTGACGGAGGTCAGGGTGACAGGCAGACGTCTCACCAGCGGAATATCATTGTATCCTACCAGAGACAGATCCTGACCAATCGTTATTCCCAGATGGTGTGCTGCTGCAACCACACCAATGGCAATTTCATCGTTGACGGCAAAAATAGCGGTCGGCCTGGGAGAACAATTCAGTAGCAACATCCCTTTTTCTTCCCCGGATTGAACATTAAAATCGGAAGAACAACACCAGTTTGCGTGGATGGGCAACCCCGCCTCCTGCATAGCTCTTTCAAATCCTCGACGCCGGTTAAGGGCATTGGAGGCAAAGTCAGGGCCGCCAATGACCCCGATATCAGTATGACCCAAATCAATCAGATGACGGGTGGCGAGGTAACCTCCAAGTTCATCATCACCGACTGAAGACGGACTGATTCCATCCGTGCGCAGTGCCAGGACGTGGGGTATTTCCCGATCGCGGAGTTCCTGGGGCAGGGGATCATCCAGTCGGCATGTGGACAGAATCAAACCATCAACACGGCGATCCAGCAGTGACTCAACGGACAAGCGCTCCTGTTGCGGGTCGTCACCGCTGGTGGCAACAATCGCAAAGTAGCCACGACGTGATGCGGCTGTTGCTATCTCTTCAAAAAGCATGGCTGTTACCGTATCAGTCAGACGCGGAACAAGTATGCCGAGTGTACCTGTTCCACCACGCCGCAAACTGGATGCGACGTAATCACGACGATAACCCAGCTCCAATGCAACCTGTCGTACTTTCTCCGCTGATTCGCTCCTGGATGTTGGCAGCCGTTCATCCAGAATACGTGAAACGGTTGATACGCTTACCCCGGCCGCCCGGGCGACATCGCGCATGGTAATGGGCTGGTTTTTGCCCCCGTTTTCCCGATCCATATGTTACTCCAGAGATTGATGCCAAAAAGTTATCTCATTCAATAAGATACTTAATAACAGAAAGCGCCATTTGTGAATGAAAAAGAGATGATTTCTCCATCACGTTTGCAACGTTGTGGTTTCCAGACTCATTCTGATACCTAGGTATTATCACATCCCGCAGGATATTTTACGTTTTATATCTGAAGTCACATTCTCGGGGTGAGCAAACGTCCAGATTGTGAACTGCCTTACAATTGTGTGCTTCGCCTGATTGACTTAACCACCATTTTCGCCACGATTGCCGTGCGTGAAAACGATTGCAGAAACGTTGTCATATTAGATTTTTTCTGTAACCGGCGCAATTTCATATAACAATCGCAAGTGAATTTCCGTCTGTATATCGGGCGATAAAATTCGTTGTATTGCGTGTTTGCCCGCTAATCATTGAACAGGGTAACACTATGTCAACTCAGGTTATGACCTCTGAATGTGTTATATCCGGCCACTCTGACACCAAATCTGCAGAGTTGCTGGCCAGGCTCGAACGTCTCCCCATCACCCGTAGGTTGATGGCAATCCGAGTGGTTGTTGGACTTTCGACATTTTTTGATGCTTACACCATCATCGCGATAGCTTTCGCTTTACCTCAACTCACACAGGAGTGGGGCTTAACGCCTGCCTTTGTCGGACTTATTATCGCGGCCAGTTATATAGGGCAACTGTGTGGCGCGCTATTTTTTGGTTCCCTGGCTGAAAAAATCGGTCGCATTGGCGTACTGCGAATCACCATCGTAATGTTTGTCGTGATGGATGCCGCCTGTCTGTTTGCCTGGAATGGCTGGTCCATTCTTGTGATACGTTTTTTACAGGGGCTGGGGATTGGAGCAGAAGTGCCGGTGGCGAGTGCCTACATCAATGAGTTTGTTGGCGCGAAAAAACGGGGGCGCTTCTTTTTGCTTTATGAAGTCATCTTCCCGATAGGCATGATGTTTGCCGGACTGGTAGGATTTTTTCTGGTTCCGGTTTACGGCTGGAAAGTGATGTTTTTGATTGGCCTTATTCCCTCCGCACTGACGGTTCCTTTACGCTGGATGATGCCAGAATCCCCTCGCTGGCTGACATCAAAGGGCAGACAACAAGAGGCAGAGAAAATTGTTGCCGGTTTTGAAGCAGAAGTACGCCGTCGTGGTATGCTGCTTCCGGAGCCGGTGATCAAACCTGTCGTGGTTCAGGCACAATCTGTTGAAGGCGTAAAAGGCTTATTTACCCCTTTCTACCGTTCGCGCACCTTCATGCTGTGGGGACTTTGGTTGACGGTTTATACCGTAAACAACGGTATGATTACCTGGTTTCCTACGCTGTATAAAACCTGGTTCGATTTACCCCTTCAAACCAGCCTGGCTTACGGTTGGCTCACCTCATCCTGCGGTGTCGTTGCCTCCGTTATCTGTGCACTGCTGATTGATAAAGTGGGGCGTAAGCGCTGGTATACATGGGCATTCCTGTTAGCTATCGTTCCACTCGTTGCTTTATGTATCCTTGGTGCAAAATCGGCAATAGAAATATTGATTCTCGGCAGTATGACTTATGCAATTTTACAAACTATCGCTTTTTCACTTTACCTCTATGCCGCAGAACTCTATCCAACCCGTTTACGCGCCCTGGGAACCGCCTTTTCCAGTGCCTGGCTGCGTGCAGGTTCTTCAATTGGTCCTATATTAGTCGGCTTCATGATGTCGGGATTTGGTGTTCGTTTTGTTTTCATCACATTTGCGGTGATCGCTCTGATTGGCGGGCTGATTACCTGGTTATTTGCGATTGAGACCAAAGGAAAATCACTGGAAGAGTTGTCCCCCTGACAGCCTGTGGGGGAGCGAAAATTTCCCCATAATCTCCCGAAATACTCGGATAATTATAAAAAACCAAATAATAAGAACTCTCTATTAACAGGAATAGCCACCTCCTCCTTCTCGAAAATTTTCTGTGGAGGACTGGCTTCGCCTGAGAGTCATGGTGAGGATTGAAATGAAGATAACACAATGGGTGTTAAACAGTATATTGGCTTTAACCTTTCTCCCGTTTTTTTTGCATGCCAGTGAAACACCGTTTTCATACAATGGTAAATATATGTCCGGGGACTGGGGTGGAGCGAGAACTAAACTTAAAAATGAAGGGGTTGACTTCACATTTGAATATGGTTCGATGGTGACATCAAATATATCCGGGGGGTATAACAGAGATAAAACGGTTCGTTACAGCGACCAGTATATTATTGGTGTCGATTTTGATCTTGAAAAAATTGCGAATATTACGGATGGCGAATTTAAGGTCTCAGTCATTGACCGTAATGGGCGCGACCTTACCGGCGATCGGATTCAGGATCCCCGTGCACCCGTGATCGGTTCCTCGGTCAACAGCAACTATGGACGCGGTCAGACATGGCATGCGACACAATTCTGGTATCGCCAGTCATGGTTCGATAAGGCGCTAGACCTTAAAGTGGGGTTGATGCCAGTGGGTGAAGATTTTGACAACAATGGTTGCTTCTTTCAAAACCTCTCATTATGCGGCTCACTGGCGGGGCACGGTTCCGGTGTCTGGTATAATACCCCAATTGGTCAGTGGGGTACTCGCTTACGCTACAATCTGACACCCCAATTCTATATGCAAACCGCCGCGTTTTTTTATAACCCGAATTACGCCACTCGCAGCGGTAGCTTTCAGTTGGATAATACCGGAAAACAGGGGAATATGTATCTGGTGGAGATGGGATACATAACCTCAATGGGCCAACAGAAGTTACCAGGAAGTATCAAATTTGGCGGATGGTATAATACGGCGAATGCGAACGATGTTTTGTCAGACAGTGACGGCAATCCCTATGTGTTAAGTAAAAAATCCGCACAGGTACATGATGGACGTTATGGCGGCTGGATTTATTTACAGCAACAGGTTACAGCAGAGAAAGATGATACCCGAAGAGGCTTATCACTCTTCTGGCATCTTGCTATGAATGATCGGGACACAGCCACCATGGATTATCAAACGCAAGTGGGCGCGGTTTATAAAGGACTGATTGCAACCCGACCGATGGACTATATCGGATTCGGTGTCAGTAAAATGCATGTGAATAGTAAAGTTGCGGAGCGTGCGAGGCTACTTAATGAACGTAAGGGTGTAACAGATTATGATGATCCGGCCTGGACCCCGATACGCACAGCGGAGTATGCCGCAGAGTTGCATTATAGTTATGCTATTACTCCGTGGTTTACTTTCCGTCCTAATATTCAGTTATTGGTGAACCCCGGTGGTGTTAAAGATGTCAAGGAGGCATGGGTGCTGGGTAGCCAATTTATCATCAAAATATAATGTTGCCTGATCTTGTGAAATCGCCCCTCAATATCATGAGGGGCGTACACAGGATAAAAAATGGAGCTTAAAAGATAAATTAATTGATATCAATAACTGACGCGCGCGCAACCAGACGGCCGGTAAATGTTCTTCCTTCCGATTCAAACACCGTATGGCCATCGATCAGTGCCCGGATTCGCTGGACGCACAGGTCAAGCATCTGGTCAACGGGATAAGCGATGCAACTTAATGGTGGATAAAGCAATGACGCCAGTGGAGAGTCCTCAAGACTTATCAGTGAAACCTCCTGCGGCACTGCAACATTGAACTCACGTAATAAACGCATCGCTTCACCTGCATAACTGTCTCTTTTGCTGATAATCGCTGTATATTTCGTGAAACTGTTAATCAGTTTAAGTAATGCGGGTTCAATATTGTCATTTACAGTAATCAACAGTTGTCTGTTGAAGGGGAGGGAATAGTTTTGCAGAACATTGCGGTAACCTTCCAGCATCTGTTGGCTGGCGATATCATTATCGCTCTCAACCAACAACGCAATGTTACGGTGTCCTTTTCCCATGACATAACGGCAGGCGCTTTCTGTCGCAAATGCGTAATTGTATCCCTGGCTGGCTTTACCTTTGATTGAAAACTCGTTGAACGCAATGACGTTACCGGCAGTTTCACCGGGCGAATTATTCAATGTCACAACGGCAACACACTGATGTTGCAGACTTTCAATAACGCTTTGCTGTTCCGCCGCGTCACTGACATATTGAATTAATAATGATTTGTTGAGTGATTTCACCGCAAGCGATAACTGCGGTAATAAGGTGGCACTAAATTCAACTTCTTTGGCAGGCAACACCAAACCTACATAGCTTGAAGTATTGCTCGCAAGCGTTTGTGCAGCAAAACTGGGGCGATAGTTGAGTTCTTCCACCGCCCGTAAGACGGCCTCCCGGCTTTCATCCCGAACGCCACGCGTCCCCGTCAGCACCCTTGAAACGGTCGCCCGTGAAACATTCGCTAACTTTGAAACGTCATCAATAGTAGGCATGGGTATCGTCTTTATTGCTCTCGTCTCCTCATACTATCATAAACGTGAAGATATTCGTTGCTATTCAGGTAGTCATCACAATGACGAGCCTATTGTTGGCAACCATGCGGCACCACGCACCCCGCTGGCATCGCCAAATTTCGCTTTAACAATTGCAGTGTGACAGGACGAGGAAAAAATATATTTTTCGATGGCAACAGGAAGATCCTGATAAATCCTGTCCACGTTCGATAATCCTCCACCAATGACAATCGCATGGGGATCAAGTGTATTAATGACGGATGCCAGACTACGGCCAAAACAATCGATAAAATGATGGTAATGCTGTAGCGCTAAAGGTTCGCCGGCAGCCGCTAACGCGAAAATGGTCTCCGAGTCATATTTGCTGGCATATTTCTGATTAAAACGCCGCACGAAGCCAGTGCCAGAGATAAAACTCTCAATACAATTCATATGGAGGCAATAGCAATGTTGTACCGGTCCATCCGAAGCTTCGGTCCAGCCGGGCAGGGGATTATGACCCCATTCTCCTGCAATGGCATTGGGACCTTTCAATAACTGTCCGTTGACCACCACACCACCGCCGCACCCGGTGCCAACAATCACGCCAAACACCGTATTATGACCGGCGCCGGCACCATCGACGGCTTCAGAAAGCGTAAAGCAGTCCGCATCATTGACGAGAAACACCGGTTGTTCAAAGCGCAGGCTGAGGTCATGCTGGAGATTATGGTCATTCAATACCAGGCAGTTACAATTCTTAATGTTCCCTGTGTAGGGATCAATCGCACCTGGCAGACAGATACCGATTGTAAAGTCATGATTCACATCGGCTCTGATGCCTGTAACCATATCAACAAGATTATCAATAAACCCCTGATAGTCAGACTTATAGGTTGGGCGCCGTTCACGTCGCAAAACCTCACCTTGCGCATTGAGCAGCACAGCCTCCATTTTTGTTCCACCAACATCCAGACCAAGATGAAGCATCGATATTTTCCTTATTAAACAGGAAGAGAGGCGGTGCCTCTCTTCAAGGTATTCAACTCAATGGCGGGTACGGTAAATTTCGATCAGTTCGGTGACCAGTTCTTTAGCCAGAATTGACGTCATCAAGTGGTCCTGGGCATGTACCAAAACCAGCGTCATCCTGGTTTTGCCTTCACCCTCATCGGCTTCAATCAGCTGGGTCTGGACCAGATGAGCTTCCCGCGCGAAGTGCTGAGCCTGCACCATCTTTTCATCCGCATCATCGAAATTGCCTTCTTTCGCACTCCGCAACGCCTCGTAACAGAGACTGCGTGACTGCCCGGCGTTAATGATGATACCCATTACCTGTTCTTCCAGTTCCATAGCGTCCTCTAAATCACATCGTTTCAATTAAGCGGTTTCTGACTGCGTCACGGTTTCTGCGGCACGATTCTGCTCACCGTCCTGTTCAATTAATTGTTTTTCATAAGCTTTAAAGAAGGGGTAATACATGATGACGGCAGTAGCCATACAAATCAGGCACATGACTACCGGGCTGAAAGACCAGTTGGCAGCCCATGATGCTCCGATTGGTGCTGGCGTGGTCCAGGGCGTCATCGAAACGACACGGGCTACCAGACCGAAATCAAGGGCAAAATAAGCCAGGGTAGCATTGACCATAGGTACCAGCACAAAGGGGATAAAGAACAGGGGATTCATGATGATAGGTGCACCAAACAGAATCGGTTCATTGATGTTGAACATGCCAGGCACCACCCCCATACGTCCGATGGTACGCAGATGTACCGCTTTGCTGCGCATCAACATGAACGCCAGTGGCAACGTTGAGCCAACGCCACCGATTAGCAGGTAATGATCCCAGAATCCCTGTACATAAATGTGTGGAATTACGGTTCCTGCGGCAATCGCCGCCTGATTGACAGATAAATTTGCCATCCAAAATGGGTTCATAATACCGGTCACAATCAATGCGCCGTGGATACCGGCAAACCATAAAATCTGGCAGACAAGCACAGAAATCAGAATGGCGGGTAAGGTATCGGATGCGGCGACAAGGGGTTTGACCAGTGACATGATGGCTTCAGGGATAATCATGCCAAATTGCGATTCAATAAACAGATTCAAAGGGTGCAACGTCAGGACAACCGCAAGCACCGGAATGAGGATCTCAAACGAACGTGCAACCCCAGTAGGAACCTCCGGGGGAAGGCGAATGGTAATATTGCGACGACGCAGGAAGGCGTACAGTTCAGTGGTATAAATGGCGACCAGCAGGGCAGTGAAAATACCGGGACCTGAAAAGTAGTCTGTGGACATTTTACCGTCTTTCAGCGGCGCAGCCACCAGCAAAAAACCCATCAGCGATAACATGCCTGAGGTCAGGGGATCCAGTGAATGGTGTCGGGCAAGGCTTGCTGCCACGCCGACGGAAACAAAGATCGTCATGATGCCCATACTAAGATAAAAGGGCAGCATCAGATTCTGGCGGTGTTCTAATGAAAACTGCAACCAGGCACGGGCAAAACCCCAGCTGGTGTCAGGCGAGAAGGGAGGAAATATAAATACCAGCATGAAGGAGCCAACAATCATAAATGGTAACGCAAGAATAAAACCATCACGAATTGATGTGACGTATTTCTGCTGTCCCACAGCTCCGGCCATTGGCGTGATTTTGTCTTCTATGACGCGGATTAATTTAGAGTACAGAGTGCTCATATCGTTATCCTTTATTTATCTTCGATTAAAGCCAGAGCAAAATCTAAAACTGCCGCGCCCTTTTGCATGCCGTAGTCCATCATGTTGATTGGCTCGACTTTGATGCCATAGTCTTTTGCTTTCTTTTGCAGATCTTTCTGCATGTATTTCACTTGCGGGCCAAGTAATACCACCTGGTAATTTGCCACCTGCTCATCAAATTCAGCGACCCCAAAGGCTTTGATATCTACTTCCAGATCTCGCTTATTTGCCTCTTCCAGCATTTTTTTGACCAACAAGCTGGTGGACATACCGGCAGAGCAACAAAGCATGATTTTTTTCATGTCAAACTCCTGTCTTGTGAAAACTGATAGCCGGACTATAGTTTCATGGATTAAAAACGGAAAGCGCTTTCCGTATATGAATCCATTAAATGTGAACATGATCACCAGTTGGAGGCTTTCACTTTGTTGGGATGTAAGGGATGATCGGCGGACTTCTCGTCTGCAAATAGGTCCGCCCATGAACATTCAGTTTATGAATGTTGCTGTGACGTTAATCGAACAGCGTATCACCCCCTTTGCCAATATTTTGACGCGAAGTCAGCACATTACGGCGATGCGTGACAGCTTTGCGCTGGCTATGCCGTTTGTGATTGTGGGCAGTCTGATGGTCCCACTCCTCTTTCCGCCGGTGTCAATTAGCCCATTTTCCTGGTTTGGCGGCTATTATTTGGCCCTCCGACCTTTGCTGCTGCCAACATTCGAGTTGACCGTTGGCCTGGTGGCGTTAATCATTGCTTTTGGCGCAAGTGCCAGTCTGGCAAAACAATATCAATTACCCGAACGCCTTTCTGGCCTGACAGGATGCCTGTCTTTTCTGGTGTTTATTGGTTTTAAGGACACCGGCGTAACTAACGCATTTCTTGGTGGGTCTGGAATATTTAGTGCTTTAATATCAAGCTTTTATAGTATTGAAATCATGAGATTTTTCTACCGAAAAGGGTGGTGCATCCGCTTGCCGGAGGAGGTCCCGGTGATGACACGGAATGGTTTTCAATTGCTTGCTCCCTTACTGGTTGTCCTGTTATCGATTACCGCAATCAATGCATTTCTCCAGCTGACAACCGGGATGATTTTACCCAACCTGATCGGAGAAGCTCTGCGCCCTCTCATCGTGGCTTCAGATACACTGACAGCCATCATTATTTCCTTATTAATCTGTAACTTATTATGGTTTGTGGGTATTCATGGGGCGTTGATTATTACCGGCATAATGAATCCCTTCTGGATGACCTATCTTTTTGATAATCAACAGGCCCTGGCTGATGGCGTCACACCACTTCCACATATCTATCTGCAAGGGTTTTGGGATTTTTACCTGTTGATTGGCGGGATTGGCTCAACGTTACCGTTAATTTTTATGGCATTGCGCAGCCGTTCCCAGCAGTTAAAAAGTGTGGGAAAAATTGGCTTAATACCCTCCCTGTTTAATATTAATGAGCCGATCCTTTTTGGATTTCCGATCATACTTAACCCACTGTTTTTATTGCCATTCATTGCTGTCCCGTTAATTAATGCCTGCATTGCATGGTATCTGACTAACCTGGGCATTCTCGACCGTGCCGTAGCGATGCTACCCTGGTCGATGCCTTCCCCGCTTGGGGCAGCCTGGTCAGCAAACGGAAGCTGGAAAAACATGTTTATGTGTCTGTTTGCGTTCTTCAATTCATGGATGATTTATCGCCCCTTTTTTAAAGTCTATGAGCGGCAACTGCTGGACTCTGAAGCCAAATAATTCCCTCTGCATCACGCATCTCTCTCTCAACCCGCTCTGAAAGCAGCGGGTTGAGTCACGAATTTCGCCATAAAAAGTGACTTATCTCACATTTTCATCTCTATGATTTGGGATTTTGTGATTTCGGCCTGCATTTATGGAAAGCGCTTTCCGTATGTGGATGTACATTTCCATTTTGGTTTCGTAAATTTCCGATCGCAGTGCACAGATGCGGTTTCACTTAAAAACAAAAAAGGAAAAATATGAACAGGTTTAATCGATTAATACCTCTGGCCTTACTCATCAATCCGGTGTTCACCAGTGTTGCACAGGAAAACGATTATGATTTCACGCTACATGGCTACATTCGATCCGGCATTCTGGCGAACTCAGATGGTAACCGTGTAGATTCCGTAGGCTTGATGCCCGATGGGAAATTTCGTCTTGGTAACGAGGACGATACTAAAATTGAACTTATTCCAACGGTGACCTTAAAGTCGGCCACAGGCGCTGTTGCCAAAATCCAGGCGAATATTACTCACCAAAGCAAATGTACATCTGACTGGAATTGTCAGGATGATGATGGTCACGATGTTCAGTTTCGCGAAGGCTTCGCAGAATTAAGCAATCTTGATTTTGCTCCGAATATGACGTTCTGGGGAGGTAAGCGCTATAGCAGTTCGAACACATCCAGCCACCAGTTCGACTGGGAATATATTCAATACAATGGTACGGGCGGTGGTTTTGACAATATGGATCTCGGCTTCGCCCACTTCGACGCCGGTATTTATGCTTTTTCTCCCACAGATGAAACGGATGCCTATCCTGTCGATAAAGGTAAACAAGGTTACCCGGATGACTATTCACTCAACCTTTGGTTCAAGAAGATCGCCGGGACAGGGCTGGATATTGAGTTGATCGGCCATCGGATGAATCGTAATGAGGATTATCCCACTGCGGCGCAAAAGGGATATGGCGTGACCGGTGTTTATAACTTTGATGGTTTCTGGGGGATGACCGGGGGATATTCAAAATTCGTGATGCAGTACGGACGCGGACTAGCGGCGGGTGATTCACTGGGCAAAAACGGTTGGGGATGGGCCAACCTTGAAGATACTCAGTCGTGGCGCGTGGTGCTCGATAGCATGGCATCGCTGGGGGCAGTGGACGTCTCAACGTTTGCCTATTACCAGAAGGATAAAAATTATCGCTGGTGGAGTAGTAATACCGATGGCTGGGGGAGAACCAGTTGGGTTGCCGGTATCCGTCCGTATCATCAAATCACGGATAACTTCGCGATGCAGTACGAACTCGGCTACGAGTATCTGGACGACGAAAACTACAAAGGTGTGAATGGCAAAGGCAAGGGGGGACTGACTAAAGTCACTATCGCGCCGACGTTAACCTTTGACACCGGCTTCTGGGCGCGCCCGCAAATTCGTTTCTTCGTGACTTACGCAAAATGGGATAAGGGCGTATCCGATGCGTTGGATGGTACTTACGACTGGAGCACCAACACCATTTCTGCTGGTGGCTACAGCCGCAGTGGCGATACCGATACGGTGAACTTTGGCGTACAAGCCGAAGTGTGGTTCTAAGGAGAGACGACCATGAAACAACCTATCCGTAAATTGTTAATCGTTTCGCTGCTATCTGCCTGCGGCAGTATGAGCGCCATGGCCGCAGAGCAGTCCCATTTTGAACACTTCATCACCCGTCAGGGCGCTCAACTGATGGATGGTAATCATGTGTTTCGTTTTGCCGGTATTGAAGCGCCCGAGCTACATCGTATAGAGGATGATGCGCGAGGTGTCTGTAAAGCTGACCCACGAGGCTGGGGGCAATACTTTAAGTGGCCGACCGCCGCAGAACAGGCCAACTGGATTAAGGCCATGGTCCAGACGGGGGCAAAAGCGCAGCGTGTCTATGTGCTGTCTGTTCAGCAGGAAAATGATAAAGCCTGCGCGCGTGAAACCCACATTCTGGCACCGACGACTCCGGATGGTATGCCACGCCTGAATGAAAAGGCGATGAAAGTTTATGACAACATGATTGCTGAAGCCGATAAGCAAGGATTGCGGCTTATTCTGCCGTTTATTGATCACTGGTGGTGGTGGGGTGGGCGCGAGCAGTTGGCGGCGTTCTATCATGAAAAGCCTGAGGATTTTTATCGTACTGACAGCAAAACCTATAAAGCCTATCTCGACATCATTCGTCAGGTCGTAACCCGCACTAATACGGTGACGGGGCGTCCATATTATGACGAGAAAGCCATCATGGCCTGGGAAACGGGTAACGAGTTAGAGGATACCAACGCTGGGTTTCTGCACCAAACGGCGGCCTGGATTCGTAAATGGGCGCCACACCAACTGATTGTCGATGGCACCTATAAAAAGATTAACGATTTTGCCCTCAATGACCCGAACGTCGATATTGTCAGCAACCATTACTACACCAATGCCGGTAACAATCACCCTGACCAGGTACGTAAAGACCTTGAGCAGATAGGCGGGAAGAAAGCTTACCTTGTGGGAGAGTTTGGCCTGCTTGATCACTCACAGTTGAATGACATCATGCAGGCAATTGTTCAGACCGACGTGAAGGGAAATCAGGCGGTGGGGGGATTAATCTGGGGATTCCGTGGCCATCGTCAGGAGGGGGGATTCTACTGGCATAAAGAATATACCGGGCACTATAGCTATCACCTGCCGGGATTCCCGGTCGAAGGTAAGGCGAACCAGGAAATGGAGGTCGTTAATCTGGTGCGGAAAGCCTCTGCTCAGCTTGCCGGTTTGCAGCAGATTCCCCCTTTACCTAAACCAGACGCGCCCCACTTGCTGGCAACCACATCACCTTTTGCCATTAACTGGATGGGGTCTGCGGTTGGGCGTTACTACGATGTTGAACGCGCCACCTCAGCGCAAGGTCCGTGGCAGCGAGTAGGAACCGACATTTCTGATGGCATCAATGAATGGAATCCGGCCACGATGGATCTGTTCCGCGACAATTACCGTGATTTAAAACTGGGTAAAACGTACTACTACCGTGTTATTGCAAAAAACGAGAGTGGTTCTTCTGCTCCTTCAAATGTGATCAGTGTTACCCACACGCAAAAGAATCAGGCTCCTGTTGTCACGCTGGAAAAGCAACTCACGACCTCTGTTGATAAAGGCGTGTCACTGCATGCAGGCTGGACGGACGATAACCTGCCTGATCGAAAAGTAAGCCTTAGCTGGAATACCAACGGGCAGCAAAGCGCGCATGTCTGTGATGCAGGCAAAGGAGAGACCCGTGCCTGGTTCTCTTCACCCGGCACTTACCCGCTGACCTTTACCGCCAGTGACGGCCTGCTGAGTCAGAGCCAAACGGTTGATGTTGTGGTGAGTGAAGCTAAGGGAAAAATCCCTGCTGATTATTGCGCTTTTCATGGCAAAGCCATGAATGTCGCGCAGGGCAAAATTGATGCAGTGAAGACAGAGAAAGACCCACTGGTAATCGGTGCCGATGGGTTCCTCGGTCCTTTCGCTAATGAGGGAGATAAAATCACCTGGCAATTATCCGTTCCGTGGGAAGGGCGCTACCTGCTGCATGTGAAATTTAATGCCAAATGGGGTGGGAAGAAGAACTCATTCGTCATAAATAATGGTGCCCCGGTGGGGGTTGAATTTCCACAGACGAATGAAACCGGGCAGGAAATAATCGTTCCGGTAACACTCAGCGCTGGAGATAATACACTCAGTTTTGGCAAATTCGCCGGGGACTGGGGATATATGTTTATCAAATCGATTGAAGTAACCGCAGAGTAATGATTGCAACGGCTGCGTCCTGAGGGCGCAGCCATATTTATTATGGAGGCAGTAATGAACCACTATCAATTCCCGGATGGCTTTTTCTGGGGGGCAGCAGCATCCGGTCCTCAAACTGAAGGTATTGAAGGAAAAATGCATCGTTCAGTCTGGGATAGCTGGTTTGCCGCAGAACCACAGCGGTTTTTCCAGCAGATTGGGCCGAATGAAGTGTGCAGAACCTACACGAAGTATAAAGACGATGTCGCTCTAATGAAGGCATTAGGTTTTAATTCCTTCAGAACGTCGATTCAGTGGTCTCGCCTGATTGCAGATTTTGAAACCGGAGAGCCAGATGCTGATGCTG
Organism: Pantoea sp. X-Soil-TKNS-1280; assembly: GCF_059730475.1. NCBI lineage: Bacteria > Pseudomonadati > Pseudomonadota > Gammaproteobacteria > Enterobacterales > Erwiniaceae > Pantoea > Pantoea sp. X-Soil-TKNS-1280. The sequence goes on along the minus strand of NZ_AP035965.1, from coordinate 196,576 downwards.
TTCGTTTCTACCATGATTATCTTGATGAAATGATCGCCAGTGGTATTGAGCCGATGATCAATCTTTATCACTTCGATATGCCAGAGAAATTACAGGAGGTGTACGGTGGTTTTGAGTCAGCTAAAGTGGCTGATTTATTTGCATTATTCGCACGTACCGCCTTCAAATTGTTTGGGCATAAGGTCAAATATTGGATCACCTTTAATGAACCTATCGTTCCGGTAGAGGGTGGATATTTGTATGATTTCCATTATCCATGTAAAAAAGAGGGTAAGTTAGCCGCGCAGGTTGCCTTTAACATTATGCTGGCACATGCTAAAGCGGTAACGGTGTATCGTGAGATGGCACTGGCCGGTGAAATTGGTGTGGTGCTAAATCTGACGCCTTCGTATACCCGTAATGATTCGCCGGAAGATAAAAAAGCAGCCTGGTATGCAGATCTGTTTTTTAATCGAAGTTTCCTCGATCCATTGGTAAAAAATCAATTCCCTAAAGAACTGTGCGAGATTCTGGCCGAAAACCACTGCTTACCTGATGTTAAGGCTGCAGATGTTGCCTTAATCACCTCAACGACTATCGATTTTCTCGGTGTTAATTACTATGTCCCACGACGTGTTAAAGCGCGGGAGGAAGAGTACACTCTCGACTATTTCTCGCCAGACGTCTATTTCGAAAATTATATTAATCCAGAAGGGCGATTTAACCCTTACCGTGATAATAATGAAATTCTGCCTCAGGCTATTTACGATATTGCTAAAAATATTCGTGATAATTATGGCAACATTAAATGGTATCTGGCTGAGATTGGCATTGCCATGGATCTGGAATCAGAAGGCCCGGTGCAGTCTGATGGTGTGATTGACGACAGTTTCCGTATTCGTTTGATGGAGGAGCATCTCATTCAGTTGCACCGGGCCATTGCTGATGGCGCTAACTGTTTTGGTGTTCACCAATGGACGTTTATTGATAACTGGTCATGGACTAATTCCTTCAAGCGTCGCTATGGTTTCTACCGCCTTGATCTGGAAACGGGTGAGCGCTACATCAAACGTAATGGACTATGGTTCAAAGCGCTGGCACAGAATAACCAGTTTACCAGTGAGGCAACGCCTTTATGAGTCAGCAGCATTTCTATCGTCTGATTAATGCCGTTAAAAACTATCCCTGGGGCAGTCTCACTGAGCTTAATCAGCGTTTTAATATTCCCAACCCGGACCATCAACCACAGGCAGAATTGTGGATGGGAGTGCATCCCTCGGGGATATCACAGGTTGTCTGTAATAATGAAACGTTGGCACTGTCAGAGTTGATCGCCGGGGATAGCATCGGGATGTTGGGTGTGACTACCGTCGAGCGATTTGGTGATTTGCCCTTTTTGCTTAAGATCCTTGCGGCTGACAAGGCGTTGTCGATACAGGTTCATCCGGAAAAGGCCGCTGCCGAAGAAGGGTATGCAAAATCGCTAAAGATGGGAATTTCCGACGATCCTGATTACAACGATGACAATCACAAACCTGAACTGGTTTATGCCATCACTCCCTTTGTTGCAATGAATGGTTTTCGCGAGCTGCCCAGTATCGTCGGAAATATCAAAGCGCTGAATATTCCGGAACTGGATAGCATCGCAGACGCCCTGGCGGAACAACAAAATCCTCAAGGGTTGGAAACCTTTTTCCAGTCGTTGATGCAAATCTCGCTGGACAGTAAAACGCAAGCCATCGCTGAGATAGTGAATAACGGTGCAGCACGTTTTGAACCGCCACTCGCCGGGATCATGCGGACGCTAAATCAACAGTATCCCAATGATATTGGTGTGCTGGCTCCGCTGTATCTAAACTGTGTGACGTTACAACCCGGAGAGGCGATGTTCCTCTATCCTGGCACATTGCATGCTTATATACAGGGCACTGCGGTTGAAGTTATGGCCAGTTCCGATAACGTACTGCGTGCGGGGTTAACCAACAAGAAAATTAACCCTTGCGAACTCATCAAATGCACCAGGTTTATTCCAACTCCCGCTTCATCGCTGTTAATGACGCCGCAGCGAACAGACGGACGAGATCAGTATCCGGTGCCAGTAGAGGATTTTCAGTTCAGCCTTTTTTCTGCGGTTGATAACCAGAAAATAATGACCAGTAGCGCCGGGATTGTGCTGGTGATTGAGGGGAGTGCATCCCTGTGTCATGAATGCGGCGAGGAACTCACATTGGATGTCGGTGAATCGGCGTTTATTCCCGCTTCCGCCTCGTGCTGGTCTCTCTCAGTGACTGGGGCAGCTTGCGTTGTTACATGTCAGCCGCATATGACGACAATGGAGCAGCCTGAGACAGGCTCATCATGATCAGTCTTTGAAACCCGATAGCCTGCAGATGAGTAGCAGGCTATACCGTGATATCCCGGTTCCTGAGTCACCCTGGCTAACGGGTTGCTCAGAATGTATACAATACGCCGAGAGTGAGTGCCGCTTCATTACGCCGGAATACAATCGGACTCTCTTTAGCATGCTTATCCAGCCAGATGTAGTCGGCACTGACCAGCGATCCCCAGTGCGGGGTGAACTGATGACTCCAGGTCAGGCTGGTATCCGCACCATAAAAACCACCGGGCGCTTGATATTCCGTGTAGCCTGTGCGGCGGCTTTGCGCGGCACTGACGCCATATAGCGTGTTCATATACCGGCTGTCGCCGAATAATGCCGCTGTGCTGAATGCCACTGTATCGGTGCTGGTCTGGAGAGGGATTAGAGTGGCGGAGGTCTGGTAATTCACGCCCTGGCTGTCGCTCAGCGGCAGGGTTGCTTTACCTTCCAGCGTCAGCCAGGGGGTGACCGACCAGCCAATCGCGACAGCGGTGTTGACCGTCGCTTTAATATTTCCCATGCCGTCCCGCCAGTTCGAATTCCGTTCTGAGCGTCCCAGATCATAGCCAAGCGTATGTTCGAGGTAGAGTCCGCTGTCGCTCTGCAGGTCATAGCCCCCCCCTTTCTGCGAATCAACAAAAAATGCCCCATCCCGTGCCAGTACCAGCGGTACCAGCTGCGAGCGGCGCTTATCCGACCCGCTGTAACGGGGCAGGCTCTGACCTGCCGTTATCGACGATCTCACCCTGATCCACGCAGGCCAGCTTGTCAAAAACCTGATAACACAGCTCGCGGTGGGCATAACGGAAACAGATCCTGCCGTCAGGATATTCAAATACGGTGACTTTTTCACCGGCGATACGGGTGTTCGCATCAGAGGGTTCAAGCAGATATAGCATTTTATCGTACTGAAAAGTCAGCGATTTTGATAACTTCCGCTGGTCCTGCCAGGCAAAGATATCGTCCAGTTCATCCGGAGGCAGACCGGATGGATGATGCAGATCCTTCGGATACTTAGGCGGTCGGGAAAAGCGGCGATTAAAGTCATCGATAAAGCCGGTAACCCAGTGGTTCTCCTCACTGATAGAGCTGATGTCATGCAGTCGCATCTCCTTGACCAGCCGATCCTGCAACGTCTGGTTGGCGCGCTCAACGCGTCCCTTGGCCTGGCTGCTGTTGGCACAGATAAGCTCAATGCTGAGATCGCGCAGCGCCCGGCCAAACTGCGTGGTGCCGCTGCGGCGTGCATCCGTACCGTTAACCCTGAAAACGGCGTGCCTGTCGCTGTAGAATGCGACGGGTTTTCCATTTAGATCAATGTACTCCCGCGTTGCTGTCATATAATCGAATGCAGACTCCGAATCACAGAAGCGCAGGTGCATCAGGCGACCGGTGGCATCGTCAACGTAGACAAGCAGGCAGCACTTCGGTGCGCGATCCTCAAACCAGGCATGATGAGATCCATCCAGCTGAACCAGTTCGCCGAGACAGTCGCGCCGGTGTCGTGGCTGATAAATGTGAACCTGACGCCGTGAATGTGGCCGCCAGAGTCCGTCTGAGATCATCCAGTTGCGGACAGTCTCAACGGAGACCGGAATGCCGTGTCGTTCAAGCAGCTTCTCAGTGGCCAGCGTTGGCCCAAAATCCGCGTAGTGTTGCCGGATCAGTTGCAGAGCGGCGCAGCGTGAATCGTCGGGAATGCGGTTGTTGCCGGGACGTCCGCGACGGGCAGACACAATCGACGCCGCACCATGCTCACGGTAACGCCGCAGAACACGCTGCACCTGGCGAACCGTGAGTTCGAGAAGGCGTGCGGCTTCACGCTGCAGCAGAGTGTGGTCGTGAACGCGCTGAATGATGCCAAGCCGGTAAAGATCTTTATCTGTCATGGTCACCAACATAAAGTCTGCATCCTGAGCTGAGCCTGAGGAAATTTAAGACTAGTTCAGGGACGAAATCTGTAAATTGTTCCGTACGACATTAGCGCTTTGGAGTAACAATTAATGTTGAATCTAAGCAGAGATGACCGGGTTCAGGCTAAGCTGAGTTGTCCGCTGGTTGTGTTAAACGCCAGGTTTAACCGCCAAAAATCTCCTTACTGTGCGTCTGTAAATCAGCCACGGCTTCCAGCAAATCGTCTTCGTTTATTTCACGCTGCCGTTTTTTTGCCGGGTCTTTCTTATTCTGCGGGTCGGTCCTTGGTCCGCAGGAAGGGCCTGCGAGCGCGTATTATCGCGTTTGTCCTGCATCAGCTTAGCCACCGCCAGCGCGTGACCCAGCCGCTTATTATCAATGATGGCCTCCTGGTCAACTTCAGACAGGCGATCGTAAGCAGAGTAGGGAAGTCTCCGTTACTCCTGAGTTCGACGCGGCCGTCCGGATACTGCCAGGAGTCCGGGTATTTACCGATGGCATGTCGGCTTTGCTCATTATCTTCAAGCAGACAGAGCATCTTATCGTAGCGGACCGTCAGCGATTTTGAGACCTTGCGTGGCTCACGCCAGGTAAAAATCGCCTCCAGATCGTCGTCCGCATCGAGCGGCCGGTGAACGTCAAAATCGTGCCGGGGAGCTTTCGCAAAGCGCCGGTTATAATCGGCCATGAACTCATCTGCGAAGGCATTGGCCGCATCCGGCGTGCAGCTGGCACGCCTTCTTTACCCCGAATCTGACAGCCAGCCCGGCGCACCCGAAGATCCCGACTGGTCCACCGTGCATATGGAGCTGCTGCGTAAAGGTGTCACCCGACACCTGCTGTGGGAGGAGTACTCGGTCCTGCACCTGCAGCGTCAGATGGGCGCCCCCCACGCGGCCTTTGGCTGAGCTGGTGTTAGCACAGATGCCGGTGATGTTGAGTTCGTTTATTGCGTGTCCGAACTGAGTCAGTCCCTTACCGCCGGCCGCGTTTTTGTTGTTAATGCGGAAGATACTTGCTTTATCACTGTAAAATGCCAGCGGCTTGCCGTGCTGCTCCAGATAGCCGCGAGTGGCCAAAATAGGTGAACGTGGACGCTGATTTTACAAAATGGGGCTGCATCAGGCGGGCGGCTGTTCGCATTATCGACGTAAACCAGCAGCATGCCGGCCGGTCAGGATCATAATGAGGTAGCTCGAAACGGTCACGTTAGTGTAGCTATGCCACTTAAAGCTATGTTAATCAATATAATGCAAAAGTGCGGTAAATACTTATTATGTTTAATATGATATTTCAATGATTAAATCATATATAACCCCATTGGTTAATAACTGCCATTTTATCGTCCGCAGCCATCGCAACTGCCTCCCTGTTTAGATAGAGGCCATTGTTTTTCCTTTCGCTTAGCGCATGTTTGAATACAGAAATGAATTCTACTGCTCGTCGTATTATCTCTCATGGTGGGGCCTGTTGAGTTGCCTTCTGAGGCTGAAGCACCGTTGTTACCACGGTATATCCGTGATTCATACTATGGCCGGTCTATCTTTCATACTCCGGATTTTACCGAGTTGATGAATAGTTGGTTTATATGAGTTGACAATGTTTACAAAAATGATCAATTCTGTAAACCCAGTCAATTGCCGGTAAGTCCAATGACAGAAGATCGTAAATCTCACATCCTGAGTGCGTCCGTTACTGCTTTTGCCCGGCATGGATTCAGGAAAACTTCTCTGGAAGATGTCGCTAAAGAAGCGGGGATCTCACGGCAGGGACTCTATCTCCATTTTTCTTCTAAGGAAGAATTGTTCAGCGCGACCATACATCATGCATTGTCCCGCCAGCTTGCGGCCGCGGAACAGGCATTAGCCCTACAGCCTTTTGCTCTCGCGCTTATCACGGCCTGTGATGAATGGGCCGGTAGTCATATCGGTTTGGGAACTTCCGATGCGGATGATCTGGCGGCCAGCAGCAGCAATCTTGCCGGCGCGATGTTGCATCAGTTCTCAAGCCGATTTGAAGCGTTACTGGCGAATGCTATTGCATCATCTCCGTTAATGGTCAGTCTGGCGCAAAGCGGCCTTACCGCTGAGGGAATGGCTAAAACGATCCATTTTCTGACCACCGGCATTAAGACAGGCAGCCGGACAAGAGAGGAATTTCGTCAGTCGCTGACTGCTTCTCTTTCTGTGGTGCTGGCACCGCATTTAAAAGAAGGAGAATGAAATGTTTCCCTCGTTTAATGCAAAGACTACCGCTCAGCAGGTACTGGCGGGACTGGACCTGAAGGGTAAAACCATTCTGCTGACGGGGTGTAACTCAGGAATTGGTCTGGCTTCACTTAAAGCGTTGTCTGATGCTGGCGCACAGATGATTTGTCTGGCAAGAACCATCCAGGCAGCGCAGCAGGCGATTGACCTCGCCGGAGGTAATCATCTGGCTGTGGGTTGTGATCTGTCAGATTTGCATGATGTCAGCAAAGCGGTCCGGGAGATTCGCCGGTTGCCCATGTCGATAGATGCGATCATCACCAATGCCGGGATAGCCGCACCACCCACTCTTCAGGTAAGGCATGGAGTTGAAATGCAGTTTCTGGTGAATTACCTCGCGCATTTTTACCTGGTGACTCAGTTACTGGATCGGATACCGGATAATAGCGGCAGGGTGGTTATTGGCAGCTCCAGCGCCAGTATCCAGCAGGCCCCGAAGGAGGGGGTGATGTTTACGAATCTGTACGGCAGGCAGTTTTATAAACCTTTCACGTTTTACGGCCAGTCCAAATTTGCCACAGCGTTGTTTGCAAAAGAACTGTCCCGGCGGGTCAGTGCACGTGGTATCAGTGTGAATTCGGTCCATCCGGGCGCAACGGCGGGCACAAAGCTTAACGCTAACCTCGCCTTTCCGCTGAAAGCCGTGATGATGATTGCACAACATTTTATGAAGTCGCCCGGGCAGGGCGCGGCAACGCAGTGCCTGCTGGCTGCGTCACCGGTTGCCGAATCGGTATCGGGCGAATACTGGGCGGATTGCCGTGTAGCAAAGGGAAATCCTTTACTCAATGACTCAGAGCTGGCCGGTGAGTTATGGCGTATCTCTGAGCAAATAATAAATAATGAGCTGTGAGCAGGTCTGTTTGCATTTCTGTACTCTCAAATAATAAATGCAGCCTTTTGGTTATCCGAATTAATATCAGAGCACGTTAGCATAAGGTTTTCCAGCCAGCGGAGAACCTGTCTTATGCCATCTGACTCTATATCATCACCCACATTCCTGCCCGCCACCTACCGTAAATGGGTGGTTGACGGGATCACTGATAGTTCTGATCTGAACGAGCAACATTTCCGCATGAAAGAGTGCGATATGCCGTTTTTGAAAGACGGTGAAGCGTTGATTCGTGTGAAATTGATTAATATCCACTCTGCTACACGTCTGCGTATCCTGCGCGGCATGATTAAACCTGGCGAGACGGATTTGAACAATTACGCCTGTGCGGAAGTTGTTGCCTCTCGCGATGCCGCTTTCTGTGTCGGTGATATCATCGCCTGCCAGGCCGGATGGCAGGAGTACCAGGTGATCAGTAGTCGAGATACTCCGGTGGGATTCTCTGAAGCGAACCAGCTGGTGCAGGCGTTGAACGGAACCCATTCTCCCTGGGTCTACGTTTTCAGACCCGCGATGGTACGGATGTGGCCTGTCTCAACCCTGATGGAGATTTTTGGCACCTCTGGCATGACCGCATGGTTTGGCCTCCAGCAGAATGGACCGCTGCTGGCGCGGGATACTGTTGCTGTTGCAGCGACTACCGGCTCAGTAGGCTCCATCGTGGCACAAATCGCCCGGGCTGCCGGATGTCGGGTGGTGGGCTTTGCCGGAGGCGCAGAGCGCTGCACCTGGGTGACATCAGTGCTTGGGATTGATGACTGTATCGATTACACCTCACCTGAGCTGGACAGGTTGCTGCAACGGGCATTTCCTGAAGGGATCGACCTGTTCTCAGACGGTGTCGGGGGAGAGCTGACTGAACGCGTAACCCGCCGGATGAATCGCCATAGTCGCCTGTTTTCTTACGGTTCGGCTGCGTCCTACTATGCACCGTCAATTGGCAGCGCTCCTGCGGTACGACCGACCATGCGCCAGAACTTTGGCCTCAGTGATGAAGTGGAGAAGCGTATCGCCGAAAGACATATCCGCTCACATGTCTGGACGGTGGATCAGTTTTACCATCAGCGACTTCAGGCTGAGGATGCCTTGTCTCAGTTGTTGATTTCCGGTCAGTTGAAACCACACAGCCATGCGGTTCAGGGCTTCGATGCGCTTCCCTGTGCCATCAGCGCGATGTATCACTCGCGCCAGCCCGGGAAGCTACAGATAGCATTTGAGTGAGGCTAACCACCGCGCCGTTGAGGGCGCGGGATTTTATCACTTATCCTGTGAGTCATCCGAACCGGGCGTGAATACGCTGCGCATAAAAGCCATATATTCTTCTTCGGATGAACCACGCCGTGCATTCACGAAAGGCTTGATGTCATCTGTGAGCACATACCGCAACTGGTTACTGTCATCCATCAGTGCCTCACAGATACCGGTGGCGACTTTATTAACAGCATCGGCATCAGCTCGGGAGCGGAATCCCTGATAGAGGCGTGCCATATCCGCGCGGAAACGATCGTAGTCACCAATTGCAATATATTCTGCGGAACGCGCGCGGCTCTTGCGGGAAAAAGCGGTTTCCGGGACTGCGCCGGGCTCAACGATTTTTACCCTGATGCCCAGTCCATCCAATTCGTAAGACAGGGATTCTGAAAACCCTTCCAGAGCAAACTTTGATGCGTTGTACAGCGTGGCGAGAGGTAAACCAAAAACGCCCACCCCGGAGCTGACATTCACAATGGTGCCTTTTCTGTTAGCGCGAAAGTGGGGAAGAATGGCTCGGGTAACATCCATAACGCCAAACAGGTTCACCGCAAAAATTTCCTCAATACTGGTCCGGGGAATCTCTTCAAATACTGCGTTGATTCCCCATCCGGCGTTGTTGATCACGGCATCAATGGTGCCGAACTGCCGGATTCCCTCTGTGATGGCGGTGGTAATCGAGTGTGGATCTTCCACATCCAGTCGTGTCACCTGAAAATTGTCTGACGGTGGGAAAAGGGTGATATCGGGTTTTCGCATGGTGGCGATGACATTCCAGCCCCGGCTGGCGAGCAGTTGTGCCGTTGCCAGGCCGAATCCGGAAGAACAACCGGTTATCAGGACGGTCTGAGACATGATTTGACCTCTTTATTGATGCGGGGCCGGGGTGAACAACCCCGGACGTCGTTTATCAGAACTCGGGCTGATAGTATTCGGCGATCAGACCATCCGGGTGGGCGACAGTGGCGTTTCGACCGCCAGGTGCCACCTGAGGATCATGCAACAGCGTTGCCCCCTGAGAAGAAAGCCAGTCCAGAGCTGCATCCAGGTCATCAACGACCAGCAGTGCCTGGGGGTCGCGCACCTCTTCCAGCGCAGCGTTACTGCCGGCAAGCAGAATAAATGCCCCGACAATGGCAACCTCAATGCCGCGTTCCGGGAAACTCAGGCGTTTATCGCAGCGGATACCCTGCAGGGTTTCATAGAACGCGACAGTTCCATCCAGTTCAGCGGATGGAAGGTATAGTCGGAATGCATGGTGAACGAGACGCATAGAGTTACTCCTGGTGATTGATAACAACGGATTGCAGACCGGTCGCCTGCCGTGCGGCGTCCATCGCCACAGGCACATCCGCCAGACTGTAATTAAGGGAAGTGATGGCGTCGGGCGGGAGCAGCCCGGCACGAAAGAAGTTCAGTACCTGCCGATAAGCTGCTGGCGGATACATAAAGTTGCCAATGATGGCCCAGCTGTTGAGCATCAGTTCGGTATAAGAGAGGGGAAGCGGGACCGACATGCTACCCATCAGGACGATACGTCCACCGTGGCGCAGGCTGCGGAGACAGGCCAGCGTCATCGCCGGGTCCCCGGCATTCCCGACCATATCAAAAGCCATATCCACATCGCCGTCAGCATGGTCGCGGATAAGTTGAGTGTCTGTCTCCGGATGGCCCGTGACAATGACGGGCACTACGCGGGAACCTGTCACTTTAATCAGCGCATCCAGTTTGGCAGCATGACGACCCACGGCTATCACCCGCCGGGCACCCATTGCCAGAGCCAGTAATACGGCAGCAGCGCCATAAGCTCCGGTTGCGCCAGATACCACCAGAGATTCTCCCGCTGCAAACTGTCCACGCAGCAGACCACCATAAGGCACCGTGTAACGCATACTCATCGCCAGCTGCGCATCGCTCATAAAATCGAGACCATCAGCCGGGGTGACCAGACTGGCCGGGAGTACCGCATACTCTGCCAGGGTGCCGTCTGGCCAGTCGTTGAGCATCCTGCCAGCGACGTCTCCCTGTCCGGTTACGCCGAGCAGAATTTGTCCGGGGGAGCTTACGTTTTCATGCGCCACCAGATGCGGGGAAATGACGACACGCTGACCGGCTTTCAGATGCCAGACGTTATCACCTACCGTATGAATCGTCCCCGTGCCATTACCGCCGGGAATAAAAGGTTTGTCGGGTGCCCGATAGACCGGCAGGCGTCCTTCAACATAATCGCGCATATAGGACATCAGGGATGAGGCATGCATCCGGATAACAACACTGCCGCTACGGGCTTCGGGAACAGGGACATCGTTTAATCTAAACGGGCCACCGAGATAATCGAGCTGCCAGGCTTTCATGGGACTCTCCACAGGCTGGAGCAGGGAAACCGCTCCGGATTGATTGTCAGTGCTGTGGATTATTTCGCCTGCGAGGTGTATTTTAAATAATATAAATCTCGTAAAAGGTTATCAACAGTACAATGGATGCACTTTCTGACGTACTTTCAACATTGCGGGTTAACAGCATGTTCTCCTCGCGCTTTGAAGGAGCGGGGCGTTGGGCGCTACGTTTTCCGGCTTATAAGCACATCAAGTTCGGCTGCGTGCTGTCCGGGGAGTTCTGGCTGGGGATTACTGGCGCTGAACCGGTGCGGATACAGTCCGGTGATATCTATCTGCTGGCCAGCGGGAACCCGTTTTATTCCGCCAGCGATCCCTCGGCACGTCCTATCGATGGACCAGAAAACTATCGGCGTTATCGAAATGAAGATGGGGTGGTGCGTTTTAGCGGCAGCGAGGATGCGGCCTGCTCACCCGTCAGTCTCGCCAGCGGGCGCTTTACCTTTGAGCATGATGCGGCAGATCTGCTACTGGATAATCTCCCGCCTCTGATCCATCTGAAAGCCAGTGAGTCAGATACGTCTGCGTTGTCTCTGCTGATGAATCTGCTGAGACAGGAGGTCAGCCGGGAAAGCATTGGCGGAGAAGTTGCTCGCAGCAGTCTGGCTGCGCTGATTCTGGTGAATGTTCTGCGCGCATGGATCGCGAGTACGACATCACCGACTGGCTGGCTTGGCGCATTATCGGATGCCAAAATTGGGCGTGCACTGACGATGATGCACGCCCATCCCGCTAATAAGTGGACGCTACAGGGACTGGCAACGGAGGTCAGCATGTCCAGAACTGCGTTTGCCAGTCATTTTCGCAAGGTGGTTGGTTACACACCGCTCGACTATCTGTTTCGCTGGCGGTTGTTACTGGCAAAAACAGCACTGCGCCACAGCAGCGAAAGTCTGAGCGAACTGGCCTGGCGAATTGGCTATCAGTCTGATACCGCATTCAGTATCGCGTTTAAACGCGCTACGGGTTACAGCCCGGGTCAGTACCGGCAATTTAGCCGCAGCGCGCAGCCAGAGGACGTATCAGCTGATTAAAGCCTGCTTCAGTGCCTCAACGATGGTATCCGTATTCAGCAACTGCACCCCGATCCTGGTCAGTTCGCGTTGTCCCTGTTCATATAGCCCGGACAGTGCGTCCTCTGCCAGCACGACGCGATAGTCACGTTCGCTGGCCTGATAAATCGAGGTGCGTGGGCAGTTTGGATAGTTGCACCCGGCAAAGATCAGGGTATCGATCTGCTGCCCCGCCAGCCATTCCTGCAACGGAGTTTGATAGAACGCGCCCCAGCGGGGTTTATAGATAATCACCTCACCCGGTCCGATATGCTGGATACCGCCACTCAGCAGCGTCTCATTATCGAAGCGAATATCGGGCTCCGGCAACAGGGGTTGCGCAAGTTCACATCCTTCTGAACCTTCCAGCAGGATAGCTGCGCCGCTTTCTACCGCCTCGCGTCGGCAGAGATCCACATTGCTGCCATTACTCTGATAGATGCGCACGATATGCACGACGGGTAAACCGGCTTCACGCCATGCCTGAGCCAGTTTCACGATATTAGGCAATGCAGCGCTGGTGCCGGGAATTGCCCGTCCAGTGTGTCTCGCTGTGTGTCAATGGTGATCAGAGCCGAACGACGATAGTCCGGCTGGGTGTAATGACTCATGGGTTCTCCTTTGCCTGAAAAGCGATGAAAAAATTGCTGGTAGACATAATGTACTAAATGTCTATATTGGACAATAAATACATATCAAGGAGTTCTCATGTCACTTCCAACCGACGTCTGCCAGTCCAGCAAACAGGCCCACATCGCATTGCGTCCGCAGGTGCGTATGACCCCGTTCGACAAAAGCCACCGCCTCTCTGAGCAGTATGGTTGCGAGCTGTTCCTGAAAGCCGAACACCTGCAACATACCGGTTCATTCAAATTTCGGGGTGCAAGTAACAAAATACGCCTGCTGACCCGGACTCAGCAGGAGCAGGGCGTGATTACGGCTTCATCCGGTAATCACGGGCAGGGTATGGCTCTCGCTGGAGCTCTGGCTGGCGTCCCAGTCACTGTCTATGCAGCAGCCAGTGCTTCGCCGCTGAAACTGGATGCGATTCGCGCTTATGGCGCAAAGGTCATCACGCTGGAAACTGATGCGCTCAGTGTGGAGCTTGAGGCTGCGCGTGCAGCTGAACGCGCCGGGATCACCTTTGTTTCTCCCTATAACGATGTCGCTGTCATTGCCGGTCAGGGAACCATTGCCTGTGAGATGCTGGAACAGGAAACAAAGCTCGATGCCGTGTTCGTGGCAGTGGGGGGCGGTGGACTGATATCCGGTATCGGTTCAGTGATGAAACAACTGTCACCTGCCACCCGTATTATTGGCTGCTGGCCAGCGGCATCAACGGCGATGTACGCCTCATTGCGCGCAGGTGAAATTGTCGAACCAGAGGAGCACGATACCCTCTCTGACGGAACGGCGGGCGGGCTGGAGCCCGGCACCATTACGTTTCCGCTGTGCCAGCGGGTGATAGATGAAGGCGTGCTGGTGAGTGAAAGTGAAATCCGTGGAGCCATGCAACTCCTGGCGCGCCACGAGCGCTGTATGGTTGAAGGCGCTGCGGGGGTGGCGATGGCGGCATTTATGCAACAGGCCGATATCTGGCGTGGTAAGCGCGTAGCGGTGGTTCTTTGCGGGAGAAATATTTCCCTGGAGAAATTCATCGGAGCTGTGCAATGAAAGTCCTCAGTGAGCCGGAAATCCGCGCGCTGTATCAGGAAAACCCCGCGCTGGAAAAACTGAAAGCGGGTTTTATCGCCTGGTCTGAAGGACGGGTACAGATGCCGCCAGTGCAGCAATTTCTGTTTGATGAGGCAGGTGGAGACTGCTGTGTCAAATCAGCCTGGGTTACCGGCGGTGACAGCTTCAGCGTGAAGATATCGACCGGATTCTACCGCAACCCACAGCTGGGTTTAGCCAGTAACGATGGACTGATCATGCTGCTTTCGGCAGTGACCGGTCAGCCCCGGGTATTGCTGAACGATCATGGCTGGCTGACCGCAATGCGTACTGCGCTGGCAGGCCGTATTGCCGCAGAAATTCTGATGCCTGCGCGTGTGGAACGGATAGGTATCTTCGGCACCGGGTTACAGGCAGAATTACAACTCAGGCAACTGCTGAACGTCACATCCTGTCGCAGTGTCATGGTATGGGGGCGCAGTGCTGCATCTCTTGAGTGTTTTCTGCAAAAGGTGTCTGACCTGGACGCGAACATTCAGGTCACACAGGACGCAGAAATCGCTGCACGGGATTCACAGCTGGTTGTAACGGCAACGCCTTCGACGCTGCCACTGATACAGAAAGCGTGGATTGCCCCCGGAACACACATCACTGCTGTCGGAGCCGATGCACCAGGTAAGCAGGAGCTGGATCCGTCGCTGGTGAAGATGGCCCAGTGCATCATGGTCGATTCTGCCAGCCAGTGCCGTGCCTACGGTGAACTGAGTCGGGTAGAAAGTACGGTGAAGTTAAGGGTGCATGAAATCGGGACATTGCTGGACCAACCTGAACTGTATCAACGGAACGAAGCAGACATCACGATTGCAGATTTGACCGGGTTGGGAGTGCAGGATCTTCAGATAGCACTCAGTATTCTGGAACAGATGAGCGCCTGAAAAAGGCCCGGCTGAATTTAGCCGGGCTTATTATTAACTCAGAAATGCATCAGCAGCTTTCCCTGTCGCCGATCGGGCAGCGGTGTGCTTCCGGCGATGAGCGCTACCCGCTGTCCGGTTCTGACCAGTTTCATTAACGGCTGAACCAGAATGATCCCGTCAATGGGGCTGACGATCGGCAGGCGATGCCCACGGGTAGTTCCCTGCATAACCACCACTTCACCGATGATTTCATTCCGGGAAACCCATTCACCGGGTTGTTTTTTCCAGACGACCAGACCATTACCCGGAGCAGGGAGATGTGTTGCGCCTTCGAGTGGAAAACTGCTGACCTTTTCCCTGGACTGATCATCGACACCTTCAGCACCACTGGTGATGATCCCCTCTGCTTTCAGAAAACGGATGATCCGGCGTGCATCCTCTGCCGCTAATTCATCGCTGACATCAGCCTGTCCCCGTAGCTCCAGCGAGGCGGAAAAGGGGATGCGGGCAGCGGGGGAAAGTCCTTTTTCAGCCAGCCACTTCCAGCCAAGCGTGCAGGCTTCATCAAATGCACCCCCACCGGCAAAGCTTTCCAGTAACACCACGGGTGCGCCAATGGCTGCCGCCAGCGTCACGGCACGTTGCGGATAACGTTCATGTGTGTACAGATGCAGAATGCCTGCGGTATCACAGTGCAGATCGAGAATGACATCGTGTGTGATGGCCTCACGTAACAGCGCCTTTTTCGCCGCAAAGATGACATCATCATGATCTTTTTCCGCCAGAATCTGTGCGAACAGCGCTTCAGGCTGAGCATAAGGAGGCGACAGCGCCTCAAGTCCGGCGACGACATCAGGAAAATTGCGGTTGAAATTCTCCCCGTTCGCCAGGTTGAACCGACCGGTCCAGCAGCCCAGTACGTTTTGCATCATCCCGATGGGATTGGCATAAGGAACCAGCGTTACCTTCCCGTCTAAAGCATCAAGATTATGGAGTTCACTGAGCTGAGTCAGCAGGTGTTGAATTACCAGCATTCCCGGATGTTCATCGGCATGCAACCCGGCCTGGATATAGACCGCACGCTCACTCTTACCTCCGGTAAACACATGCATCAGCGTTTCTGTCTGCATGCCAGTGCCGGTTGGGGCGCTGAACAGCACACGGGTATCAATGGCCATACAGGCTCCTTAGTAAATATCAAAAGGGAAATAACGGGCATTGAGTTTTTGCCAGGTGCCGTCCTGCCTCAGTTGGTTAAAGGCGTTATCGATTGCCTGTTTTAGCACCTCATCGCCTTTTCGCAGACCCATGCCGACACCCACACCGAAAATCTGGTCATCTGTAACTGCCGGCCCGGCGAAAGCAAAGTTGCGACCTGATGGCTGTTTCAGAAAGCCGAAACTGCCGGCCACCTCATCCTGAAACGCCGCATCGAGACGTCCGGCGATCAGGTCGGCATAGATATCTTCCTGTGACGGGTAGGACACCACGTTAGCACCTGCGGTCCGCCAGTATTTGTTGGCATAGGTTTCCTGTATCGATCCCTGAAGCACGCCAATATTTTTACCTTTCAACGCAGCTGCCGTAGGTTGAATGGCAGAATTTCTGACGGCAATCAGGCGGGCTTTGGCGGAATAGAGTTTTTCGGTGAAATCGATTTCCTGAAGGCGGGCCGGGGTGATAGACATTGATGACATAATGGCATCGATTTTCCTCGCCTTCAGCGACGGGATCAGCGCGTCAAAGGGTGACTCGACCACCACACAATGCGTTTTCATTCGTTCGCACAACGCATCCATCAAATCAATATCGAATCCGGTTACCCGACCGTCAGCTGCCTTGCTTTCAAAAGGAGCGTAACCAGGATCGGTGCCAATCCGCAGCGTGGCAGGGAGTTCAGCGGCATGCGCTGACAGGGACAGCAGTAACAGAAGGGAAGAAACAACAGGTAGTGCGCGCATAAGGGCCTCCGGTGTGGGTGTGCGCCAGTTCAGGTAATCATCTATGGACTTTTTGTCTCAAATATATCGATTACTGGACTTATATTCCATTATGTACTTTTTGTATATTGCTTTAAAAGGAAGGTATGGTGCAGAACTGGCATGAAACAATAATCATATTCATGATTATTAAGGAGTTAATAAAATTTAAGCGGAATATACGGTTTTGATCTGACCAGAAAGTAATACAGGCGTGGTGATTGCAAATAGACGAAGTGTCTGCATTAATCAGGGAAACCCGTCGCGGTTTCGGCTACAGTAGACGGCATAACACGTATCGGGAGTAACATGTGAAATCACAGGACCTTACGTCTGAGATGAAGACGGAGCAGTTCAATACTCTGTGTTCGATCGCTGACGGTATCGCTGCGCTTTTTTTCCCCTCGGTTGAAGTCGCTGTCCATGATGTCAGAGACGGAAAAATTGCCTATCTGGCCAATAACCTGTCTAAACGCAGTATCGGTGATGATGCCGGGCTGGAAGAACTCAGTCTGCATGACCTGGACCGGCTGACAGGGCCGTATGAAAAACTTAACTGGGATGGCAAGACGATGCGTTCGGTCAGCATCAGGGCCAATCTCTCTGGCGATCCGGGTTACATCTTTTGCATTAATTTCAGTACCTCACTGCTGGACGACGCGAAAAACGCGCTGGAACTGTTTTTGTCTGTAAATCGCCTGCAACCCCAACCTGCGCAACTGTTTAAGCATGACTGGCAGGAAAAAATAAATACCTTCCTGCATCAGTGGCTTGCTGAACATCGAACCTCGCTTTCTACCCTGACGCGTGTTGAGAAAAAAGCGCTGGTCACCGAGCTTTACCACCAGGGGGCATTTAACGTGCGTAATTCGGCTGACTACATAGCCAATGTGCTGTCGATGGGGCGCGCAACTGTCTACAAGCATCTGAAAGAGATTAAAGTGTAAAATTTCGGACTGATCATTCCAGAAAGCACTGACGGTAAAACTTGCTAAGGGCAAACCCGCGTAGATTCTCAATCATCATCCCGGAGAAAGAGTAATGGCCCGTAGTAAAGCATTCGACCGTGAAGACGTTCTGCATCATGCCATCAGCGTGTTCTCTGAACATGGTTTTGCCGGCACCTCAATGGAAATGCTTTTGTCAGCAATGGGGCTAAGCAGGCAGAGCATTTACGATACTTTCGGGGATAAAAAGCAGCTGTTTGATGCGGCTCTGGCAATGTATGTGAATGACAGTGTCAGTGGAATCATCACGACGCTGATTCACACCGATTCACCGGGGCAGGCAATTGAGGACACTATCGAACAGTTTATCGCACGTCCGGCTGCTCAGGGATGTCTCGGTATTCTCTCCATCTGTGAATTTGGCACTCAGGATGATGAGATTACGCAGATAAACAGGGTGGCCGGGCAACGGTTGATGCGTGTGTTTGAGGGGACCATCCTGCGTGGTCAGGCAAGTGGTGAGTTCACAACAGAGCAAACGGCACCGCAAATGGCGGCTTATCTTGCTGTCCTGCTCAATGGGTTGCGGATCGCCAGTCGGGCAGGTACCAGCCGGGAAGAACTGCGTTTTATGAAAACAATGGCCTTGCGGGCGCTGAGATAAACAAAGGTTTCTGCAAGATTAACTGCGTTTAATTCTGGAATGTTCATTCCGGTAAGGTGATATGTGAGCAGAAAACTGGAAGGTAAAACCGCGCTGGTGATTGGTGGATCAAGAGGGATTGGTCACCGTATTGTCAGCCAGCTGAGTGACCTGGGGGCAAGCGTAATCTACACCTCGAGGCATCCGGCCAGCGAACCCTTTCCCGGAGACGCCGCACCCTTTTTTATCCCTGCCGACAGCGGAAATGCTGAGGCGTTGATGCAGGCTGTAAACCAGGCGGGTGAAAAATCAGGGGGGATCGATATTCTGGTTTACAACGCCGGGATACTGGTCACCGGCATCATTGATGATTTCAGTGTTGCTGACCTTGATCAGATGCTGGCTGTGAACGTCCGTGGGCCATTCGTCGCCATCAAAGCGGCTTTACCCTATATCCGCTCTGGCGGGCGTATTATTACCATTGGCAGTATTGCGGGAGATGCCGCGAGAGGTCCGGGTTCGACTGTCTATGGCATGACGAAAGCGGCCGTAGAACGCATGGTCCGGGGACTGGCATGGGACCTTGCCTCGCGGGGTATCACCATTAATGATGTGCAGCCCGGACCGGTAGCCACAGATATGACGCCGGCAGAGGGCGACCTGGCGCAGCGTCTTCGCAGCATGCATCCCCAGAAGCGACTGGGTGAGCCGGAAGAGATTGCTGCGATGGTGAGCTGGCTGGCAGGAGAGGCACCTGCATACGTCAATGGTTCTGCTTTGCGCATTGATGGCGGGTTTAGCGCATAAAAAAAGCTCCGGTTCTGGTCGGGAATCGGAGCTTGCTTGTGACAATGTCATCGTAAAAGGTTTGTTTTCGCCAGCTCAACGACTTCATCTGCCCGGCCGTTAAGTACGGCTTTGACCATGTACAAAGTGAATCCTTTTGCCATCTCAGTCGTGATTTTTGGCGGCATCGCCAGCTCCATTCGACTTACCACCGCATCCACCACGACCGGACCAGGGTAATTAAGCGCTTCGGCTATTTTCCCTTCAGCTTCTTCGGGGTTCTCGATGCGAATCCCTTTGATTCCGGCAGCCTGCGCCATAGCGGCAAAGTCAGGATTTTTCAGCCCGGTACCGGTATCAAGAAAACCCGATGCTTTCTGCTCTAGCTCAATAAAACCCAGTGCACTGTTGTTAAACACGATAACTTTGACCGGAAGATTGAGCTGGGACAGACTGAGCAGGTCACCCATCAGCATAGAAAAACCACCATCACCAGCCAGCGCGATGACCTGCCGATCAGGGCTGGAGGCTTGTGCGCCAATGGCCTGAGCCAGGGCGTTCGCCATCGAACCATGCCAGAAGGAACCAAGTAAACGCCGACGACCATTCATGGTCAGATAACGCGCCGCCCAAACAGTAGGAAGACCGACATCGCAGGTGAAAATCGCATTATCATCTGCAGCGTCATCGACCAGGCGTGCAATGAGTTGAGGATGAAGTCTCCCTCCTTCGTTCTCTTTAGCCAGCGCATCCAGTCCTTTACGTGCCTGCATGTAATGCTTCAGTGCGGTATCAAGATGACTTGTGTCCTGCTTTTCATGCAGCAAAGGTAGCAGTGCAGTCAGGGTCGGGCTGATGTGACTAATCAATCCGATGTCTACCGCAATCCGCCTGCCTACTGCTGCAGCATCAATATCAATCTGGGCAACCTTCGCTTTTTGCGGCAGGAACTGTCTGTAGGGAAAATCCGTACCGAGCATAACCAGCAAATCACAACTCTCCATTGCATGATAACCAGAAGAGAAGCCGATCAGCCCGGTCATGCCAACGTCAAAGGGGTTCTCCCATTCAACATGTTCTTTACCGCGCATGGAGTGAACCACTGGCGCTTTCAGGGTTTCAGCAAGCTGCATAAGCTGATCGTGAGCACCGGCACAGCCACTACCGCAGAGTAATGTTATGCGTCTGGCATCGTTGAGCATGGATGCGAGTGCTCTGAGTGAGGAATCCTGTGGCACGGTTAGCGAGGCCGAAGGCAAAAGTCCTGCGGGTGGTGCCGCAGGCGCTAAGCTTGCCTGTTTCAGCGCAACATCTCCGGGGATAACAATGACACTTACGCAGCGTTCTGAGAGGGCACGACGCACAGCAATTTCAAATACCCGGGGCATCTGTTCCGGTGTCGAGACCAGTTCACAGTATCCTGAACACTCCCTGAATAACTGTTCAGGATGGGTTTCCTGGAAGTATCCGGTGCCGATTTCCGGTGATGGGATATGTGCCGCGATGGCAACAACCGGAACCCCGGATCGGTGGCAATCAAACAGCCCGTTAATCAGATGGAGATTACCCGGGCCGCAGCTTCCCGCACAGACCGCGAGTTCACCAGTGACCTGGGCATCAGCACCTGCTGCAAATGCGGCAACTTCTTCATGTCGGACATGAAGCCAACTGATTTCTCCGTGACGCCTGATGGCATCGGTAAAACCGTTCAGGCTGTCTCCGACAATGCCATAGATACGTTTAACACCTGCGTCATGAAGGGTTCTGACCATCTGGTCAGCGACAGTTCTGGCCATGATGAACTCCTTAAATCAGATGCATTTTTCTGGCAGCAAGAGTCAGCTCATCCCTGAAGTCGGGATGGGCCAGTTCGATGATACGCAGGGCGCGTTCCGTGGATGACAAACCCTTAAGGTTAGCGCTGCCATATTCAGTCACGATGAAATGCGTATCGATACGCGGAGTCGTAACCGGACCATCCAGTCGGGGAACGATGCGGGAAACGACACCTTTTGCCGCCGTCGAACGAGCCGCAATGATGGAACGGCCACCTTTCGAAGCGTATGCCCCTCGGACAAAATCAAGCTGACCGCCTGACGCGCTGTACTGATGGCCGAGCATATGTTCCGAATTACAGGCACCGGTCAGATCAATTTGCAGGGTGGCATTAATCGAGACGACATTGTCGTTCCGGGCGATGATGCGGGGATCATTAACGTAATCAACCGGCCGGCTGAACACGGAAGGGTTACCGTCCAGATAGTCATACATAGCCTTTTGCCCCATGGCAAAAGTGAATACTGACTTGCCCCGGTCAATACTTTTTCGCCGGTTTGTCACCACCCCAGCCCTGACCAGTTCAACCAGTCCAGGATTCAGCGCTTCAGTATGGATACCGAGATCATTTCTTTCCCGCAAAGCAGCGCAGACAAGGTTAGGCAACGCGCCTACCCCCATTTGCAGGCAAGCTCCATCCGGGACCAGCCCGGCGATAATGCTGCTGATCGCTTCATCTACAGGACTGGCGGCGCGTATCGGCAACTCGATAAGCGGGACGTTGTTTTCAACGATTGCATCAACTTCGGAAATATGAATCTCTGCGCCATCTCCCTGCACGCGCGGCATGTGGCTGTTGACCTCGAGGATAAGCCTGCGCGCGGAACGGGCGATGCGTGAAGAGTAGTCATTACCCGTACCTAAACTGAAGTAACCATGCTGGTCCATTGGAGATACCGTGTGCACGAACGTGTCGATCCCAATTTCATCAGCCAACAGGCGGGGAGCCTGGTGGAAATTTGAAGGCACATAGTTAATGACCTTACGTCCGCCATCCTCCAGACCACGACGAATAAGGGCACGTTCCACGCCAGTGACAAACATACTGTAGGGCTTTATCCGATCGTTCAATTCATAACGGAGGATCGTGTCACCAGCGATCTTAGCCGTTTCGTAGTAATACACCCGGAGATCACCGACTTCTCCCCGTTCTGCCCGTTGCGCCAGGGCGTTCAGCAAGGCTGGGGGTTCTCCGGCATACATTCCCATCGACAGGCGCGAGCCTGACGGAATACCAGAGACAGCATCATCAGGTGTGGTGAGTTTCTCTGCATAAAGAGCGTTGATGTCCATGAATGAACTCCTCAGTATCCGGTTGCTTCTTCAGGTGAATGCCCGCGGCGATAAACCAGCATGGTGCGTTCAAAACTCATGACCTCAGTACCTTCCTGGTTAATTCCGCGGGTACTGACTGTCACGATCCCCTGTCCGGGGCGGCTTTTTGAGACACGTTTATCCAGCACCGTACTTTCTGCATAAAGCGTGTCACCGGCGAAGACAGGATGGGTGGCTTTGACGTTGTTCCAGCCAAGATTAGCGACCACTTTGGCACTCACCGTGCGCACACTCATTCCGGTCAGCAATGCGAGCGTGAAGGTTGAATCAACCAGCAGCTTTTGCCATTCCGTTTTGCTGGCGTAAGCCGCATCAAAATGGACCTGCTGAATATTGAGCGTGAGAAGGGTAAACCACACATTATCCGTATCCAGCACCGTCCTGCCGGGTCGATGCTCAAACACGTCGCCAGGAATAAAATCTTCCCAGTAGAGGCCAGAAGTTTCGCGGAAGCGACGTTCGCCCACCGCCTTATAAGCAGGTAGTAAAGAGTCCATATTGTTCTCCGGGTTGTTGAAATCAGGCTGACAGGCCAGCGCGGGTAAGAATGCGTCGCGCCTGGCGGGCAACAGCCTCATCAATCATCATGCCGTTCAGGGTGCCAACACCTTTGGCGTTCTCGGCAAGGACTGAACGTGCCCGCGTGATTTCTGCTTCTGTGGGGGTGAAAAGCGTATTGATGACGCTTATCTGAGCCGGATGGATGGCAGCCTTTGCGGTAAAGCCAAACACCGTTGCTTTGAGGACTTCAGCTTCAAGTCCTTCCTGGTCGTGAATATCAAAGAAAGGCGCATCGATCGCGACGATGCCACTGGCAGAACAGGCGCTGATGATCCGGCTCCGGGCGTGCGCCAGCGGTTCCCAGCTCGTCGCTGCACCGATATCGGCAGCCATGTCTGCAGCGCCAAACATCAGTCCGGTCAGTCTGGTCGTGGCTGTTGCTATGGTTTCTACTGCGTTCAGACCACGTAAAGACTCGATCAGACCAATCAGCGAGGTTTGTGAGCCGGTAGACGTCAGCAGGCGGTCCAGTATCTGTAAATGGCTTGCAGACTCCGTTTTCGGCAGGATCAGATAATCCGGCTGTGCTCCGTGGTCGAACAACGCACAGAGGTCCTCAATTCCGGCCGGCGTATCCAGGCCATTAATTCGTAGCGCCAGTGGTAACTCAGCCGGGCGGTGGGATTTAATGAATGTCACCGCAGTGTGTCTCGCCGCTACTTTGTCTGCGGGTGATACGGAATCTTCCAGATCAATGATGGCAATATCGACACCACTTGCAGCCGCGTGGGCAAAACGCTCCGGTCGGGTCGCGGGTGTAAATAACCAGCTGCGCATAGGGTGTTTCAGATAATCAGACATAACGTTCCTCCTGTGACGTTAAGTCTGCGCTCGTGCCGGATATCTATCCAATATATGATAAAGGCATTCCTGATAGCTTTTGGAGATGATTATGGAGCTACGTCATATTCGCTATTTTCTGGCAGTAGCAGAGGAGCGACATTTCACACGAGCGGCTGCAAGGCTGGGCATAGGCCAGCCTCCGCTTAGCCAGCAGATTAAAGACCTGGAAAATGAACTGGGTGCAGTTTTGTTCCGGCGCATGCCTTATGGTGCAGAGCTGACAGAAGCGGGAGAGGCGTTTCTGGCGATTGTTAAAGAGATGCCAGCCACTGCTGAACGCGCCTCCCGCGCCGCGCAGAGAGCTGTTCGCGGTGAGCTGGGTTTACTGAGAGTGGGGTTCACAGCCTCTGCTGCGTTTAACAGCGTGGTGCCTGCCGCCATCAGAGCGTTCAGGCGTGCTTATCCAGAAGTACGACTCCAGCTGGAAGAGGGGAATACCACCCGACTGGTGGATGGTTTAAGTGAGGGATCGCTGGATGCAGTGTTCCTGCGACCGGGCTTTGCGGGTAGCGATCGTTTCCAGTTGCGTTTGCTTTCTGAAGAATCGATGGTTCTGGTATTGCCAGAGAGCCATCCTGCCGCATCGAAAGCATCAATCGCACTCAGCACATTGTGTGATGACGATTTTCTGCTGTTTCCTCGGGATATTGGCCCCACGCTTTATGATTCTGTGATTGAGGCGTGCCGTAAATCAGGATTTGAGCCCAACATCGTGCAACTTGCACCTCAAATCGCTTCAGTGATTAATCTGGTTGCCGCAGAAATGGGAGTGTCTGTGGTTCCCGCCTCAATGGGGCAGGTTAAGGTGAATGGGGTCGTATTCCGCCAGATCGAGGATGAAGCACCGGTTGCTAAACTGGCTCTGGCGTTCAGGCGGGCGGACACTTCTCCGGTTCTACGCAATTTTGTATTACAGACGCTTGTGTGAAACATCAGTCACGCTGCGCGGCCCAGTCCTGTAATGCCTGCAGGGCGGGCTGAAGTGCACGTCCCTGATCTGTCAGCCGGTATTCAACTTTCGGTGGCACTTCAGGATACACAGTGCGACTGACAACGCCATCCCGTTCGAGATCGCGCAATTGCTGGATCAGCATCTTCTGAGATACCTCCGGTATCGCTCTGCGTAACTCGGAGTTACGCATCACTGGCGCACTAAAAAGATGGTAAATAATCAGCGTTTTCCAGCGACCTTCCAGCACGCGTAACGCATCAGCCAGCTGTCCGGCTGAGCATGTTGATGTTTTCACAATTCAGTCTCATGGTTACTTTTTGGTAAGTATATAACGAAATAGTGCATTCTTGTCTGATATATACCATGTCGCTAACATGCCCGAAATACCTGAAGACGCGGTGTCGCCAGGAACCTGAAAAAGGAAAACAGCATGTCCGACTTAACAATAAACGCCGATCAGCTCCAGTATCTGCTGGATCGTCAGGATATTCAGGACACCATAGCCCGCTATTCACTGGGTCAGGACAGTCATCAGGGGGATGACTCTGCCATTCTGACTCAGTGGAACGAGACCTTCACTGAGGACGGAAAAGTCGATTACAGCGCTGCGGGTGGTCCGACAGGAACATATCGGGAACTGGCTTTATGGATGCGTGGAGAGAATGGACAGCCCGGGAGTATGAGTGGTTTTTCTAACTGGCAGCATATGTTGAGCCTGCCGGTTGTGACTGTCGAGGGTGATCGGGCGCAGGCAAGGACCGATTTCTTTGCCACCCATCGTGGGCGAGCAGATCAGGGGGCGAACATTCACTTCAATGCCAATGGTGCATTTCATGATGAACTGGTGAGAACAGAAAAAGGCTGGCGGATCTTGTTTCGGCGGCTGGAATTGTATTTTGGGGATGCAATTGCGGTCGCAGGTTGAATTCTCAGGCTTCATCTTAGCCTGAATGTCATACTGGATGGTTGTGGTTTGCAGGGATGCATCGACAGGAAAAAAACTGGATATGACGTTATATGTATTTAAATCAATAAGATATGAGATTACGCAAAACGTGAATTATGTTAAATATACTGTCATCCTTGGGAGCTAGCAGACGATGTTACATAACTTGTCGAGGAACGATTGCTTGCGTTTTCTCTCAAAGTGCTGATCTGCTTACATTCTGGCAGTCAGCACCTGATATCCGGCACTCAGATAGTTATTCGCAACCATATTCTTCACGGACATCGCTCTAACCCCGACTCTGAAAAAGCCCCTTGCCAGATTAGTCACTACGTGCCTGGTTCCTTACTAAACTGCCTGGATGTCATCTGGGTAAACAGTAATTATATCTAAGGTTTCACCTCCGCCATCGATGAACTCAACTTCATAAGCCAATATTGGTGTTTGATATACCATCACCACCGCTCCTAGACGATCTTTTGAAATCAATGCTGATAAGTCTCTTTTCGCCTTAACCATGTCATGCTCTTTTAACATTGAGGATGCTCCCATGTTACAATTATTTCTTAGTAGGGATAGCGGTGACTAACCTGACTACACCATCGTTATTCTTAATCCATCCAAATTTAACATCAATGGTCCTACCATTAGCTCCAGTTATTGAAATCATCTGATCATATTTAACTCCAAACTGTGTTTCAGATGTAACAATTGCTGTTTCAGGATCAAAAATTATCTGCTTAGCCAATGAATCTGAATTGTTTTTGTTGAACCCAAGAGCACTGTCAAACCATTCGGCTTTGCTTCCCCCAACTGGATGATCTTTATCTAAAAGATAGGTGGTCAATTTTTTATCGACGCTAGACTGTGTTTCAGAAGTGTTTTTGACAACTTTCCCGGTTGGCTCATTTCCCTTAAGTATCCCACTTCCCCCTCCTTTGATTGGCTCGCCATCTTCATCCAGAACCTTCGGCCCCATTGGATTAACAGGGTACGTTTTGACAGGACGGTTCCCGTGTGTCTTTTCGAACTCGTCTTCATCCTCACCCAGCGTGTTATTTTCAACCGCATTCTTCCCGGCCACGGCTCCCGTCCCTGCGCCCAGCCCCGAATCCGATGCCAGCCCCCCTGCCAGCCCTGCCGCAATCTGGCTCAGCGCACTGACCGTCTGCTTCTGGCTTTCCGTCAGCGTATTCGGGTCTGTAACACCCGGATACATCGTCGCAATTATCGCATGCGCCATCAGCTCACCACCGGCCGCTCCGGCAGCACCTGCCGCTGCATCATTCCCTGCCAGCTGCGCCAGCACTGCGCCCGCCACTGCGTGGGCCATGGTGTTGGTTATCAGATTGGGGTGCGGATTTCCCTCTGCGTCATAGGTTGTCGTTTGCTTCTTGATTTCATTGGCGATATACGGTGCCATCGCCCCGCTGGCTGCGGCACCCAGGTTACCGGCGCTCAGCCCGCCCAGCGCACCGGCCACCGCGCTGGTGACCATCGAATACGTTCCGCCGGTGCCCCAGTCGGCCGCCACCGCCTTGTAAGCCGGGTCAGCCAGCACCTTATCGTGCAGCGCTTCCTGCGACAGCGTGGCGTACTTCGGGTTCTCCTTCAGCAGGCGGTCCGACACTTCTTTTTCTGCCGCGTCCAGCTTGTAGGCGCTGACGTCCCCCGCCACCTTACCGGCCAGCTCCTGCACACCCTGTGCAAACGCCATCTGGTTTTCGACTTTCTCTTTGTCGAAAATCTTGTCGATATGGCCGTTGGCGTTGTCGGTGTCGCGGCTCAGCCCCGCCACGTCCTGCGTCTGGTTCTGCGTATCACGCACGTTAATGGTGCCGTCCGCCACCGCTGAACGGGTGGTGCCGGAGGCGCTGCCCGACATGTTAACCATGGCCGGCAGCCCGCTGGCAGAGTACTGCTCACCCGGTTTCTGGCTGCTGTCAAAGCTGCCGCTGAAGCCCACCGAGGCGCTGCTGGCGTGGTACTCGGCATGGTTACCGATGCTGTCCCAGCCGAGGGTGCCGGTGGAGAAGGTGTTATTCGCCGCATCGGCGGTGGAGGCAATCACCGCCCCGTTCAGCTGGGTGTGATTCCCGGCGAAGATGTCAAAGCCGCCGTTCCCGGCAAACAGCCCGCTCTGGTCGCCGACGCTGGCGTATTCACTGTTCACTTTGCTGGTGCTGACGCTCAGCCCGGCCGAGGCGCTCATGCTGCCCCAGGTGAAGCTGAAGCCGCCGCTGGCGCTCTGCTGTTTGCTCTGGTAGTTGTCGATGTCCTGCAAGCTGGTGATGGTCAGGTTGTTACCGGCATCAGCAACGATACGGTTGCCCAGCGCCTGCGCGCCGGAGAGCAGCGTGTCGTTGCCGCTGCTGAGCGTCAGGGTATCGCTGGCGTTGACGCGGCTGTTAACGTATTCGGTGCTGTTGCCGTTATCGGATCCGCTGGCGACATAACCGCTGGCCTGCACGCCGAAGCCGATCTTCTTCCCATAAGCAATATGCCCGCCCACGCTCCAGCCGGAGGATGAGTTACTGCTTTTCTGGTCGGTGTTATTGCTGGCGGCCACCAGGTTCAGGTCATGGGCGGCGGCCAGCGTTACATTCTGGCCGGTAATACCGCTGCCCGCCATACTGATGTCACCGCTGCTGCCATTGGCGCCGGTGGCGATCACATTGACATTGCCACCCCCGCTCAGGGAACTGCCGCTGACGGTGTTGCTGCTGTAATCCGAGCTGGACTGGCTTTTGCTGGCCCCGACGCTGAGCGAAATCGTGATACCTGCGTCTTTCAGATCACCTTTTGCCAGCGCCGTGGCGGACTGTGTTGCCCCTTTCCCCAGCGCCCAGCCGGTCTCCAGCATCTTCACGGCATCCAGCGCCTTCAGGCGGTCATTCCCGGCCTCGGTGGCCTCTTTCGCCTGCGATCCCAGCGTCAGCAGTGCATCGGTGATCGGGCTGCTGATCTGTAACGTCAGGCCGCTCTGCTTCTGCTCATACGACTGATGGCGCGTCAGGGTATCGTTGCCCGGATCGATAGTGACGGAGCCACCTACCAGGCTGATATCCTGCTTCGCAATCACGTCAGACCCGGCGACATGAGCATCGTTACCCGCCACCAGGGTGACGCTGCCGCCGGTGCTGCCGACCGCGCTGGCGCTCTGGCTCTGGGTGGTGCCGTCCTGCTTCAGCTGCTGACGGGAAGAGGCACTGCCAAAGGTCACACCGAGGCCGCCGCCGCTGAACATGCCGCTTTTCTTCGTTTCGCTCAGGCGATAGCTGCTCTGTTCTTCTGTAGCGGCGGTGATGCTGAGGTCATGACCGGCTTTCAGGCCGGTATCGCTCTCTCCCACCACCGAAGATCCTTTCACCGTCAGGTCATTGCCCGCCACGATCGAGACCTGATCGCCGCTCAGCTGCGAGGCTTTTTCCGTGGTGGAACTGTCCTCGGCAATGGTGTGCGTGGTTTTTTTACTGAACAGGCTCTTTTTGGTTTTGGTCGCTTCGTCGTATGAATAGTCACTTTCCGTCGCGGTAGTGATATTCACATCATGTCCGGCGTTCAGGGCGAGGTCGCCAGTGGCATTAACCTGGGCGGCCTGGGTGGTGATGTCGTTTCCGGCAGCGATGCGGGTGTTTCCGCCGCTGGCAAGCTCGGTGCCTTCCTGCGCAACTTCCTGCCGGATGCTGACGCTCTGGTGGCCGTGGGTTTCGCTGTAAGTGCTGGTCTGCTGCGCATTCAGGTTAACATCGCGTCCGGCACTGAGTGACGCATCTCCCGTGGCTGAGAGCTGCGCGGCCTGCGAATTGATATCACGCCCCGCGTCCAGCGTCAGATCGGCACCGCTGCTGACCACCGCGCGGGTGGCATTGTTGTTGTCAGTTTTGTTGCTGCCGCTGGTCTGATGGCTGCTGTTGTCCATCGTGTTCAGGCTGAGGTCATTACCTGCCGTCAGGCTGGCGTCGCCCGTGGCGGCGATCGCGCTGCCTGCCACCGTCAGATCATGGCCCGCATACGCCGCCAGATCACCGCCCGCGCTGACGTCACCCGCCTGGCTGCTGGTTGTCTGTGACGTGCCGTTCTTCGTGGTTTGGGTGGTACTGAGCGCATTGCCGCTGATGTTGAGATCGTTCAGCGCCACCAGTTGCAGGTCGCTGCCCGCTGTCAGTTTCGCGCCGGTGTTGTTGATATTGTTTCCGGCGCTGAGTGACAGCCCTTTACTGGCCGCAATGCTGGCGACATCACCGGTCTGGGTCTGGCTGAACGTCAGTTGCGAGGTTTTACCGGCGCTGACCGGCGTCGAACTCCACTGCTGCGCCTGGGTGACGTTATTGATATCCCCGCTGACGGAAGCCAGCGCCACCGTCTGCCCGGCAATCGAGGAGCCGATGTTGTTGATATCACCCAGCGCGCTCAGCTGCACGCTGCCGCCGGAGCTAATCAGCCCGGCACTGAGGTTGTCCAGCGTGGTGCTGCTTTTCGCTGCCAGCTGGGTCTCCGCTTTCAGGGTACTGCCGCTGTTAACGATACTTCCGGCATCGAGATTGACCGTGTTCCCGGCAATCACGCTGCCATCTGCCACGGTAGTGTCATCCGGGGACAGATACAGTTTCGGGACCAGCACCGTCTGGCCGTCAATGGTGGTTTTTTCCCACCAGACGATGCTTTTCGTCAGCCCGGCGACCTGTTCCGGCGTCAGGCTGACGCCGAACTGTAGCCCCAGCCCCTGCTGCTGCGCTGCCGCGTTGTCGAGCAGATACTGCATCTGCGCCAGGTCAGAACCGGTGCCGCCGATATAACGTTGCCCGGTCTGGCTGAGTACCGCATTGCTGACGTAGCGGGTATCAAATGCCGCATCGCCGAGGAATTTGTAGTCGGTGTCCGGTGCCAGGTTCAGTCGGTTCAGCAGGTAAGACGAACCGATAAACTGTGACGGATCGGTATAGACGGCAGCCGTTTCCGTGCGGGGCGTGGTGGCGGGCGTCGCCGCCTGAGTTACCGGGGCCGTCATCTGTGCTGACGGAGCCGTGACCTGAACTGATGACGACGCACCAGCCAGGCTCAGCGCAGGAGTTGCCGGGGCCGATTTCTGATCCGGTGAAGAGACGGCGGCTGTCGGTTTTGCCAGATAATCATTCAGCGCGGTAAACAGCGACGCATCAGTTTTCCCCACGCTGCCCAGCTGCGGGTTGGTGGTGATCAGGTACGGGCTGGACGGATCTTTACTGGCGACAAACAGGCCATTGTTGCTGGTCGGCAGGGGATAATCGGTGAGTGCCGCGCCCGTGTTGCCGATTTGCTGCAACGCGCCGCTGACCGAACTGGTCCACTGCACTGAACCGACCACCAGGTTGCTGTCCGCTGCCAGTTGCTGATTCTGCGCGCCACTCACCGTTTGCAGTGCGGTTGTCCCGTTCAGGGTCGGAGCGCTGATGGCGTGAGTTAAGCTGCCCGCATTGGCCGTGGTGGTGGTATTGCTGATGTTATTGCTGAAGCTGGCATTAACGGCGCCACCGGCCTGAATAACGGCGCGATATCCTTCGCCCGTGGTGGTGGTTTCATATTCAGGGGTGCCGGTCAGGTAGTAATCAAAACTGGCGTTGTACGCCGTGCCCTGATAGACCTTGCTGCCCTGTTTGGTGTCGAATGAATAGGTCAGATATTCCTGCTGAACCGAGGGTTGCCAGGATTGGTTATTCAGCTCGTTACCGGACAGTGAAATATCCTGTCCGGCCAGCAAATTACCGGCGAGGTTATCCAGCGTGCCGGCCGCAACGTTGAGATTGTGACTGGCGGCGATACGTCCTGCGCCACCACTGGCCGTGACCGCAACCGTTGAGGTACCGATCAGGTAACGTTTTTCCAGCCCGGTATCAACCGGTTTGACGTAATTGCGGGTGACAGTCACGCCGTTGTTTTTGCCGTCACTGCCCTCATGGTCGGTGACCGAGTAGGCGTCGAGTTCATCTTTGGCAAAATCAGAGGCACGCAGCGTAATTTTGGTCGGGCTTCCTGCTGCCGGACTTTCTGCCGCCACTGTCGTACTGGTCGCATCCAGACCATCGCGCTGATTCAGCAGATGGCCGGTATTGATGCTGATATCACCGTTGGTGGTCTCGATATTGCCGGAGTTGTTGACCACCTCCGTGCTGACATTCCCCGCCGTATCTTTCTGCATCCACAGGCTGTTGCCCGCCAGAATATCGCCGCGATCATTCTGAATATGGTCCGCCAGCAACTGCATGTTGTTGCCTGCGTACAGCAGCGCGTTGTTATACAGCTGGCCGGGAGCTGACATCAGCACGTTGCCTGCCGCACCGACAAAGCCGTAGTTGCTGAGCTGGCCCTGGCTGGTCAGCCGGACATTGCCGCCAGACTGCACGCTGCCGCTGTCATTCAGGGTGATATTGCTGGCATCCACGCCAACCGTGCCGCTGCCGCCGCGCAGCTGGCCATTGTTCACCATATTGCCGCTGGCGCTGAGCTGGATTCCGTTACCCTGTAACGTCCCGAGCACATTCAGATCACCCTGCGTGCTCAGGCTGAGGGTCTGCCCGGCGGCCAGGGTGCCGGTCTGGGTGAAACCGGAGCCGAGCTGTAGCGTCATATTGCCCAGCGCCAGCAGGCTGCCCGCCTGATTCAGACTCGGAGTTGTCAGCGTCAGGTCACCGGCGCTGTAAAGCCTGCCACCGGTCTGGTTATCGGTATTTTGCAGGTTCAGCCCCAGCAACTGGTTGCCAAATACCGTGCCGCTGTTGTGCAGGGCATTTGCGGTCAGTTGCAGGCGGTCACCCTGTAGCTGTCCCTGGTTACTGGCCTGGTCGAGTTGCAGCGTGCTGTCCCCCAGCCCGGTCAGGGTGCCGTTGTTGGTCAGCGTGGTGCCGGTCAGGGTCAGCCCCTGCGCCTGTAATATCCCGCTGTTGCTGATGGCCGGTGCGGCGAGCGTCAGGCGGTCCCCGGTCAGCAGGGTGCCCTGGTTATCGAGCTTACCGGTAAGCGTCAGCTGGCTCAGCCCGTCGCCCTGCAGCTGCCCCTGATTCAGCAGCGACTGTGCGCCGAGGTCAAACGTCCCCTGGCTGCGCAGCGTGCCACCGTTAAGGTTGGTGACGGCATTCTGCACCGTGCCCTGCAGGCTCTGCTGCCCCTGTAGCTGTCCGGCGTTGGTCAGGCTGCCGGTTGTCAGCACGAGGTGATTCGCCTGGATAGTGCCGCTGTTAGCCACATCGCCCGCATTGAACGTGCCGGTGCCAGCGCTGAGCAGCGCGCCACCCTGCAATACCTGCAACTGGCCGCCGAGCGTGGTGCTCAGCGCGCTGACTCCGGTGAGGGTGCCGCTGGTGGTCAGCGAATCTCCCTGAATGCTGAGATTATCCGCCGACCAGCTTCCCTGATTATTCAGGCTGCCCGCCTGCAAAATGGCCAGACCGGTCGAGACGATTTTGCCCTGCGCCTGGGTGTTGAGTGCGCCGGTCAGGTTCAGGTCAGCCAGGGTTGTGGTCTGAATCGATCCGTTCAGATCCAGCTGGCTGGCGTGCAGCCCGGTGCTGCCGGACTGCCAGCTGCCGTTGTTGGTCACTTTCCCGGCCGTCACGTTCAGCGCGCCCTGAGTGAGCAGCCTGCCGGAGGTGGCGTTGATCAGATCCTGCTGTAACTGCGCCGTCAGCGCCTTGAGGCCAATCAGGTTGCCGCTGTTGTCGGCGCTCCCGGCGTTGAGCGCCAGGGTGTCACCCTGGATCTGTCCCTGGTTGGTCAGCTGTGTGGCGTTCAGCGTGGTGGTTTTTTCACTGAGCAACTGGCCGCTGTTTTCCAGCGTCCCGGCCTGCACCGTGGCATCACCGGATGACAGCAGGCTGCCGCTGTTGTTCAGGTCTCCCTGCATCTGCGCGTTCAGCCCGGTGGTGCCCAGCAGGGTACCGCTGCTGGTCAGGCTGTTGCCGGTCAGGTTCAGCTGACCGGACTGGAGACGCCCCTGGTTCTGCGTGACACCGGCATGCACCTCAAGCGTACCTGCTGACAGCACCTGCCCCTGTGCGCCGTTGATCAGGGTATCGGCCGTCAGCGTGTTTGCCCCGGTCCCCTGCAACAGCCCATTATTGGTGAGAGCCCCGGCGCTGACGCCCAGCGTCTGTGTCGCCAGCGTGCCGTTATTAGTCAGATCCGGGGTGGTCAGTTGGGCGTTTCCGGCTGCCGCGATGATCCCGGTCTGCTGATTGGTCAGGCTGCCGGTGACGTTAATTCCGAGGTCGTGCGTGGAAAGGGTGCCCTGATTCACCAGCGTCTGGCCTTCAAGGTTCATCTGATTCTGTGCGCTGAGGCTGCCCTGTTGTTGCAGGGTATCCGCCTGAATATGCAGGCCGTCGTCGGCAGTGATCGCTCCGCTGTTGGTCATCTGACCGGCATGAATATCCACGCTGTACGCGCCCAGCGCGGCGGCGTTGGTCAGCGTGCCAGCCTCAAGGCTTAATGCCCCTGGCGTGACCAGTCTGCCGCCCAGATCGGCGGTGTCCGCTGCACGGATGCCGAGCGAATTTTTACCCTGCGTCTGCGAGTCACTGCCGGTGGCCAGCTGCTGCGTGGTCAGGGCCAGACTGCCGTCGGCGGAGAGGAAGCCGTTCAGACGCGCGCTATCCGCACTGACGCTGATATCGCCCTGGCTGCTCTGTACCGAACCGGCTCGGCTGGTCAACAATGACGCGTTAAGCTCCGCGCCCTGGGTTCCGCTCAGGCTGCCGCCCAAATCGGCCTGCGCCGTGTGTAACGCCAGCTGCCCCCCGGCGAGCAGCGTGCTTGCGTCACCCGTCGTGACGTTGTCACGTACATTCAGCGCCAGATTGCCGCTGGTACCGGTCAGCCCCTGATTATTCAGCCGGTTCAGCGTCAGCGTCTGGTCATCACCGGACTGCGCGGTGCCGTTGTTGTTCAGGATGTCACCGGTCAGCTGCTGGGTGCCGAGTGACTGAAGCAGGCCATCGTTGGTGAAGGTGCCAAAGCTGAACTGTCCGTTGCGGTTGGCGGCGAGTGTGCCGCTGCTGCTGAAATCCCCGGAGGTGAAGTTCAGGTCACGTCCGGCGATCAGGCTGCCAGCCCATTGTCCGCCCTGTGCGACGGTAGCCTGGATATCGTTCTGTGCCGAGGTTCTGCCGGTCTGTGCAGCATTCAGCGTATCGGCATTCAGGGTCAGATTGCCCCCGGCGCTGGTGGTGCCATCCAGCTGCTGCTGGCGGGTGGATAACTGCATATCACCGGTGGAGGTCAGCGAGCCGGTGTCGCTTACCTGTAGCGATCCGCCGCTGGCGTTCAGCGTCTGCCCGTCAAGGGAGCCTGACAATGCCGCTGTGTGGCTGGCCGCTACGGAAAGCGCCTTATCACTGTGCACGCTGCCCTGGTCACCCACCGCAAGATCGCTGGCATTCAGGCTGACATTGCCGCTGGCGGAGAGCTGCCCGTTCAGCGTCTGCTGAGCAGCACTGAGCTGCATATCACCGAGGCTGGTGATCTGCGCATTCTGACCGGCATCGAGGGAATCGGTATTGATCGTCAGGCCGGTTTTGCCGGTCAGCGCACCGTTAACCGTGGCTTTGCCGCCGCTGAGGGTAAGCCGGTCACCGGCAAACAGCGAACCCTGATCGCCGAGCGTCAGCTGATCGGTAATGTGCAGATCCAGCCCCTGCTGCGAACCCATCAGCCCCTGGCTGTCGAGAGTGTCAGCGGTGACCTGCTGCGCCCCGCCCGACTGCATTTTGCCGCTGTTATTCAGCGTGCCTGCGTTCAGGGTCTGGGTGCCCTGCGCCTGAATCAGGCCGCCGTTGGTCAGCTGCTGCACGGTGAAGTCGGTATCACCGGCGGCCGCCAGCGTGCCGTTGCTGGTGAACGAGGTGGCACCGAATCCCAGATTACCACCCGCCATCAGGCTGCCGTTCCACACGCCATCCTGCCCGGCGCTGATGTCGGCATTGCCCGCCGCGTAAGCCTGTGCGCCGCGGCCAGCGCTGAGCGATCCGCTCACCAGATGCAGGTTCTGCCCGGCGCGCAGATTACCGTTCAGAAACGTGCCGCCGGTGGCCTGAATATCCGCATCGCTGCCGGACTGGAGCTGTGAACCGGCAGCGGTGGTCAGCTGTCCGAAGCGTCCTGTCAGCTCGCCGTTGCCGGACAGTAATCCGCCCAGCTGTGCGCTGTCGGCGGTCAGGCTCAGATCACCGGCGCTGGAAAGGGAGAAATCATCCGTGGTGTTGAGGGAGCCAAAGCCTAACTGGCTGGCATGCTGGCCGGTGATATGACCGGCGAGTGTGGCCTGCCCGGCGGTGATCCCCAGCGCACCCGCAGCGGTGATCGTGCCATCCGCCCCCTGAGTCAGCACCTGGTCGGCCGTCAGCTGTAATACGCCGTCCGACCCGAGGGTGCCGTTATTGTCCAGACTGCCCGCCTGAATCTGCTGCGTTGCTGCGGCCTGTATCCTGCCGCTGTTATTCAGCGAAGTGGCATGAACCGTCTGCGCCTGAGCCTGAAGCGTACCGCTGTTCGTCAGGCTACCGGTATTGATTTGCTGCGCCCCGGTTGCCAGCAGCTTGCCGCTGTTATCCAGCAATGTTGTCTGCAGCGTCTGGCTCTGCGCCTGAAGCGTGCCGCGGTTGGTCAGACTGCCGCTGCTGATCTGCTGTGCCCCACTTGCCAGCAGATTACCGTCGTTATCCAGTGATGTTGTCTGCAGCGTCTGGTTCAGCGCCTGGAGGGTACCGTTGTTGGTCAGGTGCTGCGCGTTCAGATATGCATTGCCGGTGGCGGCCATCAGCCCGCTGTTGGTGAAATCGCCGGCGTTCAGCTGTAAATCTTTCCCCGCCGTCAGGCTGCCCTGCCACTGCCCGCTATTGCCCGCCGCCGCGCTGATATTGCCGACCGCGGCCACCTGTGCGGTACTACCGGACGTCAGCTGTCCGGCGCTCATCGTCAGATTACCACTGCTGTTCACCTGGCTGCCCTGCACGGCAAGCTGCCCCTGGCTGCTGAGCGTCATATCCCCGCCCGACTGCTGGGCACCCTGTAACGCGATGGACTGCCCGCTGGCGGAGAGTTTGCCCGCCGATGTCGCATTGGCGATCGTCAGCCTGCCACTGGCGTCGATCTGCATATCCCCGACCGACGTATTCAGATTGCCGAGGTTGACGCCGACGCCCTGCTCGCTGGACACCAGATGAATACGGTTGGCGTACATGCCACCCAGCGCGCCGGTATCCACTGCCACCGTTGGCGCATCCCCTTCTCCGGCAATCGGTGTCACGGAACCATCGGCCCCGACCCGGTTGGCCCCGGCGGTGATCGACAGGTCTTTCGCATAGATCCCGGCGTTGATCTGCGTGGCGCGCGCCACGATCGACACGGCGTCGGCACGGCTGCCATCCAGCCCCTGGCCTTCGACAATCACCGAGCCTCTGGTTACATCCAGCGCCGAGAGATTGCCGCTGGCATCCAGCTGCGGTTTGCCGGTGGTCAGCGTGACGTTCGGCGTATTGATAAAGCCGCAGCCGTTACAGGTGATGCCATACGGGTTGGCGACCATCACGCTGGCGGCTTTGCCTGCCACTTCGGTGTAGCCCTGGAGCTGGCTGCGGCTGGCTCCGGTCACTTCATTGATGATGGCCTGGGCTTCGTGCCCGGCGGCCAGATTGGGGTTGTTCTGGACCAGCCCCCCGAGCTGGGTCTGGGTGAGCTGACCGGTGGCGTTATTGAGGATCAGCCCCTCAGAACCGACGTTGTACTGCTGATACTGGTTATGGGAGATCCCCGCCTGATTCGGCGTGGCGATATTGACGACCGGCACACCGTTACCCGCCGCGTCCATCTGCGTACCCGGCGTCACCGGCGTGATGGCAGCGGCTGCCGCTGGCAGCATCGGCTGTACCGCAATCAGGTAACAGACCACATAGCTCAGAATGCGGCGGAACGGGGAGACAGGCTGACGATCGTCCATAATCATGACCTCTTAGAAAACCAGCCCGATGCGGGCGTAGATGCTGACGTGATCCGGATGCAGATAACCGGGATAACTCAGCGGGATGCCGAGCGTGTACTGGGTGTAAAAATATTTATTGCGGGTGCTGAGGCCCACCGCACTGCCCCACAGCGTGCCGGTGGACTCGCGGTCCTGCGGGTCGCTTTTCAGCCAGCCGCCATCGATGGCTGCCAGGGCGCTGACTTCACCTATTGCTGGCAAAGTGAACAGGCTGTAATTCAGTTCATTGCGCAGGTAGCCGCCGCTGTCGCCGGAGAGATACTGCTCTTTGAAACCGCGTACCGAGCTTTCACCGCCGATTGTCAGGCGTTCGCTGCCATACAGACGGTCCGGCGACCACTGCGCGTAAAAGCTGCTCAGCCACCAGAGTTTGCTGGTCAGTGGACGCTGGAAGCTGGCGCTGATGCTCCATTTGCGGAATTCCGCTTTGGGTAAATCACCGGTTTTTCCCGCGTCGCTTTCAGCCTCAAACCACGGCATACCGCGGCTGAACACCGGATTCAGGGTGGCGATGCCGCCGAGGATTTTCTGGGTATGGTTAATACCCAGCTGGATACTGGTGATTTTGCGGCTGCTGCTTTCCAGCAGCGTGTCATTGAGATAGTTGCGGCTGGAATAATGGTTCAGCCCCAGCTGCACGCCGGTTTTGATATCGCCGTTGCGGAATAACACCCAGGAACCATTCAGGCGGTGTGCGATATTGTCGCCCGAGCTGAACCAGGTGAAGCCGTTATTGACGAAGCTGCTGTGGTAGTTGCTCCAGCTGTAGCTGTAGTCCAGCAGACCGTAGCCGTAAGGCACGCTGACACCGGCCTGAACGTTCTGCGCATCCCGCCAGTCGCGGAAGTCGCTGCTGCGACCGCCGCTGATAAACCAGCGGTCCGCCAGTCCCAGCAGGTTATTGCCGACCAGCGACCCCGTCAGCTGACCGACACCGGTACTTTTCTGGCCGCTGTTATCAAAACCGAGTGAGGCGGTCACCGGAAATTCCGGGCGCGCCGTCAGATTCACCACCGAATAACCCACTCTGGGTGACGGCAGGATATCAATCTGTACCGGCGTCGCGCGCAGCCGGTTAATCTGCTCCATGCCCTGCTCAATATCGCGCAGGTTGAGAATCTTGCCTTCCAGTCCGGGGAAAACCATCTGCAACATCACGGGATGTTTACCGTCGAGACGAATAGCGTCTAATTTCCCTTCCAGTACCGGAATAATTAATTCACCGTGCGACAAATCCTGTTCGGTTAAAAAGGCACGGCTGGTAATATAGCCACGCTGCATATACCAGTCAGAGATGTCGTGCACCAGTGAATTAATTTTGGTTAAGTCGAGACAGCGATTAATATAAGGTTTGATCAGTGCCTGTTGCTGGCTGACAGAAATCAGCGTGGCGTTGCGAATATCAATCTGATGAATGGAAAAACATGGCCCGGACTGCGACGAAGCCCTGTCTGGCGTGCTCTGCGGAGATATCGTCTGCGACAGCGCATCGCGCTGCTGCTGGTCCTGCTGCAGGCGCTGTTGCTGCTGAGTCTGAATAAAATCACGGTCGCCGGGTGATAATGGTGCGGCAGCAGCACTGCCTGAAATCAGCACCACGCCCAGCGCCAGCCACGTCCCTGTTTTTGCCATCATAATGGAAATGTTTAATTAATCTGATTGTAAAGGTTGTGTAAATTCGAGAGAGCAGGATAACACTTAAACAATCGGTTTTTTCCTGGATTGCCAGGAAAACGATATGGTGTGAATTATTCGAATTAATGCATGCAGGGCAGCTCTCTTAAGGCAAATATTTAGCGGGATACTTGGTGTAAATTATTATTTTGCAAATGCGTTCTGTTTAACTTATATGTCATATTAGACTTGTCGATGTAATCATTGCAGGAATGTGCCGTCTTTTACAGGATTCATCAGGGAAAGAGTGTCACTGCCGGGTGGATTTGGTGATCCCCAATGATGACGTTTCTGTGCCCATCTGAGCGACATGCCAACATAATCTAACGCTGTGCCATTACTCATTAAAGGCGTGTGCCATGCTGGAAACAGAATGGACGCGATCAATACGCCACAAGTAAATGCTGAGAGTACCAGGCAACACAGCAGAGAGAACTTTAATGCTTTGCTCATACACCGGCTTCTTTTTCATCCATTATCTTACCGTCATGAAGTCAGCCTGCTGTTCAGTCACGTTCAACCCTGTTCCCACGACGGCCAAATGGAGTGCTTCACGGATTGTCATTCTGCCCTTAACCGGATTTACCCTCACCGCAGCCGTACGGCTGAGATCCGTATGGATAAAACATCCTGTCCCGTGTGCGAGTTGTTGAGCGGTTTCATCAAACCGGGAGAAACTGATATCGTAATCCGCAATAGCATCACACTTCCCCTCCGGTACATGCACGGAGGGTATAGCGCTGCATGAAATAATTAAAAAAGCCATTCCTGTACTTATCAGTGTCCTGCAAACGGGTTTCAGCGCTCGTTTCGTCACTTTCACTTTCTGGTAAACCTTTTTGAAATTTCACATGCATGATAACGATAAAGTTATTAATCATTGATTTTATTCAGTCATTATTACTGAATAAACGTAGTCCATCGCCTCCGTAACACTTTCAGGGATAACCCCGACAATCACCGCTTGTCTGACCATGGCCGTTCTTTCTGCATAACCAAACTCATTGCGGCCGGAAGAACCGTCAGCGTCACCAGTGTTGCCACCAATAATCCCCCGATAATGGCATACGCCATAGGCCCCCAGAATACCTGTTCTGAAATCGGCAGCATCCCGAGTATCGCCGCACAGGCGGTCAGCAGTATCGGCCGGGCACGGTGCCCGGCTGCGGTGATGATCGCCGCGTCATACACCATTCCTTCCCGTACATTGTTGTCAGCTTCACTGATAAGAATCACCGCGTTGCGGATTATCATACCCGCCAGCGCAATAATGCCCAGCAGCGCGACAAACCCCATTGGTGTGCCGGTTGGCAACATCGCCAGCACAATACCGATGAGACCAAAGGGCGCCATCAGCAGTGCCAGCAGCATGCGGGAAAACCGCTGAAGTTGTACCATCAACAACATCAGCATCACCGTCAGCGTCACCGGCAGCATGGCATACACGGAGTTGTTGCCTTTATCTGATTCAGCCACCGTCCCGCCCTCCTCTATCTGATAACCAGGCGGCAGTGTGGCACGTAGCCGGTTCACCAATGGCAGCAGTTGTTGTGAGACAGCCCCGGCACGCATCCCCGGTGCCACGTCGGTCTGTACGGTGATATAAGGCTGCCGCTGACGCCGCCAGATAACCGGGTCATCCAGGCCCCATTCAGGTGTGGCAACCTGGCTGAGCGGTATTTTCTGCCCCTGGTCATTGGTCAGCAGCATGCCGGACAACGTCGTTAAATCCTGACGCTCCGCGTCATCCGCGCGCAGCACCACATCAATCAGCCGATTATCATCGCGCACCGTGGTGACTGTCGCCCCTGACCAGACGGTGTTCAGCATCTGAGCGATACGCTGCGACGACACGCCCGCCGCCCTGGCGGCCGTCTGATTAACATTGAGGGTGATGACCCGTTCAGGCTCTCCCGCGCTGAGGTTGACCTCACGCGTACAGGGGCTCTGACCCAGCATTGATGCCAGCTTATGCGCAATCACCTTTACCTGCCCGTAGTCCGGCCCGGTGATGCGGTATTTCACCGGCCAGCCCACCGGCGGACCAAGTTCCAGTGGGGAAACGCGGCTGGTGATGTCGCTGAACTGGCGGGCCAGCAGGTTATCCAGCGTGCTTTGCAGCCGGTCGCGCGCCGGCAGGTCTTTCGCCACCACCACCAGCTGGGCGGTGTTTTCATTATCCAGCAGGACATCCATCGGCAGGTAAAAGCGTATCGCCCCTGACCCGACATAACTGGAAAAATGATCAACATCCGGGTCACGGATTAATGCTTTTTCCAGTCGGGCTGTCTGACGCCCTGTTTCGCCCTGAGAGGCGTCAGCCGCCAGCGTCAGGCTGACCAGCAGTTCGGGCCGATCAGAGGCGGGGAAGAATTCACCCTGCATAAAGGTCGTGCCATACGCAGCCAGCCCCAGCAGAACCAGCGCGGCTCCGACAGTGATTGCCCGGTGACGCAGGGTTATGGCCAGCAGACGATAATATCCGCGCCGGAGCCTGCCCGGCGCCCCGCTGTCCACATGTATTTTCAGTGTTACAGGTAAAATCCGTACACCGATAAGCGGCGAAAACAGGATGGCGACCACCCATGAACAGAGCAGCGCGATCAGCATCACGGCAAACAGCGTGTAGCAGTATTCCCCGGCGCTGGAGGCCGCAAATCCCACCGGGATAAACCCGGCAATCATCACCAGCGTACCGGTCAGCATCGGAAACGCAGTTGTCCTGAAAGCATAGGTAGCCGCCGCGCGGCGTGATTCACCCGCTTCAAGGCGCGATACCATGGTTTCCACCGTTATCATGGCATCATCAACCAGCAGACCGAGCGCGATAATCAGCGCGCCGAGCGAGATGCGTTGCAGACCGATACCGGCAAGCAGCATGCCGGTAAAGGTCAGAGCCAGTACCAGCGGTATCGCCGCTGCCACTACCAGGCCAGCGCGCAGGCCCAGTGACACAAACGACACGGCAAGCACGATGGCGACGGCTTCAGCCAGCACGCGGATAAATCCGCTGATGGCGTTTGCCACCACGGCCGACTGGTCGGCGACTTTCACCATCGCGATTCCGTGCGGTAGCTGCTGGCTGAGCAGCCCCATGCGGGTATTCAGGGCCTGACCAAAGTCGGTCATATTCCCGGTGGCGGCCATAGAAATCGCCAGACCGATGGCTGGTTTTCCGTTGACGCGGAACACCGGTGACGGGGGTTCTGCCGTTTCGCGACGGACAGTGGCGATAGCGGTCAGGGGAATATAACGACCATCGATATACAGCGTAACCGCCTGCAGGCTCTTTTCTGACGTCAGCGCGCCGCTGACGCGAAGCGATACCTGCTCGCGGTCCGTACGCAGCGTGCCGGCAGGCTCGACCGCATTCTGCGCCTTCAGCGCGTCACTGACCTGTTGCAGGGTAATCCCCATACCCGCCAGCTGGCGCGGGGAGAAAGCGATGACGAGTTGTTCTTCCTGCACCCCGATCAGGCGGATTTTTCCCACGTCCGGCAGCGACATCAGGTCGCGGCGGATATCCTCCACCCGATCGCGCAGTTCCCGCGGGCTAAATCCCTCAGCGGTAAACCCGTAGATGGTGCCAAAGGTATCATCAAATTCGTCATCAACCGCCGGTCCCTGTACGCCGGATGGCAGCGACGCGGCGATATCCTGCATCTTTTTGCGCACCTGATACCAGATGCCCGGTACCTGAGCGGGCGGGGTATCATCCCTCAGGTTGACAAAGATCACCGACTGACCGGCGTGCGTATCGCTTTCTACATAATCCAGATACGGGATCTCCTGGAGCTTTTTCTCCAGCGTGTCCGTCACCAGGTTGACCGTATCCTGCACGGTGGCTCCCGGCCAGGAAGTTGATACTACCGCAGTCTTGATCGTAAAGGCCGGGTCTTCGTTACGCGGCAGCTTTTCAAAGCTCAGGATGCCTGCGGCCATCACCAGCAACATAAAAAAGATAATGAGCTGCTGATGATTCAGCGCCCAGGCCGAGAGATTGAAGGACGAGCGGTTCATTCTGTCTCCTCTCCAAAGGCGACGGTTTCTCCCTGCCGCAGCTGGCTGACGCCTGCAATCACCACCGCATCGCCAGGCGCCACACCGGCAGACACCAGGATAGCGCTGGCGGTATATCCGCCCAGGGTAATGACTCTGAATTCCAGCCGATGCGAGAGTGTGTTGACCACGAACACCGCCGGTTTTCCGCCCGTCCAGGTCAGCGCCGAAGCCGGCAGGGATATCAGACCCGGCCCGGATGCGGCCTGCCTGACCTGCACGCTGGCTCCCAGCATCATGCCGGATGGTGGGTCAGTGAGGCGGATACGTACGCGCCAGGTGCGGGTCTGCGGATCCGCCTGTGGGCTGATATCACGCAGCGTGCCAGTGCAGCTCACTGTCGGATCACTGGTGAGAGAAATGATGAATGTCCCGGCCTGGCGGGAAAACTGCTGCGGGTCCGCCACATCGATCACGGCATCCCGGCCGCCGCTGACAGCCAGCGTTACCACGGGCTGTCCGGCACTCAGCACCTGCCCCGGCTGCGCGCTGACCTGCGTGATCACGCCTGCGGCCGGTGCGGTCAGGCGTGTCCAGCTCAGATTGTCCTGCGCCGTCTTCAGGGCAGCTTCACTGCTCTGACGGCGTGACGCTGCGGTCTGCCAGTCTGAACGCGCGGTATCCAGCTGTACGCGGGCAATGGCCCCGGATGGCATCAGCTGCGTCATGCGTTTCAGGTTCAGTGCTGCCAGGCGCTCAGCAGCCAGAGCGCTGGCAAGGTCGGCGCGTGCGCTGCTGAGCTGATTCTGTGGCGTATCGCTCTCCAGCGTGCCCAGCAGTTGTCCCGCCGTTACGCTGTCACCCACATCCACCGCGCGCGTCAGCAGGCGGCCGTCGAGCCGGAAACCCAGGGCCACTTCATCGTGCGGGCGGATTTCACCGGTCCGGGCCAGCAGACCAATACCTGTTGGCACGGGTGCCGTGATGGTGCGAACCGGCCTTGGCGGTGCCACCTGTTTTTCCGGCTTCCCGCCGCAGGCGGTCAGCAGCAGCACAACCGGCAGCGCCAGCAGGCAGTATCCTGGCAGGGCCAGTCGGTGGAGCGTGCAGAGGTGGCGCAGTACCTGCCGCACACAATCGGGCAGGTCAGAAAGATTTTCCGTCATGGCAGTGTTCCTGAACAAGGTTCCGGCCATTCAACCGGAACAATGTCAGGATTTACCCCTGCTTTCTGTCAGGAAGCTGTCAAGACGGCAGATTTATGCGTGGATATTTCCGGCAGGCAACGTGATGGTGATAACCAGCCCCCGCGACTCACCCTGGGTGGCGTGAATGCTGCCACCGTGTGCCTCGCAGATGCCGCGTGCGATGGACAGGCCCAGTCCGCTGCCACCGGAATGCCGCGCGCGTGACGATTCTCCCCGTGTGAAGCGCTCAAACATGACCGGGAGAAAATCGGCTGGCACACCCGGACCACGGTCGCAGAAAACCAGTTCACATCCCGTCGGCACTTTCCGGGCCACGGCGGTGAGCACGCCCCCCTCTGCGGCATAGCGCAGGGCGTTTTCCATCACAATGGTCACCACCTGCCCCAGACGGACCGGGTCAGCTTCACAGAGACAGGAAGC
This sequence comes from Pantoea sp. X-Soil-TKNS-1280, assembly GCF_059730475.1. Lineage (NCBI taxonomy): Bacteria > Pseudomonadati > Pseudomonadota > Gammaproteobacteria > Enterobacterales > Erwiniaceae > Pantoea > Pantoea sp. X-Soil-TKNS-1280. The sequence goes on along the minus strand of NZ_AP035965.1, from coordinate 151,715 downwards.
ATCAGCGGTGACGCTGAACCGCATACCCGCGTCCCGCGCCTGCGGAGCCAGCCACGCGGCCCGCTCGCACAGCAGCCCCGTCAGGTCCGTCACCGATTTATTCAGACTGAGCTGACCGGCATCAGCCAGCGACAGCAGGTGCAGTTCATCCGTCAGTCGGCTGAGGAGTTGCAGTTGTTTCATGACCATCGCCAGTTGCCGGGGTTCAGGGGTAAACACGCCGTCCATCATCCCCTGCAGACGACCAATCGCCGCCGTCAGCGGCGAACGCAACTCATGCGCCATCGCCACATGGGACGCCCGCAGTTCACGCTCGTAGCGCGCCAGTTGCTGCATCATGGTATTGAAGTCACGGGTAAAGCGGCCCATCTCCAGCGGAGCATCATCCACCTGCGCGGCCTGAGCACTGAAATCTCCCGCAGACACTGCACTGGCGGCCGCCGTCAGGTGGCCGAACTGCGCCGCCAGTGGCCGGGCAGAACGTAACCCCAGCACCACAATAAACGGGATGATCACCACCACCAGAATACCGACAGTCAGCCAGTCCGCCGACGCGATGGAAGGATCTGAGTAGCTGATCCCCCACCATGCATCCACAATCTGATGAAAGCGGGCAGGATCCGATGCCGGATGCGCGCGCAGCAGGGCAAACTCCTCACGCAGACCCGGTGGCATCCGGTGTTGTATCCACAGGCTCTCAACGGCAAAACGCAGCCACATGCACAGTGCAATCACCACCACGGAACCCACTGCCAGCGCCAGAATCCGCACGCAAATCCAGCGCCACAGGGTCTGCTGCTGTAGCGTCTTCATGGCTGACGGAACCGGTAGCCGACACCGCGCACATTCACCAGCACGTCAGAAATTCCGGCAGCCTCCAGTTTTTTGCGCAGATTGTAGACATGGGTATCGACCGCCCTCTCCAGCGCATCACTCTCCGGCAGGCAGCGTTCCAGCAGGGTCTGGCGTGAAAAGGGGCGTACTGGCGCACCCATCAGTGTGGTAAGCAGACTGAATTCAGTCGGGGTCAGTTCGAGACTGGTGAGCCTGCCATCGTCATGACTGACTCCCGCTGTCATCATGGTGGTATCCACCTCCAGTCCCTGCCAGCGTAATGACGCCACTTCCGGTTCCCGCGCGACACGCCGCAGTACCGCCTGAACACGGGCCACCACCTCACCTGGATTATAGGGTTTGACGACGTAGTCATCAGCACCGTAGCGCAGGGCACCAATTTTATCCGGCATATCCCCCATGGCGGTCACCATGATAACCGGGGTGTTCCCTTTACGCCGGACGGCGGCAAGGATTTCAGTGCCGTTCATGCCCGGCAGCATCACATCAAGCAGGATAAGGTCAGGTCGCAGACGCTGGCTCATCTCCAGTCCTGACGGACCATCGTGCGCCATGGACACGTCATAGTTTTCCCGTCGTAAATACGCGCCCAGCACATCTGCTGCATCCGCATCGTCTTCAATAATCAGTATTCGTTTCCCGGACATTCAGGCCACCTTGACCGTTTCTTCATAAATCCCTGACAGTTTACTGACACTGCCTCCGTATATTCACCTGGCATACGCGGCCCACGACAACCGCCTGCTGACGATTCAGGTACGGAGAAGCACAATGATAACCAGAAAACTCACGTTGTATATGGCCTGTTTAGTACTGACGGGTACTGCGGGTGACGCACGGGCAGATGATGCCGCATCATCACAGAAGAATTTCTCCATCGGGATGGCAGGTCAGAGCCTGCCCCGTTACAGCGGTTCGGATAAGCGCCGCTGGCAGCTGGTACCGCTGGTGCAGGCACGGGATGGGGCATTTTTTGTTGATTCGCAGAAAGGGGTGGGCTATGACCTGCAGAGCGACAGCGGACTCTACCTCGAACATACGCTTGGCTATGATCTGGGACGCTCAGAACGGAATGCGAACTGGCGGGACGGCAGCGACAGGCTGAACGGCATGGGAAATATTAAAGCGACGGTCAACACCGCTGTCGCGATTGGCTGGTCAGTCACCCCCTGGCTAACATTGGAAGGCAAAGCAACCCTGCCACTGAGCGACAGCCAGGGCGTGAATTACCAAACTTCCGCCACATTGATCCCTCTGCAAACAAGCACCGATACGGTGGCATTCAGCACGGCGGCATTATTCGGCGACAGTCGGTATATGAACACGTTATATGGTGTCAGTGCCGCGCAAAGCCGCCGCACAGGCTACACGGAATATCAAGCGCCCGGTGGTTTTTATGGTGCGGATACCAGCCTGACCTGGAGTCATCAGTTCACCCCGCACTGGGGATCGCTGGTCAGTGCCGACTACATCTGGCTGGATAATCATGCTAAAGAGAGTCCGATTGTATTCCGGCGTAATGAAGCGGCACTCACTCTCGGCGTGTTGTATACATTCTGAGCAACCCGTTAGTTTTGGTGGTTCAGAAAGCGGGATATCGCGTCTCCGGGTTGTAATGTGACACAGTTTAAATACAGCGGAGCCAGCACACCAATATCATTGGGATACTGTTGATTTAGCTTCCGCATAATCCTGGTGAGTGATGGTTCAAAACGTGCCGTGCCGCTCCGTTACTCACTATCTCAGCGATGGCTTGCGTTTTACTGTCCAGCGAGATTTGCATCAACGACTATAAATACGATGTCATTTGCTGCATTCAGCGTGGTGTCACCGCCCGCTTTCAACTGGCTGCCCGCAATCAGTAAATCGCCGCTGTTCTCTCCCTGGCCTTTCCCAGTCGCGTTGTTCGGATTTCGATTTCTGCGTGGTCAGCGAGATGCTGATACTTACACCATTATTCAGGTCGCCTTTGGCCTCGGCGAGCTGACTGGCCCGAGTGGCCTGCACACCTGAAAGTGTTGTCTGCCAGCAGCGTACTGCCACTTAAATTCCGTTCATGATCCCACTCTTGCAGAGATGATTACCATCACCGAACCCGATCTGGAACCTCTCCCTCATAGCAGAACTGACCAGATGCGCATGAATACGCACCTGGCAGAAGTTATCATCTGGAGATGCGCTTTCTTCTCCACCACCACAACACTACCAAAATGACTGCCACACCGGCTAAGGCCATACCCACACGCGACACCAGCATCAACGGCGATGCTTCCCCACCGGCGCGAAGAGTTTTCACCCGGTCCGCGGTGATCTGCACTTTACTGTGGCCAATATCCTGCATCACGTAATTGGTGATGTCGGCAATCTGTGCGTCGCTGAGCGACGCAGCAAAGCCGATCATCCCCTGGCCTTTTTCCGGCCAGACACCCTGCAATACTGCCATCGCCACGTTATCTGCCGTTGGTTTATCCAGCACTGGGTGGTTTTTCAACGCCGGCAGGCCGTTCAGTCCCTCACCCGCCAGGTTGTGGCAGGCAGCACAGTTATTACGATACAACGCTTCACCACTGCTGATGCTGGCCTGCGGTGTATCATCCCCCTGCACTGGCGTCAGGCCGGTCTTCACAACGGCAGCCTGCTCAGCCTGATCTCCGGGCAACAGATACACTGCTATGGCCTGACGATCTTCCGGCATAAGCCGCGAGAAACTTTTATCGATCGCTTCCAGCATCGGCCCGCCAGCGGTAGCGCCATTACTGGCGTGCCCGGTTGCAAGATAGTCAGCCAGCATCTGACGTGACCAGTGTGATTTACCCTGTAACGCGGTGACGGTGATATCGGGAGCAAACCAGGTGCCCAGTGATGCACCCTGCAAATTTTTCGTCGACTGTTCCGCCATCAGGAAATTACGTGGCGTATGGCAGGTGCTGCAGTGGGTTAATCCCTGCACCAGATATGCACCACGGTTCCATTCTGCTGATTGTGCGGCATCAGGCTGGAACGGTTGTTTGTCGAGGAACAGCCAGTTCCATGCTGCCATGCTGAAACGCAGGTTGAACGGGAACGGCAGCGCAGTCTTCTGCGGCTGGATATCCACCGGCTGAACGCCATGCATAAAGTAGGCATAGAGCGCAGCCACATCTTCATCACTAAGCTTCGCATAGGCGGTATAAGGCATCGCCGGATAGAGTTGACTGCCGTCACCACGCACACCTTCACGCAGCGCAGCTGCAAATTGCGCTTCGCTGTAGTTGCCGATCCCCGCGCTTTTGGATGGCGTAATATTGGTACTGAAAATAGTGCCCAGCGGGCTGGATATCGCGTGGCCACCGCTGAACGGGGCTTTGCCTTCCTCAGTGTGGCAGGCACCGCAATCCCCGGCTATCGCCAGATATTCTCCACGCTTAATCAGGGCATTTTGATCCTCAGCCTGAGCCTGGCTACAGAGCAAAGCCAGCACCCCCGCTGAGAGTAACGCTTTCCATTGCTTAGCCATGTTGCGTCTCCTGCAAAATTTTATCGGCGGTGCGCAATGCCAGCGCCATGGCGGTGAGTGTCACGTTACAGGTGCCAACGGTTGGCATCACGCCAGTACCCACCATAAACAGGTTCTGGTGATCATGCGCGCGTCCCCAGGGATCGGTCACGCTGGTCGCAGGGTCCAGCCCCATCGACAATGTGCCGGTAATATGCTGACGATTCGAAAAGCTGCCGCTTTTGCTGTGCTTAATGTTGGTGCCGCCCAGCTTTGCGGCAATGGCGTCATAGCATTCGCGCGTTTTCGCTGCTCCCTTTATCTCATAGTCGCTGACATCCCAGTAAAGGGCTGGTGTGGGCAGACCGAGCGGATCTTTATTGCTGCTCAGTGTGACTCTGTTCTCAGGATTGGGTAACTGCTCCATCGCGTTTTTGATGCTAAGACGACGGGCCGCACGGAAGCGTATCTGATCCTGCAATTTCTGACCAAATAACCCTTCAGCCAGCACCTCTTTGGTGACTGCCGCCACCTGAGAGGCATTGGAGATATCAATACGGAATGGCGCGTGCTCGCGACGAAAATCGCCGTCACGATACTGCCCAATGGAACACGGACTGACCGGCCCTCGCCCTGGCCAGATTTCCTCATCAACATCAAAAGTGACCCCAATTGCTGGGTGATCGCACAGATTACGTCCGACGTTATCGCGTGCATTAGCGATACCCTGCGGGAACTTATCGCTCACCGACATCAGCAACAGCTTGGGGGTTTCAATCGCGTTAGCCGCCAGCACAAAGGTTTCCGCCGTGACACGATGGCTTACCTTGTTCCAGTCGTAATAGCTGGCAGCCACAATGTTACCCTGTGCGTCGTGTTCCAGCTGATACACAACCGCTTCGGTGATCACCTGCACACCGCTATCCTGAGCCTGTTGTGCTGCGATACCGCCATGGTACTGCGCATCAATCGGACACACCGGCATACAGTTATTGTTACCACAGCAGGCAGGACGCCCATCGTAGCTGTGACTGTTGCGCCCGGTGCTGTCATCCAGCACGGTGAAGTCGGGGGCGAGGCGCGCGGTAACACGCTGCTGCAACCAGGAAGCCGGTACCCGTTCCATCGGATAAGGTTTACTGCGAGGTGAGCCGTTGTCCGGTGAGCCACCCACCCCGGCGATAACTTCCGCCTCATAGTAATAAGGTTCAAGTTCGTCATAGCCGAACGGCCAGTCTTTCCCGACACCATACTGTGACTGCTGGCGGAAATCGTTAGGGACAAAGCGCCATAACTGTGCCGCCCAGTGCCAGCTGGTACCGCCAAATATGCGGATATATTGCGCGGCGAAAGGGTGTGGCCCGAGCTGATGAAGGTAACCATCCGGCTCCGGCGTATAGCGTGGTTGCGGTGCCATCGGCGAAAACGGATATGGCGACATAAAATCCGATTTGAATGCGGAGGCACGAAAACGTTCAACCAGTTGGTCACGACCCACTTTCGGGCCAGATTCCAGCAGCAGCACAGATTTACCCGCTTTGGCCAGACGGGTAGCCAACAGCGAGCCATTGACACCTGCGCCAATCACTACCACATCAGCAGAATTATTTTTATTCATAACGACATTACTCTTTAAAATCAGGGTTGTTGCGCCCAACTGCCACATTTGCCATACGAGAAACTCGGTGGCACCAGCTTGTCATTCACCAGTTGGTTGGCGAGCGTATTAACGTAGGTGACATACAGCGCATGTTTACCTTTGCCGACCACGCCGTTGTACCAGCCACCGAGGATCGCTTTCGCCAGCTTTTCACTGGCGACGTCACTGGCGGCAAACGTCAGGTAATCCTGTTGCAACAAACCGGGCTGGCTTTGTAGCAGAGCAGTGAGCTGCGTCAGTTCGGCAGTGAACGCCTGCTGGGTCTGATTCAGCGCAATAAATAACGCATGGGCAACGGTGCTATTGAGGTTCTCCTGCTGCGTCAGCCATTGAGACACCTGGATAAAGTTCGCCTGCGCCACTGCATCCGCCTGCGGTTGCGCAGCATTGAGACGCGGCAGTGGCAGCAGATGGCCTGCGGCACTGGTGATGGCCACCAGTCCGGCCATTTTCAGCACGCGACGACGTGAGTAATGCTTCATAATATTTTCCAGTGGTATGGGTTTAACGTTTCCGCCGCCAGATCAACAGCAGAATAAAAGCAATCACCAGCAGCACAGCGGCAACTACGCCGGATTGCGCCAGCAGTACCAGGGGTGATGAGGGGCCACCCTGACGGATCTCTGCCACCTGCTCAGGTGACACCGTCACATTCTGATTGCCATAGCGGTGCAGGATCCAGTTAGACAGAGTGGCAATTTGCTGATTATCCAGATGATTAAGCGCGTTAGGTTGCGCACCGAAGGGCGGCATAAACACGTTGCCCTGGGCGGTATCGCGTTCTACACCAAACAGAATAGTCGCAATAAGATTAGATGAATTCCGCTCTGCCGTGGCGCTGTTATGGAACAGGCTGGGATAGAAGCCATCTTTCGTTCCCTGCCCACTGCTGCCGTGGCAGGAGGCGCAGTTCCCTGAAAACAACCTTGCCCCCTCGTCACTGACCGGTTCTGCAAAGGCATGACCACGGAATGCTGCAAGGTTGTTGCCCGCCTCACCCTGGGTAAAGCGCGAAGCACCGGAAGCGAAAGCCGTATGATCCGGAACACTCTGCATATATTCGGCGATTGCCGTCAGATCCTCATCCGACAGATGCTGGAAGCTGTGAGTAATGGCTTCAGCCATGCTGCCTGCTGCCTGCGCTTTGCCTGCCAGCCGGCCGGTACGCAGATAGGTAATCAAATCCTGCTGTGACCACTGACCAATGCCGCTGACCGGGTTGGCGGTAATATTTGGCGCAAACCAGGGACCCACCTGTGCGCCGGTAAAGGCTGCATCGGTTTTCTCCTGCATCAGAAAACCACGCGGGGTATGGCAGGTGCTACAGTGCGCAGCGCCTTCCACCAGGTAACGGCCCCGGTTCCAGCTGGCTGTCTGCGCAGTATCCGGCTGGTAGCCAGGCGCATTCAGGAACAGCGCATTCCAGAACATCATGGAAAAACGCAGGTTGAGCGGAAATGGCAGATGGGTCTGCGCCGTAGGGTGATCGACCGGCTGCACGCCCGACATAAAATAGGCATACAGCGCATGAATATCCTCGTCAGTCAGCGTGGCGTACGCGGTGTACGGCATCGCCGGATACAGATGAGCACCGTCTGCCCGAATCCCTTTGCGCAGCGCATCAGCAAACTGTGGTTCGCTGTAATTGCCGATACCGTCGGCTTTCGATGGCGTGATGTTGGTGGCGATGATGTCCCCGACCGGTGAGGCAATGGCTTTACCTCCGGCAAAGGGTTGCGCCTCCGAAGCGGTGTGGCAGGCGGTACAATCGGAGGCTACCGCCAGATATTCCCCTCTTTTTACCAGTGCATCGTCACTGGTCGCGTAGACTGAAACAGAAGAAAAGGTCAGTATCAGTGCCAAAGCACACTGTTTGAAACTCAGCATCATCACACCTCCTGCGCCTGTTTTACGATGGCATCGGCGGCTCTGAACGCCAGCGCCACCATCGTCAGGGTACTGTTGCCACAGGCGGTGCTTGCCATTGCGCCACCGCCTGGCAGGAACAGGTTGCGGTGATCGTGCGCACGGCAGACATCATCCACGACCGAGTTGACGGGATCGTGCCCCATGATGGTGCCGCCCATGATGTGCTTACTCTGATTAAACTGTTTCGAAAACTTCCTGTCGATAGCGCCCATCGCATCGGCAATGCGTTCGGCAATCGGTCTGGAGTAGTCATTGTAAGAACGGCGGACATAGTCGCCCACGTCGTATTGAATCGCCGGTTTTGGCAAGCCGAGCCAGTCTTTTTTATCTGACAGTGTCAGGCGGTTATTGGCGTCAGGCAGGATCTCATGTGCCAGCACGATATCGGCAGTGCAGGCGGTCATACGACGAATTTCTTCATCCAGTGCTTTGCCGACCAGCCCTTTTTGTAAGGCACCAAAGGTGACAAAACGGTTGCGGGCGAAATTGTTGAAGCGGAAGTAAGCTCCGGCATGTTGGGAGCGGAAATCCCCCTGGGAGGTTTCCATAATGCCGCTGTTGACTACCGGCCCCACACCCGCCCAGTAAGGTTCTTCCAGCGTCACCGTCATGGTGATTTGTGGATGGTCCATCATATTGCGGCCAACCTGATCAGAGCTGTTGGCAATGCCGTTCGGGTTGCGGCTATCCGCTGACATCAGCAACAGTTTGGGCGTTTCAAGACCGTTACAGGCGATGATAAACAGTTTGCCGCTGACGCGATGCGTCTGGCGATGCTGGTCATAGTAATGCACTGCTTCAATCTGATTGCTGGCATTGGTTTCAATGCGCCAGACCACGGCGTTGTCAACAATGGTGGCCCCTTTGGCTTCCAGACGTGACAACGCAGTAGCACCATCATATTTAGCACCGACCGGGCAAACCGGAACGCAGTTATTATTGGCGCAGCAGGCAGGACGATCGTCATAAGAGGTGCCACTGTTGCGTGCCTGAGCCGTGGGGATGTTATGCAGGCCCAGCTTCTCGCGAACGACCTCGGTAAAACGCGCTTCACCCGGACCAAAAGGTAACGCAGGCATAGGATAAGGCTTCGATCGTAGCGGTGGCCATTGCAATGCCGGATCGTCCGGGCCGCAAATTCCCAGTTTGTACTCGGCGCGCGCGTAATAAGGTTCGAGCGTGTCATAGTCGAAGGCCCAGTCGCGCCCCACGCCGTAACGGGTGTGTAGCTGCATATCGGCCGGGGTTAAACGCCAGCAGGTACCTGCCCAGTGCCAGGTGGAACCACCGGCATAGCGCACATAGCTTTGCGCGTAGGAATCGTTACCGCTTAATTGCAGATAACCCTTGCCCGCACCAGTGGGTTCCGGGTGCGGCGCCCACTCACGTGAGGGATAACATTCAATCGGATTACCTTTCGCCGCCAGCGGCAGATTACGAAAGTTTTCCACGATTTCAGCGCGGGACACGCGCGGTCCGGCTTCCAGCATGAGCACCGGAATGCCAGCATCCAGCAGTTGTTCAGCGATCACCACACCGACCACGCCGGTACCAACGATCACCACAGGTGACTGATTTGGGGCTGCCATAATTGTCTTCTTATCAGATTCAGAATTGCGGTACAGGAAGGACCGGGGTGTTCGCACGTTGCCAGTTATTGGGACCACTGATGCCGTAAGACGGTATGGTGATCACATCCAGCGTTGTGTGCCAGGTGAGAGCCTGTTCATAGGCGAAGGTTTTGGCGGTACGTACAGGGGTGAGGCTGCCGGTATACCAGCCAAAGATGATTTTATGCGCCAGCGCCTGTAACGCACCCTGTGGAATCGCCTGGAAGAAATCCTCAACGATGCTGGCCTTATTTGCGCGGGCAATGGCAAGCAATTGGTTAAGCTTTTCCAGCAAACCGCTCTCCTCACTTTCCAGTAACGTCAACATGCGCTGACCCACGGCGTCATCGAGCTGATGGTTAACCAGCAGGCGGGAAAGTTGCATAAACGGGGAAAAGGTTGGTGACGGTGGTGCAACCGCAAACGACGGTAGTACCGAGGTAACCAGACCACTGGCAATGATCACTGCACCGGAAAGCAGCACTTTCCGGCGTGAGAGCTGGACCTTTCCGATGGAAAGGTCGTCTGACTGTAACATGTTGATTCCCTGACTGTTCACATAACTCAATATCGCCACAGATTTGCAGCGGAAAACTTCACTTCAGACCTAACTCATTGATTTTTTATTAACAATACCGAAACGCAATGTTAATTGAATGACTCATAATTGCGACAGTTATTAATATATTAAATGAAAGTTAAACAAATGCCATACGAAATGAAAATTTTTCGTCAGAGTTGAGCAAGATTGTTCAGAAAGTGAATGTATCGAGTGTTTGGTGATCAGCCAGACGCGGAGTTATTGCAAGGTTCAGGTGTACCGCACAAACAGCAATTGCCTGATGCTGAATGAGGTACATCCTGCTCATCAGTAATCTTTTCAGATATACATTCATTTCACTGTCCTGACTCGCTCCTTTTTGAAAAAGCTGTGTTCGAAAGGCGTGTTCCCGTCATATATGCCTTACCCCTCTGATTAAATTACAGCTGACGCATCTGGAAAAAACCATCCAGAGAATATTCCATTTTATTCTTCTATTATGTACCTACCTGAACGTGATCGCTTAAAGTCATTTTTTCAAAACGGTCTCACCTAAAGAAAACCGCATTTTATGCTTGACTCTTATTTGCAAAACATTAACTTTTATAATTGCCTTCCATGTTATAGATTAACGAAGAAATGATTTAGTTCAGGTGAAAAAATGCCCTCCAGGTTACACAGTAAATTAATTCATGAAGTTGGGAGTTCCAGAGGCATGTTGTACAGGATGGTAATTTCCTATGCACTTACTCTGGGCTCAGTCATCGTGCTACTGGCGATCATTAAAGAAAAAACATCAAATATTAATGTTTATTTCATAATTAATCTCCTAACGGTTTTCTTGCTCACCTGGTTTATAAGACGATCATTCAAAATTTACTTACAGGAAAGACATTTCACCACGTTCAGAATAGGGCTTTTCCTCCTGTTAAACTCCACTCTGGCGTCTATGGCCGGCGGTCTGAAAGTCATTGACAGGGATACAACCGCTCTTATCGCTGCTGTGCTGTATGCACCGGCCATCCTGCTCTTCATTTATTCATTCAACAACTTTATCAACTTTGTCAACGAACGGTATAAATCTGTCGTAGGCCTGTCTCTGACAGATGAGCTGACCGGCCTTCCCAACAGACGTCATATGAACTTAAAGTTAAAGGAAATTGAAAATACTGCGGGTGCCATCTGCATCATGGACATTGATGACTTCAAGAAAATCAATGACTCGTACGGTCATGATATGGGAGACAGTGTTCTCAGACAGGTTGGTGCCATTCTTAAAAATTTCATTGATGACAAAACATTTATCGCGCGTTCCGGTGGAGAAGAGTTCTCAGTCATCATTACCGGAGATGATCACCTGAATAGCATCATTGAAGAAATAAAAAACTCCATCTCCCTGATCTCCATCGAAGGCACCTTAGTCACAGTCAGTATCGGTGTGTCTGAAAAGAAGGACCATCAAACCACTTCCAGCGTGTTATCCGCAGCTGATTCAGCCTTGTACCAATCTAAACATAACGGAAAAAATAAAATAACCTATTTCCCAGTTTCGAAGAGATTCCTGGAAATCAGTTAAGAACGAATGAAGAATTATAAGGACATTCCTAAACAGGCCCGAAACTGATTTAACCAACCATGCTAGCTTCGCACAATGCGCGCTGAGGTTGATCCCGAACCCCACGTTATAAGTGAGGTTCTCCTTCAACCGCTCACGGAATCCATGATGTTCTCAGCGCGCAATAATCAGAACATACTGTTACCACTTACCGTCTTTTCCGGAATCGCCTGGGTAACATCCCAATGCTCAACAATTTTTCCATTTTCCAGTCGGAAGATATCGACAATGGCATTCCCGCGCGTGCCCGGCTCTCTGACTGCGTGGACATGCAGGATGACATAGTTACCATCAACAAAGCTGCTGACGATTTCACTATGCGACTGCGGATATTTTTGTTTCAGGAATGCAATAAACTTCCTGAATCCCGCCGGTCCATCTTCAGCATTTGGATTATGTTGGCGGTACTCGCTTCCCACATACTTCAGTGCGGCATCGGCATTTTTCTGGTTAAGCCCTAATTCATAAAATGCCAGAACAACCTGGCGATTTGCTTCGGCAGACGCGGGTTGGGTGGAAACCTGCGATTTGGCACAGCCGGTTAACATGACAAGTGCGGCCAGCGTTGCCGCGATAGAAAGCTTGCGCATAATTTTGTCCCTGTAGCGATTTTGCAACCGGGCAGCATCGTCGTTGCCAGCCGGTGCCCAAACATTACCATACCGGTTCGGTCTGATTTGTCAGCATTTTCCGTGTTTACCCTGCTCTTAAGGCCTGATTAGCTTTTGAATAATCATGATCCACGCCTGGTTATCATCGGTGAACTCACGCCTGATTTTCGCTGGGGTGAAGCCGGTCACTTCTCTGACTGTGCGTGTAAACGAAGCCTGGCAGTTGAATCCATTTTCAATGGCAATTTCCAGGATTCTATTTTTGCTGCAAATTAATGCCAAAGAGGCATTGATGACTCGGCGAATACGCACATATTCATAGATATTGAGACCCGTCAATTGCAGGAATTTTCGCTGAAAGTGCCAGACTGAATACCCGCTTCGGCCAGATATCTTTTCAACCGATAACTCCTGATCAAGATGCTCGTCTATCCATGCAATTATCTCCTGAATAACCGAGAACATCACACCATCGCGGATCCCAGGTTGTGCTGAAATACCACCGGTTATCCAGAACGAATTTCCCTCAACCTGAGCGGATGGAATCAGGATATTAACTGTGACCCGGTTTTGAATCAGACTCAAATTAACCTTTGTCTGCGGTGTATTAACGCTCGGACGGTACACCAGAGGTTTAACAGTGGATTGAGCAACGACACTCGGCAACATGATAAAAGGCTCCGGAATCTGTAAGGATATTCAATCGCGCAGAGCAGGCACTTCTCTGCGCTCATTTCCTTAATTTTTTAGCTCACTCAGAATTGATACACCAGGCCCACAGCCAGGATGTCATCCGTTGATACCCCTGCTGCTTCAGAGAAGTCACTTTTATCAATCAGATTGAGTTTGTAATCAACGTAAGCCAGCATATTCTGGTTAAACAGGTAAGAGCCGCCAAAATCGACATACTTAACCAGATCCTGATTGCCATACGTTCTGCCATTACCCGCAGCCCCCAGATCCTTCGCACGCGCCTGGTTGTAAGCAATAAAAGGTACCCAGCCTGAATCAAAGGTATATTGGGCGAAGGCTTCAAAAATATCTGACTGGTTGGCATAACCATACACCCCTGCCCCTGAGCTGCTGCCAAACCGTGAGGCGTTATACGCCTGCGTATACATCACACCCAGATACACATTGTGCGCATCATATTTTAGCGACGCAGAGTAAGCCTCTGCCTTGTCTCCACGCCCCATAATGCCCGCGGTATCGTTTTGCGCGTTGGTACGGTCCGAACTTGTAAAGGCACCCACCGCCCTGAATCCATTGCCGAAAGCGTAAGCCACAGACATCCCATAACCATCGCCATTCTGACGCAATACGTCGCGGGCGCCTGGCTCACCGCCGCCATCGTTTTTGCCCTGATACTGTAAGGCAACGTTCAGGCCATCCACTAAACCAAAGAAGTCGGTATTGCGGTAAGTCGCAAGATTATTACCCCGGCGAAACATAAACTGATCGGTGTTATAGGTTTGCGCATCAAATTCCGGCTCCATATCCGTCTGGCTCAGCGCGTCATACAGGACACCAACGTTACGACCATAATCAAACGAGCCATAATCGCCCACTTTAATACCGGCAAAACCGAGACGGGTAAACATTGAGTCACCATCACTTTCCGCCTGGTTGGTATTAAACTGACTTTGCCACTGACCATAGCCGGTCAGCAAATCTGAAATCTGCGTTTGTCCTTTGAAACCGATGCGCATATAAGACTGATCGCCATCCTGACTTTTATCATTACTGAAGTAGTGCAGCCCGGAAACCAGACCATAGAGATCAAGCTTGTTACCATCTTTATTGTAAATCTCGGCAGCGGACACAGATCCTGTCATAAAGACGCAAGGTGCCATCAGCATCAAATATTTTGCTTTCATTTATTCCCCTTCAGGATGGATTAAAACATCGACCAGAAAAAGTCTGGATAGTAAACATCCCAGTGGCATTGAAACTCTTTGGAATTAATTATCGGGCGATTATCCGGGGAAGTTTCCTGAAAAGGTAGTTATACGAAAGGATATGTATACAAACGGATAGTTATACAAAGGGATAATTGAAAAACTTGCGGGTGTGATAACCGATGGCAAAAACAGCGCCAGTTTTATAAATAACCATGAAAAGCGTTATTTCATTCATTTTATGCTGACCCGGGGCTGATGATGCCCCTCGGATATCAGTGTGCAAAAGTTCCCTCCACAGGCAGCGTGAACCAGAATCGGCTCCCCCCGCCCTGACGGTTTTCAGCACTTAATATCCCACCATGACGCTTAATAATCTCATTACTGATGGTCAGCCCCATGCCCATTCCTTCCGCTTTGGTGGTGTAAAAGGAATCAAATATCTTGCCGATCACCTCATCAGAAAGACCGGAACCATTATCGGCCACCTCAATACGGATGAGGTTACTGGCGGGATGGGAGGAGGAAATCTGCAAAATGCGCGCCCCGGGGTTGTCCGCCATGGCTTCGATCGCATTAATCACCAGGTTCAGCAGCACCTGCTGGATCTGCACACTCTCACAAAAAACCTCATCATTCTGCGCGGCAAGCGCCAGTTCCAGAGAGACGAACCGGCGTTCCAGCTCAAGACGCGACAGAATGATGATATCCCGCGTGATCAGATGCAGTTTTGCCGGAGCGAATTCAGCCACCTGATTACGGGTGAGCGCTTGTAGTCCGCGAATAATATCGCCGGCACGCCGTCCTTCGCGGATGATTTCATCAAGGCCATGGCTGGCGTTGTCAAGATGCTCCGGGCCACGCTTCAGCCAGCGCTGGCTGGCACCCGCATTGGATACAATCGACATCAGCGGCTGGTTCAGCTCATGGGCGATGGAAGAGGTCAGCTGACCCACCGTGGTCGCGCGGGCGACACGGGCCAGTTCCGCCTGGGCGATCCTCACCGCATCCTCAGACTGACGCTGAGCGGTAATATCCGTCAGCGTGCCAAAATATTCGGCGACCTGTGGCCAGCTTTCGTTCGGCTCCCCGATACCTTTGATATAGCGACACTCGCCGTCATCACGGATGATGCGAAACTCCGACTGCATAACCACACCCTGCTGGACGCTGGCTTCAATCAACTCTCTGATACACAGAAGATCATCGGGATGAACGCGACTCTGAAACTCCGCCATGGAAGTCATCGTCTGTTCTTCAGGAAGTCCCATGATGCGTTTGTATTCATCAGAAATGTAAACAACGTCCGGCTCCAGATGCCAGTGCCATGTCCCGGTATGACTGATTTTTTCTCCGAGCATCAGGGAGGTCTGGCTGGCGCGAAGTTGTTTTTCAATTTTGCGGCGCTGGATGTTCTCATCCACCAGCTCAGCATACAAACGGGCGGTCTCAAGTGAAACGGCAGCCTGTGCCCCGAGCATCGAAACGATTCTTGAATGGTCGGCGGTAAACACATCCGGCATCAGCCGATTTTCCAGATACAGCACCCCCACCATTTGTGCCTGTCTGAACATTGGCACGCACATAACCGCAGCTCCGGATGCAATGAGATAATTATCCTGACTGAACGGGCTGAAAACCTCGGGTTTCCCGGTGCGAATTTCCTGTCCGGTGCGGATCACCGCAGAGAGGACCGAAAGCGGCAGATCGGTCGCGACCGGCAGTTCACGCACAATTTTGACTTTGACACCCTCAGCGGTGGTGGATGCCCGGGCCTGGATTTCCGGTATCGTGCCGTCAATCAGCCGTATCAACATACAATGCTGCGCCCCGGCGCGCTCAACCAGCATCATCATCAGGATATGAATCAGGCGATCCAGGTTGATCTCTTCTGTCAGTGCACGCATCACGGTCACCATACTTTGCAGATCGCTGATGACCGCGCTTTGCTCAAAAGACACGGTGCTCAGTGCCGTCTGGGTATTGTGGCTGCCGAGTGCTGGATACTGCGTTTCCAGCTGGTGAACTTTAGCGCCTGCCCCCCAGCTCTCCCACGCTGACATCGCGCCTTTAATATAGGCATCACCGGCAAATGACATGTTTCTGGCATAGGCCATACGCGCGGCCAGCTCGCAGGCCAGTCCATGAATATGATGGAACTGGCCTTCACGTGACAACATCATGGCCATCTCAAACCTTTCCGATGCCAGTGCTGTCTCTCCTTCGAGACGCAGCAATTCTGCGCGCAGCAGTGCTTCTTTGTCGGAGAATGTTTTCGTGTTTTCATTCGCCCAGGCGACGATCTTGTCGAGATGTGGCTTGAGCCGCTGACGCAAATGCTCGTCCATGGTCCCTGACTTCATCGGGATGGTCAGGGCCAGGGCGCTGTAAAGATGAAAATCGACCATATGCACATGGCCGGGAATGACATCGGTGAAAGGTGCCGCGTCCCGAAAGCATTGTTCGGCCGCCGCATATTCATTGGCATAAAAGTGCGCCATGCCTTTGTATAACCTGGACCAGAACTGCATCAGGTACATGGGTTCGATAGCATGCTCAGGCCGCACCACTTCCAGCACCGGTGTCAGAAAGTTGTCGCCTGAGAAGGTATTGCCGCGCGGCTTGCGCAGGAACAGAACAAAATCCAGCTGCATGCCCAGAATCACTTCTACGTCGCGATACTGCGCCTTGCGGACAAATAGCATCCCGCGCGTAATGGAAGTATGTACACCGTCAAGATGATCACCACGCGCAAGGTAGTTCATGATGATATGGCGCAACGCGAGGCAGGCTGACGTCCGGTCACCTGTTTCAACCGCAACGTCAAAAGTTGCTTTGGCTCGCTCAATGGCATAAGTCAGGGGCATCGTCCAGACGCTGACCTGATCCAGTGGCAATAAGGTCCGCGCTTTAAAACTGATGAAGTCATGCTTATAAACCAGCTCCCGGGCCAGAAGCGTGCTGGCAAATCCCCGGCTGTATTCATCGTACTGATCACCACAAACCACGCCATACCAGGATAACGCCAGAGTTGATGCCCCGCTCAAGCCACGGGCCATCGTCAGATGCAGCAGCTGACACAAGATCATAAAGTGCAGACGCGGATTGCTGAAAGCGGCAAAGGTACTGGCGCTGGCCATCAAATTCATCACCGCTTCGGTTTTTTTACATTCAAGCAGCGGTAATGAACGGAACCGGGCGTAAGGATTTTTGCCCACGTCTTCCTTGAGGAGGACCCTTGCGGCATCGCACTCTGCTTTGTCCGGATAACGATTGAGCTGGATGCCAAACACCGCCAGCCAGGCCAGCGCCGTTTCCAGCGCAAGCTTGCTGTCCGACTGACGCATATGAATTTCTGCGATCAGGCAGGCGGCTTCGGCTTTATCGGTGATCTCCCCGGGAGAGGTCAGTATTTTGCTACTTAACCCCAGCGCCACCGGCAGATTGCCATTGAGGAATTCGCACTCGGCTTTTTCGAGCAGAAATTCCCCTCCTTCAGCGATACCCGCGCTTTCATTGATCAGCCCTGCCGTCTGCAGATAGCGCAGTGCTGAGACATAATCCCCGGTGGTTTTCGCCCGCCGGCTCGCTTGCAACAGCAGCTGACGGAATGTCTCTGCATCATGCAGCAACAGCGCCAGATTCCTGACAGAAAGCAGGTTATGCGCCGCCCTGAAAAGTAATGTATTGGAGAGATCGGTGCCGGACTCGCGCATATAGTAACGTGCGGCGGCGTAATGGAACGCGTCCCGGTCTTCCGGTCCCTGCAGATTCAGTGCGGCCTCATGCATGCTGTCATGCATGAAAGCGTATCCCGTATCGTTCAGAGAAATCAGCCTTGCTGTCACGGCGGGCAGAAGGGTCAGCTCAATATCCGGAGCCGCAACATCAAGAATTTTGCCCAGCGGGTCCAGATCCCCCGAACTTCCCAGCAAGGCCAATTTGCACAACAGATGACGCGTCGTGAGAGGCAGGATGGCCAGATGCTGTAATACGCTGGCCGCAACGTTGGCCGTGTAATGCGCGTTTTTGAGCGCCTGTGAATCGCAATACCAGCTGAAAGGTACATTGTAGGTAATCAGCCCCTCTCGTACCGCCTGCCGGAAAAACTCATGCGTCGCCAGCGGATTACCGGCCGTTTTTTCATGAATGATCTGTGCAAGATCCGCCGTTGCTGCGCTCCGGGTATGAAACAGCCCCGCCAGCCAGGTTGCTATGCCTTTTTCTGACAGTGGTTCTGGCGTGATATCCACAATGCGGGCTGCACAGCCCCGTATGCGGTTCAGATTTCCGGCAATCGCCGGACCGGGCAATGAGACATTGTCACGATAAGAGATAACCAGCAACAGAGGGATGTCTTCGCTGGAACTCAACAGGTGTTGCAGCAAGTGCAGCGTCGCCTGATCGGCCCAGTGGATGTCATCAATCAGCATGACCAGTGGCCGTCCGGGTGCCGTAAACGCTTTAACCAGGTTGCATGCCACCAGATTAAAGCGCTTTTTGGTATCCAGCGTGTGAGTATGCGTCTGCACTGCCGCTTTCTGATTAAGTAATATCTCCAGCTCCGGCACCAGATTGACCGCCAGCCCGGCATAGTCACCCAACAGTCGAACGAGATGCGCCTTCCAGCGCATCATTTCTTCCGTGGGCAGGCCAAGCACATGCAGAGCCAGCGTTCGGAAGGCTGCGGTAAAAACCGCATAAGGTAATATCGGCGCATGCTGATCCGCTTTCACAACAGTCAGCAAAGCTGTCTTGTTACGCAGAAGCTTCAGAGAGGAGGAAATCAGTGAAGATTTTCCTGCCCCCGGCGCGCCACTGATTGCAACCAGGCTGTGCTTACCGCTTTTGCTGACTTCATCAAAAGCCGCCAGGATGTCAGTTGCCTGAGGATGGTCGGTACAAAGGGCATCATTTGCAGGCTGCGAATCCTGCATTCCCAGCGCAAAGGACTCAATAATCCCGTCTGGCATCAGGCTTGAGGCACAACGCCGAATATCAGCCAGTACCCCTTCAGCCGTCTGATAACGGTATTCCGGGGATTTAGCCAGCAGCCGTAAGATAATCGAAGACAAGATAACGGGCACATCCTGACGTAGCGTATGGGGTGGCGTTGCCTCTGAGGCAATGTGATGATGCACCCACTCAGCATGCCCACCGTCCGCGCTACCATAAGGCAGTTTGCCGGTGAGCAACTCATACAGAACCATACCAAGGCTGTATAAATCGCTTATCCGACTCACCGGATGGGCTGAGCGCGAGGTATGTTCAGGCGACATATACGCCAGCGTGCCGCCTGCAACCGACAACCTGGGTTGCTGAAGTATGCCGTTGTCTACCGATGACAATCCGAAGCCACCAAGATGTACGGTATTGTCATCGGTATAAAAAAAGTTTGCCGGTTTAATATCGCCGTGCACCAGCCCCTGCTGATGCATCATGCTCAGCGTGCTGCAAAGCAGCGCTGCACAGCTCAGAAATTCAGTAATGCTGCCAGGCGGCATGCACAAAACATCCGCCAGAGTCCGATAGTTAAAGGGTTTATAAATCAGGGCGTAACGCCCCTGATAATGCGTCTGTTGCTGCGGCTTAAGGGACCAGTTTTCTGCGAGCCGGGAGCGCAAGGCATATTCGTTTTTCAGTAACTGCGTAACCTGGAAAACCGACTCTTCGTTGCCCGGGGTGGCAAGCACAAAGGTTTCGCCAGAGAGAGTATGCCGACACAGGAGCCAGTCAATGTTGCCTTCCTGCGCCAGTGTGCTGAAGCTGATCTCGGCCGGGAGCGTTATTTCATCGTTTTCGGCTGCATCTGACGCCTGCGGACGGGTACTCATTGGCGGGCGGCCCTTGAGGAAAACTCATGACGAATATGTTCAAACAACGTATCAATTTCAATAGGCTTTGGCAAAAACGCAATTGCGCCCAGGTTGATGGCATAGCGCAACATGTTTTCATCGCCGTTACCGGAAATGATAATACCCGGCGGGTTAATGAGCCGCCGGGTAAGATTGATGAACAGCTCGAAACCATTCATGCCCTTCAGTTGTACATCAATGATAAAAAGCGCGGCATTTGCCATTGTTGCTTCATCACCAAGAAGAGATTCTGCCGACCCGAAGGCTGTTGTGAGATAACCTTCAGACTGGAGCAGGTTAGTCAGACCATTGCGGACAGAACGTTCATCATCGACAACAACAATGCGCTGCGACAGCTGCATGCGATTTTCCTTAATGGCGCAGTGTAGGAACCTTTTTATTTTCAGACTATTATCTTCAGATATAATTATACGAACGTATACTTATCCATTCGTATAACTAGACGCCTTCCTGACCGCCCGACCATAATCCTGACACCCCTATATCCTGCTTTTCAGCAGGGCAATTCTCTGTCCACGGTCATCATTGCTGCTTCGGACCACTCAATTCAGGAGATCTTATGGTTACCCTTGGTAAAGCCGACATTATTCTCACCAATGGCAGATTTCACACTGTCGATCGCGAAAATCCGGTTGCTAATGCCGTAGCCATCCGCGATGGCAAGTTTCTGGCGGTGGGCAGTCTGGCCGACGTCATGCAGTACCACTGTGAAGGCAGCAAAGTTGTCGATCTTAAGGGGCATACCGCCGTTCCGGGTCTGAACGACTCGCACCTGCACTTAATCCGCGGGGGCCTGAACTACAACCTTGAGTTGCGCTGGGAAGGGGTCCCTTCCGTTGCTGATGCGTTGCGTATGCTGAAAGAGCAGGCGCTGCGTACTCCCTCCCCGCAGTGGGTGCGGGTGGTGGGTGGGTGGACAGAGTTTCAGTTTGCCGAACGCCGCATGCCAACCCTGGATGAGATTAACGAAGCCGCGCCCGATACACCGGTGTTCGTACTGCACCTTTACGACCGCGCCCTGCTCAACCGCGCTGCGCTGAAAGTCGTCGGCTACACCAAAGATACACCGAACCCGCCGGGTGGTGAGATCCAGCGTGACAGTAACGGCAATCCTACCGGCATGCTGATTGCCCGCCCCAATGCCATGATCCTGTACGCCACGCTGGCAAAAGGGCCGAAGCTGCCGCTTGAGCAACAGGTTAACTCTACGCGCCAGTTCATGCGCGAACTGAACCGCCTTGGCCTGACCAGCGCCATCGACGCGGGCGGTGGCTTCCAGAACTATCCGGAAGATTATGCCGTGATCGCAGAGCTTCATGAGAAGCAGCAGATGACCATTCGCATCGCCTACAATCTGTTCACCCAGCGTCCGGGCCACGAACTGGAAGATTTTGAAAAATGGACCGATATGCTGACGCCCGGCCAGGGCAGCGATTACTTCCGCCATAACGGCGCGGGGGAGATGCTGGTGTTCTCTGCCGCCGATTTCGAAGATTTCCTTGAGCCGCGCCCGGATCTGGCGCCGGGCATGGAAGACGAGCTGGAGCGCGTGGTACGTCATCTGGTCGAACATCGCTGGCCGTTCCGACTGCATGCCACCTATGACGAATCGATCAGCCGCATGCTGGACGTATTCGAAAAGGTAAACCGCGATATTCCGTTTAATGGTCTGCACTGGTTCTTTGACCATGCCGAGACGGTAACTCAGCGCAACATCGATCGTATTAAAGAGCTGGGCGGCGGCATTGCCGTGCAGCATCGCATGGCGTTTCAGGGTGAATATTTTGCCGAGCGTTACGGCATCGAAGCCACCCGCCACACCCCGCCGGTGGCGCGGATGCTGGAAACCGGCGTACCGGTTGGTCTCGGCACCGACGCCACGCGCGTAGCCAGTTACAACCCCTGGACCGCGCTTTACTGGCTGGTCTCTGGCCGGACGGTAGGCGGCATGCAGATGTATGACGTCAACGCCCGCCTGGACCGTGACACTGCACTGATGTTGTGGACCCAGGGCAGTGCCTGGTTCTCCAGTGAACAGGGTAAAAAAGGACAGATCATAACCGGGCAACTGGCCGACATGGTGGTACTGAGTAAAGATTACTTCAGCGTGCCGGAAGAAGAGATTAAAGGTATTGAGTCAGTGCTGACCGTGGTGGATGGCAACATTGTTTATGCCGCAGGGTCGTTCAGCAGTGAGGCACCGCCATCTATTCCGGTTCTGCCTGAGTGGTCACCGGTGGTGAAAGTGCCCGGTCATTACCGCAGTGCACCACCGACCGCCAACACCCGCGTGGGCATGCAGCAGATGCCTCACCAGTGCAGCGGACCTTGTGGTGTCCACAGCCATTCACATGATATTGCACGCGGTGCCAATTTGCCGGTATCTGAAGAGAACGCCTTCTGGGGTGCGCTCGGTTGCAGTTGCTTTGCATTCTGACCCCGTGGAGAGGGACAACTGAAGCATAAAACCGTCAGCCGGCAGCGCTGACAATCAAGAAACCGCCACACATCACATCATGGCTGTTTCTGACAAGCATAAGGGTGCAAGACTTGACCGGTTTATCAGCCGGTCTTTTTTTGCCTGAAGAACGGCAATTCAGATATTTTCGCTCGACGCGAATTTTTCCAGCGCGGGGCCATCAAGCCGGAAACGCACCCACTCGTTCAGAGGAAGCGCATTAATGCTCTGGTAAAAATCCTTCGCGGATTTATCCCACTCAAGGACATTCCATTCAATACGGCTACAGCGTCGGCTGACAGCAAGTTGCGCAATATACTGGAGCATGGCTTTGCCAGCGCCCCGCCCGCGATAATCAGGTGTAAAGCACAGGTCTTCCATATTCAGGCTATAGCGTCCGGGCCAGGTCGAGTAACTCATCGAGATAATGGCATAACCCGCAATAACATCATCAATTTCACAGATATAGGCTTCTTCCGTCGTTTCCGGTGAAAACAGGGACTTCCTGATTTCTTCAACATCCGGAACGGCGTCATGCGGAGATTCCCTGTAAACAGATAACCCACTGATAATGTTATAAATGGCATCAGTGTCTTCCAGACCGGCCTGCCGAATAATAACACTCATAAACTTTCTCTTATCTATACAGTTTGATGACTGCCAGAATAATCGGTATTGTTCAATGAATTAAGTGCAATAAAATCAATAATCGGTGAATTTCATGCATCATGTTCTGCGTCGCCTTGATCTCAACCTGTTACCCATTTTCGATGCCGTTTACCGGCACCGATCAGTCAGGCTTGCAGCTGCTGAGCTCTCCATGAGCACGTCGGCATTGAGTCATGCTTTAACCAGATTGCGTGAGTTTCTGAAGGATCCACTTTTCTATCGCGAAGGACACAAGATGTGTCCCAGCGTTTATGCACACCAGCTGGCACCACACATCGCTGAATCATTATCCGCCCTGAATCAACACCTCAGCCCGGTGCAACCCTTCGATCCACTCAGAAGCAATGAATCCTTTCGTATTGCCGTCACCGACTACACCGCTTTTTGCGTTTTTCCGGGTCTGATGCGCGAAATGCAAAAAACAGCGCCAGGCATTAATTTTGAACTGTGTCATTTACCTCATAATCCGGCGCTGACGGAATTACTGGCAGGCGAAATTGACCTGGCGTTGAGTTTTAGTGAACCCGATGAAGTCAGAGATCCGGATCTGGAAGAAATTAATTTATTCAGCGACGAATTCGTCGTAATCAGTAATACCCGTCGTCTCACGCTAACGCTGGATGAGTATTTGTCAGCGGGGCATCTGGTCGTCACCCCCTGGAACGAGAAAAAAGGATTACTCGACACCCACCTCGCGCGTATGGGCCTGGAACGACGAATCACCCTGAAAACGCCGTCAATGCTGGGATCGCCGTTTATCGTGGCTGAGAGCGAATTGCTGATGGCAATTCCAACGTTCGTTGCGGGTAAAATTGCACAGGTCGCGAAGGTTAAAATTTTTAAACTGCCTTTCTATGCTCCACATTTCACTGTGAAAATATATTCCCATAAACGCAGCGGGAAAAAACCATCGAATGACTGGCTGAAGAACAATATATTACAGGGGGTTCAGGGGCAGAAATTATCTTTAGTATAAAATAAGGTTCTGATTAGTAATGGTATTCCCCTCCGATACTCTACCTGACCAGGCAAGTGCACGACTGGAACTATACATAAATTTATTTATACCCCCTCTTAAATCCCCTTTTTAGCCACACTAAATATTCACGATTACACTGTCCTTATCTAAACGGTTCAAAACCGTCAGACAGATGAGCGAATGTGGAGAATAAAAGTGACTGTAACCGCAGATAAAAACCTTTCCTGGGTGCTGGCATCCAGACCTCATGGCGAACCCGATGACAAGACTCTGGCGCTGACGGAAAACCCCATTCCAGTCCCTCAGGCTGGTGAGATGTTACTCCGTACCGTCTATCTTTCTTTAGACCCTTACATGCGTGGCCGTATGGATGCAGGGCCTTCCTATGCCGCTGCCGTTGAAATCGGCGACGTCATGGTGGGTGGTACCGTATCAAGAGTCGAAGTTTCAAACATTGCGGGTTTTAATAAAGGTGACTGGGTACTGAATCAGGGTGGCTGGCAGACCTATTCCATTTCGAATGGCGAGCATGTCACAAAGCTGGATGACGGCATTGTGCAACCTTCCTACGCATTAGGTATTCAGGGTATGCCCGGCTTCACCGCCTTTATGGGCTTGTCTGAAATTGGTAAACCTAAACCCGGCGAAACGCTGGTGGTAGCCGCAGCAACCGGGCCGGTTGGCGCAACTGTAGGTCAGCTCGGGAAAATCTGGGGCTGTAAGGTCGTAGGCGTCGCGGGAGGTGCCGAAAAATGTCGCTACGCCGTTGAAACGCTGGGGTTTGATCATTGCATTGACCATACCTCACCCCATTTTGCGAAAGAACTGTCTGACGCCTGTCATCAGGGTATCGATATTTATTTCGAGAACGTTGGCGGTAAAGTATTCGATGCTGTTTTCCCTCTGCTGAATACTGCTGCAAGGGTTCCCGTGTGTGGGTTTATTGCCAGCTATAACTCAACGGATCTTCCCGATGGCCCTGATCGTACCCCCTATATCATGATGAGTCTTATCAAGCGCCGAATTACTATGAGAGGATTTATTATCTTTCAGGACTTTGGCGATCAATTTGGTTATTTCACCAAAGAAATGCAAAAACTGTTATCAGAGAACAAGATAGCCTACCGCGAAGAACTGATAACCGGTATTGAGAATGCCCCAGATGCTTTCCGAAAACTCTTAAAAGGAAAAAATTTCGGTAAGGTCGTCATTCAGGTAACGCAGCCATAATAAATCCTGTTGTTCTGGCGTGATATACCACTCTGCTTACTTCAGAGTGGTATTTTTTATCTCTGATGCCAAACTTACGTGACAACGTCACATAAATATACGCTCTTGTGTTACCATGTTGCCCACGATAGGCTAAGCTGACATACCTGCTCAAGTTGTTAACGGACGGATATATGACAAAAAACCTGTCACAAACCGATATAGTCAATACGGCACAAAAGATTCTGGCTTTGTCTCAGTCTGGTCTGACTTATTCAAAGGATATCTTTGATAAAGAGCGTTACGAAGCACTGCAGGAAATAGCCATTGAACTACTCTCGGCAAATTTTGATATAGCAAGGGAAGATATTACGCATATTTCCGAAAAAGGTTATGCCACACCTAAAACGGATGTGCGGGCTTTTATCATACGTGAGAATAAAATCCTGATGGTCCGGGAATCTGATGATGGGCTATGGAGCCTTCCCGGTGGATGGGCTGATGTGGGAGACAGTCCGGCACAGGCGGTTTGCCGCGAAGTGCTTGAAGAAACGGGTCTGAACGTCAACGTCACCAAACTATTGGGAGTGTGGGATCGTAACCAGCACGGCCACCCTCCGCATCCCTGGCATATTTATAAGCTGATATTCTTATGTGAGGAAACCGGTGGCGAACTCGCCATCAGCCATGAGTCACTTGATATTGGCTTTTTTGCTCTGGACGAATTACCTGATCTTTCTTTAACCAGAATTGTGCCAAAACAGATTCAGGTCAGTTTCGATATAGCCACCACAAATATGCCGACATACTTCGATTAGAATAAATGCCAACAGGGAAAGATAAAGAATCTCTATTTTGTGCACTAAACGTCAATCAATCATTTTTTACTTCAGGTAAATTACTGGCGTTTGGCACTCATCTGCCAGACAAGATAACTAGTCAATTGTATCTTTTGTCCGGTCGCTAGCCGGACTTTTTTTTGTATTTTGGAATGAGTGACGAGCTGGGAATGAAAAATACCCGCGAGGCGATGACATCCTGGCACCCTGTCTTTTATTTCAGGCATGCCAGGCTGTATTTTTTATCTACGGAGAGATCAGAAGAGAACAGTACACCAGATAATGATGACCAGCACCACGGTCACTAACTGTGCTGCCCCACCTAAGTCTTTTGCTCGCTTCGAAAGCGGATGCAACTCAAGCGAGATACGATCGACAACACTTTCAATCGCCGTATTCAGTAATTCTACTATTAACATCAGAAAGCAGCTGGCGATTAACAACACCCTTTCTATCTTTGTAATGTCTAAAGACATCGCGACCACAAGTAATGCTGAGGTGGCCAGCAGTAACTGCTGAAAAGCATCTTCGGTATGAACGGCATCAACAAGACCATCCCACGAGTTACGTATGCTGTTTACGAAACGCGGGAGACCTTTCTCTTTATTATGTGCATTCATAGTTAATCTTTTATACCCGGAAATAATGAAAAGCGCAGATGAATATCTTTCGCTCCGCTAATCTGTTAGTGACTTTTTGCTTCCCGCTTTACATACCCGTCAAGCGGGAAGCCTGACTTCAGAGTGCTTTTTCGTACAGACGATAGGTTTTGTATGGCGCAGCACCGATTTTTTCTAAGATTGTGCGCATACCTGTATTGGTTTCTAAAATCCAGGACATCTCTAAAGCATCGATGTTCCGTTTCGCAAACGGGTCACGTAACGCTTCAATCAAAAGTAACGCAATAATCGGCCCCATACGGCTGAACTGGTATTCCTGGCGGACGCCCATCAAAGGAACCCTTGCCGTACGTACTCCGCTCACTTTCAGACGCCATAGCAATTTAGCCCAGCCAAAAGGCAGTAAGCGTCCATTCAATCCCTCGATTGCTTCATTGATATTGGGCAAGCCGACGATAAAGGCGCAGGGAACAGAATCGACCTCAGCGATATAAATCATGTCGTCAGGCACCAGAAACTTCAGCTGGTCTCCCATAGTGGCGAATTCATGCTCAGTGAACGGAACAAAACCCCAGTTGTTCTGCCAGCCAGAGTTGAAGATTTCGCGCAGAACCTGCATTTCCTCGCCGAATTTCTTACGATCAATACAACGAATTGTTACCTTTTCACGTACCTGCCCCATGAGCTTGGTGAGCGAACGTGAAAAATTAAGGTCAGTACGCTTCATCCAGTAAGCGATTAAGTCGATGCCTTTCTCATATCCCTGATTCTCGACGTTCGCAGCATAGTAAGGTTTACCATGCGTCATCAGGGCTGAGGGTGGCGTATCGAATCCATCAATCAGCAAACCACTTTCCTGGTTGATATTGAGACTGAATGGCCCGGTGATTTTTGATGCGCCTTTTGACTTTAACCAGTCTTCAGCAGCAGCGAATAACGCGCTAAATACTTCAGGATCATCAATGGCATCGATCATGCCAAAATGTCCGGTGTCGTTACCATAAAGATCACGGTGTAAAGAATCGATTTGCGCGGTGATCCGTCCGACAACTTCATCACCTTTTTTCGCTACCCAGGCCTGCCATTCTATATGTTCTGTGCCTGGATTCTTTTTTGATAAATGCTCTTCACGCTCCAGATACAACGGCTCAATCCAGTTTGGGTCATCAGGATAAAGAGTGGATGGAAAATTGATGAAGTTTTTAAGCTCACTTTTTCCCTGAACTTTCTCAATGCGAATCATAGAAAACCTTAAAAATGTAAGAATTTATAAATTAACAAAATTATAAAGAATGCTCCGCCTTGAGATAGCTTTATCTCACACCCTGCTTAACTTTTAGATATAAGAAAAATCGATAGCCGACGAATCAGGAGGAAACGTCTCAGGCTGAAAACGGCATCAGCCTCTTTTCAGAGCAATAAGAATTATTGCCAGAAAAAGGCACATTAGTGTTAAACAAATGATGCTTTTATTATTTTGTGCCATTTTTCAGACAGAAAAACAGCAAGTTAAGTCAAATGGCTTTATCACGCCTGTCCTTTACATTTTTTTGACAGTTTATGCTTTTCATCACCATTCGGCTAAATGAAGTATTTACTTTTGAAATCGTTCGGGCATCCTGTTTAGGATACGTTTAGATATGGATAATAACATGCTGGATTAAGTTTGCCTGAAGCGAAAATTACTCAATGTCTTCGTCAAAGACGCTGCCAATTGCCAATTGCCTGCGCACAGTTGCAGAACAATATTGCGCCCGACGAAGAGTTACTAATTAAACAGCTTCAGTGCAAGGCTTCGCATTCAAGACAGTTAATCAATCCCGCCTGTCGTCACGGAGACACTCCAACTGACGAAAGCACTGTATGTGAAGTTTACGTGGTTGAGTAACATTTTTTCTAAAACACACTCACATTAAAACGAATAACATCGACACCGCAGGTTGTTATTGTTTTTGTGATTTTGAATCTATGGCTAATTTGTATATGTCTGAAACAAGTTCCACTCATTCTCTTCCCATGCGTTATGCCGACTTCCCCTCTCTGGTGGAAGCGCTGGATTATGCTGCACAGGGAAGTACAGGAATGAACTTCTACGATCGCCGCAACCAACTGATTGCCTCTCTTGACTATCGCACACTTAAACAACGTGCAATGGCAGGAGCACGACGCCTGTTATCACTGAATCTCAGCAAAGGCGATCGCATCGCGCTTATCGCTGAAACCAGTGTGGGTTTTGTGGAAGCTTTTTTTGCATGTCAATATGCTGGCTTAGTAGCAGTTCCCTTAGCCATTCCTATGGGAGTGGGGCAACGTGCTTCATATATCACCAAACTACAGGGCTTAATCAGTAGCTGTAATCCAGCGGCCATTATCAGCAGTGAAGAATGGGTACCGTTGATTAAGTCTGCCGCCATGGATGCACCACCGCCTCATATCCTTAGCGATGAAGATTTCCACGCCCTGGCAGAGAAGGATGTCGAATTGTCGCTCCCTCAACCGGACGACATTGCCTACCTGCAATATACGTCGGGCAGTACACGTTTTCCGCGTGGCGTTATCATCCGGCAAC
The DNA here is from genome assembly GCF_059730475.1 of Pantoea sp. X-Soil-TKNS-1280. Lineage (NCBI taxonomy): Bacteria > Pseudomonadati > Pseudomonadota > Gammaproteobacteria > Enterobacterales > Erwiniaceae > Pantoea > Pantoea sp. X-Soil-TKNS-1280. The sequence goes on along the minus strand of NZ_AP035965.1, from coordinate 122,302 downwards.
GTTCCGTGATGGCTAACCTGCAGGTTATTAGCCACGATGGCATCAAACTGCGGGCGGGAGATCGGTGCGTATCATGGCTGCCTTTCTACCATGACATGGGCCTGGTCGGCTTCCTGCTGACTCCGGTAGCCACCCAGTTATCCGTTGATTATCTGCGCACTCAAGACTTTGCGATGCGCCCGATGCAATGGCTGAAGCTCATCAGTAAAAACCGCGGTACTGTCTCTGTCGCCCCACCCTTTGGTTACGATTTATGTTTACGTCGCAGCAATGAAAAAGAGCTGGCGGAGCTGGATCTCTCAAGCTGGCGTGTTGCGGGCATGGGCGCTGAGCCGATTCCGGCAGAGTTGCTGAATCAATTCAGTGAGCATTTCAGCCAAATCAATTTTGACCGCAAAGCGTTTATGCCCTGCTACGGCCTGGCAGAAAACACGCTGGCGGTAAGCTTCTTCGATGAAGCCACCAGTGCACCCGTAGATCAGGTGGATCGCGATATTCTTGAATATCAGGGCAAAGCTGTGACCCCGGGGAAAAATACCCGTGCCGTCTCATCCTTTGTCAATTGCGGCAAGGCACTTCCTGGTCACCGTATCGAGATTCGCAACGAGGCAGGTGTACATCTGCCGGAACGCCAGGTTGGTCACATTTTCATCTCAGGCCCCAGCCTGATGAGTGGCTATTTCCGCGATAAAGCGTCGCAGGAACAGATTAACGCCACGGGCTGGATGGATACCGGTGACTTGGGTTATCTGCTCGATGGCAACCTGTTTGTTACCGGACGCAAAAAAGACCTGATTATCATTCGTGGTCGTAATATCTGGCCGCAGGATATTGAATATGTTGCTGAGTCCGAACCAGAAATTCGCTCAGGAGATGCCATCGCCTTTGTGACTGACGAGCATGATGAAGGTGCAAAAATTATTTTGCAGATTCAATGCCGTGTCTCGTCAGAAGAGCGCCGTGAACAAATTGTTCATTCACTGACCGGGCGCATCCAGAGTGAATTTGGTGTGACCGCGAATATTGAGTTGCTGCCGCCACATAGCATTCCCCGCACGTCATCGGGTAAGCCAGCTCGCGCGGAAGCGAAGAAGCGTTATCTGGCCGAATTGCTGGGTATGCCGGGACAACTGGCAGGTTTAGCACAATGACAGGCACGGTGGCAGTAACGGGCGCGACGGGATTTATTGGTACACATATCGTGCGCAATTTACTGTCTCACGGTTTTCATGTGCGGGCGTTGACCCGTTCGGACCTGAAAGCCCCGGAAGAAAAATTGACCTGGGTTACCGGGTCTCTCGAAGACCAGTGTGCTTTAGATGAACTGGTCAGTGGTGCGGAGTCTATCGTCCACTGTGCCGGTCAGGTGCGTGGACATGCGGAAGAAACTTTTCTGAGTTGTAACGTCACAGGCAGCCTGAATCTTATGCAGGCTGCGCTGAAAAGTGGCAGCTGTAAGCGTTTCCTTTTCATGTCCTCACTGGCAGCCCGCCACCCTGAACTCTCCTGGTATGCAAATTCTAAATATGTTGCCGAACAGCAACTGACCAGCATGAGTTCAGCGATTTCTCTCGGCATATTTCGTCCGACCGCCGTATACGGCCCGGGTGATAAAGAGCTGAAGCCGTTATTCAGCTGGCTGCTGCGTGGGGTGCTTCCCCGCCTTGGTGCTGCAGAGGCGAAGCTTTCATTTATTCATGTTGCTGATTTAGCAGAAGCCGTCAGCCAATGGTTACTAACCCCAACGCCGCAGAGCCAGATTTACGAACTCTGTGATGGTGTTGCTGAAGGCTATAACTGGACGCGCCTGCAACAAATCGGGGCATCAGTACGTAATGGGCCGGTGCGGTTAGTCGGGATTCCCCTGCCGTTGCTGAATACCCTGGCTGACCTGTCTATTTTGCTGAATCGCATAGCAAAAAAAGAACCCATGCTTACCCACAGCAAGATACGTGAACTGACGCATCCTGACTGGTCTGCCAGCAATAAATTCTTATCTGAACAAATTAATTGGTTTCCTAAAATAAGCCTTGAACGCGCGTTGCGTGAAGGTCAGTTTTAAACAGCTTAAGTTGAGTTCCTATGTTAAATCGTGACGCCGTAATGAGTTACATCCTCGAATGCCTGCAAAGCATGGTCGAAGGTGGAATTGAAGTTAAACCGGATAGTGACCTGGTCAATGATCTTGGACTGGAGTCGATTCGTGTTCTCGACCTGCTGATGATGCTGGAGGATGAATACGATATTTCCATCCCGATCAATATCCTGCTGGATGTCAGAACACCTGAACAACTGCTGGTCGCTCTGCTGCCACATCTGGAGAAAGCTAATGGGTCTGTATGATAAATTTGCCCGCCTGGCCGGCGAGCGGGAACAATTTCAGACATCTGGCCTGAATCCCTTTGGCACCTGCATTGATGAAATCTATTCAGCGACCGAAGGACGTATTGGCAACCAGAAGATCGTGCTGGCCGGTACCAACAACTATCTTGGCCTGACTTTCAATGCCGAGGCCATTGCCGCTGGTCAGGCAGCATTAGCCGCTCAGGGTACCGGGACCACAGGTTCTCGTATGGCAAATGGCAGCTACGGTTCACACCTGAAGCTGGAGCAGGAACTCGCTGAGTATTTTGATCGCCCTACTGCTATCGTGTTTTCAACCGGTTACACCGCAAACCTCGGTGTAATCAGCACCCTCGCGACCCCAGGTTCCGTGGTGTTGATTGACGCGGACAGCCACGCCAGTATCTATGATGCCTGTGCGCTGGGCGGCGCAGAAATTATCCGCTTCCGTCATAACGATGCAAAAGATCTTGAGCGTCGCATGGTCCGTCTGGGCGATCGCGCCAAAGAAGCACTGATCATTGTCGAAGGCATCTATAGCATGCTGGGTGATGTGGCTCCGCTGGTGGAAATTGTCGATATCAAACGACGCCTGGGTGGCTACCTGTTAGTGGATGAGGCCCATTCATTTGGGGTGATGGGTGCCAATGGCCGTGGTCTGGCAGAAGAACTGGGGGTTGAACAGGATGTCGATATTATCCTCGGGACTTTCAGTAAAAGCCTGGCTTCAATCGGTGGTTTCGCCGTCGGTAATAAAGAGATGGAGGTTCTGCGCTACAGCAGCCGCCCTTATATTTTCACTGCGTCACCCTCGCCATCGATCATTGCCTCGGTCCGTTCATCTTTAAAGAACATTGCGCAACATCCTGAATTACGGGAAAAACTGTGGAGTAATGCGCATCGCCTTTATCATGGCCTGGCCGAATTGGGGTATGAATTGGGTCCACGCATTAGCCCGGTGGTTCCGGTAATGATTGGATCAAAAGAAGATGGCCTGCGTTTCTGGCGTGAACTGATCGCTCATGGGGTTTATGTCAATCTGGTATTACCCCCTGCAGCACCCGCGGGTATCACCTTGTTACGTTGTAGTGTTAATGCTGCACACAGCGATAAAGATATCGATACCATCGTTCAGGCTTTTGCTGCATTAAAAAAATAAATCAGTCTGACAATGAGTGATAAAAAATAGCGCCGTTAAACGGCGCTATTCAATATATAATGATGTTCTCTGGTTATTATTAAGTCGTGACAGAACTTGCACTGTCCATATAAACGTAACCATGATCTTTCATAAATGCTGCCACCGCTTTCTCAACTGCGGGTAAAACTTCATCAAGCGGACGGTTCGCATCAATATCCACAATTTTCGCCCCTTCAAAATTAAGTAGCGACGTGGTGAGCGTTTTCCGGGCCAGTGCTTCCGGACTATGATCGGGTTTTCGTGCACAGGCGACTTCAAGATCAACATTTAACTTAATGACCAGATCAGGTTTATGGTCAGCCATCCACCGAAATGCCTGCTTTTCTCGTCTCGCCAGCCATTTAATAAAATGATTACTTTCCTTATTTTCAGGAAAAGCCGGGCCATCGTACGCACCAGGAATTTGCGCCTGCGGGAAGCGATCGGTGAGAACAATTAATCCTTGTTTGCGAAAAGCCAGCATACGACGAAAACGTAATAATCGCCTGATAACGAAAAAGGATATGACGAGCGAAGGCAGCATCTTCATGCGACCTTTTTTGGATCGTACTTTTTTTGTATTCTGCTCGATTTTCCTGCCGATCATGCTGCCAATCACCGGAAGCTGAGCGGCGGCCCGCCCGACATTGCCAGCTTGTTTACCGAGATGAACCCGGACGGCAGGTCCATAATTTTGCAGATAGGTGAGAAGATGATCACAGACAGTAGACTTCCCAGAACCATCACTACCAATAACCGCAATAAGCGGTGAAGAATGCTCTGAATTCATGTTTAAACTCTCTTGTAAGACCTAAAAAATATACCATTTCCGGAGTAAAAAGTCGCCTGTCTGTAAAAGCAAATCCTGAGATAATCCCTTATAAAAAGCACTAAAGACTAAGCAACGATCGCTTTGTCGAAATCTGGAAGTCAGTAATATTTTTCAGCAGCATGTTCAGACAAAACATAGGCTTAATCAGCACAAAATAAGAAGACTTGAATACGAAAACCGAACTCAGCATAAGGGCGATGAAAAATTATTAGCATGCAGACTGGATAATCATTTTGAACCTAATCAGAAATAGAATACAATAGTTTCTTTAAGATTGGATTTATTATTGTGAGCCATCAGATAAGCCCTTTTCCTAATCTCGACCCAGTGCGCGTTATCGCGATAACCGGATGCGATGGTTCTGGAAAATCGACGCTGGCTGCCAGTCTGGTTGAACAACTGGCATCGCAGGAACCCGCTGAATTACTTTATCTTGGTCAGTCATCAGGGCGAATCGGGGAATGGATCAGTGATCTGCCAATTATCGGTGGGCCTTTTGGTCGCTATTTATTAAAAAAATCAGACCGTGTTCATGAGAAACCCTCAACACCCCCCGGTAATGCCACCACGCTGGTGATTTTCTTACTGTCTTGCTGGCGTGTTTTTAAATTCAAACGGATGTTAAAAAAATCCCGCCGGGGTCAATTGTTGATTACCGATCGCTATCCTCAGGCTGAAGTTGCCGGGTTTCGTTTCGATGGTCCTCAGCTGGCAAAAACGGTTGGCGGCAATCGCTGGGTACGTGCGTTAAGAAAGCGAGAGGAAAAACTTTATCAGTGGATGGCATCGTATAAGCCCATGCTATTGATAAGACTAGACATTGATGTGAAAACAGCCTATTCCCGCAAACCCGATCACGATATTAACGCTTTGCGCGAAAAAATTGCTGTTATCCCACAACTGAATTTTAACGGTGCAAACATACTCGATTTGGATGGCAGAGAACCGGCAAGTAAGATTCTTGATGAGTCAATACGTGCGGTGCAGGATTTACTCAAATCGAAAAATGTTTAGCTCCCCTGATATCATTTAAATTTTGAATAATATGCAAACAGATAAATCAGACATAGCGAGTAAAAAATCTGTCCCCTATATTGCCGGATTGATTGCAGTCGTAGGCAGCGACGGGACGGGAAAATCCACCCTCACTGCTGATTTAGTCAAAAACCTAAAAAAGCAATGGGTCACAGAGCGACGCTATTTAGGATTAATCTCAGGCGAACAAGGCGATCAAATTAAACGCCTGCCTATTTTAGGCGTATGGCTTGAACGTCGTCTGGCGGCGAAATCTGATAAAACTCAGCGCATGAGTAATAAATCTCCTGCTCTCTGGGCCGCGTTGATCATGTACGGATTTTCGCTATGGCGAGCTTCTAATCTGCGTAAAGTTCGCCGACTGGCTGAAAGCGGTGTACTGGTGATAAGCGATCGTTATCCCCAGGCAGAAATATCAGGATTTTATTATGATGGTCCAGGTATTGGTGTTGAACGAGCGAAAAGCAAGTTGATAAAACGCCTGGCGGAAAGTGAGGAACGTTTATATCAGGAGATGGCACAATATCGCCCTGAGCTTATTATTCGCCTTGATATTGATGTCGAAACTGCTTATTCCAGAAAACCTGACCATAGCTATGAAGAGTTGCAGGATAAAATCGCTTCCATGGTGAAATTACGTTATAACGGTTCTCGTATCCTGGAAATCGATTCACGTTTACCTTATAAAGAAGTCCTTGAAAAAGCGATGAAAGCTATTTCTGCTACCGCAGTCGCATCTGATCGCAAAGATGTAAATATTTATAATGTTAATGCACCAGAAACATAAGATGAAATGCTAGTGTTAAAAGAGCATGCATTAGCAAAAGCAGCAAGGTAAAAAGGTGTATTTTGACAGGTTATGTACACCTTGATTTATTGTTCGCACAAATCAACACTGGCGAACATTATGAGGTTATTTAGTTAATGGTTCAGGGTTCGCCCGCAGCAACATGGCGATGCTGGTTTCATTGTTATCTAAATAGAATATATTCACGCTCCACCCTGTTCAGACTGATGTCTGATATACATGCAAAGCGGATCTGTCCCCGCCTGGCGAATGATAACAGATGTGGTGAGTTCGACTGGATTTTTACCATGAAACATTGGTTTACCGATGGCGCGTTTCGTACCATCCTCCGTAACGCTGCATATCTTGGTTCCGGCAGTGTAGCGAGTGCATTGCTCGGTTTGCTCGCCCTTTCCTGCGCCGGTAAAGGCATGTCCCCGGAGATGTTTGGTGTGCTGGTCGTCATTCAGGCCTACACCAAAGCTGTCAGTGACTTTATCAAGTTCCAGACCTGGCAATTTGTAGTGCAATTTGGTACGCCTGCACTTGAACACAATAACACCCAGCGTTTTAAGGATGTCATTAAGTTTTCGTTCGGCCTGGATATCGCCAGTAGTGTTATTGCCATTATCGGTGGGATGGCACTTTTACCTTTCCTGTCACAGGCTTTGGGATTAGACGAAAAAAGTTTCTGGCTTGCCATTCTTTATTGCACATTAATTCCGTCGATGACTTCATCCACGCCAACCGGTATTTTGCGTGCTTTTAATCGCTTTGACCTTATTGCGGTCCAGCAGGCTATCAAGCCATTCCTCCAGGCTCTCGGTAGTGTCATTTCTTATTATTTCAATTTGGGATTTCCCGGATTCGTTATTAGTTGGTATGCCGCAAACTTAATCGGTGGCTCTTTATTCTGGTGGTTTGCCGGCCGTGAGTTAAAACGCAGAGATATTCACAACGCCCTGAAGCCGGAACTCTTTTCAGCAGCACGTCGTATCGAAGGTGCGTGGAATTTCGTCTGGACGACCAATTTTGCCCACACCATTTGGGCTGCACGAAACTCCTGTAGTACGGTACTGGTAGGGGTGGTTTTAGGGCCAGCTGCAGCCGGATTATTCAAAATTGCGATGACGTTCTTTGATGCTACCGGCACGCCAGCAAAATTGATGGAAAAAAGTTTCTACCCGGAAATCATGCGTTTAGATCCGCGAACCAATAAACCCTGGTTACTTGGACTGCGTTCTGCTTTGTTAGCCGGTGCCATTGGCATTGCCGTGGCACTGTTAGTTGTGGCTGTTGGTAAGCCATTAATCTCATTTGTGTTTGGATACAAATATCTGGAAGCGTACGATCTAATCCAGATTATGCTGGGTGCCATTATCGTTTCCATGCTGGGATTCCCTCAGGAATCGCTGTTGTTTATGGCAGGAAAGCAACGTGCCTTCCTTATCGCACAGACGCTTGCCTCAGCCTCGTATATAGTTCTTTTAGTTGTGCTTTCTCATATTTTTGGCGTTCAGGGAGCAGCTTTCGCCTACTTTGGTGGGCAATGCTTAGATGTTCTTTCGTCCCTTATTCCAACATTAAGCGCTTACCGTAAACGCTATTCGCTGGGGTTTAATCTCCCCAGAGAGAGTAATACATGATTGACGATAACCCGATGACAAAATTCTCCGCTGAAACCATTGACCTGCTCTTCACTGCGGTTGAGGAAGATGACATTGTTGATAGCAATATCAGTTTGCCACAAATGATCGATCTGCAATGTTCTCCGGACAAAATCCGCAATAACTATGCGCTATGTCTTCAGTTCTGGGAGGACGGTTTTACACGCCAGGAACTGACAGGTCTGGTCGATGCTTTTCTGGCAAACCCTGACTTATCAACGACCGTGCGCATGCGCTATAAATACATTCGCGCACGTTATAAGCATTTACGTTTCGCCCAGCGTCTGTACAGCAAAGCGCATGAGTCAGGACGCCTTTTCCATATCACCACGGTTATGCTGGGCCATTTCCAGGACGCATTTCGTAATGGGAATAAAGCCAATCTGAAATATTATGGTTTTATCTTACGTATCTTCCTGAGCAAGCCGGTGTGGTGGTTAGTACGTTATTCTCTGCGTCATATCCAGCTGGAGACTGAGCAAGGTTTTATTACCTATCGCCAGGAACAAATGCGTGCCCTGCGCGAACTGGTCGCTAATGCCAGATTAACCGGAAAACAATTTCATGATGTTCGTAAAATTGTTAGCCAGCAAGTTTCGTTTTACGACACCCTCAGGTCGATTGACCCGGATAACGCTGAAGCCTTTCAGATGTCCCGCTTTCTTGCCGCAATCAATGGGTTAATGGGAGACAAGCATGATGAGATGGTGGCGGATAAACTGTCTGGGAAAAGATCCTATGATGAGCCAGCTGCGTTAGATGTTGATATTCGTCAGCGTCTGGAAGTGCTGCTCACCAGTTACCCAATGTAATGTTTCAGGCCAGTGATGTTCAGGTCAAGACGGGATACTCAATGATGTTACGAAGATTAATTGCCATTATACTTCTTGGGTGTCCCTTCTTTGTGTCAGCCCATAACTTTGTCTATGGTCAATCAGTCCCCAGGGTCAACATTACTGACCGTGGCGAATTATTGTTTGACGACTCAGACTTCAGTTATCAGCGCTGGGATAGCGCCGAACTTGCCGGAAAAGTTCGCGTCATTCAGTATATTGCGGGGCGTACTTCTGCCAAGAAGAAAAACTCCATGCTGATAACAGCCGTTAAAGATGCCGAATTTCCTGAAGATCGATTTCAGCCAACAACAATTGTCAACACTGACGATGCCATTCCAGGCTCGGGTTTCTTCGTACGCGGTAAAATAGAAAAAAATAAGAGACACTATCCGTGGGCGCAATTTATTGTCGATAGTGACGGATTAGCACGCAAAGCATGGGGTCTTCCGGAAGAGAGTTCAACGATCATTGTGCTGGATAAGAATGGCCATGTTCAATGGGCAAAAGATGGTGCATTAAGCCCTGAAGAAGTGAATCATGTGATCAATCTGCTGGGTCAATTGATTGAAGAAGACAAATAACAGGAGATTTCCATCGTTTATGTACCTGATTGAACGCTACATCATCGCTGAAATTGGTCGATTAGTGATGATCATTGTCGGTTTTCTAATCTTCATGTTTGCCTGTTATTCTTCGCAACGTTATCTGACTGAAGCGGCGAACGGGACACTGGCTTTAGGCGTGGTGTTTGATGTCGTCTTCTATAAGGTAATCATAGCATTAGAGATGCTCCTGCCTATTGGTTTATATGTCTCCATCGCTGTTGCGTTGGGACAGCTTTATTCTGATTCAGAAATTACCGCTTTATTTGCTGCGGGTGCAGCGCCAACCAAAATCTATAATTCCGTTCTGGTTCTTGCGATTCCCTTAGGCATTCTGGTGACGGTCCTGTCTTTGTATGGCAGACCCTGGGCCTATGCCAAAATTTATCAACTGGAACAACAATCGCAGTCTGAACTGGATGTCAGTCATTTTCAGGCAAATAAGTTTAATACCAGCGATGACGGAAGAATGGTGCTGGCTTCGCGCATCAACAAAGATGAAAATCATTTGACCGATGCACTGATTTATACCAACTCTGGTGGTAATACCAGCGTCTATCGGGCACATTCTGTCGATGTTATTGACCCTTCGCCATCAAGCCCTTCCGTGCTGCTACGATCCGGTACCTCATATGTTCTGGATCGCACCGGGACCTTTGATAAAAGACAGACTTTTAATAATCTGAAGATGGACCTTAAACCCATTATCCAGGATATAGAAGTTCGCCGTAAATCGGCTTCGGTGGCTGAGTTAGCCCGCTCTTCGGACCCCGGTGATACTGCGGAATTACAATGGCGGCAAAGCCGTGGTATTACTGCGGTTCTGATGGCTTTCCTTGCCATCTTTCTCAGTAAAATTAAACCCCGACAGGGTCGTTTTTCCACCCTGCTTCCGCTGACGATGATGTTCACAGCTATTTATTATGGTGGCAACCTGACTCGCACCCTGGTCTCTAATAACTCCCTGCCCGCCATGCCTGGGTTATGGGTGGTTCCTTTCATCATGCTGATTGTTGTCTTGCTGTTTATTGCTCACGAACTGTCTCTGTTGAAGAGATTTTTTCGATGAAAATTTTTAGTCGCTATCTGATACGCAATGTTTTCATCGGCTTTGCCGCCGCTGCTGGATTATTAATCCCTCTTTTCAGTACCTTCAATCTCATCAACGAACTCGAAGACGTCAGTACGGGCGGGTATCGCTGGTCACAGGCACTGATGGTGGTGTTAATGACGCTGCCAAGGACATTGATCGATTTAGGGCCTTTTATTGCGCTGCTGGGTGGCATCGTCGGGCTTGGACAACTGTCTAAAAGTCTGGAATTAACCGCGATTCGATCTGCGGGCCTGTCCATCTTTCGCATCGCGATGATTGTTTTATGTTCTGGCATCTTCCTGACACTGTCACTGGGTGCATTAGATGAATGGGCCGCTTCACCTTTACAACAGCAGGCATTGCAACTGAAGCGTGCAGCCATCGCCCATTCAGGCCAGACTGATAGTTCCGTCAATGCCTTATGGGCACGAAAATACGATGAATACGTGACGGTCAAAGCATTAGATGAACATCAGCAACCTGTCGGCGTTGAGATATTCCACTATAAACCGGACCTGTCGCTGGAGTCCTATATTTACGCTGAGAATGCAACTATTCAGAGCAACGGCATGTGGATGCTTCACAACGTTAATCTGAAAGACTGGAAAGAGGGAGCAGAAACGACGCAAACCCAAGAGAGTATGCCGTGGTCGCCGATTTTCGATGGGATGAGTCTGACTGAGTTAACTATGCCGGGTGAGAGTTTTTCTATTCCACAACTGCAGCGTTACATTCGTTATCTGAAGAATACCGGACAGCCCAGCGAAGAGTTCCAGATTGCACTGTGGCAGAAACTGGGGCGACCCATTTTGATTCTGGCGATGATTTTGCTGGCTGTTCCCTTTACTTTTAGCAATCCCCGTTCACCGGGCATGGGGAGCAGATTAGCGATAGCGGTGATTGTTGGCCTGCTGACCTATATAAGCTATCAAATCACGCTCAATTTAGGCTTGTTATTCTCTATCAATGCCGTGCTTACAGCCCTGGCTCTGCCCGTTGTATGGTTAATTGCCGCATTAGGATTGGTCTATCGTTTTGATCAACAGCATTAATCCATCATTTTAGTTGTTGAACAAACACTATTCAGAGCAGCATTAATGAAAGAATTTCACTTTTTTGTGAGATTCTTTTTATTTACGCTATGCATACTCTGTCTAATTGCAGTTTAAACAAAATAAATCTGTCCTTCCTATGAACAAAACACCTTATCCTTCACTCATTAAGGCTTTATTTGATAAAAAATCAGAATGATTTTTATTGTAAAGTGTCTATGAAATCATTCTGTTTCCCTTCTGTAAGGGAATATTAATCACTTGGATCTAATAACATCATGATTGGTGGGATCGAAATCCCCATCCATGTCTATACCTGCGTAATGCATTTAAAATGGAGGGTACATGTCAACTTTACCGGCTCAACAGCGGAGCACTTCCTCTCTGCGAAAAATAGTTGTTAAAGCAGGGAAGAAAATTTTACGCTGGAACAATGAATTTCAGTCAAAACATTCTTTAATCTCAACCACACCCCAAATTAATAATTCTGAATTTCCCTGGGTAGAACAACTTGAAGCAGCATGGCCGCTAATTCGTGAAGAGTTAGATTATTTACTGAAAAACCCAGAAAAAATACCATCATTTCACCAAATATCACCCGATCAGAAACGCATCTCAAAAGGTGATAACTGGAAAACATTTGGTTTATATGTTTATGGTGAACGCGTAGATGCTAACTGTGAATTATGTCCTCAAACTACTGCTGCGATTAGCGCCATCCCCAATATGCGCACCGCAATGTTTTCTATTTTGAAGCCGCATTACCACATCATTCCACATAAAGGTCCTACCCGCGCAGTAGTCCGGGTACATTTAGGTTTAAAAGTCCCTGCCGATCACGAAAAATTATGGATCAGGGTCGATGACCAAATACTGCATTGGGAAGAAGGGAAGGTCATCATCTTTGATGACTCCTATGAGCATGAAGTTCGCAATGATACCGATGAACTGAGAGCCGTGTTGTTCCTGGATGTTGATAGGCCGATGGACAGAACGGGTTCATGGGTGAATAAAATTCTATTCAGCCTGATTAAAGCCAGCCCTTACGTCAGGCAGCCGTTAAAAAATCTGGCTAACTGGAATCGTAATACAGATAAAAGCTAAATGAATACGTAGAACTTGAGCGCATGCCATGCATGCGCTGATTAGATAATTCGTTTATATCTGTTCTGATGATATAAACGTTTCCTGGTCATGCTGACGCACCGGGATGAGATAGTCACAAAAGATCATATCTGGCAGTTCAGAAGACTTTCTGTTTTGGTCGGTATAGTATCTCTCAACATCCATACCTCGCCGCCGTATCAATCCTAATGTTGGCAAGCTGGTATGATACAGTTTTAGAATAAAATCCTGAAACTCTGAACATTTACCATAGTAGCCAAATTGAGCATAGAGCCCTTTTTCAACCGCAATCTCATCATATCTGTCATAGGATGCGTCCATATCCTCTCTGAGCATACCAATACCATAGAACAATATCTGTTCATCATAAGTGCTCAGTCCAGGCATGACTTTATCAACACCATAAATAATACCTGGCAGCGTGCGATTTCTATCAATAAGCTCCTGCCAGAGTTTTTCACGTATCACCCGGCGGGAGTGAGAATACGTATCCAGAGTGCTGTGATACTTCCCCGTCACCGCATAGATCCTGAATTCGTCCAACTCCACGAATGATACCGGTGGTAGTTTTTCATCTTCCAGCACGATCGGTGGTTTGATTCCCTGAGCATCCCAATCCTCAGCACGACGATAACGCGCAGGGGTCTCTCCGAATTGATTCTTAAATGCCCGGGTAAAAGATTGTTGTGAATCGAACTGATACATATCGGAGATATCTAAAATTGACCGGCTGGTCAATCTCAGCGCAATGGCAGATTTGGATAGCTGACGGCTTCTCACGTAAGACCCCACATTCTCACCCGTCACCTGTTTGAACATCCGTTGCAAATGCCATTTTGAATACCCCGATTTCTCTGCAACGTGGTCAATTGACAACGGCTGAGTCAGGTTATCCTCAATCCAGACTAGCAGCGAATCGATAATCTTGTATTGTCTCATAATCCTTACCACCACAATAATGCACAAAAATAATGCGCTGAAGATAATCAGTTGATTTTCAAATTTTACTGTTATAGTTTTTATTCAATTCACTACGAATACAGTTGATTCATTATTTAAAAGGTATTTTCTAATATCATCATTTTTATTGTGACTGTATAAAATGCATTTTACGTTTCTCCCGGAACAAATCAATCTATCTGTCAGCAAAGTGTTAATTTGTTTGTCAATTTGTATATATTTAATATTTAATCATTTTTTCAATTGGTTAATGGGGGAATTTGTATAAAAAAGTCCATTTATCAATCATCTGCATTTTATCTTCACAAAGAAAATATAAATATTTCAATAAGTTAAAACAACGGCAAGTTTTAGACTTTTCACCTGCTTATCCGGAAAATCGCATCAAATACTAAAAAATTTCCCTACATAAGTTCATGCTTTCTCGTTTGCTGGTCAGAAATTATTCTTGCGCGGTTCAGGTTATAATGCGCCAGGAATTTTCCCTTCTGCCTGACACCTTAGCTAATCGCATTAATTGGCAATTTCTTTCCATTCTATTTTGATACTTTCATTCTGCACTGAGTGATAACCCCGTGCAATGATTCTGAATGCATCCCTCCGATACTCTCATCATTGCCCACTCCTTACCACCACGCTTATTACTCAGTGCACCTGACTCCTCTCCTGCTTTAAATCCATATTGTTTAATATTATTTTCTCACTATCCACTCAACCTATCTCTGCACAATTATCACCCTGCCATCCAAAATTCTTCTTTAATTTTTATTAAATCATGCTGATCTATTCACATTGTGCTTATTTACAGGTTGCGACATTTTAATAAAATTACGCACCGCAGTGAGTTAAGCACATTTCGGTAAGCCAATAATGAAATTCAGCAGTCATTATAATAATACAAGCAAGGATTATTTGTTTATTTAATCACCAATAAACTGCTATCAGAACGCTATTTTTAGTCGATCTTAGTTGTGAACAGTTAATAAGAGAAAGTAATTATGAAAACATCAAGAATAGCATTGGCATTATCTACAATTTTATTTGCTGGCATAAGCCAGGCAGCGCCTGTGCAAGTATCCTCGTTTGGTAATGTGCCAAATGATCGCACTGTGAATGGTTTCCATGGGTCTTTTTTGTACAGTGATACTGGCACAGTAAATGGATTCGACCTGCCGATTCTTGGCTATTCCGAACTTGACCATCTGAACGGATTGCAGATTGGTGCAGCCGCAGGTTCTCATATTCGCAATGGAATGAACGGTACTGCGATCGGCCTTTTTAACTGGCACGGTGGTCAAGACAATGGTCTGAATATCGGCCTCGCCAACCAGGTTGGTGACCTCAATGGTGCAAATATTGGGCTGTACAGCCGCACTGAAAACGTAACCGGTTTCAATCTGGGTCTTGCCAATATGACCAGGGATGTGGACGGGTTCAATCTTGCCGGCATTGCCAACTATAGCCAGGGTAATATTCGTGGTCTGAACATCAGCCCATTCAACTGGACCGAGGGCAAAACCACAGGTGCCAATATCAGCGTTGCCAACCACACACGTGATGTGACCGGACTGAATGTCGGCGCGGTAGCGAACTGGAGTGAGGGTGACATTACCGGCCTGAATATTGCTGCGGTTAATAAATCACAGAATGTTGTCGGGGCTAACATTGCAGCCTTCAACTGGTCAGAAGATATGACCGGATTAAACATCGCTGCCATTAACCGTACTCATAATGTGACCGGGGCAAATATCGGTGCGGTCAACGTGATGGGCAATGTAGCAGGTTTCAACCTGGGTGGATTTAACTTCACCGGCGATGTTACAGGCCTCAACCTGGGCGGTATTAACGTCGCCAAAAATGTTGATGGTCTTAACCTCGGCGGCATCAACTTCTCGCAGTCCAGTACCGCGGATATCGGTGCCATCAACTACGCTGACAGAACCACCTTCCAGTTTGGTTTAATCAACACCACGAAAGATCTCGAAGGTTTGCAGATTGGTCTTATCAACGTGGCAACCAACGCAGCTATTCCTGTGTTGCCGCTGGTGAACTTCCATCGCAGCTTCTAAACGATATTCTGAATGCGCCTGGGCATGATTGTGCTCAGGCGTTTCAGCAATCAAGCTGTTGCAATCCACTCATATGATGAATGAGCGAACTAATCAGTATCACTACCAGAGCCAATTCCCGACCTCAGTGGAGAGCCAGATATGAATTATGTGCAGCAGATGCGAAGCCTGGTTGGTCACCGTCTTCTTTTACTGGCCGGATCGAATGTCATTATTACTGACTCACGTCAACATATTCTTCTGCAACTGCGCCGGGATGGGACCTGGGGGCTTCCCGGAGGACTTCTGGAGCCGGGAGAGTCTCTGGAACAGACTGCGATACGCGAAGTCAGGGAAGAAACCAATCTGGCTGTCCGTAATCTTGTTCTACTTGGTGTTTTCTCGGGGCCGGAATACACCTTTACGCTCCCTAATAAGGATGAAATCAACGTGATCACATCTCTTTTCTGGACCAGTGACTGGTCAGGAGAGATGATCAATGACCCGGAGGAAGGTCAGGAACTCGCTTTTTTTGCACCAAAAGATTTACCCTCAGATATGAATGAGGAATACCGTATCTATATCTGCCATTACCTGGAGCAGAAGAGATAATTGAACAGAATCTCCAGCCCTGTAGGGCTGGAGAGCGTGAGTTTATTTTGTTTTTACATCCAGATTATATTTAACGACCTTATTGCCCTCTACCATGTAGAGATAGTTGCCGAACGTTGCAAAGTCGCCCATTTTCTCAACAGCTGGATAGACTTTCGTTTTCCCTTCATGACTAAATTCAAGAGCACCATACTGAGCTGGCGGGCTATATCTCGACCTGATCCACCGTAGCCATCGCAGGACGATCATGAATACCGAGCGCTTTATGAATCGGCTGATGACTTTGGCCAAATATGTAGCGAAAACATAATCATCCTAATGATTAGTTTGACATGTAATCGGTTTTGTATTCAGGTAAGGCTACTAATAAAGGATGATAGCCCTTTGCTCACCCATCCATCTGCAAACCCACATCCCTCAGGGAGAACAACGTGTCAGCTGAAAACCGCATTTTAACCACTCACGTCGGCAGCCTCGCCCGCCCGGTTAAGCTTCTCGATATCATGAAAGCAAATATTCAGGGCGCAGATAAGGGTACCGAACTGGAAAAAGAGATCCGAGACGCGGTGTTTGCATCTGTGCAGCAGCAGGTTACTGATGGCATCGATATCGTTGCTGATGGTGAAATGTCAAAAGTGGGCTTCTTTGCCTACGTGCGCGATCGTATTGCGGGTTTTGAGCCACGTCCGGGCCAGGGTTATGCTGCTTTTGACGCTGAAGTGAATGCCTTCCCGGAATACTATAAACAGTATTTTGGCGAAGCGATGCTGGGTGGCAACCTGGTACCCTTCGTTCCTGTCGCCTGTACCGGTCCGATTTCCTACCACGGTGTGGCGCAATTACAACGCGATCTGGTTAACCTGAAAGATGCCGCACTGGCTGCCAATGCCTTTGGGGCATTTGTCCCCTCTGTGGCACCAACCGGTGTTGGCACCAACGAGTTTTATGAACGGGAGGGGGATTATCTCTCGGCAGTGGCTGAAGCATTGCGCGTGGAATATCAAGCGATCATTGATGCCGGTTTTTCTCTGCAAATCGACGATCCTTTCCTTCCTGACCTGTTTGCTGACCCACACCTGAATAACGCGCAGATCATTGCTAAAGCCAATGAGTACGTCGATATCCTTAATCATGCTCTGCGCGGCATTCCAGCTGACAAGATCCGTTATCACACCTGCTACAGCATCAACGAAGGTCCACGTATCCACGACGTTCCCTTTATCGAGTTCGTGCGTTATATGTTGAACATTAACGTGTCGGGTTATTCCTTTGAAGCAGGCAACGTGCGTCACGAGCATGAGTACCACATCTGGGAAGAGGTGAAACTGCCACAAGGAAAATACCTGATCCCCGGTGTGATTTGCCACGCCAGCAATACCGTTGAGCATCCTGAGCTGATCGCGGAGCGTTTGATTCGTTTTGCTGACCGGGTAGGCAAAGAGAATGTGGTCGCTGGTGCGGATTGTGGTTTCTCCTCTCAGGCTACTTATAAGCCTGAAGTACACCCAACCGTAGTGCGTGAGAAATTCCGCGCGATGCGTGCCGGTGCGGATATCGCCAGCCGGAAACTGTGGAGTAAATAAGCATCCTCTCTCCGGGCAGCGATTTTCGCTGCCCGCAAGATATCAGGCAGGAACCGGCGTCACCAGTGGCTCGCCAGCAAACCACGCATTAACGTTCGCCATCACCAGCTGTGACATTTCCCGACGTGTCTCCCAGGTGGCACTCGCCATATGCGGCGTAATGACCACGTTATCGCGCTGCTGCAACGTCACGGGCACGTTTGGTTCATCAACAAATACATCCAGACCCGCACCGGCAATCACCTTATTGTCGATCGCGTTAATCAGCGCCGCTTCATCAATCACACTGCCACGGGAAATGTTGATGAGGATCCCCTCAGAACCTAATGCTGCCAGCACCGCCTGATTGACCAGCGCTTTTGTCTCTACCCCACCGGGAACACACACCATCAGAAAGTCACTGTCCTGGGCGAGTACTTGCAGATCCGCAATATAGCGCCACGGCACCCCCGTCAGCTCGGTGCGGTTGCTGTAGGCAATTTCCATATCGAATGCGCTGGCGCGACGGGCGATCGCCTGCCCGATACGCCCCATGCCGATGATACCCAGGCGTTTGCCGGAAACTTTGCGCGTCCACTGGAAACCGCCTGACGACCAGTTCCCCCGCTCGATGAAACGCTGTGCGGCAACGATTTGACGCGAGGTTGCCAGCATCAGGCCAATGGCCAGATCGGCCACATCATCGGTCAGCACACCCGGTGTATGGGTGACAGCCACACCAAAATCGCGGGCTGCTGAGACATCGACACCATCATAGCCCACGCCAAACACGGCAATCAGCTTTAACCCAGGCAATGACTGCATGAACTCGCGTGTCACTACCGCTTCGCCATTAGTCACCACCGCAGTGACCTCACTGGCAATGGCGGCGAAATCGGTAGCGGTCATTTGCGCCAGCTCACAGAGATCATAACGTTCTCTCAATTCCTGCGTCAGGGCATCAGGCAGGCTGGCTTGTTTCAGGACTTTCTGTTTCATGTTGTTATTCCGTTATGAAAGGCGCGAAGCCGCACGTTTACTCACATCAGGCTGAGACGGACGCGAAATCATAATGCCGATAATGCCCCCAATAATCAGGGCCGCCGCGACAATCATTAAACCGTAGTGATAACTGTTGGTGGCATCTTTTATTTTGCCAAGAATGGGAGGCAAACCAAGGCCGACAAAGTTGGCAACGGTATTAATAAAAGCGATGGAGGCCGCCGCCGCCACGCCTGCCAGTTTTTCGGTGGTCACCGCCCAGAAGATCGGGGTCAGGGCAAAATTAAAGCCGACAGTCAGGACCAGCATGACATAGGCCACCAGCAGATTGCTGGAATAAATGGCCAGAGTTAGCGATAACCCTGAAAGAATCAACGGTAAGCCCAGATGCCATGAACGCTCATGGGTGGTATCAGAGTGACGGCCATTAAAATACATAAACAGACAGGCAAAAATAAACGGCACCGCCGAGAGCAGACTGATGACAATATTGCTCTGCTCACTGGCCATACTTTTGATGATCAACGGCAGGAAAAGCGTTATCCCTATTGAACCAAACGCCTGCAGAAACCAGACCAGGCTCAGTAACAACACGGTTTTATTTTTCAGCGCGCTTAACCAGCTATGCTGCGCGCCAATTTCAACACTGGCGTTATCCCGCGCCAGTTGCGTTTTCAACCAGCCCTTTTGTTCCGTTGATAACCACGCTGCATGGTCAGGAGATTGCGGCAAACGCCACAGCACCATAATGCCCAACGCGACCGCCGGAATACCTTCCAGTGCAAATAACCAGCGCCAGCCCGCAATGTCAGCAATACCATGCATATTCAGGATGGTGCCGGAAATGGGTAACCCAATAATGGAAGCCATCACAGAACCCATATAGAAGAATGACATGGCGCGTGCACGGTTACTCTTCGGAAACCAGCAGGAAATGTAATAAATGATGCCCGGCGTAAAGCCTGCTTCGGCCATTCCCAACAAAAAGCGCATCACATAGAGCTGCGTGGGAGTCTGAACCAGCGACATTCCGGCGCTGACGATGCCCCAGGTGATCATAATGCGCGCAATCCACACTCGCGCACCGACTTTGGTCATGATCACATTGCTGGGAATTTCGAACAGGATGTAAGAGATATAAAACATCCCGACACCCAGACCATACATACTGGTACTCAGACCCAAATCGGCATTCATTTGTAATGCAGCGATAGAGATATTGGTTTTGTCGAGATTGGCAACGAAATAACAGATAATGATAAACGGAATAATTTTCGTATTTAGTTGCTTTAGGGTAGCACCGTACAGATCGTTGTTCATGAAACAAACCTCGATTAAGATTTAAACAATAACAATCCCTCTGACCGTAATCAGCATCTTTTAATTTAATGATTAATTAATGTGACATTCCCTGAGTAACACCCGCCAGTATTGATTGGATCTATTCAATGACGTTTCCTCAATCTTTGCACCGGGTTAACGGTTGATCTCACTACACTTCCGCACCGGTCAATTTAAAATCAATTAAAATCAATACCATAATAAAACCTTCCATCGTTTGATGTTGAGATTGTAGTACAATTTGTTTTTATGGTACTGCAATTTAGATCACAAAAACGACAATTTATGGATGTTAAACCCGGTTGTATCTGCTCTTGCCAGAGAGGGAAAAGTCAACCGCCATCAAAAGTCTGCTGTGGCGAAGAAAGTGCAGATGTGACAACACGTGGAATTTTTTGTTCTCTTTTTCCAATCTCAGCGGCGTATTGAATAATCTGTGCCATACTTTAACTTTCAGCAATTTCATAAAATCCGTTACAACAATAAATCACCTCTTTTTCAACTGGAGTCTAAGAAATTTAATGCCGTTAAAAGACCGATTTTGCTTTGTTAAAACAAAAGACAAGCTGGAACCACACTATAAAAACATTGTGCAATTTGCACTTGAACATGCCAGCCAGTCAGGACGGAATTTACGGGTTTGCGTTCCTGTGAAGGCTTCCTGCGAAGAATATTTAACCAAAGCGTTTGATGAGCCGACCTACAGAATACTGCATAGCAAAAAGCAGATTGTGGTTTCAGGAGTTAAGGTCGGGTTGTTCTCCACACAGACACTCAGAAAAGAACATATCCTGCTTGATGCCATCTACCTGGTATTTTTTCCGAATGCTGACTTACTCAATGCCATAGAAACACAAGGCCGCAGAGCCACTGTCATTGTGTTTAGCGAATCGGATAAAGAAGGCCAGACAATCAGTAATTGGGTGAACCGCTACCAACCCAAGCCCGTACGCCTGAGACAAAAAAAGACGCTGGCAGTGTGAGCAAGATAAGCCAGTAATTTGGGTTAAAGGACTATTCATATCGGCAGATCAAACCTCTGCCGTATTTAGTCAATCCTGAATAATAATGCCACTCTTTAGCCCTTTAATTCCGCTATGCGGAACTGAGACCGTTTTGCGTAATCACGGCTGAACTAACCACCTGAAGCAAACTGCAGAATTCATACCCGGTTGTATTATCCTAAGAACAACCAGATAAAAATCGTCTTGTTAAAACTCAAAAAAGAAGAGAATTGTCTTTTTTTTCCCCGATGCTGTTGATGTCCATTGGGATTTTTCTTTATTGAAACTAATATCAGACCTCCAGGGGACCAAAAATAACTTAAGAGTTACTTTAATGTTTAATCGCATGATATCAGGCGTGGCGGGTGCCATTCTGTTAACTTTATCACCATTAACTATGGCAGCCAGCGCATTACCGACACCGAAAGAAGCTGACTGGGTCGCCAAAGAATTCACCTTTAACAGCGGTGAAAAACTGAAAGATCTGCGTATTCATTATTTCACTTTGGGTGATCGCAATAAACCAGCGGTATTATTACTTCACGGTACTAACCAGCCTGTTAGCGCATTACTGGCTCCGGGATTCGCTGGAGAGTTATTTGGACCGGGGCAGGCGCTGGATATCAGAAAATATTTTATTATCATCCCGGAAGGTATCGGCTCAGGTAAATCATCCAAGCCTTCGGATGGCCTGCGGATGACATTTCCGCACTATGATTATGACGATATGGTGACGGCCCAATATCGCCTGGTTAAAGAAGGGTTGGGTATTTCGCATTTACGCCTGGTCATGGGTTATTCAATGGGCGGTATGCAGACCTGGCTATGGGGAGAGAAATACCCGGCGATGATGGATACGCTGGTGCCGATGGCTTCGCAGCCTAATGAGTTGTCCGGTCGTAACTGGATGCTGCGCCGTATGTTGATCGAGTCCATCAAGGGCGACCCTGCATGGGCGGAAGGCAATTACCACCAGCAACCTCCTGCGCTGAAAACCGCCAACATCATGTTCAGTATTGCCACGACGGGCGGCACGCTGGCTTATCAGCACAAAGCGCCAACGCGTGCGCTGGCAGATAAGCTGGTCGATGAACGTCTTGCTGCACCTGTCACCGCGGATGCTAACGACTTCATTTATATCTGGAATTCATCGGCGGATTACAATGCGTTGCCAGATTTAAAGCGCATCAAAGCGCCGATGCTCATTATCAATTCAGCGGACGATGAACGTAACCCGGTTGAGACCGGTATTCTTAAGGGCGAATTGCATCGGATTAAAAAAGCTGAATTGCTCCTTATCCCGGCCAGTGCCGAAACCAGCGGGCACGGCACCATGATGCAGGCAAAATTTTATAAACAAAAACTCAAGACTTTCTTAGCCCACGCGCCCAAAACCCAGGCTAAGCACTGAGTCAGCTATCTGACAGGAAGCAACGCAGGTTGCTTCCTGTTTTTTTAATAATGGATTTGTTTTCCACAGCATTCATCATTCAATCGTTAGCAGGGAATACTCTATGTTTCGTCGAATAAAGATCCGTACTGCACTCAGCATGATGGTTTTTTCACTGACTGCATTGTTATTGTTCGTGGGCATTCTGGGATTAGTTGCCGTGCAGTCAGGGAATAAATCCTTTGCTACCGTCGATACCGAAGTGTTACCGGGTCTGGTTGCACTGAATGAAAGTTCTGAACTGTTATTACGCGGACGACTGGATTTACGGTTATATGAATCCCTGATGGGGAGCGGCGACACTGAAAAAGCTAAAGTCGCGCTGGAACGTGCCAAGGGCAAAATCGATACTGCCAGCGCGAAGTGGCAGGACTACCTGAAATACCCGCAATCCGCCGAGGAACGCCCGATTGCCGCTGAAATGGCGTCCACCCGTGACGCGCTAATGAAAGAGTTTATTGATCCGGCTTTTGCCGCCCTGGAGGCGGGCAAACTGGACGAATATCGCCAACGAGCCGGAAAATCGACGGCACTGTATGGTGCCTTTGATAAAGCATCAAAAGCCCTGGTGGCCTTCAAACTAAAAAGCATTGATGTAGCCTACGATGACTCCAGCGACCGGGTAAAACGTATGGAGTTTACCCTGTACTTTGCCATCGCCTGTGCGCTGGTGCTGGCCGGACTGGCCTGGTCGGTGATGACCAATCTTATCGTCAAACCGTTAAATCATGTGATCACGGTGTTTGACCGTATTGCCGAAGGGGATCTTCGTGCGCGCATTGATATCTCAGGTAAAAACGAGATAGCTCAGTTATTTGCCGCCGTACAGCGTATGCGTGATGGACTGGAAAACATGGTACTGATGGTGCGCAATGGCACGGATGCTATCGGCTCAGGCGTGGAAGAAATCGCTTCCGGCAATATCGATCTCTCCAGCCGTACCGAACAGCAGGCAGCGTCACTGGATGAGACGGCTTCCAGTATGGAGCAGATTATGGCGACAGTGAAAAACAACGAAGACAATACCCGTAAAGCCAACTCGCTGTCGCAGAAAGCCTCGAACTCTGCTTCCCGCGGGGCAAACGTGGTGTCTGAAGTGGTTGCCACCATGAGTTCAATTGAGAAAAGCTCGGCCAAAATTGGTGATATCGTAGGTGTTATCGACGGTATTGCATTCCAGACCAACCTGCTGGCACTGAATGCGGCTGTAGAAGCGGCGCGCGCCGGTGAAGCAGGCCGCGGCTTTGCCGTGGTGGCTTCAGAGGTGCGTGTCCTGGCACAGCGTAGCGCCACCGCAGCGAAAGAAATCGGCACCATGATCAATGACTCGCTCAGCAATATCGAGCAGGGTTCCGGCCTGGTGAAAGAGGCCGGGGTGACCATGAATGAAGTCATGCTGGATGTGAAAAAAGTGGTCGATATCATGGATGAAGTGATGCTGGCCTCCGGCGAGCAAACCCGCGGCATCTCGCAGATTAATATCGCCATCCAGCAGATGGACGGTGTGACTCAGCAGAATGCCTCGCTGGTGGCCGAAGTCGCCACTGCGGCCAGTTCCCTGCAACAACAGGTAGTGAATCTGCAACAGTCGGTAACTCGCTTCCAGGTCGATAACGATCAGACCACGCTGGCCACTGACCTGTATACGGGATCACAGGATATGGCGCTGATTAGCATCAATTAAGCGGTTTTCGCTCAGAACTGACAGTCACCGTTGATTGATGCCGGTGACTGTCAGCTTAATCATTCCCTTCACCCGACTTATCCATCTCTGATTTTTATGTCTCTGCTCGCTGTGACATGAATATTCATCTGAAATCACAGCCTTCTCTTTGCCACAGCCGAAGCATCGTCGGGCAGTTCTCATAAATTTATCAGAGCGGACCAACCTCAGGTCATCCAGGCTAGCTTCAGCTTAAAAGGAGGAAAGCGATGCCTATTGGACCCACCCCCCATGGTACTTCCAGTATTCCCAACAGTTTTGCGTCATCATCTGCCAGTCCACAAAGCACATGGCCACTGCGGCTGATACATAACGCCTACACCTGCATGAAATCCTTGTGGCCCACCCTGCCTGCCATTCACCAGGACGCAGCATTACAGGAATTTAATCGCCTGGCCGGAGGAAGCGGATTCGATGATTATGATGCATTGCTGGCCGCTATCCGCAACAACCTGCACGACTTCCTGGCGCAACCCGTTGCCAGGCCAGCCAGCGCCCCACCGCTAAGCTGGCAACGGATGTCTGAAGATGTACGAACATTGCTGGCCGCAAAATACCAGGGATTTTGCGATGGATCGGCAATCCTGCCGATGCAGGTGTTACTGAGCGATGCGCAGGTGCTGGCAAGGTTACACAAGATTCTTCCCTTTATCAGCGATGCCGCCGTCCTGGCGCAGCTCCCTTCCCGTTATCCTCATCTCTATCATCTGCTGATGCGGGAAATTTTTCAGGCGGGTGATAAGCCATTGATGGAGGCCGTCCCCGGCGCGGGCAAACAATTAATTGTTCGCACCCTGGCTGCGCTTTATCCCTTACCCGCTCTGCTTATCCATGTTATCAACGCCGTCAGACTCGCGCCGGTGCAGGGCATCAAACCCCTGGTGCTGGCTGGCGATCAGTACGCTACCGGCAGATTGCTAAGCAGTGGCCGGAATAATGCCAGGCATCCGACACCTGTCACGTTCCCACACCTTATCACCCGCTGGCGGGACTGGACATGCCGTCAGCTCTCCCCCTCCCCCGTCGTATTATCAGAAGAAGCGCCTGAACCGATGGTCATTACGCTGAAGTTAACCGCTAACTCGGTACTTAACGATCAGCATGACGGCCATCCACTGCGGCTTGCGCCACAGAGCTGCGCTGACTTTCTGCGGCCCGATCACCACTATCCCCGCTGTGCAGCGGACCAGCCAGTGACGCTCATCAATGACACCGCCCCGCTGCAAGTTCGTGGCGTCGTGACATTCGAACATTTCGTTGCCACCAACAACCAGGGTTTGGTGCAGGAAGGTACGCGTATTGTGACCAGTGAAGCTGCGGTGATCATTCACGGTTGTCACATCCCGCAGAGACAAAGCCCAATAGCGTTACATCAGCTACAAAGGCAAATGCGCCCCTGGTCGTCAGCTGCGCCACAAAAAACCGTACTCACCTCCGCGTTGCAACCTGTCATTGGCACCTCCTCCTCAGCAGGCGGATGGATTATATCCAGCGTAGATGCCGAAGAGACCACCACCTTATACCAGCCTGACTGGTGGAAAGTGGATAAGCGCGGCTTCGCTGCCGGTTTTGTTCGTAAGCTCGAATTTGAAACCGAACCTGCGTCAGCCAGCACGCCCAAAACCATCAGCTGGCCCGGCTGGGTAGCGGCCAACCCCAACGCACCGACGTGTATCGTTGCCCCTGCGCCACTCACTGCCACCGGCCTGCGCGATATGATCAATCAACTCAGCCAGCGTATCGAAACACTGACGATGCGACAGCTTGCTGACTTGCTGGGAGAAACGACGATTCTGACCGCCTGTGACCACTTGGTGTCATGGGATAGTCAACATCACCGGCTGCATATCGATCCAGCACAGGCCGCAGATTTTATTGCCCGGCTGCCCGATGTTGCGGCATTCAAACCGCACCCGGAAGCGATCAGCGCCTTCGTGCAATCCACCAGAGGCAGTGCCGCACTGGCACGCCGTTTGCTGCTGGCGTTAGACCATAGTCTCGATGGGACTGGCCGCCCGTTGCTTATCAGCCTGCAACAATTCAGCCAGCGCATAAAACCCACCACCACCACCTGGCGCGACCTCGCTACGTTACTGCTGGATATGGAGCAGGTATTTAGTCGCCATACGCGCAAGGCGATTGCAGTGACGGTCAGTGAGCAGCAAGCCCAGGATAAGCTGGTGGCCAAACTGGATTTTCTGATGCTGACCATGATGCGGCAGGAATACCCGATGCTAAAACTGTGTGACCACCCCGATCTCGCCAGCGAACGTTGCCTGTCACGCGCCGGATATCAGCGGGCCGTCGCAGCGCACGAAATCCAGAACGAGCAGGTTCTCAATCAGGCCAGCGGTGAAGATCTGGAGAGATTCGGCTCGCAACTGATGTACCGGCGTCCGGAACCCGCATTACTGGCAGAATTTGCCGCAACAGATAAGCTGTTCTTCAACCCGAAAGAGGGAATGCACCAATATCTGACCGGGATGCAGCTGCAACAGCAGCAACTTATCCACTACCATTTGTACGCCAGCAAGCTGAGAGAACTGATCAGCCATCCAACCGGCAATACAGTTGCTATCACCGAAACTTACCATGCGTTACGCGCCACCATCAGTGCATGGTATCAGCGGGTGCTGGAAGATCTGCCTACAGACGACCTGGCGGTTTATCGCGCACAAGGCATACAAATGTTTATGGTGCGACTGGAGCACACTAGTGGTGACAAGACTGAAACATCCTGCGTTGGCTGCTATCTTTATGCCAGCCGCGATCTCACCTCGCGCGCGCTGTTTATGACGCCGATCGCCCCGATGAACAGACCGGGGCATCCGGGTAGCTTTGATGCCAGCGATGAGTTCAGCAGCCGCGATCAGGCACAATCCATGCTCAACGGCGCTGGCAAAGTGGATATGCTGACGCGGCTATCTCCGGCAGCGTTGCCGCAGATAGCCAGCTATCGCTTTCTGGTTGATGCGCAAGTGCAGATTAACCCTGGAGACGCCTCAGCCATTGCCCGGCAAATCAGCGAATATCAGTTCCCCACTCTCCCTGCCGCCATCTCCCCTACGGTGCAGCCGCCCAATCTGCTGGAGATATTGTATGGCTTGAATCCCGTCACCCGTTGCTACAGCGCGCTCAGGTCCGCCGTGCTGGGAGAGTCGCTGAAAAATATGGCGCTGAGGTTCGTGGGTTGTGCCGTCAGCATCCTTCCTGAAGAGGAAGCCGCGAGTGAAATCGAGCAGGCTGGCGTGTACGCCCTCAACTCTGTTTATCACTGGCTGGTGAATAGCGTCATGGACCATCCGGCTCTCCCCACCGCTCCCCCGCTCGCTGTCACGCGGGCTGAAGCTGGCCTGGTGGATGATAGTCTGGTGGGCGCAAAGCTCTGCTCCACCGCTGCGTTTCAGCCTGGTTTCGGCAGGGAACTGCTGCGCCGCTCCCTGCCACTGAACGATCTTCCTGCGGGTTTTAATCTCACCGGCGTAATCTGGGACGAATTCACCGATCAACTGCATTGCAACGTCACCACCCCCGCCGGGGCAAAAATTTACCTGCTGGACCAGAAAAATCAGTATTTATTGCCGCAACCAGAAACCGCGCCACCAGCCGGACTGGGCATCCCGCTGGCCGAATTCTGGCAGGCGCTCAGCGAGCAGCGACTCCCGGCCTTAATCGCCAGCTTATCGCCCCTTTCATCGCTGCCATTGAGGTTCAGCACAAAAGAGGTAAACAACGCCGAACAGGATATCGTCTATAACCAGCTGGACCCCGAGAGCTTCCCACCAAACTGGCGCTACCAGCGCAGCTGGATAAAAACCGATCCACATCCGCAGCTGATTGTTGAGTTCAGAAATGCCTCCGGCACCCCGGTTTATGTCCAGCCGAACCATGCCGGTCAGTGGCGCAGCTGGCAACCAGCCAGTCCGCTGGCACGACAAAGCCGTGATACCGTTTCACCAGAGCCGTTGTTCTTTGATGCCCTTACGCCTTCCTCCAGCGGCTATCAAACCGTGGCCCCCTACGCTTCGTCGGCACGTATCGATGCGGTAGAGGAAGTGGCACGTCTGCTTCCTGAGATCCCGGCCCCGATGCTGTTAAAAAAGATTCATGTGAAATCCCTGTTCCGAAATATTGCCTCTCGGCTGCACCCGACCTTTGCGCAGTTCGGTGGTGGCACCGCGAAACGCCTGGTGGAGGAATTAAGTACCTGGCGTAAACCACTCACCGATGACGCCGTCAGAACTTTAGAAGAGGCTTTAAGCAATTATAAACTCGTCCATTATCTGAAAGGGAATCAATCCATTGATGATTTTGTGGTGGACATGGAACATGTGTTGAATGAAAGGAAGAGGATTGCGGTGCGTTACAATGATTTCCTCATTAAATATCACAAATATTACCAGGCGCTGAAAAAGCTGGAACACATTATTATTGACGAACAGTCTGCGCTTAAAACATTTTTAATCAAGCTTAAGAAGACCCTACTCCCCAGCCCTTCTCCCTTTATTCTCAAAACCCTCGATGAAGAACAATTACTCAGAAAGTATCCGCAGGAAGTCGAAGCGATTAAGAGTGCCATACACGAGGTGCATTACAGTTCTGACCTGGCACTCGCCATGGTGAACCCCGCTGAAAACCCAGGCGGCATGTTGAAATACATGAAAATGTTCTTTGTAAAAAGAAACATCGATAGCAGAGATGTGGCGTTTTTTCAGAAGAATTTCGTCAGTATCCTGGAAAAAACCAATGCACTATCGCTCGATAAAATACATATCGTCGAGGATCGCTTCCTGAGCGATGGGCGCATCCCCGCGAACTGCGCCAGGCTGGTACTAGAAAAAATGCTGTTAGGCACCAGCGTCGTCGGATATACCTCAAGTAAGGATGATTACCAACGTATCTATTTAATGTGGCATGCCTTAAAAAGCATGCCAGCGAAAGAAATGGCCAATGTGTTTATTCATGAAGGAGAACACAGCGCTATGAGCCATCAGGGTGAGGAATATATCGGCTCAGAAGTGTATCTGGACGCAGGCCACCCGCTAAAAAAACTGACCAGTCGCGGTATGAGCGTGCTGGCAAAAAACCTGATGTCTGATGTGAATACTTTCAAAGATTACCTGCTGGAAGATGATCAATTCCTCGACGCCTTTCTGACCCATTTTTATGAATTTACCCACGACCCGGCGATGAAAGAAAAAATAGTTCATTTCCGCAGCCGATACCTGCCAGATAAAATCACCGCCAGCAACAATAAAAGCAAAGAAAATAATGCAGATAAATATCATCTGTTCACACCTATCGTTGAATCCGCATTCTTTAATATTAAATATATGATTGAATTTACCCTGCGCAATGCAGACTGGCTGCTCAGTTTCCTTGGCATGATGTTGGGTTATGCGAAAAAAAACGCCCGCCCACAGGTGCATTCGGTGCACAAACGCGAGGCAGATACCGAACAAGCCGCGTCGTCACCGGCTTTTTACCACCAGCTGACAGAAGTTAACGCCACAACGGATATCGCCCATAGCTTGTTTCGGCAGTTTTTTGTGATGTACGTCAGAAGCTGCTCACTGGAAGAATAAGATGCCCGGTCAATCAATCAGATTGCCAGGCAATCCACTAACTGGTCGCCAGCGATACTGCTTTGCGCAGCCCATTCACTCCGGATGAATGAGCAGGCGTGACCAGCGCGTAGTTGTAGTGCTGATCGCTCCAGTATTGCGCCATCACGTCTTCGGCCTGGCGTTGACCATGGGGTAACTTAACCGGCTCCAGTGGCCGGATATACCAGCCGACTCGGGTGCCCTGCGGATCCTGATACATAATCAGTGCAGCGGGCCCCTGCGCCGTTGCCATCAGACGCGCCCCCACCAATTTAAAACCAAACTGTTCAAGATTGGGCGGTGGATTACCATTGATAAAATAGCGCGACACCCAGCTGGTCAGTTCTGCGTGCTGGCTTGCCACCACATCCATCGGCGTTTGCGTCTGATTATCGAAGATCTTATAAGCCTGCACCGCATCTTCCATTGGCTGAGGCGCAATCGCCACCTGCGAATCCTTCAGTTGCCAGCCCGCCAGGCCACCGATACTCACGGCCACCACCAGCATAAAAGCCATCGACAACTGGCGCAGGCGCTGTTGCCGCATCCGACGCCGCAGATGTTGCGGACTGGGCCGATCAAAAGCCCAGGCCTGCCGACTCATTGCCTGACGTAATTGCTGTGCATCGGCCCGCCAGCCAGCAACCTGCGCGGCCGCTTCCGGATTCGCCTGCAGATAACGTTCCACTTTCTCTGCCGTTGCTTCATCCGCCTCGCCATCCATCCAGGCATGGAGATCGTTTTCATCCGGTGGCAAAGTCATTTCAGTCTCCTCAGCGGTAACGGCGTCGCCTTACCTTCTAATTGCTCATGCAGCAGCTTTCGCCCCCTTGAGAGCCGCGACATTACGGTCCCCAGCGGGATATCCAGCGTTTCGGCCGCCTCTTTATAGCTCAGGCCCTCGACGCTCACCAGCAATAAAACCACGCGATAGTCGGTGGGGAGTGCGGCAAACACCGCCAGCGTATCGTCAGCAATCGCCATCGCCTCACTGGATTGCGCAAACATCTCCTCACCGGTAAAAAAAGTCAGCAGTTTCATATAGCGTTTGCGCCGCCGCTCACCATCAATAAATTGCCGGTAAAGGATGGAAAACAGCCAGGCACGCAGGCTCTGTTCGCCATCATTCTGGCGCTCGCGGGTTAACGCTTTCGCCAGACAGTTTTGTACCAAATCCTCAGCACTGTGCGGGTTACGGGTCAGCCACAACGCAAATCGTTCCAGATGTGGCATTACCTGCCGGATTTCATCATCAGTTAGCTGTGACATGGATATCCTTTAGCGTCTGCGGCTGCCTGACATACTTTCAAACACCCCATCGCGCAGCACCAATGCATGGAATAACGCGGCGGCTAAGTGCATCATCACGGTAAGAAACAACACCAGCGCCACCGCCGTATGGAGAGGACGAAGTATGGCATACCAGTCATTATCCACGGGCAGAATAGCTGGCAGAATCACGCCACCGCCTAACGAAACCGGGTAGCCCGCCGCTGACAGCATCGCCCAGCCAATCAATGGCTGAATCAGCATCAGTGCATACAACACCCAGTGCGACAAATGCGCGATACCACGCTGCCAGGCAGGGATCGAGGACGGTAACGCAGGCGTAGCAGTATAAAAGCGTAGCCACAGGCGCACAAACACCAGCACCAGAATCATGACTCCCAGCGGTTTATGAATCGCCACCAGCAGACTATGCAGTGATGACACCGTTGCCACCATCGCCACACCAATAAACAACATCGCCACAATTGCCGCCGCCATTAACCAGTGAATGATGCGCAGCGCAGGGTGAAAATAGCTAACCTGTTTCATAAGTGCGTTCCCGCCTGTTGAGACTGTTCACGCGTGCGCAGATTGTAGGATTTGGCATAGGCTGCTGAGCGCGCATTGAGTAAAGGATCGTCTGATGCGGCAATGCCATCAGGCAGAATCAGCGGATCGTAATTGATGTCATTACACGGCCCCTGCTGCTGAGGAACGGCGCGCGTTAACACTAACGTACCGGCGTTGATGGTCTGGCGATCGGCAGGCCAGACTCTGGTCGCATTGCTGCCATCATCACCCGGTTGTGCCACGGTGATCACCAGATCCCATTTCAGCGGTCCCTGCCCCAGGCGTTTTGCTATGTCCTCCTGCAGGAAATTTTTGTCTTCTTTATCCGCCGCGCTGATCGGCTGATATTCGGTATGCGGCACCATGCTCCAGCGCACCAGATGTGCGTTACCCGCTTTATCAACAAATCGGAACGCATTCAGGCTATTGAAGCGATCGCTGGCCCAGCTGGAAGAAGGGGTATAGCTTTTTGCCCAGGCAGCAAAAGCCTTAAATTCAGGATGCTGACTGACGAATGCCGCGACTTTTTGCGGATCGGGCTTGCCGGTGGCGGGATCGGGTAAGGTGGCGGTTTGCAGCGCATAAAACCCTTCCGGCGTCGCCACCGGGAACAGCGGCATGGCATTCATACCCGTGCGCCATTGTTCACCGTCCGCCAGCTGAAATGCCAACGCCATGCTGCGCACCGGTACGGCATAATCCGGCGCGGCGGGATTTCCGCCAGCGATGGCGAAACGTCCGGTGACCTGCGTTTCTCCCGGCGCAAAGATCGCCGCCCGCGATAAGGCACTGGCATTACCGTTGGAGACAAAGTTACCGATCACGCAGATCCCTTTAGCATGGTTGCGACGGTAGCCCGGATGGTCGCCACCCGCTTTTTGCAACACCGCGACCAGTTTGTCGGCCGTCAGACGTTGTGGCGTCAGCCAGCCGCCAGCCCACAGAAACAATACGATTAAAACCAGTGGAACCAGGCCAATCAGCAACAGTCGCCGTATTTTCTGGCCGGTAGAAAGTGGAGTTGGAATCATTTTTTTGCTCACCCTGCTCACATTGAGCCCATAAGACGAATGGGCAGAAGAATTATTCCCGCAGGATGGAAAAATTTTTATCTTTGCTATTTATGAGCCAGATTAATTAACCCTAGCGTATTTTACTCATAATTGAATAAATCAATCCGCGTTATGCTTTTCCTGAATCAACGCGAAGGAAAACATCATGCAAGCAGTAAAACTGAATAACGGAATCGAAATGCCCCTGCTGGGCTTTGGCGTATTCCAGATGACTGATGCGGCAGAATGCGAACGCGCGGTTATTGATGCGATTGAAACCGGCTACCGTCTGATCGATACCGCCGCCTCGTACCAGAATGAGACCCAGGTGGGCAATGCCCTCAGACAGAGCGGTATGGCGCGTGAGGAACTGTTCGTTACCACCAAGTTGTGGTTGGGAGATGCCAGCTACGCAGGGGCAAAAGCCCAGTTTGAGCGCTCGCTTAACCGATTGCAGCTCGACTATGTCGATCTTTATTTAATCCACCAGCCCTACGGTGACGTGCACGGTGCGTGGCGCGCCATGGAAGAATTACAGCAGGCCGGTAAAATCCGCGCGATCGGTGTCAGTAACTTTCAGCCGGACCGGCTTGCTGACCTGATGGCATTCAATCACGTCGTTCCCGCCGTCAATCAGATTGAAGTTAACCCGTTCAATCAGCAGTTGCATGCCGTTCCCTGGATGAAAAGCCGGGGTATCCAGCCAGAAGCCTGGGCACCTTTTGCCGAAGGCCGCAATGGTCTGTTCCAGCATCCACTGCTGACCGCCATCGGTGAGAAGTACGGCAAAAGCGTAGGTCAGGTGGTTCTGCGCTGGATTTTTCAGCGTGGCGTGGTTTCGCTGGCAAAAACCGTGCGCAAGTCACGCATGGCAGAAAACATCAGCGTCCTCGACTTTGCCCTCACTGAAGAAGAAATGCTGCAAATCACCGCGCTGGATAGCGCAACCAGTGCCTTCTTCTCTCATCGCGACCCGGCGATGGTGGAATGGCTGACAAAACGCAAACTGAGCGTTTAACCCATCGTAAACATGGGAGTTCCCCACGAGGAGTAACCTAATGCAAAAACGTATGCTCGGAAATTCTGGCCTCGAAGTATCCGCTCTGGGTCTGGGTTGTATGGGGCTCAGCCACGGTTATGGCCCGGCAACCGATACCCGGCAGGCGATTGAGCTTATCCGCGCGGCCGTTGAACGCGGCGTGACCTTTTTTGATACGGCTGAGGTATACGGCCCTTACCTCAACGAGGAAGTGGTGGGTGAAGCGTTAAAACCCTTCCGTGATCAGGTGATCATTGCTACTAAATTTGGCTTCACTTTTGGTGACGATAATAAGCAGCAGATCTTAAACAGCCGACCGGAACATATCAGAGAAGCCGTCGAGGGATCATTGCGCCGCCTGCAAACCGACGTCATCGACCTGCTGTATCAGCATCGCGTCGATCCGGCGGTACCCATTGAGGACGTCGCCGGTACGGTAAAAGATCTGATTCAGGAAGGTAAGGTCAAACACTTTGGTCTTTCCGAAGCGGGAGCGGCCACCATTCGCCGCGCGCATGCGGTGCAACCGGTAGCGGCATTGCAAAGTGAGTATTCAATGTGGTGGCGCGAACCGGAGCAGGAAATCATTCCTGTGCTCGAAGAGTTGGGGATTGGCTTTGTGCCCTTTAGCCCGCTGGGTAAGGGATTCCTCACCGGAACCATCAAGGCAGGCGCGACCTTTGGCGAGAATGATTTCCGCAGCAAAGTGCCGCGTTTTGCCGCAGATGCGATTGCCGCGAATGAGCAACTAGTGACGCTGCTGACCGCGTTAGCGGCAGAGAACGCCGTCACCCCGGCGCAAATCGCGCTGGCATGGCTGCTGGCGCAAAAACCCTGGATCGTGCCGATTCCCGGCACCACGAAACTGCATCGACTGGAAGAGAACCTCGGTTCTGTTGACGTTTCGCTTTCAGCGGATGCCATGGAAAAAATTACCCAGGCGCTGGAAACCGTAAGAATTGTCGGCGAGCGTTATCCGGCACATTTGCAGTCGCGGGTGGGTCGCTGACGAACACAAGGGAACCTTTTCCGGTTCCCTTGTGATTTTCATATTAAGCAATATCTGCTGGTAAATAATGAGTATAGAAAATGAGAACACAAACTGTATGCCAAAAAAAAACGATCACTTGGGGGTAGTTATTTATTGATTCTTTAATTTTATAAACTGAGAACAGACGAGATACAGTGCAGCACATCCTGCATAATAATACATCATGGTGCTATAACCGTAATGTTGCACGATTATCCCTGATACTATCCCTACGGTTGCGCCCCCTACCTGGCCGGAGAAGTTCAATACACCACCAACAAAACCAATATTTTTATGGGGAGCAATCATTCCCGGAATTAACCAGTACAGACCACCAAACATCTCAAAATAAAAACCAATGCAAATCACCGCTACGGCAACGAAAGAACTTTGGATATGCCCCAGAGACAACAATGACAGTAGTGACACGGTACCTGAAGCCAGGAATAACAGCCTTAGTGTCCTTGAGAACGTTGCTTTCCCTCTGAATCTGTCTGAAATTATTCCTCCACTAATCTCACCCAATGTCCCAGCCAGAAAGATGAAGAAGGTAGCAAGGCCAGAATATTGCAGGCTCATCCCCCTTTCATGTACCAGATAACTCGGTCCCCATGTCACCAGACCGAAGAACACCATCGCAAATCCCATACGCCCCAGGAACATAAACAGAATCGACAGTTTATTACTTTTTCCGACGCTATCACCGTCAGAAGGCACGCCAGCATGATGAGTATTCTCATGGGAACTGCTGCTTATGAATTCCAGTTCTTTTTCAGTAATCGCCGGATGCTCATGCGGATGCTCTTTGACCCGACGATATACCAGATAAGCGATCACCATACTGATAATACCTGTAATCAAAAACGCAGCACGCCAGGAACCAAACCAGACAATTAAAGACGAAACGATAATCGCACCGACTGCTGAGCCTAAAGCAGCACCGCTATCAATCAGCGTAATACCGCGACTTCTCTCTGAACCCGGCAACCACTGAGCGACAATTTTATTCGCTGCGGGCATAAAAGGAGCCTCAAAAGCGCCCAATCCAAGACGGCTGAGAATAAGTGTAAAACCGCCCATTGCCAGGCCGCCAATGGCGGCAAAGAAACCCCAAAAAATTGACGTTACTCCCAAAACCCGTTTCGCACCGATCCGGTCAACCAAATAGCCGCCCGGAAGCTGGAATGCGCAATATGCCCAAAAAAAAGAACTTAAGATAATACCCTGTACTTCAGGGGAAATTGAAAAGTCTTTCGTAATCCCCGGCATCGCAAGTGACAATGATATTCTGTCAATACAGTTAATTGTGTATAACACGAATATCAGCGTTATCACCCGCCAGCGCGTACTCATTCTAATACGTTTTACCGAATTATTTTCATAGGTGACGGACATTTTCTTATCCTTCTGGAGTATTTTTAAAGTACAATGATAATAAATCACCACTGCACTATTTATCAGCTCACATTAACCACAACCCCTAATATATAACAACAGCATCCGCTTCAAACAACAAATCAGGATTCGCCAAAGCGCTGACTTCAATAAAAGTATTGGCAGGACGATTCCCTTCCGGCATGACTTCTTCCCTGATTTCACGCATCAAAGGTAAAGCATGGTGAATATCTGTAGCATAATAAGTTATTTTGACAACATTCTCCCAGCCAACGTTTAACTCCTTCAGGCAAAGTGACAGATTCGTGTATACCTGCCTGATCTGCAATTCAAGGTCACCTCTGCCAACAATATCGTTATTTTCATCAACGGCTATCTGTCCTGAAATATGAACTATAGTCCCTGCCCCTGACACAATATGACTCCAACCGCTACCCGACGGCAAGCCCTTAGGTTGTACAATATGTTTTGGACCAATCATTTACCTCTCCCCCGATATATAACGTCACAATGAGTTAATAACGATGACACCCTTTCCTCTGGAAACACAGGGAGTCATTAATGTTTTTCGTTCATCTTCGGTCAGACATTTATCCTTATGAATTATCTCACCTGAGACAATATCAATGATGCAACTGCGACATGTGCCTGCTTCACAACTAAAATCCAGATCAACACCATCATCCAGCAGAACCTGCAATAAGGTCTTATTTTCAGGAACCGTTAAAATATGTCCACTCCTTGGTATTTCTGCGGTAAATGCGTCTCCCAGATCTTCTCCTGTCATGACGGGTGCCGAGAAGTACTCGGAAAATATCGCTCCTGCCGGCCAATGATGAGTAGCACGACAAACCGCCTCGCTAAGTCTTGCCGAACCACAATAATATAACGCCGTGTTCTTTTTATAGTTACTCAGAATGTCTTCAAAATTCGCCCTTCTCCCCTGCGCAGAACAGTAAACTTTCAAGTCGATGGGGAAATGCCTCAGTTCATCAAGAAAAGCCGCGCTTTCAATATCTCTGACACAATAATGTAAGCTGACTTTCTTATTTTTATCTGATAAAAAATACAGAAAACTCAATAATGGAGTGATCCCTATTCCTCCGGCGATAAAGACATAACTATCAAAGTTGATGTCAATATTAAAATCAGGCTGAGGATAGGAAAGATATAAGATATCATCTTTATGTAGCTGATTGTGTACATATTCAGATCCCCCTCTCCCCTGTGCTTCCCTCTTCACCGCTATCTTATAGATATTGCTATCAGGGTTGCCACATAGTGAATATTGTCGGCTTAACCCCTTTTTCAACCGAAGTATAACATTCGACCCAGGCAGATAAGCCGGAAGTTTTTCCCTGTCAACCGGAGAGAATTCAAGTGATAAAATATCTTTGGCCACTACGCTTACATTACTCACTCTGACTTTAATTAACAGTCTGACCGCCATTCTTCTGTAACCTCAACAATCTTATCGCCAATATTGACTATTCCTCCCCGTAAAATCTCACAGTTCAGCCCTGATCGCCCCAGCAATGATTCCATGACAGGTTTATCAATTAGTCTTTCCAGATAGCGGCATGGATGATTAGGCTTTGTTGCCAGGATAATTGCCGATTCACCTATTTTCACTATTTTCCCAACCAGGTTGTTGAGTGCTATCCCTGACGTCACAATATTTCGACGGCATTCACGGGCGGTAAATTCAATCCCTAACTCCAGGCTTATATCTTCAAGTACTTCTGCCGCAATGAGTGTGAGCTGGTGTTCGGGTTTAGGTCTATCTGACCAGCGTCCCTCCTTTTTGGCATATCTGTCTCCTTCGATCCCCACCCCTGCTATCAACTTAACCTTCGATTGTGGCTGCATCTCATGAGCAGCAATCTCAGCGGTAAATAACCCCACCACTCCTGGTTTCAATTTTCCTGCATCGTGGTTCGGTTCTACTGGTGAAAAAATTCCGGTCATCTCATGTCACCTCTTTATCTGCCTGACAGATGTCACCTGATAATCGTGATGACATCCATTTTCACATCTGTGCTTTACAAACCGCATCAACCTGAGTTCAATATGTGGTTTATAGTACCAAGTATTGAACCAGGCAATACTCTTCTCTCCATTCTCATAGAGGAAATTCTTATGAATGTGATGTCAAAGCAGGTCATCACCCTTCCGGATGAAACGTTATGGGATGCCCTTGCTCCTCAGGCAGATAAGACAGAACTGATTTACTGGCCCGATGGTGAAGAACTATCTTTTGATATAAAACAGAAAGTTACCGGCATTGTCCTGCCCTACACTCATGAAAGTTCGACACTACGTAAACTGAATGAATTTCCTAACCTGACCTGGGTACAAACGCAAAGTACCGGTTACGATAATGTTCTTCCCTGGTTGCCTGGCGGTATTCGTCTCTCTAACGCCGCAGGCGTCCATGCATCTTCAACTGCTGAACTGGCAATAGGTTTGGTATTGGCCTCTTTACGGAATATTGATCAGGCAGCGCGGGATATGGTGCAGGAAACCTGGCGGGAACAACGCCACCGTTCACTGGCTGACCGAAATGTTGTTGTTATTGGCACCGGTAATATTGGCGGAGGGATAGTACGCAGGCTGGAACCATTCGAAGTGAACATCTTTCGTGTTGGACGTACTGAGAGGCTCGATGAACAGGGGATAATTTATTCACTCACGCAGCTGAGATCATTATTGCCTCAGGCTGATGTTGTGATATTAACGCTACCATTAAATGCGGAAACGAGTGGGCTGGTGAATAAAGAGTTCCTCTCGACAATGCCTGATGGTGCATTGTTAGTGAATGTTGGCCGGGGCGGCGTGGTCAATACCAACGACTTACTGGCGGAGGTATCGTCTGGCAGGCTGTATGCCGCTCTTGATGTGATCGAACCTGAGCCTCTGCCTGTCGGACACCCACTTTGGCAAATACCTAACGTCTTAATTACGCCCCACTTAGGGGGAAATACTTCTGCTTTTGCCCCAAGAATTAAACGTCTCTTGCTGGATCAGTTACATCGAATCAATAAAGGCGAGCTGCCAGCAAACCTCGTTTTCTAAGCAAAAACATCCTGTTCATTTTGAACAGGATGCCTCTTACTGATTCCCTTGTGGCAAATGAAGTTCTGTATGTAAGGGGTTCCCCAACAATGTGGCTAATTTAGTCACCTCTTCCAGTAACCTGGCCTTTCTCTCGTCATTGAATGTCACCGTCACCGAGCTTACCGTTACACCCAATTTAGGACCATTGATTCCTCTGGAAGAAACCGCAACACCAATACAGGCGACACCCAGGGTACTTTCTTCCATTTCAAGAGCAAAACCTTGCTGCCTGATTTTCGTCAGCTCGCGCTTAAGTGCATCAAATGTACTAATCGAATATTCGGTGAGAACAGGCAGCTCCGGCTTATCCTGATATAAGTCATCGATGTCTTCTGCATCAAGTTTTGCCAGCATAGCTTTTCCCACGGCACAAAGTGAGGCGGGCATACGATCGCCAATACTTGGGGTCAGATGGTTTGCCGGATGGCCTTCGTATCTTGCAAGGTAGATAACATCCGCTTTATCCAGTAACGCAATGCGTACCGTCTCAGTGCACAGCACCGGCGAACTTTTACAGAAACGGTAAAATTCCTGAACGGTGTCGAGTTTACTCAGATAGGCACTTGCCAGACCCACCAGCTTTCTTCCCAGCATGTAACCTTCTGGGGTTCTTTGCACAAGATGTGCATCTTCAAGACTGCTCAGCAGATGCGCCGTCGAGGACTTTGCGATGTTGAGAGAAACGGAGATTTCAGTTTGTGTTAATGATCCAGACCAGGAAGTGGCAATCAAATCAAGGATTTTCACTGCTTTTGTGATGGCGGGTGAGCGTGATGCACTTTCATTCTTATCGTTTAATTCGTTCATAAACAAATGTCGCCTTTCGTCCTTCATATAACATCATCATGATTAATCCATCGTATAATGAAACGCTCATTGAGTCCTGTACAGCCCTGCCGTCGCATCTAATGGAAAGAACGTGCAACAGTTGCCATCCTGATCTGTCTAATAAAAAAACAGGGCTGTTATCAGCCCCATTCAATTTAGCCAACTTGCCCTGTCAGAAATCCTGTGACGTCGGGCGCAGGACGATCTCGTTAATATCCACATCAGCCGGTTGTTCAATCGCATAGGCAATGGCGCGCGCAACGGAGGCGGCCGGGATCGCCTGCTGATAAAAACTCAACACCGCTTCTGAGCT
The DNA here is from genome assembly GCF_059730475.1 of Pantoea sp. X-Soil-TKNS-1280. NCBI lineage: Bacteria > Pseudomonadati > Pseudomonadota > Gammaproteobacteria > Enterobacterales > Erwiniaceae > Pantoea > Pantoea sp. X-Soil-TKNS-1280. The sequence goes on along the minus strand of NZ_AP035965.1, from coordinate 81,829 downwards.
GGACTGGTGGGATGTCCCGTATTTCAGTTCTGAATCCACAGCACCCGGTTCAATGGTGGTGGTGCGGATGTCCCCACCCACTTCATGACGCAGGCCATCGGAAATCGCCCTGACTGCATATTTGGTCCCGCTATACACCGAACCGCCCGGGCTGAAGACTTTGATACCGGCAACTGAGGAGATGTTGATGAAATGACCGGACTTCTGCGCCTGGAATAAAGGCAGAGCGGCAGCGACGCCGTACAACACACCCTTGATGTTGATATCAATCATGCTGTCCCACTCCTCAACACGCAGCTCGCTGATGGGGGAAATCGCCATCAGTCCGGCATTGTTGATCATCACGTCAACGCGACCAAAAACAGCCACTGCATGCGCGACCAGGGCATCAAGATCGGCACGACGGGTCACATCGGTCACCAGCGCGCTGGCCTCACCTCCATCCGCCCGGATGTCTTCGACGATCGCGGTCATTTTGTCCAGGCGACGCGCGCCCAGCACCACTTTTGCACCCAGAGCTGCCAGATGACGCGCAGTTGCTTCACCCAGGCCACTGCTGGCACCTGTAATCACAACGACCTTACCTTCGATACCTGCTTTCATGATGTTTTCCTGTTGTGGAGTTCATTCGACGCCTCCGATCATGCAACAACACTTTATCTCAATATATGGAAGAGTTAGGATTTCAGAATTCACAATAATGGAATAAAACCGATGCAGAACCGCGCTGAAATGATCAGGATTTTTGTCGCCGCCGCTGATGCTCACTCTTTCCGTGAGGCGGCCAGCCGGCTGGGGATCTCACCGCAAAAAGTGACGCGCGCCATCCAGGAACTGGAATATATCCTTGGCGAACCGCTGTTTCACCGCAGCACCCGCCAGTTGCATCTGACGACATTTGGCGCAGAGATCTGCCAGGAAGCCACCAAAGCCCTGAGTGAATTTGAGCGGGTTTTCACTAAACGCAGCGTCGGAGCGGTCAATGAGGTGGCAGGCCGGGTGGTGATCACCGCCCCTCTGGCCATTGGCAGGTTATACCTGACCCGGTTCCTGGATGAACTGATGACCACTCATCCACACCTGACCCTGTCGCTGCACCTGGAAGATGAGCTGACAGATGCGATTGCCGCGCAAATTGACGTGGGCATCAGGGTGGGAACGGTCAGACATCAGAACTTTATCGCGAAGGTTGTCTGCCCGGTGCCTTTAGTCACCGTGTGTACGCCCGCACTTGCCCGCCGCTATCCTGGCCTTCTGTCCGTGTCTGACCTTGCGCGCTGTCCGTTGTCGGTGCTGATGGATCGTAAAAGCGGCAAGCCCTGGCCCTGGGTATTCCAGCAGGGTGACATCTTTGTCCCTTCTGCACCGGTTTTTATCAGCGATGACCCCGAAACTGAGCTGGAGATGGTGCTCGCGGGCAAGGTATTTGCCCAGATGCCACGCTACCTGGCAGCAGCGCATTTACTGAGTGGGAAGTTAGTTGAAGTTTTATCTGAGGCAGCGCCGACACCAATGGAGCTGGTGATCTATCGGACACAATCAGGCCCACTTCCTCCTCGGACCCGTATCGTTTACGACCACCTGATCGCCTGTTTTTCCGATGCAATGCTCTTTCCGCGCTGATTACTTACGTGACAACGTCACGCTGTTTTTACAGGCGACGATATCGGCCATCACCGCTAACGCAATTTCCGCCGGAGTTTTGCTGTTGATCGGCAACCCAATCGGCGCATGGATGCGGTCAATATCCCTGTCACTTAATCCACCGATGGTTTTCATCCTTACCAACCGGTTTTGGCTGTTTTTCACAGATCCCATCGCACCGATATAAAAAGCGTGAGACTGCACCGCCTCCATCAGCGTCAGGTCATCAATACGCGGATCATGTGTCAGGGCAACCACCGCGCGACACGGATGTTGCGCATTTTCCTCCAGCCACTTTGCCGGGAACACTTCCGTCAGCAAAATCTCCGCAGGTAAACGATGCTGGTAGTTTGCCAGCATCTCCGCGCGCGCTTCACACACCACCGTCTGAAAACCCAACGCCAGAGAAAAACCAGCACAGGCCAGCGCGACCTCGGACAATCCTGCAATCACCACCTGCGGTGTGGCGGCAATACACAGTTCCAGCCTGTCGCCCTCCTCAACCACCGTGGTGCTGCTGATATAGCTCGTTTCCTCCAGGCCTGAACAGGCATCCGGGAGGCAAACAAATTTCCGCAGCGTCACCGCTCCGAGTAAGGCGGCCTTCATGCGATCAAGGTAGGTGCAAGTCGCCTGATTAAACGTCAAACGTTCCACCAGAATAGAAAGGATGCCGCCACAGGGTAGCGCTTTGTCGGGAGCCAGCCCGCCATCACCATAAATAACCTTTTGGCTGGGTGCGTGGAATTGCCCGGCAGCGATGCGCTGCAAAAAATCTTCTTCAACACAGCCACCCGAAAGCGAACCCACATGCTGCCCCGCGTCATTGATCACCATCATGGTCCCGGGCGCACGCGGCGATGATCCATAGGTACTGATGACCGTGCATAACCATAAGGTATGCGTCGGTAACCACTTTCTGGCCTGAGCTAAAACCTCAACATCAAGACGCTGCATTTTTCTCTCACATTAGAAAACAGGATTTGATTATCACGCAAAAACAGACTTCATCCGCTGATTAAATTTAGCGTACAAATAATGCAATAGCCTGGATAGATTAAAATGCATCCTTATTTAGCTAAAAATAGCCGATCATTTTATTTTCTCCGATGCTAATAAATCCCCCCGGCAAAAGCAACTCACACAATAATCCGTGACGAACCCACAACATCATGAACAGTAAGCAATTTATTTTAACTTGTTAGCTGAACTCATAAGCACTATGAACAAATCTCAACAATGAGAGATCAGCTGATAAGTATAATCCAAAAACCCGTACAGATGTTGTGCCTGTCTCATTATTAAAACTTCAACATTAATAAACGCTGCATCCTGAAATTTTGCAAATTGTCTTTTTAATTCGCTGATGCAGTACATTTGGGAGTCCTGTGTGCAATGAAAGAACTTAATATTGATGTCTCCAGACGCCGTTTTATCGCCGGTGCTGGTGCGTTAATTATCGGTGCCAGTCTGCCTCTACAGAAGGCCATGGCGGCGGTCATCAATCCTCAGCGTGAATTTGAGGCCAACGCGTTTGTGCAAATTGGCCTCGATGGCATCGTCACCGTTTTGAGTAAACATACCGAGGTCGGCCAGGGCGTTTACACTGGCATGGCAACGCTGATAGCGGAAGAACTGGATGCTGACTGGTCGAAAATCCGCGTGGTGGCCGCACCGGTCGATACCTCGGTTTATAAAAACCTATCCCTGGGGATCCAGGGGACTGGCGGTTCCAGCTCGATCGCTAACGCGTATGAACAAATGCGTCGCATGGGTGCAGCGGCGCGCAGTTTGATGGTCTCAGCCGCAGCTAAATTGTGGAACCAACCCGCCAGCGAGATCATCGTGCAGAATGGCGTGGTTATGCTGCCCGGTACTGACCTCAAAGCCGGGTTTGGCGAACTGGTTGCCATCGCCGCACAGCTCACGCCTCCCGACCCCGCCTCGCTGGTGCTGAAAAAGCCCGAGCAGTTTACCTATATCGGTAAGGTTAAGGGCCCACATCGCATCGACTCAAGAGATAAAGTCACCGGCAACGCGATGTATTCCCAGGATATTAAGAAGCCGGGGATGCTGACGGTCACCATCAAACGCCCGCCCCTGTTTGGTAGCAAGTTAGTTTCTTTTGATGATTCCCTGACGCGTCAATATCCTGGTGTGGTGGATGTTAAAGCCACGCCGAGTGGTGTCGCTGTGTACGCCACCAGTACCTGGGCAGCGATCAAGGGACGCAATCTGCTGAAAACCAGCTGGGATGATGCCAACGCGGAACGTCGCAGCACCGCAGAAATCTTCGCGGAATTTCGCTCCACGGCCACCACGCCCGGTGTGCTGGCGCGTAAAACCGGCGATACACGACAGGCATTCGCCAGCGCCGACAAAATTATCGAAGCCGAATATACCTTCCCTTATCTTGCGCATGCGCCTATGGAACCGCTCAACGGCTACATTTTTTGGGACGGCGACAGCGTCTATGCGGAGTATGGTTGCCAAATCCAGACGCTGGATCAGGCCCAGCTGACCGCCGCATTTGGCTTACCCCCGGAAAAAGTCAAAATCGAAACGATTCTGGCCGGCGGCAGCTTTGGTCGTCGTATCGATTTTGGTAATCCTAAACTTGGTCCCGATCTCGCCGCAGACATGGCGGCAGCCGCGTTGGCTATTGGCCCTGGCAAAGGGATCAAGGTGGTCTGGACGCGTGAAGATGACATCAGAAACGGCTGGTATCGTCCAATGGTGCTCCATAAAATGCGCGCCGCCATCCGCAACAACCAGATCAGTGCCTGGACCAACACCGTCGCTGGCCATTCTTTTTTCAAAGACAGTGCATTTGATGCCGCAATTAAGAATGGCCTGGATCCGATGCTGGTTGAAGGTTCGAGCGAACCTCCTTACACCTTCGCGAATTTTCAGTGCGATGCCCACATCGTACCCGGACATGTGCCGGTGACCTCACTGCGCTCGGTCGGCAGTACCCATACCTGCCATGCCGTTGAGGCGTTCATTGATAAAGTGCTCGATGCGCTAGGCCAGGATCCTGTTGAAGGCAGACTGGCCCTGATGACCGACGCCCCGCGTGAAGCGGGCACCCTGCGGGCGGTGGCGAAAGCGGCCAACTGGACAGGGCCGCTGGTCGGCAATAACCGCGCCCGGGGTGTCGCCGTGGCGAAAGCGTTCAATACCCGCGTGGCGCAAATCGCTGAAGTATCGATTGGCGAAAACGGCCATCCCCGGGTGCATAAAGTCTGGTGTGCGGTGGACTGCGGTATTGCCGTCAACCCTGACGTGATCAAAGCGCAGATCGAGGGCGGCATCGGTTACGGGCTGAGTGTGGCCCTGTACGGCAATATCACCCTGAAAGAGGGGCATGTTGAGCAGTCCAACTTTAACAATTACCGCCCATTGCGCATCAACGAAATGCCCGAAATTGAGGTCATCATCATTCCGTCCGATGAAGCGCCCACCGGGGTCGGTGAATTAGGCGTGCCCCCGATTGCGCCAGCCGTCGCCAATGCACTGGCAAAACTGGGGCGCTCAAGAGACGACCTGAGCCTTCCCCTGCATAAACCTGGCAGCACCATTGAAGTTTAAAAGAGGCAAACATGATCACTTTAACCCTGAATAACAAGACCCTGACTTTCAATGATGATCCCAACATGCCCCTGCTCTGGTACATCCGTGAAGAAGCAGGCATGACCGGTACTAAATTTGGTTGCGGCATCGCCATGTGCGGCGCCTGTACCGTTCATATGGATGGCAAGCCGGTTCGCTCATGCCAGACGACGATGGCAGAAGCGGCAGGTAAAAACATCACCACGATTGAATCCGTGCATGAATCATCGGTTGGCAAAGTCGTGCAGGATGTCTGGTTCGATCTGGATGTGGTGCAGTGTGGTTACTGCCAGTCTGGGCAAATCATGAGTGCCACCGCGCTGCTGACGGAGAAGAAAATGCCCACCGATGCCGATATCGACGCGGCCATGAGTGGCAATGTGTGTCGTTGCGCCACTTACGTACGCATTCGTCAGGCTATTCACGCAGCAGCGAAGAAACTGGGCGAGGCTGAACAATCATGACTACCAGGTTAAAGCGAGCAGGCATCAGCGCCGGTGCCATTGTCATTTTGCTGGTGGCATTTGCGACATTTGTTGCACTTCGCCCCGTCGGGGAGGAACCGGCCGCACCGATATCAGGTGCACCAGCCAACCTGCAAACTCAGGTTCAACGCGGTGAGTATCTGGCGAAAGCCGCTGACTGCGTCGCCTGCCATACGACGAAAGGCGGGGAACCTTTAGCCGGTGGGCTGGCGTTCAAAATGCCGTTTGGCACCATTTACGCCACCAATATCAGTGCTGATAAAGAGCATGGCATCGGTAACTGGAGCGACGACGAGTTCGTGAGCGCGGTGCGTCAGGGTATCAGCCCACACGGAAACCTTTATCCGGCTATGCCGTATACCTCGTATACCGCGATGAGTCGCGACGACGTGCTGGCTATCAAGGCCTGGCTGATGAGCCAGCCACCTGTGGCCCAGGCTAACCGGCAAAACGACCTCGGGTTTCCGTTTGATCAGCGCTGGGCGATGAAGTTCTGGAATGCGGCGTTCTTCCGGGAAAGGCGTTTTGTCCCACTCGACTCATCCGATGCTGAGCTTAATCGCGGAGCCTATCTGGCGACGGCGCTGGGCCATTGTGGCGAATGCCATACGCCGCGAAACCTCGGTTTTGCCATGGATCAGGGTCATGCGTTAGCGGGTGCTGAGATTCAGGGGTGGTTTGCGCCCAATATCTCGTCCAATCCTGACACCGGTCTGGGTCAATGGAGCCCGAAACAGATTTCCCAATATCTGGCGCAAGGCCACGCCCCTGGCCGCAGCAGCGCTGCGGGCCCGATGGCCGAGGTGATCGAAAATAGCCTGCAATATCTGACGCCGGAAGATAACCGGGCATTGGTGAAGTATCTGCAACACACCCAGCCCGCCGAGAATGGCGACGGCATCCGGGTCAATCTGCAACCTGCGGGTGCGATGAAGTCAACAGCGTTACTGCCGGGGGATCAAAACGACAGCGCGGGCAGACAACTGTTTGCCGGTGACTGTAGTGGATGTCACCAGTGGAATGGCCCAGGCAGAGTGAACCAGCATGCTTCTCTGGCGGGCAGCACCACCGTCAACGATCCAAAGGGCAGAAGCCTGGTACAGGTGATTCTTAAAGGCGCACATATGGAAGTCGGCGATCAGCAAGTATTTATGCCAGATTTCGGCAATAAATATTCCGACGCGGAAGTGGCGTCCGTTGCCAACTTCGTCATTGGTCACTTTGGTGGTAAACAAGGTGAAGTTACCGCTGAACAGGTAAAGCAGCAAAGAGATAAGTAAGTATCAAAGCCCCGGTGCAGCAATCAGCACCGGGCTTTCTTTTAATTTAGCTCTGACAAGCCTCTTTAATCATGTCAATAAACACCCTGAACCCGAGCGTTAATTCTTTCCGCCCCGAATAGTAGAGCGTATAACCCGGGAAGGATGGACACCAGTCCTCAAGCACCCGAAGGTATTTACCCGCGGTGATCGCGTCGAGTACGTAATGCTCAGGAATACAACAAATCCACTGTCCTGACTCTACCGCCTTGAGCATGATGTCGATATCGTTAACGGTGAAATCACCGTCAACCCGGTGTTTATATTTACTATCCTGCTTTTCAAACTCCCAACCATAAATGCGCCCGGTTGAGTCACGGCGATAGGCCAGGCAGCGATGATCTTTTAAGTCACCTGGCTCACGGGGAATTTGTTTGTCGATAAAGTAATCAGGTGTACCCACAATAGCCATGCGCAGCTCACCGCCTAACGGGATTGCCACCATATCCTTTTCAACCTGTTCGCGTAAGGCAATGCCCGCATCGAACCGCTCATCAATGATGTTCTTAAGGGAGGCATTACTATCAATTTCAAAAGAAACTTCCGGGTAGTTTTGCAGCATAGCGCTCACCACTGGCAGCACATACTTTTCCGTCGGGTATTTGGGTGACGTGATTCTAATTAAACCTGATGGTCGTTCACGTAACTGGTCCAGCGAAATCAGTTCATCTGCGATTGCATGCAATGCCGGTCTTAAGGTGCTAAGCAGCTTCTCTCCTGCCTGGGTCGGTGAGACGCTTCGGGTGGTACGGTTGAGTAGTTTAACCCCTAAACGCCCTTCTAATCTGTTGAGGGTATAACTTAATGCTGATTGCGACAGACCCAGTTTGATCGCCGCTTTGGAAAAATTTTGTTCATCGGCAATCAAAGCAAACACACTGAGATCGGCCAAATCATCTTTAAACATGTTTTTAAATCACGGAAGTTTAGATATCGCTATGATGACATCATCACTGGTTGAAGTGATTCATAGGGCCTATGAATCTGATTCATAGACGTTCATTGGCAGTGATTAATAAAAAGCCACAACGTCATTTATGAATGTGGATTATAAGGGAATGCATAATTATCGGACTAATTTCTGCGGGGTAAATCCGTATAATTTTCTCAACTCCTAAGCGATTCGGAAACGAGAATTAATAATGCCCGCTCAGCAAACGCCTGTTCGCCATCATGAAAAACACCCCACTATAATTTTAAGCCTGATCCTTATCAGTTATATGATGATAGTTATTGATAACTCAGTGGTAATAACCGGACTACCAAAAATCCATCAGGAGCTTTCTTTCAGCCTTGCAGGTCTGTCCTGGATTTCCAGCGCTTATGCACTGACGTTTGGTGGTTTGCTGTTGCTTAGCGCGAAAGCGGGCGATATTTTCGGCCGAAAGAGAATGCTGAATATCGGGTTAACCATTTTTACTCTGGCTTCGCTGGCGATCAGCCTCGCTCCTGACGCTGTATTTCTGGTTATCGCCCGCGCAATTCAGGGGGCTGGCGCGGCAATCCTCGCACCCTCAACCTTAGCCATTCTGCAAATCACCTTTCCGGCAGGTCCGGCCCGAACCCGGGCCATTTCACTGTACGCAGCCGCCGGTGGGTTATCCGCCAGCGTAGGTCTGGTTATCGGGGGAGTCTTAGCCGAACTGGTATCCTGGAGAGCGGGGTTTATGGTTAATGTCCCGATTGGCATCGTATTGATTTTCGCCGCTTCCCGCTATATCGATGAAACCGATAAACAAAGTGGCAAGCCGGATATCCCCGGAGCCATCTTATCGTCTCTGGGCATGACCGGGATTGTTTATGGCACCGTCTCCTCCGGTACGCTGGGCTGGGGTGCATTAGTTACCCAGCTTTCTTTTCTGGTCGGCGGCTTATTGCTTGTTTGGTTCATCCTGATTGAGCGCAAAGTTGATGAGCCGATTATGCCGCTGCATCTTTTCCACAATGCCGAGCGTTCAGGCGCGTATGCCGCACGCCTGCTTTATATTGGTGCTGCCATGGGCTTTTTTTTCTACAGCACGCAATTTATGCAGGGCGTCTTACATTTTTCTCCCATTCAGGCAGGGCTGGCTTTCTTGCCTGCAATGATGACCAATTTCGTTGTGGCGCTGAATGTACCTAAACTGGTTCAACGCATGGGAAGCCGCCGCATATTAATTCTGAGTTTGCTGTTTGCCCTGATCGGTATGTTGATGCTGAGCCGTCTGGATGCATCTTCGACCTTTATTAGCGGTCTGTTGCTACCCACAATCTTCATCGGCATCGGTATTGGCGGCGCCATGGGACCTCTGACAACATCGGGTATTAATGGCGTCGCACCAAAGGATGCAGGTGCGGCTTCCGGCATCGTGAATGTTGCCCATCAAATCGGCGGGGCACTGGGTCTTAGCGTGTTAGTAGCCGCTGCGGAAGCAGGTGGAGAAAATCTGGCTAAGGTTCCTTTATTAATACACCAGACAGGTAACGCATTTACCGCCGGCGCCGTACTGATCACACTTTCTTTGCTGCTGGTATTAACGGTGATGGGGCGGACAAAAAAGCCTGATTAACATCATTCTTACTGTAAGACAGAACTCATGAATGCCAATACTGGCATTCATGAGAAAAATTCATAGAGTTTTGCTGATTATATGTGAAGTCATTCCGTTCATAAGCCGCTATATTATATTTATACACAAGTAAGAATATTCATTTATTAATTCTTACCCTCAAATTTAATTAACCCGACAACGCATTTAAGAGCAAATACTTAATTCAGGTTAATCACCGCGCTCTTAATAATATAAGAGGAAACATAATGAGTCTGGTACTTATCATTGGTGCAACGGGTTCCGTTGGCCGTCATGTCGTCAGTGAAGCGCTGAATAACGACCATACCGTGCGCGTACTGACACGTAAAAACGCGGATATCCGCGGGCTCCCTGCTGATATTGAACGGGTGACCGGCGACCTGACCGATATCAACACGCTGATCCTGGCGGTAAAGGACGTAGACGCTATCATTTTTACGCATGGCACCCATGGGTATGAGAAGCAGAGCTTTGAGCAGGTCGATTACGGTGGAGTCCGCAATGTTATTCAGGCCCTGAACGGACGTTCGGTACATATCGCGCTGATGACGGCGATTGGCGTGACAGTAAGAAGCACCATGCATGACTGGAAACGTCGGGCAGAACGGCTGGTGCGGGTCAGTGGCTGCCGCTACACCATCGTGCGTCCAGGCTGGTTCGATTATAACGCCGCTAATCAGCTAAAACTGGTCGCCCTGCAGGGGGACAACCGGCGTGACGGCAGTCCAAAGGACGGTGTCATATCCCGTCACCAGATTGCTCAGGTGCTGGTTAACAGCATTAGCTTGCCGGACGCCTGGCATAAAACTTTCGAACTGGTCGCCGAGACAGGTCCGGCAACCGAAGATTTTGTCTCATTTTTCCACAGCGTCGATCAGGATGGCGATGGCGTCGATGCGATCCACGACAGGGATAACATGCCCCTGAATCAAGAACCAGAAAGGGTGGTTTCAGCCATGCATGCAGCAGCCCCCTCCAGTATTGCACGTTAAATTATGAGGTCAGTTATGGCAGACGTTATTGTTGTTATCGGCAGTGGTTCCATCGCCCAGGCTATCGCGCGCCGTGTCAGCGTGGGTAAAAAAATTCTGCTGGCCGATATCCATCTGGATAATGCCAAAGCAGTTGAAGACATCCTGAAAAGAGCCGGGTTTGACGTGGAGTCCACCCAGGTCGATGTCAGGTCACGAGAATCAATCCAGCAATTAGTCGCGGCCTCCACAGCCTTAGGTGATATCAAAGGCGTGATCCTGACGGCGGGATTATCACCCTCGCAGGCGAAAGCGCAGGATCTACTGCATGTCGATTTGTACGGCAGCGCCGTCGTATTTGAAGAGTTTGGCAAAGTGATTGCGGCGGGTGGCTCCTGCGTGGTGCTGGGATCGCAGTCCAGCCATCGCCTCGATTGTGACGCGATTTCACAGGCCACCGCCGATCAACTGGCCACGCTGCCTCCTGAAGAATTGTTAGAACTTCCCTGGATTAAAGCGATTGATGACAGCCTGTATGCCTATCAGATTTCGAAACGCGGCAATGCCTTGCGGGTGATGTCTGAAGCGGTGAAATGGGGAAAACGTGGTGCGCGCATTAATTGCATCAGCGCAGGCATTATTTTCACCCCACTGGCCTACGACGAGCTGAATAGCGTGGAACGCGGTGATTACTACCGCAATATGTTAGGCAAATCACCAGCAGGACGTGGCGGCACACCGGATGAAATCGGTGCGCTGGCCGAATTTATGTTTGGTCCTAACGGCGCTTACATGAGCGGCAGCGATGTATTAATCGATGGCGGTGTCACCGCATCGGTAAAATACGGTGAGTTAAAAACGCAGTAGTGGCGGGATTGATCGCGTATCAGACACCTGATGCGCGATCGGCCGATGATCAACCCGCTGCCGGTAAGCCGAGAATGTTACGTAACGCTGCGGCGTTGGTGTTGGCACGGAAACCCGGGCCACCGCGCTGGAAGCTTCGCGCCGACGCCAGATTTCCGGTGATCACCGGGACAGAACCTGCATCCTCCACTAACCTGGCGACCAGGGTTAATGCCGCCGCGTCATCACTGGCCATCGGCACCCCCAGTTTATTGCTCTGACTGGCACTGGCAGAGGCCTCAATTGCCGTGGCATCAACGGCGCTGAAGGCGCGGACATAGCGCGTGCCAGACAATAATTTCTGGCTGGCCTCAGCCACCCCATTTTCGCTCATTTGCCCGCCCGGAGGATTACAGGCATCAATCACAATCTTTCCTTTCATCAAGGGCGCGAGCTGCTGTCCCAGTTGCGATAGCGCATCCCAGGGCACGGCAAACAGCAGGATGTCACCAAAGGTTGCCGCTTCCACTGGCGTTCCGGCACGGGCATTGGCACCCAGCGGGGCGATCTCGCGCCGCAGTTCATCAAGATGACGGGTGGAAAACATCACCTGATGCCCGGCTTTTACCCACAGTTTCGCCACCGTACCGCCCAGCCAACCGGCGCCGATGACACCGATTTTCAGCGCCCGTCCCGTGCCAATACCTTCAGCCCTGGCGAGTTGCAGTGTGCCACCGGTTAATCCCATGGCTCCGGTTATTGCGGCCAATTTAATAAGCTGGCGTCTGGAAAAAGACATTAGTCACCTCCTGATTTGAGGGGAATGAAAGGAGATTTGCTGCCCAGCCACAGGGAGAGGGCCAGCCAGATAAGTGAAAGGGGGATGGCGATATAAGCCAGCATACCGGCGCTGCCTGAAAAATTTAATAACCCGGCATAACTCCAGCTTCCCAGCTGGTCACCCAATCGATAGACCACCGTATCGATGAAATTTTTCGACTTGTAGCGTTCCTCTTTATTCACCCGGGTAAATAAAATTTCTCTGCCGGGACGGGCGAATGAAAAGTTGCTGATTCTGCGCACCACCTGGAACACCACGAAAATAATCAGCGAGGGAAACGCCAGTAATAATGAAAAGCCTGCCAGCGTCACCAACGGTAAAATTGCCAGAGTGAATGATACGCCTAACCCTTTCAGGGTTCTGGATGTTAATACCAGCTGGGAAATGAGGGTAAATATATTGACCCACAAATCGATGGTGGCAAAAAATTGCGTGCGCGCGGCTCTGTCTGAGAAAGCACTGGCGGCTATCCTCGCCTGTTCCAGATAAAGAAAAGTCGATGTCAGGCTGTACAGAATCATAAAAACGGCAATGCCTGACAGGTAAGGTGAACGCAGGGTATGGGTGATACCGGCAAAGACCGCCCCACCCACCGGGCGTTCAGATGCATGGATCTCGCCCCGTTCTTCTTTGATATTTTCTGCATCTCTGACTGCGCGATGAGCCGACAGCAGGCTTAGTTCCAGCATCAGGAATGCCAGCAGAATCAACCCGCGCTGATCGATGATCTCCACTAACATCAGCGTCACCAGCGACCCGACCATCGCCCCCAGCGTTGCCCCGGCCGACAGGATACCAAATAATCTCAGCCCCTGTTCCGGGCTGAAGATATCAACAATCAGTGACCAGAAAATCGATACCACAAACAGGTTAAACACCGATACCCAGATAAAGAAAACCCTGCCCGTCCAGATACGGTATTCACTGAATGCAGGCAACAACAAAATAAAGAACACCAGCAGATGCGCAGCAAAAAAATGATAACTCAGTTTAATTACCGTGATGCGGGAATACTTTTTAACTAAAAATGAAAATATCGGCGTAAGTATTAACATGGCAATCAGCGTGCCACTGAATAGCCAGGGAAGATTATTTACCCCACCCGCTACCCCTAACTCATCGCGAACCGGGCGTAACAGATAATACGCCAGAAAAAGCGAGAAGACATACAACATGGCCCAGGCGAGTATTCTGAACTCATTTTTTCTGATATCTAATAACTTGCTAATTCTGTCAGCATTCATAAATAGCATCCGAATACAGAATTCCAGAGGAGAATCATAAAAGACAGTGCAGAAAATAATTTATTGCGGATTAGCATTTTGCGTCATTAGTGATGAGCTATATTCATAGGGCTATTCATCCCCATAAAGGTGATTTTATCTGGCTTAATCTGCTATTTACCTTATGGTTCTTTACAGCATGGTTTTATCCCAGGAGACACAGAATGACCTTAAACGTGAAAGGCTATGCAGCCTTTGCCGCCAAAGAAGACTTAGTGCCACATAACTTCGTACGTCGCGATCCGCGTGACAATGACGTGGTGATTGAGATTCTCTACAGCGGTGTTTGCCACTCCGATATCCACAACGCCTACAACGACTGGGGCGGTGCAAAATATCCGATGGTGCCCGGACACGAAATTATTGGCCGCGTCACACACGTTGGCAAAGCCGTCACCAAATTCAGCGTTGGCGATCATGTTGGTGTCGGTTGCATGGTGGATTCCTGTCAGCATTGCAGCGCGTGTGAGCAGGGTCTGGAGCAGTATTGTGAAGAAGGCAACACCCTTACCTATAACGACGTTGACCGCCATGACCAGATGCCGACCTATGGCGGCTACTCTGACAAAATCGTTGTCACCGAGAAATTCGTGGTCAAAGTACCGGATGGTCTTGACTTAAAAAGCGCCGCGCCGCTGCTGTGTGCCGGTATCACCACCTGGTCCCCACTGCGTCACTGGAATGTGGGTCCGGGCAGCAAAGTTGCGGTAGTGGGTCTCGGCGGTCTCGGCCATATGGCGCTGAAGCTGGCTAAAGCGCTGGGCGCGGATGTCACATTATTCAGCCGTTCACCGAATAAATCGGAAGATGCCCGTCGTCTCGGTGCAGAACATATCGTCATTTCCACCGACGAAGCACAGATGAAGGCCGTCTATAACCAGTTCGATCTGATTATCGACACCGTTCCCTACGTCCATGACCTGAAACCCTATATCCCGACTCTGGCGCTCAACGGTACGCTGGTGCTGGTCGGTTATCTGGGCGATCTGGATCCGGTACTGAACAGCGCGCCACTGGTACTGGGCCGTAAATCTGTCGCCGGTTCAGTGATTGGTGGCATTGCCGAAACCCAGGAAATGATGGATTTCTGTGGTGAGCATGGCATCACTTCCGATGTTGAAATGATCAACATGCAGGACATCAATGATGCATGGAAGCGCATGCTGAAAAGCGATGTGAAATATCGCTTCGTTATCGATATTGCCTCGCTGAAAGCGTAGTCGCCATCATGCCGGGGAAGTGTTCTGTCACCTCCCCGCAATACTTTTCCCGGTTGTACCACCCTTTCCTGCTCTCCTGGATTGAGATATATGTGAAATACTCACATGTCTTATCCGATTACCCGAAAATTGTGTGATGCAGTTCAAATAGTAAACGGTTCCTTTGCGAAGTGTTAACGATTCGGGTCAAAATTGATGAGTAAGACTCATAACGCTTATCGGTAATCCCCTCTAATTAAATGTATCTCACAATGATACTATTACCTTGTCGTTAGGCTATTCCCTCCATTAACGGATTTGAATTGAGGTTTACATGAAGATTTTAACTGTCTCTGTCATTGCTCTTGCGAGCTTATTGACTGCTACCAGCGCGTTCGCTGCTGAAATTTCATCCGATATCTCTGGCAAACAGAAGTTTGGCGTGGTTTCTGCCGAAGGTGCTTATTCGCTGGATGGGCTGACTGACATGCTGTCTGATAAAGCCCAGGCCAAAGGTGCAACCGCAATGAAAGTTATCTCAGCAGGTGGAGTAAACAAACTGTATGGCGTGGCTGAGATTTATAAATAATCCCGCGAAGACGAAATAGACATTGGCAAGCCCACTTTCAGAAATCATTATCGTTTCTGCGCATAATTTTGTGTGTTTTGCTGCATAAATGCTTGTTTTTATTTCGTCTTTCTTCATCTCTCATCATTATTCGATTGTACAGGTGTAAGAATGGACCGACATGAAACCATTATCTGTGAGCTATTGACATGGATAGATGAAAACATTCGCAGCCCACTCAAGATTAGCGATGTTGCACAACGTTCTGGTTATTCAAAGTGGCATCTTCAGCGCATGTTCCATCGCATCATGAATATCAGCCTTGGCAATTATATTCGTGACAAGAAGCTGGAACTTGCCGCACATGATCTCATTGATAGCAATGAAGCCGTCATCGAAATTTCCGTTAAGTATGGTTACGACTCTCAGCAGTCTTTCACCCGCTCTTTCGCCCGGAAATATAATGTGCCCCCTGCGACTTATCGTCGCATGAAAACACATAACTTAAATTTCCAGGTTTAATTCAACGTCATTGCCGGTTTCCGGGAGACTATAACAATGCCCAATAATGTGGCACTTAAGCCTCTGGCTTTGCTATGCGCTTTCACCATTTTAAGTTTAACAGGATGTGATGACTCCTCAGGGAAAACGGCTCAGGCGCAGGAAGCGCCAGAAGTGCAGGTCCTCACACTCAATACCCAGTCTTTAGCCGTTTCAACTGAATTACCGGGGCGTACTTCGGCATTCCGCGTGGCCGAAGTTCGTCCGCAGGTTTCTGGCATCATTTTAAAACGTGCTTTCACCGAAGGCAGCGATGTGGTGGCAGGTCAGACGCTGTATCAAATCGACCCCGCACCGTTTCGTGCCAGCTTTAACAATGCCAAAGCCGCCGTATCACAGGCCGAAGCCAATGCGCGTATTGCTCAGGTCACACTCAA
Source organism: Pantoea sp. X-Soil-TKNS-1280 (assembly GCF_059730475.1). NCBI lineage: Bacteria > Pseudomonadati > Pseudomonadota > Gammaproteobacteria > Enterobacterales > Erwiniaceae > Pantoea > Pantoea sp. X-Soil-TKNS-1280. The sequence goes on along the minus strand of NZ_AP035965.1, from coordinate 65,553 downwards.
CCGCTACCGCTCGCTAACCGGTACGAATTACATCAGCCGCCAGGATTACGATCAGGCCGAGGCCACTGCCGCCCAGACGCGTGCGGCGGTAGAGGCAGCCACTGCCGCACAGGAAACCGCCCGTATCAATCTGGCATGGAGCACCATTACCTCGCCGATCAGCGGACGTATTGGGCGCTCGTCGGTGACCGAAGGTGCACTGGTGCAGAATGCGCAAACCGATGCACTGGCAACGGTTCAGCAGCTTGATCCGATGTATGTCGATGTGACGCAGTCGAGCGGCGATTTCCTGCGCCTGCAACAGGAACTGGCCTCCGGCAAGTTGCGTCAGAACGCGGGCAAAGCGGTCGTCAGCGTGATTATGGGTGATGGTGCCGTCTACCCCCGCACCGGGACGCTGGCTTTTTCTGACGTCACCGTCGATCAGACCACCGGCTCTATCACCCTGCGCGCCATTGTGCCCAACCCGGATCATACCCTGCTGCCCGGCATGTTCGTCCGCGCACGTCTTGATGAAGGCACCGATCCGCAGGCATTGCTGATCCCGCAGCAGGCCGTTACGCGTACCCCGCGCGGTGAAGCCACCACGCTGGTGGTCGGTAATGATAACAAAGTGGAAGTCCGCACCATCAGCGTCTCGCAGGCGGAAGGCGATAAATGGCGTGTGAATGGCGGTCTGCAGGCCGGGGAGCGCGTGATTGTGTCCGGTATCCAGCGGGCTCAGCCAGGCATGACCGTTAAACCTGTTGCTGCAAACGCTTCCTCCTCTTCGTCCACAGGAACCGCTGACTGATGTCCAGATTCTTTATTGACCGGCCCATTTTTGCCTGGGTGCTGGCGATTATCGTCATGCTGGCCGGGGGGATTTCGATCCTCAAGCTGCCGGTGGCGCAGTACCCTGACGTCGCCCCCACCTCGGTGCAAATCCGCGCCACCTACCCCGGCGCAGACGCCACCACGCTGCAGAATACCGTGGCGCAGGTGATCGAACAGAACATGAGTGGCCTGGACGGCCTGATGTACATGTCCTCCAACAGCGACTCCTCCGGCACGCTGCAGCTCACGCTGTCGTTTGAGAACGGCACGGACCCGGATATCGCCCAGGTGCAGGTGCAGAACAAGCTGCAGCTCGCCACCCCGCGTCTGCCGCAGGAAGTTCAGCAGCAGGGCATCTCGGTGCGTAAATCCTCCAGCGTGTTCTTCCTGGTGCCGGGCTTCGTCGATGAATCCGGCCACATGAGCATGGAAGATATCGCGGACTATGTGGCCTCCCATCTGCAGGACCCCCTCAGCCGTATCAACGGCGTCGGCGACACCACCCTGTTCGGTTCCCAGTACGCGATGCGTATCTGGCTCGACCCCAACAAGCTGGATAACTACCAGCTGACCCCGGTCGATGTAATGAGCATGATCAGATCCCAGAATGCGCAGATCGCCGCTGGCCAGCTCGGCGGTGCGCCACCGGTGAAGGGGCAGCAGCTTAACGCCTCGATCATTGCCCAGACCCGCCTCACCTCACCGGAACAGTTCGGCAACATTCTGCTGAAGGTGAACAGCGATGGCTCCCAGGTGCGCCTGCATGACGTGGCCCGCATCCAGCGTGGCGGTGAGAACTACAACTTTGTGGTGAAAATTAACGGCAAACCGGCTTCCGCACTCGGCATTCAGCTGGCTGCAGGCGCTAACGCGCTGGATACCGCCAATGCCATTCGCGCCAAAATCAATGATCTGAAGCCCTTTTTCCCGCCGGGCCTGAAGGTGGTTTATCCCTACGACACCACGCCGTTTATCAGCATCTCGATCCACGAAGTGGTGAAAACGCTGTTCGAAGCGATCGTGCTGGTGTTCCTGGTGATGTACATGTTCCTGCAGAGCTTCCGCGCCACGCTGATCCCGACCATTGCGGTGCCGGTGGTGCTGCTCGGCACGTTTGGCATCCTTAGCGCCTTTGGTTACTCGATCAACACCCTGACCATGTTCGGCATGGTGCTGGCGATAGGCCTGCTGGTGGATGATGCCATCGTGGTGGTGGAGAACGTCGAACGTGTGATGGCCGAGGAAGGGCTGAAACCGAAAGCCGCTACGCGAAAATCGATGGGGCAGATCCAGGGGGCGCTGGTCGGCATCGCGCTGGTGCTGTCGGCGGTATTTGTGCCTATGGCTTTCTTCGGTGGCAGTACCGGCGTTATCTATCGTCAGTTTTCCATTACCATCGTGTCGGCGATGGCGTTGTCCGTGCTGGTGGCGCTGATCCTGACGCCGGCCCTGTGCGTGACCATCCTGAAACCGGTAAAACCGGGTACCCACGGTCAGCATCGTGGCTTGTTCGGCTGGTTTAACCGCAAGTTCGATCAGAGCGCCCATCACTACACCAATTCCGTTGCGCGCATGCTGAATCGCAGTGGTCGCTTTCTGCTGATTTACGGCGTGCTGGTGGCAGGTATGGCGGTGCTGTTTATGCGTCTGCCCACCTCGTTCCTGCCGTCGGAAGACCAGGGCGTGCTGGCCACGCAGGCGATCCTGCCGGCTGGCGCAACTCAGGAACGTACCCAGGCTGTGCTGGACCAGGTGAGCGATTACTATCTGACCAACGAGAAAAAGAACGTTGAGAACGTGCTGTCGATCAACGGCTTCGGCTTTGCCGGACGCGGTCAGAACGTGGGCATCCTCTTTGTCGGCCTGAAAGACTGGTCAGAACGTGACGGTAGCGAGAACTCGGTTGATGGTATCGTCAGCCGTGCAATGAAATCGTTCAGTAAAATCATGGACGGTAACGTGGTGGCTTTTAACCTGCCGCCAATCATTGCATTGGGTAACGCCACCGGCTTCGACTTTGAGCTGATCGATCAGGGCGGCCTCGGCCATGAGCAGCTGACCGCCGCGCGTAACAAACTGCTGGAACTGGCGCGTCAGCATCCTGACGTGCTGACGGCGGTGCGTCCGAACGGCATGGAAGACAGCCCGCAGTATAAGGTCAATATTGATCAGGAAAAAGCCACCGCGTTGGGCGTGGATCTTACCGACATCAACACCACCCTGAGCAGCGCCTGGGGCGGCAGCTATGTCAACGACTTTATTGACCAGGGCAGGGTGAAACGCGTTTACGTGATGAGTGATGCGCCTTACCGCATGATGCCGAAGGACCTGGACAACTGGTACGTGCGCGCCAGCAACGGCAAAATGGTGCCTTTCGCCAGCTTTGCCAGCGCGGAATGGGTGTTCGGTTCACCGCGTCTGGAACGCTACAACGGCCTGTCGTCGGTCGAAATTCTCGGCCAGCCATCACCGGGTAAAAGCTCCGGTGAGGCGATGGCGCTGATGGAACAGCTGGCGAAGCAGCTACCACCCGGCATCGGCTATGACTGGACCGGGATGTCGTACCAGGAACGGATGAGCGGCCAGCAGGCCCCGGCGCTGTATGCTATCTCGCTGATCGTGGTGTTCCTGTGCCTGGCTGCGCTGTATGAAAGCTGGTCGATCCCGTTCTCGGTGATGCTGGTGGTGCCGCTCGGCGTATTTGGTGCGCTGGTTGCCACCATGCTGCGTGGTCTGAATAACGACGTTTACTTTGTGGTTGGCCTGCTGACGACCATTGGTCTGTCAGCGAAGAACGCCATCCTGATTGTGGAATTCGCCAAAGACCAGATCGAGATAGAAGGTAAAGGCGTGGTGGAAGCCACCCTGGAGGCAGCCCGTATGCGTCTGCGTCCGATCCTGATGACATCACTGGCGTTTATCCTCGGCGTCCTGCCACTGGCGCTCAGTTCCGGTGCCGGTTCCGGCGCACAGAACGCGGTGGGCACCGGGGTGATCGGTGGCATGGTAGCGGCGACGCTGCTGGCAATCTACTTCGTACCGGTGTTCTTTGTCGTGGTGCGCAACCGCTTTGGTGGTAAGGCGCATGATGAGGACGATGAGGAGGACGAATACATCGCCCGCTAGCCTGCTTTTCACCCGCTAGCACCATCAAACCAGCCGGTTGTTCCGGCTGGTTTTTTTATCCTTACGATGGCTGATTGATTACGATATATGCACAGGAAAGAAACGTGAGATATCTGACTGAGCGGAAGCTAAAGGAATCACAGGCGGGGGAAGTTTTATTTTACTCAATTACGGACAGGACATCAGCGCAATGAACATCTTTCAGTCATATATTTCGTTTTAATCCCGTCGCTAATTTTCTGAGTGAGCAATCGGTGTGAGTCATCCTCTGCCACGGTTTTACTCATCAGGCTATCCGGCTTGCAATTATCACTTAAAGGTATTGTGTTCACCGGACGCATAAGTTCAAAACCGGATAATTCATCGCCAGATCTGACGTTAATAACCTGCGTCCTGATACCATACGAGGAAATTTCATCCGTTATTGACTCAATAAATGCTCTTAATCCTTTTTTAATCGCATAACTAATTGCAACACCACCCGGCATTTTTTTATCAATTGGTGCTGAAATTAGAATAATCTGCCCTTTTTTTCGTTTTCTGAAAAATGGGATTAATGCACGAACTAACAGGATAGGCTCATTGATTCCTGAAATAAGTGCATAATTAACATCCAGTGAAGTCATCTCTTCGGTGGACTGAACTACATTATGACCATCGCATAATATCACCCCATCCACTTCAGACCCACGTCCAAAGACAACCTTTAAGCAACTGATTATATTTGCATTTTCGTAACTGCACATTTCCTCAGCCATGAAATTATCAGGATATAAAGAGGTTAAGTCTGTAACATTTAAATAATTTTTGACAATAGCCGTAACATGATGCCCTTTATGGAGCAACTGCCTGGCAACCTCTTTTCCCGTTCCGGCTTCAACACCGGTTAAGATCCAGTTCATAAGTTTTTTCTATATTTAACTTTTGTAAAGTTTTGAATAGCGTTTTGTAAGCCTGCGTTATCAAATACCATAAGTTAGCAGGCGAACTATTTATGAAATTGTGCTCTTTTTGGCTTTTCTCAGTATTAATTTTATCATTTACCCGATTGTGCCTTATTTGTATTAGCAGATTTACTAAAAATGCTTTCAATGTTAGAAAATTTATCGCCGGGTAACTTTTCCCGCGCTCATACAAAAACAAGCAGTGGTTTATACGAGGAATAAAATGAAAACGCCTATTAGAAAGCTTTCTTTAGCTATCGCAGGGTTTATTGTTGCAAGCGCAGCACATTCTGCTGAAGTATATAACAAAGATGGTAACAAGTTAGACATCAACGGCATGGTGGTTGGTGAGAACTATATCAGTAATGATAAAAGTGTTAACGGTGACCAATCCTATATGCGTTTCGGATTCAGAGGCGAAACCCAGATTAGCGACCAGCTCACTGGTTATGGTCAATGGCAGGCGCAATGGAACCTGAATCAGACTGAAAATCAGACCAATCAAATGTATACCCGTATTGGTTACGCAGGTCTGAAATACGGTAATTATGGTTCATTCGATTACGGTCGTAATTCCGGCATCATGTATGACGCATTCAGTTATACCGATATGCAGCCTGAGTTCGATGGCCTGACCTATAACTCAGACCAGTTCCTGTTCCACCGTGGTAATGGTCTGGCGACTTACCGTAATGATAATTTCTTTGGCCTCGTAGATGGCCTGCATTTTGCCCTGCAGTATCAGGGTAAAAATGATGGCGGCGGTGAGCCGGGTGTACGTGATGTGCTGCGCCAGAATGGCGATACCTTTGGTATGTCAGCATCGTATGACATCGGCGCAGGCTTCAGCATTGCTGGCGCATTCATGAGCGGCGACCGTACCAACGAGCAGAACAGCCTGACCAGCGGCATCATGGGTCATGGCTCGAAAGCCGAAGCCTATACTGGCGCGATTAAATACGATGCCAACAATGTTTATCTGGCCGTGATGTATGCCCGCGCCTATAACGCATCCCGCTTTGGTTCTGCGTCTTCAGACGACAGCGCCTATGGTTACGCGAACCAGTCCGATCTGTTTGAAGCCTATGCGGGCTATACCTTTGATTTCGGTTTAGTACCGTTCATTGGTTATAACCAGACTCGCGGCAAACATCTGGGTGCCTCTGCTGATGGCAATACCTATGGCAACCAGGATCTGGTGAAATTTGTTGATATCGGTGCGACCTACAACTTCAATAAAAACATGAATGCGTATGTCGACTACCAGATCAACCTGATGGATAGCAGCGAGTTCTCTCAATCTGCTGGCATCAGCACCAGTGATGTTGTCGCTGTGGGCATGGTGTATCAGTTCTGATGATTATCGGGCGAGGAGATCCTCGCCCGTATTTTCCCTGATCATCCCTTTTTGAAGTAATTTTGCGGTGTTTCCCCCATCGCCTTTCTGAACATGGTGATGAAAGAGCTGGAACTTCGATAGCCGAGTTCCGTCGCTATGGTGGCAACCGACATCCCCTGCGCCAGCCGGGTCATGGATTCCACCAGCCGTAACTGTTGTCGCCATTGGCCAAAGGTATAACCGGTCTGTTTGATAAACAGCCGACTCAGCGTTCTGTCGCTGGTGCCGATGCGATCACCCCATATTTCCAGTGATTCATTATTTGACGGTGCCTGCATCAGCGCCTTACAGATTTTCTGGAGTCGTCGATCTTCGGGAAGAGGCAAACAACCCTGCTGCAGTTCCTGTGCCTCGTGTAATCCTCTTAGCAACAACGGCACAATCATTTCGGAGAGAATATAAGTTTCCTGTCGGCGCTCTTTCACCATTTCCAGCACCAGTTCACGCAGAAGGGAAGAAACCAGCAAAACACAGCATTCTTTTCTTTCATGACGCCATACATCGGGTTCAATATAAATACTGTGCATCAGGGCTTCACCGGATGCATACAGTTCATGACCGGTACGGGGTAACAATAATAATCCGCGATTCGGTCCCAGCGTCCAGGAGCCCTGGCTGGTGATCACGCTGAGTACGCCACGGGTGGTGAAAATAAACTGTAATTGCTCGTGAGAATGCCACGCCTGCCGATCGCCGTTCCGGTATTCATAGGTATTAGCGATCACCGGACGGGACTGCTGCTGATATTGTCCCTGCGAAAAGTAATGCCATGTCTCTTCCACACTATCTCCGCTTATTGACGGCAAATTCCGCCAAAACATGTCTGTTTTGCAAAACTTATTGGCAATACACCCTAGCAGCCCATCTGATATGATTCAATATGAAAATAAAAATGATTTTCATTCTTGTTTGCATACGCAAACAACATAGCGACATCTTCGTTTGAATCGGAATTGATGAAATGAAATCTTCGGAAATTTATGGGGCTACCTGCGTCATTTCACCTGCATCAGGGAAATATCCACTGTTAATCACTTTATTACTTCCGGTGGTGGCTCACGCTACGCAGCAACAAACCACCCAGGCGGATCAAAACGTCATGGAGGTTAATGCACAGGACTTTAAAGAAACCGGTAACGGACCGGTGTACGGTTATGTTGCTCATCAAAGCACGGCCGGAACGAAAACTGACACGCCATTGATTAAAACGCCCCAGGCGATCTCCGTCGTCACACGGGATCAGATGTCTCTTCAGAATGTCCAGAGTGTTGCCCAGGCGCTGCGTTACACCTCCGGTATTGCGTCGGAACAGCGCGGGGCGAATACGGATTCACTGGAATATCTCTATGCCAGAGGTTTTTTAATCGACGAACTCTGGAATGGCCTGTATACCCCCGGCCCGTCCGGTGGCTTCGGCTATAACGTGACCAGCTTCGATCCCTATATGTTTGAGCGTATCGAAGTATTACACGGTCCCGCGTCCGTCCTTTATGGGCAGGGATCGCCGGGCGGCGTGGTGAATATGGTCAGCAAGTTACCGCAGAAAAATCAGCTGAATGAGGCAGGCGTACAAACGGGCAGTTATGGTCGTGCTCAGGGCTTTGTTGATGTTGGTGGCGCGCTGAATAATGACCAGACTGTGCTCTACCGCATCGCAGCAGACGGCTTTAATACCAGCAGCCAGACTGATTTTGTTAAGGAACGCCGCTTTTCCATCGCGCCCAGCCTCGCCTGGCAAATTAACGACGACACGCATTTCACGCTATACGGTAATTATCAGACCGACCCGGATGCCGGATATTACAATTCTGTCCCCATTAATGGGGACATCAAAGTGCCACGCAGCCTGAACCCTGGCGATCCCAGCTTCGACAGCTTCCGCAAGACGCAAGGTGCGATTGGTGAAGAGTTAACTCACCGATTTAATGATGTCTGGTCAGTGAAACAAAGCTATCGCTTCCTGCGCAACAGCCAGAAATTACAGTATGTCGGGAATGACGGATTTAATGCTGATGGGAAAACCCTGAATCGCACCGCCTATCTCAACTATGGCGATGTTGACGCGCATACGCTCGATAATCAGGCGCTGGCAACATTCACCACCGGTGCGGTGTCTCACAAGGCAACGTTTGGCGTAGATTATCAGCACATCCGCTTCAGCCACTGGTTTTACAGCGCAGCCGCACCGTCGCTGAGCATCAGTAACCCGCAATATGGGCAGACGATCCCTACCCCCAATTTCATGTACGCCACCTCCACAGAGGCGACGCTGGAGCAACTCGGTGCTTACGGACAGGACCAGATTGATGTCGGTAACTGGTCGTTTTTATTAGGCATGAGGGAAGACTGGACCAACAACAGTACGCATTCCTTTAAAACGCAGGAGACACAGTATCAGTCGGCCCGCGCGTTTACCTGGCGTACCGGTGCGGTTTATCAGTTTGCTAATGGTATCGCCCCTTACATCAGCTACTCACAGTCTTTCCAGCCTCAGTTGGGAACGGATTATGAAGGTAAGGCGTTTACACCGTCGAAAGGCGAACAATATGAGGCTGGCGTCAAGTTCCAGCCGAAGCACAGCAACAGCTTCATTACGCTTTCTTTGTTCCAGATAAATAAAACCGATGTCCAGACCAGCGATCCCGAACACTCAGGTTTTAGCGTATTGACCGGTGAAGTCAGATCCCGGGGAGTAGAAGCCGAGGCACACGCCAGCCTGACAGACCACTTACAGTTAATCGGTAGCTATACCTACACCGACATCACCAATACAAACAGCAACACCGCACAAGGTAAAGCCCCGGTGGGGATTCCACATAATACCGGCTCGCTGTGGGCGGATTACACCCAGTATTCCGGAGCACTGGCGGGCTGGCAGTTCGGGGCGGGTGTACGTTATATCGGTGGTTCTTACGGTGATACTAACAACACCTTCAAAACCTCCTCTGCAACTTTAGTGGACACCGCACTACGTTATGATTTGGGCCAGCTCAGTTCTTCACTGGAAGGGTGGATGGCGTCACTGAACGCCAGCAATCTGTTTGACCGACACTATATTGCCAGCTGTACCGGTCAGTCTTATTGCTACTGGGGTGCGGGCCGCATGGTCCTGGCGGGTATCAAATACCAATGGTAAGTTCCGGATGCGCATCAGTCGGCCGACGTAATTTTCTACGGCTGTCTGCCTTGCTCGGGCTGCAATTCACGCTGGCACAGGGAAGTGCTGCTGAGGTGCCTCCCAGCGGGAGGCGAATTGTCGTTCTCGACTGGATGCTGACAGAATCCCTGTTGCTACTAGGGATCACCCCTATTGCGGTAGCCAATCCCGATGGATTCCGACAGACTTTTCACGCCGTGACATTACCTGCGGCGGTGGCTGACGTTGGGTTGATTTATCAGCCTAATCTGGAGCTGCTGACGTTATTACGCCCGGAACTGATCATTATCACACCGGCTCATGGCGTCATCGCTCCGCTGTTGCAGCGCATCGCACCCATTCTTAACGTGGGTGAAGCCGATTCCTATGGACGATACTCCTTTGATCAAGCCAGTGCGGCATTGATGACTTTGGGTCATTTTTTCAACCGGGTGGCAATTGCACAGGCAGTGATTTTCAGGGCGCAGCACCTGTTCGAAACCGCCCGCAAACGCCTCGCGATGCTGCCGGGGGCGGCACAACGAAAAGTGTTCATTGTACAATTTATTGATGAAGCCTTCGTCCGCCTGGCGGGTGCCGGCAGCTTGTACGGTGATTTGCTTGCCAGGCTTGGGGTGACTAACGCTTGCCACGCACCCACCGCCGTCTCTGGTTTCGCCACCACCGGCTATGATGCGCTTTACGCTGAACCTGAAGCTTTGTTGATCGCCTTTTCGCCGATGCCCCTCTCCGTCAGGCTGATGTTGCAAAATAACCCGGTATGGCAGGCGCTGCCTTTTCGGCAGCCCGGCCACCATCTTTTTATTCCACCCGCACCGGCCAATGGCGGCGTGATGTCGGCAATAGCGTTCACTGACGCACTGGCCTGCGCCATTACCTCGGCGGCCAGCAGCCATGCCGGACCACCATGATCCTGGGTAAATTCATGAAGCGCCCTGTCGCTATTTTCATCATCTTTATGATCTGCGCGCTGGCCGCTGCGCTTTTCTGGCTCAGAGTGTCCCACTATCTGCCGTTATCGTTATGGTACGCCGCCCTTGTAACCCCCAGGCCCGATAGCATCGGGGGGCTTATTTTTCTTTATAACGATCTGCCACGCCTGGCAATGGCCGGTATCTGCGGGGCCGGGCTGGCTTTTTCCGGCGTGGTCAGCCAGCAGATGTTGCGTAATCCACTTGCGGAACCCATGACGCTGGGCATCGCCTCAGGGTCTTATCTGGTCCTGTCGTTAGTGACGGTATTCTTCCCGGCCCTCTTCATCGTCGGAAGAGAATGGATTGCTTTTGCCGGGGGCGGGCTGGCGCTGTGTTTTGTCATGCTGATTGCTTTGCGTCAGCGCACCTCGGGGGTCTCCCTGATTCTGGCAGGAATGATACTGAACCTGTGTTGCAGCGCGGTCGGGGTCATACTGGCGATTCTGTACTTCCGGCAATTAAGTTTTATGGCGCTATGGGGTGGTGGCTCTCTGGCACAGTATGACTGGCGCAGTACCACGCAACTCTTCCTGCACCTGCTGCCTTGTATTGGGTTTTGTCTGCTGTTTGCCCGGCCAATGGGCATCTATGGAACCGGAGACGTTCAGGCAAAGAACCTGGGCATTTCTGTGCCATGGCTGCTGGCGGCGACGATGGGTTCGGTGTTGCTGATCACTGCGCTGATTGTCAGCTCTGTGGGCATCATCGGTTTTGTCGGTCTCGGCGCACCGCATCTCGCGCGTCTTGCCGGTGCCCGTCGATTACGGGATCGCCTGTTGTGGGCATCAGTGCTTGGCATGGTCCTTCTGTGGTTAGCCGATGAGCTGGCACGTCGCCTGTCCGGGCTGTCAGGGCTGATGATCCCGGTAGGTGCGGTCACGACTTTACTTGGCGCGCCAGTGATACTGGGTTATCTGTCACGCGCTAAAACGTCTGTGATACCGCGTGAAACTCGTGTGCTCCCCGCTATGACGGTGCCCGCAGAGAAGAAAAAGTCCCCCCTGGCGCTGCTGACTTCTAATCTGGTATGCCTGCTGGTGCTGAGTCTGGTCTTCCTGGTGCTGGGGAAAGGGTTACATGGCTGGCAACTTGAATTTCCCTGGCATTCCACCTCCCGGGTCTCGCTGCGCCTGATACAGCTCACCGCCGCCATTTCCGTCGGAGTATTGCTGGCGATTGCCGGTGGTACCATCCAGAACCTGTCAGGAAACACGATGGCCAGCCCGGACCTGCTGGGGATCACCGCCGGTGGCGCGCTGGGGATCATTGCCACCCTTTTTCTCTCGCCAGCCAATACGGGCAATATCGTGATTGGCTGTGCCCTGGGTTGCGGCGCGGTGCTACTGCTGTTGCTGCTGCTCGGCCGCCGTTCGCACTATGCCCCGGAGACGCTGCTGCTGGCAGGTGTATCACTGACGCTTATCCTGCAAGCGGTATCGACCGTGGTGATGGCGAGTGGTGACCTGCGCGTCATGCAGTTGTTTAGTCTGTTAATCGGTTCCACTTATAGCGTCAGACCGCATCAGGCTGAAATTGTGCTCCTCGCGGCTATCGCTCTGGTTGCTATCCTGCCACTGATTCAACGCTGGCTGGTGATATTGCCGTTGGGCACTCAGGTTGCTTACGGGCTGGGCATCAACATTCGCTTTGCACGCCTGGTGTTATGGCTGCTCAGTGCGTCAGCCACTGCCATGGCGACGATGATCGTTGGGCCTTTATCCTTTATCGGTCTGGTTGCGCCGCATATGGCCAGAATGCAGGGAGCGGATAAACCGCTGCCCTTTCTTCTCACCTCCGCCTCTTTTGGCGCGTTGCTGATGCTGGCTGCCGACTGGATTGGTCGCTGGATGCTGTTTCCCAGGGAAATCGCTACCGGGGCGATTGCGTCCCTGACTGGAGGGATCTATCTGGTGATTATTATGCTGCGGGGCCGCAGGGCAGCCTGACCTTATTTTTTCGCACCGTAGATCTTTCGATAGACCGTGGGTGTCAGACCGGTCACCTTGATAAAGGCTCTGCGCATCACATCACTGCTGCTGTAGCCGCACAAGGAAGCGATGGATTTCATCGGGGTCTCGGCACAAAGAAGTTCCTGGGCGCGGGCAATCCTCGCCCCCTCCAGCCATTCTGCGGTTCCCAGACCCATCTCCTGATTAAACAGGCGATTTACATGGCGGGGGCTCAGATTGAGGTGCTGCGCCAGATGCGTCGCATTTTTGACTTCATCAAGATGGGTCAACGCCCAGCGCTGTAAATCCTGTAACGCAGAACGGCCAGCGAGGGAAGTCTGCTGTTTACGGATAAAATGGCCCTGACCTGCGGGCCGGCGAAAAAACATCACCAGGTTGGCCGCTACCTCCTGCGCAACTTCCCGCCCGACATCTTCCTCGACAAAACGCAGCGCCAGATCCATGCCCGATGTCACGCCTGCCGCGGTACGCACCGGGCCATCGGCGATATAGAGGGCATCGGCATCAACCCGGGTCGCGGGATAACGCAGTGACAGTTCTTTCGCCACCGACCAGTGCGTGGTGACCTGCCGTGCATCCAGCAAACCGGTTTGCGCCAGCAACAGCGCACCAGTGCAAACCGAGCCATACCGGTGACTCTGACCACACAGCTGGGTTATGTCGGCAATCTGTCCATCATCCAATACGTGATCGTGAATATCGGGCGCACCCGCCACCAGAAAGGTTAATCCCGCTGGCGTTGCAAACGTTGCCAGTGCGCAATCCGTTGCAATCCTGACGCCGGAAGAAGACTGAACGCTCCCCCCGGCCAGTGACATGACGCTGGTTTTATACACTCCACGGCGCAGGATACGATTGGCTTCTGCAAAAACATCCAGCGGCCCGGCAACATCGAGCAATTGCACGCCTGGCACTGCCAGGATCACGACGTGATGCAGCATCCTCTTTCCTCATGACGGTTTATGTCTGTATGTCCGATATTGCCCAACTAATACTATTATAGACATTCCGTTTCTCTTTTAGAATGAGCGACAGACACTCAACCGGAGAAATAACATGAGCTTCACTCTTCAGGGGGTCCGCATCCCCGATACGCAAATGGCCCGTGATACCACCACCTTTATTCGTGATACAGAATCGGACCTGCTGTTTAACCACTCCAGCCGGGTTTTTTACTGGGCAGCACTGGCGGGCAGGCAGCGGGATATCAAAGTAGACCATGAATTGCTGTATGTGGGGTGTATGTTCCATGACATCGGACTGACTCATGAACATTGCAGCTGCGATAAGCGTTTTGAAGTCGATGGGGCCAATGCGGCGCGTGAATTTATGCAAAGTTATGGTGTGAAACAGGAAGATATCGACAAAGTTTGGACCGCCATCGCCCTGCATACCACCCCTGGCATTCCTGAGTTTATGGCACCAGAAATCGCCCTTGTTACCGCAGGTGTGGAAATGGATGTGCTGGGAATGGGCTACGAAACCTTTAGCGATGCTGATCGGGAAGCGGTGGTTATGCAGCATCCTCGCACGCCTGATTTTAAGGAGGATATTATCCAGGCCTTCTACGATGGCATTAAACACAAGCCCGCAACCACATTTGGTAACGTTAAGGCAGATGTGCTGAAAGACAAGGATGCGCAATTTACACCGATGAATTTCTGCAATGTCATTCGTCAGTCGCGCTGGCGGAGCTGAGCGTCCCCGAGCATCGCTGCTGTAAGTTTGGGCAAATGAACATTGCCTGTCTCATGTTCAGCCGGTAAATTTGATAACCATACAAAATGAAAGGACTTGTGCGTTAAAACGGAGGTTATCAATGAACCGGTTTATGCTGGCGAATAGCCAGCAATGTATAGGATGTCGTGCCTGTGAAGTCGCCTGCGTGATGGCGCATAACGATGAGCAACACGTGTTAAGCCCTGAGCAGTTTCATCCGCGCATTACGGTGATTAAACATCAGCAGCAGCGCAATGCCATCACCTGTCATCACTGTGAAGATGCACCCTGCGCCCGCAGTTGCCCGATGGGGGCCATCAGCCGCATGGGTGATTCGGTGCAAGTTGATCAGCAAAGGTGCATTGGCTGTAAATCCTGTGCCATTGCCTGCCCTTTCGGCACCATGCAGGTACTGGTCAACCCGCTGGGGGCAGGACAGGTAAAAGCCACCGCGCACAAATGTGATCTCTGCCTTGAGCGCCCGGACGGCCCGGCCTGTGCGCAAAATTGCCCGGCAGATGCACTGCGCCTGGTGAATGACGCGACGCTGACAAACCTGGTGCAGGCGCGCCGCCTGCACACTGCCAGCCAGGAAGCACAGCCATGGCATAAAGTCGCAGCGGCAATGCCGGTGCCTGACGATCATAAAGTGCAGCAAATGCGTAAAACCCCACCGCGTGGCGAACCGGATAAATTGCCACTGGCCGCACGAAAAACGGGCTTTGATGAAATCTATCTGCCCTTTCGTGCCGATCAAGCGCTACGCGAAGCGCAACGCTGCCTGACCTGTGGCGAGCACAGCATCTGTGAATGGACCTGCCCGCTGCATAACCATATCCCGCAATGGGTAACGCAGGTGAAAGAAGGCAACATTGCCGCCGCCGTGGAGCTTTCTCATCAGACCAACTGCCTGCCGGAGATCACTGGCCGTGTTTGCCCGCAGGATCGGCTATGTGAAGGTGCCTGCACGGTACGCGACGACTATGGTGCGGTAACCATTGGCAATATTGAGCGTTATATTTCTGATCAGGCACTGGCACAGGGCTGGCGGCCCGATCTCAGCGCAGTGCAGCCGGTGAAGAAACGCATTGCCATTATCGGTGCCGGACCTGCCGGGCTGGCGTGCGCCGATGTGCTGGCACGTAATGGTGTCAGCGCGACGGTTTACGATCGCCACCCGGAAATCGGCGGTCTGCTCACCTTTGGTATTCCCTCCTTCAAGCTGGATAAATCGCTGCTGGCGCGACGTCGAGAGATCTTCAGTGCGATGGGCATCCGTTTTGAGCTGAACTGCGAAATTGGCAAAGATATCGCGCTGGATAAAGTGCTTAACGACTATGACGCGGTATTTCTTGGTGTCGGGACTTATCGCTCGATGAAGGCCGACCTGCCCAACGAGGATGCGCCCGGTGTCTGTGAAGCGTTGCCCTTTCTGATTGGCAATACCCGACAGCTGATGGGCCTGCCGGAGAGTACAGAGCAACCGTTTATCAATACTGCAGGTCTGAATATCGTGGTACTGGGCGGTGGCGATACTGCGATGGACTGTGTTCGCACAGCGTTGCGCCACGGTGCTAACAAAGTCACCTGCGCTTATCGGCGTGATGAAGCCAACATGCCCGGTTCGCGTAAAGAGGTGAAAAACGCGCGCGACGAGGGCGCAGCGTTTGAATTTAATGTGCAGCCAGTGCAACTGGAACTGGACGACAGCGGCAAGGTGTGTGGCATCCGTCTGTTACGTACACAACCCGGCGAACCGGATGCAACGGGACGCCGTCGGCCGGTGCCGATTGAAGGCAGTGAGTTTGTGATGCCTGCCGATATCGTGATTATGGCATTTGGTTTCAATCCGCATGCCATGCCGTGGCTGGCAGACCAGAACGTGCGCCTGGACAGCCGAGGACGTATCGCCGCCAGTGTCAACAGCGCGTATCGATATCAGACTACCAATCCGAAGATCTTCGCCGGGGGTGATGCGGTGCGTGGGGCCGATCTGGTGGTGACGGCAATGGCGGAAGGCCGCCATGCGGCACAAGGTATGATGGACTGGCTGGGGATCAAAGCAGCGGATCAGCATTAACGCTCTGCTCGCCACTGCGGGGGGTTATTTCTCCTGCAGTGGCCGTGTTTTTTAAGACCTGAGATCCATGATCATCTCGTACCATTCCTCACCACCCTGTGTGGATTCATGAACAAAGTGACATCTGACTATCCGGTCAGACCTGCTTTTCCAGTAAACGGAAAAACTCGGCAATCTTCTCTTCATCACGTTTGTAATAGGTCCATGGGCCGATGCGGCGGGAGGTGACCAGTTGCGCACGTTGCAGGGCTGCAAGATAGAGTGACACCGTGGACTGCGACAATCCCACCTTCTCCTGAATGATGCTGACACACACGCCAACCTCATCGGCATCCGCATAGGGCTGATCAAAATGCTTTTTGGGTTCTTTGAGCCACTGCAGGATTTCCATCCTAACCGGATTGCTCAGCGCTTTTAGCACATCATTTAATTTGATTTCAGACATACCCGGCACTCGTTCTCTTATCACGTCGATATATCACGATATTACAATATCCCGATGGGGTATGCACTTCTTCGGCGCTGAAGCAGCGGTGGTAAAATGCCCCCCACTTTTAGGGGAGCATTTTCAGCATTAGCGTGATGAGGTGATATGCTCAAGAGCTGCCTGAGCCAGAAAGCCCGAACGACTTTTAAACTCCGGGTGCGTAGCAACACAACGATCAATCCGGTCTATCAGTGATTTAGGCAACGTAACATTGATTTTCTCAGAGCCACCCAGCAAACGGGTGACATCCACGTCAACTACAGCCCATGTGTAACCTGCATAATCAGGATGACCAGCGAGTGCTCCGACACTAGACACTGAGGGAATATCCTTCCCCAACTCAACTAATAATTCGATATGCCCGGTTATCGCTTCTTTTGCATTTGCTATCGCTTCATCCAGGGTATCACCCGCGGAAAAGCACCCCGGTAAGTCGGGAACTGTCACGCCATACGCGTGTTTGTCGTCGCCAGCCTCGATCGCAATGGGATAAAACATAATTAAGCCTCTTCGAGTAAGCGGGGTTAGATCCCCGCTTGTTTCCTGATGCTTTTTACCGTACCAACCGGTAAATCTTTTTTGGGATGAGGTATTGTTACCAGACCCGGTTTTGTCGGGTGGGTAAAATGGTGATGACTACCGTTTACCCTTATCAGAATCCAGCCATCATCCTTGATTTCTGCAATTAACTTCCTGCTGTCCATCCCTCTGTCCTGTTGTGTTCTGATAAAAAAATAATAACTCCAATAACTCCACACAACAACAGTTTTAGGGTTATTGGAGTTATTTTTATCGCACGATATCACAATAAAAACCCCGCCATCCTTAGGGATGGCGGGGAAGAATCAGCAGCAGATCATTCGTAGTGCGGATAGTCGGTATAACCCTTCGCTGTACCACCGTACATGGTAGCAGCATCGACAGCGTTCAGCGGCCAGCCATTGGCTAAACGCGCCGGTAAATCAGGGTTAGCAATGAAGGGGCGACCAAAACCAAAGATATCCCCCCAGCCAGCGTTAAGGATGCGTTCCGCGCGTTCTTTGGTATAACGCCCCGCATACATGATAGTGCCAGCAAAGATATCGCGGACTTGCTGGTAAAACGCGACGGGTAACTCCGGTGCGTTATCCCAGTCGGCTTCAGCGAGAGAAAGATAAGCGATGCCAATTTCCTGCAGGATTTTAACTGCTTCAGTATAGGTTTCGTGCGGGTTGTCCTCGACCAGCCCCAGATAGACACGCTCTTCTTTTGTGTCGTTGAACAGCGGCGAAAAACGCACACCCACGCGATCTTTCCCGACGACATCGGCAACCGCCTGCACCACTTCACGCAGAAAACGCAGACGATTTTGCAGCGAGCCGCCATATTCGTCTTCACGCTGATTACTGTGGATGGACATAAACTGATTCACCAGATAACCGTTAGCACAATGAATCTCGACGCCGTCAAAACCGGCATCCAGTGCATTCTGCGCAGCTTTGGCGTACATCTTCACAATGTCTTTCACTTCGCTGGTTTCAAGCGCGCGCGGCACAGAGGCCGGTGCCAGCGTGCCACTACCCGGCCCGGTCTCAATAAAGACTTTAACGTTATCACCCGCAGGGATGGCGGAGGGAGCCACGGGCGCGGCTTCCCCTGGCTGCAATGACGTATGCGAAACCCGGCCTACATGCCACAACTGGGCAAAAATGATGCCGCCACGGTCATGAACCGCGCGGGTGACTTTGCTCCAGCCTGCAACCTGCTCAGCACTGTGGATCCCCGGAGTCCATGCATAGCCCTGTCCACGCGGCTCTATCTGCGTTCCCTCAGTGACCATATAACCCGCACTGCTGCGCTGGCTGTAGTATTCCGCCATTAATTCATTGGGAATATTTCCCGGCTGTGAACTACGTGAGCGGGTCAGAGGCGGCAATACAATGCGGTTTTTCAGGGTAAACGGACCCAGAGGGGTGGTGGTGAAGAGAGCGTTGTTATCCATCATGATACCTACATATCTATATTATTGAATATAAATGAGTAATTAAAATCCGAGCAGTTCGAATGACATACCTGGCTGATCATCCACTGCTCCAGAGCAGTTATGTGTCTGGTGTGAAAAGCATGCTAATCGCAATATCTAGATTTATCAATATCAAAATTTAGCTGAAGAATCAGAAGGAAATGTTAGCCCTTGTTTTCCATAGGGTTATTTATCTGATATTCGTTAATCCAATTAAACCTGATTGTGATTGATGTCATGATGAGACTCTTATCATTATGATAAATTATTTATCGACATTAAGTGAAATTTATACAGACTTCATTCTGTTTAATTAACATTTTTTCAACCACTGATTGACCAGTTTTTATTCAGAAAACTACCCGCATAACATAGAAAGATGACCGCCAGACTCAGGAAGTCTTATGATATCGAGCCTAAAGCATCTTTTCGCATAAATTGGTAATTTAGATTAATAAATAACCCCACTGTATGTAATTCAATCTGATAAAGTTCGATACCTCATCATTTCTAGCGCATATTCTCTTCAGGTTAGCCCTGTTACTGAGAACTATTCTTATCAATGCTGAGTGATATAAGAATTTTATATATTCAATACATTTCAATCATGGTAAAAATTTCAGCCCGCTTTTTCTAAGCGTTATCATAATAAGAAATGGATACTATGAAAAAACTCACCACATCACTATGTCTCACCACAGCCACGTTGCTGGCCGTAGCCAATTCAGCGCACGCTGAAATAACCATCCTTGAGAAGAACAAGGACAGCAATGCGCTGTTAGCGCCGCTGAGTCTGCAATTTGGCGGCAGTATTCGTCCTGAATTCATTTTTAATAATGGTCCGGAGCCGGGTTATTATAAAAATGGGCATGACGGTGGCACCCGTTTCCGCTTTAGTGGCGATTACGCACTCAGCCAGCATACGTCGGTTATTGCCATGTATGAAGTGGGTGTCGATCTGGCCAAAGCTGCCGGATGGGATAGCCACTATCCTGAAGGTAAACAGCGTGATACGCAGAGGAAACTGTACGCGGGCATCAAAGATGACCGTTACGGTACCCTGACCTACGGCCACCAGTACGGTATTTATTACGAAGTTGTGGGTATGAAAAGTGACGTCTGGGACAACGATGGTCACGCGGGTGGCACCGGTATTGGTATCAACGGTAACTACGACGGCGCAAACAGAGCCAAGAATAGCATCAAGTATAAAAATACTTTTGGTGACCTGACGGTTTATGCCAATTACCTGTTACCAGAAGATAACCTGAATGCCGGGGATGGCCTTTTCTATCGTCGTAATAGCGGCCAGGGTTTAGGCTTCGATTATAATCTGACTAAATCGCTGACCCTGAGTGCGGCTTACAGCATCACGAATGCCACCATGCGTGATAATGATTATAATGAGAAGAAATACCATCAGCAGCTGTCGGGTACTGCGCTGACGTGGCAGCCAGGCAACTGGTATATTGTAGGAACCGCAAGTTACTACAAAGACTTCGTACCGAGCACGCGTTATTCAACCGTCGATCACTATTTCGCCGGTAGCGGATATGGTCTGGAAAGTTTCGTCGGTTATACCTTCAATATCGATGCACCGTGGTTTAAATCGGTACAGCCTTATATTGCTGCCGACTCACTGCGCCTCAAAGGTGATGAAGAGTATCATGCTAACCACACTTATTTAGGTGTGGGCAGTAACTTCGGCCATGGCTTATCCTTGTACGTAGAACGCACCATTGCCAGCACTTCAGATAATGAAGCAGACGCAACCTGGATTACGTTATTCTACGACTTCTGATAACGGTTCTGTCGTTAACGAATAATAATGGAGCATCATCGCGATGCTCCTTTTTTTTCTCAGGCCAGCACCGATAAAAACGTCAGACAGTTACTTCGCCAGACAGACCTGTTCGTAATAACCGATCTTTTCGACTTTCGCCGTCGAGCCACCCCCTTCAAACTCGGAAGCCAGCCAGGCGTTGACGATGTTCTTTGCCAGTTCCGGTCCAATGACACGCGATCCCATCGTCATAATCTGTGCATTGTTACTTTTACGCGCACGCTCCGCAGAAAAGGTGTCATGGCACTGCGCCGCGCGCACGCCTGCGACCTTGTTTGCCACTATCGCCACACCGATGCCGGTGCCACACAGCAGAATGCCGCGATCGTGCTCACCCTGCTGGATAGCCGTTGCCAGTGCAAACGCCACATCCGGGTACATCGGACGATCATTCTGTGCATCATTGCTGTAGTCCTGTACATCGTATTGCTTCTCTTCCAGATAGCGTTTAATCAGGTTTTTCAGATCGATGGCCGCATCATCGGCACCAATGGCAATGGTTTTCATACATTTTCTCCAGCAGGTTATGCGCTCAGGCCTGCGATCTTCACAGGCGATCGACTCTTCTCATACAGCCTGCCACAACATCGTTCATATGTTCAACATGAGTTCTTTTGTTTGAGTCGGAAGTTTTGAGCGCATTGCGACAATGAAGCCCTTGCAGCAGGGAATCCAGCCGAAACAGGGCCTGAAATCCGAAATATTGATCAATTTCCTAACATATGAGCCGCCTCACATTTTTCGGAAGTGGCGCTTGAGAGCTGCTCATTTATACGTGTAATGTTCATTTGTTCGCTACAGACACTAAAGCACAAGAAGACCCCTGAAGGACTCGAACATGTGTAATCAGCCCTGTATTTCGCCGTTCACTTGCAGCCAGCACGCCGTTTGCGTCTGGCCAACACCGCTTATCAAGATCAACCACGCACGTCATGGAGGTGCGTTATGAGTCAGCCAAATCTGGCGGCGGTGGAGCAATCCGCTATCCGCAAAATATCCTGGCGACTGGTCCCCTTCGTCGCCCTGATGTTCTTTATTAACTTCCTTGATCGCACCGCGATCTCCTTTGCTGGCCCAAATGGCATGACCCAGGACCTGGGCATCACCGCACTGCAATTTGGTCTCGCTTCCGGGGTGTTCTTTATCGGTTACATCCTGCTGGAAGTACCAAGCAACCTGGCGCTGCATCGTTTCGGCGCACGTCGCTGGCTGGCACGTATCATGATCAGCTGGGGGATCGTGTCATTGCTGTTCACCTGGGTGAGTAGCGTGCAAGGCCTGTATACCCTGCGCCTGCTGCTGGGGATTGCCGAAGCGGGCTTCTTCCCGGGGGCGATTCTGTATCTCAGCATGTGGGTACCCGCCCGCCATCGCAGCAAAATCCTGTCGCTGTTTTATCTGGCACAACCGCTCACCGTGGTATTTGGCGCACCGCTGGCCGCAGGGCTGATTGAGCAGCACGGCCTGTTCGGCCTCGATGGCTGGCGCGTGATGTTTATGGGCGTGTCGATCCCGGCGATCCTGATCGGTATCGCGGCCCTGTTCTGGCTGGTGGATGCCCCACGCCAGGCCAAATGGCTAAACGAGGAAGAAAAGAACTGGCTCACCAGCGAGCTGGAAAAAGAGCATCAGACGAAACAGCACCAGGCACATCACAGCGTGCGTTCGGTGATGGGCAATGGCCGCGTCTGGATGCTGTGCCTGATTTACTTCGGCTTTATTTATGGTCTGTATGCGCTGGCGTTCTTCCTGCCCACCATCATCTCGGGCTTCCAGCAGCAGTTCGGCACCACCTTTAACGTGATGCAGAAAGGGTTGATCACCGGCGTGCCATATCTGATCGCCGCTGTCGTGATGTTCTTCTGGTCAAAAGATACCACCCGACGCGGCTGCAAAACCTGGCACATCGCCATTCCCGCGCTTGCGGGTGGCGTCAGCGTTCCGATGGCGCTGTATATGGATTCACCGCTGGCCACCATTCTGGTCATTGCGATTACGGCCAGCTCGATTTTTGCTGCCTTACCGAATTTCTGGACCTTACCGACTCAGTTCCTGACCGGCGCTTCTGCCGCCGCGGCTATCGCCCTGATCAATACCCTGGGTAATGTCGCTGGTTTTTCAGCGGGCTATATCACCGGCGCGTTGCATGACGCCACCAGCAGCTATGCCCTGCCGATGTTTGTGGTGGGTGGATTCATGCTGCTGTCCGCCATTTTGATGCTGCTGCTCAACCGCCGCCGCTTGCAGCCCCTGCCTCAGCCAACTTCTCTCGCACAGGAGCAATAATAATGACGTACCTGTTTAACCAACCTTCAGCCTTTGCCGCTGAACTGATTGAAGGATTTGTCGCTGCTAACGCCGACAAAGTTCGTCAGGTACCCGGCGGTGTGGTGCGCAGCACACGCAGCCAGCCGGATACCGTCGCCGTTGTGGTGGGGGGTGGCTCCGGTCACTATCCCGCCTTCGCCGGTCTGGTTGGGCAGGGTCTGGCACACGGTGCCGCGATGGGAAATCTGTTCGCCTCCCCTTCAGCGCAGCAAATCTATAACGTGGCGCGCGCCGCTCACAATGGCGCAGGCGTGTTGCTGATGTTCGGCAACTATGCCGGTGATGTACTGCATTTCGGCCAGGCCTGTGAACGCCTGCGCGCCGAGGGCATTGCCTGCGAAGTGCTGGCGGTGACTGATGATATCTCCAGCGCCAGCGTCAGCGAGCGCGAGAAACGTCGCGGCGTAGCCGGTGATCTCACGGTATTTAAAGCAGCCTGCGCGGCAGCTGAAGCGGGTTATGACCTCGCAGCGGTGCTGAAACTGGCGCAACACGCTAACGAACGTACCCGCTCCTTTGGCGTGGCGTTTTCCGGCTGTAGCCTGCCAGGGGCAACGCATCCGCTGTTTGAAGTGGAAAAAGGACGCATGGCGCTGGGTATGGGTATCCACGGTGAACCCGGCATCAAAGAAGACGATGTTCCACGCGCCGATGTGCTGGCGGAGATCTTTGTCGATCGGTTGCTGGGTGAACTGCCGCCAGACATCGGAAGCCCGGCTGGACAACGTGTTGCAGTGATCCTCAACGGCCTCGGCTCAGTCAAATATGAAGAACTGTTTGTGGTGTATCGCCGCGTCGCGCAACTGCTGGCAGAAGCGCAGTTGCAGGTGGTGGAACCGGATGTCGGCGAGTTTGTCACCAGCTTCAATATGGCCGGTGCCTCCCTCACCCTGATGTGGCTGGATGATGAGCTGGAAACCTTCTGGCGCGCCCCAGCCAATACCCCTGCCTACCGCAAAGGCAGCGTGATCGCCGCCGAACCACTGAGCGCCGCCGAATGTGTGGAAAGCGTGGAAGAACCCCTGCCCGAGGCCAGCGTGGAATCACAGGAAAGTGCGCAGCGCGTGCTGCACATGCTGGAGGCCATCGCCGCCATGTTGCAACGCAATGCGCAGCAGCTGGGCGATATTGATGCGGTTGCAGGTGATGGCGACCACGGCATCGGGATGGAACGGGGTTCCCTCGGTGCGGTGGCAAAAGCCCGTGATGTCGCGGCACGCGGGGCCGGTGCAGGCAGCCTGCTGTGTCGTGCTGCGGATGCCTGGGCAGATAAAGCCGGTGGAACCTCCGGGGCATTGTGGGGCGTAGCGCTGACGGCGCTCGGTACTGCGTTTGGCGATCAGCAGACACCTGATGCACAGCGTGTAGCCAACGGGGTATTGCACGCCAAAGAAGGCATTATGCATTTTGGCAAAGCCCGCCCGGGTGACAAAACCATGGTGGATGTACTGGTGCCGTTCAGCGATAGCCTCAATGCCGCCGTCGCCAAAGGCAAGACGCTGACGGATGCCTGGCTGGAGGCGGCCCAGGTTGCCGATCAGGCAGCGCAGGCCACCGCACAGCTGTTACCCAAAATGGGCCGCGCACGTCCGCTGGCTGAAAAGAGCCTGGGTACACCGGATGCCGGCGCGATTTCACTGGCGATGGTGGTCAATATCGTGGGTGGCCTGCTGAAAGAACCGGCCACGACGACCGAGCAGGGAGCCTGAAGCATGGCGCAACCGAAACTCTGGCTCGGCGTCAGCCTGAAAATGTACTTTGGCTATCAGCAGACACTGGCATGGTGCCGGGATGTCGCCGGGCTGGCACAGCGCCATCCGGCGATCCAGAGCGGTGAGATCGGGTTGTTTGTATTACCTGCTTACCCGGCCATCCCGGCGGTCGCGGAGATCTTTGCCGATACGCCGGTGCGCTTCGGCGGCCAGGATGTCTGCCAGGCGGAAAACGGTGCCTGGACCGGCGAAGTAAGCGCCAGCATGTTGCAGGAGCTGCGCTGCTCACTGGCAGAAATCGGCCACGCTGAACGTCGTCGGCATTTTCATGAAGATAAAACCCAAATCGCCGCCAAGGTGGCGATGTCGTTACGTCATGGCCTGACGCCGGTGCTGTGTATTGGCGAAGAGCATGAGGGTAGCCCCGATCAGGCCATTGCACTCTGCGCACAACAGCTGGCAGAAGCGCTGGCAGAAGCGGAACAACAGGGCCTGCGCGGCAGCCTGTTGTTTGCTTACGAACCCCAGTGGGCGATTGGTGCACCGCAACCCGCACCTGACCACTACATCCGGGCGGTGTGCGCTGGCCTGCGCCAGTTACCCACGCCCCCCGGTGTGACCTTACAGGTGATTTATGGCGGCAGCGCCGGGCCGGGGCTGATCCAGCGTCTGGGAGGCAGCGTCGATGGGCTGTTCCTCGGCCGTTTCGCCCATGACCCGAACGCGCTGACGCAGATTGTTGATGAAGCCAGTGTGCTTTTAAAGGAGATCCGTTAATGAGCCGTATCGGACTCAGTACCTATGCGTTTTTCTGGCGCATGTCAGCGAAAGTCCCTCACCCGTTGACGCTCAGCCAGATGCTTGAGCAGACTGCGGAGCTGGATGTTTCAGTGTTCCAGATTTGCGATTACCCGGCGATTGAAAGCTGGTCAGACGAACAGTTGCAGACGCTGCGTCAGCAGGCCGATGCGCTGGGGATGACCCTGGAACTCGGTACCCGTGGCCTGGGAACTGCCCATCTGCGCCGTTACCTGCATATGGCCGCGATCCTCGATGCCCGCGTGGTGCGCTCCATGTTCTACACCGTCGATCATCGCCCCTCTCTGGGAGAGGCCAGCGAACTGATCGCTGCCGTGCTGCCGGACTTTGCCCGCCAGCAGGTGCGGCTGTGCCTGGAAACCTATGAGCAGGTGAACAGCGCCGCCATGATGTCGGTAATCAACAAATTCCTCTCGCCGTGGCTGGGAGTGTGTCTCGATCCCGCCAACTGCGTGGCCGGGCTGGAACTGCCTGAGCAGGTGATTGCCAATACCGCTGCCCGCGTTGGCAATCTGCATATCAAAGATTTCGCCTTTACCCGCCGTGATGGCTGGGTTGGGTTTACCTTTGCCGGTTGCCCGATGGGGGAAGGTCTGCTCGATTACGACCGCATGATCGCCAGCGTGCGTCCGGCGGAAAAAGGTATCAATCAGATCGTTGAACACTGGCTGCCGTGGCAGGACGACGCCAGCCTGACCTGCGAGCGCGAAGCCGAATGGACGCGCCGCACCGTGGAATTCTTACGTAGTAAACAAGATCAGGAGTAATAACCATGAGCAATACACTGAAAACTATCACCGTGATTGGCGCAGGCGGCAAAATGGGCATGCGTATCTCCGCCAATTTCCAGAAAAGCGATTATCAGGTGTTTTATTGCGAAAATTCGCCGCAAGCCCAGGAGCAGGTCACTGCCCAGGGACGTGAGCTGTCGGATGCGGCATCCGTGGTGCCGCTCAGTGACGTGGTGATTCTGGCAGTGCCGGATATCGTACTGGGCAAAGTCTCTGAAGGCGTGGTGCCGCAGATGAAGAAAGGTGCCGTGCTGCTGACCCTCGATCCGGCCGCCGCCTATGCCAACCTGATTGCTCATCGTGATGGCATCGAATATGCCGTGGCGCACCCCTGCCACCCTTCGGTGTTTCTGGCGCGTTATACCAAAGAAGAACATGCCGATGCCTTTGGTGGCGTGGCCGCCGTTCAGCACGTTGCTGCGTCCTATGAAACCGGCAGCGATGAACAGAAAGCGGAGCTGAGTAAAGTCATCAGCGTGATGTACGGCCCGGTTGAGCAGGTCCACTGGGTGACCGTGACCCAGCTGGCCTATCTGGAACCGACACTGGTGGAAACCGTCGCCTGCATGGTCGGTGCCTTTATGAAAGAAGCGCTGGACGAAACCGTCAAACACAGCGGCGTACCGGAGGAAGCGGCGAAAGCGATGTTGTATGGTCATATTCAGATCGCGCTGGCGGTGGCGTTCCGTGCCACCAACCCCTTCTCCGATGCCTGCATGATCGCCATGGAATATGGCCGTGAGAAAATCGTGAAACCGGACTGGAAACAAATCTTTGACCAGAAAGAACTGGATATCGTTATCGCCCGCATGCTGAAAATTGACGCAATCCGCCGTTAACCGTGATGATGATTACGGCTTGCAATGCCGCTGTCTGGCAAAGCGAGCCGTATCAGTGATATAACTCCTCCCTATTGCATATCGACTCACCCAGACATCTCGCTGCCAGGCAGGTTAACCAATGAATAAAAACACGCTATCTCAGGATGCCGAGCTGCTGACGGAAATTGCCGTTGCCTATTATCAGGATGAAATTACCCAGGAAGAGATTGCGCGTAAGTTTGGTATTTCACGTATTAAAGTTGGCCGCCTGCTGAAGCGGGCACGCGAAGAAGGCATCGTCGAGATCAACGTGCGCTACCACCCGGTGTTCAGTACCCGTCTGGAGCAACAACTGCTGGAGCGTTTTCCGCAGTTACAACGGGCGCTGATTGCGCTGGATCTCCAGGATGCGGAAGAACAACGCCGCCAGGTCGCCGCACTGGTTTCCTCCCATCTGGCACAATCGCTGAAGGACAACACCGTGGTCGCTGTCGGCCAGGGAAGCAACGTAGCGGCGGTCGCCGATCACCCCGGCCAGGTACCGATGCGTAATTGCCACTTCATTTGCGGTATCGGCGGGACGCACCGCCCCGGCGATGCCATCAATGCTGACCATATCAGCCGTCGTCTGGCGAAGAAGTTTGGTGGTACCAGTGAATCCCTGTATGCCCCGGCCTATGTGGAAAACCGCGCGTTAAAAGAAGCGTTTATGCAGAACGGCACCATCAAAGAAACGCTGGATCGCGCGCGCAAAGCCGATATCGCCCTGGTGGGCATCGGTGATATGAACGAAAACAGCTATATGGTGAAACTGGGCTGGTTTACCCCACATGAAATTATCGACGCCAGCGTGAACCAGGGCGTTACCGGGGACATCGCCGGGTATGATTTTTTTAATGCCCAGGGGCAGCATGTCGATACCGTGATGAACGATCGCGTAATTGGACTGAGCATTGATGAATTGCGCAAGATCCCCTGCGTAATTGCCGTAGCCTCTGAGAACACCAAAGCGATGGCGATTCTCGGTGCGCTGCGTACCGGTGCCATTGATATCATTGCCACCACAGCGCAAAACATCCGTACTATCCTCAGCCTGTCGAAACAGTAACCTCCGGGGGCGGTTAAACCCTGCCCCCTGTTTGTCACTCCCCTTGCCTTTAAAATCTGCTTCATTGCGTCTCTGCGAAGCTATCTCCTGCATCAAACTTATGAACACTAAATAAACATATGATCAATCTCTCATCAACCATACGGGAACAATGGTAGCCTGATCATCTCAGAATTTAAGCCGGTAAACTGGGTTTCACTGGAAAGCCCTGCAATACCTTCGACAAAATGAGATAAAAACCAGCAAACAAAAGATCATTTATAAATCTTTTGAACATCACCCTTTCGTTGACCTGAGGTTCCTATGACTGAAATTTCATCGATAGAATCGCAAGCCGCCGTAAATGAAGTGGACAGGAATATTTCAAAGGAAAACCTGAGACGGGCAAGCCAGGCCAGCGTCATTGGCACCATTATCGAATATTATGATTACGCGCTATATGGCATGGCATCCGCGCTGATATTCGGTCAGCTTTTTTTCCCGGCTCTGGGTCCCGCCGCTGGCCTGATTGCCAGCTTTGCGACCCTGGCCATTGGTTTTGTTGTCAGGCCACTGGGTGCCATCTTTTTTGGCCTGTTAGGTGATCGGCTCGGGCGAAAGTTTGTGCTGATCGCCACCATTTCATTGATGGGAGCCTCATCAACCCTGATGGGATTGCTACCCACCAGCGCACAGGTCGGCGTGCTGGCACCGGCTTTGCTGATCCTGCTGCGGTTGCTGCAGGGTCTGGGAGCAGGCGCAGAACAGGCCGGTGTGGCCATTCTGATGACAGAGTATGCACCGTCTGAAAAGCGCGGATACTATGCGTCACTCCCCTTTATCGGCATTCCTGGCGGCCTGCTGCTGGCATCAGGCGCTTACGTCTGGCTGGGAACGCTGGACCACAGCGTTTTGCTTGGTGGTGCCTAGCGTATCCCTTTTCTCGCTTCAGTTGTCCTGCTGATCGTTGCGTTGTTTATCCGCTATCGATTGCAGGAAAGCCCGACGTTCGTGAAGCTGGAGGCCAGGGACGTCACCGTTGAGCATCCGGTGAAACAATTGCTAAGAACATCCAAACCTTCTCTGTTGCGCGGGATTGGTTTGCGTATTGCGGAGAACGGTAACTCCTACATCTATTACACCCTGACGCTGAGCTATATCACCTCAGTGAAAGGAATGAGTGCGGCACTTGGCTCACTGGCAATTGTGCTGGGTTGTCTTATTGGTTTAGTCTGCGTCCCCTTCTTTGGCTGGCTGTCGGACAAATATGGCCGCGTTCCGCTGTCACGCTATGCCTGCCTCGGCATGATCCTGTTTGCCTTCCCTGCCTGGTTCGGTCTTTCGACCGGGGATGTCACGCTCTGCGTCGCGGTTATCGCCATCGGCATTGGTATCGGCATTCCCAGTATGCTCGGCCCCAAGGTCTCACTGTTACCAGAGATGTTTGGCAGCCAGAATCGCTATCTCGGCGTGGCGGTAGCCCGCGAGTTCAGCGCGATTATTTCCGGGGGAATTGCCCCGATGGTGGGATCAATCCTGTTATATTACACCGGCAACGCCTGGTGGTCTGTCGCCTGTTATGTCGGGGGCATGTCACTGGTGGGCTTTATTACCACCTTCTTTACCCCGGAAACCCGTGGCCGCGACCTCTCGTTGATCGAAGATGCTAAATAGCGTGATGAAGGCAGGGGCGGTATGTATGCCGCCCAGGTCCGGACGCATTTGTTTCGGCTTGCTGTAAGGGTTGCAGGCATCGCGTCTTCATCTCTGAACAGGCAGTCATTACCAGCTTACCGGACTATCGAGTTCGATGACCGCCTGAGCGATCACCTTTAACAGGAAGGCAGTGACACAGAATTATTTACAGGCTCGCGTATATCTGTGCTCAATCCAATGTTTTTTATCTTAAGATCGCATCAGCGACCTTTTTACTGTCCCGCGTTTAGTTTTCTTGCCATTCTGGAAACTCAAGTGGCTATGCCCATTACCTACACCGTAATATTCCACCTGTGCGGATCATTAACTTGAAAGTCCCCGGCAGTAACGCGCGCTACGTGGCAATGTCGACGTAAAACTGATTCTGTTATGAGGATTCTAACATGACCACCTTTCATCAATTTACCGCCACCAGTCTAAGCGGCCAGCTTATCTCTATGGTCGATTACGCGGGTAAGGTGGTTCTGGTCGTGAATACCGCCAGCCATTGTGGTTTCACGCCACAATACGGCGGCCTTGAAGCGCTCTACAGAAGATACGCCGCCCGGGGTTTGGTGGTGCTTGGTTTCCCCTGCAACCAGTTCGGTAAACAGGAACCCGGTGGCGCCGACGAAATCGCGCAGACCTGTCACATTAACTACGGTGTGAGCTTCCCGATGTTCGGGAAAGTCGAGGTCAACGGAACCGCAGCGCACCCGGTGTTTCGTTATCTGAAAACCGAATTGCCCGGCGTGCTGGGTGGGCGGATCAAATGGAACTTCACTAAGTTCCTGATCGGACGCGACGGCAAACCGCTTAAGCGTTTTGCGCCGATCACCACCCCGGAGAAAATGGAAGCCGCAATCCTTGCTGCACTTGAAATTTAAGTGTTGCAGGTTAAGAGGGTATCTTCTCCATACGTCAGTCAGTTATTTGCCAGAAGAGGATATTGCTAACTCCAGACAATATTAATTAACGATGAGAAAATCACCGCAGTAATAATACAAAGGATATTTCTTTGAACCTTACAAATAATCATGTTCGTGAAAAAACATAGGATCGCCATTATTCTTCCCAATCGTTGACAGAACTGGCTGTAACTCTTCACGAGTACATCCAAATTGCCAGCATACAAGAATTCTTTTATCGCCAGGATAAGCATTATAAGACTGGGTTCTGTGAATTGTTGAGGTTCCATCGAAAAGAATGGCCTGACCTTCCTGATATTTATGTACGGTTGTGAGTTCATCATACAGATCGCACTCGTCACGATGAGCAGCTGTCGTTTCAAGGCCACCAAAATAAGTCTGAAAAGGGAAAAGAGGAGTCAAAAGAGTCCCGCTCTCATTATTACCAAGATTTTCATGATAGAAGTCAGAGTGCCATCGTCCAACAGGGTAGCTTCCAATAGTCTCAATAATATTTGCCTGAACAACACGCATAGTATGTCTGTTGTTGCCGATGATATCTCTGCTTAAGGCAAGTTCACATCCATCTAAAACAGTTCTAAAAATGCCCAAAGCCGCTGGGGACTTAGCGAAATACCATCTCATGCTGACATTTTTGAACTCGTCACTATAATCCTCATGAGCTTTGATACCAATATCTACAAAGGGGTCAAGGCTGTCATTCATGATGTTATAATAAAGCTGGCGAATAGGTTCCAGAGCGTCAAAAGAGAAGGAAATCTTAGTAACTCCAGCATTTAAAAATTCTTGTTTTTTTGACATAAGAAAACCTCTTTATGAAAGGCTCTTTAAGAGCCTTGATTAGATTTTTTATTTTTCCTTTCAGTTAATGCAAAATATCACGCAGTGCATGTGAACGGTGTTTCCGCTGCCATACGTGCAGGCTTGGTTTCCGCCGCCATGCGTGCAGGTTTGGTTTCCGCTGCCATGCGGGCAGGCTTGGTTTCCGCTGCCATGCGTGCAGGCTTGGTTTCTGCCGCCATGCGTGCAGGCTTGGTTTCCGCTGCCATGCGGGCAGGCTTGGTTTCCGCTGCCATGCGTGCAGGCTTGGTTTCTGCTGCCATGCGTGCAGGCTTGGTTTCTGCCGCCATGCGTGCAGGCTTGGTTTCTGCTGCCAGTTGACTCTTATTTCTCAAAGAAATTTGCATAGTTCTATCCTTAAACTGACTGAATTAAGCGCTTATGCACTCGTTTATCTACCATTTTGTTTTTAACAAAATGAAGATTCAAGCCTGGTTAAAAATTCCTGTTATTTATTATTTTGAGAGTAGATAAAGCCGAAATCATTGAAGCCAGTATACATACAGAAAAAAGAATCTTTGAATTAACTGAGTAAACATAAGTCGCAAGCAGAGGACCTATGACATATCCGAAAGCTGAGGCACCAAACAAAAAACCAGCAACGCCACCTTGCTCATCCTCATTAACTGCAAGTGACGCAGAGGACTGGATAGCAGGAATCATCATTCCAAATCCAATACCAAGAAATCCTGATCCAACGTAAATAAACAATAACACTTTTGAAAACAACACCAAAAGCAAAAAACCAATCACACATGAAAATAGACCGAAAAGCAAAAGAGATTTAGGCTTTGGTTTAAATGCCTGGATATAAAATAACTGAGTTACCACCATACACACTGCCATTATCGAAACAGCATAACCTGTTAACACAACACTCTGATTTGAGCTAACATTTAAATTATCCTGCACGTAAAATGATATAGTTTGTTGATATGCAGAGAAACTTACATATGTAAGTGCGATAGCGATCAATATTGGCAGTGTTCGTGTATCCGTTAGTTTCACACTCCTTACTTTATTTTTATTTACTTCGATATGAACATCCTTTCCTTTAAGGAATATGAGGCCCATAACGGTACCCAACAATGATATTATTCCTGCTACATAAAGCGGAAGTAATAAAGAGCCACCCCCCATGAAAGAACCGAGCATAGGCCCTATAATAGAACCAATACCATAAGCTGAAGAAATTAAAGCTATCGCAGCACTTCTCTTCTCCCGGGATGTACTCTCTGAAATGTAAGTCATTGCTGAGGGATGAATCCCCGCAGTTAGAAACCCAGTCACACACCGTATCCCCAAAAGGAGATAGAAAACTAAAGTCACCGAGAAAGTATTTTCTATACTTAACCCAATTGCGTAAGCTAACGAAAAGCTTCCCAGTGTGTAGCAAGCCATACCAGCGGCATATGCCGTTTTGCTTCCTACTTTTGTAATCACCCCCCCCCATAATCCCGATGCTACAGTAATTATCAAAGCGGCAGATGTGACTATAGTTCCAACTCCAACTTCTGAAAGTCCTATTGTTCTGCTAGCGGGTCCCAATATCGTGTAGAGTAGAGTTTGACCTATACCTACACATACAAGACCAATAACGAGAGTTATATGCTGTAAAAGAACAGAGTCCTTATTAAAACCATTAGTAAATAATCTCAAGTTCGACAATTCCTGAGCCGATTAATATTGAAAAAATCCAAATAAATAAATTCATAAATTAATTGGAAATAGATATTAAATATAAATTAACTCAAAGCAAACGAAATTTAACAGGATATTAAAAAACAGCAACTTCAGCTAAAAAAGAAGCATATATGACACATGTGACCACAAAAACATAATTAAAAAAAATTAAACACCAACAAACCATAAGAACAATAGATAAAATCAAAGAGAGTTACAATTACCCCCCCACTAACACGTAAGAGTTAATTATGTCTTACTACGAACTCTAACCATTGAGAGTTAACCAACGCTTAGCTTCACAAAAACCTCATTAATTCTGAACCACTAATATCCAAAACCTATAAGCTGGGATTCCTCTTAAATATAATTTTGGGCGACCGTGCGCAAATTACTTGACCATCGCCAACAAAATCTGACCGCACACATTTGGAGGTGGAAGACTTCATCTGAAGGGTCACTATGTACCAGATGCAGACCTTGAAAAGTTACGGCCAGGTCAACCCCGCATACCAAACTGACCTGATCCAACCTTGCAAAAAAATGGTCGTCTGAATTTCGGTTGTGTCGTTTTTACTGAATGCTTAGATTCATTTCCGACCTGATTGAGAGGACGTAGATATGAACTTTGCAGAACTCCACAACCAAAATCATCCTTTACTTATCGCTAACGTATGGGATGCCGTCAGTGCTGTCGCAGCGCAAAAAGCAGGTTATCAGGCGCTGGGAACGTCCAGCGCAGCAATAGCTGCCACATTAGGATATGAAGACGGTCAGAGCATGCCGTTTGATGAATTACTTTATGTGGTTACCCGCATTCGGGCGGTCAGTGACTTGCCATTGAGCGTTGATATGGAAGCAGGATATGGTGATTCAGCTGAGGAGATAACAGCCAATCTCAAACGCCTTGCTCAGATAGGCGTATCCGGCGTAAACCTTGAAGACAGCAGAGTCATTAATCAAGTTCGTCAGCTTGATGATGCCTCTGAATTCTCCTGTACGCTAAAATCGGTATGCGATGCGCTCAAAAGTGAGGGTTATCGCCTGTTTATGAACGTCCGTACTGACACATACCTGCTTGCGCATGAAAGACCGTTACAGGAGACGTTACTACGCGGGCAGCTATATAAAGCTGCAGGTGCTGACGGCCTTTTTGTTCCCTGCCTGACGTCCGAAATAGACATTGGCGTCATTGCTGAAGCCATTGATCTGCATCTGAATGTCATGTGTATGCCAGATCTTCCGTCGTTCGGCAGGCTGAAACTGGCAGGGGTAAACCGCATTTCTATGGGTAATTTTGTTCATTCGGCCCTTCAGTCAAAGCTGACTGATTTGATGTCTGCGATCCGCTCGCATCAGACGTTTGAAGGACTTTTTGTCGATGAAAGTTGTAAATAATGATCTGTGTGATGTCTGGTATCAGGCATTACTCGAACGCGCTCCTGAATATACGGGTGTGTTTTTTGTTGGCGTCAAAACGACAGGCGTATTTTGCATCTCGGTATGCCGGGCGCGAAAGCCCAAACGTGAAAACGTTGAATTTTATAAAGATGCTAAATCTGCCCTGGCGGCTGGCTTTCGTCCCTGTAAAGTCTGTCGGCCAGCTGAAAATGCGCACAGCGCGCCGTTATTTGTCGAACAGGCGCTCGCGCTTGTCAGGCGCGATATCAAATCCCGTATAACCGACGCGGACCTTCGCAGACATGGGATCAGCCCGGAGCGGGTGCGACGCTGGTTCCTGCAACATCACGGCATCACTTTTCAGGCCTTTCAGCGAATGCAGCGGGTAAATATCGCCCTTCAGGAGCTGAAAAGTGGGCGTGCGGCAACGGATGTCGCTCTGGATAGTGGCTACGAATCCTTAAGCGGGTTTGGTTACACCTACAAGCGGCTCACTGGCGCAGCTCCGACTCAGAGCACACAGGTCATTCTCATTCACCGGTTTACTACCACGCTGGGGCCTATGTTTGTCTGCGCCACAGATCAGGGAGTCTGCCTGCTGGAGTTTACCGATCGCCGGATGTTAGAAACTGAGTTTCGCGACATCCAGCGTTTACTGAACGCCAAAATTGTCACTGGAGAAAACAGTCATACACGGCAGACAGTCAAAGAAATCAACGAATATTTTGCCGGAACGCGCCGGCAGTTTGATCTCTTACTCGATACTCCGGGCAGTGATTTTCAACGATCCGTCTGGCAGGAGCTACGTGCTGTTCCTTATGGACAGACCTCACGCTATCAGGATATTTCTTTGCTCCTTCATAAACCCGATGCTGTACACGCAGTTGCTGCAGCTAATGCAGCAAACCGAATTGCGATTGTCATTCCATGCCACAGAATTATTGGTAAAGATGGCGGCATCACCGGGTATGGTGGTGGTATCTCACGCAAAGAGTGGCTTATCGAGCATGAAAGAGATAACCGTTAAATGAGTCGATGCGTAAAACTGGCTGCTCATAACGGGCATCACATGCCTGGAGCTGTCCGCTTCGTGCCAAAATGCAGGATGACTTTTGACGCAAAATAAGGGCCCTTATGAGGTTTTTTCATTGACTGTCATAATAAAGTTCACGGTTATTTCTCCCTGGTTTTCGTAGAAATGCGGAACATCAGTTCTGGCTGTAGCGGAGAATCCTGCCTTCAACTGAAACAGGCTCTCTTTCACGCCCAGCGTTAGCGTCCCTGACTGAACATGCAGTAACTCCAGCGTTCCCGAGGAATGCCCCGGTGATTCAAACTTTTCGCCGGGCTGCATTTCCCACAGCCAGAGTTCGGTCATATCGGGCCCACCTGAGCCAGCAAGAAGCCTGGCGCTCCCACCTTTGTCCCCTTTCCAGAGTTCAGGGATCTCCGTATCAGCAATAATATGGACGTCAGGCTGAGTGCTCACATCAACAAAATCTGCCACTGAAACCCCCATTGCAGCCGCAAGGCGGCATAACAGCGCAATACTGGGGTTGGCTTTACACCCTTCAATCTCTACCAGCATGCCCTTACTGACATTTGCGCGTCGGGATAGCTCATCGAGAGACATTTTTTTTTGTTTCCGGTACTGCTTAATCCGGAGCGATACAGCTTCGTTTACTATGCTGACATCTGCACCGGCATCGGTCACTAAATTGACTTTTTTGGTCATTGGTCGATATTATGAAATAAAATGGTCGTTACAGGATTATCCCGTGTTCACAGTGTCCGCGTCAATTGCCCCTGAAGTCTATGGTATTGCTCCCGGTTTTCGGGCGCTCAGCATCTCTGTGCAGGCTGCGCCTGTAGTGAGCCCTCAGGTTGGGGAAACAGCGCTGAAAGCCGCCTGTGAAGCGGTGCTGGCAGGTGTCCCCGATTGGGCAGAATCCCATCTGGCCGCATGGGCAGATGTATTCCAGATGTTTGGTGCTAAACCCAAACGCACTCCCTGTTCTGCTGATGCGCTACGTAAACGTGTGCTTCGCGATGGTGCCATGCCAGCTCTCGACCCGGTTGTTGATCTCTATAATGCCGTCAGCCTGCGGTATGCCGTCCCGGTGGGTGGCGAAAATATCTCAGCGTATAAGGGAGCACCCCGCCTGATTGTGGCAGAAGGCACTGAACCTTTTGATACCGTAAAAGAAGGGGAGCCGGCAGTGGAATTTCCTTCTCCTGGCGAAGTCGTCTGGTGTGATGATGTTGGTATAACCTGCCGTCGATGGAACTGGCGACAGGGGATCAGAACCCGCTTAAGCGTGGAAGCTGAACACATGTGGTTTGTTCTGGAAAGTCTGCCTCAGATGCCACTGGAGCAACTTCATGAAGCCGGGAAAATGCTTACCGACGGCCTTGAAGAAATGATGCCAGGTCAGCAGTTTGAAGTAGTCCTCATCTGCGAGTAACGCTTTTACTTTTATTCAGGAGAAGGAGTGGGGGAATGGGATGAGAGTGAGGAGGTTTTATGAGCTCAGAACAAAAGTTACCAATGAGTACATTTAATCACGAAACATGTTCCAGAATTTCCGCCACACCTTAAAAATCAACTGATTTTAAAGAATAAAAATAAAAACCCATCATCGATATATCCATAAATTCAGCCAATATACGCATTCGTTTAAATCTTC
Source organism: Pantoea sp. X-Soil-TKNS-1280 (assembly GCF_059730475.1). Classification (NCBI taxonomy): domain Bacteria; kingdom Pseudomonadati; phylum Pseudomonadota; class Gammaproteobacteria; order Enterobacterales; family Erwiniaceae; genus Pantoea; species Pantoea sp. X-Soil-TKNS-1280. The sequence continues at coordinate 28,243 of NZ_AP035965.1, read as the reverse complement.
CTTTTGAGTAGAAAATCGTCTTTTTTTGTGATTCCTCTGGCAGATTTACACCGTCATACTGGCAGGATGTTACCCGTAGCTTGCACAATAGAATAAATACTCCATATTGAATATATATTCAGAGGTCGTATGCAACAGGTACATAAACTGACTATCAGAGAGAAGATTTGTTTTGGTCTCGGGGATTCCTCAGCCAACATCTTCCTGGGCATGACCATGATGTTCCTGCCCTACTTTTATACCGATGTCCTTGGTATCTCAGCCGGCGCAATGGGGCTGCTGTTTGTGGTGGCGAGACTGGTTGATGCCGTATACGACCCGATTATTGGCAGCGTTGCGGACCGTACCCCAACACGACACGGCCATTACCGCCCCTGGCTTTTATGGCTGGCGATACCTTATGGCCTTTCCTGTCTGCTGGTGTTTATCGCCCCCGATTTCTCGCCCAGCGGCAAGCTGGTCTATGCCTATGCTACGTATCTTTTCCTGATCCTGATGTATGCCTCAACCGTCGTGCCTTATGTGGCATTGCTGGCCTCGCTGACTTCCGATCCACAGGAACGTCTCAGTGCCAATGCCTGGCGCTTCCCGCTGGCAAAAATGTCATTTCTCATCTGCTCGCTGACCGTGCCGCTTTTCGTGGCATGGTACGGCAAGGAAAATGAGGCTGAGGCCTACAGGGTGGCCATGAGCATGATTGCCCTGCTGGCTACCCTGTTTATGCTGAGCTGCTTTTTTGGTACCAAAGAACGCGTCACTCCGATCAGACAGGCCAACACCACCTCATTTATGAAACAGGCGAAAGCGGCCCTCAGCGCCCGTCCGGTGGTGATTTTCTACATTTTCAAAATCACCAGCTCGATTGCCTTTGTGATCAAAGGCAGCGTCACCATCTATTTCGTCAAATATTTTCTCAACCGGGGCGACAGTTTTGTCTCGGGTTTGCTCTCCGCCACCGCCATCGCTGGCATCATCGCGCCGATGATTGCGTTGCAGCTTATCAAGCGCAAAAAACTGTCAGCACTGGGCTCACTGAAATTTGCCCAGATGGGCGGCGGCCTGGCCGCGCTGGCACTGTTCTTTGTCAGCCCGGATCAGCTATGGCTCGCCGTCGGCTTACTGGTGGTGTCAGTCCTGTTTGCTGAAATGGGATCGATCATGGCCTGGGCGCTGCCTTCCGATTGTGCTGACTATTGCGAACGCAAAACCGGCATCAAAATGTCCGGATTTATCGCCGCCGGGACGCTGTTTTCGATGAAAGTGGGGCTGGCGCTGGCGGGTGGTCTCGTCGGTCTGGTGCTCAGCCTGAGCGGTTATCACGCCGGTGCGGCAGTTACGCCGCAGACCATGAGCGCCATTATTTTCCTCATTGCCGGAGTGCCCGCTATTTTCCACGGCATCAGCCTGCTGCTGATTATGTTCTTTTCCCTTGAGGACAAAAGTGCCGCGTCAGGAACGCTTCCATCCGCACAACCTTCCGTTGCTCATCAGATTAAGGAACCCTGATATGTTAGTTTCGCCACAAACGCTGAATGTTCCGCAGTGGGGACGCGCTGAATTCATTTTTCAGGCCAATGCCGATGCCCGTCACTTCACCGATACCTGGGTTACGGCCATTTTTCGTCACCAGCAGGAAGAGAAAACGGTACGGGGATTTTATGACGATGACGGGCGTTTCCTGATTCGCTTTATGCCTGAGCGCGAAGGCAGCTGGACTTTCACCACCGTCAGTAACCATCCGGCTCTGCATGATAAGCACGGCGAAGTGATTTGCATCACGGCCGGCGAGGATGATACCGGGCCGGTGAGATCCGCTGAGACCTGGCATTTCAGTTATGCCAGCGGGCAGCCCTATTATCCCTTCGGCACCACAGCGTATGTCTGGAACTACCAGTCTGAAGAAGTACAGGAGCAGACGCTGGCGTCACTGGCACACTCGCCATTCAATAAAATCAGGATGTGTGTTTTCCCAAAACATTACACCTATAACTTCCGTGAACCGGAACGTTTTCCTTTTCCCGGCGACATCACATCCGGCTTCGATTTCACCCGCTTTGACTGTCAGTTTTTCCGTCAGCTGGAGAATCAGATCGATGCCCTGAAGGCCCGCGGCGTTGAGGCTGATCTGATTATCTTTCACCCGTACGACCGCTGGGGCTTCTCGGAAATGGCTGGGGAAATGGATCAACGCTATGTCAGTTATCTGGTGGCGCGTCTGGCGAGTTTCAGTAATGTCTGGTGGTCACTGGCCAATGAATTCGACCTGCTGCTGAAAAAGCCGATGTCGTTCTGGGACAGTGTTTTTCAGCAAATCACGGCAGAAGACCCATATCAGCATCTGATCTCTATCCATAACTGGCACAACCCTCCCCTGCACTACACCAGTAATGCACATTGGTATGATCAGACACAGCCATGGGTCAGCCATGCCAGCATCCAGCATCACGATTTGTGGTTTGTACCCGGCTGGCGCGAAGCCTTTGGTAAACCAGTGGTGATTGATGAATGCCGTTATGAGGGGGATGTCGATCTGGGATGGGGCAATATCACCGCGCACAAAATGCTGGACCTCACCTGGCAGGGTGTCTGCCGGGGTGGCTATGTCACCCATGGCGAAAGTTACCTCAGCGACGACGACATTATCTGGTGGTCACATGGTGGGAAACTGAAAGGAGAAAGCAGCCCGCGCATCGGCTATCTGCGGCAACTGCTGGAAGAAGGTGAGCCAAAACGCCTGTCGCCCTGGTTGAGAAGAACCGATTCACACTGGGATGCTGCCATCGGCCATATGGGTGATGACTACTGGCTGATATGGTTTGGCGAGAGCCAGCCGGGTTTCAAGTTACTGACGATGCTGCCGCAAGGTAAGGAATATCACGTGGATATCATCGACGCATGGCAGATGGAAACCCGGCGGCTGCCGCAGACCTGGCGCTCAGGCGATCGCCTGCCCTTGCCGGGTAAGCCGGGCATGGCCTTGCGTATTATCGCTGCCAGTTAATCACTCACCAGCTGGCGCGCTGTCTGGAAATCGGTTATCAGCACATTCAGATAACAGCCCTTCAGCGCACCCTGAATGGCGGCCAGTTTTTTCCGGCCGCCCGCCAGTCCCACCACCTGCGGGCAGCGTTTAAGCTGCTCCAGGCGCATACCGATCGCCGGATCCTCGGATTCATCCAGCACCGGCTGCCCCTGCGCGTTGTAATAATGCAGGCAGATATCACCAACCGCTCCCTGCCCGGCAAGGCGTGTCAGCATATTTTTGTCATAGTAGTTGCCGGAGTAGCGTAACAGCTGCGACGGCTCCATATCGCCAATCCCCACCAGCGCCAGCGTAACTTCATCGAATTTTTCCAGCACTTCGCGCACATCTTTGTTCGCGGCGAGTGCGATACGGCTATTAACAGAGCCTTCTATTGACTGCGCCGGTAGCAGCCACGCCTTACACCCGAGCATATCCGCGAGACTCTGCGTCAGAATCGTGGCCTGAACATTGCCGTTAACACCCACGCCACCGAGCAGCTGAATCACCCCCGCCGCTTCAGTCGTCAGCGTATGTAGCTCGCTCACCATGGCTTTGATGGTACTGCTCCAGGAGGAAATCCCCACCCACTCCCCCGGACGCAGGCGTGTTTCAAGATAATGCGCAGCGGCGGTACCTATGGCCTGACGAATAAAGGCATCCTCGTTATCTTCTGTGGCATCCACCACAATGGCCTGCTGCAATCCGTAACGGCGCTCAATGCCACGTTCCAGCTCAGAAAAGATATTGGGTGGCTGCATCACACTGATTTTCACGATGCCATCTTTAATGCTGCGATTGAGTGCCCGTGACACAAAGGACTGCGAGAGGTTAAGGGCGCGCGCAATATCGGTCTGCTTCATCCCTTCGCCGTAATACAAGGTGGCTATCTTCACCACCAGCCTGAGATCATTTTGTTTCAACATTCGTTTTCCCGCATGGTCGTCGTTACCCCGCTACTCTCCACCGGACACCTGAATATTTAATCGTCCTGAGAAATAAATGTGATTCGAATCCCATTTCCGTGCGGCATACATAGCTGGCAGAACAGAAAACCATCACAATTATGAATATTAAATCGAAGATGAATATATATTCAATGACGATTTAATGCAACGTCATCTGACGTCTGAGTACGTCCGGTGATTTAGCGCTACCCTATAGAATAAATATTCAATAAAGAATTTGTATTCAGGAGTGTGTCATGAATCCGTTCGCATTTGAGGTCAGCGACCTGCAAAAAAAAGCACGTGCGATACGCCGTCGGATCATTGAGCTGAACGCCAATAGCCCGGCTGGCGGCCATACGGGTGCTGATCTGTCGCAGGTCGAAATCCTGACCGCACTTTACTTTCGTGTCCTGAACTGTGCCCCTGACCGGCTCGATGACCCGACGCGTGACATCTATATCCAGTCGAAAGGTCATGCCGTTGGCGGTTACTACTGCGTACTGGCTGAAGCCGGGTTTATCCCGCCAGAATGGTTACCCACATACCAGCATGCCGACTCTCACCTGCCCGGCCATCCGGTGCGCCATAAAACGCCTGGCATTGAGCTGAATACCGGCGCACTCGGACATGGTTTACCGGTGGCGGTTGGTATCGCCCTGGCAGCAAAGAAGGATAACAACCCAAGGAAGATTTTTGTCGTGACCGGGGATGGCGAACTGGCAGAAGGGAGCAACTGGGAGGCCGCCCTGGCTGCCGCGCACTACGGGCTGGATAACCTCATCATCATCAATGACAAAAACAAACTCCAGCTGGCAGGGGCAACCCGGGACATCATGAATACCGACCCGCTTGCCGCCAAGTGGCAGGCGTTTGGCCTGAACGTCACGGAATGTCAGGGCAACGATATGCACAGCGTTGTCTCCACGCTGGATTCCCTGCCCGCCAATGGCAAACCTAACGTGATCATTGCCAACACGGAAAAAGGCTACGGGGTTTCCTTTATTCAGGGCAAACCGGAGTGGCATCACCGGGTCCCGAAAGGTGATGAGATAAAACTGGCGCTGAAGGAGCTGCAAGATGAGTGAGAAAAAGCACCTGGCAACCGTGATGGTTGAAGCCTTTATCGATGCGGTTAACGCAGGTATCGACCTGGTGCCCGTCGTGGCTGACTCAACATCCACCGCCAAAATCAGCCCGTTTATCCAGGCGTTTCCCGACCGCCTCATCAATGTCGGGATTGCGGAACAGTCGCTGGTGGGTACCGCCGCTGGTCTGGCGCTGGGCGGAAAAGTCGCCGCAACCTGCAACGCTGCACCTTTTCTGATTTCACGCGCCAATGAACAGATCAAGGTAGACGTCTGCTACAACAATACCAACGTCAAACTGTTTGGTCTTAACGCCGGAGCCAGCTATGGCCCGCTCGCCAGTACCCATCACAGTACCGATGATATTGCGGTGATGCGTGGCTTTGGCAACATCGAAATTTATGCCCCTTCCTGTCCGCAGGAGTGCCGCCAGATTATTGATTACGCGTTGCGTCATGTCGGCCCGGTTTATATCCGCCTGGATGGTAAAGAGCTGCCGATCTTACACGACGACAGATATCAGTTCGTACCGGGCAAGGTTGACGTACTGCGTGCAGGCGAGGATATCGCACTGGTGGGACTGGGGTCGGCGGTGCACGAGATTGTCGCTGCAGCGGCACAATTAAGCGATCTCGGCATCTCAGCCACGGTGATTTCTCTGTCATCCATTCGTCCCTGCGATAAGTCTGCCCTGGCGGCGGCCATGGCTCATCTTCCCTGCGTTATTTCGGTGGAAGAGCACAACATCAATGGTGGCGTCGGCAGTATCGTTGCTGAGGTACTGGCGGAAAATGGCTCCCGTGCCCGCCTGAAACGCTTAGGGGTGGCAGATGGACAATACGCTATCGCGGGCGATCGCCAGACCACGCGGGAGCGTCTTGGCATTGATGCCGACAGCGTCAGACGCAGCGCATTAACCCTGTTGAAGCGATAAATATCATCCTCTTACCTCACAAAAAAATTACAGTCTGTTAAGGAGAATGTCTGAAATGAATACCTACCCGAAATTTGGTGCCGGTTTGTGGCACTTTGCCAACTATGTCGATCGTTATGCGGTGGATGGTTATGGCCCGGCGCTGAGTACGCTGGAGCAGATACGTATCGCCGGAACCGTCGAAGATTTATCTTACGTCGATGTGCCCTATCCGTTCACGGAAGGTGTCAGCGTCAGTGATGTCAAAGAAGCGCTGGCAAACGCCGGACTAAAAGCCATCGGCGTCACCCCTGAAATCTACCTGCGCCGGTTCTCACGCGGTGCCTTTACCAACCCGGACCCGGCCATTCGCCAGCAGGCATTTGAACTGATGCACGAAGCGGCCAAAGTGGTGCGTGAGCTGGGGGCCAATTATGTGAAAGTCTGGCCCGGACAGGATGGCTGGGACTATCCCTTCCAGGTAGACCATAAGAACCTGTGGAAGCTGGCGGTGGATGGCATGCGCGAACTCGCCAGCGCCAATCCCGATGTGAAATTCGCCATTGAATATAAGCCGCGCGAACCTCGGGTGAAAATGACCTGGGATTCCGCCGCCCGTACTTTGCTGGGTATCGATGATATCGGACTGGATAATGTCGGCATCCTGCTGGACTTCGGTCACGCGCTGTTTGCCGGTGAATCTCCAGCCGATTCCGCCCAGCTGATCATCGATCGTGGCCGCCTGTTTGGTATGGACGTCAATGACAACCTGCGCGGCTGGGATGATGACCTGGTGGTAGGTACGGTGCACATGACGGAAATCTTCGAATTCTTCTATGTGCTGAAGATCAATAACTGGCAAGGCGTGTGGCAGCTGGACCAGTTCCCGTTCCGCGAAGACAACGTAGAAGCTGCCAACCTCTCCATTCGCTTCCTCAAGCACATCTATCGCGCGCTGGATAAGCTGGATATTGCCGCCTTACAGGCAGCCCAGGCTGAGCAGAACCCACTCAGGGCGCAGAAGATTATTCAGAACGCCCTGTTAAGCTCCATCGAGTAACGAGATGATGGCCTTCTCCGTCTGAAGAAGGCCATTTATTACTGTAAAGTAATAATTAATATTCATACAAATAATAAAAGCCATAACAACCACATAACTAAAATGACTTTAAAGTAGTTTTAATGTGATACAGGCATCAAAATCAATTCATGTAGCTGGAGTGATGTTACCCGTACCTCGCAAAATGAATCACCGGGCTTTTATCGAGCTAAACGGATCATTCAGGTAAGGGAAAGATGAAAAAATTCGCATTGAAATCAAGCGCTGGCTGTCTGGCCGTCGTCGCTTTGTTATCTTCTGCATCATTAACACCGGCGCTGGCCGCAGAAAATAGTTATGCCGCGCAGGCCGGAAAAGTCATCCCGTTGCAGGACAAACCCCGCGTGTTCGTGCTGACCGATATTGGCAACGAACCTGATGACCAGATGTCACTCACCCGTTTCCTGCTATATGCCAATGAACTCAATATCGAAGGCATTGTGGCAACCACATCAACCTGGCAAAGAAACGTCGTCCATCCGGATATGATTAAGCTGGTGTTAGGCCATTACCAGGAAGTACAGCCTAACCTGCTGAAGCACGATAAAAACTACCCCGATTTTGCCACCCTCTCCCAGCGTGTTGCGTCAGGCCAGGCCGCATACGGCATGGCCGCCACCGGAGATGGCAAAGCCACTGCGGGTTCGAACCTGTTATTAAAAGCCATTCAGAACAGCACCGACCCGGCAAAACCGCTGTATATCTCACTGTGGGGCGGCGCGAATACGCTGGCCCAGGCGTTGATCGACCTGAAGAAAAACGCCACTCCCGATACCATCGACTCACTGACGCGCAACCTGATTGTCTACTCCATTTCCGATCAGGATGACGCCGGTTACTGGATCCGTTCGCAGTTCCCGCAGATCACCTACATTGTCGATCCCTCGACGGAAAACGGCGAAGATTATGCCCGCGCCACCTGGACCGGCATCAGCGGTGACCGTTATTACCGCAACGCACCCGGGGCGGATTTCACCACGGTTTCTCAGTCGTGGCTGGATAAGCACATCCGGGGCAAGGGACCGATGGGTAAAGGCTACCTGCAATATGCCTTTATCATGGAAGGTGACACGCCATCCTTCCTCGGATTGATCAGAAATGGCCTGAACAGCGACATGAATCCGGGCTGGGGTGGCTGGGGCGGTCGCTATATTATGCGCCAGCCACACGGCGAGACCCGCCCGATCTGGACCAGCGGGGGTGATTTCTTCCCGGGAAATCCTAACGCGGCAGACACCGTGAAGGGCTCCGATGGCAAACTGTACACCTCCAATCAGGCGACTATCTGGCGCTGGCGTGGAGACTTCCAGCATGATTTTGCCGCGCGCATGGACTGGACAATCCGGGATTATGCCCATGCCAATCACGCACCGATCGCGGTGGTCAATGGCAAAACCGGCTTCGATAATATTGCCATCACCCTTAAAGCGGGAGAGCAGACGGAACTGGATGCCTCGCAAAGCAGCGACCCGGATAAAAATCGGATCAGCTGGCACTGGCAGACCTACCCTGAAGCCACTTCCGCCATTTCCAGCCAGGTGCCGGTGACTGAGGTCAAAGGTGTGCGTGGGGAAGAGATGTTATCAACGCCTGAAGTCGTTACGCTGCTGCAAAGCGAGGGTAGCAAGGTTGCCGTGAAAGCCAATCATCCGGGAACGGAACATATCATTCTTTCCGTAAAAGATAATGGTTCACCGTCGCTGGTGTCCTATCGTCGTATTATCGTCACGGTTAACTAATCCTCTGATTTCAGACAATAAAAAAGGCCATTCTCATGGCCTTTTATTTTTCTCTCTCAGCTATCAGGGCAGCGCATACGCCACCACATAATCGCCCTGTTTGGTACCGAAGCTGCCATGCCCCCCTACGGCAGTCACAATATATTGTTTCCCACCTTCAGAGTAAGTCATCGGCGTTGACTGACCACCCGCAGGCAATCTGTCACTCCACAGCTCTTTACCGGTTGTCACATCGAAAGCGCGAATGTAATCATCCATGGTTGCCGTCAGGAAAGCGACCCCGCCAGATGTGACCATGGAACCGCCCAGCATCGGCATCCCCACTTTAAATGGCAGCGGTAACGGTGTGGCGTCACGCGTGGTGCCCACCTTGTGTTGCCACATGATTTTGTGGGTACGCAGATCGATACCAGCAATATAACCCCACGGTGGTGCCGGGCACGGCAAACCAACCGGTGACAGGAACGGATGCAGGTCCACACCATACGGTGTGCCGTACATCGGCTGAACACCGATCTCGCTGCCCGGTGGATGAGCGGCATTCGGCGCAGCCGGGTTATCCGGACCGCGTTCGATCAGTTTGGAAACAAACGGGAACGCCATCGGGTTAGCAATCGCGATCTGACGTTGTGGATCAACCGCGATACCCCCCCACTCGAACATGCCCACATCACCCGGGAATACCAGCGTTCCCTGGGTATTCGGCGGTGTGAACGGACCGTCATAGCGCATTTTTTTGAACATGATGCGACACACCATCTGATCAAACATGGTCGCGCCCCACATATCCTTGTCGGTCAGCTTCTGCTTCGGCTGGAACGTCAGCTCCGAATAGGGCTGCGTTGGCGAGGTACGATCACCCCGTGCCGCGCCCTGCGGTACCGGGGTTTCCGGTGCCGGAACAATCAGTTTACCGGTACGACGGTCCAGCACAAAAATGTTGCCGGTTTTCGCCGGAGCATACACTGCCGGGACAATCCCCTGTGAGGTTTTCAGATCGACCAGACTCGGCTGAGACGGCAAATCCATATCCCACAGGTCATGATGCACCGTCTGATAGGACCAGATGCGTTTGCCTGTGTTGATATCCAGCGCGACCAGTGAACTGGTATAACGTTCTCCCAATGGAGTACGATTACCACCCCAGATATCCGGCGTTGACATCCCTACCGGCACATAAACCATGCCCAGCTTTTCATCCGCCGACAGTAACGTCCAGGAGTTGGGTGAGTTGGGTGTGTAATGATGTGTTGCAGAAGGCAGCGCGTTTTCATCAGCCGCGCCCGGATCCCATGCCCATACCAGTTTGCCAGTGTAGACATCAAAACCACGCACCACACCCGAAGGTTCACTGGTGGAATAGTTGTCCGTAACCGCTCCGGCCATGATGATCATCTGACGGGTCACAACCGGTGGTGATGTCCCCTGGTAGAAACCTTTGGTTTTCACCGTCATACCGTCTTTCAGGTCAATCTGACCATCCTGACCGAAGGCATGGCAGACTTCACCGGTCTGCGCATCGAGGGCAAACATACGGCCATCGTTAGTCGGCAGGATGATACGCTGCTTACACTCCGCTGGCGGTACCGCCCCGTCAGAGGTTTTAGCATCCACTGGCGTCTCATGATAAGACACGCCACGGCAGGTCAGGTGCTGCCAGGTGGGGTCATCTTTCACCTGAGGATCGAATTTCCAGATCTGTTTACCTGTGGTCGCATCCAGCGCAAACACCCACTGATGCGGACTGCACAGGTAAACCATGTGCCCCACCTTAAGTGGCGTCACTTCAAAAGTGGACTCCAGTGGATCGTTTTTACCGATGATGTCATTGGTGCGAAACGTCCAGGCAACCTTCAGCTGATTGACGTTCTGCGCGTTAATTTGTTTCAGCGGCGAAGAGTGATCGCCATATGAAGTACGACCATAGGCATGCCATTCTGAGTCCGGAAGTTGCTGGCTATCCCATTGCGGGGTATCTGCCCCAACGGTATCCGGCAATTTCCCTTCAATATCATGATGATTGAAGAAAAGTGATATCACCAGGCTCAGAATTGGCAGCGCAACCGCTGCCCCGAGCAGGCCTCTGCCTGGCCTGTCAGAATCCGGAAAAGATTTCAGCGTAAAAGGCAGCAATAACCAGAGGGCAAACAGCACAATGATATCAAACCGAGGCGCGAGTAGGAAAAAATCGAACCCGACTTCCCATAGCGCCCAGACGGTTGTCATCAGCACAATAAAACCATAGACCACAAACGAGGAACGCTTACCCCGCCACAGCTGACACGCAGTGACGAGCAACAATAACCCTGTAACAAAATAGTACCAGGAACCGCCCAGAACCCCCAGCCAGCCTCCCCCCACTGCCAGCGCCAGGCCAGCAACCCCGGCAAATATTGCCGAGGCACGGATAAGCCTGCCGGGCTTATCTTTCAGTGCATGTCTGTCATCGACCACGATAAATATCCCATTGAAAAGAAAAATCAATCAACAAAGCATTCAATTTTTAGGGTTTTTATTTACAAAGCCCCATTTATCTTTACACGGTGACCATCGCGAATTCCACAAAAACTTACTACTAAGTATCTTTAGTTAGCACATTTCATCCCTGCGGTTATCTGATCAACCCCGCAATCTGGAAATAACAACTTTGTTTGCAGGGGGTGCCAATGATATTCTGAAAACAAGTAACTCTCTGATATGTATGAAAATGAAGAAAGTACGTAATGTCACGAAAGGTGAGAAAACACGCCAACGACTGCTGGAGGTTTCAGCTGCGCTTTTTGCTGAGCACAGTTATCACGGCACCCGTGTGAGTGACATCGTCAGTGCTGCGGGTGTCACACAGCCCAGTTTTTATAGTTATTTCAAGACGAAAGATGAGATCTACCAGCTACTGCTGGACAAATTTGATGAGGAACTTGAGGAGCTGGTCGTTTCAATGCTGATTGATGCCTCCCTGCCTAAAGAGGATGTGCAGAAAAACATTACCGCCAGCTTCAGGAAATATCTCGACTTCTTCACCCATCACCATCACCTGACAAAAATCAGCATGTTTCAGCCGCCGCAGAGTGATGCCACACGCAACAAACTGCACAAATGGATTGTGCGCAACATGCATCTGGAACAACAGCGTGGTTTTTTCAGTCAGGAAATCTCGGTAGATGTGCTTGCCGGCTGCTATCTCGGCATACTGATCCAGACGCTACTTGAAGAGCCGGACGTCAGCGAGCTTGACGATATCAGCCACGAGCGCGGCAAGTTTCTCTATGGTGGCCTGACGTATAAAACCGCAAAGTAGCCACCTCCTCCCCTGAATGATTCTGGAGAGGTCGGCTACCCACCAGCTGGATTTTGCTATTTCTGCATGTTATACAGAGCAAAAACCAACGTACCCGTCACACAGGTTATCCGTCAGTAATAAATAATTGATGGGCTTGTTGTGGAGCTCTGGAGAGATAATGAAAAAATTGAACATCGCCTTTATCAAAGCCAGCTGGCACAAAGAGATTGTCGGCCAGGCATTAGAAGGCTTCCGTCAGGAGTTAACCCAGCAGAATATCGATGCTGAGATCAAAGTGCTGGATGTACCCGGTGCCTTTGAGATGCCATTACTCGCTAAACGACTGGCGGTGACGGGCAAATATGACGCCATCGTCTGCGCCGCGCTGGTGGTGGATGGCGGCATTTATCGCCATGATTTTGTCGCGCAGGCCGTGGTCGATGGACTGATGAATGTGCAGTTAAGCACCGATGTTCCGGTATTTTCCGTCTCACTGACGCCGCATAATTTCCAGCCTGCGGAAGAGTTTATTCAGTTTTATGAAAAGCACTTCGTTAAAAAAGGCGCAGAAGCTGCCCGCGCAGTGCTGGCGATTGCTAATTTGTCTATTGAGTAAAACCTGTCTTTGCGTTTCAGTATTCCTTCATAGTGGCGCGACAAATCGCGCCACTACTGCCCATATCCCTTTAAAATCAGGCAATTCAAGTTTTCAATCTTCATGCCGATAATATCTCCTTTAAAGAAAGAGAATGGCAATGAAAGGCTTTGCATTAAAAATCCCTCTGCTGGCAATGATGATATTCCTGCTTTCAGGGTGCGGCACTCTATTAGGCAGCAAGTTTTATGATGCTGAGGTTCATCCTGAGCGTTATAACGACACCCGGGAAAAATTTACCCCTTATACGAATAAAGTTATTCTCTCAGAGAACATCGATGGCAGCTTTAATTTCATTACTAATGGTATAGGCGTTTATCTTTTGGTCGCCGGCACAAGCCATTTCACTAAAGACAACGTACATGAAAGATTAAAACCGTTCTTCGACTTTCTGAAGTGGTCTCAATTGAAGGGTGCAGAGAGAAATGAACAAAGAACAGTTTATAACCAGATGCCAGAAATGAAGAAACGGCATATTGAGTTTCGCTACTTCCCCGATGGTGCCCCCGCTTTTGTTGATACTAACGATGGGAAAATGGCTTATGAAAAAGCGCTGTTCGATAATATCGCAGATTATTACAACACTGAACAGGTTATCAGATTAATATCGATTGCTTACACAGTGACGCATGCCAACATCGATAAATCCACTGATGAATAAAATCAAGGCCCAGCGACGGGGCGACCAGCTTTAATCCAGTGATCAACCTGCCGCAAAGTCAGACGATAACGTGCGCAATTGTGTACCTGCAGCACGCGCAGTTCATTAAGCAACAGCGTTCTGAACTGCGCTTGATCAGCAGGCTCGATGCCAGCAGATGCAATAACCTCTTCAATGTTGTGTCTTGCAACAACGATATCGCGAATGGCGCTATTTAAATCTTCCCGGTGCAGCAATCTGAACGGATCCGGCACACCCAGTGCGTCTAAAGTGGCTTTATATCGATTAATTGAGCGACGGTATAAATGCTCAAACAAGTCAACAGCCAGAGCGACATTACATTGCTCATAAATACCCATCATGGCGTAAGCGTAATCCGCCGCATCAGCATCAAGAAAAGACAAAGGTGCACTGTTATACATCATCAAAGGAATATTCGCTGCCAGTCGGCTTGTTCTTTTATTTCCGTCTTCAAACGGTTGCAGATAAGCCAGATTCACCCAAAGGAAAAAAGCCGACTCGACCGGATTTTTAACCTGACTGGACTTAATAATAATTTTTTCCAGCATCTCCTGAAGCAAAACGGGTGCTTGCAGGGGAATGTAAGTTGAACCACTAATATTAACAATTTTGCTTCTGATCGTACCCAATGCTTCGGTGTCTGGCAGAAGATCCTGCATCAGCATCGAATGTAAATTACCGATAACCGGTACAGTGAGCCCATATTCAGGAACAGCGTCCACAAGAAACTCAATGGCTTGCTTATGGTTAAGTAACATCACTGCATCAAAATCACGGGCTTCAGTCCCATTTCTGAAAAGCTCTTCTGTCGCCAGTAATGAATATGTATTTCCTTCCAGTTTTGATGAGGACCATGATAAATCAATCAGTAATTGCTCAAGGACTTTTCGGGCATAGGTACCGGAAGGATGCTGCCCTGCCATCTGCCCTTCAATTCGCAGGGTTTCTGCCAGAGCAGCCGGAAGCAAAGAAGTTTGATTGGGAATATAATCATCAACAAATGATCTCTGGTAGCCCGTAATATCCCTCGCTGCCACAGATGTCTGAAGGTAATTAAGTAATGCATGTGCTTCTAACGGGGTATTCGGGTATGTTGCTTCTTCCTCTTGGAGGCTCACTGCTACTGTACGAGTACCTGTGGTGTAGCGGGTTCCTCTGCCATTACCCACCCTTAATAAAACACCTTCACTCAGCAATGATTCGAGGTACCGCTTCACCGTTGATTTGCCAATATGAAGTGACTGTGCGAGTTCACCTGAACTTAGTGGGATTTTACTGCTGGCGACAATTGCCACAATCTCATCTTTCAAATCCATGAAATCCTCCAATGACGTCTTTTTTCCTGACCAGGAAAATTTACGGCCCAAGGCAAAGCTATTTACGGCCCATCTTACATGATATTTACGGCCCAAACAGGCTTTTTACGGCCCAAGGCCGAAGTTTTACGGCCCACAACAACAGGCCTGGCGTTACAACGCTGAACCTTATCGCTGTTCGGAACGGGAAGCAGACATGGCGCGGCTGCGGAACCGGATATACAGGCCAGATACCAGGGCCACCAGCGCGGTAAAGCTGAATACCGCGGACAAAGTGCCGGGGAAGTAACCCATAAACGCCGACAGAAACTGCCCGAGAAAAATCGCCATAGAGAGGCGGGCCAGATTTCTTCCCCGCTGGTCTGGGTTACTTAACTCAACAATCAGGTGATTGACCAGCGGCACCGAAAAACCAAAACCCAGCCCCAGCGCAATACCACCGAGGACAAAAACCGGCATCGAAGCTGCCAGTGCGAAGGTCAGATGCGCCAGCGTGTAAAAACCAAATGCAGCTGACAAGGTGGTGAAATCCCCCAGACGGCTGACAAGCTTTGGCATCAGCCAGGCACCGGCGACAGCAACCAGCGAAACAAAAGACAGAAAATATCCCGTCTGAGATTCAGTGACGCCCATGCCGTGCAAATGCAGAGGCAGCAGAACGATGGCGGTAAAGAACACAATCATGGAAAACAGCGCGGCGGCCCACGTCAGCACCATGGCTGCCGATGGACCTGCATCGTTGTTTCTCTCTGGCACTTCAGCCACCACCGCCCTGCCCGGGCGCGGCACAAAAACCAGCACCATCGCCAGCATCAGCCACGCAAACAGATACAGGCTGAAAGGCCAGCGCCAGCCCACCGCTGCCAGTAAGCCGCCGATGAACAGGAAAATCACCCCGCCCAGCTCAATCGACATCCCCTGACGGGCAATCATTTGCATACGCGCCGTGCCGTTATAAAACACCGATATCAGACCAGTACCCGCAGACATGATCA
This sequence comes from Pantoea sp. X-Soil-TKNS-1280, assembly GCF_059730475.1. Taxonomy (NCBI): domain Bacteria; kingdom Pseudomonadati; phylum Pseudomonadota; class Gammaproteobacteria; order Enterobacterales; family Erwiniaceae; genus Pantoea; species Pantoea sp. X-Soil-TKNS-1280. The sequence goes on along the minus strand of NZ_AP035965.1, from coordinate 12,507 downwards.
GCGCTGTCGCACCACCCAATAAAAAACGATCGGCAAAAACCGGTACATATCCCGACAGGAAAGCCCCGGCTCCCCCCAGCAAACCGTAGAGAAACAACCCGAGACAAAGGGCCATAAACACCCCTGCTTTTTCAATAAAACGCCCCGCCAGTGGGCCAAATACCACAACGCCCAGCGACGGAAGTGTGACCAGCCAGCTTTCAGCACCCTTAACACCCAAAGCGTCCGAGATGCCCGTCAGACCGGGAACAATGACGCATCCCACCATGATGGTCAGACAAGCGACGGCCAGCAGGACAACACCGCCAACCCGGTTAATCTGTTGCATGTAACATTCTCCAGATGACCATTATTTGGATAACATATCCATATTATGGATAGTATTCGTGTTATAGTCAGAGGATGTCAATGTGCAGAATGTAAACTGAAGCGGGGGGAGCAACCGATGGACAGTGATTCTGATAATGCAGGGTCCAAGGTTATCGCGCGGGCAGCACAGCTGCTCAGAGCCATTGAGGATGATCCTGATGGCGTCACCATTACCGCATTAGCGCGCCGAACGGGTATGCCTCGCAGTACGGTGCACCGTCTGGTCAGTGCGCTGGAGGCAGAACAGTTGCTGATGAACGGGGCGGGAAAGGTACGGGTAGGACCCGCACTGGCACGTATGGCTGCCTCTGCCCACATCGATGTCGTGTCGTTATCACGTCCGGCTATTGAGACACTTGGCAGGCGCACACGGGAAACAATCGACCTGAGCGTCTTCAGAGGATCTTACGCCCTGCTTGTCAGCCAGTTTGCTTCAGACCAGGAATTACGCGTGGTTTCCTCCGTGGGCACGGCGTTTCCCTGCCACTGTACCGCGCCAGGTAAAGCGCTGCTGGCAGCTCTGCCGGATGAACAGCTTGAACTGATGTACTCTGCAAAACCTGAAGTCAGAACCGCAAACTCACTCAGTTCCAGAGCGGCCATTTTGCAGGAGATGGAGAAAGTCCGGCGTCAGGGATTTGCCATTGATCTTGAAGAGCATGCTATGGGAGTTTGCGCCGTCAGCGTGGCAATCCACTCTTCTTTGAATGAACGCTATGCCGTGTCTGTCGCGGTTCCCGCTCTGCGATTCGAAGCCAGTCTCGATACCCTGCTGGCCTCACTCAGGCAATGCAAAGCGGAAATTGAAGAGTTATTGATGAGCTGAAATCTGAGTGATGGACGCCGGAAACGGGTCCATCACTCATCCTCATATTATTCAGCCAGCTGGCTTGCGACGGACATTTTGACGCTTTTCTGGTCTTTGGGGAAAAATACCGCGGCAATCAGGCTGATGGCCGAAACCGCAAACATATAATATCCCGGCGCAATAACACCCCATGAGTGAGAAAGCCAAGTCACAATAAACGGCGAGAATCCGCCAAAGGTCATGGTCGCGAGGTTGTAGCTGATCGAAAGCGAGGTCACCCGGCTTTCTACCGGGAACAGCAGTGTCAGCATGGTGGGCATGGTGGCAAACTGCCCCGCCAGACACACGCCCAGAATCAATTGCATGACAAACAAATTACCCGCATCCGGACTGGCGACCAGCCATTTGAACAGCGGCATTACCATCACAAAATAAGCGACAGTCGCGACAATAAACAGGCGTTTGCGGCCAATCTTATCTCCCAGCATGCCAAGCAACGGAATCAGGATGGCCATCATCACCACCACGGCAATCTGGATATTCAGCACCGTGCCAATAGACATTCCCAGTTGCTTGCTGGCAAAGGCTGGCATGTTGATCAGCAACACGTAAAAACTGACTGTGCCACTGACCACCAACCCGAATCCTTTCACAATATTCTTCACGTCATAGGTACGGGAAGCAGGCTGTTTTGCTTCTGCTTTTTTAGCGATGGCAAACTCTTCCGATTCCGCCAGGTTGTTGCGGATCCAGATCCCCACCGGGCAGATAATCAGCCCGACGGCAAAAGCGACACGCCAGCCCCAGCTATCGACGCTACCTTCCGGGAGTTTGAAGATAAAACCTGAGATCAGCGAGGCGAGGATAACAGCAAAACACTGCCCGAAGAGCTGCCACGAGCCATAATAGGTTCTTTTACTTTCGTCCGAACCTTCTACCAGATAGGAGGTGGAGCTGGCGTATTCACCCCCGGTCGCAAAGCCCTGAAGCAGGCGCGCAATGATCAGCAGAACAGGCGCGGCGATACCGATTTGATGATATGAAGGCGTAATGACGAAAATAAACACGGCGGCGAACATAATCCAGATAATTAACTGCAATGCCTGTTTACGACCATATTTATCAGCAAACATCCCTATTAATATCCCACCAATCGGTCGGGTAAAGAAACCCACACCAAAGGTCGCCAGGGAAACCATCAATGAGCTGTATTCATTTTCTAATGGAAAAAACTCGCGTGCAATGACGGCGGAAAAGAAACCATAAATAAGAAAGTCATACCATTCCAGAACGTTACCAATCGTCCCGGCGATAATCTTTTTACGATTAGCCATGTTAATCCCCTGCTTAATAATATGAATGAATGATCCCACTCACGCGACAAACTGAATGGTGGGCGGCAATGTGCTTGATTTTCCCTGCCATGCGCGCTCATACGCGTAAGCAAGCCGGAGAACATCCATATCGCACTGAGGTTTTCCAATAATTTGTATGCCTGTGGGCAATCCTGCGTCATTAAATCCGGCAGGGACGCTGGCGACCGGACAGCCGGATAAGCTGCCGTAGATAGTGACTTCCATCCAGCGGTGGTAGGTATCCATCTTTTTCCCGGCGATCTGCGTCGGCCAGTGGATGGCTTTATCGAACGGGAATACCTGGGCCGCCGGTAACACGAGATAATCAAACTCTGCAAAAAGCGACAGCATGGCGCGATAAAAGTCCGTTCGCACCGAGGCCGCTTGCATTAATTGCCCGGCACTCAGTGACAGACCGTTTTCTATTTCCCAGATAGCTTCCGGTTTCAGTAATTTTCTCTTTTCACTGTCGGAATAGAGGGGCAATAAAGCATGCGCCACCGATGCCTGTCTTAACTGACACCAGGCCTGCCAGACTTGCGTTAAATCACTATCCAGCGAGGCATTGGTAACATGACAACCAATGGCCGACAGCGTGCTGAGCGCATTGCCACACAATGGCAGGACACCCTCTTCAATCGACAAGTGGCCATCCAGGTCACCCAGCCAGCCGACCTTCAGCCCATGACAATCTGATTCCAGCGTGGCGGTGAATTCAGCACCATCCCCCTCCAGGGAAAGCGGTGCGCGGTTGTCCCGCCCCGCCTGCGTGGCCAGCAGCAGAGCAACATCCTGCACGCAGCGCCCCATCGGCCCTTCCGTCGCCATTTGGTTGAAATAAAGTTCGCTGGTTTCGCTGAGTGGCACGCGCCCCTGTGAGGGGCGAAAGCCATAGATATTGTTAAATGCAGCCGGATTGCGTAACGACCCCATCATATCGCTGCCATCGGCAACGGGTAGCATATACATGGCGAGCGCAGAGGCTGTTCCGCCACTACTCCCTCCCGCAGTCAGTTGGTGGTTCCAGGCATTCGCCGTCGCACCAAATACGCTGTTGTAAGTCTGCGATCCCAGTCCGAATTCAGGCGTGTTGGTTTTGCCAATCACAATCGCCCCCTGAGATTTAATGCGTTCAACAATCAGCGAGTCTTTTGACGGAATGTTATCGGCAAAGGCGGCACACCCCAGAGTGGTGGTGACCCCTTTGGTGAACGCGAGATCTTTAACCGCAAAGGGGAAGCCATGCAGCCAGCCCTGATAATCACCGCGCTGCAATGCCAGATCCTTTTCATCCGCTTCGGCAAAAAGTGCCTCTCTGCTGCGCAGGCTGATAATGGCATTGACGAGGGGATTGGTCCTGTCGATATGGTCGAGATAAATTTCCATCACCCTGCGGCAGGTGATCGCCTTGTTTTTTATCATTGCCGAAAGCTCAAAGGCATTGAGCAACAAAATATTCACTTCATCGCGCATCGTATCCCCTGTCTTTATTTACGTGAATTGCCAGTTCGTTAACAAAGAATAATCACAACAATGTTGCACTTTCAACATTTAACTGTGTGGATTTTTCGGCTTTATCAATGCCCATGAATGGGGCACCAATCAGGTGCGCAATATCTTAAATTTTCATCAATAAATTCATCATATTAAATCGAAATCACTTTCTGTCTTTTCTTCAATACGTGGTTAAGGCCTTCAATGATGCTCTCTTTAAGTGCGCCGCACTGGCGATGAAGCGCGACAACACAATAAAACATTACAAAACAACACGTTAATCAAAAATAATCTCTAAATATCAATACCTCATCACCCGTCAACGATTCTTAGTGTGAGAAAAACGCAGCCGCCATTAAACAGAACTTGATTAAAAAATAAATCCAACATAAAAATGTTGTACTTGCATCAAAAAGGAAAGTGAGATGATTTATAACAACGCATATCTTGAACGCCTGGAGGCGGGTCTCAGGCCGTTGCTCCCGCAGTGGGGGATAGATAAGGCAGCAGAATTGGCGCTGTTGACGTTCTCTGAAAACGCCACATTTCTGGTGAAAGAAATGGCCACCGCGCAGCGCCTGATCCTGCGCGCTCATCGCCCCGGCTGCAGTACACCGCAGGAGATCAACTCCGAGCTGGCCTGGCTCCATGCCGTGAAAGCACAAGGCGATATCAACGTTGCAGCCTCCATCGCCATGCTCAACGGTGAACACATTGCCGAATTGAAGGAGGGGAACACTTCTACCTGGGTAGTCGCTTTTGAGTTTATCCCTGGCAGTGAACCAAACAGTGAGGTGAATTTACATCACTGGTATCGGCGTCTGGGCCAGACAGCAGGCCATCTGCACCAGCATAGTCAGCAATGGCAACGACCGGAGAGTTTTACGCGCAGAACCTGGTGCCTGGAAACCATCATCGGTGCGCAGGGATTCTGGGGCGACTGGCGTGCAATGCATCCGTTTACGCCGGGTGAACGGGCTCTGCTGACGCAGGTTGAAGACGACATAAAACACAAGCTCGGGAATTATGGCCACGCTTCTGACCGTTTCGGGCTGGTTCACTGTGATATGCGACTGGCAAACCTGCTGGTTGCCGGAGACAAGCTGACCGTTATCGATTTTGATGATTGTGGCATCTGCTGGTACGGCTGGGATTTCGCCACGGCGGTGAGTTTTATCGAAGACGACGTTCGTCTGAGCGAATATTGCCAGGCCTGGGTGGCAGGCTATCGAACGGTACGCCAATTCTCATCCTGTGACGAGGAGATACTGCCGGTTCTGGTGATGCTGCGCCGTCTGCAGCTGACAGCGTGGATGAGCAGCCATGCGGAAACCCCGACAGCGCAACAACTGAGACCGGGCTGGGTGGAAAATACGCTCACACTGGGGAAAAAATACCTGGATAACCAGCTGATTAACCGTGAGACCTTGCAGGATGCCTGATATGACTATTAAAAAACCAATTCTGGGTCTCAACCGTTTCGAGCTGGATGGCAGTCAGCAGATTAATGAACAACTGCTGACCCAAATCGCCAGACGGCAGAATACACAGGGGGCCAGCTCAGTGCTGTTTTATCAGCAACCGATTGAGATGGTGAGCGCGCAGGGAACCTGGATGACCGATGCGCAAGGCAACCGTTATCTCGATATGTACAACAATGTGCCCAGTGTCGGCCACTGCCATCCCAGGGTGGTTGCAGCGATGGCAAAACAGGCCGGTGCGTTGAATACCAATACACGCTACCTGTTTTCGGTACTGGAGAATTATTCAGAAGCGCTGCTGGCGACATTCCCCTCACATCTCTCCAATATTGTTTTTACCTGCACCGGGAGCGAAAGCAATGATATCGCTCTGCGCATGGCACGCATGGTGAGTGGCAAACAAGGGATTATCGTCACTGAGAATGCCTATCACGGAAACACCACGGCGGTGATGGAGGTCTCACCATCCGGGCATCACTCCGGGCAACTGCCTGCCTATGTGCGGACGGTCCCGGCACCTGATGCCCGCACCCTGTTACCGGGCCAGACGCTTGCAGATAAATTTGCTGAGGATGTGCGCCTGGCGGCCGCATCACTTGATGAGGCCGGTTTTGGCTGCGCCGCTCTGCTGGTGGATACTATTTTTTCCAGCGATGGTGTGTTTGCCGATGACACCGGCTTTCTGGCAGGCGCGGTCAACGTTATTCAACAGCAGGGTGGACTGTTTATCGCTGATGAGGTCCAGCCCGGATTCGGCCGTACCGGTTCTCATTACTGGTGTTTCCAGCGGCATGGTATTCAGCCTGATATCGTTACTCTCGGTAAACCGATGGGGAACGGCTATCCCATGTCAGCGGTCATCACTCGTTCGGAAATCCTGGCACGGTTTAGCCAGCAGACCGAGTACTTCAACACCTTCGGCGGCAATCCGGTTGCGGCGGCGGTAGGCCTGAGTGTCCTGCAGGTTATTGCAGAAGAATCGTTGCTGAATAATGCCAGGGTTAATGGTGATTATCTGCGTCAGGGACTGCGTGCAATTGCGGCAGAGTTTGCGACGGTGTCACACATTCGCGGTGCCGGTTTATTTAATGCAGTTGAATTCACCCATCCGCAAAACGGACAACCCGATACCCAAATGACCCGTAGTGTCATTAACGCGCTCAGATATGAAGGGGTACTGATTGGGGCAGCGGGAGCCTATGGCAACAGTCTGAAAATTCGTTCACCGTTATGCTTCAGTGCCAATGATGCCGACTTTTTCTTAGACAAACTGATGAAGGTTTTGCGCCGATTGAGCAACGCCTGATATTGTGCCTGGTCACAGGATATCGGACATAGGATATACTCGATTGCCCTGTCGCCAGGCCATTTCAGCACATCTTTTTAAATGGGTTAATCAGCCAGTTATGTCGAAAAGAAAAGAGTTACGTCAGCAAAAAATTCTGGAAGAACTGGAAGCACTGCCAACCTTACGCATTGCTGATATGGCGCGTTCACATGCGGTTTCAACCGAAACTATCAGGCGCGATCTGGATGAACTGACGGAAAAAGGTTTGCTGAATCGCACCTATGGCGGTGCGGTGAGAGCCATGAATTCGGAACCGACGGTAACCGATCGCCATAAACTGTTTACCGAACAGCGTGAACATATCGCGCGGGAAACGGTGAAGTTTATCCGGGATGGCAAGCTGATGATGATCGGCTCAGGCGCGACCACTGTCCATATCGCCCGACGCATCGCCACCGAAATGCACGATATTACGGTAATCACCCATTCATTTGGCGTCGCAACAGTACTCTCAATCAATCCCACTATCAGGGTGATTGTGGCGCCGGGGGAGTACCTGGCATCAGAAGGTGCAATGACCGGGGCACAAACCTTACTTTTCCTGCGTCAGTTTACCGCAGATTACGCCATTATCGGGGCCAGCGGACTCTCCACCGCCGGACCGAGCGAAGCTATGATCGATTGCGGCACGGTTTTCAATGCGATGATCCTGCAATCTAATAAAACCGTTGTAGTGGCTGACCATTCTAAATTCGAACTGGCATTTCCTTATAATTACGTTGCCTGGCAGCGAGTCGATGCGCTGTTCACCGATGCCTTACCCCCTGAGCACTTTTCCCATGCGTTAACGAAGGAAAAAGTGGAGGTGTTTATCTGCAATGCGGCAAATCACGGGTGATTTGTCGGCCGGTAGCTTGTTAATCTTCACCCGTCATCTTTTTCATGACAGCTCTGACCGCAGCATCGATCTCTGCCTGTACCTCAGCGGAGATACGGGAGAACTCGTAGGTGACCAGGCGTTTTTCGGCATCGATCTTTTTACGGGCAAATTGTTTTTTGTCCTTAAAGACGGCCAGATTTTCTGCGACAGGTTTTTTGCCCGGTTTTGGTGTTTTCAGGCGGCTGCTTTCCGCCCGGAAGAACCCAATAATTTTGGCTTTTGTGACAGGGTCATCAATATCAATATCGTCATGCTTTTCGATGCGCTCACGCACACCCGCAACAATCTCGCTGATATCAATTTTTTTGGCTTTCGCTTTGTCAGCGACGTCGAGCAGGAACTGATAATCGACGATGGCAAGATCACTGAGCGAAGGAAAAACGCTGATCATCTCATCAGGCACTGACGCCGCCTGAAGTGCACGCGTGATTTTCGCAGGAGATAACGCTTCCGCCCTCGCAATCTCCGTCTGGCTCATATCACTGGGATACATCAGTTCCAGACGTTTACCCAGCTCACGCAAGGTATGTTCTTTCGCGGTCTGGATATCAACGGCCAACTGACGGGCATCGGCGAGATCCAGCTCATCTTTGGTCACCAGCACTTCAAAGGGTGTACCGTTATAGATACATGCCGCACGACGACGCGAGCCATCAAGAATTTCAATGCGATCATCCACTTCCCTGCCAATTGCAGGGAAAAATTGTTGCAGCGTTATCGTACGGGAGATATCAGCCACGGACTCTTCAGTCAGCAGTGACTGATCACGTCCGTTAACCGAGGAGTCGATATAGGTCTGCGTCTCAATATCATCATGCAGCACCTTTGTGAGTACAAACCGGGCTTCTTTTCCAGACTTGAGTACGAATACACGAGCGCCTTCGTTTTCACTCAGCATCTTAGAGAAGTTTGAGTTCCCTAATGTACGCCCCATTTTCTTCATGACTTTGGTCATTTAATTCCCCTCACAAATTCGATCCTTTTAAACACCGCCTGAGTGAATCTCTCCGCCTCTCGCTTGGCATTCTTCAGTGCTTCGGCGCTGCCTGGATAAGATTGTGGGTCAGCACTTACTATCGTGTCAAAGGTCTCACCACAACGCTCGAAACCATCAAGACGCGGCAAAGCGGCATCAAGGATGTAGGATGTAAATACATCCCGCGCCAGGCCATGGGTCATTTCGTGATCACGCTTAGTGGTCATTTTGGACATGAAACCAATGTTGCCTTTAATGCGCGGATTGATCCCCTCCTCTTCCAGTTGCTCGAGCATCTCTGGAAGACGCGTCAGATATTTAAGCGTGGAGTGGAAATCCACCTGCGCTGGCGGCGTTGGCGTTAGAAGCAGGTCACTCGCGGCGATAGCGTTAAGCATGAAAGCATCTAAATGCGGTCCGGTATCAACGAAGATGAAGTCGTAATCATTACCCACACGGTCAATGATATTGCGGCGCAGCACCTCTGAAGGCAGGACACCAGGCAGATGTTCGCGTACTAAGTCATTCCACTGACTGGCGACAAAGCCATCGTCGATTGAGGCGGGAATGATATCAACACCAGGAATGATGGTCGGTTGAATGATGTCACGGTGCAGCTGATCCGCATCAAGATCGTTCAGCATGGCCTGAGCAGCCGTTTCCATGATTGAACCGATACTGTTGGTATGGTTCAGGAACATGGTGCTGGAAGCCTGCGGGTCAAGATCGATGACAAGGTTACGCAGATCATACTGCAGCAGATCCGGGTGTACGCGCAGCCCATGGGCCAGGGTTACTGTACTGACGGTCTTCGACACCCCACCCTTCAGGTTCACCACGAAAATCACAAAAGGGCCTTTCCCTTCATGAATATCGCGATACTTAGGCACCTTGCGATGCGCATAGATATCAACAACATCCTGAACAGTCAGCGCGTAATGCCTGGCGTTACCGGCATCCTTTTTGCCAAACTCATGACCAGCAGCTTCCATCTCATCGATCGCCTGCTCTACAGCGCGGCGGCTGAGCTTAGGCATATTGGCAACGGAATTTCGGGTAAAGGTCTGATAGTAACGATCGAGGCCGAACTCATGACGCTTATCAACTATGTCGTCACTCATACTGCGCAGCATTGCATTCGCTCTGCGGGCAGTCTCGTCCACGCCACCGTAGTTACTTTTCATACCCTTACTCCATTGGCAAAATTTTCCCTAAGTGTACATGGCATTTTGCTACGTGCAAGATTTTTCGTTTTTCAGATAAAAGTTGTACGAGCGCAAGCAACCTGCACACATCCTGGACAAATATCTTACGGCAAACGGAGCGGCCTGCTCAAAGAACCGTACGGGTTTAATGATCCAGCTGTGATCACGGCACAGGATTGGTGAATTTTGAGGCAAAGGTTACCTGTCGTATGCGAGGTCTGTTCCGAAAACACGTCGTTATTTTCTGATGATGCTTGTTACTTCTCTTTAAAAATCTAGTATATTCATAGATATATTTACAATGTGAGCACTTACAAACATTTTCATCTCCCTGAAAGAGTTATCGGTCATATGCTGGTATCGTGACGTGACAGGATCACAAAATGGATCCTGCCACTCTTTTCTCTCAGTAAAACGAAATAATGGGTAAAAGGTTTGCCGTCGTATGCTCGCATTCGCTTCTCAGTGCACTTCTGCAGAAAATCAGCTGCTCGCCCCTCCCTACAAACCTGACCAGTTGCCAGGGAAGCGCCCTCCCCCGAAAAAGTTATCGGTCGTATGCACGATTCTCTTTCTCTTATTTATCAATGGAGTAGTTAACTTCCAACTTATTAGGTTTCCAGTCATATGCTAAAAGTTATCTGTCATATGCAAACAATGTCAGAAAATACGCGTGCTGGAAATTTACTCAATGGATCAAATTACGATCAAGTTAGGTTATCGGTCGTATGCAAAAAGTTATCCGTCATATGCCGGACCCAGGTTAGGTTCCTTTGATCGCTGGCAGAATGAACATTTATCTGGAGGAGAAGGTTGCCAATCAGATGCAAAGGTTGTCGGTCGTATGCAGTGGTTTCCGGTCATATGCCAGATACCCGATATAACCCGGGCGAGGTAATCCGCTGTTTTAAGGGATAAAGATCAGGAAAGGTTTGCAGTCAGATGCTCTAAAGTTATCGGTCATATGCTCATTTATTGCAACGGGTATGCGATTGAGTACTGTGAATCCCATAAACTCATCAAAAGAGAAATTGTTTTATATCATATGGTTAATCTAAATAAATGGGTTTCCATTCCCCCAGGATTAGCCAAAGGTTATCAGCCATATGCAGATATGCTGTTGAAGACTATTCCAATATTAGAAAGTTATCAGTCGTATGCTATGAGATGCTTAGAGATGTGAAAGGTTATCGGTCGTATGCTGGAAGGAGCGACACACACAGAGTGAATTCAGGCTGACGAACCTGAACACAGGGGGAATTTAGATGTTTGGCAGGAAACTGCTTATTCATAACTTACTGAATAAGCAGAGTAAAATAGAAAGGTTTCCTGTCGTATGCAGGTTGGGTTACCACTGATGTGAAGTACGCCTTAGTTCGAATCGAGGCTGATGAGGATCTTCGCTATCTCTTCCTCTGTGAAACCGGAATCCTTTAACTTACTGATCTTTGAAATCATCGCTTCATCGACAATCTGTGGCTCATCGTGAGTCGATCTATCGATCTTTAATGACTTATCCGGGATCAGGTTTGGATTACGCTTCGTGATATTGAAATAAACCGACCTGCCCCGCTTGGTTTCTGTGTATTCGAGGTAGTTAATTTCCTTCAGCTCTTCCAGTGCCTTACGGACGATATGGTTCTGGTAAGCAATACGCGATTTCAGCCTCAAACGTTCTCTAAGGCGTTTCATAGAGACCGGGGCAGGATTCCTGGGAAGGCTTTCAATAAACGTGTAGAGAGCCTGTGCGGACTCTTTACGGGGCAAATGGTCGATAGCTTTGAGTCGCAGGTAGACCTTGTAATCCATCTGATAAAGGTCAGCCAGCCGATGATCGCCCTCGATCTCTACTTCGTTCTTCGCCATGTTGTAATGGGCGCTGTTCACCAGGCCGGTGGTAAGCGAGCCGGTATCATTACGGAACTGGATGGTCACACCGCGCAGGCGCATCAGGGAGTCATCAATGCGCTTCTTCATGTCTTTATTCGAACGCTTCGAGTCAAAGCCACAGTTCTGCAGGAATTTAGTGAATGGCAGCTTCAGCTTGCCTGCAAACGTGCCGTTGTCGTAGATCGAACGGATGATGCCCAGCCAGACCCTGAAATCCGTTGCCATATCGAGTCGTTCAGAGCGAATGGAGATATCTTTGTACCCTTCCCTCTTCACCACTTCTAAATGATAAAGATCTTCGGTCGCATCAACAGTAGACTTAACGGTGTTGACGGAGCCTTTTGCTTTTGCATGATCGGTATTGGGAACAAACAATCCCAGTCGCATCAGGGCAACCGGCTGCACTGTTGCAGTTGACGAGGGGTTTAAGTGGACAACTTCACCCGTTTTTTTATTTACCTCGTCGGTCATACTGTCTAAGTCATTGACTTTCTTAGCCATAAACAAGATCCGCTTATCAACAGTTAAATTTGCCGCTGCATATAACCGATAACCTTACCAGCATATGAGTGGAAATCAAAGAGCACACGACAGATAACCCTTTGCATATAAACAGAAACTTTCTGCATCTGACTGGAAACCTTTTGCATATAACTGATAACCTTAAACTATCCTGGAGCCAGTCATATCAAGGCCTGCAG
>NZ_AP035964.1:0-427775 GCF_059730475.1 Pantoea sp. X-Soil-TKNS-1280 | reverse complement strand
TTTATGGTTCTCTCACTACAGTTTATATTTCACTTGCTATAGCTTATGCGGACACCCTCTCAGGCCAGTGCTGCCGCGGGCTGCGACGATCGGGGATCTCTTTGGGATCTCTATAGGATCTACACTGGATCTAATTAATTGGGATCTAACCAGTGGATAAGTGGATATCTTGCTAAGAAATGGGTGTTAAGCCAGCGGCTCAATCTTACTGTTTAGCTTAAAAGGCTTCGTTCGCTACTCACTAACCGAGTGTGATCTTAATTAGTGTCTGATATCGGTTTCTGACAGGCCTTCAGCATCAGACTCTGGCAATACGCGATCGACAATATCCAGTATTAAGTGCACTCAACATAAAACGAGAAGCTTTTACTTCAAGCTACATACCAACACTTCAGTAAATGATCTGCTCATCATGTCAAAAGGATCGTTGTATAAGCCCTTCTCCGTGTTTTTCATGATGGATAAGTACCAACCCTTACTGATCACCTGATAACGCATTCTGAGAGCATACAGAACGCTTTTAACCCTATCAGGCAGCATGACGAATATCAGGTATCGTTATTTCATTCTTAAATGAGGTATGAGGCAGACATCTCTACCTCCCGATCCTATGATCTTAACAAGTTAAGAAGATTTGTTCTGACCATATGCTAACGAACTGATCATCAGGCTGACGGGTAATAAGATATTGAGAGTAAAACAAATGGAGGGTGACGTTGTCACAAAGTAAGTTACTATCTTAACAAGATAGTAACTTACTTATTCGAGATTTCTTTACTGAAGCTTAGCTTTGCTGATTAACACTGAGATTTCTTCGTCTGATAAATGTTCAAGTCCGAGAATTGCGGCGCGAACAATGTCAGAACGATTTACTCGTGAACCACCAGCCAGGATTTCATTACGAATACGATTGTCGATATCTTTAAGGTTCTCATCGGTAAACGAGATACTGACTGGTTTAGCTTTAGCCTTCTTTACTGGCTCAGGATCGGGGGCTTTTGGTTGCGGAGCACCTGCTGTGGTTAATGCCGCAGTCCCGCCATTAATGAAGTCATTCTCTCTTTCTTTCGAAACGCCAGCTCTGTTTCTCATAAGATGACCTCCTGGATCAGCCTTTCAACTTCATCTTTAGCTTTACTGTTTTCTGTCTCATAAATGGTCATAGACTCTGCCCAGGCATCCCTGTGAGCTTTACGATCGCAGATACGAGTTTCAGCCAGTTTCATTTCAGGAAAATCTTCCAGAACCTTAGCGGCTTCATTGCCTTCATTAACGAACATATTGGTTGGGGTCATGTTCAGCACAAGATACCCCTTCACATCTTCGTTAAAGTCCTTCGCAGCTGTAAACACTGAGCAGGTATGAGGCACCACATCGAGATCCATTTGTGATGGACGCAGAGGTGAAATGAAGACATCTGCGGCCATCAGGCCACTACGCATTTCTGCACTGTCTCGACCAGCGCAGTCAGCAATGATGTAGTCGTAAGATTTCGCATGCTCTTTAAGCATAGCTTTGATATTGCCGGAGGCACCGGTTACGGGAATATGCGGGAGTGATTCCGGACGGTTATTGTACCAGGTTAATACGGATTTCTGGTCATCGGCATCCACGATGAGCACTCTGTAGCCACGGGAAAGCAATCCAGCAGCGAGAGACACAGCCAGGGTACTTTTGCCTACCCCACCCTTCTGACTACCCAGTACGATAATCATCGATGACCTCCATTAATAACGATAAATAGTGTAACGCTGAAATGTTGTAATCATCATATCTTAACAAGATCTGCTGATAACAACAAGACAAGATAGTATCTTGTTAAGTTGTTATTGCATCTTATTCTTAATATCTTGTTAAGATAGCCATCGTGAATTGCACTGAACCAGCACTCAAACATTCTCTTCCACCATCTCATAGCGACGCGGCAATCACGATAAATCAGTTATCTATTGCCTTAACAACTCAACGTTATTGCGGGGATTGTGAGGTTACGTGAGATCTATACGATGATATTAAGATATTTACTTAACAAGCTCGTAGTATCTGACACTTAGCTACATATCATCTTGTTAAGTTAACTTGTTAACATCTTAATTACTTCCTTTTGCTGTGATGGTTGATTATGCACCCAATAAGCAACGTTTACTCAGTACATCTCACAATATCCCAGAACGTGTTGAGGAACTAATGTTGACACATGCATACTTAGTCTGGCGCAGGTACTCTGATTAATCATACCTGCCGACCTGCCGACCTGCCGACCTGCCGACCTGCCGACCTGCAGGTATGCAGGTATGCAGGTATGCAGGTATGCAGGTATGCAGGTATGCAGGTATGCAGGCAGGCAGTGCGGGTAGTCGGCATTATGAGCACATGCCGGGGGTGCCCCAGTAAGAGATTTAGAACAAGGTTAAGATAAAATTAATATGATAATAAGTTGACGGGATAGTATTATAGTAATTTATTATCTTGTTAAGCCACTAAGCCACTAAGCCACTAAGCCACTAAGCCACTAAGCCACTAAGCCACTAAGCCACTAAGCCACTAAGCCACTAAGCCACTAAGCCACTAAGCCACTAAGCCACTAAGCCACTAAGCCACTAAGCCACTAAGCCACTAAGAAGTTATCAATATCTTAATCTATTGCTATCTTAACAAGATAACATGATAGCAATAGGTTAAAACCGATAGGCTTGTGTTGCTAACATAATTTCCTAACATCTTATTAAGATATCTATTGATGTTCTCACCCGGTGCAATGACAGGGTTAAGATATCAGATCGCGGTTATAATCGGCAGTGTGGCAAGATCGGCAGGGTTAGTAATATACGCAGTTGATAAGACAATACCGACTTAACAAGATCATAAAAAACGTTGTTGTCATCATAATATCTTGTTAAGAAGTTAACTTACCAATTCCTGGGCTGTCTTAATCAATACTAACAAGATATGATCTTATTAAAATTATCTGTTATTATGTAATTATCTTATTAAGATAATAATATAACATGATAATCTTTATTGGATGGTTTCGCTGAATCCGGAATGCCTTAATGCCAAAATCACCAGAGGGGAGCTCTCAGAACTATCTTTAAGGCGCTACCACAGCCAAAGCTTTGCAGAAAAATGCAGCAAAGCACATCACATTTTCTCTCCCTTTGCAGTGGGTGAAGCTTTATGTTCAGCACTGTAAATGAACATAGGATACCCCAGCGCCAGACTACCTGCGGCGGTCACACTTTGAACCAGGCTGTCACCCTGAATCGCAAAAGTATTGGCATAGGTGGAAGCAAATAAAGATGAACGGCTCGCAATAGGAATAGTGACCAGATCGCCAACACTTTGCCAGTTGATGTCATCTCCCGAACGCAAATGACAATGAATCTGTAGTGCCTCTGTATCTGTGAAGTAAGCATGTAACTGTCGGCAGGTAATATGCTCTACCGTTTCACCAAAGATATTCAGGCTGGTAGCAGAAACAACATTCGCCGTTATTGGTCCCAGTGCTGATAACGCATCGGCAACATAAGCCATCGACAGGCAGACCAGAGTTTGATTGACAGCGTAGGCACCCGCAGCACAAGCTATCGCAGGCAAAATGGGGGCAGGTGTTGCATTATCATGTAACGTCAAAAAATACTGGCAAAGGTCTCGGACAGGGACATAAACCCAGAAAGCAGAAATTAATGCTGGAGCAGCCGCAGCAAGACCACCAGAACAGGCCAGCCCGGCCATTGCCCCGGTCACCATGGCGATATTAGCCAGTCGAGCACAGCTACTCTGCACCGTTTGCCTTCCCTGATAAACATCTGTCGCCAGGCCTGCAAATTGCAATAAAACAGGAAGAAGGCCGGAGATGACACCCGCAGTGGTGACGGCTGCTGGCGCTATTGTCGATAAGTGTGACAGCACACCATGCCTGACAACTTCACGCGCAGCGGTGGACAAGCCTACGGATGCAAGGTTGCGTGAAAAAACAGCGCGAAAATTATCTAGGAACTGAGGAAAGTCAGCTTTCGACATTTCAGCAACAAATTCTGGCATCTCAATCGCGCTAAAATCCTTCGTGAAAAACGACTGTTCGGGAAGTTCAGCCATATCAATTGCAGTGAAATCCTTATCAAAAAACCGCCCGATATCGACTTCGCCAGGCGTGTCGCACATATTTAGCGTTGTTGAATGTGATTGATCGGTTATCGCAGAAAGCGAGATCGGGGCATGACGGGAATCGTTGCGATTAACAGCGGATGTGGAACAGGGTGTATCGACGACGTTCTTCGCATAAGAACACCCGTCAGAAAGTGTCTGTGCTCCCCATACATTAGCGGGTGCCGGGTGTTGAACCAGGGGCACAAAAGAGTGATGAGGGCAGGTGGCGATTGAAAACATGGGGCATCCATTTTTTTATTTGAGAAATGATTCGCTACTCCCAAAGTAGAAATGTTTTAACGGTTCTTCCCATATAAAAAACTTATCACCTAAAACGAGGTAGGCGCGCGGAACGTAATGTTCACAATGCAGCAAGTCAGTTGACGCCAAATCGTATGGATGTCTCATTGCGGGCGAGAGGGCAGGTTAGCGCTGTAGTACAGAGATTTTATCCCTGCACCTTTCCCTCTGTGCTACTGTGACGGGATACCCATAACGTAATTCACATCGCAAATCACCATGACCAAACATCACAACCTCGCCGTTATGCACTGGGGCACTTATCGCGTGTCTACTTCCGAAGGCTCCCTTACTGCCGTTGAACCAGTCGAATGGGACCGTAACCCTTCAGCGATCGGCCAGTCTCTGGTCGGTTCGGTGGATGGCCCCAGCCGTATCCGCCGCCCTGCAGTGCGTCTCGGTTATCTCCAGCATGGCCGCGATTCACGTCATGGTCGTGGTAAAGAACCCTTTGTTGAAGTGAGCTGGGAAACGGCCATCGCGCTGGTCGCCGATGAACTGACAAGGGTTAAGCAGACTCACGGCAACCAGGCCTTTTATGCCGGTTCTTATGGCTGGTCGAGTGCTGGTCGCTTCCATCACGCGCAAAGCCAGTTGCACCGTTTCTTTAACCAGCTGGGTGGCTACACGGACAGCACTAACACCTATAGCCTGGCGGCGGCCGAGCGGTTATTACCGCATATCATCGGAGAGCTGGATGTGTTGCAGAAGCAGCATACTCACTGGTCTTCGCTGGCCGAGCATTGCGAGCTGTTTGTCGCTTTTGGTGGCCTGCCTTTACGTAATTCGCAGGTTAATGGCGGCGCAGCAAACGATCACTCTCTCAAGCACTGGCTGGGGGAGATGCAGCGTAACGGTACCCATTTTATTAATGTGAGTCCGGTTAAAAACGATCTCTCCGGTGTTACTAACGCGGAATGGCTTTCACTGAAACCGGGCAGTGACACGGCGTTGTTGCTGGCGCTGAGTTTTGTGCTGATTGATGAATCACTCTACGACGCCCGTTTTGTTGCCAGTCACACCGTTGGATTTGCTGAGTATCGGGACTATCTGCTGGGCCACAAAGACGGCAAGGCAAAAACGCCGGAGTGGGCAGCCGCTATCACCGGGATAGAGGCGCAAGCCATTCGCGAGCTGGCGCGCAAGATGGTGGCAAAACGCACCATGATTAATATTGCCTGGTCACTGCAACGCGCGTTCCAGGGGGAGCAAACCTTCTGGGCAACTGTGGCGCTGGCGGCGATGATTGGCCAGATCGGCACTCCAGGCGGTGGCCTCGGTTTTGCCTATGCCAGCACCAACCTGGCGGGGTCGGTACGTCGTACTTTCTCCGGCCCGCGTTTCCCGGCAGGAACCAACGCGGTCAACGAAATCATCCCGGTGGCGCGTCTTTCGGACATGTTGCTGAATCCAGGTGGTCATTATCAGTTTGACGGCAGGGATTGCACCTATCCCGATATCCGTGTGGTTTACTGGGCGGGCGGTAACGCTTTCCACCATCATCAGGATCTGAATCGTCTGGTTGAGGCCTGGCGACAGCCGGATACCGTGGTGGTACACGAGCAATACTGGACTGCCCAGGCGAAATTCGCTGACATCGTTTTCCCGGTTACCACCTCGCTGGAACGCAACGATATTGGCAGCTCCAGTAATGATGGTTTTATCATTGCCATGCGCCAGCATATTGCCGCGCAGGGAGAGGCGCGGGATGATTACGCCATCTTCCACGCGCTGGCGGAAAAGATGGGTTTTGGCGAGAGTTTCAGCGAAGGGCGTGATGCCGATGCGTGGCTGCGCTTTATTTATGATGCTTCCAGACCGCGTGCGCTGGCAGATGGTATCGATTTACCTGCCTTCGACGATTTCTGGGGGCAGGGAATGCTGGAGTATGCACGTCCAGACGAACCGCAGATTTTCCTGAAAGCCTTCCGTGACAACCCGGAAGTGGCACCACTGCCGACCCCTTCCGGTAAAATCGAACTATTTTCTCAGACCGTGGCCGATTTCGGATATGAAGAGTGTCCGGGGCATCCGTTCTGGTATGAACCTGAAGCTGAGTCACAGCGTGACATCGCCTCCCAATGGCCGCTGCATCTGCTTTACAGCCAGCCGCGAACCCGCCTGCATAGCCAATATGACCACGGTAGCGTGAGTCGTAAAACCAAGATTCAGGGCAGGGAACCGCTGTGGATGCATCCTCTGGATGCCGCAACACGTAGCATCAGCGAAGGCAGCGTGGTGAAGGTGTTTAATCAGCGCGGTGCCATTCTGGCAGGTGTACATCTCAGTGAAGACATTCGTCCCGGTGTGGTGCAGATGTCAACGGGCGCCTGGTATGATCCGCAGGACCCGAGCCTCGCAGATTCACTTGATAAACACGGTAATCCGAACGTTCTGACGGAGGATCGTGGCAGTTCAAGATTGGGGCAGGGCTGTAGCGCGCAGAGCTGCTGGGTCGAGATCGTTGCCTGGAACGAACCGCTACCAGAAGTGACGGCCTTCAACCCGCCTGAGTTTGTGATGGTTTAAGGGGAATAGGATCATGTGGATTTCTGATTATCATATTAATTTGTTAAGTTAATAAGATAGCAGCTTTGTATAGTAAATGATGTGCCAAGGCACGTCTCAGGTCTTAAAAGCATGATCAGGCGAGGTTGTGACTGGCTACTAACCATGCAATAATTGTAATGACGTTTGTAAATACATTTATTGTGAGGAGTGCTGTATGGGTAGCATAAATCTTCGTATTGATGATGAGCTCAAGGCTCGTTCTTACGCAGCGCTGGAGAAAATGGGTGTCACTCCATCCGAAGCGCTGCGTATGACACTTGAATACATTGCGGAGAATCAAAGACTTCCATTCAAACAGACGCTGCTGAGTGACGAAGATTCTGAACTCATCGAAATTGTCCGTGAACGACTTCGCAATCCGCAGCCAGTACGAGTGGCGCTGGATGATCTTTAATGGCTTACCATCTGGAGTTTGACGAACCTGCCACCCCTTACCCCCGTAACAGCTCGTTCTGCTTCAGCGGCAATCCATAAGTGCTGATATCCTCTGAAACGCTTTGCAGGCCGCCCTGATGTGGCCTGCGTTCTCAAACACCATAAGGAAGATATCTTGACCACTCTTAATGACAAACTTGCCTGGCGTTACGCAACCAAGAAATTTGATGCCAGCAAAGTGGTGCCAGAAGACAAACTGGAACGCATCATTGAAGCCGTGCGCTTAACCGCGACCTCCAGCGGATTGCAGCCGTTTGAGTTGATGGTCATTACCAACGCAGAAATCCGTGAAAAAATTCGTGCCGTGGCGTGGAATCAGGCGCAGATTACCGATTGTTCGCACCTGATGGTGTTTGCTGCCTGGGATGATATCACCCCCGATCGCGTCAATATGATGTTCGATCTGACCAATGAAGTCAGGGGCTTCCGTAATGAGGGTTGGGAAAATTACCGTCAGATGCTGCTGGGCATTGTTGCTGAGCGTGGCACCGAAGGTAATTATCAATCGGCGGCGCGTCAGGCTTACATCGCGCTGGGTAGTGCGATGATTGCCGCCGCTTTTGAAGAAGTTGATGCGACACCGATGGAAGGTTTTGACCCGGCAGCAGTCGATGAAATCCTTGGTCTGAAAGAGAAAGGTCTGCGCAGTGTGATCATTCTGCCGCTGGGCTACCGTGCTGATGAAGGCGACTGGCTGGTGAACCTGAAGAAAGTTCGTCGTAGCCGTGAAAACTTCGTCACCGAAATTAAATAACCTGCCTTATTCCTTTCCGGCAGGAGTACAAAAAGGGGTTCCCGAATTGGGAGCCCCTTTTTTAAACACCAGGATCTACACGGAGCGTAAGCGCAGCGTAGCGGGCAGGATGATCTGATTTTCTGCCGGGTCCTGTCCCTGAATCATCTGCGTCAGCATGGAGAAACACTCCTGCGCCAGGCGTGGCACGTTCTGTTCTACGGTGTCGATAGGCACTGACAGCGAATCATAAAGATAGTGATCATCAAAACTGGCGATGCGGATATCGCTGGTCAGCAAATGGTGCTGACTCATATAACGCAGTACCCCTTCCAGCAGGCCACAGGCGGCGGTAAACAGCGCTTTAGGTGGACGTCCGAGTCTGGCACATAGTGCGGCAAACATCTCGTAGCCACTGCTGGGGTGATAGTTACCGTGAATAATCCACTCCGGCCGGGGTGTGACTCCGGCGCGCTCCAGCCCCTGCATAAAACCCGCCAGACGATCTTTGGTGGGTGACAGCCGCGGCTGGCCGCCGAGAAAGTAAACCTCATCAGGTCTGGCGCGTGCCAGTCGTTCCACTAAATCGGCTGTGGGGGTAATGGAGTCGGTGATCACCAGTGGCAGCTGAGTCTCGTTCATATGCCGGTCAAACAATACCACCGGCAGCTGTTCGCTGAGTTTTACGTAGTCACTGTCGCTCAACATGCTGGAGGCAACGATCAGACCATCCACCTGGCGCGCCACGAGGTTATTGACCACGACCATTTCCTGCCCGGCATTTTCATCGGTACAGGAGATCAGCAGTTGCAGGCCCGCTTCGCGACACAAATTTTCCAGCTCGTGAGAAAACACGGCGAAACCGTGGTTGGTGATTTCCGGCACCACCAGCCCCAGCGTATGGCTGCGGTCATCACGCAGCAGGCGGGCATGGATGCTCGGCTGATAATGATGTTGCTGCGCCAGCGTCAGCACACGCTCCCGCGTCTCCTTTGCCACGCGCAACTCTTTACCACGGCCGTTCAGCACCAGGCTGGCAGTGGCTTTTGACACCCCTGCCAGCGCGGCGATATCACTGATGGTAACGCGTTTTGTTTTTCTCACGACAATGCATCGGTTAATGAAACAATGACTTATTCTACCATGCAGTGACGTAACGACCAGTAGCGGGCTTGCAGATCTGCGCTGCCGCTCAGGATTAAACGTGCCGGATGGGCCGGGAAGTAACGGCTGCTCATCACGCCTTCACCATCGTTAATAAATATTTCCACGCTGGAGTGGTCACAAAGGATCTGCAAACGGCTGGCGGTTCCTTCCCAGTAACGATACAGCCACTCACCGGTCTCCAGACTGCGGCGGGCGAGGCGCAGTTCATCCTGACGCCACTCCAGAATTAGCGTGTCGGCAAAATTCAGCGTCACCTCACCCTGGCTTTCCAGCAACAGTTCCAGCCGTTGCGCCTCTAACGGCGGAGCGGTATCCGCGCTGCCGTGGTAACGCTGTTCTTCCCCACGCAGTGCCTGCAATTCTCTGATGGGTTGCTGATACAGCCTGCCATCCCGTGAGCTCAGCTCACGCAGGCAGGTCATCTGATGGATCCAGCCCTGGGCGACGGTGGGTTGGGCCATCTCTTCGCCGTCCGGCACACCCATCCAGCCTACCAGCAGACGGCGACCGTCGGCGGTGAGTGTGGTTTGCGGCGCATAAAACTCGAATCCGGCGTCCAGTTCCCGCAACGATCCGTGCCGGTAATGGACGTTGCCATAATCGAGTTGACCGCTGAGATATGCACTCGGATGGGTATTCAGATAACGTTTCTCTTCCCGCGTCACGCCCTGCGGGCAGCAGATAAGGTAAGTGTTGTCACCGAGGGAGAACATGTCCGGGCACTCCCACATATAACCTGCCTCTCCCAGACCACCGAGACCGCTGCCGGCAATCTCTCCGAGGTTATGCCAGCTGTGCAAATCCGCTGAACGCAGCAGCAGCACTTTGCCCTGCAATTGCGGGTCCTGAGCGCCCAGCACCATGTACCACTCGTCCCCGTGCCGCCACACTTTCGGGTCTCGTACATGCCCGGTATAACCCTCAGGCAGCGCAATCACCGGGCCGGTTTTATCGAAACCACCCGCGCTATTTTGCACCGCCAGACACTGCCAGGCGGTGCGCGAGCCGTCGTCATATTTGACGTTGCCGGTATAGACCAGCGTTAGCACGCCCTGGTTATCGACGGCGCTACCGGAGTAGCAGCCGCTGCGGTCATAGTCCTCATCAGGCATCAGCGCAATAGGTTCGTGTTGCCAGTGCAGCAGATCCGCCGAACTCCAGTGTCCCCAGCATTTATGCTTATGCTGGCAGCCAAGCGCATTCCACTGGTAGAACAAATGGTAGCGACCGGCAAAGTGGATAAAGCCGTTGGGATCGTTGAGCAGGCCGGTTACCGGAGCCAGGTGCCAGCCGGGATAGTGGCTGTCATTGAGCGCCCTGGGCTGGCCCTGCATCACCGCCTGTAAAATGGCGGGCAAAAGCGTTGAGGAAGCCATTATTCAGAGTCCGTTTTGTATTTAAGCAGGTAAGAGAGAACGAAGGCGGTGCTGAAGGCAATCACCATCCCAATCGCATAATTCAGCAGAGAGCTGGCCTGTACAATCGCCATACCCGGCAGGCCCGTCAGTCCGACTGCGGTCATATACACATGCACCGATACCACCCAGGCACCCCCGATGGCACCTCCGATCAGCGCTGCGATAAAGGGTTTCATAAAACGCAGGTTGATACCAAAAATAGCGGCCTCGGTAATGCCCAGCAGCGCTGAGAACGCCGAGGGCAGTGTGATAGCTTTAATCTTCGCATCTTTAGTTTTAAACCATACCGCCAGACAGGCTCCCCCCTGTGCCACGTTAGCCATCGCCCAGATCGGCAACAGGAAGTTGACTCCAATGGAAGGATTGCCCAGCAGACCGGCTTCGATGGCATGGAAGCTGTGATGCACGCCGGTGATGACAATCACCGAATACAACCCGCCAAACAACAGTCCCGCCAGCCAGCCCGCATGGGTGATCAGGGTGCTGAGCACGAAGGAGATGCCATCGCCCAGCATTCGGCCGGCCGGGCCGATGATCAGCAGCGCGACAAAGCCGGAGATAATCACCGTCAGGAAGGGTGTCAGAATCAGATCCAGCGCATCCGGGATTACCCGGCGCAGTTGTTTTTCCAGCATGCTCATAAACCACACCGCCAGTAGCACTGGAAACACCGTGCCCTGGTAGCCAATCATCGCGACTTCGATACCGAAGAAGTTCATGGTGTGGAAGCCTGCCGCCACACCCCAGGCGTTAGTCAGGGCCGGGTGGGTAAGGATGCCGCCAAGGGTAGCGCCGAGGAAGGGGTTACCGCCAAATTCGCGCGCTGCGGTAAAGCCAATCAGGATCGGCAAAATGATAAATGCGGCCGAGCTACACATATCGAGCATGATGTAGAGCGCATTATCAGGATTTACCCAGCCATAGGTTTTGACCATTCCCAGCAGCCCCATTAGCAGGCCGGAGGCGACGATGGCGGGAATGATCGGCACAAAAATATTCGACAGCAGACGGGCGATGCGCTGGAACGGATTCAGTTTACGCGCGGCAATATCAGCCGCTTCTGACTTGCTCGATTCGCTGATGCCCGCCTCGGCGATAAACGCCGCATAAACCTTGTTAACCACACCAGTACCGAAAATAACCTGCAACTGACCGGCATTGCGAAAGCAGCCTTTCACGCCATCGATTTTGCCAATGGCATCGGTATCTGCTTTAGCATCGTCCACCAGTACCAGACGCAGGCGCGTGGCGCAGTGCGCGGCGCTGGCAATATTGTCCCTGCCTCCCAGCAACGGCAGTAGCGACCGGGAAATTTTTGCAAAATCCATACTTACCTCTGTCTTCTCGTTATTGTGCTATCAGCCCGGCTGAAACGGCCCCGAAGGGCCGCGGAATCAGAACCAGGTTTCCATTTGTACACCGAAGTTCCATTCACCACCGGCCTTGAAGCCGTTGCTGCCGAAGGCATCATCGCTGGCATAGTTATCCAGGCGATGATCCCAGTCCATCCAGGTGGCGAAGAGGCGGATTTCCGGACGTTTCAGGAACTCGCCCACGTCACCGGCCTTCAGCGTTGGCGCGACGGTGAGTTTGTAGAAGCTGCCGCTTACTGCGTTACGGCTGTTGTAGCCTTTTGGACGCAGATCCATATATTGATAAGAACCTTCGTACTGCATCTCGAAATTCTGGGTAATCTCCTGAATCAGGCGCAGGTTAGCCGTTGCCCATTCATAGCTGTCACCTTTGACATACCGATCCTTGCTGCTTTGCGCCAGCAACGCCGGAGCAATATGCCAGCCCCCGCCCAGTGGCGTGATGCCATAACTTGCCAGCCGCCAGGTATTAGCTTCCGGCAGCAGGGCACCATCTGAGCCGATGGATTTCACCTCGGCCCCCAGACCGTGGCCGTAGAGCAGGGCGGTTTTCGCCGAACCTTCACGCAGACCATAGAAGCTGTCGTTATGCAGACCGAGTAAGGCGTGCATGCCGGTATTGGCCGCATCGCCTTTGACTTTGTTGCCATCAGTATCGACACGGTCATCGTTATCTCTGGCGCGCATGCCGCTCACCATCAGCTGTAACGGGCCATAGAAGTTATTCAGCGACAGGATGTAGTTCTGGGCGGTATTTTCGTTGTTTTCGATATCGCCAAAGGTGCGGCCATACAGCGAGAGGTTGCTGCGCGCGTCGTCACTCCATTTCATGTCATAGATACCTGCACCGGTCCCGGCGAGGAACACCACATCGGAGTCAATCCAGTGGATGTCGAAGTTATCGCGATCGAAGCGTTTCCCGGCCCAGACGGTGGAATCTTTGAATGCGCCGGTGAAGGTGGGCAGACGACCGATTTCAGTGAAGGCCTGGCGCAGGTTGAGATCGCTGCTGGAGGAGGTCCAGTCGTTGTAGGTGCGTTGTCCGTCGGCGAGCATCACCTTGAAACGGGTGGTTGCGCCGTTGGTCAGCGTCTGTTTGTGTTCAAGATTAAGTTCGACATAGGTATCCGGTTCGTTACCGAGGCGACCAATGTTGCCACCGGTCTCACCCGCTGGCGTGACCGTCGGGCCACCCTGGGTTTTAGATGCCGAGTTATTCATTAACAAGCCGGAGCGGGCATAGCCGTGGAACTCAAAACCTTCATCATCACTGCGGGTGGCTTTCTGTTCCAGACGGGCGGTGCGCTGCTCCACCTGGGTGGTCGTGGTTTGATTCTGTTGTTGTGCCGCGGCCAGCTGCTGTGCCTGTTTTTCGGCAGCGTCGGCGCGGTTTTCTGCGGCATTAGCGCGCTGTTCGGCGGCCTGCAAACGCTGTTCCAGCGCTGCCAGACGTGCCTCAATGCTGCTCATGCTGGGATCCGCTGCCCATGCGGACCCGGAACCTAACAACACACCAAGGGTTATAGCGAGAGTGCTTTTTTTCATTGTTTTGCGTCCCTGAGGAAAGGCTATCATCACAAAGTTATTTTTTTGCTAAACCGGTTTAGGCGTTGAATCATAATCACGGGTAATTTCTCCGCGCAATGAAATTTGCTAAACCGATTTAGTGATTGTGAGATAGCTCGCAAAACGCAGCGCTAACCGGGCCAGAAATTAGCTGAGTTGTTCCTCCAGCTGGTGGAGATAAGGCAGGGCGGTCATGGCACCTTTGGCGGTGGTCGCGAGTGCACCACAAATTTGCGCACTGGCAAGGCGTGCCGCCAGCTGGGGTTCGTTTTCCGGCAGGCCATGCTGCGCCAGTCCCCACAATAATCCCGCGACAAAGGCATCGCCCGCACCCGTGGTATCCACGCTGATCACGGGTAAGGTCGGATAATGGAAGGTCTGACCGTTGTGGCAGGCTTTAACTCCCGCTTTACCCTGTGTGACCAGCAGCAGTTTTATACCGAATTGCTCGGCCAGTTGCCGCATACTGGCATCGATATCTGCTGAACCCGTGGCAAATGCCAGCTCCTCTTCGGAGAGTTTCACCACATCTGCCAGCTGCAACGCCTGGTTCAGACAGTGGAGCAGGTTGGCGGCATCCGGCCATAAATCGTGACGAATATTCGGGTCGAAGCTGACAAAACCACCTGCCGCCTGAACGCATTGCATCGCGGTGAATGTGGTGGTGCGTGAAGGCTCCGCCGCCAGCGCGATGGAGCAGCAGTGCAGCCATTCTCCGGCCTGAAAGTCGGGTAAATCAGCGGGCTCAATAAACAGATCGGCGCTCGGGCGCACCATAAAGGTAAACGAACGTTCGCCGTCATCATCCAGTGCGACCACCACCGTCGAGGTGCGATGGGCGGGATCGGCGGTCATAAAGTGAGTATTCACCTGCTCGTCGGCCAGCGTTCGGCACATAAAGTGGCCAAAAGGGTCATCGCCGACGCGACCAATAAATCCGCTGTTCCCCTGTAGCCGGGCAATCCCTACCGCAACATTGGCTGGCGCGCCACCAGGGCACTGCATCAGGCGTCCCGGCCCTTCCGGTAACAGATCTACAACGGCGTCTCCCAGACACCAGATTCGTGCTGCCATGTCATCATCTCCAAAAGTAATTTTGTAGAAAATTAACTAAACCGGTTTAGCAAGGCAATCGAAATTTGTCTGATCGCGATCTGGTGATGGGGGTATTCTGTGAAAAGAGTAAAAGCGGGGGAGTTGACTGGGTACTTTGCTCCATGACGGCATCGCTAAAAATACGAAGCGGTCAGTAAATGACCGCCTCTTTCCCGGCCCCGGTGGGGCGCAGCCTGACAGAATTTATCCACAGGGTTTCGGGCGGGATATGCACCCTGAATGTGGACAAGATACGCGAGTGCCGCTAACGCATTGAGCGGCAGAAAATTACAAAAAATCATACCCTTTCCAGCGGTAGTTCAGCATTGAAATTACCCAGCTGATGATAAACAACCCCACCACCACAAAACCCGCGTTGCCAAGGTTTTCGTTAAGCGCGCTGACCCAGCGCCACATGCCGCCCTGTAATCCGAACTTATCCGCCAGCAGGCCCAGCGCTTCAAGTCCGCCAATAAATAACGCGGCAATCACTGAGGTACCGGTAATGGTCATGTTGTAGTAAAGCTTGCGCTGGGGTTTATTGAATGCCCAGCCGTAAGCGCTGACCATCAGGATATTATCGAGGGTATCTACCAGCATCATGCCGCTGGCAAATAGCACCGGAAAAACCATAATCGACCAGATTGAGATACCAGAAGAGGCGCTGGCGACGGAGATACCCAACACGCCAATCTCGGTGGCAGTATCAAAACCCAGACCGAATAAAAAGCCCACCAGGTACATATGCCAGCTTTTATCCACCATCTTAAAGGTGGAAGTAAATAACCAGCTCATGATGCCGCCACCGGTCATGTCGAGAGTATCGGCGGTGAGCGTTTCTCCTCGTTTCCACTGGCGGAAATTGCGCCATACACTTTTCAGAATCACCAGATTCACCAGCGCCATGGCCAGCAGAAAACAGGCAGACACGGCGGTGCCGATCACCCCTCCAACATCATGGAACCAGCTCATACGATGCTGGAAGGCAGTGGCTGTCGCGGCAATCGCCAGCGACGCGAGGATAACGATGCTGGAATGGCCGAGAGAGAACCAGGCACCAATACCAATTGAGCGTTTACCCTGTTGCAGCATTTTGCGGGTGACGTTATCAATAGCGGCGATATGGTCCGCATCGACAGCGTGGCGCAGGCCATAGCACCATGCCAGCAGGCTGGCGGCCACCAGCGCCGGGCTGTGACGGAAAATCACCAGCGCCCATGCCCAGGCGGCGAAATTGGCGGTCACCAGCAGCGCCAGCAAGACGCCAGCGCGTGAGGTCGTAGCGGATTTACGTAAATGCATCATTCTATCCTTGTGGGTTTGTCATCAGATGGGCAGCGGCGATCAATGCCTGGCCGAACGAAAGAGCAGCGTCACCGGCAGGTAACTGTTGCGGGAAGAAAACCTGAAAATCAGCGAGGTAGAAAGCCAGACGGGCACGCATCAGCCGGTTGTGCAGCACGCCGCCACAGCAAACGAGGGTAGTAATGTTCTGTAACCGGGCATGATGGCGCGCAAGGTCCGCCAGCCCCCGAGCCAGTGCATCATGAAATGCCCAGGCTCGCGCCGGGACACTACCCTGCCAGCCCAGCCACTGCCGCCAGAAAGTCGCCATATCAGGCTGACCATTAACTACAGGTAAGGTGACAGGATGCTGGCAAGGGCCATGATCGATTGCCAGTGTCTCCAGCAGGCACGCCGCCTCGCCTTCGTAACTTTGCTGCCATGGTGCGCAGCCCAGCGCCGCTGCAACGGCATCAAACAGGCGACCGCAGGAAGAGGCGAGAGGGGCATTGATGTCGCGCTTGATCGCCTTCGCCAGCGGTTGCCAGTTTTGTTGACACACCACAGTGGTTTCAGGGTAGCGCTGCCAGTCCGGCACAAAGGCTTCGCACTGCGCCAGCAGGTTACGCCATGGCTGGTGGGCCGCCAGATCGCCTCCTGGCAGCGCGACGGGCGGCAGGCCGCCGAGATGCTGACAATCACGGTAATCCACCCGCAGGCATTCACCGCCCCAGAACTGGCCGTTCGCGCCATAGCCAATGCCATCCAGCGCTAGCGCGATAACCTTGCCAGCTGTCAGCGGCCAGTGATGTTCGGCCATGCAGGCGGCAGCGTGAGCGTGGTGATGCAAAACTTCGGTCAGCGGCAACGCCATTTCCCGCCCCAGCCTTGTACTGTGCCAGGCCGGATGGGCATCGATAACCACTCGCTGCGGTACAAAGTTGTAGATTTCACACATCAGCTTTAATGCACGTCGCCACTGTGCTTCACTGCCCTCTTGCGTCAGATCGCCGAGGTACTGACTCAGCACTGCCTGCTCACCGCGCGCCAGGCAGAAAGTGTTCTTAAGGTCGCCGCCGAGAGCCAGAATGGGCGGCAGATTTTCGAAGCCGGGCGGCAGGGCGAGGGCATCCGGTACTAACCCCCTGGCGCGGCGCAACATCTCACCGCTGGCGCGCATCACGGAATCATCCATGCGCTGCAGGATGGCGCGATTATGCAGCAACCAGCCATCGGCAATGTCCGCCAGTTCCACTAACGCCTGCTGATTATCAATGGCGGGTGGCAGGCCATTAAGATTACCGGAGGTCATGACCAGCGGGCCGCCAAAATCCTGTAGCAGCAGATGTTGCAGGGGGTTGGCCGGTAGCATCACGCCGATTTCATTGCGCCCTGGCGCGATGGCAGCGCTTAACCCGCTGACGGCAGTCTGCTCCACCAGCACAATTGGTGCTACTGCAGAGGTGAGATGAAACAACGCCTCTGCGGGTAATCCCGCAGTATCTGCAACCATCACCGCAAACGGTTTTGACGGCCTGTGCTTGCGCAGCCGCAATCGCTGGACCGCAGCGTGATTGCGCGCATCCACTGCCAGATGAAAACCGCCCAATCCTTTCACCGCCACAATGTTGCCTGCTCGCAGCGCAGCAACCGCCTGTTGCAGCGCGTTTTCCCCCTTAAGGTGTTGATCAGCGCTGTGCCAGAAAATCTGCGGACCGCAATCCGCGCAGGCCACCGGCTGCGCATGGAAGCGCCGGTCCATCGGGTTGTCGTATTCATCCTGGCAGGATGGGCAAAGCGGAAACGCCGCCATCACGGTAGCAGGCCGGTCATAAGGCATCGCGCGAATGATGGTGAAGCGCGGGCCGCAGTGGGTACAGTTGATAAACGGATAACGGTAGCGGCGATCGCACGGGTTATTCAGTTCGCGCAGGCACGCTGGGCAGGTAGCCGCATCCGGGGCGATCTGAGTATCCATCGCGCTGACGTCACTGTGGCGAATGGTGAAACCTTGCGGCGGCGTGGGCCAGCGCATTGCCTGTTGTTCCACACGATCAATGCGTGCCAGAGGAGGACAATACTGATGGAGCGCAGTGAGAAAGGCGTCGGAGTGACGGGTCAGGCGCACCAGTACCCCGGCACCGTCGTTGCAGACATCACCGCTCAGTTGTAGCCGCTGTGCCAGCTGCCAGACATAAGGACGGAAACCCACCCCCTGAACTTTGCCGCGAATGCGCAGTGCTACGCCGTGATCAGATCCCTCAGACGAGGGATCTTTCGTCGGCAGGAGACGCATTACA
The DNA here is from genome assembly GCF_059730475.1 of Pantoea sp. X-Soil-TKNS-1280. Taxonomy (NCBI): domain Bacteria; kingdom Pseudomonadati; phylum Pseudomonadota; class Gammaproteobacteria; order Enterobacterales; family Erwiniaceae; genus Pantoea; species Pantoea sp. X-Soil-TKNS-1280. Next base: position 409,384 of record NZ_AP035964.1, on the reverse strand, counting down.
CCTCTGCCGCTTCACGCAGTCGCGCTTTCATCTCATTGTAGGTGGTCTGGGCATACATTTCGGCCCAGGCCTGATCCTCAATGGCGCTGACATTGACCGCGCAATACTTGGTTTCCGGTGTTTTGGAGATGGGGTCGAGATTATCCTGGGTCAGCTCATTACAGGCCCCGATCCACCACTGATACGTCATATACACCGAGCCCTGATTGATACGTTCATTGACGTCAGCACGGCTGATCACCTTACCGCGCCGTGAGCTGACCCATACCAGCTGACGGTCTTCGATACCCAGCGCAGCGGCATCAGTCGGATTGATCTGCATAAAGCCCGGTTCATCGGCCAGCGTTTGCAATGCGGCGCAGTTGCCGGTCATGGAGCGACAGGAGTAGTGGCCCACTTCACGTACCGTACAGAGAACCAGCGGATACTCCTCATCCGGCACTTCCGCTGGTGCGCGCCATTCGGCAGCGAACAGTTGGCCTTTACCGCTCGGGGTATCGAACTTGCTGTCTTTATACAGATACGGCGTGCCGGGATGGTCCAGAGTGGGGCACGGCCACTGCACATGTCCCATTTCACCCATTTTTTCGTAGGTCACGCCGTAGAACAGCGGGCACAGTTCGCGCAGCTCATTCCAGATCTGTTCGTTGTTGTCGTAGTGCATCGGGTAGCCCATCTCGGTGGCGATCAGGCTGATGATTTCCCAGTCACGTTTGACGTTGTATTGCGGTTCGATGGCTTTTTCAAAACGCTGGAAACCGCGGTCAGCACAGGTAAATACCCCACCGTGCTCACCCCAGGAGGTGGCGGGCAGCAGCACGTCAGCCACTTCGGCGGTTTTGGTCATAAAGATGTCCTGCACCACCACAAAATCGAGCGCTTCAAAGCCCTGACGCACCAGACCCAGATCCGCTTCAGTCTGGAGCGGGTCTTCCCCCATGATGTAGTAGGCTTTGACTTTGCCTTCCAGTGCCAGATGGGGCACTTCGGTAATACGTACGCCGACTTTGTCGTCCATGATGGCCGGGTCTATGCCCCAGGCTTTGGCGAATTTGGCACGGATATCGGCATCGACCACATCCTGATAACCGGGGAACTGGTTGGGCAGCACGCCCATATCGCAGGCACCCTGCACGTTATTTTGTCCGCGCACCGGCCCCACGCCGACGTTTTCCCGGCCAAGGTTGCCGGTCAGCAGCGCCAGGCTGGACAGGCCTTTCACCACGTCCACGGCCTGGCCGAACTGCGTCACTCCCATGCCCCACATAATGGTGGCGGAAGGTGCCGCAGCGAAGGTGCGCATCGCCTGGCGCACCTGCTGGGCAGGGATACCGGTGAGATGTTCTACGTCTTCCGGCGCGTAGCCTTTCACCCTCTCACGATAGGCTTCCAGTCCTTCCGCGTGTTTTGCCACGTATTCTTTGTCGTAGAGTTGTTCTTCCAGCAGCACATGGCCGAAGGCATTCACCAGCGCCATATTGCAGCCGTTTTTAATTTGCAGATGCTGATCGGCAATACGCGCGGTTTCGATGCGGCGTGGGTCGCAGACGATGATTTTGGCACCGTTGCCTTTGGCTTTAATCACGCGGCGCGCCACGATCGGATGCGAGTCAGCGCAGTTATAACCGACGATCAGCAGGCATTTGGAGTTTTCGATGTCGCCGATGGAGTTACTCATCGCCCCGTTACCCAGCGTGACCTGTAATCCGGCGACGGAAGGACCGTGACAGACGCGGGCACAGCAGTCGACGTTATTGGTGTTGATCACCGCGCGGGCAAACTTCTGCATCACGAAATTGGTTTCGTTACCGGTGCCGCGTGACGAACCTGTAGTCATGATGGCGCGGGGGCCGAACTGCTGTTTAATGGTTTTAAGGCGTTTTGCTGTGTAGCTGATCGCTTCTTCCCAGCTGACTGGCTGGAGTTTGCCGCCTTTTTCATAGCGGATCATCGGCTGGGTCAGCCGTGGGGTGAGCAATTTGGTGTCGTTAAGAAAATCCCAGCCGTAATAGCCTTTCAGGCACAGCTCGTTCTGGTTAGTCACGCCATCCGCGGCTTCGGCGCGCAGGATTTTATTATTTTCAACAACCAATTTCAGTTTGCAGCCTGCACCGCAGTAGGGGCAGACGGTGGTAATTTTTTTCATCAGCAACAGGCCTGTTAAAAGTTGAAAGACAGAGATGAAGCATCCAGCGCCGCACGACGGCGTTTCTCGGCGCTCATCTGTTCGAGCCTGTTGCGATCGACGCACAGGATGGCATTGGTCGGGCAGGCTTGCATACACGCCGGGCCGGATTCACGGTGGTAGCAAAGGTCACATTTATTGGCCTCGGCTTTCTCCGCCATCACGTTCAGTCCGGCACCGCTGTTACGAATCACCGGGCGGACCACCACCTCCATCGCTCCGTAAGGGCAGGCGACGACACAGGTTTTGCAGCCAATGCAGCGTTCCTGCATCACGTGGACAAAGCCTCTATCGCGGCTGATCGCACCGTTCGGGCAGGCGTTGGCACATGGGGCGTCTTCGCACTGACGGCACATGGTAGCGGTTGAGATATTCACGCCTTTAATGACGTGAATGCGCGGCAGGAAAGTTTGCGGGGTGAGCGCGGAACAATCCTGGTTTTCCTGATGGGACACGACACAGGCCACCTCGCACGTACGGCAGCCAATACACTTGCTTGAATCGGCAATGATGAAACGGTTCATCAAAAACTCCTGCATTGAACTTGTTATTACGCAGGAGCTATTCATAAACCGTGCCAGATTTTTAGTGGTTAAAAATCATGTAGTTATTTTGGCAGGGATGAAAAATGACGGTGACATTGACACTTTTGACGATGACACCGACGGCGAGATGACAGATGGAGGGGTTAAAAAATGAACAGTGAGTTATTTCCAGTATTTCTTTATAATGATGAAATCGATAATGAAAATTACCACTGTGAATGTCGCCGTGGCTCCCCAGGCATATTTTGGCCAGATGTCATACAAGGTTGCGCCAAATACGACTATTAAAATCAATGGAATCCAGACCCCCAGGACTGTCCAGACTAAGTCCTTAAACCGTGCTTTAAAAAACGCCTTCATTAATTCTCCAGTAGTTTTCCCAGGTCATAGATTGCTCCTTCCACATCACCGAAGCGGGGATATCTGATGTATTTGAATGCGGGTTCTATAAGAAAGTACATCATCTCAAGGCGCTGCCTATATAATAGCTGGTAGTAGAAATTTGCAGAGTTTTTTAATCTATTTGCAGCATCTGCAGCTTCCTGAACGATACCATAAGCACTTAAAGCGAGTGTGGAAATTGTACTGGTTTTACCTATCAATGGATTATGAATTTTGAAACTCCACGCTATTAACCGCGAAATGCTCAGTGATAGTGCAAGGGTGGTAGCTTGATTTGTCGAAAAACGAGAGCCTCCTTTTGAGAGAGTTTGAATGAGATTTTTTATATCTCTATCACTCAACCCCTTCAATCTTTCATTAACATAAATATTAATCATGTCCAGTACAATATCATTCCGCTTTAATAACTCTTTCACACCAGCCAGGAATCTAAGATCTTCTTCTTTTAATTTTGAACAAACATCCTGGTAATTTTAGGTAATACAAGAAGTGTACCAAGTGAGTCTCGTTAAACCTTTTTCTAATTGTTTGATTTGTAATTGTATGTTTCCTGAAACACCTTTAATTGCATCATTGAAACGAAGTGCCAGTGCTTCATCTGATTGGATTTTATTAATTATCATCTTATTGTACATGCTATATTCCTTTATAGCTAAATTGAGTGGTTCTCAATGAGTAGTGTAATTAGTGCAAGCGGCGAATAAAATGCGCGGATAACTTCGATGTCATTAATAAACGATAATCCGCTTTAGATACGTACGCAAGAGATATTTTCTTTGCGCAAAACCTGAATTCGGATTAATCTCTTAAAAGAATAATTTCAATATGAAAAATCAGTCTTTTCCAGTGTGATAAATCCGCCATTCCTTTCTCAATCATCCAGTCTCTGATACTCCTCAGCTACAGTTTTTATCGCTTCCGTCTCAGCTGGTCGATGGTCGGTTCTGGTTGAATGTTTTGATGATGACATTTGAGGAAATATAGATATTGAGTTCATGTGCGAACCCTGGCGCGACCAGATAAGCCGCGCCAGTCTGCATTTATGCTATGGCTGTTACGGTGAGGTCTACGCGGCGATGAAGTTGAGCCAGAGCCAGTTCTATCGCTTCAACTTTTGACGAGTGGAATACGTCGAGCAGACGATCAACCTGCATTGGTTTTAGTCCCATGCTGCGGCATAGATCAGCCTTGCGCCAGCCAGTTTCAATCATGGCATTGTGCAAAGCGGCTTTAAGAGCGACCAGAATGGGCACTGAAACCTGGTGTTCTCCAGCTTGTGGGAGGGTTCCGGCTGGAACCGGGCGGCGTTCGTCAATTTCGATTGAGATAGCGGCGCGAAGGCCATCAACACATTCGATCAACGCATCCTCAATCGTATCACCGACGGAGTTAAACAGCGGCAGATCACGGCAGGTCGCCACATAAGCGCCTGTTTCATTATCCTGCGTCAGCTGTACGGGGTGAAAGAACATGATTCACCTCATCGCTCGTGTAAAAAAAGGTTGAGGCTTAAAGCCCTGGTGCTTGTCAGTTAAGCTGTCGCTTTGGGCCTTACTTACCTGCAATCATTTGTAGCGGCGCGATTTATCGCGCTGTTTTAGGGACTTTGCGGCATTCCAAAACCCGCGCGATAAATCGCGCCGCTACTGGATATGTCTTAACTGAACGGCATCAGGGCTTAAAGCCCCAAGTCCTTGATTATCTTCTTTCTCAGTGGTTCCGGCAGCGCCTTACTTCCGTGGAAGGGGAATTGAATTTAAAGAGAAAAATCAGTCTCTTCCAGCACCATAAACCCGCCATTCCCTTCCCAGTCTGCCAGCCTCTGATATACCTCAGCTACGGCGTTTTTTACCGCCTCGGTCATGGGATAACTGAAGCCGACAATATCGGGCTGGATGCCGATAAACACCACCTCGCCGATGTCCTCCTTCAGCTGGTCGATCAGGAAATTAAGCGGCATATTATGGGTGGTCATCATAAACATTTCGGCGATATCATCCGGGTTGATCACCCGGATTTCGCCGGGTGGCAGCAGCATATCGGTGGCATCGACAATCAACAGCAGATCGGGGTGCAATGCGCGGATGGCAACCACGTCGTTTTCCGGTGCGCTGCCACCGTCGATCACGGTCCAGTCGCCGCGTGGTGCCGAGCGACATTTTTCCGCCAGCAACGGGCCCGCGCCGTCGTCACCCATCATGTTGTTGCCAACGCAAAGTAAAACCTTAGTCATAGCGCCTCCTGACCATCAGATAAATGGCCGGTTCCTGTTGAATGGCTTGTAGCATATCGAGCAGCGCCTGGCTCCAGCGCTGCTGTTGTGGGGTTTGCTCAGATCTCGCGTGATCAAATGCCTGCGCCAGCATCACCACATGACTTTGATCGATGACGATTTCACCGTAACGTGGCACCCCGCCCATTTTGCGTTTTGCCAGACTGTCTGCCGGTAATGTGGCAATCCACGTCTGATAAGCCTCCAGCGGACATACCAGGCTTTCTTTCAGGCAATCAATCACGCCGAGGTGATGGCCGATCGCCAGGCTGTAATAAACCACCTGCTGTGCATCCGGCGGCGTGTGGTCATTTTCATCAATAAACTTGCGGCTGAGCTGGCAAAACACCACAGATTCGCTCATTACACGCGCTCCAGATGCACCAGGTTTTCCAGATTGGCGACGATCTCGGTCAGGCGCGGATCATTCTCCTCTATCAGCCATTGCTGAACGGCACCATCACCTGCCGACAGTTTGCTGATGTAGTTGTCAGCAATCAGGCGTCCATAGCGATAGCCTGCCATACGGCGGGCGGCACGATCGATACGCACGCGCAGCGGCTGCACCAGCTGCGGATGCAACAACTGCGCGGGTTGCAGATCCAGGTCGCTCGCCGGGCGCGCATGGATTTTCTGCTCCAGCAGGCCAAGCGCCATCGCAAACCCGAACAAGGTCGCGGCGGGGGTAGGCGGGCAGCCTGGAATATACACATCCACCGGTACGATTTTGTCCGTGCCGCCCCAGACGCAGTAAAGATCGTGAAAAATGCCGCCGCTGTTACCGCAGGCACCATAGGAAATGCAGATCTTCGGATCCGGTGCGGACTCCCATGCCCGTAACGCCGGGGCGCGCATAGAGCGGGTTACCGCCCCGGTAAACAACAGGATATCGGCATGACGTGGCGAGGGAACGACTTTAATTCCGAAGCGTTCAGCATCAAAAATCGGCGAAAGGGTGGCGAAAATCTCGATTTCGCAACCGTTGCAACCGCCGCAGTCCACACGATAGACATAGGCGGAGCGTTTAATTTTTTTCAGCAGCGATGCCTTCATGCGTGCAATGGATTCTTCCATCGGCATCGGAAGTGGTTGACCCTGCTGATCGCGCGGGCCGACTAAGTTATTCATCCGTTGATTCCTCCCAGCTGGCGGGTGACTTCAATATTCCCGGATGAGACCAGGCTGTGCTGGCGTTTACACTCCGGGCAGGTTTCGAAGGCGGTGCGGCGGGCTTCTGCGCGGCTATCGCCGTTGTGCTGCAACAGCGCGATGGCATAATCGATCTCTTTCTGCACCGCAAAAGGACGGCCACAGTCGCGGCAGTGACACAACGGGAAACGCGCCTGTTGCAGCAAATCCGCTTTATCCCACACCGCCAGCTCGTACTGTTGAGAAAGCCGGATAGCGGCGGTCGGGCACACCTCTTCGCAGCGGCCACAAAAAATGCAGCGACCGAGGTTAAAGCTCCACGCCAGCTCTCTGCTCGCCAGATCGGTTTCCACGCTTAACGCATTGGAAGGGCAGGCATTAACGCAGGCGGCGCAGCCGATGCACTGCTGTGAATTATGTTCTGGCTTACCACGAAAATTGGCATCCACATGGACGGGCTGCAACGGGTAACGGGTGGTGGCGACCCCGCCGCTGAGGGCTTTTTTGATAAAAGTAAACATGGTAGCTCCGGGCTTATTTCAGCGGCGAATGGGTGCGCTCGATGCTATAGCGCTCCAGTTCTTTGTAAGGCACGACCTGGGTTTTCTTGCGGCGCACATCCACCACCGTCATGCGGTCAGTGCAGGAGTAGCAGGGGTCGAGACTGCCAATAATCAGTGGCGCGTCGGAAACTGTATTGCCGCGCAGCATATAGCGCAGGGTCGGCCAGTTGGCGTAGGTCGCCGCACGGCAGCGCCAGCGATACAGTTTCTGGTTGTCACCGGTCATGCTCCAGTGGATATCATCTCCACGCGGTGCTTCAGAAAAGCCAAGGGCAAAACGATGGGGAATGTAGGTAAAGCCTTCCACCGCAAGGGGGCCGCCCGGCAGGTTATCGAGGCCGAAATCAATGATATTCAGCGCGGTAAACACTTCATTGATGCGCACCTTCAGGCGTGACAGCACGTCACATCCGTCGAGGCTGTTAATCTGCATCGGTAGCAGACCGTAGCCAGCAAACGGGTGATCGACGCGGGTGTCACGGGCGTGGCCGCTGGCGCGGACCATTGGGCCCACGTTACTGAAATCGCGGGCGATTTGCGGGTCGAGACGACCAATGCCAACGGTGCGTGACTCGATATTCGGCGTGCTCAACAGGATATCGGACAGATTTTGCACTTCACGGCGCATCTGCTGTGCCAGCTGGCGGGTCTGGATCATGTCATCTTTCAGCAGGTCACGGCGAATGCCACCAATCAGGTTCATACCGTATGTCTTGCGCGCGCCGGTGAGAATTTCTGCCATTTTCATCGACATTTCACGTACGCGGAAGAACTGCATAAACCCGGAGTCAAAACCGACAAAGTGGCAGGCCAGGCCGAGATTGAGCAGATGGCTGTGCAGACGTTCCACTTCCAGCAGAATCGAACGGATCATCTGCGCGCGTTCCGGTACCACGATCCCCATGGCGTTCTCAACCGAGGTGGTATAAGCGGTGCTGTGGGCAAAGCCGCAGATACCGCATACCCGATCGGAAAGGAACGTCACCTCGTTGTAGCCCATGCGGGTTTCTGCCAGCTTCTCCATGCCGCGATGCACGTAGAACAGACGATAATCGGCATCAATAATGTTCTCGCCATCGACAAACAGACGGAAATGGCCGGGTTCATCGGAAGTGACGTGTAACGGGCCGATCGGCACCACATTGTTCTTACTGCTGCCCAGTTCATTGATGAACTCATAGGTTTCACGGTCAGTGGTCGGTGCCGGGCGCTGGCGGTAATCCATGCTGTCTTTACGCAGCGGGTAGAGATCGTCCGGCCAGTCATCCGGCAGCACCAGGCGGCGTTCATCCGGCAAACCAATCGGCTGTAAGCCATACATATCGCGCACTTCACGTTCACCCCACACGGCGGCAGGTACACGCGGTGTGACGGAGGGAAACTCGGGTTTGTTGGCATCCACCAGCACCCGCACGGTGATCCAGCATTTGGTACCGCGTTCCATCGAAAGCACATAGTAAAGCGCGAAGCTGCCGCACAGCGGGCGCTCATCATTGCCGAACAGCACCGAGAGCCAGCCTCCCTGCTGGTAATACAACCACTCGACGATTTCCGGCAGCATGCCGAGTTTGACCGTGATGGTGATTTGATCACGCGTCTGCCAGCTTTCTTCCAGCACCGCGTGAGGAAATTGCTGATGCAGCGAGGCGAGATAGTGTTGACCAATTTTTTCTTCAGACATGGATAAAATTCTCTTCAATCACGCCGCCAGCAAGGAGACGAAAGCTAAAAATGCAATACCAAAACCGGCCCAGGTGATGCGTGAAGTTTCGAGCATGCGCAGACGCGCCATGCTGTTTTCAAACAGCGCGATAATCAGCACCCCGGCCAGCAGTTTGACAATGGCCAGCACGACGGTGAGGGCCAGTCCGCCCCAGCTGAATACCGTCATCTGCCCCCAGGGCACAAACACGCCGACAAACATTTGCAGCACCACCAGTTGTTTCAGTGAGATGCCCCATTTCAGGACGGCAAAACCGGCTCCGCTGTATTCAGAGAGCGGGCCTTCCTGCAATTCCTGCTCCGCTTCGGCCAGATCGAACGGCAGCTTGCCCATTTCGATAAAGGTGGCGAAGGCGCAGGCGGCCAGCGCCAGTCCCAGCGTCAGACTATGCGCGACCGGCCAGCTATGGACAGTGAGGGTGATATTGCTGATATGGGTGCTACCGGCGACCTGCGCGGCTACCCACAGCCCGAGCAGTAAAATCGGCTCCACCAGCACGCCGAGCATCGCTTCGCGGCTGGCACCGATGCCGGTAAACGGGCTGCCGGTATCTAACCCGGCAATGGCAAAAAAGAAGCGGGCGATGGCGAACAGATAGATTAACGTGACAATGTCACCTAATGGTGGCAGTGGCGAGGCCAGTGTTACCACTGGTAGCGTGGTGGCAATGGTCAGCATCACGCCAACCATCACCAGCGGCATCAGGCGGAATACCCAGCCGGAGGCGGCAGGCGCTACGCTCTGGCGTCCCAGCAGTTTGCACAGATCGCGATATTCCTGTAACACGCCAGGACCCCGGCGATTATGCAGGCGTGCGCGGGCCATGCGGGTGACACCAGACAACAGCGGCGCGACTAAAAACAGCACCAGAGCCTGGATCAGGGCAAATAAAAACGTTGTCATGTTAGCTCCTCAGGCAATGACCGCGACCAGCAAAATCGCCAGCTCAATAAACGCCAGGTGACGAAAGAACCCTGCCAGCCACTCTCCGCGCCAGCCCGGCATCCAGCTACCTGGGTTCAGGGTGTGACGCAGGCGCAACAGCGGCGCAAAGGCGGCTTTTACCGGCTGGGCAAATCCAGTTGCGGTGATCACCATCGCCTGCTCGTGACCATAGCCGCACACCCAGGCTGCGCCGCGTGAACGGTTTGGCAAGCGGTCACCACGCAGGATAATCATCAGGATGAATGGCAACAGCGGCGTGGCGATCAGCAGCAGGGCGATCATTGGTTGAGAGACGGCGGTTTGTGCGGTTTGCAGCGGCAGTGGAACCGCCTGCTGTAACAGCGGCAACAGCCAGGGAGCGGCGACACCGGCCACAATGCAGCACAGCGCCAGCACACCGACGCAGAGATTCATCAGCCAGGGGGCGTTGCTGGCATGCTCAGCCTGCGAGGTGCGAGGTGCGCCAAGAAAAGTCACGCCATACACTTTCGCCATACACATCACCGCCAGCGCACCGGTAATCGCCAGCCCAACGGCCATCAGCGGTCCAATCAGGCGAGCGATAAAGGGTGGCAGGCTGCCAAGGTGGAAGAAAGCCTGATAAATCACCCATTCCCCGGCAAAACCGTTCAGCGGCGGCAGCGCGGCCATCGCCATCAGACCGGTCAGCATCGCCAGTGAAATCAGCGGCATCCGTTTGCCAATCCCACCCAGCTTTTCAATGTCGAGGTGACCGGTGCGATACCACACTGCGCCCGATCCCAGCATCAGCGTGGTTTTAAACAGGCTGTGGTTGAACAGATGGTACAGGCCACCGGTCATGCCGAGTGCTGTCAACACGGGCTCGTTAAGCGCCATCCCCGTCAGACCGCAACCCAGCCCAAGCAGGATAATGCCGATATTTTCCAGCGAGTGATAAGCCAGCAGGCGCTGGATGTTGTGTTCCATCAGCGCATACAGCCCGCCGATAAACGCCGTCACCATCCCCAGCACCAGAATCAGTACGCCCCACCACAGCGGCAGGTCATCACTGAGCAGCGAAAAACTCATGATGCCGTACAGTCCAATCTTCAGCACCACCGCAGAAAACAGCGCTGCAGCCGGGGCCGGGGCATTGGCATGTGCCAGCGGCACCCAACCGTGCAGCGGGATAATGCCCGCCAGCAGGCCAAAGCCGAGCAGGCCTGCAATCAGCACCAGTGGTGAAACCGCCGTGCCATGCAGCGCGAGGCGTAACTCGCTAAAGCTGAGGGTGCCGTATTGCTGCCACAGCAAAAAGCAGGCCAGCACCAGCAACAGGGTACCGAGCCGTCCGAGGGCAAACCACAGCTGCCCGGACTGGCGACAGCCGGTGAGGAAGTAGCCCGCCAGTGACACGATTTCTGCCATCAGCACCAGGGTTGCGAAGTTATCGGCCACCAGGGCGGCCACGCTGGCAGCAAGAATCAGGTTGACCAGCAACCCGTTGGCCTTGATGGCGTGATGCTGGTGCCAGGCGATGTTAAACAGCGAGATAAACAGGCCACAAACGGCCACCGTCACCAGCCACACCGCATTAAAAGCGTTGAGCTGTAGCTGCCAGTGCCAGAGCGGGGCGCTACCGCTGAACCCGGTCAACCCCTGTATACCCGCCGCCAGCAGCAGCGCGCAGCTGATTGCGCCGCCTGCTCCGGCAATAAAACCGCTGAGCGGGCGCGCAGGCGCGGTGATTCCTGCCAGCAACGCGCTGGCAAGCAATCCCGGCAACGCCCAGTGAATCAGAATCAATGCATTCATTTTCTTGCCTCTGGCTGGCTGAACAGACTCAGGTCGCCGAGCGTCACCCCAAGGGTTAACTCGCGCTTGCGCTTACTGGCGATGGCGATAGCGCTGTTATCGACCAGACGTAACGCTTTGGTCGGACAGGTGCGTACACAGGCGGGGCCACTTTCATCGAAGTTGCACAGATCGCATTTCACTGCCACGGCCCGGACACCTGGCACCCAGTCCAGCAGCGTACTGACGCTGGCCGGATCCGGCGGTGCAGGTGGGGCTTTGGCGCTATGGACATTGGCGGGGATCGATACCGGGCGGCTGCCGGAAAATTCGATGGCACCAAACGGGCAGGCAATGCCACACAGTTTGCAACTGACGCACAGGTTGGCGTTGAGCTGTACTGCGCCATCCTGCCGGGTGATGGCATTGACCGGACAGACACCGGCGCAGGGCGCATCTTCGCAGTGACGGCACAGCTGCGGTGCCGACTCATCCCGGTTACGCATTACTCTCAGGCGTGGCATGGATTGCAAACCCTGCAGGCGGTGTGCCTCGGCACAGGCCGCTTCGCAGGTATGGCAACCAATACATAATTTTGAATCAGCGATAACAAAACGGTTCACCAACGGGTTCCTCAGGTGACTGTCGTCATTTTTGACGAAACCATGCCGATATCCTGCCGCTTCGACAGTTTTCGACACCCAGCGTTACTCACACAACGGCGCGTTGCAGCTGTTCTATCGACACAGGAATGTTTTCATGTGCCGCGAGATAGAGGCTGTCGTAAACCGGACGGATCAGATCAAGGTAGTGAGTGAGCACCTGGTCACGGTCGCGATTGCTGAAGTGGTCATCCACGCGGCCTTCTTCATTCATATTTGCTCGGGCAATCATGATGTTGCCTCCCCCCTGCGGCAGTTCGAGCTGATACTCAATGCTGTGGCTGTTGAAGCCCTCGCCAGGCCGGATATGGATCACGAAGTGATCAAACAGGAAGAAGCGCAGTTCATCGTTTGGGCTGGATGCCACGGTGTGATACAGCCTGGTTTTTGCCAGCGTAATCCCCTGGGTCAGGGTATTGCCGTATAGCTTCCACTGGGCCTGCATACGTTGATGCTTGTCGGCGATGTATTCTGCTTTTTCACTCAGTTCCCTAATGTCCATCTTTGTTTCACTCTGTATTGTGCTGATATCCCCATAAGGCATGTTTCGTGCCATGTTTTTAACTTATTGTATTTATTGATTAATAATATTTAATCCGCCAGCGTTCGCCGAAAGTGACGTGTCATTTCGTCATCTTTGCCATCAGGGTGACGCTCTGCCTGGCATCGTCCTTGCATTACCCGCCTCAGTTAACCCCGGAGGTGGAACATGCACGAAATAACCCTTTGCCAGCGTGCGGTCGAACTGATTGAGAGCCACGCACGACAACATGCCGCACGTCGTGTAACCGGTGTCTGGCTTGAGGTGGGTGCTTTTTCCTGCGTTGAGACCAGCGCGATGGCGTTCTGCTTTGAACTGGCCTGCCGCGGCACATTGGCGGAAGGCTGCGAGCTGCATCTCCATCAGCAGGAAGCGGAGTGCTGGTGCCATGCCTGTCAGGCATACGTCACCTTACTGACTCAGCGAGTCAGGCGCTGCCCGCAGTGCGCGGGCAGTGACCTGCGTATCGTGGCGGACGATGGTGTGCAGATTAAGCGGCTGGAAATTGATCAGGAGATAAACCATGTGTAGTACCTGCGGTTGCGGCGAAGGCAACCGGTATATTGAAGGGGACGAGCGCAACCCGCATTCGGCGTTTCGCAGCGCGCCATTTGCGCCGGTTGGGCGTCCGGTGCAGCAAATCACCGGCGTGAAATTCGCCCCCACGGAAGATCAACAGGGCGACCTGCATTACGGCCATGGCGTGGCGGGCACCCACGCGCCGGGCATCACACAGCGCAGGATGCTGGAAATAGAACTGGATGTGCTGGATAAAAACCAGCAGCTGGCGACTTATAACCGCGCGCAGTTTGCGGCACAACACCAGCTGGCGCTGAATCTGGTCTCCAGCCCCGGTTCTGGTAAAACCACGCTGCTGACCGAAACGCTGAAGCGCTTGCAGGGGCGCGTTTCCTGCGCCGTGATTGAAGGGGATCAGCAGACGGTCAACGATGCCGCGCGGATTCGCGCCACCGGTACGCCTGCGATTCAGGTCAATACCGGAAAAGGCTGCCATCTTGATGCTCAGATGATCCGCGATGCCATGCTGCGCCTGCCGCTGGCGGAGGAGGGTGTGCTGTTTATTGAGAACGTCGGCAATCTGGTGTGTCCGGCCGGCTTTGATCTGGGAGAGCGTCACAAAGTGGCGGTACTTTCAGTCACCGAAGGTGAAGATAAACCGCTGAAATACAAATATATGTTCGCTGCTGCGTCGCTGATGTTGCTGAATAAAATCGACCTGCTGCCTTATTTACAGTTCGACGTGGCGAAGTGCCTGGCGTATGCCCGAGAGGTGAATCCGGACATAAAAATCATCTGCCTTTCTGCTACCAGCGGAGCCGGAATGGATGAGTGGATCGACTGGCTGGAGGCGGAACGATGTGCATAGGGATCCCCGGCCAAATTGTGGCGCGCGAAGCTGATGGCAGCGCCAGAGTGGACGTCTGTGGTGTACAGCGCGATGTCAATCTGGCGCTGGTGGGTGATGCCGCCGTGGGGCAGTGGGTACTGGTGCACGTCGGTTTTGCCATGAGCGTGATTGACGAAGCCGAAGCCCGCGATACCCTTGACGCGCTGCAAAACATGTTTGCGGTGGAACCGGATGTCGGTGCATTGCTTTATGGTGAGGAGCGTGGCTGATGCGTTACGTGGATGAATACCGCGATCCTGCCAGGGTGATGCAACTGATTGACAGGTTGCAGACACGCGCACCACTGCTGGCCTACAACGAACAGCGACCACTGCGCATGATGGAGGTGTGCGGTGGTCATACCCACGCCATTTTCCGTTTTGGCCTCGACCAGTTGTTGCCGAAGAACATCGAGTTTATTCACGGGCCGGGTTGCCCGGTGTGCGTATTGCCGATGGGACGCATCGATAGTTGCATTGAAATCGCCAGCCACCCGGAGGTGATTTTCTGCACTTTTGGCGATGCGATGCGCGTGCCAGGTAAGAACGGCTCGCTGTTGCAGGCCAAAGCGCGCGGGGCGGATGTGCGGGTGGTGTACTCGCCGATGGATGCCCTGCATCTGGCGCGGCAAAACCCGCAGCGCAAGGTGGTGTTTTTCGGTCTGGGTTTTGAAACCACCATGCCCGCCACCGCCATCACGTTGCAGCAGGCCAAAACGCTGGGAGTGAGCAACTTCACCTTCTTTTGTCAGCATATCACCCTGATCCCGACGTTGCGCAGCCTGCTTTCTCAACCAGACAACGGCATCGATGCCTTTCTGGCGCCAGGCCATGTCAGCATGGTGATCGGGACAGCCGCCTACGATTTTATTGCTGACCAGTTCGGCCTCCCGCTGGTGGTGGCGGGTTTCGAGCCACTGGATTTATTGCAGGGCGTGTTGATGCTGGTAGAGCAAAAAATTGCTGGTCACTGCCAGGTAGAAAATCAGTACAAACGCGTGGTGCCGGATGCCGGAAATGCCCTGGCGCAGCGCGCCATGCGCGAGGTTTTTTGCGTACAGGGTGAGTCAGAGTGGCGTGGGTTAGGGGTGATTGCGGAATCCGGCGTGCGGATAACGGAGCCTTATCGCCAGTTTGATGCGGAGGCCCATTTCCGGCCTCAACCGCAGCAAGTGTACGACGATCCGCGTGCACGCTGCGGTGATGTGCTGACCGGACGCTGTAAACCCCATCAGTGCCCGATGTTTGGCAGCGGCTGCAATCCACAAAATGCTTTTGGCGCGTTAATGGTCTCTTCCGAGGGAGCCTGCGCAGCCTGGTATCAGTACAGAAGTCAGGAAATTAATGCATGAAATCCATTGAATTAGCCCACGGCAGTGGTGGCCGGGCGATGCAGCAGCTTATCGCCAGCCTGTTCCTTCGCGCCTTTGATAACCCGTGGCTGACGGAGCAGGAAGACCAGGCCCGGCTTGAATTGGGTGAACTGACGGCCCGTGGCGATCGTCTGGCGTTTTCCACGGACAGCTACGTTATCGATCCGCTGTTTTTCCCCGGTGGTGATATTGGCAAACTTGCCGTGTGCGGCACGGTGAATGATATAGCCGTCAGCGGTGCGCAACCGCGCTGGCTCTCCTGTGGTTTTATCCTTGAAGAAGGGTTGCCGCTGGCGACACTGGAACGCACGGTCGCCAGTATGGCGCAGGCGGCGAAAGACGCGGGTGTCAGCATTGTCACCGGCGACACCAAAGTGGTGCCACGCGGGGCGGCGGATAAATTATTTATTAACACCGCAGGTCTCGGTGCCATCCCCGCCGGGCTGAACTGGGGAGCCACACAGATTGCAGCGGGTGATGTTCTGATTGTCAGCGGTACCCTGGGTGACCACGGTGCGACCATCCTGAATTTACGTGAACAGCTGGGGCTGAACGGGGATTTACACAGTGATTGCGCGGCTCTGACGCCTCTGATTGCGCCGCTGGTGGCGATGCAAGGTGTGAAAGCGCTGCGTGATGCCACGCGCGGCGGCGTAAATGCGGTGCTGCATGAGTTTGCTGCTGCCAGTGGCTGTGGCATGGAAATCATCGAAAGCCAGCTGCCAATTACACCGGCAGTGCGCGGCGTTTGTGAGTTACTCGGGCTGGACGCCCTGAATTTTGCCAACGAAGGTAAGCTGGTGATTGTCGCCGCGCGGGAGGCGGCTCCTGCAGTCCTTGCGGCGTTACAAAGCCACCCCTTAGGCCGCCAGGCCACCCTCATCGGTGAGGCGGTAGAACAACCCGGTGTCAGAATGAGCGGCTTGTACGGTATAAGACGCGTCCTGGATCTGCCGCATTCTGAACCCTTGCCGCGCATTTGTTGACTTAAACCATTAATTGTCCAATGAAGACTGAATAAACTTTGATTTTGATAAATAGTGGACGATATCCCCGCCCCGTAGTTTTGCTGGTGGTTTTCAATGGACGACAACAATGACATACACCCCGATGAGCGATCTCGGACAGCAAGGGTTGTTTGAGATCACCCATACGCTGTTACAACAGCCGGATCCTGGCGCGCTGATCAGCCGCCTCACTAAGCTGGTTAAACAGGCGGCACTAGCCGATCGCGTGAATATGTTGCTTTTTGATGCGCAGCATCAACAGGTGAGTTTTTATGGCATGGATAAAGCCGGCAGACAGCAGCAGCACGAAGATATCAGGGAGCTGACCCAGGGTCCGGTCCGGCGTCTGCTTTCCCGGCCAGAGGCGCTGATGTGCACCTGGCCGGAGTTTAGCGATACCTGGCCCCAGGTCGCCAGGCTTGATTCTTACAATGGCTTTGGCCGTTATTGTCTGCTGCCACTGGCGGCTGATGGGCATATTTTTGGCGGCTGTGAATTTATTCGCGATAACGATACTGGCTGGAGTGAGAAAGAGCTGGCCCGTCTGCATACCCTGGCCCAGGTGGTCGGATTGGTGGTACAGCAAATTCAGAGCCTGCAGGATACCCATGATGACCGGCTGCAACTCAGTCGTGAACGGGATGCCTTTCGCACACTGGTGGCAGTGACCAACGCTGTGTTGTCGAGGCTTGATCTTGACGAGGTAATTAGCGAAATCGCCCGCGAGATCCACAACCACTTCGGCATCGATTCCGTCGGGATTGTGGTGCGCAGCAGCCGTAAAGCGTGGCTGACGATACATTCAACCCATTTTGTTGATGAAGCGTCGCCGATTCACGATCAAAGCGAAGTGGCAGAAGCCGGGACGCTTTCGGAGAAGGTGTTTAACAGCGGTGAGATGCTGCTGCTTAACCTTTACAACGATGAACAGGCCGCTTCGTTTGAGCACCTGCTTCAGGATCTCTGGCACAACCAGATTCGGACGCTCTGCCTGCTGCCGTTAAAATTTGGCGATAACATGCTGGGTGTGATGAAGCTGGCGCAACGTCGGGAAGGGGGCTTTACACCGGCCAATTTGCAGTTGCTGCAACAGATTGCTGAGCGTATTGCCATCGCGCTGGATAACGCGCTGGCCTGGCAGGAAATCAAGCGGCTGAAAGAAAATCTGGTGGGCCGTGACCTGTATATCACCGAACAGATCGACAATGTAGCGGGTGAGTCCGGAGAAATTATTGGTCGCAGCGATGTGATGACCCATGTGCTGAAGCAGGTGGAAATGGTGGCCCGTAGCGACAGTACGGTACTGATCCTCGGCGAGACCGGGACCGGTAAGGAACTGATTGCGCGCGCTATCCATAATCAGAGTGAACGCAACCGGCACCGCATGGTGAAAATGAACTGCGCCGCCATGCCCGCCGGGCTGCTGGAAAGTGATTTGTTCGGCCACGAACGCGGCGCTTTTACCGGTGCCAATACCCAGCGCATTGGCCGCTTTGAACTGGCGGATAAAAGCTCACTGTTTCTTGATGAAGTGGGCGATATGCCGCTGGAATTACAACCCAAACTGTTGCGTGTATTGCAGGAAAAGGAGTTTGAGCGTCTCGGTAGCAACAAATTACTGACAGTCGATGTGCGCCTGATCGCCGCCACTAACCGCGATTTGAAGCAAATGGTGTCTGAGCGTGAGTTTCGTAATGACCTTTATTATCGACTCAACGTCTTTCCCATCCGGCTGCCACCGTTGCGTGAACGTCCGGAGGACATCCCGCTGCTGGTGAAATCCCTGACCTTTAAAATTGCCCGTCGCATGAATCGTAATATCGACAGCATTCCGGCTGAGACCCTGCGTACCCTGCGGCGCATGGACTGGCCCGGTAATGTGCGCGAGCTGGAAAATGTGATCGAACGGGCGGTGCTGCTGACGCGAGGCAATGTGCTGCATCTTTCACTACCGGACATTGATTATCGTCCACGGGCGGAAAGCAGCGAGCCTGTCACACCCGCTGCAGAAGACCACGCTGGGGAGGATGAGTATCAGCTGATTATGCGGGTGCTGAAAGAAACTAACGGCGTGGTGGCAGGCCCTCGTGGTGCGGCTCAACGCCTGGGCATTAAGCGCACCACGCTGCTATCACGGATGAAGCGGCTAGGGATTAATAAGGAGGTTTTTTAACTGTCCCAATACGCCTCTCAGGGCGCCTCAGACAGGCGTAACAGTGCTGACTGAAACGATGGCGTGAACATCGCGCCATGTGTCAGCCCGGGAAACAGCGCCCAGCTCGCTGTCACGCCGCTGGCGCGCAGGCTGGATACGGTATCCCGCACAGCACGCAGTACATTCGATGGGCCGGTGTTGGGATCCTGTCTGCTGTCACCGTTGCCTTCCATCAGTACCAGCTGTTTATGGCTGAAGCGGTCCTTGCTGACGGATGTCATCTCATTAAGCAGCTGGAAATTATCCCGCCCCAGCGAAGGGCTGGCTGAATAATAGAATGTGAAAAATGGCGAGGAGAGATACGTATCCAGTACAAATAACCCGCCATAGGAATGGCCCCAGATGCCGCGTTTTAACGGGTTGATGGGCAGATTCTGCTCGGCTTGAGGCGCGATGGTCGCCTCCAGCAAATGGCGGAAGGCAGGA
This sequence comes from Pantoea sp. X-Soil-TKNS-1280, assembly GCF_059730475.1. Classification (NCBI taxonomy): domain Bacteria; kingdom Pseudomonadati; phylum Pseudomonadota; class Gammaproteobacteria; order Enterobacterales; family Erwiniaceae; genus Pantoea; species Pantoea sp. X-Soil-TKNS-1280. The sequence goes on along the minus strand of NZ_AP035964.1, from coordinate 390,214 downwards.
CTGCCGCCACCGTTTCGGCCATGAGCATCCTGCCGCGGTTCACCGTTATTATTGGTTACCGCTGGCGTGTAGTCGTAAGCCCTCGCATTGAGATCAAACGGCAAGGTGGTCTGGTAACCGATGACCACCAGCACCGGCGGGGATCCCTCTGCTGCTTTTTCCAGCAGGCTGTCGGATAACCGGTCCATTACCGCATTGCCATCCAGCATATACAGTACGGGATAGCCCGTTTTCGGCGGGCTTTTATTGGGGATTCCGGTCCAAACTTTGTAGTGCCGCTGGTCGTCGGCAGAATCAAAGGTACGCACCGAGAAATGGTAAAAAGCGGACCCTTTATCGGCAATATTTGGCCCCAGCGCGGTCATATCGGGGCGGGCGTAACCCGTCCCGACGCTGATTAGCAGCATGAAACAGGTGCACAAACTCCCTTTGACCAGCGAGGACAATTGAGAATGGTCAGACTTACTTTTCATCGTGGTATTAATCACTTATCCAATGTGAAGATGATCAGAAAGTAAAACAATTTAATGATAATGGTTCTCAATTTCAACAAAATCACGGCAAATTGAAACAACTCATCCGCCGATAATCGCTTTCAACTGGTTCAGGATGATGCGTGCTGCCGTGGGTCCAGCGTTATTAAAGTAAGGTTGGTAGTCAACTTCTACAGCCTGGCCCGCCTGCACCGCGCGCAGATTCTCCCAGCCAGCCATGGAACGGATCAGGCTGGAACCGTTTTTCTGACCGCCAAAGATAATCCAGTCGGCATCAATACCTGCCAGGTCTTGCGGCTCAATCACGCGGGAAACGTTAGCAAAATCTTCCCCGCCCCCCCAGTTCAGTCCTAAGTCATTCGCGATTAAACCGGCGAACGAGTTGCGGCCCATGAGTTTTACCCGCATACCATTGGACTGAATAAAGGCGATGGAGGTGGCTGCCGGGCGGGTATGCAGGCAATCGTGATCCCAGGATTGCAACCAGCTGTCGGCCTGCGGCAGACGACCCAACGCTTCCGCCACTTTAATAAAATCGCTGCGCCAGTTGGTGCCGCGGCCTTTTGTCACCACCGCAGGGGCGATGGCTTGCAGGGCGGTGAGAATCTCGGGCTGCTGTAATCCGGCGGAGTTCAGCAGGATAAGATCCGGTTGCACGGATTTTATTGCTTCAATATCGGGATTTTTACGCTCACCGAGGTCGCGCATTGTCCCTAAGCCACGCGCGTACTGGGGATAATAAAGCGATAAATAGGGTTCAAATACTCCCGTACCATGGCCTTGTGTGGTGCCTACAGGGATGATCCCCAGAGTGACGCAACTATCAGTCTGCCCAGTCGAAATGGTGGCAACGCGAACGGGCTTACTGGTTAAAAAAGTTTCGCCATATTCGTGTGAAATTTGGTATGGAAAAGAATTCGTCATTTCTGTCTCGGGCTGGTGTAATTTTGAATCCTGACACTAAAGGTTCCGGCTATCCCGGTCAATGGACTTTTATCTATGATTTTGATAGAAAAAATCAAATTAAGCTCAGTGACCAATGAATTTGTCCTCCTCCTTATTTAATTCATGCTTACAATTTCTTTACGAAATCTTTTCGATATAATGACCGGGATGTGTAACCCTTAATAGTTAATGGAAGCCAGATCCTGAACGATCTGGATTAATGGGGAAATCCGTAAAACGGCATCTAACTATTCACCTCGGGAGGGGGTAATGGCGTTATCAGAAGTGCAGCTTATTACTTTACGTCGTATACAGAACGGAACGAAACACAAGTTGCGTGGCGATAGAGCGATAGGACTGGAAATGAGAAGGGATATTTCGGCCTGCAACAGAAAAGATATTACCTGTCGTAGCCTGGCACCGCTAATGCGGGCAGGTCTGATTGAATTTATTACTCATCCCACCGACAAGTCGCGTTATTACGAAGTCAGACTGACGGCGACTGGCAGGGAACTTATTGAGGAAGAGTGATGAAAAACCGTTTGCTTGTTATTCAATATATCCAGCCGGGTTGCATTTATTAGCATCCGGGAAATCGGGCACATTCTGTAGCGGCACAATTTATTGCGCGGGTTTAAGCAGATAAAAAACAGCGCGATAAATCGCGCCGTTACAGACCATGATCAAGTGACGGGTATTAACGCATCATCGAGGAATCTCACCGCATTGCGTAATGCCTGGTCGGCTTCGGGAAGCAATCCGGCAAACAAATGCCACACATGGAACATCCCGGACCAGACCTCAAGCGAACTGCGGACCCGATTTTCGCCAAGATGCGCGGCGAGTCGGATTGCTCCACTCAGCATCACTTCATTTTCACCTATCTGGATGAGCGTCGGGGGCAGATCCCTGACATCGGCAAAAATCGGTGAGGCATCAGGATGGGTGGGTAATTCTCCCGCCAGAAAAATACCTGCCAGCTGGTTTAGAAATTCTGTGCTGCATAAGGGATCGAGCCCATTTCTGACGCGCGCTGATGCTCCACTGTGAGTCAGATCAGCCCAGGGAGAAATAGCTACGGCGGCGGCAGGCAACGGGATCTGCGCATCGCGTGCTTTGCGCATGATGGTAACCAGCATGGCACCCCCTGCCGAATCGCCGGAAATCGCCAGCGATTTGGCATCCACCCCGTTTGCCAGCAATGCACACCAAGCCGTGAAGGTATCTTCAATCGGGGTCGGGAAGGGATATTCTGGTGCCTGGCGGTAATCCGGGACGTAAACCCGCGCCCGCAGCTGTCTGGCATAGTTCCCGGCCAGACCTCGGTAGGCTTTTATTCCGCCATGAACATAGCCACCGCCATGGATATAAAACAGGGTCCGGCCTTCAATCACGTTATCCGGCGTGACCACCATGGTTGCAACGCCGCCTAAATCCGCCTGGCTAAAAGTCACGCCTTCCGGTGCGGGGAAAAGGCGGTCTAGCGCCGTAACATAGCTGTCGCGCGCCTCTGGCCAGCTTTGATCACTGGCTCCCTGTATTTTAAGTAATACCGGCATCGCTGCCTCTTTCCAGCCATCTAACGCTTTTTGCGCATTAACAGGTAACATTGCTCGCTCTCCTGGTGAATAATTTTCTCCATAAGTAATTTAACCAAACAGTCAGGGAATAAGTTTCTACAATGGGTATCCGTATATTCAACACTGAGCCGCATGCTGGTGCTGGCATGGAGCTCAGGACCATGCGCACCTTCGTGGCGATCGTCGAAATGGGAAGTTTTGTCGCGGCTGCGAAAGCGTTGGGCTTGACACGGTCAGCTGCGGGCAAGGCGCTGTCCCGGCTGGAAACGCATCTGGGCACGCGTTTGCTGCATCGCTCGACCCGTACTTTGTCACTGACCACCGATGGACAATGTTTTTACGAACGATGCGTGCAGATCCTGGCGGATATTGATGAAGCTGAAAGCAGCGTCAGGCAGGATAATCCCGAACCGAAAGGGACTTTGCGTCTCACAGTAACCTCAGCGTTTGGCCGCATCGTGATTTTGCCGCTGCTGAATGAATTCCTGAAAAAATGGCCTGAACTGGAAATTGAAATCAGTTTTACTGACCGGATTATCGACTTAGTTGAAGAGGGTTTCGACCTGGGTATCAGAATGGGTGATCTACCCGTCGATTCATTAATGGTTGCCCGCCGCATTACCCACTGCCAGCATTGTATATACGCGTCACCTGCTTATCTGCAACAGCATGGGACACCAGAAAATATTCATGAAATTGGGTCCCATCAGAGGCTGATATATGGCCTTCAGTCTGACTCAGGCGTCTGGCAACTGGCGGAGCAGGCGGGTGCTGAGATTGCCATAGTTGGCAATCGCCGTCTGCGCTTCGACAGTGGGGAAGCGATAAAAGATGCTGCTGTGGCGGGCATGGGGATCGCCCTGATGCCCTCATTTCTGGCGGCTGACGATGTGCATCATCAGCGTTTAGTCAGGTTATTCCCCGCCTGGGCAGGCAGGGACATCGCCATTAATGCGGTATACCCGCATCGCAAACATCTGGCGGCAAAAGTTCGGCAATTCATTGATATGTTGGTGATGCACTTTCCATCCTGAGTGTTTCCTGGTTTGACGGGCGTTGCGTTGATACCTGGATTTCTATGTATACTTTGTGATGTCCATCACATTAAGGAATTCACTATGTCACGCTTCGCGAAGATTCTGGTTGGTTCTTTTTTACTGATGCTGGCGGGCAGCGCCAGTGTTTTGGCTGCGCCCCTGCCGCGCATCGGGATTATTGGTGCGGGTGATATGGGGGGAACGCTGGGGCGGCTGTGGGTAAAGGCCGGTTACTCAGTGTTTTTTGCCTCTCGCCACCCTCAGGAGTTGCAGTCGCTGGTCAGTTCGCTGGGATCGCATGCCCAGGCAGGTACCCCGTTACAGGCGGCGAAATTCGGTGACGTGGTGGTGATGGCGGTGCCTTATGGTGCCTTACCGGCGCTGGCAAAAAGTCTGGCTGAGCCTTTGCAGGGAAAAGTGGTGCTGGATGTCGCCAATCCTTATCCGCAAAGGGATGGTGAAGTGGCCACTCAGGCGTTACAGGCCGGTAGTGGTGTCTACAGTGCCCGTCTCTTCAGCGGTTCAAGGGTGGTGCGGGGATTCAATTCGCTGGCGGCTGCCAGCCTGGCCGCCGATGCACATCGCACAGGCGAGGCGCTCGCTGTGCCGCTGGCCGGTGACGATAAGAACGCGCTGGATACGGTAGCACAACTGACACAGGCCGCGGGTTTCGCCCCGGTGGTGACCGGCAACCTGGCAACCGCGACCTTGTTTCAGCCCGGCAGCGATCTGTTTTTACAGACGCTGACGGCTGATGAAGTCAGACATGCGATCCATCAGTAAATACCGCTGCACTGACCTGCCGGCATCAACGTCCGGCAGGTTTTTTCCTTGTCTGACCCGATCAATTCGTGCACAAACCTGAAGCACATCGTAACCAGCCTGGTGCAATACAAGGTCATTATGTATTTGTTTATATAACGATTTTTCCTTTGCTGTTGGATGTTTTCTCCTTAAAAGACATAACAATCAATCGGTTAAAAAATGATCGTCTCAGGTCAGAAACCTGGCACAACTTTAGCTTTGCACATAGTGGAAATAATTATCCTATATGCAAAATGAGGCTGTTATGGTTAATATTATGACGTCCGCCGAGCCTGAGGCATTGTTCAGCCCGCAGATGAAACGCGTGCTGTATGCCAGCGTGATTGGCTCGATCATTGAGTGGTATGACTTTGTGATTTATGGAACGGCTGCGGCGATGGTGTTCAATCATCTTTTCTTCCCCGCCGTCGATCCGGCAATTGGTGTCATTTTGTCGTTAGGAACCTACGCGGTAGGCTACTTTTCCCGCCCGCTGGGTGGCGTGATCTTCGGTCATTTTGGGGACAGGTTTGGCAGGAAAGCAATGCTAACGTTAACGTTGCTGATCATGGGGTTAGGCACGTTTTTAATTGGTTGTCTGCCGACGTATCAACAGATTGGCCTGTGGGCACCGCTGCTGCTGGTAACGTTACGTTTTGTGCAGGGGCTGGGTATCGGGGGGGAATGGGGTGGTTCAGTGGCTCTGGCGGTCGAACATGCACCAAAGCACCGCCGTGGACTGATCGGCAGCTTAATCCAGCTGGGATATCCACTGGGTGTCCTGCTTTCTACCGGGGCGTTCGCATTGATCACCCTGCTGCCGCAGGAAAGTTTCCTGAGCTGGGGCTGGCGTATTCCTTTTCTGGTCAGCATCGTGCTGGTTTTTATCGGTGCGCTGATTCGCTTATATGTCCATGAAAGCCCGATATTTCAGGAAACTCAGCAAGCGGAGCCAGCCCCTTCGATCCCGTTTATCGATGTCCTCCGCCATCATAAGCAGACCTTTTTTACCGCGATTGGCTTAAAACTCTCTGAAATCGCCTGGGTGGTGACCATCACCGTGTTTGGCGTCAGTTACGTTACGCAGCACCTTGGTTTGCCGAAAACGGTGATCCTCAATGGCCTGATTTGTGCAGCGGCACTGGAGCTGATCACGATTCCTCTTGCCGGTTATTTATCTGACCGCTTCGGGCGTAAGCCGCTGTTCTACGCGGGTTGCCTGTTTGCCATCATCGCTGCCTTTCCGCTGTTTATGCTGTTCGATACCCGGGACCCGACCATTATTGCCATTACGGTTGCCATCGCCGTCAGCCTGGGTCAGGGCATTATGTTTGGCCCGGAAGCCGCCTGGATGTGCGAGCTGTTCCCAACCCACCTGCGTTACACCGGTGCCTCAATGGGGATGCAGATCGGCGGTGCGCTGGGTGGCGGCGTGGTGCCGGTGGCAGCGGCAGCGCTGCTGGTCTGGGCCAATGGGGCGACCTGGGGCGTGTCGATCATGCTGATCGTCATTGCCTGCATGACGTTAGTCGCGACTTGGTATGCCAGAGAAACCTCAACAACAGATTTATAACGGGAGAGACAGCATGAGTTCTATCGAGAGTATGGCGTCAGTCACACCTGCCGACTTTACTGGCCAGGTTGAGTTTCTGCACTTATGCCCCCGCGCCTTTCTGCCGATGCGTTCAGTGCCAACGCTGACCCTGATTGAAGGACAGGGGATTGAGGGCGACCGCTACTGCCTGAGTGGTGGATTTTATTCACATAAGCCGGAAGAGGGGCGGCAGGTCACTCTATTTGAGATTGAGACGCTGGAGGCATTAAAACGCGACCACGGTATCGATTTTGCACCGGAGGAGCATAGAAGAAATATTACTGTGCGCGGTGTTCCGCTTAACCATTTGGTGGGGCGGCAGTTTTGGGTGGGTGAGACTCTGCTCGAAGCCACACGCTTATCGACGCCGTGTAAACATCTGGAAGAAATCACCGGTAAGCCGGTGTTCGATCCTTTAATTAATCGCTCCGGGTTGAACTGCAAAATCATTAAAGGCGGGCATGTTCATGTTAATGACATCATCAGAGCGCATCGGGTTGGATAAATGAAGGCAATAATCAATGTCACTACCGTGGTTACCCGGCTGGAAATGACGGGCGATGACGTGCTGCTGGTGACGCTGTCCGACCCCGATCGCTGGGAGTTACCGGCCTTTGAGGCAGGGGCGCACCTGGTTCTCTTTTTGGGCAATGGCATGAGGCGCGCCTATTCCCTGTGTAGCGATCCTGACGACCGTTATCATTATCAGATAGCCGTGAAACGGGAAACGAACAGCCGTGGTGGTTCGGCGTGGATCCATCATCATCTTGGCATGGGGGATTGGGTGGGTGTTTCTTTACCGCGCAGTACCATGAAACTCCATCAGGATAAGAAAAAGCATCTGTTAATCGCCGGGGGAATTGGTATCACCCCGATGCTGGCGTTTATTTATCAGCTGGAAAGAAAATGCCTTGATTATGAGCTGCATTATTTTTATCGCGGAAATCCGCCGTTATTCAGGGAAGTACAGCAGGCGATGAACCATGGCCGACTTTTTCTCTATCCCTCATCGGGAAATGCCGGGGTCAAGACATCGGTGGAAGTGATCATGCCTGCCTTGAGCGAGGACATCTGTCTGTATTGCTGTGGTCCGGAACGGATGATGGTTGCCTATAACCAGGCCGGAGCAGCGTGGCCAACAGCACAGCTGCAACAGGAACACTTCTCCGGAGTGACCATTGATGACGCATCGTTGCCACCTTTCACCCTTGAACTACGGCGTAGTGGCAAAATGGTGGCGGTTGCCGGAGGGCAAACACCGCTTCAGGCGTTGCTTGAAGCGGGCGTTGATATCGACCACTCCTGTGAAGGGGGCATATGCGGGGCCTGTAGCGTGAACTGGTGTGATGGCAAGCCGGTTCATCGCGATAAAGTGTTGTCTGCAGAAGAAAGAAAGAGCAGGTTAATCCTGTGTGTGGCGGGATGCGACAGTGAAAAGCTGGTGCTCGATTTATAGTTCCCGATGACCTGATTATGGTCGCCTCTGCATCGTCGCCAGGCTATAGTTGCTCGTCTCATCATCCAGACGAGCTTTATCCGGTGAAGCTCAGACGCAACCCAGAGAGCTTATGAACAGTCGTTCTGAAGAGAGTACCCGCCAGACAATTTCTTTCCAGTTAAAGCAACAGCGTAAAGCGCTAAATCTGTCATTGCAGGCGTTATCTGAACTTTCAGGTGTCAGCGTTTCGATGATTTCTCGCACGGAACGGGGGGAGGTAACACCATCCACCACCGTGCTTTCACGTCTGGTCAATGCACTGGGCCTGAGTTTTGCCGGACTGATGGGGTCGCAGTCGTCTGAAGATATCGTTGTCATTCGTTCAGGCGAGCAGCCGGTGTTGGAAGATAAACAAAATCGCTTTACCCGCACCTGCCTGTCTCCCATTCTTCCTGGGCGTGGAATCGATGTTGTGAAAGTCAATCTCGGCGCGTATTCCGGTTCCGGTGAACTGGTGGCGCATAACTTGCCGGTTGAAGAATACATCTATGTGCTGGCAGGAAGTGTTGAAGTGACGGTGGGTGAGACGATCAATCTTCTTCATACCGGTGATTCCATGTATTACGCTGCAAAAGTGCGGCATGGATTTTATAATCCAGCCGACACGGATTGTGAATTTCTGTTGGTCATTGATGGGAAACAGGGATGAGAGATAAATCCGGCGTACCCTGCGTTGATTCATTCGCTATGGGTGCGATCTTTGCATAAATAACGACCATGCTCAGCATGTTGCAACACTCGGTGACCCGGATTGTTCTATCGGTGAAATAATCTCCGGCGGGTTCGCAGACTTTGATGCGTTTTTTCAAATCAGGATCATAGAAGCGGGCACCTGAACAGCTGTGACGTCCACTCGCGGAAAATGCATAAATTGATGCTCTTTCCCTGAGAATAATGCACAAAATTAACTGAGTATCATATCGGTGGACGGCAAATTAGCCTTAGAGTTGTTCCCATTCAGGCAGTTTGTTGACCACTTTTCGCCAGTAGTGAAACATGGCCATGAAAAAACCAAAAAGCAGCCCTGCAAAGGTTGAGGTTAATAACACGGAGAGCAAGCCGTTACCGGTATTCTTCCAGTACATTACCCACATCATAAATCCCCAGGCTGGACCGAATATCATCGAGAAGATGAACATATTTGCCCGGAAAGGGGTAAAAGGTGGTGGAGGAATGTTCACTCCCAGTTTCCATAAAAGGCGGTACAAAGGAGGCGCATAGTTGCTGCTCCACATGCCTTTACTCGCCATAATTTCAATGGCCCTTGTTTTCTTCCTGACGAACTCTGCGTCCTTTACCATGAATAGCCTCCGTTATTTATACCTTTATAGATCGATCATATCCTGATGATCAATTGTTTCATTGCGGACAAGCAGATGGCCTCAGAAAATGTCAGTGATAACCGGCCAGAGTCCCGGAATCATCTCTCCCGCTGAGAGTGTGGTAATCGCCCTGGTTCCTGAAGATTCACTGATTTTAGTTGCTAACTATTTTTCTCAGAGCAATCCGAAATTAGCATGCTTCGTTGCCGACCCTGGCTGGAAAACAGCTTCCAGTGGTGGGCTAAACGATAAAAGCACCATGATGAATACAAGGATATTTAAAATGACCATCCGCTTAAACACTGTATCTCTTATTAAAATGCTGCAAACTAAAGACGCTATGGAAAAAATTAAGTCACTTTCAGCGGGTTGTATGGCGCGTTGTTTTGCAGGAGGTCATGCCTGAGTCTGTTCAGGATTCAGAGCTCATAAAGCCATTGTCAACGATGGCTTTATTATCGGAGTTTATGAAGGCAGGTCGGGTTTTCTCCTGCTTAGTATAAACTGAATGGGTATCGTTATTCTCCGAGGCTGGTATGGAACAAACAACAAAGATGAGTGCGAATGATATTCGGAGCTTAATTTCACCAGAGTATGTCGATATCGTTTTTAACTTCCTCACTGATTATACAGAAACAGTCAGGTATGAATTGATGGATGAATGTCTGAAGTTTTTATGGATTTGTTCGTCAATGAATAAAAAAGCCTTCGTTCCGGTGAGCCAGGACGTTGATAACGTCTGGCATGCTTTTATCCTGCAAACACGTCTGTATCCGGGGCTGTGTAGTATTCTGCCAGGAAAGGACTTTATTCATCACCAGAGTGGTTCTTTCCATGATTACATGAGCGAGACATCGGGTCAGTTAATGGCAGAGGAACTCGTTCTTTGGTTGACTGAATATCACCATATGTTCGGCGACTTTACGGCGGAAGCGGCTCAGCATTGGGTGATAGTTAACTTCCTGATGCAGGCTGAAGGATTAAGTTTGGCCCAGGTCAATACTCTGGCCGCCGGAGGGGAAGTCAGTATTTCTTTGCCTGATACGGAGGCCCCGGTCAATGCAAAACAAGTCTCTGTCTTTTCGCATGGCGACAGTTGACGATGTGACTGATATTTATGAACTGATTAACAGTTGCTGCATGGATTTGCCTGGGAAATCAGGGAAAAGCCGGGGTTCCTTGCCTCCGGTTGAGATGGAAAATCTTACACAGCAGTTAAGTGAGCAGCGTTCGGCCATCGCTCTGGATAAGCATCGTATCGTGGGTTACGTCGGTGTCAGCCACGCACACCTCGAGGATGAAGACTGGCTAAGAATTGGCCCCATTTGTGCTCAGGCGGGATCCTCCTGTACAGGCATCAGCCTGATGAAATGGTGGAAAAGAAACTATCCGGCACAAAAATACTCTGTTGGATTGCTGGGCTATGTCACCGATGCGCGTGTTGCAAAACTCTATCGTTATTATTTCGCTGCCAGCTATAGGGAATATATCCGGCAAAATGGTGAAGTGATGGATATTATGTATTGCAGGTTTTAAATATATTGGTTGAAAAAGTTGCCAGTGAGGCGACGTGCGTAGCCTCACTGGCATTATGATCAGAACTTTCATCATCCTGGCAAGTCGGAACGATCTCCACGTGTTGTGGGGTGTGAAATGACAATAAATTCCACCGCTGAATCAGAGTCGTTTCTGGCCTGATGTTTTGCTTCGGGAGGAATTTCGACGCCCTGCAGGGCAGAAATTTGCTGCTTTTTACCCTCAAGTTCCATGGTCAGGATGCCTTTAACCACAAAGAAAAACTGTCTGGAAACAGAATGATAATGCCTTTTTTCCTGAGTATGGGCGGGCATTTTCTCGTGAATAATCAGCATATCCTGCCGCTTAAGCAGGTACCAGCCATCGCATCCATCACCCCAGATATAATGTTCGGCATTATCCTTTGAAATCATATTAGCTCTCTTTGTCTATAGGTCATTATCGTAATATGTGATGGTGACAGACGATTCTGGCCATTATTATGCAATAAAATAACCCTGCCAGGAAGGGTTGTGATTCGAGTATGAAGAATAATAATCCATATCTAAGGAGAGGATATGCTTTCTGTCACAAACGCTATTTCGTCTGCATCTAACTTATCTCTTTCTAATCGATGCCGTGTGGACTCATCTTTTCATATTCCGCAAAGTGTAGTCTCGATAAATAATACGGAAATAACGCATCCAGGCTCGAATGTTTCTGATGAAGTTAGTGAAAAAATGAACTGTACGATAAAAGTGCCTGAAATAGTCCACTTTGTCTGGGAAGGAAACAGTGTGCCGGAGGCTCATCTTGCTAATATCCTCAATTTCAGGAGGATTAACCCTGAGTTCGAGATTAAGATCTGGACGACCTGCCCAGGAACGATTATGCGCACTCTGGAGAAGATGCTACATAGTGATGATGCAAAATATCGTTATCTGGCATTTAATTTTAGCGATATAAAAGAGGGTGTGCGCTTCCTGAAAACAGAAGATACACGGCCACTTTTCTCTGCTTTTCCACCGGGGGTTTATGCCGCCTGGGCGAGAGAACATGACGGTAGTTTTGCTAATCAGGCAGCGGCATCCGATGTTACCCGTCTGGCGGCTTTATACCATTATGGCGGAACTTACTTTGATATCGATGTGAGCATGACGAAAAATTTTAACAGCCCGGTTTATAATCCACAACAAAAAACCACAAGTGGAATATTAGCTTGCGGTAATGCTGTTATCACTGCGATTAAAAATAGTCCGGCTATTGCCGCTACATTGATGAATATCGCTAAAAATTATAAATCGACGCCGAGGATGACCAGTGATGATTTCTATCGTAAGTACAACTTGTTTACAGATGAAAAAAACAGATTCGAAAATGAAGATGTCTGGGATATTAAGAGATCGACTAAAAGAGGAAGAATTTATGGTTCAGTCGCACTGACAGGAATAGACATCTTCAGAGAGGTATGGTGGCCAGAGAGTGATCCATTTCATTGTGATGAAATATTCGGCCATAATGAACGTAAGACGCCCATCTCTGCAAATTACTTTAATTTTAAGCACTACAAAAATGAAAGAGATCTTTTTTATAGGGTTAATGACGGGAAAGGGCAGTATATCCCGGCTTCAACTGACCCACTTTCATGTGACTGGCGAAAAGCGGTTGATGCAAAAGCGGAGTCATATAAATGGGTTTCAACCTCGAAATCCAGACGCACCAGTATCTGAACGATGAAGCAGCGCGTTTTATCGCGCTGCTTGACTTCTCCTATGGGTGCGGCGGAAACTGACCTAACTGCATAAACAACCCAAACCAGTCTTCCATATGCCAGGTGGTGGTAATATGCTCGCCATTAAGCTGATGGAACTCATGCAGCCGAAAAGTGACCGATTTTCCGGTAGCTTCAATCCCCATGATCGTCCCTTGATGTGTTCCGGTAATTTCCGCCCGTACCGCAATCTGACCGGGAACCTGGATCAGATCGTGAATGATGATCTGAACATCCGGGAAAGCATGGATAAACTCCCTGATGATAGGCTTCAGCCCTGCAGGACCCGCAGTTTGCCCGGGGGCCAGGGGAATATCATTCCAGTCTGGTGTGACCGCCTCATCAACCAAATCAGGATTCTGGAGGCTGAAAGCCTGATAAAGTTTTTCAACGGCCTGACGTTCGGCCATAAGACGATTTACGGTCTCGTGATTACCTGACATTGCTTCATTCCTCTGGCTGATGATTTTTTATGATTAATCTGTACTTCGCAGTCAGTATCACATCCGCACCCGCTATAATTGAAATAAATACCAGATATAGAGGATTATACGAATTATGGATTTTAGGGGGCTTGACCTGAATCTTCTGGTGGCTTTTGCCGCGTTGATGGAAGAGAAAAATGTGACCCGAGCTGCGACCAAAGCTTCAGTTAGCCAGCCTGCCATGAGTGCCGCGCTTTCCCGTTTACGTACGCATTTTGCCGATCCGCTTTTTATTCGCAGCGCTTCAGGACTGTTACCGACCGCGCGGGCAAAAGAAATCGGTTTGCATGTGTCTAAAGCGCTGGATGAACTGACTCATCTGCTGGCCCCGGATGAATTTTCTCCGGCCAACAGAAGCATGTCATTTACGCTGGGAATGTCGGAATACCCGATGATGGTGTTACTGCCCGGCATAATGAAAGCGGTCAATCAGCAGGCGCCAGGGGTGACGATTCATGTGCAGTCATATATCGATCGGGATGAGTCTGTTGCCCTGCTGGATAGTGGCAAAATTGACCTGGTGATCGGCATTGCGCCGACGAGATCTGAAAACAGAATATTGTCGCTGCCATTAATTCGTGATGAGTTTGTCACCCTGGTCCAGCGGGATAGTGAAGCGGCACGCGAGGGGATGACGCTGGCGTCGTATTTGAGCACGGGCCATATCCTGGTCTCGCCCGAAGGAAATCATTATGGGCTGGTAGATGAACGCCTTAAGGCGATGGGACTGACCAGAGATCTGCGCCTGACGTTGCCTTCCATGTTCGCCGTCATCGGGGTGATCCAGCAAACGCAGTTTATTGCGACAGTGTTAAAACGCAGTGCATTAGCCAGCGAAAAAAATGAAAACGTATTGATGTTCAATCCTCCACTTGAGATGCCGCAGATCCAGTTTGATTTGCTTTGGCACCGGCGATCCGATGCCAGCAAAGCACAACAATGGTTGAGGCAGCTGATTTGTGAACAAGCCAGAGAGTTGATGTAAGTTCACGCCGCGGCGGAAGCAAGCTCCCTTCACATAAACTTAAACAAGCTGTGATATCAGATTCATATTCCGAAGATGCAACCGGTTTTCACCCTTAAAGGAGTATGTAGATGGATCGCTATAAAATTATGTTTGATCGCCTGGAGCAGAATAAAGAAGGGGCTTTTGTTCCCTATGTCACCCTTGGGGATCCCAATCCTGAGCTGTCATTTGAAATTATACAGACATTGATCAATGCTGGTGCAGACGCTGTCGAGTTGGGCATTCCTTTTTCTGACCCGTTAGCCGATGGCCCGGTTATCCAGGCTTCAGCGATTCGGGCATTACAGGCCGGAGTAACACCCGATAGATGTTTTGAAATTCTTACTCGTCTTCGCACTTGCCATCCACATATACCGATCGGCCTGCTGATGTATGCCAATCTGGTGTTCACTAACGGCATCAGCCATTTTTATAAAAGATGTGCACAGGCTGGTGTGGATTCTGTGTTGATTGGCGATGTTCCGGTTGAGGAATCAAAAGATTTTCGTGAAGCCGCTGAGCGCTGTGGCATTTCCACGGTATTCTTTGCGCCACCTAATGCTGACATGACTACCTTAGAAGAAGTATCAGGATATGGCGGAGGTTATACTTATCTGCTTTCACGTGCCGGTGTGACCAGCGTTGAAAATAAGGCGGGTCTGCCTTCACCACATATCCTTGAATCGCTCAGGCGCTTTAATGCCCCACCGGCAATGTTAGGTTTTGGCATATCAATGCCATCACAAATCAGAGAAGTGATGAAAAGTGGTATTGCGGGTGTTATATCTGGTTCTGCGGTAGTAAAAATAATAGAACGCAACATTAATGCGCCAGACGCGATGCTGAGTGAACTCTATTCTTTTGTGAGATCGATGAAAGAGGCAACACGTAACCAATAGAAAAACCACGCGGTGTGAAACCACCGTGTGGTTTTTAACTTACTGAAAATCCTTAGGATTAAATCAGGAAGTCATCCAGAGATTTACCGCTTTCGATCGCAGCTTTAATGACCGCAGGGGTACGACCCTGGCCAGTCCAGTGTTTTTCCTGACCGTCTTCAATATATTTATACTTAGCCGGACGTGGAGCACGTTTCGCACGTGGTTTACCTGCGCCCTGCAGGGAACCCAGTAATTCAGTCGGGTCGATACCGTCTTCCAGCAGCAACTCACGATATTTAGCCAGCTTCTCTGCTTTCTCACGAACAGCAGCTTCTTCCGCATGGCTTTCTTCACGACGTTCTGAAACAACAACGCTGAACTTCTCAAGCATTTCTTCCAGATCGGCCAGAGCCAGTTCACGTGCCTGCGCACGCAGTGTACGAATGTTATTTAGCGCCTTAAGTGAATCACTCATGGAAATCTCCAAACGGTGTCGTTGAACGAGTAAAGTATGACGAATCTAAGATTTAAAATAAGTCTGTGAAATGAGTATATACTCACGCGTCACTATGGAAAAGGGGAAACTTAACGTTGACTATAAAAATAATGATGTTGGGGGTTATTTTTGGGAGGCAGCGAGGGTTTTTATGATAAATGTGCTCATCACCATGATGAATTATTTACTTTACTCAGAAACTTGCCAGGGGTATCGGTACAATTCTTAATTTATCCTTACGCTTTTCTACTACGTTTCAAATCCGATCACGTAATTGCAAATACATCTTTCCTTTAGGGCAAGTTGAACTATAGTTCAGTTCGGCAGCATATTGACGATAATTTCAGGCCGGTTTTGTGCTTGCCTTCTTACACCTGTTGTGTCCAAAAGTTCATGGGCAGGTTATTAGCGCCGCCGGGTCTGCCCGAAAATAAAATGCAAAGCAGCTCGATTATGATGCTGGAGGATAACCTGACGCCAGAATGAAAATAATGGACAGGTGCAACAAAGATCCCTTTTTAACCTGCTATCTGCAGGGGGGTAAACGGCCCAAGAGCAACAAATTAGATACAAGCTATTTACATTTTAGGTGAGTTGTACTTCACTAACTCTCAACGGAATAATCATGGATTACAAGGAGATGTTGCGGTGATGACGCAATCCTTAACCGAAAAAACCGGGCATCTGGCATGGTGCGCACTGATCGCTCTTGAACTGGCGAGACATGATGGGTTGGTCAGCTCGGAATCACAGGAAAATGTTTTCCTGACGCGCTGGCTGGCCACTGCGCTAAAGCAACATCGTTTTCCCCGTGAAGTTGCCAGTGATATCCAGTGGTTGTTGAAACAGGGCCGGGCATTTGGACCCGCTGCAAAACTGCGACACAAACTCGATTATCTATGGCGCTCCTGTACGGGAGAATTGTCCCAGCAGAACGACCTGTTCCGTCTGACCTACGCCATTGAAACCGCAAAACAAATGCAATGGGTCTATCGGGTGCTCAGCGACAGAGAATGGTCAGGGCGTAATACGGTGGTCACCAACGGCGAACTCGACGCGATATATCTGTCACGATCCGGACTGGACGTTTCCTTCAATGCTGACGGTGG
Organism: Pantoea sp. X-Soil-TKNS-1280; assembly: GCF_059730475.1. Lineage (NCBI taxonomy): Bacteria > Pseudomonadati > Pseudomonadota > Gammaproteobacteria > Enterobacterales > Erwiniaceae > Pantoea > Pantoea sp. X-Soil-TKNS-1280. The sequence continues at coordinate 373,677 of NZ_AP035964.1, read as the reverse complement.
ACAGATTGCGCCACTGATGGCACGGCTAACCGGCAATGTCGCGGGTCTGGAAAAAATACTGCATCGTAGCGGCTGGCGCAGCGAAGTTTGCCAGGAAACGCAAACGCCTTTTCTTTTCCAGCTGATGACCCACTCATAATTATGTTATCAATCCAGTGGTTAGCCGCGAACGCTGTCGCAACAGTCAACGAATCGGCTGACAAATAAATTCACCTGTTCTAGACTGGCCTCAAAGGTGATGGCGTTCCACCTTCCCACAACCGCCCCGCTCGGGGCTGATGACGCCTGATATGACTCTTAATGACTTGAGAGGTATGTCAGGCTGTTCAGAATTCACCCAGCCCGCATACTTCCTGCTGCGGGGATACTCTTTTGATACATGTTACAGGCCATATCAATCCTGACAGTGATGCCATCTGTACGGCAGTGGTTACCGCTCACTGGTTAAACCGGCAACATCGTCCCGCTCACGCATGGCGTGCGGGTGCGGCCAATCGGGAAACGCATTTTATTTTCGCTGAAGCAGGCTTGCCTCTGCCGGAACGACTTACGCTTCCCCTGGCAGGCAAGGATGTCTGGCTGGTCGATTTCACCGAGCCAGCTCAGGGGCCGGATGATCTGGCTCAAAGCAACGTTATCGGCATTATCGATCACCACCGGCTCGGCGGTTTGGTCACCCAGCTGCCGCCAGAAGTGTGGATAAAGCCGGTAGGGAGCAGCGCTACCGTGCTCTGGTTACTGATGGATGAAGCCGATCGTAACAGTCTGGCCTCATCACACGCCATTCTGCTACTGGGGGCCATCCTCAGCGACACCGTGAATCTGAAGTCGCCAACGACGACGGAAGAGGATATTCGCACCGTTACCCAGATCTGCGTTCGAACTGGCATCAACCGTAAAACCTTCGGTCGTCATTTATTGAGCGCGAAAACCGACCTTGCCGGACTGTCACCCCAGCACCTGCTTGAGAAGGACCTCAAAGCGTTCGTGATCGCGGGTACGGATGTTCGCATTTCGCAGATCGAAGTGATGAATCAGTCTCAGGTTTCTCATCTGATTACCGCGCTTTGTGAGGAATTGCAGCATCAGGTCACAGAGTCCGGGGCTGGGCTGGGTGTGCTGATGATGACGGATATCACCGACAATTTTTCCACGCTCTATTTTGCCGGTCCGGCACTGAAAGATGTCGGGCCCTGCTCACTTCCGGGGATGCTCAGCAGGAAAAAACAGCTGTTGCCCTGGCTTCATCATCATCTTGAACAAAGCCGGGGGTGAAGCATGAAATTTTATACCCATGCACTGGTGCTGGTTCACGACCAGCAGGATGGCGCGTTGCTGCTGAATCATGCTGCTGTGCTGGCACAGCAGACGGGAATGAAAATCACGCTGGCACATATCAGCGAAGACTATCGCGAAATGAATTACGTATCTGACAGCGTCATGGATGACAAAGTTTCGCAAGACATTATCAGGGTGAAATCATGGTTGAGTGAACTGGTTAAGGCCGCGCCGGTGGTGGTTGATACCTGCGAGCTGGTAACCATCAACCGATTCGAGGATGTGGATCAATGCATCAAAGAGCGGGGTATCGACCTGGTGATTGCCGGACACCGCAATCGTTTCATGGGGTTACTGGCCTCACGCTCACTGGAATACATCAACCATTTGACGGTCGATGTACTTATCAAGCACACCCGTAGCTGAACCGCAGGAGAGAAACATGAGTTTTAACATCGACAGAATGACTGCGCGTGAAATTCTCGATTCACGCGGTAATCCGACCGTTGAGGTCGAGGCATTTACCACTGATGGGCTGATGGCCAGAGCCTCCGTCCCTTCGGGGGCCAGTACCGGAACCCGCGAAGCCCACGAACGACGGGACGGCGATCACACGCGTTATGGTGGAAAAGGCGTGCAGGATGCGGTGCTGGCTGTTTGCGAAGAGATCAGTGCAGCAGTAGCCGATATTGATGTGCGTGAACAGCGTGCCATTGATAACGTCATGCTCGAACTGGACGGGACAGAAAACAAAAGCCGGTTAGGGGCCAATGCCATTCTCGGCGCATCGCTGGCCGTTGCCAGGCTGGCAGCGCTGGCGACGCGTCAGCCGCTGTATCGTTATCTGGGCGGGCTACGTGCTAATCTGTTGCCGGTTCCCTGCATGAACATCATCAACGGGGGTGTCCATGCCAGAGGACAAGGCGCTGACTTTCAGGAATTTATGATAGCCCCGCATGGTGCTGCGAGTCTGAAGGAGGCGGTGCGTCAGGGCAGTGAAGTGTATCAGGCCCTCCGTCAGTTGCTGCTGGAAAAAAACCTTTCCGTTGGAGTAGGTGACGAGGGAGGTTTTGCCCCAGCGGTGTCGTCAAATCGTGAGCCGCTGGCATTGATCGTTCAGGCCATTGAGAAAGCGGGTTACCGGCCCGGTGAAGATATCAGTATTTGTATTGATCCAGCATCGAGTGAGTTTTACCGTGATGGCCAATATCATCTGCGAACGGAAAATGCCGCGCTGAGCGCCAGAGAAATGACGGCGTATTATAGCGAGCTGCTGGATCAATTTCCGATTGTGTTGCTGGAAGACGGTCTGGCCGAGGATGACTGGAGCGGCTGGAAATATCTCCATCAACAGCTGGGAAGCCGGGCAGAACTGGTTGGCGATGATTTGTTTGTGACCAACGTGAAATACATCCAGCGTGGGATACAGGAAAACCTCGCCAGCGCAGCACTTATCAAGCTTAATCAGATAGGCACGTTGAGCGAGACATTCGATGCCGTAGCGCTGTGCCAGCGTCATGGCTGGGGGGCGTTCATATCGCATCGAAGTGGCGAAACCACCGATACGTTTATTGCGGATATGACCGTCGCGCTGCGGGCCGGACATCTCAAAACCGGCGCGCCTTGCCGGGGAGAGCGGGTTGAAAAATATAATCAGCTGATGCGTATCGAGCAGGAACTTGGACAGGACGCTCAATACGCCGGGCTGGGGGCGTTTATCCGCCGCGCCTGATTACAGGCCGGGCTTCACGGCCCGGCCCTTTATGGGATAAAGCATGCATACATCGACGCTTATTTTATTACGTCATGGCGAAAGTCAGTGGAACCTTGAAAATCGTTATACCGGCTGGACAGACGTGCCGCTGACGCCACAGGGTTATCTGGAGGCTGAGCGGGCGGGCGCGCTAATCAGGAAGGCATCACTGATGCCTGACTTTGTTTGCAGTTCGGTGATGACCCGCTGCATCCATACCTCCTGGCGTGTGCTGGATCAGCTGGACCGCGCATGGTTGCCGGTGGACAAAACCTGGCGCCTTAATGAACGACACTACGGAGCGTTGCAGGGACTGAATAAAGCCGCAACCGTCGATACATTGGGTGAAGAGAATGTCTTCCGCTGGCGCAGAACGTTGCACGGCGTTCCACCGGTGGATGAAGAGGCGCCCGCCAGGCTACAGACCGATCCCCGCTATCGACACATTGCCCTGCATGACTTGCCTGCGGGAGAGAGTTTGTTTATGACCCTGCATCGGGTGCTTCCGTACTGGCAACAGGTGGTGGTGCCTGAGTTACGGGCCGGTAAAACGGTGTTAATTGTGGCGCATGCCAATTCACTCCGCGCGCTGATGACCTTCCTCGAAAAACTCAGTGACGAGGCGATTACCCGATTGCATGTGCCAACCGGGGTGCCGATCGTCTACTCCATGGACAGCACCGCCAATGTGGTGACGCAGCGCGTCCTGACCTGACCGGGTATCCGGTCAGTTGCTTCATGACATGCGATGACATAAGTCTGGAACAATTCAGAAACCCTTCCTGCCTGGCTTTTCTATATCCTTTTTCCCGTGAAGTTGTGCTTTTCCCCCTTCGCTCTCATTAACGGTAAATCGAGGTAATAAATGAAAAAGTTTCTGGTGCTGGTTGCAGGTTTCGTCTTTATCAGTGCTGCCAGCGCAGCGCCGACCGGTGCATTTATGCAGCGAGTACAGGATCGTTTCAATGCTGCAAATACCAATCATGATGGCAAATTGACGCTGGCAGAAGCGCAGGCGGGTATGCCACGTGTCGCTCAGCATTTTGCGGAAATAGATACAGCGAAAAAAGGCTATATCACCTTCTCGCAGCTCAGTGCATTTATGGCTGCGAAAAAATAATCAACCCGATGAACGCGCTATCCATGAGGACACTGAGTGTGACGTGCCGGTTTGGGCTGCTGCTGGCAGGCTGTGTACTGGCGGGTTGTAAACCCCAGCAAAATGCTCTCCCGCAGCCGGTTCCTGCGGTGTCGGTGAGCACGCCGCAAAAACTTACGTTTGACTCGTCAACCACCGTCACCGGCACTCTGAGTGCTTCAGAGCAGGTACAGATTACAGCGCGCGTCGCAGCGACGCTGCAATCGGTTAATTTTAAAGACGGCGACCTGGTGCAGGCCGGACAGGTGTTATTTACGCTAGACCCGGCTGCTTTACAGGCACAGCTTAATTCGGATCAGGCCGCGCTGGTGAATGCCCAGCGTGAAACCGACCGCGACCAGGCTCTTTATCCGTCACACGTTATCTCCCTGTCCGCGTTGCAGGACGCACAAACCGCCAGAGATCAGGCGCTGGCGCAGCGGGATATCGCGCAAATTAATCTCGGTTATACGCGTATTACTGCCCCCTTTACCGGGCGCATCGGGCGGCGCACTGTCGATGTGGGTAATCTGGTAGGGACCAGCGGTAATACCCTGTTAGCCACGCTGAATAAAATCGACCCGCTGTATGTCACTTTCAGCCTGAATCAGTCAGACGCGACGCGTTTCGGCATTATCGCCGCACGCAGCGCTGCTGTCGGACAGCAGCCGGTGGATGTCACCATTCCCGGACTGAGTGAGCCGCTGCATACCACCATCGATTTTGTCGATAACCAGCTCGACAGCGCCAGCGGCAATATCACCCTGCGTGCGACCCTGCATCAGCCGCCCGTTAATCTGCTGCCGGGAATGTTTGTCCAGGTCACTTTGCATGCGGCAGCGCCGGTGAGCCAGCTGCAGCTGCCGGCCACGGCGGTACAGGGCGACAGTGTTTTCCCGGTTTCTGCGGATGGCACGGTCAGCCGCCTTAGCGTTAAAACGGCTCCCGGTAGTGGTGAGCATGTCATTTTACTTAGCGCAAATGACGCCACACAACGCGTCCTGACCTTTGCTCGCCCGGATTTGGTGGGGAAAAAGGTGAAGGTCAGCAACGAGGCGCAAAGCCAGCATGATTAAGTTCTTTCTCGACCGACCAGTTTTCGCCAATGTGCTGTCATTGATTATCCTGATCCTCGGCGCTGTGGCTTTATGGGCGTTACCGATATCGCAGTATCCCCCCATTACGCCGCCGACGGTGCAGGTGGTGACGCACTATCCCGGTGCCAATGCGCAGACATTGCAGGATCAGGTGGCGTTTCCTATCGAACAGCAGGTGAACGGTGTCGAGCACATGTTGTATATGAAATCGACCACCGGTAACGATGGCACTTATACCCTGAATATCACCTTTGCCATCGGCACCGACAGCGACCAGGCCCAGATCCTGGTGCAAAACCGTGTGCAGGCTGCGCTCTCCCAGTTGCCCGATGCGGTGCAGCAGCAGGGGGTGACGGTGCGAAAAAGATCGACGGCCATTTTGCAGTTGTATAGCCTGCAATCGACCGACCCGGCTCAGGACACATTGTTTTTGAGCAACTACGCCACCAATCATCTGCGCGACTCGCTGGCGCGCATACCTGGCGTGGGCGATGTCACGGTGTTTGGCACCGGTAATTACAGCATTCGTATCTGGCTGGATGCGGCGCGCATGCAGCAATATGGTCTGGTACCGGATGACGTGATCAACGCCATCAAAGCGCAAAACCGTAGCGTCAGCGCCGGACAGCTGGGCGCTCCGCCCGTCAACAGCGGCCAGCAGATGCAACTGACGCTCAACGTTAATGGCCTGCTGAGCGATGCCAGCCAGTTCAATCAGATCGTGATTAAAAGCAGCACCGCGGATGGTGGCAGGCTGGTACGTTTACAGGATGTCGGCCATGCGGTGCTGGGTTCATCGAGTTATGCGCAGTTTTTCACCATGGACGGGAAACCCGCGGCAGGGATAGCCATTTCACAGTTGCCGGATGCCAACGCGCTGGACGTTGGCGCTGCGGTCGCCGCTGAGATGCAACAATTGTCTGCGCAACTGCCGGCAGGTATGCACTATTCACTGCCGTTCGACACCACCAACTTTATTAAGAGTTCAGTCGATGATGTCTACAGCACCTTGTTGATTGCCGGGCTGCTGGTGTTACTGGTGATCGTGGCATTTTTGCAGAACTGGCGCGCGGTGCTGGTACCCGCCACCACGGTACCGGTCACGATTATTGGCACCTTCGGGGCTATCTACCTGATGGGTTTTTCCATCAATCTGCTGACGTTGTTTGCCATCGTGTTGGCGATCGGCATCGTGGTTGATGATGCGATCGTGGTGGTCGAAGGCGTGAGTCATCAGATGGAACAGGGATATGCGCCGCGCGAGGCGACGCAGCGCGCCATGCGCCAGCTGCTGGCCCCCATCATTTCTATCACGCTGGTGCTGGTGGCGGTGTATATCCCGGCCAGTTTCTTACCGGGCCTCAGCGGCCAGATGTATCGTCAGTTTGCGCTGGTGATTGCCGTGACCACTTTGCTTAGCGCGCTTAATGCGCTGACGCTGAAACCGGTGCAGAGCGCACAGTGGCTGCGACCGGTGAAGCCGGGAACCAAACCCTGGATTTACCGGAAGTTCAATCAGGTTTTCGCCTGGCTCGAGAACGTTTATCTCAACACTGTTCGCCGTTTAATTCGGCACAGCAAAGCGGCGCTTATCGGTGGCATGGTGGTGATCGTGCTGGCGTTAGTCGCCTTCCTCAGAATTCCGACCGGCTTTATCCCGCTGGAAGACCAGGGTTATCTGTTAGTGTCGCTGCAACTGCCAGACGCTGTTTCGCTGGAAAAAACCGCCAACGTTACCCAGCGAGTGGAACGATTGCTGAATCAGCAGCCTGGGGTAGACCATGTCGTGGTGATCGGCGGGCTGTCACCGCTCGACAATAATGCGTCCCTGTCCAACGCGGCGCTGATTTACATCACCCTGAAACCCTGGAGTCAGCGTGGCAGAAACCAGGACCTGCGTTCAATCTATCTCAATCTGAATAAACAGCTGGCGGGTATTCCCGATGCCAGCGCGCTGGTGATTGTGCCGCCGCCGATTCAGGGCGTCGGTAACGGTGGCGGTATGCAGATGATTCTGAGCGAGAATGACGGGCAACGTGATTACCGGCATTTGCAGCAGGTGAGTGATAATTTTGCCCGGCAGGCGATGGCACTGCCGCAAGTGTCGCGCATGTTCAGCACGCTGCGTGCTGATGTGCCGCAGATCAATGTCACGCTGGATAGAACACGTGCGGCAGCGATGGGCGTATCGCCTGGTGATGCCTTTGATGCGATGCAACAATATCTTGGTGCCAGCTATGTCAATCAAATCACTCGCGAGAACCATAGCGTGAAAGTTTATGTGCAGGCGCAGTCAGATCAGCGTCTGCTGCAACAGCAAATCTCTGCACTGACGGTAAAAAATGCCAGTGGTGAGCCGGTTTCGCTGGCGACACTGGTCAGTTTCACTCCGACCCAGGGGCCAGCTGTTGCATCTTTATATAACCTCAACCCGGCTGCCACGCTCACCGGAATGCCCGCTCCGGGCTACAGCACCGGGGCGGCGATACAGGCAGTGGAGACACTGGCGAAAGCCACCCTGCCGCCGGACATCAGCCTGTCGTGGACTGATATGTCGTATCAGGAAAAAGTGGCTGGAAACCGTATTTATATTGCCTTCGCCATGTCGCTGCTGCTGGTTTATCTGGTGCTGGCGGCACAATATGAAAGCTACTGGTTGCCCATCAGCGTAATCCTTGGTGTCCCACTTGCTTTATCAGGTACGGCGATCACATTGTTAGCGTTGAATATCGCTAACAATCTTTATACCCAGATTGGCGTGTTATTACTGGCCGGGCTTTCCGCCAAGAATGCGATTCTGATTGTCGAATATGCCCGTCAGCAGCGTCTGGCCGGGAGCAGCATCATTGACGCGGCACTGACGGCGGCCAGAACACGTTTCCGGCCGATTATCATGACGTCGCTGGCATTTACCCTGGGCGTAGTACCACTGATCTTTTCCAGCGGTGCCAGCGCCAGTGCCAGAAAATCATTGGGGATTACTGTTTTCTCGGGGATGTTGTCAGCAACTTTGCTTGCCATCCTGTTAGTCCCTTGTTTTTATGTCGTTTTGCAACGTGCACAAGAGGCGTGGCAGGCGCGACGCAAGCCTGTTCATCAGCCCTCTTTATCGGGTGAATGACCATGAGTGATGCAAAAACCGAGTATAAGGCGAAGAAAATCCTCGTTCTGGACGATGAAAATGAACTGCGCAGCATGCTGCAACGCTATTTAAGCGATCAGGGATTTGAAGTCAGAACGGCGGAAAACAGCGCCCGGCTCGACCGGTATTTGCAACGTGAGCCTTTTGATTTGCTGGTGCTGGATTTGATGATGGAACCGGAAGATGGCCTGTCCGTCTGCCGCCGTCTGCGCGCGGCGAAATATACGCTGCCTATCCTGATGCTCACCGCACGCGGCGACCCGATAGATCGGGTGATTGGTCTGGAAACCGGTGCTGATGACTATCTTGCCAAGCCTTTCCTGCCGCAGGAGCTGGTGGCTCGTATTAAAGCGATCTTTCGGCGACAGGAGTTGCATCGTGGCGCAACGCCCATCGGTTCGGGAGCAGTCTGTTTTGGCCCTTATCGTCTGGATATCACCCGTCAAACGCTTTATCGCGAAGATCAGCTGATGACGCTGAATTCTGCCGAAATGAATTTGCTGATTGCGTTAGCCACCACGCCCAACCGGCCAATCAGCCGCGAAAATTTGCTGAACCGTGCCAGAGGACGTGAGTATGAAGCGCTGGATAGAAGCGTCGATGTGCAAATTTTACGCCTGCGCCAGCAACTTGAAATGCAACCTTCCGAGCCTCGCTGGCTGAAGACCGTCTGGGGCATGGGTTACATGCTGATCGCAGATAGCGAAACGTGAAAACATTCTGGCCCCGCTCCCTGCTGGCACGTAACAGCGTCCTGTTGATCTTGCTGGTGACATTGACGCAATTCACCACGCTGACGGTGTTTCTGGTTTTTATCCAGAAGCCCCGGGTCAACGACGCCGCTTCGCTGATTGCCTCGCAGATCGTGATGCTCGATAAGCTGCTGGCAACGGTACCGGCTACGGATCGTGATCGTTATGTGCAGGCGGTGCAGGGCGTTGCTCAGCCACCGCGACACTCGATAGAAATACCCACGCTGGGCCTGGCCGGATTCTATCGTCGTTATTATCTGAAAGTTTTTCTTGATGGCCTGCATCAGCAACTTCCTGCGGGAATTCAGCTGCGCTGGGAGCAGGCACCGGAAAAAAAATTATGGGTGGAGGTGAAAATCGCCGGGCAGCCGTACTGGGTTGCGCTGGCCGTGGAGCCTTCGAATCATCTTACCAGCCTGATCAGCGCGATTTTGCTGTCAGTGATGTTGTCCCTGATGGCCTTGCTCACCGCTTATGGCCTGCAACGGCGTATCAACCGCCCACTGACATCACTGGCGCGGGCTGCCGCTGACGTCGGCAAGGGTGGCTGGCCGCGTCCCTTATCGCCGGAAGGGCCGACTGAAATCAAGACGGTCAGCCTGACGTTTAATCGCATGCTGGCTGGTCTGGCCGAGATGGAGAATACCCGGGCGCAGATGCTGGCCGGAATTTCTCACGACCTGCGCACGCCACTGACCAAGCTACGCCTGGCGCTGGCAATGAGCGGGCAGGGAAAATCTACCCAGGATGATTTTGGCCGTTATTTTGATGATGTTGATAGCATTCTGCAGCAATTTATTGATTATGCCCGTGGCAGCGCGGCTGAGCAGACCCAGCCGGGTGATATCAATCAGATGATTACCGAACTGGTCCATGATTTTACCGGACTGGGACAGAACTTTAGCCTGAACCTTGCCCCGCTGCCGGTGTTCCTGTTCCGTCCGGTCAGCGTGATGCGCCTGCTGACCAACCTGATGCAAAACGCCGCCAAATATGGCCGGACAGGATTAGAGGTTGCCAGCTGGCGGGAACACAATGCCGCTAACATTGCGGTGCGCGATCGCGGTCCCGGCGTGACAGAGGAAGAAGTATTGTTGATTACCAAGCCTTTCCATCGCGGAAAAGGCACTGCCGCCCGGCATAACGGCTCCGGCCTGGGACTTGCCATCGCCCGCCAGATTGCACAGCAGCATGGTGGCGATCTCAGCGTCAACCGTCGGGCAGGCGGCGGGCTGGAGGTGAGGGTTACGCTGCCTTTGGTGTAACGTTCTTTGTCACGATCCGTAGTGGCGCGATTTATCGTGCAAGGTGTTTAATTAACAGAGCAGCGGGTGATACTGGTTGCCTTTTCCGTGCTCCCATCATCGCTCCACCGGACATACTATTCTGAGAGATAAACAGGCCTCTGAATATGAGATTCACCTCTCCTTTATGAGATATCCCCCCCTGATCAAAAAAATCACTTTTTAAGCTATGATTTCGTCTGGAAATGAATTATTAAATAACTGTCAGTTGCCTTATTCTGATAACAAACACACATTTATGATCATTTAATTTTAACCTGGGAAGAGTAATGCTGTATGACGACCATATCTTTAAATCCTGCTGTTAACATTTCAGTTCCACAAATCACAAATGATTTATCATCTCAAAAACCGAAATGTTACGATCAAAGCGCAGCAAAATTGTTAGCAAGTAGTTTGCCAACCCCGAACGAAACAACAAATGAAATTGATAATTTATTGTTGGGGGATAATGAAGGTGTTCAGGATATTTATTGCGCTATCTATATAGGTTATTCCGGGCAGAGTTACGAAGACTTTGAAGGGGAAATGAAAAAAGTAAAATCAACGCTGGAAGCATGTGTGCGCGATAATCAGGAAAAACAGATAGTTGTGGTATGTGGGGGAACCAGCGTTGGCATAGGCGGCGTTTATGATGTCGTGGCTGGGGATGCTTTTCTTAGGGAACACATCAAATGCATTGGTATTGTTTCTGAATTAGCCTCCGAAGAGGATTTGGTACAGGATAGGGCCGATTTTAAGGTGGGTATCGTGCGTGTTCCTGACCCTAAAAAATCATGGCAGACAAAATTGACTGATGGTGATCGGGAATATCAGGCCATGCTTTATCCGGCACACAAATATGGAGGAGAAGTCATGGCGTTTGGCGCTGGCGGGATCGGTTATGATGAAGTGAAAGCAGCAAAAGATATAGGTATTAAGACAACGGTATTTCCGTCTCAACCGAAAAGTGACCTGCTAGAGGCAAAGCTTAAAGATGGCAAAGAGTTTCGTGATGTCTGTCCCCTGCTATATCATGAGTTTGGGTTTGATCGTTAAATATTAAATTATCTATTGGAGGGGGCTAATAAGTATCATCGACAGTGGTTATTCCTGTTGTGTAAAATTGCCTGCCATATTTTAAATATTTTTCTTAAAAAGAAACGTCGAATTCCAGTCCTTTTTGCCCATAACCCAATCCGTTATGGGCATTTTTTATCACGCTCAATAAATTTCCGGGATTTTGCTGTTATTCATCTTCGATCCTGACTTTATCACCTGCCGCATCCTCGATCGCTTTCCGCAGTTTTTCCGCCGTGATCTCATCGAGGTGAGCGATCACGCCGGGTTCAGTAGCCATCTGGGCATCCTGCAAAGCCCAGCCTTCAGCGGACATCACCGCAAATATCGCTTTGGCGATTCCCGGCGGGTTAGGGCGGGCATTAAACACCACTTTTTTCATTGTTTGCACCTTTGTGTAAAAACATTTGATTAGCCTGAACCCATTAAAACCCGGCGGCACTTACCGATGCGCTGAGCCATCAGTCGCAGGTGTTTTCAACCAAAATGAATCCGCCCTAAATTTACCGAAAGGAGGTGTTGATAGAATGTGAACAGAACAATGTCGCAGCGAAAACTATCCAAATGCCCAGGCAACCCGTGCCAGTTAAATCCGGAGTCTCCCGAAACAGGCGTTTATTTCCTTGCGCTGCGTTTTTCCTGCGTCCCACTTTGATGCTCAGGCCTGGCGGCCATCAGCTTCTATTGTGGATCACACTGTCAACCGCGTGCTGGATCAGTTTGATATCGCGCTAGCGCAGGATCTGTTTACCCGTTGGCAGGGTGCTTATTGATTCAGCTCCTGCAACAACCGGGTGTTGATATATAACTTCTCACGCCCGACATTCATTTCTTCCAGCACGCCGATTTCGACCAACTGTTTCAGATAGGATGATGCCGTCTGACGTTTTGCGACGCCGTGTTCAACCAGGTTTTCAATGCGGCAATAGGGTTGCGCAAAGAGAACCTGAAGTAATTCATGAGTATAGATTTTAGGCAATTTTTCCCGGACATAGTCAGTCGCGTCGGCCAAAAGCCCACGTACAATCGCGATTTTTTTGGTTGTCCATCGGGCGGTGTTTTCCACGGCTTCCAGCATAAAGAGGATCCATGCTTCCCAGTTGCCCTCCGCGGTCACGCTGCGTAGCAAGGTGTAGTAATCATCACGTCTTTCGAGGATGAAACGGGAAAGATAGAGGATCGGTAGTGACAGTAGCTCAGTCTGGATCAGGTAGAGGATATTCAGGATACGGCCTGTACGCCCGTTCCCGTCTGGAAAGGGATGAATGCATTCGAACTGGTAGTGGGAAATCGCCATTTTCACCAGCGGATCGATGTCATCCTCGGCGTGTATGAAGCGTTCCCAGTTTGCCAGCAAATCACGAATGGCGGATTCACCGACTGGCGGCGTGTAGACCACATCATGGTTCTGGTCACGTAACACCGTACCCGGTGTTTTGCGGATATCGGTTTGCACCGCGCGCAACCGGGTACAAATCGATACTGCGGTATTGGTACAGAGCGGATGCGTTGCCAGTTGGCTAAAGCCCTCAAACAATGCGCTGCGATAGCGCAGGGCTTCCTTCGTGGCGGGATCGGCATGTTCGGCGCGGTCCGCAAACTGGAAGAGCTGATCGCTGGTGGTCACAATGTTCTCGATGCGGGAAGAGTCCTTTGCTTCCATGATGGGCAGGATATTGATCAGTAAACCCTGATCGGGGATCAATTCGCCGGCGGTTTTCAGCTCTGCAACGGCCGCGCGCGCACTGATACAGGCTTTGAGCACTGCGCGTGTTTCAATGCGATCGAGCTCGGGAGGGAGTAAAGGGAGTTCATTGTAGGGGATTTCTGGCAGCCAGCTCATATGTTTAAAAAAACCGATTTTATCGACATATCGCCATAATATGTCGATACCATAAGCATGTCACGGTCATATGTTTAAAAAAATCGATTTTATCGACATATCGCCAAAACGTGTCGATGCCATAAACATGTTACGACGACATGTTTAAAAAAACCGATTTTATCGATATATCCTCAGGATTCCGAATCAGCGCCCCTGTCTGCATTGATCAGCTATTCTTACCGGCTACAGCATCAAACGGTGCTGATGATGGAGCATGATCCCTTAGACGATATAAGCATTACAGAGAGTTACATGAGAAAAGTTATTAACGCCTTTTTGCCGCTCTATGCCACCACCCTGTTAATGTTGCTCGGTTCCGGTCTGCTGACCACCTACGTTTCCCTGCGCCTGGCGCATGAGCAGGTCAACGGTGCGTTGATTGGGGCGATCACCGCGGCGAACTATGTCGGGCTGGTGATTGGCGGCAAAGTCGGACACAACCTGATTGCCCGCGTCGGCCATATCCGCAGCTATGTCACCTGTGCCGGTATCATCACCGCCTCAGTGATTGCGCATGGCCTGACTGATCTGATTCCGCTTTGGGTCTTTCTGCGGCTGATTATTGGTTTATGTATGATGTGCCAGTACATGGTGCTGGAAAGCTGGCTCAACGATCAGGCTGAGTCCTCGCAGCGCGGCATGATTTTTGGCCTGTATATGGTGGCGACCTACCTTGGCCTGAGTGGTGGGCAGGTGATCCTGGCGATGCAAAGCGGTTTTGGCATCAGCACGCTGCTGATTGTCGCGCTGTGCTTTGCGTTGTGCCTGGTGCCGATTGCCCTGACGACACGAACCAACGCCAGGGCGATGTCGCCTGCACCGATGGAACTGGGCTATTTTATTCGCACCATTCCGCGTCTGCTGGCCACCACGGTGGTCAGTGGCATGGCGATCGGTGCGTTTTACGGTCTGGCACCAGTGTATGCCAGCAGTCAGGGATTCAGCACGGAACAAACCGGCCTGTTTATGAGCCTGAGTATTTTCGCCGGGCTGGTGGCGCAGTTTCCGCTCAGTTGGCTGTCAGACCGTTTTGATCGTCAGCGCCTACTGTTTTTTATCGCGCTGTTGTACGGCGTGTCGGCGCTGGTGCTGGGCCTGCCACTCAATCTGCCGTTTCAACTGCTGCTCGGCATGGCGTTTTTTATCAGTATGATGCAGTTCGGGCTTTATCCTTTGCAGGTGGCACTGGCGAATGACCAGGTGATGTCAGAACGACGCGTGTCACTGACCGCATGTCTGCTGATGGCGTTTGGTATTGGGGCCAGTATCGGACCACTGGCCGTCGGTGCCTTGATGCAGCCGTTTGGCAGCCATGTGCTGTATCTGTCTTTCACGTTCTGCGCGCTGTTGATCGCGGTGATGAACCGTCCGGTTAAGGTCCTGCCCGTGCCGACTACCGAGGTGCCACTGCCGCATGTGGTGATGCCGGATAGTCTCGCCACCTCGCCGATTGGTGCAGCCCTGAACCCGGTGCTGGAAGAGGAGGCGATTCAGGCGACGATGGTGAATACCGATGACGTGCCAGATGAGCCAGCCGAAGCCACCCGGTGAACCATTTTCACCGGATCGTAGCGGCGCGATTTATCGCGCGCCTTTTGGCTGAGGCAGCGTTGTAAATAGCGCGATAAATCGCGCCGCTACGCGTCCCTGGCCGGGTTTTGCATCAGCCGCAACGTCTCCGCCAGCAGTTTCAGGCGGGCATATTCGATAGCCGGGAGATATTTTGCTGGAATCTCGGTGATGCCCCCGGGCTCGTAGCATTTTGCCTTATACCATTCGGATTGCTGATTGATGGTTCTCGGCTCAGATTGCCCCATCCATCCCAGCACCTTGTCAGCCAGTGCCTGTTCTGAGGCGGGAATTGTGCGCCATATCTGCTGGAGCACTGTTTCGGATGAAGTGTGCCGGTAGAAATCTGCCGGTAACACGTTGGGCCAGTACAGCTCCACACCATACTTCCTGGAGAGTTCGACCCATTTCGTCAGGAAGTTAGCGGGATTGTTCAGGTATATTTCTCGCTCTGGCTGACTGAGAAATGCGGCGATATCGGTCATCCCGGATACGGTGGTCTGTAATGATGGGGGGAAGGGCGGCTCACCCGCTTGCTGACGACGATGGCAGGCCTGGAAAAATTCCGCATGCTGCCAGGCAGTGCGGGCGAACGTCAGGCAATAAATAATACAATCCCACTGGCTTTTCTGCGCAAAAGCACCGATGACGCTAATGCGGCTCTCTGTCAGTGCGGGATAACTCTTGAGCATGGGTTTTAAGCGCTGGTGAATGACATCGACAATGCCACCTCCGAGATGAGCTGCGCTCTGGACAACCATAAGTGACGGTGGTTTACCGGCGGAAAAGACCATGTCGAGATAGAAATGATGACTATTACTTTTCTTTGTCACCGGAGCCCACAAGATACAGCGATTATGTATTAATTGGCCTGTTTCCTGAGCGTGGTTATGTGCGTACAGAATATCTGCCAGCAGCGCGGCGATGGATGTCAATGATTTCAGATTGATATCAGGATGCCGGATATTTTCATTACGTATCAACGCGGGTAATACCTTCCTGTCACGCTCCCAGCTTTCCCACGTGGGGGCAAGTCCGGCATCCATATCATTGGCGGATAAATGCCAGTGATTTTTTAACGCGATCAGAGTGGTGCTGTCAGAACGTTGATAAGTCAGGAAGGACGGTCGGTTGATTTTGTTAATCCGGGATGGCTGACCGTTGTCATTTAACGTTAAAATTGCGCGCGCGTGCAAATCAGCATATCGGAACGCTAAAGAACGTGAAAACTCCGTGTCATAATGCCGCTTAATCTTTCCGGGCAGAGAGGCGGTTACATAGGCCGAAGGGTATTTGGTTTTTTGTAGCAAAAGCATCTGCACCGCATTGTTATCAAAGCTTTTTTGCGCTACGGCCTCCAGCATTTTTTTGCTCTGTGTATGTTTAATAAATTCAATGGGCAAAATGGAAGAAGGATGTTGGATAATTTCTGGGGAAAATTCGTCTGATAGCGGAATAAAGGGCGCAGTATCATTTTTAGTATGCTGGCTATCATGCCATTCCTGAAAAAGCTCCCGATATTTATATGATTTAAGCGAAAAATCCAGGCCGAAACGAACGCAATCCCACTTTTTCATTTGTGCACCCACGCCGATCATACTGATATTTGTGCAAACAAGACGGCCATCTTCTCGCCGAACCTGAATCAAACGATCGCGAAATAAACCAGATACTATTTCCCCCACCATTTGCTGGGATGAAGTGGAGAGCGAATCGCAGGAATCAATGACGATAAGCGAAGGATTCACACCCGGCTTTAGCGAGACATCAATAAATTGCGCGTGGGAAACCGTTGACCTGGCGTCAGTGGCATCATCGGCAGCCACAATATAGCGACAATGGACGGCCTTACTTGTCTGGTTCACCTCTTCATGGTCACGTTGCAGGCTGGAAATAAAGTGACGGATAGCAGGAGAGAATCTGAGATTAAGCGCGGGGTTGCGGCCATTTTCCGCCTGCACCAGTAGTGGCAAGGTTACGCTGATATCCTGCAGGAAATCATCCTGGCGGGTGGGCTGGCCATTTTTTATCGCATATAAATGTTCACGTAGCCGGTGCTGCAACGTTAACGAGGCGGGAGAGCATTGGCAGTTTACCGCTTTTAACACCGCCGATTTGAAAAGATACTGCTGATTAATAATGAAGTCTTGGGTGGCGGGAGAATGGGAGAGTGTCAGGGTAGTGGCATTCGTATGCATCATCTTTATCCTTCCATGGGTGGCTCGGCGATTCGCACCAGATGGACGATCAGCCATAACAGCTCATCATCTGTCATCCCAACTTCCAGCATCTTTTTCACATAATCATTGATCGCCAGCGCACAGCGGTGCATGCGCGGATGCTGCTGAATGATCTGCGGCAGCAGCGCATTGCCCTGGCTGTGGTTCAGCTGCCCGGCAAACATACGCTGAATAAAAAACTGCATATGGATCAGAAAGCGGGAGTAGTTAAGAGAACCGGTGTCGATGGTGATATAGGCATGGTACTGAATAATATTGAAGATATCTTTGAGCATACGCATCGCCAGCAGCGTCTGGCTGGTATCACTGTGTTCTGACTGACCATTCACCAGATGAAAAGCGATATTGCCCGCTTCCTCGGGTGGCAGTTCGAGCCGGAACTGGCTGTTCAGCCGGGTCACCACCTGCTGCGCCAGCGTGAACTCCGCCGGCCAGAAGCGCTGGACCTCAAACAACACGCGGTTTTGCAGCATGATGCCTTTGCGGCTGCGTTCCACGGCAAACATCAGGTGATCGGTCAGAGTAAAGAAAATTTGTGGACGCAGCGGGTTGCTCAGCCCCTGCTGCGCCATCTGCATCACCAGCGCCGTCATCTGGAAAACCTCTTCCGGCATGGCGGCAAAAGCATTGAGATATTCCGCGCCCGGCAGGTTTTCCTGCACCATAAACAGCTTCTCGACTTTTTCCCGTGGGATCATGTCGCCGACGCGGCTACTGAAACCAATGCCTTTACCCATCACGATGGCTTCCTTGCCATCGCTATCTTCGGTCAGCACCAGGCTGTTGTTCAGGACTTTAATGACCTTCATCTGCTAACGGGTGTCCTGTAATTGTTGTCCGTTACTGGCGATAACCTGTTGATACCAGCCAAAACTGCGTTTAGGGATACGCCGCAGATCATGCAGCGACTGCTCGTCGCGATTAACATAAATGAAACCGTAGCGTTTCGCATAGCCCTGATGGGTGCTGACCACATCAATTGCCGACCACGGGAAGTAACCGATCACCTCTACGCCATCGGCGAGCGCCAGCTGGATCTGCTCAATATGCTGGCGCAGGAAATCGATACGATAACCATCATCCACCGTACCATCCGCTGCCAGGGTGTCGGGCGCACCAATGCCATTCTCCGTGATCATCACCGGCAGGTTATAGCGTTCGCAGACTTTGCGCAGGGTTAAACGCAAGCCGACGGGGTCAATGACCCAGCCATAAGGCGTTTTCGCGGTATACGGATTCTCCTCGGGCCGGTAGACGCCTGGCTCTCCCAGCATGATCTGCTGATCACCCGCGCGCGGTGCCACGTCCGAGGCATCCCCGCGACTGGCGGCAATGGTGGCGGTGGAATAGTAGTTGATGGCGACAAAATCAGGACGCGCTGCGGCCAGCAACTCACCATCTTGCGGCAGCATCTGCGGTGCCAGGCCGCGATCCTGCAAATAACGCAGGGCAAGGGCGTTGTAGCGACCATGCACCGCGACATCGAGGAAGCTCCAGCAGCGCAGGGTTTCCCAGTTATGCGCGGCAATAGCATCTTCGGGGCGGCAGGTGGCGGCATACATCGAGGTGGTGTTGATCGCCGGGCCAATTTTCGCGCCAGGCAGCAGTGTGTGGCAACGCTGCATCACCTGGGCCTGCGCCACCAGCATATGGTGGCTCTGCTGATAGAGCGATTTTTTATCCGGCAGCGCGCGCCCAGGCGGCGTGCCAATCGCGCCCGGATGCAGGATCATGGTGTTCTGTTCGTTGATGGTCAGCCAGTAACGCACTTGGTCGCCTAATTCCCGGAACAGCAAATCGGCATAACGCACAAAAGCCTCAATGGTGTGGCGATTCAGCCAGCCACCTTGCTGCTCCAGCGCCCACGGCAGGTCGAAATGGTACAGGGTGACGATAGGTTCAATGCCATGATCGCGCAGGGTGGCGATCAGCCGCCGGTAAAAATCCAGCCCGGCTGGATTGACCGCGCCATCGCCGTCGGGGATGACCCGCGACCAGGCCACCGAGAAGCGGTAGGCTTTCAGGCCGAGTTGCGCGAACCACGCCACGTCGGCTTCCATCTGCTGATAATGATCGCTGGCTACGGTGAAATCGGCTTTGCCAACCGGATGGCTCAGCATATCGACCACTGAAGGGCCTTTACCGTCGCTGTCCCAGGCCCCTTCGACCTGATAAGCCGAAGTCGAGGCTCCCCAGAGAAAACCCGCCGGGAAAGGGGAGGATTGTTGGTAAATCATGCGGCCTGCTCCCGGAGATTGAGTTCCATAATCGGCTGACCAAAATCGACCGGTGCATCCGCCGCAATAGTGATGGCAAATTCATCGCTGTTGATCACCACCACTGGCGTGATCAGGTCATAACCGGCGGCGGCAATCGCCTGCATATCGAAGCGAACCAGCTCATCACCCGCCTGCACCTCATCCCCCACCTGCAAAGATGAACTGAAATGCTGACCACCCAGCGCAACGGTATCCAGACCAATATGGACCAGCACTTCCATACCATCGTGACTCATCAGGCCAACGGCATGGCAGGAAGGAAGAAAGGTCATCACTGTGCCGCTGACTGGGGCGCGCAGGACGCCTTCCTGTGGGCGGATCGCCACGCCCTGGCCGAGCAGGCCATTGGAGAACACATCATCATTTACTTCGCTTAACGCCACCATCTCGCCACGCAGCGGGCTGACGATAGTCCCGGGCTTCAGGTTAACCGGCGCGGGTACCACTTTTGGCGTTTGATTATCCGTTTCGGGAATATCTTCAAAGCCCAGTATCCAGGTCAGGGCGAAGGTGACCACAATAGCGATGGCACAGGTAACCAGCGCATGCACGATGTTCATCGGGTTGGCACCGATAAACGCGGGCAGGGCGGCCAGGCCTGGGGAGACAAAGGCATAACGTACCAGGCCACTTAACCCGGCGTAGATACCGGCACAACCGCCGCCGATCATCGCGGCGATCAGCGGACGTTTTAATTTCAGCGTCACGCCATACAGCGAGGGCTCGGTAATACCCAATAACGCAGTGAAACCAGCAGAGGAAGCGAGCTGACGCAGGTTTTTGTTGCGGGTTTTCAGTGCGACGCAAAGGGTCGCCGCACCCTGGGCGATGTTTGACGCCAGCATGCCCGGACCGTTAATCATCTCAAAACCATTTTTGCTCAATTGCCCGGTGGCAATCGGCGTCATCGCCCAGGCGGTGCCGGTGATCACCAGGAACGGTTGCAGCCCACCCATCAGCATCGGGATCAACCAGCTGGCGTGGCGATCGATAATCACTGCGCCGGAAGCCACCACATCGTTCAGCCAGATACCGAGCGGACCGACCACCACCAGCGCCAGCGGCGCGGTCACCAGCAGGATAATCATCGGCTTAACAAAGAATTTGATAATCGACGGGGAGAAGCGTTCGGCAAAACGCTCAATCCACGACATCAGCCAGACGGTAAGGATAATCGGCAGCACCGACCCGGCATAATCCGCCAGCTGGAAGGGCAGACCAAGGAAGTCCACCGGTTTGCCGCTGGCGATCATTTTGCCGATCTCCGGGTGCAGCATCGCTCCGGCAATGGTCATCGCCAGAATCGCGTTACATTCAAATTTCAGCGCCGCGCCATACGCCAGCAGCACCGGCAGGAAGAAAAAGGCCGCATCTGAGATGATGTTAAGCAACTGCCAGGTCGGGCTGCTCTCGTTCATCACGCCGGTCAGTTTGCAGATGGCGAGCAGCGCCTTGATCATCCCGGCCCCGGTAATCGCCGGGATCACCGGGGTGAAGGTGGTGGAGATAACGCTAATAATCTGCGAAACGATACCGCTGCGCTCTTTGTCGGCCTGCGGCACCGCCTTCGCTTTGTTGCCGCTGGTGGCTTTTTCCAGTACGCGGAACACCCGCTGCACATCGTTGCCGACCACAATCTGGAACTGACCGCCGCGTTCGACGACGCTGATTACCCCCGGCAACTTCTCGATCTGCGCGCTATCCACCGCGTCTCGGTCGTTAAATTCCATACGCAGCCGGGTAGCACAATGAGTCAGAGTACGGATATTTCCGCCCCCTTTCACCAACCGTAAAATCTCTTCCGCTAACTCGTTATGACTCATAGTTTTCCCTTTCGTTAAGGCAAAAAAAAAGACCAAAACAAAAATGCACGCCGGAAAAATATCCGGAGCTGACATTTTCATTTTGGTCTTGCCTGCCGAAGCAGTAGCACGCCGCAATAAAACGTATGTGGTTGTTGCGTGGAGGAGTATCTTTACGCCCCGCAACATTGGCAATAACTAATAATAAAAACTGTGAAGCAACGCAATCATTTCCCACCGTTTACCACCCGGGCTAACGGCTGAAAGCGCACAATAACATAGGAAAATATGATGAATAAGGCTGGACAACAGGCTGCAGAGGCGATTGCCGCCGAAAATCAACGCGGGCAATCGTCGCCGGTAATAGGAAAATCGTTGGGATTAAAACGCAATGTTAAATCTGGCGGGCATACGCCGCCGCTTTTTTAAAAAGCGCGTCTGAGGGACGCACCCCGGTATAGAGATTGAATTGCTCCACTGCCTGAATGGCGAAAACTTCAGCACCACTAATCACCGTTTTCTGTTTCTCCTGCGCATAGCGAATCAGCGGGGTTTGTTCAGGTAACGCCACCACATCAAACACGATCTCAGCCGTTCCCACTTCATCGGTGGAAAAGGACAGGGTATCAGCATCAGGACCGCCGGACATGCCTACCGGCGTGGCATTGATCAGCAATGCCGGGGCCAGGCCTGCCATGGAGGGACGATATTCATACTGGTAAGCCTCAGCCAGTTCTTTGCCACTTCCTTCATCTCTGGCAATAATATATCCCTGCTTAAATCCGAGATTTTTTAATGCACAGGCAACCGCTTTTGCCATCCCGCCACTGCCTTTGAGCGCAAATGTCAGGTCGCCTGAAACCTGATATTTCTTCAGCAGGGTGGTGATGGCAATATAATCGGTATTATATCCCTTCAAATAACCCTCGGTATTCACGATGGTGTTCACCGCATTGATTACCCGGGCGGATTCATCCAGTTCGTCAATAAGTGGAATACATGCCTGCTTAAAGGGCATCGAAATTGCACAACCACGGATCCCCAGCGCTTTCACTCCGGCAATCGCCGCTGCAAGATCATGGGTGGTAAATGCTTTGTAGAGATAATCCAGATCCAGCGCATCGTACAAATAATTATGGAAGCGGGTACCGAAATTAGTTGGCCGCGCGGCAAGAGACATACAAATTTTCGTGTCTTTATTGATCATTCTGGTCATGACATTTTTCCCTTCAGTGTGATTGCCTGCGGGGAAATATTGCTTTAAAAAGGTGAAATGAAAAACTGATGTGTTTTGCTGCACAGAGTTCATCTTTTATGAGCACACAACGGCTGGAACGGCATTATCAGAAGCTACTGGAACTGTTTCCGCAGCGTGAGGCACTGACCACCCTGCAAACCCTGGCGGATGCGCTCTATTGCAGTAAACGGCATATGCGCACGCTGATCATACAGATGCAATCCCAGGGCTGGCTGACGTGGGAGGCCACCCCTGGTCGCGGGCATCTGGCAAAACTGGTGCTGCATTATTCACAGCAGCAACTGATGCTGGCGAATGCACAACGCTTGTTAGATCTCAATGATATGCGCGGCGTGCTGAAGTTATTAGGTAACGAGAAGCATCACCTCGCGACGTTGCTGCGTGGCCGACTCGGCCATCGTATTGACGATGAGCAACAAACCTTGCGTATTCCCTATTATCGTTCGATGCCGAATCTTTATCCCGGAACCGCGCTGCGACGCTCTGAAGTGCATATCATCAAACAGGTGTTTAGCGGGCTGACGCGCATTGATGAAAGCAGCGGCCAGGTGGCGAAGGATTTAGCCCATCACTGGCGCAGGCTGGATGCGTTGCACTGGCGCTTCTTCCTGCGTCCCGGGGTGCAGTTCCATGATGGCACGCCGTTAACCAGCAGAGATGTAGTGGTTTCTCTGCTACGCAGCGCCCGATTGCCGTTGTTTTCGCATTTCAGCAAGGTTGAGGCTGAGGGGAATCTCAGCGTGATCATTACCCTGAACCAGCCGGATGAATTGCTGCCGCAATTGCTGACCGATGTCGCGGCCCTGATATTACCGGCGGACCATCAGCAGCGGCAGAATTTTGCTGCACTTCCCGTTGGAACCGGCCCCTTTAAGGTTGCCGATAATAATGAGTGGCATTTAACACTGCGGGCGTTCGATGGTTATTTTGGTTTCCGCAGTTTGCTGGACGAAATAGAAATTATTACCTGCCTGGAGAACCCGGCATCAAATGCTTCCCAGGGGCCGCTGGCGTTACTGAGTTCCAGCATGAGCGATCTGGCCTATGTATCCAGCCCGCTCAGCCATGTTAGTCGCCCTTCTGCCGATGAAATTGAACTGGAAACCGGCGGGTATTTTTTGCTGTGCGACAGTCGCTCACCATTATGGAAAAACATGGTCCACCGGCGCTGGATACGCGAGCAAATCGACCCGCAGGCAATTATTCAGAATTTCGTGGCGGAAATTCGTCCGCTATGGATGGCTGCGGCCAGCATCCTGCCGGGCTGGTTGCATCATATTGAAGCCGGGGAAAGCGTCAGTCCGTGGGAGGATTCGACCCTGCCACGGCGCTTGCGACTGGCTTACCACCATCAGCACTGGGAATTCCCGATGGTGATTGCCGAATTTAAACATCGTCTGGCGGCCAGCGGCGTCAGCTTAGAGGTGACGGAATTAAGCTATGAAGCCTGGGCGGCAGGTGAAGGGGAGTTCGATTTGTGGCTGGGAACGGTGAATTTCACTGCGCCAGAAGCGTGGAATGTCGGCGCCTGGCTCACCGGGATGCCGTTATTAACCCGCTCGGTTGCCGGTGGTGACCAGGCGTTGTTCGAAAACTGGCAACAACAATGGCGCAGTGGCGCGCTGTCTTCGCAGCAACTGGCGCAAACCATCATCCAGCGCGGCTGGTTACAGCCGTTATTCCATCACTGGATGCGCCTGCAAGGGCCAGAACAAGCCAGAGGCGTTCATTTTAATAATCTGGGATGGTTCGACTTTACCTCCACCTGGATTGAACCGGAAAACCCACCATGAGAATGCTGATCTTGTCGCAGGCCGTTCATCGGGAATGCGATACACTCGAAGCTGTGCCTCCACCATTGGACGAGAAGTTATGAATGACAAAAAAATGATATCCATTGATCAATTCAACGCAGATGAACGGCTTGCGGTTGATGAAGCATTCAACGCATTGATGCAGAAGTATCGCCAGCGCACCGGAAGAGAGCCAGACGCGAAGAAAGAGAAAGAATTCACCGCCGAGGCCAGGCAGCAGATCATGTCGGTGAAGCAGGCCAAAGAGAAAGCGCTGGCGGAGAAAGCGAAGAAAAAACCGGTGCGCAAGAAAAAACCTGAATCGCTGGCCGCGAGCGAAGTCAGTGATTTCAACTGGTCAGCTTCGGTAACCAAAGGCCGCAGATAAACCGGCTTCGACAAATTTGTAGCTGCGCGATTTATCGCGCAATACATTGCGCAGCTATATTTTCCTTATCGATATTTTGGTGCAACGCACCAGCACCACGCCCCAGGCTGGGGCAGCACTTCGGGCACTAAATGAATATCAGGTACTGAACGCCTGGCATCGCTCTTGCATTTCTCTTGTATATACA
The DNA here is from genome assembly GCF_059730475.1 of Pantoea sp. X-Soil-TKNS-1280. NCBI lineage: Bacteria > Pseudomonadati > Pseudomonadota > Gammaproteobacteria > Enterobacterales > Erwiniaceae > Pantoea > Pantoea sp. X-Soil-TKNS-1280. The sequence goes on along the minus strand of NZ_AP035964.1, from coordinate 348,753 downwards.
TGCCCGGATGACCTCCGGTTTCTAACCATAACGACAACTGAAGGAAATAGTTATGCTTTCTCGCTATGCATTGAAAAGATCGTTTAGCACCGTTTTTTGCGCAGGGATGCTGTCAGTTACGGTTCACTCTGTTTACGCCGCGGAAACGGAACAGGTGAAAATGGGGATCGAACCCTGGCTGGGTTATGGTCAGTGGCATATCGCCTCTGCCAAAAACCTGTTTGAGAAAGAAGGGTTAAAGAAAGTCGAGGTCATCAATTTCGCCGAGGATAAAGACATCAATGCCGCGCTGGCGAGTGGGCAGATTGACGTCGCCAACATCGCGACTCATACCGCGATGGGGATGATCTCGGCAGGTCTGCCGGTGAAGATTGTGCTGCTGCTCGACCAGAGCAACACCGCCGATGCGATTCTGGCAAGCTCCGGCATAACCAGCATTAAAGACCTCAAAGGTAAGCAGGTGGCCTACGAAGAGGGCACTACCAGCGACATTCTGTTGCGCAGTGCCGTGGCCTCAGCGGGCTTGTCTTTCAGCGATATCAAACCGGTGCCGATGCCAGCTGCATCAGCCGGGAGCGCCATTATCGCCGGACGGGTACCGGTGGCCGTCACCTATGAACCCTACCTCACGGTGGCAAAAAAAGGCGATCCCAGCCTGAAAATGATTTACAGCGGTTCTTCCGATCCTGGTCTGATCAGCGATGTCCTGGTGGTACGCGATGACTTTATCAAAGACCATCCGGATGCCATCAAAGCGCTGATTAAAACCTGGGGCCAGGCGCTGGATTATTACAACGCTAATCAGAGCGAAGGGCGCGCCATTATCTCCAAAGCGGTCGGCGCGACACCGGAAGACCTCGGCACCGCGTTTGATGGTGTGAAGTATTTCACCCTGAGCGACAACAAAGCGCTGTTGTCACATGACTTCACCAGCAAAACCTTCCCGCACATTCTTCAGGCCGCCACTGCGGCAGGTATCGTTACGCAGCCGGTGACGCCTGCGCAGACCATCGATGCCAGCTTTGCCGACGCGCAATAAGCGCGGTTAAAACTTCTCCGCTGGTGCTGCCAGCGGAGAAGACCTGCCACACGGAGGAATTATGAGTTCTATCGACGTTCAGCGCGTCAATCGTCAGGCCAAAAAGAAACGGCGGCGCTCGAATTTATTAACCATCGGCAAAGAGCCAACCCGAGCTCAATTTCTCATTATCTCTGTCGCCGTGTTTGCAGTGCTGTTGCTGGCATGGTGGCTGGCGACCTCGACTGGCACGATAAAACCGATATTCCTGCCGGGGATCGAGCGCGTCTGGCATCAGATGGTCACTCTGGCGCAGAACGGCACGTTACAAAGCGACATCGCCAGCAGCCTGTATCGCATGGTTATCGCCTTCGCTATTTCCTCGGTGATGGCGATAGTGATTGGGGTGCTGGCCGGTTGTTATGGGTTGTTCAAGGCGATTGTCGAACCGCTGGTTGATTTTATCCGCTATATGCCGGTGGTGGCGTTTGTGCCGCTGACCATTTTGTGGACCGGTACCGACGATATTCAGAAGTTCCTCGTCATCTGGATCGGTACCTTTTTCCAGCAGGTACTGATGATGATCGATGCCATCAAACGTGTGCCGACGGATTTTGTCGGGCTGGGCAGAACCCTTGGCCTGTCCGATCGCCGTATCCTGCTGCGCATTGTGATCCCTTCCGCGTTACCGTCGATCTGGGATGCGTTGCGTATCAGTCTCGGCTGGGCGTGGACCTGGCTGGTGCTGGCCGAACTGGTGGCGTCTACCTCCGGTCTGGGTTATCGCATTGTGGTTTCCCAGCGTTACTTCCAGACTGACACCATCATCGGTTACATCCTGCTGCTCGGTTTCCTCGGGCTTATCACCGATCAAATCATGCGCGCGGCAGAGCGTGTGTTGTTCCGTTACAACCGGAGAGGTTCCTGATGGCGACGCTGACGCTGAATAAACTGGAAAAAAGTTTTCCGATGGGCAAAACCCGCCGCCGGGTGCTGCACGGCATCGACCTGACGCTCAACGACAACGAATTTGTCTCGATTGTCGGCGCTTCGGGCTGCGGCAAAAGTACTTTGCTCTCTATCGCCGCCGGTCTGGAAGAGTTCGACAGCGGTGATGTGCTGGTGGATGGCGCACCCATTGAAGGACCGGGACTCGATCGCGGCGTGGTGTTTCAGTCCTACACGCTGCTGCCGTGGCTGACCGCGCGCGGCAACATCGAATTTGCGTTAAAAGCCGCAGGCACCCCGGCCAAAGAATGCCGCGACATCGCGCAGCAGCATCTCGAACTGGTGAAACTGGGCAACGCGGCCGACCGCTGGCCTGGTGAACTTTCCGGTGGGATGAAACAGCGCGTCGCCATTGCCCGTGCCTTGTCTTACCGTCCCAAAATCCTGCTGATGGATGAACCCTTTGGCGCGCTGGACGCTATGACGCGTCATCAGATGCAGCAGTTGCTGATCGAAATCTGGGAAAAGCACCGCCTGACGGTGATGTTTGTCACCCACGACATTGAAGAGGCGGTGTGGCTCTCCGATCGCATCGTGGTGATGGGCCAGGGCTATATCGACTCCACCTTCCCGGTGGGGCTGCCACGTCCGCGCCTCGAAGGGGTTAACCGCACCCCGGAATTTCTTGAACTCCAGCATGAAGTGCTGAATCGCATTCAACAACACGCATTAGCTCATTGAAAAAAGGAATCAATATGCCTGTTACATTTCATGACCTGACCGATGCTGATGTCTTACCCGATCATCTTTTTAAGCGCACCGAGTCTGACCTGTCGTTTTTCATCGAGAAAGTAAAACCGATCATTGAGGCGGTGAGAACCGAAGGCGACCAGGCGCTGATTCGCTTTGCCCGCGAGTTTGACGGGGTGCAGCCAGAGACCTTTTCCATCAAAGCAGAGGAGCAGGAATTTGAAGAGGCTTTCGCCCGGGTCGATGCGGATGTGATTGAATCGATTCGTTTCTCTGTGGAAAACGTGCGTGCCTTCCATGAAGCGCAAAAGCCGGAAGAAATGTGGTGGAAGGAGATGCGTCCGGGGGCATTTGCTGGCGATCGCCATGTGCCGATTGATGCGGTGGCCTGCTACGTCCCGCGCGGTAAAGGGTCATTCCCCAGCGTGCTGATCATGACCACGGTGCCGGCGGTGGTGGCGGGTGTCCCGCTGCCGATAGTGATCACCCCACCAGGACCAGACGGCAAAGTCGATGACGCAACCTTGATTGCCGCACGCCTGGTAGGCATCAAAGATGTCTACAAATGTGGCGGCGCGCAGGGGGTGGCGGCGGTGGCTTACGGTACGGCATCGGTGCCGAAATGCCTGAAAATCGTCGGCCCTGGCAGCCCATGGGTGGTAGCGGCGAAACGTCAGTTATCGGGCTTGATCGATCCGGGCATCCCGGCAGGGCCGAGCGAAAGCCTGATTCTGGCGGATGACTCGGTGAATGGAGCGCTGGCGGCGCTGGACCTGCTGATTGAGTCGGAACATGGCCCGGATTCCTCGGCCTATCTGGTGACCTCCAGCCGTCGTGTGGCGGAAGAAGCCATGGCCGCGTTACCGGGTTACTGGGACAAAATTGGCGCGCAACGGGCCGGGTTCTCGCAGAAGGTGCTGTGCGGTACCCACGGTGGCGTGGTGCTGACCAAAGATTTTGCCACAGCTATCGAGTTTGTGAACCAGTATGCCCCGGAGCACCTTGAGGTGCTGGCGCATGAACCGATGGATGTGATGATGAAGATCCGTAACGCCGGTGAAATCCTACTGGGTGAGCATTCGCCGATTGTGTTGGGCAACTTTGTTCTGGGCCCGAATGCCGTGCTGCCGACCAACAGCGCGGCTAAAACCAACGGCCCGCTTTCGGTGTTTGATTATATGAAGCGTGTTTCCATCGCCTATGTTACCAGCCGGGGTTATCAGGAACTGGCACCGAAAGCCAAACGCTTTGCCGAGTACGAAGGCTTCCCTGGACATGCGCTGGCCGTTTCCGACATCCGTCAGGCGTTGCTGAAGGGGAGCAAAAATGGATGAAGCCCGCCCACCGTTAGCGGCGGAAGCCCGCCGCCTGACGCAGCAAGGCCAGTGGGAGCAGGCGCGGGATAAACTCAGTCAGTTGATCGCCGAGGTGACCGGGGTGAACACCGCCGCGCTTGAGATCAACCGGGACCAGTACAGCCTGAACTCGCTAAACGGCCGTGTCTCGCTGGTGGATGGCCGCACGTTGTTTTTCAAATATCACCATGAGGAAGGGGAAGAACAGACCATCCAGGAATACTACCGCGCCGAGCTGTTACGTGATCACGGCTTTGAGGTCGATGTGCCCGCTTACGCCTGCGGTGAACCCGGACGACAAATCCTGTTGTATCCGCTGCGTGATGATCAGCGGCTGGCGGATGTCTGTCGCGAGATTGAGACCGCCGCAGCGTGGCAGCAGATCGAGCCGATTGTTGCGGCGCAGCGTCGTGCCGATCAGGCGATTATCACCCATACGCTGCCGACGCTGCGCATGGGCACCAGCGCAGAAGTAGAGGCCGAATCCATCCATCAGCTGTTCTGGAATCGGCTGGTCTCGCCCGGCACCGACGTCGGTCTGGGGGGGCGCGTCGCCAGCTTTTATGTCGATCAAACCTTCACCCTCGGGGAGATGCAGCTGGACTGGCCGACTCTGAGTCGGTTGCACTGGCGGGTCAATGGGGTGGCGTATCAACAAAGCCTGCGCGATCTGTTCTTAGCGGCGGGCCGCGTGCTGGCCCCTGCGGCGCTGGCCCGGCACGGCGTGGTGGTGGCACACGGTGATGCGCATAACGCCAATGTCTGGTACGAAACCCATCATCCGCAGCCGAAGCTGGTTAGTTTCGATCCGGCTTTCGCCGGGAGCAGCATTCCGGCATTGCTGGCGGAGATCAAAGCGACGTTCCACAACATTTTTGCCCATCCCTGCTGGCTGTATGAACCGGCTGATGCGGCACAGCGTTACCAGGTCAGCGTGCGGCGTGATGGCGATACGCTGGAGGTGAATCATAACTGGGAGCTGTCACCGCTTCGTGCCGCCTTCCTGCAAAGCAAAGGGGAACTCTACTGGCAACCTTTGCTGGCTGAGCTGAAGAAACAAGGCTGGCTGCCTGCCAACTGGCAACAGATTATGCGTCTGGCATTGTTCTGCTGCCCGACGCTGGTGATGAACCTGCGCGCTGGTTCCGCGAGTCATCATAATCCCACCAGCTCAGCCGTCGGTTTCTCCATTGCCATGATGCTGGGCTGCGGTGGCGATGACGACTTCAGCCAATGGCTGGATGGCCTTCTGACGGAGAACTGAGATGAAAGCAGTGCGTCTGCACGGTATCGAAGCGGTGACGGTAGAGCAGGCGACACTGCCTGATTTACCCTCCGGCTGGGCCAGGGTTGAGGTGCATTCCGCCGGGATTTGCGGCTCTGATTTGCATAACTTCAAAACCGGTAAATGGTTTGCCAGCTTACCGGTGACACCGGGTCATGAACTGTTTGGCGTGATCAGCGAAATCAACGGTGAGGCAGACCCCTTCAGGGTGGGGATGCGCGTAGTAGCGGACTCCCGCGTCTGGTGTGGCGAGTGTGCATTCTGCCTGGCAGGGGAAAATAACCTTTGTGAGTCGTTAGGTTTTGTCGGTGAAGTGTTCGATGGTGGTTTCGCTGAGGAAGCAATCCTGCCATTACAAAGCCTGCTGGCGGTGCCGGATGATGTGCCAGACGATATCGCCGTGCTGTGCGAACCTTTGGGTGTCGCCCTGCGGGTGGTTAACCAACTGAATCCGGCCGAAGGAGACAGCGTATGCGTCGCCGGGGGCGGCACCATCGGGGGACTGACGGCACTGCTGCTCAGTCGGTTGAGAAGATGTCAGGTACAGCTGCGGGAGCCAAATCCGCAGCGCTATCAGTTGATCTCCTCCGTGGTGACGCTCGACCCGCCGGGCGCATACGCACTGGCGGTCGAAGCCTCTGGCCATCCTGCGGCGCTTAATGCGCTGATTGGTGGCATCCGCTCCGGGGGACGCATTGCGCTGGTGGGTATCTTTCATCATACCGATGGCGTGGATCTCAACGCGCTGGTTGAACGCGAAATCTCACTGACCGGCTGTAGCGTCTTTCGCGATGAACAGCACGAAGCATTACAGGTTATGGCGGCACTGGCTGAGGATCTGCGCAAGCTGGTCGCCCCGCCGATTTCACTTGATGAGGTCCCTGATACCTATCTCTCGCTGCTCGCGGGAAAATCTGACTATCTCAAAACGGTGATCAAGCTATGAATGTGTTATCCACCTTTTCTCTTGCGGGAAAACGCGCGCTGGTGACCGGAGCAACGCGCGGTATCGGTTTTGCGCTTGCCAGAGCGCTGCTGCAAGCCGGGGCCAGCGTGATCATTAGCGGACGCCAGCAGAGCACCCTGACTCAGGCGGTGAGTTTATTGCGCGAGGAAAGTGACAATGTCACCGGATTGTTGCTGGATGTCACCCAAACGCCACAGATTGCGCAGGCGATCGCCGCTATCGGCAACATCGATATCCTGGTCAACAACGCCGGTACCGAGCAGGTTTGCCCATCGCTTGAAGCCAATGAAGCGCTGTGGGATACCATTGTCGGCACCAACCTGAAAGGGGCATTTTTCTGCGCTCAGGCGGTGGCAAAAGGGATGGCTGCATCTGGTACCGGTGGGGTGATTATTAATCTTTGCTCGTTAACCAGCTGTGTGGGCGTGCCGGGCGCGGCTGCTTATGGCAGCTCCAAATCCGGACTGGTGGGATTGACCCGCACCCTCAGTACCGAGTGGGCAGGGCATAACATCCGCGTGAACGGCATCGGACCCGGCTATTTCGAAACCGATATGACGCAGGTGTTTTATCAGGATGAACAATGGCGTAACGCCATGCAGCAAAAAATCCCCCTCGGACGCTTCGGGGAACTGGATGACCTTGCCGGTAGCGTGGTGTTCCTCAGTTCCGATGCCGCTCGCTACATTACCGGGCAGATTCTGTACGTTGATGGCGGGTATCTTGCGGCGATTTAACGGGAGAGCGTGCAAAGGGCATAAGGATGTTATTATTCAGGTCAGACGTTGCAGGTAGCAACGGACACAGACCTTAATCCCTGGGGATGACTTATGAACCACGAAGTACCGCTGAAATTTTATGACATCGTAGAAGAGTATGCGACGGAAACAGCCAAGCCGGTAAGCGAGTCCGAACATGATGCGCTGGCGCGCTATTTTCAGCTGCTGATCACCCGTTTAACCAATAATGAAGAAATCAGTGAAGATGCCCAACGAGAGATGGCCAGCGAAGCGGGTATCGATCCGCTGCGTATTGATGACATCGCTGAGTTTCTCAATCAATGGGGCAATGAATAATTCTCCCTGTTGAAACAGTCATGTCCGCTTCTGGCTAACGGTCCTAAGCGGACGTTGCGCCTGGACAGGCGCAACAGATAGAAATTGCCTTGCAAAAGATAACAACTGGAAATGAACTTCTGTTTTAACTCTGTGGCCGGAAATGTGATTTTAAGTCGTGTTGTCTCAAAATAAATATACGCACTCAGCTAAGGTAAAAAATGGAAAAACCATTTTTTCGCAAACATGCTCTCGAATCTTCCGGTGATGAGTGTTCTGCAACCGTGTCGCCCGCCGTTGTTTTTTTTCGACGAAATCTGTTCTCTGTGGTTATAGGCACCGTCAGCTTCATTTATTTTATCGACAGCCATCAGCCTGATTTATTTAAAGCAACGGCAAAACCGCTGCCTCAGCTCCAGCAAATTACCGTCAGCGCTTCAGCAGACGGCACAGTCGAGCAGATCCCGGTCACCCTGGGTGAGCATGTCACATTAAAAACACCCCTCGTGCTGTTCTCAAACGAAAACAGACAGGCACTGGAAGGGACCCGACTGGTCAGCGAGCAATTAAAACTGGAGCAGAGTAGCCTGTTACAGGACATTCAACATACCCAACAGCTTGCCCTTCAGCAGGCCAGCGACAACCGCTTCCAGCAAGAAATGCTTAACGGGCAACTGGAACAACTTTCAGAACAAAGCAAAATTGAGTCATCGCAAATCAGCATGGCGCAGAACCTGGTGAACAAGTGGCGACCTTTGCTGGCAAAGGGATACGTTTCTACACTGCAGTTTGCCCAGGAACAGTCGATTGTATGGGGCTATGAGAGTCAGTACCGATCTTTACTGCAACAGCAGTATGGCACCCGGCAGCAGTTAAACGTATTGAATGATCAACAGCTCCAGTTACCGCTGACGACTTCCGTTAAAATTAATGTACTGCGGCGGCAGCTGGCGCAGGTGGATGAGAGCCTCGAGCAAAATGAAAACATGCCACAGCGGGTGGTTTATACACTCTCTGCCGGTACGGTAAAATCCGTTTTTGCTAAAGCGGGTGATGCGATAACGACCGGGCAACCATTGCTGACAATCGAGCCGGATAATGTCACCGGCCAGATAACGCAGAGAAATAGCGACGTTGTGCTTCAGTATCAGAAAATAAACGACCAGTCAGGCAATACCTCAAACAGTCCTCATCACAAAGTATCAGCCCATAAAGTGTGATGTTGCATTCGGCCTGAAACTGACGAACATACAGCCATCTGGGTGTTTAAGTGGTTAAAATAAACATTGCTATATTCATTTCGCTATGTCTTAATGACGACCTCGGTTTGGAATACAGACCTTATGAAAGCAGTTTTAGTAAAGCAGTCCTCAGTTCAAGTGTTATCCAAAGATACCCTTCTTCATGAGCCTCCTCCTAAGTGCCAAATAAGTAACTCTCTCATTGCAGGCCATTACTGCCGCTTTTCGTGGCTCATAAAATTAAGGAAGTATCTATGTCTAATAAAATGACTGGTTTAGTAAAATGGTTTAACGCAGATAAAGGTTTTGGCTTTATCACTCCTGATGATGGCAGCAAAGATGTATTTGTACATTTCTCTGCTATCCAGAGTGACAGCTACAAAACACTTGATGAAGGTCAGAAAGTTTCCTTCACCATCGAAAGTGGCGCTAAAGGCCCTGCGGCCGGAAACGTCACCGCGCTGTAAGCCGCGCTAATTATCAGTGATGCTTACAACAGCGATGAAGGCAATAGTCTGAGCAGCTAAGCTCTACTGATAGTGAAATAAACCCGCCTGGTGCGGGTTTTTTATTACATAAATTTCAGATAGTTGCCCGGTTTTCCTGTCTGGATGCGGGGCGCTTAAGCGTTCTGACCCTCTGGCCAGGGATAGTGCGGTTGAGTCAGCCCAGGGTCTGAAGCTGCAGGCCTCTCACTCGCACAGTAGAAATTTATCGTCCAGACTTACCCCAAAGACGTGGTTTGTGCAGGCATTGTGCTTTACACTGCGCGCTGCAAAAACTGAGTAGATAAACAATTAAGTAGGCGGTAATGGCGATGAAAGGCACGATCACAACCTGGTTTCAGGATAAAGGTTTTGGATTTATCAAAGATGAAAACGGTGACAACCGTTACTTTCATGTGATTAAAGTCGCCAACCCTGATTTGATTAAGAAAAATGCAGCGGTGACTTTTGAACCCACCACCAATAACAAGGGCTTGTCAGCCTATGCGGTGAAAGTCGTACCGGAAAGCAAATATATTTTTATTGCCGGTGAACGCATTAAGCTCACGTCGATCAAGTCTTACCTGGTTTACAGCGAAGAAGTGCCTGCCGATACCCGCATCGATAAGGAAAATGCGTTGTTGTCTGTGGGGATTCTGATGAAAAGTATCAGACCAAAAGCAGCTGCTGAATCCGCTGAAATGCGCTCACAGAAAAAACTGGCGATCACTACTTTCCAGGGCACAACGTTAATTTTTTCGGAAGATGAGATCGACGTGGAAGCCACGGTAAAAATGCTCAAGCTGAAATAATTCTTCCCGCCCCTGTGCCGGGATCCTGCGTTATTAATCCGCGTGGTTTCGGCCTTAATATGTCGCGATATCATTATTATCGTCATCGTTTGCCTCTCATTGGGTTGTTTCGTCCGACGACCATCACCACGCCTCGCTTGCCATGTAACCAATGCGGTAATTTTCCCTGGCCATGTGCGGTGCATCGCTAAAATCGGCCTGCAATAGCTGCCAGCGGCTGATATCCCAGGCGCTAAGATGTCCGTCGAGAGGCAATAAAGAAAGGTCGCTGTGTGCGGGAATGTTCTGTTTGGTTATTGATAGCCAGCTGGCGCTTCTTATCTCATCAATACAGGGGAGATGTAGCGCCAGCCAGGTCTCAATCTGCGGCCAGCCAAAATCCTGCGTCAGCTTTTTAAAAGCAGGACTCTGTAAAAACATTGTCATCGCGTTGGCATTCTTCCAGACATAGAGCGGGGCATAGCGGTTTTCATTGCTATATCCTTCACCGCATTTGGCAACGAGCCAGGCTTTAAACAACAAACCTGGAAAGCCGTTTAACTTTGCCCCATTCTCCTCAATGCGCTTCTCAATGATGGTCATGTCGTAATTAGCGGGCAAGGTAAAACGATATTGCATCACAATCATAATCCCTCCTCAGAGAGTAATCGCCCATTACTGAAACTCCATTCATCGGCGGTATTAAATTGAATAATCACCATCACGTCATCCGGGCTAATATCCAGCGCCGTGTTGAGTTGATTGCATAATGTGCGACAGAAATTCTTCTTCTGCTCGAAAGAGCGGGGCCTGCCTGCGGTAATATGGAACTGAATAAAATTGTCGCTGCGGCCAGCGCTTTTATAGTGATGGTCAAACACACGCAGACCGGCAGCTGGCGTTTCGAAAACCTGAAAGCGATCGTGGGGAGGGACGGCAAATTCTTTCTCAAGGCTTTGTTGCAGAATGTCGGAAATTTGCACAATTTGCTCATCGCTAAAACCCGGACGCAGAGTGATACGGGTGAAAGGCATCAGTGTTTATCCTCTTCCAGGCATTCGAGGGCGGAAACCGCCGCAGGCCAGCCCGCGTAAAATGCCAGGTGCGTGAAAGTTTCAACAAGCTCTTCACGGTTCAGGCCATTTTGTTGCGCGAAGCGGATATGCCATGGCAACTGCTGGATACGGCCAAGAGCCGTCAGGGCTGCAAGCGTAATTAAGCTACGTTCGCGCGGGGAAAGGGTTTCACGTTGCCAGATATCATTGAAAAGTAAATCCTGACTCAGTTCGGCCAACTTCGGCGCAACACGGGCCAGGGTTTCGCGATCAAGGGACTTCGTCATAGTTGTTACTCCGTATTGACAGTGAAGCCATTCTGGCGCGATATTCTGATCCTGAAAATTGAATTAATTAAGACTTACTATCCCGAATTTCAGGATGATGATGACTAAACTTCCTTTGACGCTCGACCTGGATGCACTGCGCAGTTTCGTGACCGGCATCGAGTGCGGCAGCTTTGCGCAGGCGGCGCATCGCCTCTGCCGTTCAACGTCGGCTGTAAGCGCACAGCTAAAAAAACTGGAACAGCAGTGCGGTGCCGATCTGGTGGTCAGGAATGGTCGCCATCTGGCGTTGACCCATAATGGCGAGATAATTATGGGGTATGCCCGTCGGTTGTTAGCGCTAAATGATGAAGCGCTGCTAGCCCTGAATGGCAAGCTGATGCAGGGTGAAATACGTATTGGTATGCAGGAAGATTTTGGCGAGTCGCTTATGCCGGGCATCCTTGGTGAGTTCAAACGCCACCATCCGGGGATGCGTATTATTGCCCGCGTCGATCGCAACCGGGGATTGCTGAATGCGATCAAGGATAACGCGCTGGATATGGCGCTGTTATGGCAACCGGAGAATGCGCAGCGTGGAGGCAAATTGATCGGTCAGTGCCCGCTGGAATGGATAACGCATCCAAAACTGGATATCAGTACGCTGCTGGCGCAGGGCATGCCATTACCGCTGGTGATGCTTGAAAGCCCGTGCCTGATGCGTTCCCGTGCCATCGAATGTCTGGACCGGGCGAACATCGCCTGGCAAGTGGTATTTGTCAGCCAAAGCCTGAGCGGCATATGGGCGGCGTTGCAGGCAGGGCTGGGTATCACCGTGCGAACACGTATCGGCATGCCCGGTAACTTGCGCGTTGCCGGGAGTATTTTGCCCTCGCCGGGAAATCTTGGTATTACGCTGGAGCAGGGGCTGGGAAATGAAGCCATTCATGGAGCGCAGGTGATGCTGGGGCAACTCATGGAAGAAGCGCTGCTAAGTGTGATGTGAGTATGATTTCTTTCCAGCCACTATCCTGCTTTCGCTTTTCATGGTCGCAGGCGGACCGAAAGTTTCTTCGGTCTGGCTGCTGAGTGCCAGGAGCGGGCGTCCATCTGACCAGGTACTCAAACATACCTGGTCAGATATCACTGGTAACCTGTGGTTATTTCGACAGCCAAATACTCAGATTTTATGCCCAGGCGTCTGATATTTCAGATGAACGGGCCACAATAGCGTGTTGAGGTAGGATTTTTTCGAGTAAAAACAAGTTGGTGTCATGGTCCGGATCGGCACAGCAATCACTCGCAACCACCAGACGGTAATCCAGATCAAAAGCTTGCCCGACTGTAGAAAGCACCACGCCACTGGTAGTGACACCAGCAAGGATCAAGGTTTCGATGCCTTGCGCGCGCAGAATCATCTCGAGATCGGTAAATGAAAAAGCACCAATTCGGCGTTTAATGATGACGACCTCATTTTCTGCCGGTGCAACAGCAGTGTGAATGGCCGCGCCCTCGCTGCCGGTTATGAAAATTCCGTTGTTTTTGATCGCCGAGAAAATCGTGTTGTTTTGGCTGACCTCAGGATAGCCCTTACGAAATCCAACACTGATGTAGATGACGGGTACGCCAACGGCGCGTGCAGAGGCTATCAGCGATGCAGTATTACGAATAACGTCACCAGCGCGATCTTGCGGGAGAAAGTGATTAAGAATAACCGCCTGAAAGTCCATTACCAGCAATGCGCTGTTTTTATGGATATTATTGAGTTGAGTTGTCATGAGATCTCCGCAATTTACAGGTGAAAGATAGAGCAGTCAGTCAGTGTGGAACTGACTGGCGATGTATTTTGAGATTCCAGGCCGCGCCCAGCAGCAGGATGCAGCTGGTTGCCAGAAACACAGCTCGCATTCCTATATGACCGCCGACAACCCCCCCGATCAGCGGCCCGATGAACTGGCCTGCGAACTGCGCGGCAACCGAATAGCCGAGGATGCTGCCTACCATTCCTTCTGGTACGCGATGACGTATCACCGCCGCAATACAGGGCAGTAACCCACCCAGCGCCAGCCCCATAAGGAAGCGCAGAGCAATCAACTGCCAGCCTGATGAGACAAATGCTTGTGGGATCAGCAACAAACCAGCCGCAGCCAGTGCCAGCGTGATAATGAACATATGTCCTTTTCTGTCTGCCAGTTTCCCAAGCCAGGAGGCGGAAATAATGCTTCCCAGGGCCGCTGCAGCCATCACATATCCCGCTACTTTTGTTACCTGAGAGGCATCGCTGACTAAGGTGCGTACATAGACTGTGATAATGGGTTCTATTGACATATTGGCCAGCATCAGTAACAGGCCCGTGCAAAGCATGCAGATAATCACTGAGCGGGCAGGTAGTACCGACCAGCTAACTCGTTTTTTTGCTGCAGTATCCACGGGCTTTGGCACCTCTTCGCGGATGAGAGAGAGGGTCATGATAAAAGCCAGAAATATCAGTGCACCGGCGCAAAGAAACGTGGAGCGGATACCAATCAGACCCGGCAGCCATCCCCCGGCAAGTGGGCCCGCAAGATTACCAGCCATTACGCCGGATGAAACGATCCCCAGCGCCCACGCGGCACGTTTTCTGGGAGCCTGGACTGCGATGAGAATGGTCGCTCCGGATGAATAGCCTCCGGCCAGACCAACTAGCAACCTCAGTCCGACGAGTTGCCAGATATTTGTCACCACCCCCATAAGTGAAACAGTAATCGCCATCCCCAGGCTGGCTCTGACGAGCATCGACTTGCGTCCAAACTTGTCACCCAGTCGCCCCCAGACGGGCGCGATCAACCCGGCAGTAATAAAAGTTGCGCTGAATGCCACGCCAGACCACTGGACAACAGCTGCGTGTCCGCGAACACCAAGCTCTTCGACATACAAGGGCAAAAACGGCAGCATCAGGGTCATAGCAAAGACGGTTGAGAACGAGCCAATACAGCAAACGATCAGGTTTCGCAGCCAAAACCTGTTATAAATTTGGGTCATATAAGCACTCTTTTTTGGTATACCAAATTGGGATACAATATCGATCGTGCAATTTACTGTCAATCCAGGAGAACATTGTCGTCATGAGCCAGGCATCAGAAGTTGAAAACCAATTAAGAAAACTGATACTCAACATGGAGCTGGGCCCGGGAGAAAGACTTACGGAGCGCTGGGCTGAAGCGACGTTTAACGCGTCACGAACGCCTGTACGTGCTGCATTACAAAAGCTGGAGTCTGAGGGGCTGGTATGCCGTGAGGGAATACGCTGGACGGTGGCACCGATCGATGTCAGTGAAGTTGAACAATTGTGTATATATCGGGAAGTGCTCGAAGTGGCCGCGTTAAAACTTTCAGCCAGCCGGATCACAGAAGAACAACTTAATGGTCTGGAAGCCCTGTTCAAAGTGGAGGCTCGTGATCCCTCTGAAGAGGCGATGCATGATGCCGGAACACAATTCCATCTCCAGTTGGCCCGCCTTTGTCAGAATGCATTTATTATCGAGGGGATAAGTGATGCCCTGCGCCGCCTCTCACGGGCACGATGGCTCGACAACGCGCCATCCAACCCCGCCTGGGATGAGCATCATGAAATAATCGCTGCGCTTCGGTCGCAGGACATTGAAACAGCGGCGGAATTACTATCCGGGCATCTACGCGAAAGCCGCTTCCGCCTGCTGGAGGTCATCAATTCAAGCAGACGTAGCCTGAGAGCACGGGGAATTGTTATATCCTGAACATTTGGTGAACTGTAGAAAGTAATGAAAAAGATCCGCTTCTCGCTCATAGCTGCCCTACCTAACTTCTTGATGGGCAGCTTCGTGCCAGATACGGACATGATGGATCCTCCCCTTTAGATTTATCACAGGGAATAAAACTCATGGCTATTTCTCCGTTCTGTTCCAGGGCATTTTTAACAGTAAACTCGCCATGCCACAGAAGCCACTCACTCCAGCAAACAGTAAACCTGCGCCGACAAAGCCGGACAGTAAAAACAGCCTGCTATCAGCGGTATATCCCAATACCACGCCGATAAGAATCAGTGTGCCTGCAACAATCTGAACTTGCCTCATGACAGGCAACGGTTGCTTTTTGTCTTCGATAGTCGGGAGGTGGGCGCTCTTCCACGCGTTAATGCCGCCTGTCATCAGTAAAGCCTGCGCAGGGCTTGCTGCTTTCATTAGCGCGCTGGCATTTTGGGCCGTGCGCATTCCTGCCTGACAATGAAAAATGACGGACTGTTGCTCTGCACCCTCCACCGTTTTACCTGCCGTCATCTCGGTAAGCGGAAGCGAGTGCGCGTGCGGTATGTGTTCACGCAGGTATTCAGCGCGGTCCCGAATATCAATCAGCACAGCCCCTTGATCAATCAGTTTTTTGGCTTCGAGCGGTGATACCGATTCTGGCGTCATTTGAAATCCTCCGGACAGTAAATCTCTTTTAACGTGGAGATGACTTTTTTCACCGCGTCGTTTTTGATGAAATAGTTCACCCTTTGCGCCACCCTCTCAGACTCAATCAAACCATCTTCTTTCATTTTCGCCAGGTGCTGAGAGGTTGCAGAAGGCGTTAAGCCGGTCAATTGCCCCAAATCCCCTGACGAAGTGCCGGGTTTATCAATGAGAATGCAGAGGATCAATAGCCGATTGCTGTTACTCATCGACTTAAGCAGCGTGGTTGCAAGCTGGGCACTTTCCTGTAATTGGAACAGCTGAGTCTCTTTCATTTCTTACTTTAGCATTTTCTAAATTTAGAAAAATCTAAATCAAATGACACTCACATGCAATCAAAAGATTTCAGTGCCTGGCGTGCTTTACCACACCTGTGGCGTGTTATGAATGTTACTGCCCGGATTGAAACGTTATGCTGTTACCTGAAACCCGCTTCATATCCGAAGATCATTCATTCCTGGAAATCTGACCATGGCACGTAACCGCACTTTCTCTCTCGATATTGGCTGGAGAACGCTGCTGAAAGACGCAGGCATGCAGCCTGAACATGTATTGCGTAAGGCTGGTTTGCCCGACGATCTTTTTTCCGGAACAAAGCGCGGACTGGATACTGACGAATATTTTCGTTTCTGGCGCGCGCTGGAGACGGAAGCGAATGATGTTGCTTTTCCCTTACGGCTGGTAGAAAGGGTCACCACCGAAGTGTTCGATCCTCCGCTTTTCGCCGCGCTGTGCAGCAGCAATATGATGCAGGCGATGCAACGACTGGCCCGATATAAGCAGCTGATTGCGCCGATGGTGCTGGAGACAGCAGTGGATCGAACCGGTGTCCTGACCGTGTCACCGCGCTGGTTGTCGGTCGTGACAGGTATACCCCTGTCTCTGCAGGTGGCAGAGCTTGCCTTCTTCCTGCGATTGCTGCGGCTGGCAACCCGTGAACCGATTCAGGCGTTGAAAGTGATGCTCCCTCAGCTTCCCTCCGAAATTGCGGCCCGCCACTTTGCACGTTTCTTCGGTATCGCTGTGCAGTATGGTGAAAAGCCAGCCATCAGTTTTTCCGCTACGGATGCACTTCGACCATTTTTGACGGTGAATGAAGGCATGTGGCAGGTATTTGAGCCTGAGCTGCGACGTCGTCTGAGTCAGCTGGATGAAACGGCTTCAACCGCCGAACGGGTGCGTGCGGTACTTCTGGAACTGCTGCCGGCTAACGAAGCGACTATCGAGAAAACAGCAGAACGCCTGGGTATGAGCAAACGCACCCTTCAGCGCAGGCTTGAGGAGGAAGGGGACAATTTCCGCACCCTGATCAACGGCTGTCGGGAAAATCTGGCCCGCCATTATCTGTGCAATACCAGTCTATCCGGCTACGAGATTGCGTTCCTGCTGGGCTTTGAAGACCCGAACTCATTCTACCGGGCATTTATGGCCTGGACTGGCCAGACTCCGGAAACTGTCAGGGGATCCCTGCGTCTCAATTAAAAGAGAACACGATGATGATGTCAGAAACAAAACGCGTTGTGCTACTTGCGGGTGCTACCGGCCTGGTGGGAGGCAAGCTGCTGCAAATTTTGCTGAACGATCCGGATATTGCATGCGTTCATGCGCTCAGCCGGAAACCGCCTGCAATCAGCCACCCAAAGTTAACCGTCCACCTGGTCGATTTTGCTTCTTTGCCGCAACTGCCCCGTGCCGATGAAGCCTACCTTGCTCTGGGAACAACGATTAAAGTTGCGGGAAGCCGGGAAGCGTTCCGGGCGGTGGATTTCGATGCCAATATGGCGGTTGCCCGGGCGGCGCTTTCAGCAGGCGTAAGCCGGGTAGGGCTGGTCAGTGCAGGTGGCGCCAATGCGCAATCATCCATGTTTTACACCCGCGTGAAAGGTGAACTGGAAGAGGCACTCAGAGCCATGCCGTTCACCACTCTGGTGATTGCGCGGCCCTCTTTGCTGCTTGACTCCCGTGATGGGCTGGGGCAGCCAGTACGCCCGGGAGAACTTATTTCCATACCGATCGCCAGGCTGCTATCTCCCATTCTGCCCGGTGCTTACAAACCCATCGAGGCGCTGGTTGTTGCCCGGGCGCTGGCGCAGCTGGTCCCCACCTCAACGGGTGTTGTTGTGCTGGCTTCTGACCAGATGATCAAACTGGGGAAATCCGGGCGCGTTTAGCAAGCGCTCTGGCGCGTAGTGCAAGATAGATCAGGTCTGTGCTGAGGCAAACTGGGGGCAGTTCACTTAACGAGGTGCCTATGTTTACTCAGGAAAAGAAAACCGCGCTGGTTACCGGCGCATCGTCAGGTATGGGCAAGGCCATTGCTCGTCGTTTGATCGAGGAGGGTTATCAGGTCTACGTGGCTGCCCGCAGTGTCGGGAAAATGGCTGATCTGGCTCTGCTCGGAGCACAGGCACTGCGGATGGATATTTCCAAAGATGAAGAGATTGTATCCGGTGTAAACACTATTCTGGCGCAGACTGGCGGTGTCGATGTGCTGGTCAACAATGCCGGATTTGGCCTGTACGGGCCGGTAGAAGAGATCGGTATTGACGAGGCTCGCTACCAGTTTGAGGTGAATTTGTTCGGTGCAGCACGGCTCACGCAGCTGCTGCTCCCGGCGATGCGCGCCAGACGCAGCGGACACATTGTCAACATCACCTCGATGGGCGGAAAGATGTACAGCATCCTGGGGGCCTGGTACCACGCAACCAAACACGCACTGGAAGGATGGTCAGACTGCCTGCGTCTGGAAGTCGCCGGATTTGGTATCAAGGTCGTGATCGTCGAACCGGGAGTGATAGAGACGGGCTTCGGTGAGGGTGCCAGTGACAGTATCGTCAAACGTTCGGCCAGTGGACCCTATGGGCAGTTGGTGAAGAGGGTGGCTATGTCGATCAAAAACACTTACGGCCAGGGTAAAGGCAGTGATCCGAACCTTATCGCGGAGGTGGTCTCGCGAGCGGTTAACAGCAGCAACCCACGCACACGCTATGCGGCCGGTAAATTTGCAAAGATGTTGATCCGTATGCGCGTCTGGCTGGGTGACCGTCTATTCGACCGTATCATTCTCAGTCAGACCCGCTGACGTAACATTGTGACCCAGTCCGGTTGCATCATATCGCTCACCCCGGACTGAGTTTTCTTCATCTGCCCGGCTATGTTAGCCCAGCAGTTCTCTGCGCACGATTTCTGCACCAGCACTTAACGCATTCAGCTTGCCTCTGGCCACCCGGCGAGATAAAGGCGTCATGCCACAGTTGGTAGAGGGATAGAGCTTGTCGGCGTCAACAAACTTCAATGCATTGCGTATGGTATTAGCCACTTCTTCCGCTGTTTCAATGGTATTGGTTGCCACATCAATGGCGCCAACCATCACTTTTTTACCGCGAATAAGCTCAATGAGATCCATTGGCACGCGAGAGTTGTGACATTCCAATGAAATGATATCGATATTCGATTTTTGCAGTTTGGGGAAAACTTCTTCATATTGACGCCACTCGGTCCCCAGCGTCTTTTTCCAGTCGGTATTGGCTTTGATGCCATAGCCATAGCAAATATGCACAGCCGTTTCACATTTAAGCCCTTCAATGGCTTTTTCCAGGGCAGCAATTCCCCAGTCATTCACCTCATCAAAGAAAACATTAAATGCAGGCTCATCAAACTGGATAATATCGACACCAGCAGCTTCTAATTCTCTGGCTTCCTGATTAAGAATTTTGGCGAATTCCCAGGCGAGTTTTTCGCGACTTTTATAATGCCCATCATAGAGGGTATCAATCATCGTCATCGGACCTGGCAGCGCCCATTTAATCGGCTGAGTGGTTTGCTGACGTAAAAATTTGGCATCTTCCACAAATACCGGCTTCTGGCGCGCCACTTCACCCACGACGCTGGGTACGCTCGCATCATAGCGATTACGAATTTTTACGATCTCACGTTTTTCAAAATCAACGCCGCTGAGGTGTTCGATAAAGGTCGTGACAAAATGCTGACGTGTTTGCTCGCCATCACTGACAATATCAATACCGGCCTTGAGTTGATCCTCCAGGCACAAACGCAGAGCATCTTGTTTACCGTCAATTAATTCCTCACCCTCTAATTTCCAGGGTGACCACAGTGTCTCTGGCTGTGCCAGCCAGGACGGTTTGGGTAAGCTGCCGGCAGTTGAAGTGGGTAATAACTTTTTCATCACAGGTGACCTTTTATTTTAGGTTAATCAAAGAACGGCAGTAGCAGACCATTGCTCAAGCACAGTTTGATATGGTTTGATGAAGTTCTCTTCAGTAAACTTTCCCTGCTCAATAGCCAACTGGCTACGTTCTTCTCGATCATAAACAATGCGGGTTAACGAATAATCCGGGTGCTTCAGGTTTGGCTGATAGCATTGTCCTGCTGCCGAATTCGCGTTGTAAATTTCAGGGCGGTAAATCTTTTGAAAAGTCTCCATCGTGCTGATGGTACTGATCAGTTCAAGGTTCGAGTAATCACTGAGCAAATCGCCAGAAAAATAGAATGCCAAAGGCGCAGCACTATTCGGTGGCATAAAATAACGTGCCTGCAAACCCATTTTTGCGAAATAATGATCGGTCAGGGAGAGTTCATCTTGCTGGTATTCGATGCCCAATACCGGATGTTGATTTCCCGTCTGATGATAGGTGTTTTTACTGGAAACACTCAGGCAGATAACCGGTGGCTTATTAAAGTTCTCTTTGTAAGCGTCTGAATTAACGAACTGCTTAAAGATGTTGCCATGCAGATCGCCAAAGTTTTCCGGTGTGGCGAATCCGGATTGGTTTTTATTGTGTTCAGGCAATACGACGCTGAAGTCATAATCGCGCACATAGGAGGAGAAGTTATTCCCTACAATGCCTGCAATACGTTGGTTAGTTTTTTTATCAACGATATTGGTTTTCAGGATCTCAATCACCGGGAAGGCGTTGCCATGGCCTTCGAGGTTAATATTCAACTCGGCAGAAATGATGTCCAGCTCGACAGCATAACGATCGCCATTAGGGTTATCCCAATGCGCCAGAGAATTGAAACGATTGTCAATCATCACCAGGGCGTTGCGCAGGTTTTCCTGACGTTTATCCCCTCTGGCCAGATTAGCAAAGTTGGTGGTGATGCGAGTGTTTTGGGAAGGGTTATAATTTTCGTCGAAACGAAGGCTTTTAACCGTAAATGAAAAATGCTTATTCATAGTGATCTGGCGTCCTGGTATTCAATATAAAGCCTGATTTTTTCTTGTCTTTTGAGTGTTGCCCAATTTGATGGCGGGCGTTCTCAATCAGTTGCCTTTATATTGTTTTGAAGTTAACAATGCATCTTTTATGCCAGAAGAGTTGTATGAGGAAAAGTGATTAAATTTCAATGGAACATGAGTCATCTTCATGTTCTGGCTTATGGCCAGCAGCGGCGTTGTGGCCGATGCCAGGCGGGTGGTGGAAAAAGGCTCCGCAGAGCCTTTATGTTCCACTGTGAGGTGTGAACCGGATGCCGGGTGGATAAGTCAATTCAGCCATGCAGTCTTTCAATCAATGCTGGAAACAAGGTATGCAGTGACTCAATCTGTGTTGAGCTCAAAGTCATTCGAGCCATTTTTCGCATGGCGAGAGGTGATGTAATTTCTGTCGGTGTGTCCGCTAAGGGTCTGCGCCAGATCCTCATACCAGATTTCGTCTTCCAGGTACCAGGAGTGAGACGGAAAACCGCCAACGAGTATTCTAAGTTTGGGTTCGGGGATAGCCTGATAGCGCGGCCCGCAGTCAACGTCCACCGCTTTGTTTGGGACGGGAGTATCCACTGGCATTCCCACCCGGCCCACGCGCGAACTTAAATCGATATTCTTCACATTGGAGGCGGCCAGCGCCAGGTCAAAACCGCTGTAGTAATTTGTCAGCCGCCCGCAGTGATTGAAGACGGGTAACATGTCGGCATTATCTGCTGCAAAACAGCTGGAGGAGATATCTGCGGCAAAGAGTGCGATCTGCCCGACTCGCCAGTCGTTTGCCAGGTCTGAATCACGTAATTTATCGATACGACGGAAGGCTTCGCGCACCACAAATGCGCCCATCGAATGAGCCATCACATGCACCTTAACCGGACAATCTTTGCTGGAGAAAATGGTGAAGGGGATGATGCCGTCTCTCACCAGAACCGAGGCTGTATCCAATGCATCACCACGGTCGGACAGATAATCCAGTGTCTTATCGTTTGAGGGCCAGTCGAATCCAATCACCATGCACCTGAATCCATGTTCATTCAGCTTTAACTCGGCGAGCCGCTGGCGCTTTAGGGACTCTTCGGGAGAGGTGTCATAACCGTGCACAAAGAAGACAATATCGCGCTGGTGTTCCGGAACGTTGTCGGGGTTGGCTATTTCCATCACTTTCGTCATCCATTGCTTAGCCGTACCAACCGAATGCGAAGGCAATGGAACGGTAGCTGTATCAGGCACTTCCAGATAAGTTGCCCCACCCACCTGATTGCCGAAGACATCTCCCGCCATTTTTATTCTGACGCTTAATACATAACTGTTCATATAATGACCTCATGTGAAGGACGCAATGAAAAGTGTAGAAAAGTCAGATCGCTCAGGCGGGATATATTCACGGACCGTGAGTACTATCACTCATGATTAACTCAGGCTGGCCCCGTAGAGTGGAGCCAGCCCGTGTTTTAAGGCCTTAGTGCACCCTTACATCATTCCCTGTCATCAAACCTACCATCCGGTTCTCATCCATATCCTGTTGTTCCAGCGTTGCGACAACGCGACCGTGGTACATCACCAGGCAGCGATCAACCAACGCCTGTAATTCGGGCAGGTCGGTGGAGTAAACCAGCACCGAACCGCCATCCTCCACAAACTGACGAATCGCCTGATAAATAACCTCTTTCGTTCCGACATCGACACCACGCGTTGGGTCGAATAACAGTAAGGTTTTCGCCCCGGACAGCAGCGCCCGCGCAATCAGTGCTTTTTGCTGATTGCCGCCGGACAGGGTGCCAATTTTAAAATTCAGGTAGCGAGCGCTGAGCTCCACGCGCGGGGCGACGCTACCTATTGCCTCGTCCTCGGCATCGCGTTTAATCAGGCCCAGCCGGGTAAACCGCGACAGCACCGAGGGCGTCACATTGGCAGCGGTGGACAGGGTGGGGAAAATTCCTTCGCTTTTACGGTCTTCCGGCACAAAGGCTATCCCGCTATGCAAATTCAACGCTTCACGGGAATGGCGTAAATTGACCACATGCCCATCCAGTTGTATTTGTCCGCTGCCGGGTTTCATCAGGCCTGCAAGGGTACGAAATAATTCCCGCTGGCCCTGTCCTTCAAGGGCTGCCACGCCCAGTATTTCGCCCTGATGGAGTTCCAGCGAGACATCCGCAAAGGCACTGCTACTCAGGTCATTGGTCACCAGGCGGGGGAGGTGCGCCGCAATGGCGGGTTGACGGCGGGTGGTCGAGCACTGGCTGGATCGGCGGCCCACCATCAGGGCGAAAATATCGTCATTGCTGACGGCGGATAAATCGACGGTTTCGATACTTTTTCCGCTGCGTAGTACCGTGGCATGGCTGGCAATGGCACGAATTTCAGCCAGACGATGCGAGATATACAGCACTGAACTGCCCTGTTGCGTCAGGCGGCGCACCAGACGGAATAACCACTCCACATCAGCCAGCGCCCCGGTCGGTTCATCGAGGATCAACAGGCGGGGATTGAGGTGCATCGCACGCACGATCTCCAGCCGCTGACGCGCCGCTAATGACAGGCTTTCGACATTGGCCTGCGGCGAGATATCGAAGACATCATGTTGATTAAGAATGGTTTCGGTTTCCTGTTGCATGCGTTTGCGCGCAGGCAGGCCAAATGCATTCTTCGGCGCATGGGGCAGAAAAAAATTCTGCGCCACGCTGAGATTGGGCAACAGGCTCAGTTCCTGAAATGCGGTGCTGACCCCGAGTCTGCGGGCGTGCTGAAGGGAATGCGGCGCGTAAGTCTCGCCATCCATCGTCATGGCTCCGCTATTGGGGGCAACCACGCCGGAGAGGATTTTCACCAGCGTGGATTTTCCGGCACCGTTTTCACCGAGAATAGCCTGCACCTGACCCGGCTGCAGCGTCATGCTGACTTCCTCCAGCGCGACGGTCGGACCATAGGATTTGGCGACAGATGAAAGGTGAATGCCTTGCGGCATGGCTTGTTGCATGGTGCATCTCCTGTCGCCCGATGGCAGCAGACCATCGGGCGACGTCAGGCAAAATTATGGGGTGACGGTTGGCTTCACTTTGGTGAGTTTGTATTCATCCGGTGCGGCCTGGCAGCGATCACAGTTGATCCCCGGTTCATCGGCAGCCTTCACAATAGCGGCAGGCAGCGGCTGGATAGTGGTGCCCGGCGTAGGGATACCCTTCAGAGCCGAATCGAGTGAGACCTCAGGCAAATACACCGGGTTATAGATTTCGGCGGAGAACCCTTCCGGCACCATATTGGCCGGGAACACATTACAACCCTCGGTGATTTTTCCGTCCTGACACATTTTGACCTGATCGGCGGTAACCCAAGGCAATGGATATTCGATGTTGGTCGGCGGCAGATTGCGCTTACCGGTGAGAACTTCCATCATCAGTTTGAAAGCATAACCAGCGGTGGCAGGCGGCGAGCCTGCTGATACGCCGCTCAGCCCACGTTTGCGATAATCCGCATTCAGGAAGCCTAAGCGAAACCCGTTCATATTTTCGCCCATAATCGGGATCATCTTGCCTTTGCGATCCGCAACGGCGTTCAGTACCCCGGCTTCACCCAATTCTGACCAGATACCATTGACATCAGGATGGGCGGCAAGCGCTTTCGCGGTTTCGCGCTGGCTAATACGATCGTCCCAGTAACCATAATATTCGGAGACAATCTGGATGCCTGGATATTGTTTAAAAATATGCATCGCACCATCGTAATGACGTTTATCCACCGAGGTGCCAGGCACACCACGGTTCATAAATATTTTCCCTTTACCGCCTAATTCATTGACCAGTTCCTGAGCCATGTTTTCACCCGCACCCGCCGAAATATAACTGACGTTATAGGCACATTTCTCGGTGACGGTGGAGTCAAACATAAAGAATTTCACCCCCTGGCTGCAACCGCGGCGAATAACCCGGTTTAATGCGGTGGGAGAAATAGGAAAACTAATAATGCCATCCGCTTTTGCCGCAATCATACTTTCATAAGCGGAGATCTGCGCCTGCGGATCGGTGCCGGAAATCACCTCAGTCAGGTCCACCATCTTGTCGTAAGGTGGCGTTTTTGCGAGTGATTTTATGATGTTTGCGGTTTCGCTCATCCAGTTATTTCCGCTATAGCTTAAGCTGAGAAATATTTTGTATTTCTTCGGCGCTTCATCGGCGTGAACAGCGGAAATCGTTCCGGCCATCAGCATGCAGGCGCAGGCTAACGCCGCGTATTTTTTTACACGTGTTTGAAAGGACATAGTGACTCCAGAAAATAGAATGTTAGCGTTCAGGTATTACATTTATTTGGAAAAGGCACCGATTTTCTTTGATAAAATTAAAATAGAATTAATGGAGCCGGACTGGAATAACAGCGCCAGCAGAATAATTAAGCCGGAAACAATTAAGCGCCAGCCCTGGTCTAATCCGGTCGCAGCAATCACCGAATCGACGGTGGTTAAAAACAGCGAACCTGCCAGCGTACCGATAAAGGTTCCTTTGCCGCCGAGGATAGAAGATCCCCCTACCACCACGGCGGCAATTGAGGGCAGTAAATAGGGATCACCCATACGCAACGTGGCACCATCGGAATAGCCGGTCAGCAGTGCACCGCCCAGTGCCGCACACAAGCCGCTCAGGGCATACGCCAGTACCGTTACCTTGCCCACCGGAATACCGCTGATGGCGGCGGCACGTCCGTTGCCACCCAGTGCATACAACTGGCGGCCAAACA
Source organism: Pantoea sp. X-Soil-TKNS-1280 (assembly GCF_059730475.1). NCBI lineage: Bacteria > Pseudomonadati > Pseudomonadota > Gammaproteobacteria > Enterobacterales > Erwiniaceae > Pantoea > Pantoea sp. X-Soil-TKNS-1280. Next base: position 323,113 of record NZ_AP035964.1, on the reverse strand, counting down.
GGGTGCGTGACTGGAGCAGCAGCGCCAGCAGGCTGAACACGATAAAGAACAGCAAAATACCGGGGATACCGAACAGGCTGCCTTTTACCACGGCCGAAAGCAGCGGGGGTGAAGCACCGAGGGTACTGCCACCGCTTGCCCCCAGCGCCAGTGAAGCCACGATGATGCCGGACCCCATCGTCATAATGAACGGCGGAATGCGCAGCAGCGTAATGCCCAGGCCGCTGATAGCGCCAATCGCGGCGGCAGAGAGCAGAATTAACGGCAGCATCCACAGCGTATTGCTGCCATTCTCGCCAATCATCCCTGCGGCCATCACACCGCCATACATGAATAACGAGGCGACGGAGAGATCCATCCCCCCGGACAGAATCACCAGTCCCTGACCAAAAGCCACCACCAGTAAAAATGAGGCGAGGGTGATAATCATCATCACCTGTGACCAGGAACCGAGGGCCGGGCTTATCAGGCGTGAGGCAAGAATCATCACCACGGTCAGCAGCAATAACAGCACTGGCGCAATGAAATCGGCATTCAGACGGCTACCGCTGCGGCGATCGTCGCGGTTGATTTCCGCGCGGGCTATGGTTGCTTTGTTCATACCGGTGCTCCTTTTTTCGTCGCACGTCGGTTAAGTAAATGGCTGGAGACAATCGACAGGATCAGCAGCACGCCCTGGAAAAAACCGATATAGAACGAGGAGACGCCGAGCGCGAACAACATTTTCTGCATCAGTAGCAGTACCGCCGCGCCCACCATCGAGCCAAACGCACCGCCACGGCCCCCGCTCAGGCTGGTGCCACCCAGCGCCACCGCCGCAAAGGACAGCAGCAGGAACGGTTGCCCGGCATTGGGATCGCCGGTCGCTGTCTGCGCGCTGAGCATGAAACCGGCCGCGCCATAGAAACAACCCGCCAGAATGAAAGCTTTGCAACGCGTCCAGCGCACCGCGACACCAGAGAGACCTGCGGCGGTTTCATCTGCGCCGATGGCATAGATAGCGGTACCGGTATCGGTACGTTTGATCACCAGCCAGATCAGGGCAAATATCAGCAGAAACAGGCCCGAGATCGGCAAAACCTGCCACAGGGAATCGGTCAGCGTGTCACTGATAAACTCCGACACGCTGCCGCCGGGTACCGGCAGCAGCAGCAGGGCGATACCCTGCGCCACAATCATGGTGCCAAGGGTGGCTGCAATGCTCTGCACGCCGTGCCACGCCACCAGATAACCGTTCACCAGCCCGATCAACGCCCCGGCGGCGAGACACATGGCCAGGCTGAAGCAGGCACCGAGCGGTCCCTCAAACGGGAAGACGGCGGTCAGAACATTGGCAATCGAAATCACCCCAACCAGCGATAAATCGAAGCCTTTTGCCAGCACCACCAGCGTTTGTCCGGCGGCTGCCAGCGCCAGCGGTGCCGCGTTATTCACCAGATTGCCAATCGCGTAAGCGCTAAAGGCATCGGGTTCGGACCAGCCGTACAACAGATACATCAGTACATACAACACCACGGCCAGCACGGCACCGTTGGGGGCGGTCAAACCTCTTTTCACAGGCCGAGGGGAGCCTGGGGTCCTGGGATCAAGACCCGACGAGAGTGAACTCATATCCGAATATCCTTTAGATAACGGCGAAGATGTGAATTACCCGTTGCGTGACAGCAGGCCCGCGTCGCGGCTATTCGAAGTTAACATCGACTTCGTCATAGCGTTTCAGACGGTAAATCAGGGCGGAGACACCCCAGCTAATCAGGAACAGGGCAATAATGGCGTAGCCAAGCGTATTGAAGTGATCGGTCAGGGCCTGCACATCGCGCCAGAAGAGGCCGGTAAACGCCATCTTGTCTGATAGCAAACTCAGCACCTCGATCCCGCCGATAAAAAAGGCCACCACAACCGACATCATGGTAATGGTCAGGTTGTAATACAGCTTGCGGATCGGGCGGACAAAGGCCCAACGATACACTCGGACCATCAGAATTCCGTCCAGCGTATCCACCAGCAGCATCCCGGCGGTAAACAGTGCGGGCATCACCATGATGCTGGCGAAGGAGATCCCGCCCACCGCCTGTGCCGAGGAGAGGCCAAACAGGGCGATCTCCGTGGCGGTATCAAAGCCGATGCCGAAGAGAAAGCCGATAGGAAACAGATGCCAGCTACGGGAAACCAACCGGAACAACGGCCGGAACAGGCGTGCCAGCAAGCCACGACGGTTCAGCAGCATGTCCAGGTCATCCGCGACCACGGTGCCGCCGTTTTTGGCCTGGCGGAAGGTTTTCCACACTGACAGCAAAATCGACAGATTGGCGAAGGCCAGCACCAGCATAAATCCGGCAGATGCCAGGGTGCTGATCAGGCTGCCAATTTCCTTCGCATCACCCAACGCCTTATCCAGCGCGCTGGCGGTTAACGCCACAAATAAGCAGCTGATAATGACCACGGCAGCGTGACCCAGCGAAAAGAACGCACCGGCGCTTTCGGCTGAGCGCCCTTCCTGCAACAGTTTGCGCGTCGCGTTATCGATAGCCGCGATATGGTCGGCGTCCACGGCATGGCGCAGGCCAAACATATAGGCTAACAGCGCGGTGCCCATCAGCGTGGGTTGCGTGCGAAACTCAACCCATGCCCAGCACCAGGCCAGAATATTGATCACAACAATGCCCCAGCACAGACCTTTCAGACGCGTTGACGATAGAGCTGTATTCATCGGTATCACCTGTAAATTGTGGTATCAACATGGCAGGGAAGGCCGCCAGACATGGCGGCTCCGAACATTAACGACTTCCCGGCACGATAGTGATCGGCGTTGGGATGCCATGAAGGTGCCCATGGTGATGATGGTGATGGTCATGCCCGTCCTGCACGCCTTTCAGCGTTGAGCAGGGATCGATAATGTGCGCCACCCGATCGAGCTGTACCGGCTGCCCGTGCGGAGTATGCAGATAAGCCAGATGCCATAGCGCCTGGCGATCCTCCACATCCTGCTCGCTGACCAGCGCTTTGTGTTGCAACATCATTTCCAGCGTGGTCAGCCACTGGCGATAATAGGCTTCGCCTAAACTTTCCCCGGGCTGCTGCGGTTGCTCGCGGATGGTAGTGGCAAAGGCTTCAACCCACTCACTCCATGAATAAACCCCGTTTTGCGACAGTTGCAGGGCGGTGGCGAAGGCTTCTGCCTGCCAGGGTTCGCCGAACGCCATTTCAGGTTCTTCAGTGGCCGCCTCTGGGGCCAGTGTCATCGACATTAACGTCATGGCTATGCTCCTCAGGCCGCTGGTTCGATGTAGTCATCCCACAGGTCGAGGTAGACCGCAGAACCTTCGGTTGCCGCCTCTCCCCATAACTCTTCTGCCTCAAAACGGACGCTGTACAGATGCTGCGGTTTTTCGCCTTTGCCATGGGCATAAGTGTCCGGGAATACGAACGAACCATGGTATTGCACGATGGTCCCGCTACGTCCACGGACATAGCGCGGTAAACGGGTGTGGCCGATTGGGTGGATATTCTTCGCCCGCACGCTATCACCGGGTGCAAAACGCACCGGCAGGGTAGTTTCACGCACATACACCGGATTGGTTTTAACTGCCGTATAGACCTGATCTTTTTCTAAAATATTCATGCCTGTGTCTCCTGATCGGCGAGTTGTTTCACTTTGGCTTCCAGCTCATCCAGCGTGAAGAGGCCGTTTTCGATGCCGAGTGTTTCCATGGCGTGATACCAGTGCACGTAATAAGGGGTGCTGAGGTATTCGCTGGGGTCCATCACCTCAATGGCGTGACGAAACTCATCAATCGGGCAGAGTCCACCGGCAAAATAGAGGCCAATGGTGGAAAATACCTGTTTTTCCCATTCCGCTTTGAATACCGGCTCGTTGAGGTCGATCTGGATCGGCCCCAGGTTATGCATACCGCCAACGTCATGAATCGAATTCATCAGGATCTCCTCAGGATTGCACTGCAGGTAAAAGATCGGTGCCAATCATGGCGTTGCGGGTGACCAGCTCTGCCAGCTCCGCTTCGGTTAAATGTTCACTGCCGCTGGGGCGCTGTGGCAGCACCATATAGCGAATCTCGGCATTGCTATCCCAGACACGGATTTCGACACTGGCTGGCAGGGTGACGCCAAATTCCGCCAGCACGCTGCGCGGTTCGATCACGGCGCGGGAGCGGTATTGTGGGGCTTTGTACCAGGTCGGCGGCAGGCCAAGGGTGGGCCACGGATAGCAAGAGCACAGCGTACACACCACCATGTTATGGACGTCCGCGGTATTCTCAGCGACATACATATGCGCGCCTTCCAGGCCGGTGAAACCGAGTTCGGCAATGGCGGCGGTGGCATCGGTCAGCAGGCGCTGTTTATAGTCCGGGTCGGTCCAGGCTTTCGCCACCACTTTGGCGCCGTTTTTCGGGCCAAAACGATGTTCAAAAATATCAATGATTTCATCGACGGCGTCCGCCTGGATGTAGCCCTTCTCAATTAATAACGACTGAATCGCCTTAATCCGCAGCGTCGGAATATTCGGGGGGGTTGTGGGCTCGGTGATCGTGCTCATTGTCTTTCCTCATTTTCTGTTGGTAACGCAATCCGGGAACCATTTCACTGGCGTGGGATTATTTTCCGCAAAAAAAAAGCCCCTAAGCTCTTGCGAGCTACAGGGGCATCTTTGCCATTGTCAGATTATTTATGAAGCAGGCGAACGAAAATATTAAAAAAGCAGCAAACCAATTTATCGTGACAGGAATATCACATGACGTCTTTAACTAAGCAATATATATGCCATAAAAATAATCTTTGATCCAGTTCATTTTTATGTTTTAAAACATGACATTAAGCGTATCTTTTGATGTCGGTTATCGGGACATAATAAAAGGTTATTTCTGTTGCGCATTTTTAGTGCAGCGCTATCACTCTGCTGGTGCGAAATAGCGATGCCATCACAATGATAATAATTTTATATGTCTGATCCATGCCTCCGGATTAGCGAGTACGATCAGGCAAAATTCTTCCACTGTTTTTTGCTGTTCGGTTGCCAGCTGACGTAATAAAGCATAGGAAGATTGTTCACTAAAATTAAACTCTTTAATCAGTAATAATTGCGCTGATAATAAAAAACGTCGCAATTGATGCCGGTGTTCAAATTGCTGCAACTGGTCCTGTAATTGCTTCTGACGCTGAAAATCATGGCGCGCCAGAATCAGGGTCGATAGCACTCCCTCAGCTTTAACCGGTTTGCGTAAATAACCATTGATGTTCTGGTCGATCACCCATTTAACCCGTGAAGGGGTTTCCATGCCCAGCAGCGCAATTTTTGCCAGTGTGGGCCAGCTGTTTTGCCCCATGCTCTGGATCAGCGCCCGATTATCCGAATCAAAAATCATGCCGTCATATGGCGCATCAAAAATAGTCGGGTGGAAATGGCTAAAACTGTCGCCCGCGATCCCCAGTCGCTGGAACTGGAGCAGCAACGCATTTTCGTCACGGGTATGACAGCCAATGAGTGCGATGCGTAATCCTCTCACCACCATCAGTTGCTTTTGCATATGCAGCTTACCCCCTTGCGACCGGTTACTGACGGGACAAATCGGACCAGGTTAACCATGGGTCCGGTGTCACAGGCGAAGCCGCCTGCCACAGCAGGTGAAACTGACCATCCGCACCGATGCGCGCCAGGCGTGGCGTCAGGCTGGCATGGTTGTTTTCGCGATTAATCCGGGTTACCCCGTTCGGCGCATCCAGTTCATAGCCGTAAATCGCTTCCTTTACCAGCGCAGGATCATCGCTACCACTGGCCTGGATACCTCTGGCCAGGAAATGGCCGCTCATCCATGCCGCCTCGGCATCGACAGTCGTGGTGGCCTGTTCGCCGAAACGCTGGTGATACCGGGCGACAAACTGTTCATTTTGCGCGTTGGCGATGCTATGAAAATAGACCGCTGATACCAGGCAACCTTCCAGCGCTTCAGCCCCGATCATCGCCACTTCACGCTCACACAGGGTCAGGCTCAGGCGCGCGGGAGCCGCTTCACGCAGGAAAGGATGTTCCGGCATCATCGTTTTCCACAATTGGAAGAAGCGATAAGCAGAGATGCCGACCAGCGTGATCAGAATCACCGGCGGACGACGCGCCAGGATGTCCTGAATAATTGGCAGCACATCGGTTTCCCCCAGCGGCAGGAACTCGCTGGCGATCATTTTTCCACCGCGGGCTTCCAACGTTTCGCGCGTAATGCGGTCGATCTCTTCGGACCAGATATAGTTAGATCCGACGTGATAAACCTCGCGCGGATAATGTGCGAAGACATAATCCAGCATCGGCAGGACATGCTGATTAGGGGCCGCCCCGAGATACATCACATGGTCGCTGCTTTCAAATCCCTCGTAACGTGCGGTGTGCCACAGCAGGGCGTTTGCCCCCTCCACCAGCGGCAGGATCAGTTTGCGCGACGCCGAAGTGTAACAACCGACAATATGTTTCACGCCGTGACTGTGCAGCAAATCACGGCAATAGCGATAGTAATTCTCCAGCTGGCAGCCGGGATCGCAGACGATCGGTGCGAGGGAAAAGTCCAGGCTATCATCGGCGTTGACCTCTTCAATCGCCAGCATGATGCCGTTCAGCATCTCGCGGCCAATGCTGCCATAGTGCCCGGACACCGAGTAGAGAATGCCAACCGGAATAGTGGACTTACACCTGCGCTCACGCGGTGTGAAAGGGGCTTCTTTTGCTGACATGCGCGTTCTCCTCTCCATTAATCCGCTTCTGCCACCGTGATCAGCAGGGGGTAATAATGTGGCTGACGCATCGCCACCAGATCTTTACGGCGCACCACATTGGTGGGATAACCGGAAGCAAGATTGCTGGTATCGATGTCGAGTAACGCCAGGCCTTCGGCATCCGTGATCAGCGTTTCCTGCCGTGGCCAGGCGAAGGTGTCCGGGCCAAAATTGCCGCTCAATCCACTGGCATCGGCATTGGCATAACTGAGATAAACATTGTTTTCACCGGCTCTGACACGGGGTAACAGCCAGTGGTAATCGCAGGCCGCCGTGGATATCGGAAAATTATGCGGTACTGCGGTTCCCGGATGGGGCATCGAAGGCGGCAACGCCAGCGTGGCCGGACAGGCGATAATATCGCAACCCTGCATCGATAATACCCGTCCCGCTTCGGGATACAGCAGGTCTTCACCCAACAGGAGCCCCACGCGGCCACAGGGGAGGTCAAAGGTTTTCCAGCAATCACCGGCACGCGCCCAGTCGCGGGTGGCATCACTGAGGTGGGTCTGCCGATAGTGCCCGACCAGGCCATCAGGGCCGATCAGCAATGCGCTGTTGTAGCAGTTATTTTCGTCATCTTTCTCTGCCATCCCCAGCACCAGATACAGGCGCAGGCGAGCCGTCAGTGCCATCAGGTTATGAATGGCCGGATGCTGCTGAGTAATGGCGCTCTCTGAGGAAAGATAAGGCCCGGTCAGGCTGTATTCCGGCAGGGTTAACAATTCCACGCCAGCCTGTGCGGCGGCAGTGGCCCAGTGGGTGATGGTGGTCAGATTGCTTGCTACGTTGCTTACCGGGGTAAACTGCGCCACGGCGATACGCGAGCGTTTGCCCGTCGGCAGCGGGAATTTATCGTAAAGCCGGAAGAAATCAAGCGGATTCCACATAAAGGTGTGCGTCATTAAACTTTTATACAACTCCGGGCGACGGCGGGTTAACTGCGGGCGTAGCGTCACTTCCGGCAATAATTCGCCATACACAATGCCATCACCACTGTCTCGCCATGCCTGAACGTTGCCATCCGGATCGATGATGCAACTGCCGCCGCTGAACTGAACGCCACGTTCGGCACCCCAGCGGTTGCTTTCAATCAGATAGCAGCCATTTTCATAGGCGCGATTGATCCAGTAAGGTGCCGGGGTACGTTCCGCCAGCCAGTTACTGATGTGGCAAATCACATCGGCCTGTTGCACACAGGCCAGCCTTGCCGTTTCGATAAAATGGATGTCCATGCAGATCAGCAGGGCGATATTACCGATCGGCGTGGCGAAGACCTGATGACCGAGATCGCCATTGGCGGCCCATTTAGGTTCTGAGATATAAGGATGGGTCTTGCGGTGTTTACCGATGACACCCTCAGGGCCGATCAGCACCGCGGTGTTGTAATACAGGTCGGTAACGCTATCCACTTCCGGCATACCGAGTACCAGATAGCAGCCATAGTGGGCAGACAGTTGCGTAAAGCGTGCGGTAGTCGTACCGGGTACGGTCTCGACAAAGTCAGCCACTTCTTCCCGATCCATCCAGCAATAGCCCGTGGTGCCCATTTCGGGCATGACAATCAATTGAGCGCCATTACGTGCCGCCTCTTCCACCAGGGCGCACAAACGTTGAATATTTTCTTCTTTGCGGAATTGCTGCGGTTCAAATTGAATCGCCGCAACGGACAGGTGCTCTTTAATCATTGTCTTGCTCCTTGAGAAAAAAAAAGCCCCATTGCCGGTTAAGGACAATGGGGCATCTTTGCCTGGTCGTATGCTGATAACTTAGCTATCGACGTCTGAAAACGTTTGACTCTGCGATGATTTTTTTAAGCAAATTAAGTGCCATATTTAATATTCATTAAAAATCATTCGGTTATATATTCTCATCAGGCCCAGCGTTTTTCATGAGCACAGAACTGGTGCAAAAAAGCAGCGAAATGCATCAGGCGGGTGCGAATGATTTTTTAACGCACAATGTCAGAAACGGCAGCATGGCGACCGTTTTTGCGCATCTTCGCACTGGCAATTTTTTCGATATCCTCCAGCGCGACACCTTTGGTTTCCGGGACAAACTTCACCAGGAACAGATAGCAGATCACATTGAAGCCCACAAATATCCACATCGAAAACGCCCCGTAAAAGTGGCTTTGCAGCCAGGCATTATCATTAACGATCGGGAACAGCAGCGTAATGATGAAATTCGCCACCCACATCAGGCTCACCGCCAGACTCATGCCGACGTTGCGGATTTTCTCCGGGAAGATTTCAGCAATCAGCACCCAGGCACCGGCACCCCAGCCCATTGCAAACGACACCATAAATAACAGAATGCCGAACACGGTTAAGTAGCCGGTATCCTGGCTGTATAAACCCCACGAGGCGATAAGCAGGCCGAGTGTGGCACCCGCAGTACCGATTTTCATGATCGGCAACCGGCCATAGCGATCAAATAAATTCATGCCGATAAAGCCGCCGACACCATTGGCCACGGCGATGAAAATCGTCTGGAACAGCACCGCATCTTTGCCGGAGGATCCCTGTTCCAGCACCAGTGGTGCGTAGTAGTTCATCACATTGATACCGGTGAACTGCTGAAGCACGGCAATCATCACGCCCACCGCCAGAATAAATTTGAGCACTGGCGTGTCAGGCAGGCTGCCTTTAATTTTGGCTCCGGTGTTTCTCGCCTGCTGGGCGGCAAAGATTTGCTGTGCCTCCACGCTGTTGAATTGCGGGTAGATGCGGCTATACAAGCTAATCGCCCGGGCGCTGTGGTTATGACGCAGATTCCACTGCGGTGACTCGGGCATGAGGGTACTGAGCACCAGCATGATCACCGAAGGCACCAGCTGCGACCCCATCATCCAGCGCCATCCCTGATTTTGCATCCAGTTATCATCCATACCGCGGGCAATGGTGTAATTGACGATAAAGACGCCCAGCACGCCAATGACCATCGCCAGGTTAAACAGGCCCGAACATTTTGCCCGGATGGCGGTGGGGGCGACTTCCGACATATACATCGGGGCAATGGTACCGGCGACGCCGACAGCGAACCCGCACAGGATGCGTCCGGACCAGAACACTTCAAAGGAATCCGTCAGGGAACAAAGCAGTGATGTAGCGATAAACACCAGCGACGACAGCAACAGCGCAGGGCGGCGTCCCACTTTTTCGGCAATGGTCCCGGCCAGCAACGCACCCACCGTCGCCCCGGCGATAATGCTGGAGACCGCCCAACCCACTTCGGCGGGTGACAGAGCGAAATACATTTTAACCGGTGAAATTGCGCCAGAGATGACGGCGGTAGAATAACCGAACATCAGGCCCCCGAGGGAAGCACAGCAGCATATGAGATACACATAGCCGGCATTAAATTTTTGTTCGTAGGACATCGCAGAACCTCTGAGCTATCAATGATGCATTAGTGATCATCTTTACTGTCTCACGCTGCAACTCAAATGATCATATTTGTATCAATTTTATGATCGCTCTCACAGGAATGAAATGAAAATGCCATTTGTGTATTTTTTAAAACATTCATTTGGGTAGTATCGGGATCAGCTTCTCCACTTATCAGGCGGGGCGCAGGTGCCATTGCCCGGCCTGAAAGTTTTCATTCAGTCCCTGAGAGTCAGAGGAAATAAAATGATTACGTCACTGCATGGTATTTCGACAATGCACGGAAATTTGATTAGTGATATACGCTTAGCCAAAGAGGCGGGATTTAATTCGCTGGAAATATTTTATCCAAAATTTGTCCGTTATCTGGAAAATGGCGGAACGATTGAGGTGTTAAAAAAACAAATCCATGACGCGGGTCTGACGGTATCTTTTCTCAGCGCCCTCGATCATATCGAACGTTTCGAACAGGACGATCGTGCCGCGCTGTTGGCCGAAGCAGAGAAAATTACCCAGGAAGCGGTGCAGTTAGGCACAGACACGGTGATGGTGCTGCCGAGAAACGGTATCGACCAATTCTCCGATGAAAAGATCATGAATATTATGACGGACAATATCGCCGCGATAGCCAGCATCGGTGAGCGTTACGGTGTGCGTTATATGATTGAATTACCGGCGTTTACTAAGTTCAGAACCCTTCAGCAAGGCCTTGAGGTGATTGAGCGTGTCGGTAAAAATAACGTCGGTATTGTGGTCGATTTCTGGCACTTCTACGCAGCGGGATGTACCCCTGAGGAAGTCAGTCGTATGAATAAAGATCATATTTTCGGCGTCCATTTCTGTGATGGATTCGTACCGAAAAATGAAAGCGACAGCTGGGATGAAACTATTCTGCGCTCCTGTATGCCGGGTGAAGGCGAGATTGATTTGCAGCAATGGTCAGATGCGGTTAAAGCCACCGGCTATGACGGTGCCTGGTCTGTTGAATTAATCAGCCCGGCCATCTGGGAAAAAGATCCGGTTATTACCACAAAGACGCTGTGTCATTCCCTGAAGCAATACGCCGCTTAATCGTCATTATTTCTGTTATCGAACATCCGGGATTTTATATTCCGGATGTCTGACTATGGATGAGGAACATTATGACTCAGGTAAAAAACAATCAACTGCCAATCGCTATCAGCCCATTATCCTGGGCCAATGAAGTGATTGCGGAATTTGGTCAGGATGCCACCGCAGACATGTGCCTCAGCGGTGCGAAAGTTGCGGGTTACGACGGTGTTGAAATGAGCCGTTTATTTCCGCATACGGCAGTGGAGCTGACTGCATTGCTTCAGCAGTACCCGCTGAAACACGCATCCGGCTGGCACAGCGGCTTCCTGACGCAGCGTAGTGTCGATGAAGAACTGGCCGCCGTTGCGCCTTTTGCCACCCTGTTACGCGACACCGGTGCCAGCGTCATGGTGTACGGTGAGTGCGGCAACATGCCGGACAATGCGCTTGATATTGCGATGAGCGGGCGACTCACCCTGACAGCTGCGCAGATCGGCGCTTATGGCGACAGACTCACGGCATTTGCCAGCGAGCTGCAGTCCCGTTATGGACTGGGGCTGGCTTACCATCATCATCTGATGATGGTGGCGGAACAGCTGGATGAAGTCAGGGCGGTGATGGCGGCAACCGGCCCTGTCGTCGGTTTATTGCTGGATACCGGCCATGCTTTCTCCGCGGGTTTTGATTATCAAATCCTGCTGGAGGAGTTTGGTGAGCGGATTAATCATATCCATCTGAAGGATATCCGCGCCGACGTGTTGCAGCAGGTACGTCGGGATGATCTCAGCTTTAACGATGCGGTGAGAAAGGGGATGTTTGCCGTACCGGGGGATGGCGCGATTGATTTTGCCCCGCTGGCGCAGTTTGTGCGTGCAAGCGGCTATCAGGGCTGGATGGTGGTGGAGGCCGAACAGGACCCGTCACTGGAACCCCCGGAAATCACTGTTGCCCGGGCGCGTCAGTTTATCCGTCACACGTTTGCCATGTAAAAAATGCCCGGCATTGCCGGGCATCTGATGAGCATCATGGCAAGGCGTAAGCCATAACGTAGTCTCCGCGATTTTTGTTAGTGCCGGTGCGGGTCGCACCACCATCAACCACCACCACGTACTGTTTACCATCCTTGCCAATGTAGGTCATGGGCACACCCTGGCCACCCACCGGCAGGCGCGAACGCCACAACTCTTTACCGGTATCGTTATCCAGCGCACGAATAAAGTAATCGAGCGTGCCGTGGAAGAAGGTCAGTCCGCCGCCGGTGACTAACGGGCCACCCAGGGTTGGCATGCCAATCGGAATATAAACGTGTGGCACCACACCTTCACCCGGGAAGATGCCATGAATCGGTGCATCCTGGATACTGCCCATCGGCACCTGCCACTTCGTTTTACCCGTCGCCAGATCGATGGCGGTCATGCTGCCGAATGGCGGTTTGAAGCACGGCGTGCCGAGTGGTGACAGGAACATTGAACGTTCCACTCCCCATGGCGTGCCTTTTTGTTCGGAATATTCACCTTCCGTTGACGGCACCAGACCGTGTTGCGCGGCTTCCTCTCGTTTGATGAACTGCCCCCACATCGCCATGCGAATATCATTGACGATTAAGGTACCGGTTGAGGCATCCAGCGCACCGCCACCCCAGTTAAAGCCACCGTAATAACCCGGCCAGATCAGGGTACGTTGTTTATCAGAAAGCGGAGTCCACTCGCCTTCCCAGCGCATTTTCTTAAACTCGATGCGGCAGTAGAGCTGGTCGAACAGCGTGGCACCCCAGGTATCGGCTTCCTTCAGCGGCTCGACGCCGACGGAAATCGCCGAATAGGGTTGGGTATCAGCCACTTTCATGCCTGGCATAGCATCGGTCGGGACCTTGCGGTACTCCACCGGTGCTACCGGTTTACCGTCACGGCGATCCAGCATAAATACCTGACCGCGCTTGGTCAGCTGGATCACCACCGGTGTGGTGCTGCCGTCTTTATTCGGCAGATCGTACAGAATCGGTTGTGATGAAACGTCATAGTCAAACTGGTCATTATTGGCCGTACGGAAGTGCCAGCGCAGTTTGCCGGTTTTCAGTTCGATAGCGACGATAGAGTCGTTAAATTCATCCGAGTAGGGGTGACGATTGCCGGTCCAGAAATCCGGTGTCTGGTTGCCCGTGGGGAAATAGGCCAGTCCGAGTTTCGGATCATAAGACGCGGTACCCCAGAAGTTCGGGGACTCCGGTGCATAGTGCTGACCGGGTGGCAACGGGGTGCTGTCGTCAGGTCGTGCCGGATCGAAGGCCCACAGCAATTTACCGCTGCGCACATCAAAACCGCGCACTACGCCGGAAGGTTCGCCGGTAGACATGTTGTCGTTCAGTTTGCCGCCCACCATGATCACGCCATCAGCCACCAGCGGGGCGGATGTCAGGTAATACGAACCTTCTTCCGGGCTGGAACCAATATCAGCGGTCAGGTCAACATAACCTTTGTCACCAAAATCTTCGCAAAGCTTGCCTGTTTCCGCATCCAGCTCGAACAGGCGGCCATCGTTGGTGTTGCTGACGATACGCTTGCGACAGGTTGCCAGCGGGGCAGCATCCGGGGTGGGAGCTGGCATGGCTGACAGATCGGCATAGCTAACGCCACGGCAGCGTTTCCAGCCTTTGTTGCTGGCGGTTTCCTTCATGTTCGGGTCGAAACGCCAGCGCTCCTTGCCGGTGGTGGGATCCAGTGCAATCACCTTATTCAGCGGGGTGCACAGGTACATCGTATCTTCAATTTTCAGCGGTGTGACCTGATACTCGGAACCATCAATCGCCAGATCGCCGGTGCGATAACTCCACGCCAGCTGCAAATCTTTGACGTTGGTCTTGTTGATTTGATCAAACTGCGCGTATTTGTTGCCACCCAGATTGCGTCCCCAGGCGGGCCAGTCTTTGCCATCGGCTTTCCCGGCCTCAGGATGAATCACTTTGGCGCTGTCGCCAGAAGCTTCAACCTCAGCGTGCGGCACGAACATCCCGGCAAGTAACGCCACGAAACTCACGGCATAGACACCGGCAACCGCGAAGGCAGCTTTGGTACTGACCGGCTGGCTGCCATCTTTGCGATGCAAATGAGGCACGCAGACTGAGACAAGTACACCAAACACCACAAAGACAATGACGCGGGGCAGGAACTGCCAAAAGTCAGTGCCGGTTTCCCACAACGCCCATATGACAGCAATCAGCGTCATCGCCAGCGTTAGCGACCAGGCAATAAATTGCCTGCGGAGCAGTGTCCAGCCTGTTAGCAGCCAGACGATCCCGGTGAAAAGGTAAAACCATGAGCCGCCGAGTACCGCAAGATACCCACCGCCTGCGCCCAGCGCGAGTCCTGCCAGAGCAATCACGACGCCGATCAGGGGAGGTAACCATCCCATTTTTCTCATTTTAATATGCCCAGTTAACGATAATGATGGAGGCTAAACATCAGCCAGATAACCTGATCGCCTTTGAGAATTATTCTCACATGAGGCGAGGTGGCGATTTTAGATCATAATGAGAACAAAATGATACAAATATGTCTCAATTAAATAACAAAATGAGGCAAAGGAGGTATCATTATGAATCATGGGGTTTTCCGGAGACTTCCGGGTAACAGATGGGTTAACATCGGCAGGAATGGACCACTGAAGGCAGGCTATTGTTTATGAACCGTAAACCCACCATGAAAGAGCTGGTCGCGGCAACGCAATTGAGCCGGGCAACTATCGATCGTGTCCTCAATCATCGACCCGGCGTCAACCCAAAAACGGTTGAAGTTGTCCAGCGCGCTTATTCCTCATTACTGGTCCAGGCGGCGGGTGGTGTGCAACTTGCCTCAGTGACACAACAAGCCAGTTTCTCGGTGGTGGTGCAGGCCAGCGAGGAGTACAACGAATCGGTGATCGCCACGGCGCAGAAGATCAAAAATCAGCTGGATGCGCGCAATGTCAGCCTCGATATTACCAGCTGTTCCGATGTGCAGGACGACGATGTGGTGCGTCTGCTGTATCAGCAGGCGGAACATGCGGATGGCATTGCTGTGGTGGCGAAGAACACCCCGATCATCAATGCCGCGGTGCAGAAACTCAGGCAGCAGGGGAAGCATATTGTTGCGTTAGTCAGCGATCTCGATCCTGATGCCAGGGATGCCTATGTCGGCATCAATAACCGCGCAGCCGGGCAGGCGGCGGGCTTTATCCTCGGCAGGCATTTACAGCATGACACCCATGCGAGCGTAGCGGTGATTGTCGGTACGCTTTCCTACAGTTGCCACGATGACCGGGAAATTGGTTTTCGGGCGCAGATCAGGAAAACCCTGCCTTCAGTGAGCGTGGCAGAGGTGATTTCCGGCAACGATAACACCCAGCAAACCTACGATGCTGCAGTGCAACTGCTGCGTAACGATCCTACTCTGCGCGCTGTCTACAATGTTGCCGGGGGCAACGCCGGGCTGGCTGCGGCGCTGGATGAATGCCAGAGTGCCATCCGACCAATTGTGATCACCCATGAAATTAATAAGGTGACGGAAAAACTGATTCTTGCCGAGAAGATCGATTACATCTTGTCCCAGGATATCGCGAAGTTGTTACTTGAAACCGTTGATAAGCTGGCGGCGATGAAAAATAACCAGGCTTTTGCTTCCCATACCTTTTTACCGATAGAAATCCTCACCCGCTTTACGCTACCGGCGTTGTAATGTGCAACGGCAGGCCCTCTCTGCCGTTTCAGCTGTTCCCCAATAATTAACCTCCTTTAAGGGTGTTTTAAGTTTCACTCGTCATCATAGCGACAATACGCTGATGGGGAGTGCCATGATGACTGACACATTAAACGAACTAAAAACTAAAGTTCCGCAGGTTACCCTGTTGTTTTGGGTGCTAAAAATGATGTCAACAACGGTGGGGGAAACCGGGGCTGACTGGATTAACTTTGGTTTAGGATTTGGACTGACCCATACCTCAATTATTGCCGCAGGTCTGTTTGTCGTTACGCTGTTGTTTCAGTTGAAATCAGACCGTTATATTCCATGGCTTTACTGGCTGACTGTGTTGCTGGTAAGCATTACCGGCACGCTGATTACCGACTATTTAACCGATCAACTTCAGGTGCCGCTACTGTATTCCGTTGCCATGTTTGGCTCGGCATTAGTAATGGTGTTGATGTTCTGGCATCGCACCGAAGGCACACTGGAATTCACCACTATTAATACCACTGGCCGGGAGCTGTATTACTGGTTAGCTATCATGATCACCTTTGCTTTTGGTACGGCGCTCGGGGATGCTCTGGCAGAAAAACTGGGACTGGGATATTTGTCCACCACGTTGGTCTTCGCGGTATTGATTGCCATCTGTTGCTTCCTGTGGCGGCTGGCGGTGTTCAGTAGTGTGGCCTGTTTCTGGACGGTGTATGTCCTGACACGCCCGCTCGGTGCGTCACTGGCGGATTTATTCTCGCAACCGATTAAAGAGGGGGGGCTGGGATACGGCACGACACCGGTGAATATTATTTTCCTGATTGCCATGGTGATTTTAATTAGCGTGTCCAGCATGTCTTACCCGACATCGCGCAATACACCGCACGCCTGAATTTACGGGGATAAAATATGCTACAACATCTGTTGGACTTTATCTCGGGCAATCATATTGTCGATATGGTGAATGCCGACCCGGTGATGGTGATCGCCATTGTTGCTGCCATTATCTTTTGTGAAACCGGGTTGGTTATTTTACCTTTCCTGCCGGGTGATTCCTTATTATTTACCCTGGGTGCTTTTTTACCGGCAACTCATCTTTCGCCACTGCTGATTATACTGGCGCTGATGGGTGCCGCTTTCCTCGGTAATACGCTGAATTACCATATTGGGAAAGGCCCCATTGGGCGTTTTATCCTTCACCGCAAATGGGTAAAAGAACAACACCGTTTAAAAGCAGAAACCTTCTTCGAGAAATATGGCAGCGCGACGGTTTTTATTAGTCGCTTTGTGCCGATTGTTCGCAGCCTCGCGCCTTTTATGGCTGGTTTATCTTCAATGCCACGCACGAAGTTTCTGCTGTGGAATCTGGCCGGTGCGATTGCCTGGTGTGGCGGGTTTGTCACCCTGGGATATTTTCTCGGTGATTTGGCCTGGGTACGCGACCATCGCGAATGGCTGGCGCTACTGATCGTTGCATTCTCGTTGCTGCCGGTGGTGTCGGCGTTTCTGCGCCCGGCAGCACAGGATCTGCCATGAGAGTGTTGCTGGTCGAAGATGACCGCATGATTGGCTCTGCGGTCGAGGCGGCACTTAAGGATGCCTCGTACGCTACGGACTGGGTACGTGACGGTGCGCAGGCGTTACTCAGCCTCGAAACGCATGACTACGATCTGGTGCTGCTCGATCTCGGCTTGCCTTGCCGTAACGGTTTTGAGGTGCTGCGCGAGGTGCGCGGGCGTGGCAATCCCGTGCCGCTGGTGATTGTCACCGCGCGTGATGCGCTGGAAGACCGTTTGCAGGGACTGGATTCCGGCGCGGACGATTACATCTTAAAACCCTTTGAGATGAGCGAACTACTGGCGCGCGCCAGGGCAGTGATGCGGCGTAAAGCGGGTCACGCCACTCCGCTATTAAGCAACGGCATCCTCGTGCTCGATCCCGCGACGCGTGAAGTGCTGCATGTCGCCAGCAATCAAAGATACAGCTTATCTGGCAGGGAATATGCCCTGTTGCAGGCGTTGTTGATGCAACCTGGCCAAATCTTCTCTCGTAGCGAGCTGGAAGGAAAAATCTACGGTTGGGGTGAGGAAGTGGAAAGCAACGCGGTGGAGTATTTTATCCATGCGCTGCGCAAGAAATTGGGCAGTGATGCCATCAGGAATATCCGGGGCGTGGGATGGAAAGTCTCAAAAAACGACTGAGCGACTCGGTGCAATTTCGCCTGTCTTTTGTCCTGTGTATGGCGATCGGCGGCATAGCCCTGCTGAGCGGCGTGCTGGGCTTTCTCTCCGCCTGGGATGAAGCGCATGAATTGCAGGACTCCTCGTTGCAGCAAATTGCCAGCCTTGCCAAAGACGGCATGCTGACACCACGCAGCAGCAGTTTTATCAGCCCGCCGCTCCAGGATGAGGAAGCCTCGCGCATCCTGGTGCATTTCATCATGCCGGGTGATCAGGCACCGGATCGTTTTGGCTGGCCGCGTCAGTTGCCTGCGGGATTCTATACGCTGCCGATTGATCACCACAGCTACCGCGTGCTGATTGAGGATGTGCATGATGGCATCCGGCTGGCGGTGGCGCAGCGTGCTTCCGTGCGCGAAAGTGTTGCGCTGTGGTCAGCCCTGCGCACCCTGGTGCCGTTCTGCATTCTGTTTCCTGTGCTGCTGTACCTGGCGGCCGATCTGGTCAGAAAGATTTTCCGTCCGATACGCAAACTGGCTGAAGATGTGGACCGGCAAAATGATGATCTCAGTATCGCTCTGAGTAATGAAGCGATGCCACGGGAGATCACCCCGTTTATCACTGCGATTAATCGCCTGCTGAAACGTGCGGCTGAATCGGTGGAGCTTCAGCGTCGTTTTGTGGCGGATGCAGCCCATGAGCTGCGTTCTCCGCTGACGGCGCTGATGCTCCAGGCCGAACTGCTGGCATCTGTCGCGATGCCAGACGAGAGTCGTCAGCGGCTGACGAGTTTGCGCGCAGGGATGAAGCGGACAGCCTGGCTGGTAGAACAATTACTTAGCCTGAGCCGGGCACAGGGCGGTGAAATTGCCAAAATTCCTGCACCGGACGATATCGCGGTGTTTGACGTGGTGAAGCAGGTGATATCCGATTTGCACCCGCTGGCGGAAAAGAAATCAATCGATATCGGGGTGGTAGGCGAGAGTCAGGCAAAGATCGCGGCTCATCCCTCGGCGCTGTATACCGTATTACGCAATATCGTACATAACGCGATTCAATATACGCCTGCGGAAGGCAGGATTGATATTGGTATTAATAATAATGATGCTTTCGTCTTTATTGAGGTTGAGGATTCCGGCCCCGGAATCCCTGCCGATAAAAGAGAAAGGGTATTTGATGCATTTTATCGTATAGAAGGCAGCGATGTAACGGGCTCTGGGCTGGGTTTATCCATCGTTAGCGCTATGGTGGCGCGCATGAAAGGGGAAGTAAAACTTACTGATGCAACTCAGGCTATTTCCGGGCTGAAAGTCAGTATTACTTTGCCATTATCTTAATATCCACAAGGAGAACACGATGTTTCTGACTTCTGAAACGGCAGGAAAGATTAACGACACCCTTTTTCTGCTGATTAATGCGCCAGTGCATGCATCATCCTTAATGCTGACCATAGGTAATGCCTGTGCAGCCTGGCTGGTTTTTATTTTCCCTCTTGCGCTACTTATTTACTGGTTCAGTTTTAAAACGGAAAAACAACAGGTGGCGTTACTGGCGCTGATATCCGCTTTACTGGCGTTGTCGGTAAATCTGGTGATTGGGGATTTCTTCCCGCATCCGCGACCATTTATGGTACCAATTGGTCACACTTTTATTAGCCATGTGGCTGATTCTTCGTTCCCGAGTGACCATATGACGCTGGCCTGTGCCGTCGCCTTTAGTTTCCTGTTAGGGCAACGGATTTATACCGGGGTCAGTCTGTTGCTGTTAAGCCTGTTTATTGCCTGGGGACGGATTTATATGGGTGTGCATTTCCCGGCCGATATGCTGGGTTCGGTATTGGTCGCCTGGTTCTGTTCATGGGGTGTGAAGAAAGCAGAGTACATCCTGATTCCGCTGTTTAAGCAGTTGTATCGACTGAATGATGCTATTTTTGGTTACCTGCGAAATACCCGCGTAAAACATTAATGAGTTGTAGCGGCGCAATTTATCGCGCAATAAATTACGCCGCTACGGATTTAATTACTGACTTTTTTGATGATAAACCGGCGAACTGACTGATTTATCGGTCATCGGATGCAATGCATCGTCGTTATTATAATGGTGGAAGGGTTCCGCATCACCCATATTGATTTTGCTTTCCTGCAAATCGAACGGGTAATTTTCATGGGTTTTACTGGGGTTGGGATGCCAGCTGGCTGGCGTCAATAGCCAGGTATTGGCGGTGCGTTCGACACCGGTATTGGCTTCTACCTGAGTAACTGCCAGCAAAGATAATGCGCCAAGTACAATAGCAATGAGTTTCTGTTTCATAGGGTCACCTCGTGATTTAACGATTACTGTTTTGTTTACAGCATCATTTTCTCACGCAGGTGGTGACCCGACTGCAACGGGGAGATGACAATTTTGTCAGGCCGGGGTATCCGGTAATATCAGGGTGAAGGTACTGCCTTTATTCAATTCGCTTTTAACACTGACTTTACCGCCGTGTAATTCAGCAATGGTTTTTACGATGGCTAAACCCAGCCCGGTGTTTTCCGCGCTGCTTCTCGATTCATCTGCGCGGTAAAAACGCTCAAATAAATGCGGAATATGTTCAGGTGCGACACCTTCACCATTATCCGTTACGCTGAAATACAGCCAGTCATTGTCCCGCCGTGCGCGGAGAATAATATGCCCACCCGATGGCGTATAATGCAGCGCATTGGATAACAGATTAGCCATAGCGCGCTGAAAATGCAGCGGATCGGCAGCAAAGGTTAAGGCACCCTGCTGGGTCAGGGTAATATTTTTTTCTTCTGCCAGAATCTCGTAAAAACCCGTCAGGCGTCTGAATTCTGTTTCGCTATTTAACGTCTCTTTCTTCAGTGGTTCACGGCTATTATCGGCACGCGCCAGAAACAGCATCGAAGAAATGGTGCGCGACAGCCGTTCACCTTCTTCCACTATCGCCTCCAGCGTTTCCTGATATTCCGTCGGGTTGCGCGGCTGATTGAGCGTGACGCTGGCGGCAGAAATCAGGTTATTGATCGGGCCGCGCAGTTCATGCGCCAGATCGGAGGAAAAGCGCGTCAGCTGGGCAAAAGATGCCTCCAGCCGGGTCATCATGCTATCGAATGATGCTGCCAGCACCACCAGTTCTGACGGCCAACGCTCGATGGAAAGCCGGGTATGCAGCTCCTCAACATTGATGTTCTCAATCCGGCGACTGATCACGCGTAAGGGCTGCAATCCCCGGCGCGCCAGGCCGTAGCCACAGGCAGCAAATAGCAGGATTGCCAGCGCGGCGGCGATTTGCATCCGCGCCCAGTAGTTCTCAATGATTTCATTGTTGCGGGAAACATTCAGCGCCGCCTGCACGGTCCAGAGTTCTTTGTCTTTCAGGGTGAAGGTGGTGGCGGTGATCAGGTATTTTTCATGATGATCGCCATCACGATGCCGCCAGCTGGAGTAATTGAAGCGGGTTGTGGGAGCAGGGTAATTGGCTTCAGGGACGCGCATGTTCTTCGATTGCGACCAGATCTTGCCATCCGGACTGATAATGCGCAGCGACAGGCGATCCTGCTCGGCGATAAATTCAAACAGCTCGTTTTGCCACTGCTCCTGTGGTCCCTGGCGTTCACTGATGGTGCTGGCAATTTCCTTTTGGATCTGTAAGGTACTGCGCAGTTCATTGACATCTTTGGTATTCAGCTGATCGCGTAAGGTTTGATACAGCAATCCGGAAACGCTATACAACACAATGGCCATCGCCACGGAAAAGAACAACGTCAGACGAACGGTGATCGGGACATTACGGGGTATCAGCATGCTCTTGTTCTTCCAACACATAACCTGCGCCGCGAATGGTGTGCAGCAGTTTTACATCATAGTTATCATCAATCTTACCGCGCAGACGCCGTATCGCCACATCAATCACGTTAGTTTCCGGGTCGAAGTTCATATCCCACACCTGCTCAGCTATCACCGTGCGCGACAATACTTCGCCGCTGCGCCGCATCAGCAGGCTTAGCAGCAGGAATTCTTTTTGTGTCAGTTCGATACGGTTACCATCGCGGGTCACTTTGTGTTTAACAAAATCGAGCACCAACCCGCCAATCTGTAATTGCGACTCGTCACTGACCACCACACTGTTGCTGGTCTGGCGGCGCAGGATTACCCGCGCACGGGCCAGCAGTTCGCTGAAGGAAAAAGGTTTGATCAGATAATCTTCTGCACCCAGCTCCAGTCCTTTGACGCGGTCCTCGACATCATCACGCGCGGTGAGGAACATCACCGGGGTGGGGCGTCCTGCCTGACGCGCCATTTCCAGTAGCTTCCAGCCATTGATGCCTGGCAGCATCACATCAAGGATCGCCAGGTCATAATCGTTGGTCAGCAGCAGATGCAGGCCATCGATACCGTTGGCTGCCACATCCACCACAAAATCGTTCTCTCTTAAGCCCTTGGCGATGTAATCCGCCGCCATGCTTTGATCTTCTACTAACAACAGTCTCATGGTTCCTCCGTCGCATGGGTCAGTGCGTCCAGACGGGCACCCGTGCGGTCAAACAGCAGATACAGCACTGGCGTAATAAATAAGGTAATAAACTGCGAGAACACCAGCCCGCCCACCACCGCCACACCCATCGGCTGGCGCAGTTCGGCACCGGCACCCCAGCCGCAGGCAATGGGCAAAGCACCCATAATGGCGCACAGGGTTGTCATCATTATCGGCCGAAAACGCTGCAAGCAGGCCTGAATAATGGCGTCATGTGCACTCATACCCTGTTCCCGCTGCGCTGACAGCGCGAAGTCGATCATCATGATGGCGTTCTTCTTCACGATCCCAATCAACAGCAGAATACCAATCATGGCGATAAAGGTCAGATCCAGCTGCATCAGCCGCAGTGCCATTAGCGCCCCGACCGCCGCCGAGGGCAGACCCAGCAAAATGGTCACCGGATGGATCCAGCTTTCATACAGCATACCCAGAATCACGTAAATCACCGCCAGCGCCAGCACAATCAGCCAGACCTGGCTGGTCTGTGACTGTTGGAACAACGCCGCCTGTCCGGCATAGCTGCCAAACACGGTGGACGGCAGATTGATATTATTCTCCGCCTGAGTGATGGCCTGGGTGGCATCCGACAGGGACTTGCCCGGCGCCAGGTCAAAGGAAATGGTAATCGCAGGCAGCTGTCCCTGATGATTCACCGCCGTGACACCCTGTACGCGACTGATATGGGTAAAGGTGGAGAGCGGCAGCAGGTCATTGGAGGAGGAGCGGACGTAAATCTGTGACAAATCGCTCTCGTCCTGGCGGAACGGCTGCTGCACTTCCATGATCACTTCATAGCTGTCTTCCGGGGCATAAATAGTGGAAGCCTGCAAGGTACCGAAAGCGTCGTACAGATTGTTGCGGATCTGGTCCACATCCACGCCAAGCAGCGAGGCTTTGTTGCGGTCGATGGTCAGCTGCGCCTGCAGGCCATTAAGCTGGGCATCGCTGTTGACGCCAACAAACACGCCGCTTTTGTTCATCTCCGCCATCAGCTGGTTGGTGTAATCATTCAGGCTCAGGCCACTGCTGCTACTGACAGATTGCAGGGTGTACTGGTAAGTGCTTTTTGCCGAACGGCCACCCACTTTGAAGTTCTGCACCGGGCTGAAGTACACCTTAATGCCGGGCAGATAGCGGGTTTCGCTGCGCAGCTGCTGCAACACCTGCGCCATCGCCGGGCGCTGGCTTTGATCCTTCAGGGTCAGATTCAGCTGGGTCGTGTCGTGGTCCACTTTGGTCACAATGGTCTCGACCGCGCTGTCTTTCAGCAGGGTGTTCCCGAGCTGGAAAGCCACGTTCTTGCGTGCGTCGTAGGACATATCCTGCGGCGTATCAATATTGGCCGTCACCTGGCCGATATCCTCCTGGGGAAAGAATCCTTTGGGGGCGCTGACATACAGCCAGGCAGTCAGTGCCACCGTCAGTGCTGCCACCGACAACATAACCGTGCGGTGATCCACTGCCCAGTTCAGACCCTGGGCATAGCGCTGCCGCAGGTTTTCAAACATCCGTTCAAACAGCTGGCTCCAGGCCGGTTCCGGTTTATCCTGATGGGGATCGTGGCGAAACAGCATCGGTACTAACAACGGAATGATGGTCAGTGACGCCGCCGCAGAAACCAGAATGGCGAGGGACACCACCCAGGCAAATTCGTGAAACAGCAGGCCCATGGTGCCGGGCATAAAGAAGATCGGGATAAACACCGCCACCAGCGAAAGCGAGATCGATACCACCGTAAAGCCGACCTCTTTAACCCCTTTCAGCGCCGCCTGCTTAGGTTCCATCCCTTCCTCGATATAGCGCATGATATTTTCCAGTACCACGATGGCGTCATCGACCACCAGGCCGACGGCAATCGTTAGCCCCATTAGCGAGATATTGTCGAGGCTCAGGCCAAAGGCGTACATCAGGGCAAAGGATCCCAGCAGCGAGATGGGCACGCTGAGCGCCGGGATCACCGTGGCACGTACATGGCGCAGGAACAGCAGAATCACCATGATCACCAGTGCGATGGTCAGCAGCAGGGTGATATTGACATCGTGGATCGCGTTACGAATCGAGATAGAACGGTCATTAAGCAGCTGCATATGCACCGATGACGGCATCTGCTGCTGCAATTTTGGCATCAGCTGTTTAATGCTATCCAGCGTCGCCACCAGGTTGGCACCTGGCTGGCGAGTGATGCTGAGTACGATAGCGGTGTGATTGTTGACGGCGCTGTGGCTGAGGGTGTTTTCGATGCTGTCCTGTACGCTGGCGATATCAGAAAGGCGCACCGGCTGACCGTTGCGGGTCGCTACCACCACATTGCTGAAATCGCTGGCATTACGCAGATCGCCATTGGTCTGCAACATCATCATCTGCCGTTTGCCATCCAGCTCGCCTACCGGCGAATTGTCATTGGCTGCTTTCAGCGCGGTATGGAGTTCTTCCAGCGTCATGTCCGTGGCGGCGAGTTTGGCCGGATCGACTTCGACACGCACCGCATAACGTTTCTGGCCGATGACTGTTACCTCCGCCACCCCCTTGATCATCGACAGCGAGGGTGAAATCAGATCGTCCGAGTAGCGGTTAAGGTCGGACAAGGTCATCGACGGGGAGTCGAGACTGATCTGCGCAATCGGCGCGTCTGCCGGGTTAACCTTTTTAAAGGTTGGCGGCGTGGTCATTTGCGACGGCAGTTTTTTTAACGACTGGTACAACGCCGCCTGCACATCCACCGACGCCGAATCAATGTTCACCGAGGGATCGAATTCCAGCACGATGGTGGTCGCGCCTTCCAGGTTGGTCGAGGTCATCATCGCCACACCGGGAATGGTCGCCAGGTTTTTCTCCAGCGGCGTGGCAACCGAGGAAGCCATAGTTTCCGGACTGGCACCAGAAAGTGACGCGTTGACTTTAATGGTTGGCGTATCGAAGGTCGGCAGGGCGGCCACTGGCAGATTATTCCAGCACACCACACCCGCTACCATCACGGCAATCCACAACAACAGCACGGCGATGGGCCGCTGCAAACAGAGTTCTGAGAATTTCATGGTTGCATCATCGCCTTATCAATATTGCTGGCGATCTGCACAGCGGCACCAGGGCGCAGATTATTGGCACCTTCATTGACGACACGGGTTCCCTGGGTAATGCCGGTGACTACCGCTAACGCCTGCTGGATACGCAGCAGCGTTATCGGTTGCACCACCGCCCGATTTTGCTTGTCGATCACATAAACAAAATGCCCATCCGGTCCGTTCTGCACCGCCTGCGGTGGCAGCACCACGGCGTCCGGGGTGACACCTGCATCCACCTTCACATTCTGGAACAGGCCCGGCCACAGCAGCGTATTGCTGTTGCTGAACTGGGCTTTGAGGGTGATAGTGCCGCTGGCGGTGCTGACGCTGTTATCGATGAAATCCAGCTTACCGGCGGTCGGTGTACCGCTGGCATTCTCGACCCATACGGTCACCGGCCCCTTTGCCTGCGCCATCAGCACGGGTTTCAGGTCTTTTTCCGGCAAGGTAAAGGACACACCAATCGGATCGAACTGCATCAGCGAAACCAGTGGCAGGGTGCTGCCGGGTTGCACCAGACTGCCCGGATGGACATTGAGCGCGCCGGTTTTGCCGTTGACCGGCGCGACGATACGGGTGTAGCCGAGCGTCACGTCGGCGGTCTGCACATCCTGCTGCGCCGCTTTGTACTGCGCCTGATACTGCTGGACGTTACTTTGCAGCGTGTCCCAGTCAGACATGGAAATGTAGTTTTTCGCCTTCAGCGCCCGACCACGTTGCAGGTCATTTTGCGCTTTGACCAGCAATGCTCTGGATTCGCCGAGTGCCGCCACGGCGCGATCGTAAGCTGCGCTCTGGCTGGCATTGTCGAGAGTGAATAGCAGCTGTCCGGCTTTCACAAAATCTCCTTCATGGAAAGCCACCGTCTTCACCGTGCCGGTAATCTGCGCCTGAATATCGACCTGATTCAGCGCGATAATATGGCCCTGGGTGTTCAGGGTGATGGGCAGTGGTTTGACCGTGGCGGTCACCATGCTGACTAACGCCGGGGTGTTGGCAGGTTTCATTGCCGCATCGGCCTGTTGTCGGGGCCAGAAATACCAGCTGCCGCAGCCAATCACCAAACCGGCGATCAGTAATAACGTTCCTTTATGTCGAAGATCCATGGTGCCTCAAAGCGATAAACTCATTTGTGCCAGTTTATCGAATGGCTCCGAACAAAAAGGAAAAGGGAAGATGACAAATTTGTCATCTTCCCTTTGGCATGTCTGGCTTAATTATGTGTCCAGTAGGTGCCGGTTTCGGGAATCGGCAGGAACTGCTGATTCATTTCACGCAGGGTTTCATCCGGGGATAAATCGTGGAATAAGTCCGGATGGAAGGTTTTGGCAAAGAACTCCGCTACCAGCAGATGCCATGGGCTCATATAAAAGTTCTGCCAGAAAGCGAACGCCTTTTGCTGCTGCACGGCGTTAAGCACCGATACCGTGCCATCCTGTGCCAGCGCCCTGATAAAGGTGGCCTGCGCGCTGGCTGCGTTTACCTGTGGTCCCAGTTGCAGGAAAGCTTTATCTTCCGGGCCTGCCGAGCCGGTGGCGATATAAATATCCGGGTTGGCGGCCAGCACTGCCTCAGGGTTGAGTTGCCCAAACACCGCCGGGAAGCGTCCGGCGGCGATATTGTCACCTCCGGCAAAGGCTATCAGATCGGCGAGATTACCGTGAGCCACGGTGGTGCAGCATTCGGCCTTTTTCCCCAGATGCAGTTGCAGCATGACTTTAGGACGCGGTCCCTTCCAGCCTGCCAGCCGGTCACGGATAAGCTGCATATGCTGCTGATAGAAGGCAATAAAACGCTCGCTTTTCGCCTGGTCATTGAGCGCTTCCCCGAGGGTGCGCAGGCTGGCAACGGTATTCGCCAGCGGATCGACGCGAAAATCGAGGAACAGCACCGGGATTTTTGACGCAGCCAGTTGCTGCATAAACAGGGAGTTGTTCGGCGGGGTGCGGGCATAGACCGGCAAAATCACCAGGTCAGGGCGCAGGGCAATAATCTTCTCAACATTCAGCTGGGAAAAGTTGGAGTTGCCGATCTGCTCAATATTGGCGATGGCCGGGAACGCTTTGACATAGCGCTGCCAGGTTTGTTTGTCGAGGTTGCGCAGATCTGCGGGCCAGCCCACCACACGCTTCGCCGGGTTACCGTCTTCAACCAGTGCCAGCGTATAAATCATCCGGCTCTCGCCAATCACGATACGTTGCGGATTATCCGGCACCTCCACCTGACGTTGCAGGCTATCGGTGAGGGTTTTGGCCTGCACCACAAACGGCAACAGCAGGCACAATGCCGCGAGAAATCGTTTCATGCATAGGTTCTCTTGTGGCTCCGCCAGTTAAGGCGGAGCGAATCAGGTTAGAAATCCACCGATGCCTGCAGGTACATCACGCGCGGCTCACCCTCGATCACGCGCAGGTTACCGGCGCTGGATTCGTAATATTCCCGGTTAAACAGGTTTTTCACGTTCAACTTCAGCTGGGTATGTTTACCCACCAGCTGGCTATCCCAGGCGATAAAGGCATCGGCCACGGTATAGGCAGGCATGACAAAGCTGTTTTCCGGGTCGCCCGCACGGGTGCCGACATAGCGCCCGCCACCGCCAACACGCAACTCACCCGGCAGCCAGGAGAAGCGCAGGGTATGGCTCAGATACAGGCTGCCCATATTGGTGGGGGCGTTGACCAGACGGTTGCCCACGTTATCCGGGTTAACGTTATCTTCGACGATTTCCGTCTTGTCGTAGCTGTAGTTGGCGATCAGATTCCAGTCCGGCGCGATTTCACCGTTAACTTCCAGTTCCGCCCCGGTCGAGCGGGCTTTGGGAATGTTGCGCGTCACACCGTTGATAAAGATCGACATATCGCTTTCATCAATACGGTACAGCGCCAGCGTGGCGGCCAGATTCGGTGCGACCTGCCATTTCGAACCCACTTCCCAGGTAGTGCCTTTCTCAGTGGAGGCGACATCACCGTTATCGTCGGTCTGCGTGGACGGGGTGAAGGACTTGCTGTAGCTGCCGTACAGCGAGACATCCGGCAACACTTTATACACCACGCCCAGCTGCGGCAGGAAGGCGTTGCCACGATCGTTCAGGGTGGTTTCCGGGTTGATAAAACCGTTGCTGGAAGTTTGCGTATAACGCTGGAAGCGTCCACCCAGTACCGCGATCCACTTATCCGTCAGATGGATGTTGTCTTTGGCAAACAGCGAACGACTGTACAGGTTGGTGCGCAGATTACTCAGCGCGTCATTGTAAGTGCTGTCGCTGAGTACCGGCTCCTCACCATACACCGGATCGTACATGTTAAAAGTACGGGAAACGGTACCGCGATAAGAACGTGCCTTGTAGGTTTCATTTTGCTCATAATCAACGCCCAGCAGCAGGTCATGCTGCATCCCGGCGATCACCGGTGAGCCGCTGACATCCCAGGAAACGTACTCGGTCTGATGGTTGAAGCCACGGTTGGCATCCGCACGGCGTGACACAATGCCGGTGGTGGTGTTAATCGCCGTGGCGCGTACTTCGTTACTGTCGTAACGGCGCTGCATCCAGCCATAGTTCAGGTGGGTGTCCCAGGTATCATCCAGGTTGTAGCCATAGCTGACGTTGAGGCGTTTGTTTTTGCCCCACGCATGGTTGGCACTGTCATCGAGGCGACGGTTGTAAGGAATATCGACCGGTTTACCGTTGATAAAGGCGGTACCGCGATCGTAAGGCACATCGTATTTGTACTCGACGTAACTGATGTTGAAGGTGGCACGCTCGCCATACCAGCTCAGTGAAGGGGCCAGCAGGGTGTGTTCATTCACGCCGAAATTGCGCCAGTAATCTTCGCGCTGGCGTTCCGCCACCATGCGGAAGGCAAAGCCATTACCCAGCGGGCCGGTGATATCCACCATGCCAGTGCCGCCGCCATAGCTGCTGGACTCGCCGCTGATATGGGTGTTCCACTCATACTGCGGCTTTTTACTCACCAGGTTAATGATGCCGCCAGGGTTAAGGATGCCGTACAGCAGGGAAGAAGAGCCTTTCAGCACTTCCACATGGTCGATGCTGGAGTCCATGGTCAGTCCCTGGTTGCTGCGCACGCCGTCGATAAAGATCGATCCGTCGGTGTTGGAACCGAATCCACGCTTCACGAAGCCATCCTCGGTGCCGCCCAGCGTGTTGCCCTGGGTCACGCCACTGACAAACTTCACGGCATCGTTCAGGCTGGTGACCTGGTAATCCTTCATTACCTGGGGTGTCACCACGCTGATTGACTGTGGCGTTTCATTACGCGGCGTATTGGTTCTGAGCGTTGCCGCCGCATCATCCTGGTTATAACTGCCGGTGTTGCTGGTGGAAGACTGATCGGCAGTCACTGTCAGGGTTTGATCCTGGGTGGTTTCTGCCGCTGCGGCAGAATGACCATAGAGAAGCGTTGATGCCAGTAAGACCTGTGACCCAGAAAGCGTATATTTCACCGCTGGTGAAAAGAAAGAAAGATACTTCATTTAACTAAATCCGCATCAAAGAGAATTATTTTGAAAGCTGGATACTAATGAGATTGATTTTCATTTACAACCATTTCTTGTTATTTCAGGGAAAATAAATCATTCACCTAAATAAAAAATGGAGATTCTCAATCAGGAGAAAACATTATTTCCTGACATTGATAAATATAATGTAGTGAATAATTTTATTTAAAATCATTATGATATGTTGTAAATGTAGTAGTTGATGTAGCATCATAATATTTGCCATCATTGCACTACATTTCTCTGGCAGGAAGGGATTGGCAACGATACTTTTGATGGATTATTGCGTTGAACTTATTAATTCATAAATTAAGGTATTCTTAATATTCAGAAGAATAATGAGCGAATGCGACGCCATGGCTGATTAAATAACCATCGGCCATTCTTTACTTAGCGGGCCTGTTCAGGCTTTACTATCAAGCAAAACGGCCCGAAAGTTAGCCTGAAAACGTGACAGAAAATGAAAAAAGGCTGATTAACTGTATAATTTATAAGGTGTTTAACTCCGGTGACTGAGTCCAATCCCAAAATCAGTAAAAAACCCTATGATCTCTATGGCGAACGCTTCCACGCTAATAAGCATCTGTTAACTCCCCGGCTGTTAAAAGTCGCGCAGCACATTCACCAGCATCGCAGTGCCGTGCTGGATAAAACCGCGCTGGAGATTGCGATTGATACCCAGACTTCTGACGCCACGGTGATTCGCGCTATCCAGGCGCTGGGTTTTTCTGGCTTCCGGGATCTGAAGATTGTGATTGCCGAATATCTGGGTGTCACCCGCCGTTCACCGGCGCGAGTGGCGGTGACCGTCAATGAACTCTCACAGGATGCGCGGGGCAGCATCGATTTCGTGCTCGACAGTTATCGCATCAGTTGCGAGATGCTGGCGGCACCGGCCAATCGTCAGGCTATTCAGCAGGCCATCGGCTTGTTGCAGCAGGCGGAGCGGGTGGCGATTTTCGGTATTGGCGCATCCGCCATCCTGGCGGATTACACCGCGCGGCTGTTCAAACGCAATGGCACTCCCTCGTATGTGCTTAACCGCACCGGCATTTCGCTGAGTGAACAGATTGCTGATATGCGCCACGCGGATGTGCTGATTATGCTGGTGCAGAGCAGTGCGCACCCGGAAGGGCTGGTGACCCTGGCAGAAGCTCAGCGGTTGGGGATGAAAATTGTGCTGCTAACCGCCACACCCGACAGTATTTTCGCGCAGCATGCTGATGTGATGATTGAAATTCCGCGCAGTCGTTCGGCTGACAAGATGCCTGTACATGCCACGCCGATGATCTGCCTGGAAATCCTGGTGCTGGGGCTGGCCGCCGCAGCACCGGTTGCCACCATGACCAGCATGAGCAAGCTGTATGAGATCAGCAATGCGCTGACCCGTCCAGGTGCGCGTAAGAACAAGTCGTCATAAATGGCTCAGGCCGCGCAGACACTGACGCTCTGGCAGCGATAGACCAACGCCGGGGGCAGGTTGCGCATCACTCTGGTTCGCGTCCAGTGAAAGTAGCCGGAAAGCAACGGTTCTGACAGCGAGGTGTACTGGAACTGAATAAATACGCCGCCGGGGTTCAGTGAGGCGACCACACGTTGCAGGATGCGATGGCGCAGCGGTTCCGGCAGCGACAGTAAGGGTAAACAGGAAAAAATGGCATCGCATCCCTGTTCGACCTGTTCTGCAGAATCCGTGAACACGGTCAGGCGGTGATCGTTTAGCGAGGAGAGTTTCAGCGCCAGCCGGGGATTGATTTCATAAGCTGACAGAGTGGCGCTGGAGTGCATACGGTTTAATAAGTGGCGCGTCAGAACGCCGTCTCCGGCACCCAGCTCTGCGACATGATGCGCCTGCTCCCAATCCACCGCATCCGACATTCTGCGACAAAGAGAGGGTGAAGAGGGAGCAATCGAGCCAAAGGCGCGGGGGTTAGCAATAAACGCCTGCATATAACGGGTCTTTTCTTTGAGCAATGAAAAAGTGGTTAATATCACGGTTATCACCTCCAGGTGTATCACTGGAGTTTAGCCATGCATTTCTTAAGGAAAACTTAAAGGGGCCAGTTTTAAGAGTGAATCCGGCCAGGATGACAAAATCGTCATGTTGCGGCAATCATTACAGCGCTATTTGTAACAGCGCGATAAATCGCGCCGCTACGAATGTGTGCAAATACGCAAATTTATTGCTGAACAATACGGTTTCTGCCACTGCGTTTAGCTTCATATAACGCAGTATCGGCCTTATTCAGTAATAAATTATAATCCGGGTGACCGCTATGTAATGTATAGCCAATACTCACCGTGAGGGTGATTGTTTTTCCGGATACGGTTTCAAAAGGCGTATTATTGACAATGCGACGAATCCGTTCTAATAAAGTATAGGTTTCCGACTGGCCTGCCTCAACCAGCACAATCAAAAACTCTTCACCGCCATAGCGGAATAAATAGTCACTGGCGCGAATGTTATCACTCAACAGGTTAGCGATATGCGTTAATGCGCGATCGCCAACCGAATGTCCCCATTCATCATTCACCTTTTTAAAGAAGTCCACGTCAATGATGGCGACACTCAACGGTAAACGGTTTTCCATTGCCAGGCTGACTTCATGTTTTAAAATAATCGGCAGGTAACGTTTATTGAGCAAATTAGTCAGCGCATCTTTACCATCCTGCATATGAGAAACGTCGTTAAATAACATCTCCATATAGGTATTAATTTTCTGACAGTTAGCATGGATAACACGCAACAGTTCCTGCAATTTTTCTACCGGTATGGCCGTGGTTAAATCAATACCCGCCATGGTTGCATCAATCTTCGCCATCAGCTGGCGCATCTGCTGAATCTGAGGGTTTTCACCAAACTGGCGCACGCATTTATGGCGGAACCACAGGCCAAAGTTAGATTCGGAAATATTCAGCAGTTGTTCCGTTTGCGATACGCCACTCACCAGATTATAGATAACCGAGTTTTCCCAGCTGGAAAGGGCAGATTGCTGTTTGCCCTGTTCCTGCCAGGCATTATTCATCAGTACATGCATACGATAAGCTTCTTCATTACGCGTGGCCCGATAATGGGACATCGCATAGGCATGGCTCATCATTTCGATGGCAATATCAATTGCCATCGCGGCATAGTGCATCACCTGTAAACTGAGGGGGTACGGTATATCATGCTGGGCAACATAAGCAAAAATACCGTATTTTAGCTGCCGGGCACCGCGCTGAACAAATTCAACCGGAATACCAATACGGGCATGTACGCCACCGACGTGGTATTGCAGCTGCGCCAGGTTTTCAAATTGGCTTTCATCTTCGGTCAGAATGGCCTTAACCCATTTCGACAGTGAACTACTGAGTCGCTCCTCAACAAGTTCATAAGACAAATGCCTGGAAATAGCCGGATCTTTGAGCAATGTTTCATAAAAGCGGTGAGCAAGATTATCGGACTGCGTTTCCGCAATCTGACGTAAAATAGCGATAACATCTTGCGGCAGTGCTGCACGTAATGGACGCCATTCTTGCAGAATGACTGCGATATATTGTTCTATTTCTTCCTGCATCATTAAACAAACCAAATGTTAGCTGGATATCCCGGTGAAAATATATCGTATCACACCTGGTGTAATGTGCCTTTGTTTTAACAATAGCATGACAATTAGAGCTAAAATTAAGACAAATAACTGCAACGGAACCCTCTGGTTCCGTTGCAGAACATCAGGATTTATCCGGCGAGGGGATAAAAACCTGCACACTTTGCTTCAGAACCGAGTTAGGTGTGACACCAAAGGCTTTACGGAACGCGTGGCTAAAGTGAGAAAAATCAGAGAATCCATAGTCGAGTGCCGCCTGAGAGACACTGGTTACCCGGCCCTGCTCCAGTGCATCGCGGCTGGCCTGTAATCTTTCCTGCCAGATGACGGCGGCGGGTGTCTTCTGTTTACGGGCAAAGGTCCGGGCCACGGTACGCACGGAGACGTGATGTGCCAGCGCCATACTTTCTACGCTCAGCTCAGGATTGGTCAGGTTTCGGCTAATGTAGTTGCGCATTCTGGCGTACAGATCGCGCTCAGACGCCGCGTTGGCGTTATCCTGCAGCTCAAGACTGAGCACCAGTAGATCCAGCAGCGTTTGCGAAAAGCGGCCTGCGACATCGGGGTTATTCATTAGCACCGGCGTCTGTACCGTCTGATAAATCATCTCCCGCAACGGGATAATCCCCGGGCGGGTATCATCCAGGATGGTGGCAGTGAAACCCACGCTGGCAGGTACTTTACCGGTCAGCAGATGGCGCGGGATGCGAATCAGATGGTTATTTCTGCCGCCAATACTGAAACGAAAGGTCTGCGCGGCATCGTACAGCACCAGATTCCCCGCCGCGAGGCTGGCTTTACGTCCCCCTTGCTCCAGTTGGCCATAGCCACCCTGGATATAACCCAGCCACAGGTCGTCTTCCGGTCCGGTGCGCAGATGCTGTGACTTACGCTCCCAGTAGTGCAGCGTCGAGGTGAGGGTGCAGACATCGATCAGTCCGACCTCCCGCACCGCAAGCTCACCCTCAAAACGCCCCTCCGCCAGCGGCTTACCATCTGAAGGAATGCAGTGACGCAGAATGACATCATTCCAGTATTCAAAGCGCTGAGGCACGGCAACATGTTCGGTGGAATAGCGGATATCCCTGGGTGTGGAATGACTGTTCACAGCGACACCTCATATGAAAACTGCGCATCAGGATTGATGGTTTCAAACTGAAAGCAATTTTTACGCCATGACGATGGCGATATGAATTGGCGGGATAATTTGACTATTCAGTGGCGCTGCCATGGCGCAGACGCACTATCGGCGGGCAACGCTGCACCGTTTCATTCCATCATCACCTGCGTCATCAGGGTTGTCCTTTCCAGCCAGGTGATTGTCCGACTAAGCCAGGAAGCCAGAAAAAATCTCCTTAGTATCAATGGCGAATTAACCCATCGCTGAAAACTATTTACCTGGGAGTCTGTATGGAATCTGCCATTGATAAACACCTGAAATGTCCGCGCACCTTGTCCCGTCGGGTTCATGACGACTATCAACCGCCTTTCCCGATGTTCGTTGGCCGGGCCGATGCCAGCCTGACTCAGGTGGTGATGGCGTATCTGGGCGTGCAGTTTCGTGAAGAACAGCGGGCAACAGCCGTCAGCGCCATGCAGCACATCGTTGCCAGCTTCAGCCTCGATAACGGACCGGGCAACCATGACATCACCTTCCATGTTGATAACCAGGGTTACGGTAACTTTATCGTGGTGGGCTACTGGCGCGATCCGGCGGCGTACTGTCGCTGGATCCGTCAGCCGGAAATCGACCAGTGGTGGTCCGCTGATGATCGTTTGCACGAAGGTCTCGGTTATTTCCGCGAGATTATTGCCCCGCGCGCCGAACAGTTCGAAACCCTGTACGCCTTTAAAGAGGATCTGCCCGGTGTCGGCGCAGTGATGGATAACCTCAGCGGTGAGATTCAGGAGCACGGCTACTGGGGATCGGTGCGCGATCGCATTCCGGCCTCGCAAAATGACTGGTTGCAACCGGACGGAGAACTGCGGGTGATTGCCGGCGATCCCGCTGCCGGAGGCCGGGTGGTGGTGCAGGGCCATGACAACATTACGCTGATCCGCTCCGGCCAGGACTGGGTGGAGGCCGACGAACAGGAGCGTCAGCTGTACTTCACGGAAATGCTGCCGCCGTTACAGGCAGGTATGGATTTTCTGCGCGACGAAGGGCAGCCACTTGGCTGTTATAGCAATCGCTTTGTGCGCAACGTCGATAAAGACGGCAACCTGCTGGATATTGCCTACGACATTGGCTTCTGGCGATCCCTGGACCGGCTTGAACGCTGGGCAGAATCCCATCCCACCCACCTGCGTATCTTCACCACCTTTTTCCGTGTGGTGACCGGGCTGCAAAAACTACGGCTCTACCACGAAGTGTCGGTCTCTGACGCCCGTTATCAGACCTTTGAATACATCAACTGCCATCCCCAGACCGGGATGCTGCGTGACGCACTGCGCTGAAAACACGACGAAATCTCATCCATCGATCACTTTCTGGGGTTTACCTTATGCACGCATTACGCTTTTTCCTGCCTGCCACCCTGCTGGCTTCTTTGCCTGCGTTCGCCGTGGAAGTGGCACCCGGCGACTACAGTCAGTTTCCCGACGGCACCACGGTAGGGCTGCTTTATTACCAGCACGCTTCAACCGGCTCGGCGCACTCGCGCGGTGACAAAGTCAGCTCGGATTACAACCTGAGCTCCGATATCGGCATGCTGCGTCTGCTGCATACCGTGCAGATCAGCGAATCCGCTACCCTCGATCCACAGTTCCTGTTGCCATTTGGCCGCATCTCTGGTGGTGGTGATGCCGCGGCGCTCGGTTCCGCCAATGGCACTGGCGATTTAATTCTGACCGTGCCGTTAAAGGTGAAACTCAGCGAAGGCGGCGATGTATTTGGTTTCGCTCCTTATCTCTACGTTCCCACCGGTAACTATGACCATAACGACGCCCTGAATCTGGGAGAGAACCGCTGGAAGGTGGATTTGCAGGCCGCCTGGGTCAAGTTCTTCACGGAAAAATGGGCGCTGGATGTGGTCGGTGACGCCATCTGGTACGGCAACAATAACGACTATGGAACCGCCTCCTCCCGTTTGCAGCAGGACAACGCTTGGGCAGCGCAGATTATGGGGCGTTATATGCCTGATCCGACGCTGGCGCTTGGTCTGGGGTTCGGTCAGACCTGGGGCGGCGCAACCACCGTTGACGGTGAGAAACAGGACAACCCGGCGCAGACCACCAATGTGCGCATCACCGCCACCAAATTTGTCACCCCGCGTGACCAGTTCCAGATTCAGCTGGGTCGGGACTTGCGCGTGGAAAATGGCGCGGAAGAGGATTTCCGCCTGAACCTGCGTTATGCCCGCGTTTTCTGATGCTGTCCTTCCTGACCAGGTGACTGTCCTTCTCAACCAGGTAGGGGTTGTGCAGTCGCGTTATGTTCAGGTCAGTAATCAGCCCTCTGCTGCGTTTGAAGCGAGCAGTGACTGGAAGCGGATGTCATCGCAGTACTCACCTTTACTTTCCCGGAGAAACACCATGGAACATGATCACGACCACACCGAGCCGCCTGCGGAAATCGCGCTACGCGTGAAAGCTCTCGAGTCGCTGCTGACGGAAAAGGGGCTGATTGATCCCGTCGCGCTGGATGAACTTATCGACACCTACGAACACCGCATTGGGCCCCGCAATGGTGCGCTGGTGGTGGCGAAAGCCTGGAGCGACCCGGATTACAAGGCCCGTCTGCTGGCGCATGGCACCGAGGCCATTGCTGAGCTGGGTTTTTCCGGGGTGCAGGGGGAAGACATGATGGTGGTGGAGAATACCGCCGATGTTCATAACGTCACGGTCTGCACCCTGTGCTCCTGCTACCCGTGGCCGACGCTGGGACTGCCGCCTGCCTGGTACAAATCCGCACCTTATCGCTCGCGCATCGTGATTGAGCCGAGAAGTGTGCTGGCTGAGTTTGGCCTGCACATCAGTGAAGATCGGGAAATCCGCGTCTGGGATAGCAGCGCCGAGCTGCGTTATCTGGTACTGCCGGAAAGACCAGCCGGAACCGAGGGCTGGAGTGAAACACAGCTCGCCTCGCTGGTAACGCGCGATGCCATGATCGGCACTGGCGTGGCGCTGCAACCGGGTAACTAAACCCTTCTTTTCAGGAGACGCTATGAACGGGATACATGATCTGGGCGGTATGCACGGTATGGGTGCTGTTGTTACCGAAGAAAACGAACCTCCTTTTCATCATGAATGGGAGCGACGCGCCTTTTCCTTTTTTGCCTCGCTGTTTGTCGGTGGTCACTTCAATGTGGATATGTTCCGCCATGCGATTGAGCGCATGAATCCGGCGCACTATCTCGAAGAAAGTTATTACGAACACTGGATGCACGCTTTCGAAACGCTGCTGCTGGAGAAGGGGGTGATCACCCTTGATGAGTTGTCTGGGGCGGTCAAACCCGTTATCGCAGCGGCGGAAACACCGGTGTTACGCCAGGAAATGGTACAGGCGGTGGTCACCACCGGTGCCTCGGCGCGCGTTGATGTTGATGTACCCGCCAGCTTCCGGGTGGGTGATCGCGTCCGGGCGAAAAACATCAATCCCCGCGGACATACCCGCCTGCCACGCTATGTACGCGACAAAATCGGCACCATCGTGATTGATCACGGTGTCTTTGTTACCCCGGACACCGTTGCTCACGGCCT
Organism: Pantoea sp. X-Soil-TKNS-1280; assembly: GCF_059730475.1. Lineage (NCBI taxonomy): Bacteria > Pseudomonadati > Pseudomonadota > Gammaproteobacteria > Enterobacterales > Erwiniaceae > Pantoea > Pantoea sp. X-Soil-TKNS-1280. Next base: position 284,597 of record NZ_AP035964.1, on the reverse strand, counting down.
GGGTGAACATCCGCAGCACGTGTACAGCGTCAGCTTTGCCGCCACCGAGTTGTGGGGTGATAACGCGCCGCCGAAAGACACGGTGCGTATCGATCTGTGGGACGACTATCTGGAGGCGTTATGAGTACATCCTTTACGGACCATGATGCGGAAAATGCGCCGTTTGAGCATCCATGGCAGGCACAGGTGTTTTCCCTGATCGTTTGTCTGCATCAGGCCGGCAAGTTCAGCTGGAAAGAGTGGGTGGATGTTTTCAGCACAGAAATCAAAGCGCACCCAATACAGGAACATGAAAGCGTTAATGATGCTTATTACCGTCAGTGGGTCGCCGCCACCGAGCACATGCTGCTGTTGCTGCAATTGACCGGGCAGGCCGATATTGCCCGCCGCACCGATGAATGGCGGCAGGCGTATCTTAATACTCCGCATGGTATGCCGGTGACGCTATCCAGCGCTGTCTGCCCGCCCGCGCATGACCATGACCATCACCACCCGGTACTGCGCGTTCCGGTGGCGGTCAGCCCGGCAGTGGCGCGCGCCAATCCCTGAATTGATTATTATCAGCCAGATATGAGGAAGAAAAATGGAACGTACCGTTAATGATATTCATGCAGGTCAGGCCCCGATCCCGTTCAATAGCGTATTACCCTGGGCGGCTTTTATTACGCTGATGGTGCTGCTGGCGGTGTATTTTATTGGTGCTGAGCAGGGGGCCACTGCGGTGTTCTCCGGCAATCAGATCCATGAATATTTTCATGATGCGCGGCATCTGCTGGGTTTCCCCTGCCACTAAGGACATCACCATGACCGGAAAACTTCTGTTAAACGGGATGATGGCAGGGATCCTCGCTGGCATCATCGCCTTCAGTTTTGCCCATTTCTTTGGTGAACCGCAGGTTGATCGGGCGATTTCATTCGAAGAAACCCTCGCCGCACAACATAGCAGCGCCGGGGGTGAGCATCACCATGATCACGATGCCGATGGCGAAGTTTTCAGTCGCGGTACGCAGTCCGGCGCAGGTCTGCTGAGCGGGATGATCCTGTTCAGTGCGGCGATGGGCGGTGCTTTGGCTCTGGTCTGGTCGTTATGCTGGCAGCGCACTGGTCCGGTCGGGGCGAGAGCACTGGCGTTGGCGCTGGCGCTGGGGGGATTCCTGATCATGAGCCTGATGCCGGGGCTTAAATATCCGCCTAATCCACCGGCGGTGGGTGATGCGACGACCATTGGCTACCGGACGATGCTGTACTTCGTGATGCTGCTGGTCTCCGCCGTGATTGTGGTCACCGCCGCCTGGAGCGCGCATCAGCTGCGGGCGCGGCTGGGAAGCTGGAATGCGGCGTTGTGGGGATTGCTGGCCGGGCTGGCGATGCTGATCGTGGCCTGCCTGCTGATGCCAGCGATAAATGAGGTCCCGCATGGCTTCTCTGCCGATGTGCTCTGGCGTTTCCGTCTGAGCTCGTTCGGCACGCAGCTGACCCTGTGGTGCGCCACCGGGCTGCTGTTTGGCGTGTTTGCCGAAAAGACCGTGCAGAATCCCCGTCACCGCTACGCGACGGCAGGATACTGATGGTCGCTGTTCTGCAACTGATTTGCCAGGGGGAAACCCTGGCAAATCGCCACTCACGTTTTCCCGCTAATGATGTTCTGAGTGAAGCCTCTCGCCTGGCGGCACAACAGATGCAGGGAGACGTCGCAGCGGGTAGCCAAATATGGCTGGCACCGGAGCTGGCGGCACTACAGACGGCACAGGCGCTGGGGGTAGTGGGGCAAAGCGTAACGGCACTGGCAGAACCGGCTTATGGACTTTGGGCGGGGATGTCGATCAAAGCAGTGATCACGCAGCAGGGTGAGGATTTTCAGCGCTGGCTGGCAGGCGAGGCTGCACCGGGTGGGGAAGGGGTGGCGCAACTGCTGGTGCGCACTAGTGCATGGTTGTCTGGACGCATTGCCGGGCGTCAGCCGCAGTGTGCCATCGTGTCAGCTGCGGTGATTCGGGCAATGGTTATTGGTCTGCTGGGCGCACCGGTCAGTGCTTTTCAGTTGATTGATATCGCCCCGCTAAGTCTCACGACCCTGCGGGGCGATGGCAAACGCTGGCATCTCACCAGCATTAATTCAGTAAGACTCGCCTTCCCCGAAGGCTCCCTCTAACAGGCAAATTTTCGCTGCGAAATGTGCCCCGGCCTGTAACGCTGCCGGGATATTTCCCTTAGCACGCAGGCTCAGCAGAAAAGCGGTGATAAAGGCATCACCGGCCCCTAAGGTATCCACCGGGGTGACGGCTTCCGGTTGTTGCTGATACCAGTTTTCTCCGTCGAACAGTATGGCCCCCTCTGCGCCCCGCGTGGCGACGGCATAGCGGCTACCGGCCTGCGCCGCCTGCATCAGCAGGTCGCGCGTAGCTGCCAGCGACCATCCGGCACAGGAGAAAAAGGCCGCGTCGAGCCAGCGACATAATGGCAATGCTTGCTCAATGACGAAGTCATCGGAAAAATCATAGGTCAGCCAGCCGGGAAGCTTTGCCAGTTCAGGCAATTGCGCGTCGATATAGCTGTAGCTACTGGTGTGGATCAGCGCGAAATCTGCCAGCCAGGCACGATGTTGCAGCACGAAATCCATCGATTCCGTCTGGCGAACGCCGCCAAGATTAGAATCGAGAAACACCCGTTCGCCTTGCTCGATGGTCAGGCGCGCATAGCCATTTTCGCCTTCAGCCTTCCGGCAATAACGTGTATCGATATCCCGTTTTGCCAGCGTCCGCATCACATGGTCTGCTGCTGCATCGTTGCCGAAGATACCCAGATAAGCAGCAGAGGCATCCAGCATCGCCGCATACACGCTGAAATTGAGTGCGTTGCCACCCGGATAGCGCACGCGGCGGTGCTCATATTTATCGACAACGTTGTCGCCTACGCCAATCACTTTCATTGCCCGCAATCCTTAGTATTCCACTACGCCCATATAGCGACGGGTTGAGAGCGGATGCTGGCGAATATCAGCCAGCGCCGCACGATAGTCGCACATGATGCTGTAAAACAGCACCGGGTTAAAGTAGTCAACCACTAACACCGGCAGGGTATCCAGACCCAGCTCGCGGGCATCCACCACCACGGTTTTGTCGTTGTAACGATTGAGGAATCCCAGCACACGCTGATCTAAACCACGGGTGCGGCCTTCATTCATCAACAGAATAAAGGGAACGTGATTATCGGTGACTTCAAACGGACCATGAAAGAATTCCCCGCTGTGAATCGAAGCGGCATCGAGACGCTGCATTTCCATCAGGGAACAAATAGCAAAACCATAGGCGTGGCCGTATGAAGCGCCACTGGAAAGCACATAAAACAGCGATTCATGCTGATATTGTTGCGCGAAGTCGGCGCAGCGGGCAGCGACCAGGGTGCGGGCCCGGCGAATCACCTGATCGATCTGACCAAAGCTCTGCTGGAAATCATGCCATCCGGCGTAGTCTTCCACCTGACGCAGCACATCAACGCACAGGCTGAGGATCAGTGCCATCGGGTTTTCAGTGACCAGCGTGTCATCACCCCATTTATACAGCAGGTTATGGTCGGCCCATTGCAGCAGTTGCGCTTCGGCATTGTGCGTCAGCGTGATGGTGGCGGCTCCGCGTGTTTTCGCCAGCTGGGCGGCAGCGACCGATTCCGGCGTATTGCCGCCATGTGAACAAACGATAACGATTGACGACTCACCTAATGCGTGAGGGGTGGCATAGACAAATTCATTGGCTGTCATCATCCACGAGCGCAGGTTTTCCCCTTGCTCATTCAGGAAATAATGCGCCGGGTACATATCTACCAGCGAACCCCCGCAGGCCACAAGGAACACCTGACGCACCGGTTTATGCTGAAAATGGCCGCGCATCAGGGAGGAAATAATCGATTGGGTCTGCATGGAATTAATCACCGTAGATATTGAAATCAAAGTATTTTTTAGCTAAGCGGTCGTAGGTGCCATTGGCGCGAATGGTGGCGATGGCCTGGTTGAAACGAGCCTGTAACGCGGTGTCACTCTGGCGCAGGCCGATACCGGTGCCGGGTCCGAAGATCTCGTCATCCTTCACCTGCGGTTGCACCAGCGTGAAGTTTTTACCCTGAGGTTTACTGAGCAGGGCTTCGGTGACCACCACGGCATCGTCGAGGGTGCCATCGAGGCGACCGTTGGTCAGATCGGCATACACCGATTCCGCATCAGGATAGGCAATCACTTCCACACCGGCGTTGCGCCAGTATTTGTTGGCGTAGTTTTCAAACACCGAACCCTGCTGCACCCCGATACGTTTGCCCTTCAGCGACTGTGCCGTGGGGGTCAGCGAACTGCCTTTGGCGGTAATCAGGAAGGCAGGGGTGTTGAACAGTTTGTCGCTGAAAGCGATGGCTTTTTTGCGTTCGTCGGTGATCGAAAGAGAAGAAAGGATGGCATCAAATTTTTTTGCCTGTAGTGCCGGAATCAGCCCATCAAAGCTGTTCTGCACCCACGAGCATTGCACCTTCATTTCCGCGCAAATCGCATTGCCAAGGTCAATATCGAAACCGACAAGTTGACCGCTGGCATTTTTCGATTCAAAAGGTGGGAAAGTGGGGTCGATGCCTAAACGCAGTGGATCTGCGGCCATCGCCGTGTGGACACAACCAAATAAGGTTATTGTTGCGGCTATTACGGAGATGGTTTTTTTTATTTTCATTATTGTTTCCCTGGTGTTGTATTTATACCTAAAAACAGACCATATAGATTGATTTACACGCAATCTGATGTATATAGCAACAACAATTCGCCGCAAAGGCGTAAAAAAATCATCGTGGTATGTTATGCTTATTTATCAAATTACAAGCTTATCAATCATTTTTATTTTTTAAATCAAATGATTGGTTTTTAAATTCTTTTTACTGACACCAGAAAAAAACAGACCATGAACAGTCCGGAAAAGCAGACCAGAAGGCCGCGCAGAAGTTATCTTGATGCGCGCAAACGCTTACTCGAAATACTAAATTCACCCGATTTCAACAGCGGCGATCAGATCCCGGCAGAACGCGAGTTGAGCGAGATGCTGGGGATCAGCCGGATGACGGTGCGCAAGCTACTGGCAGAGTTAATTGATGAGGATGTGCTGGAACGGCGCGGGAATCAGGGGACCTGGCTGGTGGATACCGCCATTGAACGTCCGCTGCAACCGGCACTGGGGATCAGTAAAATTCTCGAACTGAATGGTGCAGTGCCCAGCAGCCAGTTGATCTTCTTTCACATTTCTCCGGCCAGCGCGCGCATTGCACGGTTGCTGCAGATTGCAGAAGGGGATGATTTAGTGATGATCAAACGCCTGCGTCTGGCCGATGGTCATCCCTTCTGTATTGAAACCAGTTATTTACCGCGAGCGCGTGTCGCGGATTTAAGCGCAGAGATGTTAGAAAAAGAAGGCTCCCTCTATCGCCTGCTGGCGGAACGTTACGCTATTCATGATGTTTATGATGAAGGGACCCTCCGTGCTGCCGCAATGAGTGAAGAGGACCATCTGTTGTTGCAGGCGAAACCAGAAAGTCCGGCGCTGGTGTACCGGGGTGTGATTTATGACAGCCAGCGTCAGCCGATTGAATATCTGGTTTCGGTGAACCATCCGCAACGGGTCGCTTTCCGCATCAATGGTGGATTGAATGCAGTGGATGTGACAGCGCCGTGAGTTGAAATTGTGTAATCAGACTAAGCATTAGAAACAACATGGTCGCCTGGAGATAAAACTGAACATCATGATGATGAATGCAATTTATTAGCGGGAGGGTGTGTTTTAAGTATTTAAAGATAATTCTAACTTCAGGCGAATACTATAAATTTCTGGAGAAAAACGGAAGTCATAAAAAGTGATTCAGATAGATTTTACCTAATTTAATTAAAGGTAAAATGACATGAATCCGATACTTAACAATACTCCAACATATAGCCACGCGGAGAGCGTGGCTTCAACATCCACCCATCAGGCAAGCACTACACCTTCCAGTTCTTCAGGTAGTGATGCATTGCAGTTTTTAAGGCAACCTGTACCAGACTTCCTTAGCGATTACGAACGTCAAACAATTATGACTGAGAGGTCTGATGCTTTTGGTAGATTAATTAGTGATTTTGATCCCGGCTCACCTCTTGACTTTTCTGGTATAGATTTAAGTGATATAAATCTCAGCGATGCTGTGACTTCAGGCTTGGGACAACAGTGGACAGACGCTGATTTCGAACGAATTTTTTGTAGTTCCGATGATGATAATTTTGAATCATTCGTTACTAATAATGGTCAACTTACGCAGAACCAACAAATACAGTTAATGAATGGAATGATCGATGCGATTGATAATAATGGCTTCGACTATAGTACTATCCCTGCCTCATTTATTGATGCGCTGAATGACACAGCTTATGCGGGTGATGCAAACATCTCACGATTTATTCGGGAGTGTAATCAACAAAAGAACATCAAAAAAAATGATAGTCAAGTCAGCCCAAACATAAATAGACCTACAGATTATTCTTCACCACCTGATGATTTTAAACTTCCAAATATTAATGGACTCGGAAATGTTAGGTCACTGAATGATGATAAGAATCAATATCTGGCTGAAACAACGAATACTTTAGTCAGGAATCGGTTTAAAAGAGATGCTTATAAAAGTAATAACAAAGCTAAAGCTCATGTGCCAGAAAGTGTCCAGCGTCAGCAACAGGCCAGGCATGTAGGATACCCACTACAAAAACATATTTTCAACGGAAGAGAGTTTCCTGATTTTACCCTTGCAATGAAATTTGGAATGGGTAATTGTGATGAAATGGCTGGTATTGCAGAACAAATAATCAACACCTCTGGTGGTTATGCAAGAAGATATGGCACGGCAAGATTGCATACGTTTACTTTAGTAGGTCACCCTCCTAAATCAGCAAAAGAGAATGTTCATTTTTCAGACTTTGGCAAATGCTGGGTTGTGGATCCCTGGGCAAATATTACCTGTAAGGCGAGTGAATACACAAAAAAATTTAAAGAAAAAATGGAGCAGTGGGCCAGCGAAGGAAAATTAATCTTTACCACGGATGACCGCTGGATTAGCCCAACTTCATCTGAGTGGTTAGATGCTTGCATTGAAAGTATTAAAACTCAAATGATTCCTGAATCTTTTTATCAAAATCAAGAAGAGGCAGAGAGGCCGGATGAACCCATAAAAGAATTACCGCCACCAGTTAGAGAAGCCCTTGATAACCTTGATCCCCAGAAGGAATCAACCACCACGGAAGATATGCAGAAGGCTTTGAAAAAAGCCAAAGAATTAGGTCCAGATACTTTTCTGCAGTGGCTGGATGAAGCAGATGTGGCGAAACGTCTGGCGGAGGGCATTCTCAGTGGCCAGTCAATAACCAGCTGCGGATTACTTCTGGAAGACCTGGCGAATGATTTGCTTGATTTATTAAAAGAAGGCGCTGTTCCCGCCAAACGAATTTGTGAAGCGTTATTCCCGCCACAAGCTAAAGAATTTATTATGGCCGCTATTCCCCAGCTAATGTTGAAACCGGCGGGTGTGAGATTGACACGATTAATGGAGCAACTCGCACAAAAAGATGAGGCAACTCGTTCTGATTTAGTTGATTCTATGTCTAAACGTTCTTGTGTACCCAGTATCGAACGTGCGAATTCAGAGAAAAGTGATTTTTATGATCGCGTCGCTAGCGTTTATGATCGTTCTGTTTTTCCCAAAATCACGGCGGCGCGAAAAGGAAAATTACGAGATCATCTGCCACTGGCATTTTATAAACAATCCAGCGACACTTTGGAAAATGGTAATTTAATGAGCATTAAACATCGGCGAATTGCATCATTTACAAAAATAAGAAATGATGCTCAAAAGTTAGCGCAGGCAATGAATAGTGATGAATTAGGGCATAGGACCATCACACCTGAAATGCTACGTGAAACTCAACAGAAGGATAATGAAAATTATGAAAAGCAAAGGAATGCAATTGTAAACTATCGTAAAATCCACATTGGTAATAAAATTTCCAGCGATATCATTGCTACCGTAAAACAACATATGCCCGAACCAGAATTTGTGAGGAACTTAAATAATTTAGCATCAGAAGTGCTTGCATTCACTAATGAAAGCAATGCAATTAAGGAAGCTGAATGGGAGTCTCGACAAGAACGTATTGAAGTTCTGCAAGGTTCATCTGACGTTGCAACTGATGGTTTGTTTATACTGGCTATGGCTGGTGCAGTTATTGAAGCGACGAGTAGTGTTGAGGAAAGTATGGTGCGTCCTGCTGGCCGTGATATTAATTCAATGATAGGGAAAGGTGAACTTAAGAAGGCAATAGATCTTAACGATTTACGAAACCGTCTTTTTGACAAATTTCATGGTCTCTGGCAGGAAACATTCAAACTACTTGAGGGTGGTGTTAACGACCCCTATGATGGATTGCTGTATACCATGTTAAATATCTGGGAAACTCATCTGCATTTATTAGCCCTGCCGAACTATGCTCTCGATCTTAAAGAGGCTAACGAAATCAACTCTAAAATGGTTCAGCAATTAGTTAGAGATGGATGGTTGAATTCAAATAACAATCCTGCCCTTGACCGTTTCCTTGCCCCAACGCCAACGCCAACCATATCCGCAGCCCCAGTCGTTGAGAAACCGGTTAGTAAAGAACCGGAAAGGCAAATATCTGCAGAATCGGCATCTATAGCCTCACCTCCGAAGAAAAGGGCTAAAACAAAGAAGCAAGCCCTTTTGGCTTGATGAAAAGTGTTTTGTTGCATGATCCAGAGGAACCTCTGGGTCATGTTATTGCAGCACATGTTCTAACCCGGTGAGGTTGCTTTTCTTTTTTGATAAAACCACACAGCCGCGCAACAGCAAAACTCTTTTTAAAACGCTATCGCGATGGCGCTTACCTTAGCGTGCAAACTATTTTTATTGTGCAGGCCTACTGAAAACCCCAATCCCTCCGATAACCCCTCCATGTCGTATTCAAATCAAGAATGTTCTTATTTAAAGGGCATCGTGGAGTGTGTGTGAGAAAAATGACGTCCCGCTCAGAGTGGCAGGTTCGCTGGTTGCAGGTTAAACACAGCGGGGGCCTGCCATGACTGAAATTATCCCGGCTGTTGATATTACTGCGTCTGCGCCAGTTCATTCCGCAGCACCCATCGCTTATCCATTCGTTCTTCCGCCAGACCGTCCCTCAATTAGGGGGCCAGCAGGCATCTTCTACGACTTTAATGATGGTGCCCGGATACTACTGCCTGCGGGGCGCTGGCGCGTTGCCTTACTGGACGATGACTCAGGCAACGTCCTGTTCAGCTGTGAGTCCGGTGCTGGCTGGGTTACATCTGCCAAAAAGTATTTTGTCCGTTTCCGCATTCAGGTCTGGCGTGGCGATGAAGTGACTCCACTGCTGGATGAAACCCTCTCCCTGAAGGACCGGGAGGTGCTGATTTCCTTCCCCACCGGCACGCTGGGCGACCTGCTGGGCTGGTTCCACTACGCGGAACGTTTCCGCCTGCTGCACGGTTGCCGGCTTGAGTGTGCGATGGCACCGAACATTATTAGCCTGCTGGAAGGGCAATATCCGCACATTCGCTTCTCCGCAGCGGATGCTGTGGTGCAGCGCACCCCGTATGCCACTTATCGCATCGGCCTGTTTTTCGGTGGCAACGACACGCACCAGCCGATCGACTTCCGCCAGACAGGTTTTCATCGCATCGCCGGACATATCCTGGGCGTTGATCCCCGTGAGGAGGCTCCGCGCCTCAACCTGAGCGCCGCGCGCACCATTACCGAGCCTTACGTCTGCATCGCTGTCCAGTCTACTTCCCAGGCCAAGTTCTGGAACAACGGACACGGCTGGGCGGAGGTGGTGGCGCACCTGAAAAGCCTGGGCTACCGGGTGCTGTGCATTGACCGTGAAGCCCGCACCGGCCGCGGCTTCGTCTGGAACCACATCCCGTACGGGGCGGAAGACTTCACCGGCAATCTGCCCCTGCAACAGCAGGTGGATCTGCTGCGGCACGCCAGCTTTTTTATCGGCCTCGCCAGCGGCCTGTCCTGGCTCGCCTGGGCGGCGCAGATCCCGGTGGTGCTGATCAGCGGCTTCAGCCTGCCGGGGGCCGAATTTTACACCCCGTGGCGGGTGTTCAGCAGCCACGGTTGTAGCGGCTGCTGGGACAGTCTGCATGAGACGTTCGACCACCAGGACTTTTTCTGGTGTCCCCGCCATAAGGGAACCGATAGGCAGTTCGAGTGTACCCGCCTGATTACTGGAAAACAGGTCTGCGGCGTGACTGACCGGCTCCATGCACAGCTGCATGGGCAGTAAAACCACGCAATAAAAACTACACACAAGGTGATGTGTTCACCTGCAAACACTAAAACAAGAGAGACAGGGAAATGAATAAAGCTTACAGGATTGTCTGGAGCGCTGCGCGTCAGGCTTGGGTGGTGGCGTCAGAACGTGCCGGAAGTGGTGGACGTCCGCCGCTGGCGGTGAAGAAAGCGGCATGTGCGGTCCTGCTGCTGGGGAGTGGTGTGGCGTCGCTGCCAGCAGGAGCGGTGATTTGGGGCGGAACCCTTACGGGAGCCGGATCCTCGATAACGCTTAATAGTGGTGATAGATCGAGCAGCCTCACCGTAACCAACAATGCTTATGAATATGTCAGTAGCGGTGCTGTAGCAACATCAACGGCCATCACCAATAGCGGCAATCAGGTGATTTATGCCGGGGGTTCTGCGGTCGCGACTACCATCAGCGGCAGCGGTTCTAACCAGTACGTCAATAGTGGTGGCCTGGCAACTGGCACAACGGTCAACAGCGGGGGAAGGCAGTATGTCTCGGCAGGGGGTTCTGTTTTCTCAACGACGGTGAATTCGTCGGGTTGGCAGGATGTCTACGGCAGTGCCGATTCCACTACCGTGAACTCTGGCGGTGTGCAGTATGTTGAGAGCGGCGGCAGCGCCAGCGCCACCACCGTCGAGGGCGGAAATCAGTTTGTTGTCAATGGCGGGTCGGTGACTGACACCGTGGTGAATTCCGGTGGTCAGTTGAATACCTACGGCAGCGTCACCTCTGCCACCCTTAATAATGGCGGCAGAGCGTTCCTCTACAGTGGCGGCTCGACGGTTGCGACTCAGATCAATTCGGGTGGCATCGAATACGTCAACTCAGGCACCCTGAGCACTTCAGCCGTACTCAACTCTGGTGGCTACCAGACGATATATGCGGGCGGCGAAGCCGTCGCGGCCACGGTATCGGGGGGAACTCAGCAGGTCTTTGGTGAAGCGAAGTCAACCACGCTGAATTCAGGCGGTGCCCAGTATGTTTACAGCAACGGCACGGCGACCGGTACGCAGATAGGTAGCGACGCGGCCCAGGGTATCTATGGGACTGCCAACTCAACCACGGTGGCGGCTGGCGGTGCGGAGTATGTTTACAACGGCGGCACGGCGAACTGGACTACCGTGACCAATAACGGCTACATGAACATCAACAGCGGCGGCACGGCGTCCGATGCCACAGTCAACTCCGGCGGGACGCTGTATGTTAATGATGGTGCCAGCGCTACCGGTCTGACGCTGGCATCCGGCGCGGTGCTGGTGACCAGTACCGGTGCCGCTCTTGCGGGTACCAACGCACTGGGGGCTTTTTCCATTAGTGGTGGTCAGGCGCAAAACGTGTTGCTGGAGAACAACGGTTTTCTGAACGTCAAATCTGGCGATTCATCGATCGGGACAGTGATTAACCAGGGAGGCTGGGAGTACGTCAACGGCAGTACCACCGGCACCACGGTGAATTCTGGCGGCGTGCAGTCCGTGACAGTGAGTGGTGCCACTAGCGGCACCATTGTCAACGCGGGTGGTGCTCAGAATGTCGCGGGTACGGCTATCTCAACCACGGTTAACTCCGGCGGTACGCTTTCCGTATTTAATGGTGGCTTTGCCTCAAGTTCTGTCATTAACGACGGTGGTCTGCTTAACGTCAGCAGTGGCGGCACCGCCACGGACACCGCGGTAGCGGCGGGCGGTTTGCTGAATATTGCTGACGGCGGTGTGCTGACGCTGGCAAACGGCAGCTTCGTCAACGACGGCGTCACCACCTATGACACCAGCACCAGCGCAGCACTGAATACCGATATCACCGGCAGTGGGCAGCTCACCAAGAACGGTTCTGGTACGCTTACGCTGGGCGGCACTTTCAGCCAGTCGCAGGTTAACCTCAATGACGGCGCACTGATCATGGACGGCCTGCAGGCGACCACGGACATTGTCGCGCAGTCCGGTACCTCGCTGTCGCTGGTCAACAGCACCACCCTGACCGGTATCATCGACCCGACTGACGTGAACATTGACCAGAGCAGTAGCTGGAATATCACCGGTGACTCACTGGTCGATACCCTGACGAACGCAGGCAGCATCGTATTTGTACCGTCGCAGGGAGCCTTTACCCCGTATACGCTGACTGTGACCAACCTGGTCGGCAATGGCGGCACCATCACCCTCTACACCGTGGCGGGCGACAGCAGCTCACCGATCGATAAAGTCGTGATTGATGGCGGCCAGGCTACCGGTAGCACCGGCCTGCTGGTGCTGAACCGGGGTGGACTGGGTGCCCAGACCACCGGCAACGGTATCGCAGTGATCCAGGCCATTAACGGGGGCACGACCGATGTCGGCGCGTTTACCCTGAACCAGCCGCTGGTGGCGGGTGCGTATTCCTACAGCCTGTATCGCAACGCTGACCAGAGCTGGTACCTGACTTCACAGCTGACACAAACGCCCGCTACGGATACCGGTAGCACCACGCCGGATGAAGGTAGCAGCGACACCACGCCGGTCAGCGGTACCACCAACTACCGTGACGGCATGTGGAGCTATGCGGCGCTGCCTTCACTGTCACTCGATTTCGACCGTCTGGTGGCAGGCACGGCGGATACGCGCTTCCATTACGCGCCGGACAGCCGGGTCTGGGGCCGTCTGGTGGCGGGCCATCTGCGCCATGCTGACAGCGGCAGTCTGACAGGCGGCAGCGTGCCGGAAAGCAGCAGCGCGTATAGTTTCCTGCAATTGGGTGGGGATCTCTGGCAGCTTGACGGTGCCAATGCCGACTGGCGGGCAGGGCTGTACGGTGCCACCGGCCTGATGCGCAGCGATGTCTGGCGTGACGGTGGCAGCCACGCGGCGGGTACCGATCGCGACACGTCTTATACCGGTGGTGTGTACCTGTCGGGCCACAGCCATGCCGGTTTGCATATTGACGGGGTGCTGCAGGCGAGTCATCACAGCCTGTCTACCAACTCGAACGACGGTACGCGGTTGTCAACCGATGGCACCGGCTGGCTGGCCTCGGCAGAAGTCGGACAGGCGTTCAGCGTCGGATCAAACCTGTCACTGGAACCGCAGTTGCAGTACACAGTGCAGGGTCTTAGCGTGGATGACGCACAAGATGAAGCAGCATCACTCAGCTGGTCCAACACTCATCGTCAGTCGGTTCGCGCAGGGCTGAAGGTTGGCTCGTCGCAGGATGCGAAGGCGAAGTTGAGCTGGTGGGTTACGCCATCGATAACGCAGAGTTACGGCGGCCACAGTGGCGTGACGGCATCGGTGCCGGGTGTGGCGGTATCGGAAGCATCGTTCAGGAGCAACCTGTCGGGTACCGGGGTTGGGATCAACGGGGGTCTGGACGCACGCATCCGTCAGAACGTGACGCTGGGTGTGCAGGGTGGCTGGTCTGATGCGCTGCACGGCGCGGAATCCGGCGGCTACTATGGACAGGTCAGACTGGGCGTGTCGTTCTGATCATCATCAATTAACAAGCCGGGCATCTTTGCCCGGCTTTAACGTAAAAAACCCTTTTAGATGAAAGGGTTTACCTTGCGGAAGATAATCGATCTCGTAGTTTTTTCAGACGCTCCTGCACCTCTTTATGGGGTTCAGTATCAACACATTCTTCAATATAGGGACCATGAACTGACAGGCTATCAAACGGCCACATTTCGAGAGCATTAATCGCCATCTGACGGTTTCTGATCACCGGACTTTTCAGCGCCGCTTCCAGTAAGGGCCATCCCATTTCTGGAAAGCGTTTTAATTCCTGCAATACCGCATCCAGGTTGCGCTGAGCAGCCCATTTGGGGCCCATGCCGCTGCTCAGTGCGGGTCCACTCGCCATTTCTTTGAGGTCGAACTGAGTTTCTGCCAGAAAACATACCTGGCTTGCCTGGACGGCATCGTCCGTCTGCATCAGTTGATACCAGAGCATTGATTCAGGATTATCTCGCTGTCGGGCAAAAAGGTCAGGAAAGGGATCCTCCTAGCGATGGCGGCATACTTCAATCGCAAGATTGAACAGGTAAGCTTCTTCACCCGCCAGTGCCTGAGTAGTCACCTCATCCCACATGGCTAATGCCAGCACCTCGGCGCTCATGGCCACTAACTGCGAGGAGGTCGTGGTATCTAATGATTTCTCACAATTAGCCCACTCACCCAGATTCCTGGCTGTGAGGTAGTGCAGTGGATGCGCGGGCTGATGTGCCAGGACGCTTTGTAAATAGAGCATGCAAGCCTTCCCACCATCATCATAAGCTGACATACCGGCTACTGGACCTTCGCTTATCAGCACATACAGCATTTCCGCTGCCCCCAACAGAAGGGGATCGTCGTATTCTGTTGCCAGCGCGTCCACTAACCCGCCTCGCAGCGCACAATTCAACGCTGTATATTCATTCATGACTGAGTTAGCGAAACCCTCACGTAACAACCATTGTCGCATCGTTTCATTCAGCGCATCAGGGATACGTTCCATTAGATGGATTCGGCCCCAGCCGTTGACCCTCTGTGCCATGGCAAACCAGATAGCTGCATATTGCTCTGGTTCAATCATGGAACGCATCGCGACGACAGCATAAAGCGTGAACTCGTCATGACGCCCCAATACCTGTAACACCTCCACGCTACGCTGGCCGGGAAAGAAGGCCATCAGTGCCATAGCAAACTTTACCGCGTTGCGATCCGGGCTTTGCGTGCACAGCGATAACACCAGGTCGTGGAGTCGATCCGCTTGCAGACCGGTGCTCTCCGCGATGGCTTTCATCAGTTCATCAATGTAATACAGTGGTGAATCCTGATTTATCAGGAGATACAACCGCTGCATTGTTTGTATGCCAGGTTTTGCCAGCACCTGCTTCAACGCCAGTAGTATCTTATCAGTGCCTGGGTCATCGCTTCCTGCACCGAAGTGATAAATCATCGTTCCTTCCAGTGCTCCCGGCGCCCAAAACGTTTCATCTGAATCACCTAATGGCTGATTCTCTAAAACATGATTATCCTCAGCCAGTGGGCGTGGCTGAGCATAGGTTTGCTCAAGGCGGGCATAAATCGACGGTAACTGTGCATCCCATACCACCGATATAGTCTGTTGCGGTTGCTTGCCCAATAATCTGTTAAGCCAGTTTTTCATATCCGTTCCCTGTTAAGCATGCTTTCCCAGCACGGTTTCAAATAGCAGTGCATCCAGCAAGGCGTCATCCCGCTTATCTGCTGATCGGGGGAGTGCCACTTCAGTACGTGCCAGTTCATCCTCGATAAAGGCATGTATCACGGGCCGGCGTGGCCCATATTGTGCTTCACCGGCTCGCTGTTTAGCAGCAAGCAACGCCGCAATATCCTGCAGTAACGGGCTATCATCCAGGGTTCCTTGCAACAACTGATCGAAACGCATCGGTGGTGCGCCTTTACCCGCTTCTATCCAGCGCACGGCTAACAGCGGGCGCAGCACATAAAAGTACTTTTTCAGCCTGACTTCATCGCCCTGGAGATACTGCCGGAAGTTCTTATGCGCCATAGACCGGTAGTGCCAACGCGCGCGTTCCGGTGAAAAGAAAAAATTGCTGATAGCGTTAATGCGGACCATCACATCATCGTTCTGCCGGTATATGATAGGGGAGTCCAGCCAGTCGATAAGTGTCGGGTTGGCGCGCTTTAACAGCCCCAGCGATTTGCGCCATTCCCAGCCGCAGACGTCAAGTTCAGCGTCGATCGGTTTTTCTATCACATCTCGCGGCGATTCAACGCGCAGATACCACTCAGGTTTGTGCACGTAGAGAAAACGCACATCATAATCACTGTCTGGTGAGGCAAAACCCCAGCCGCGGCTGCCTGATTCACAGGCAAACAGAATACGCACATCGTGTTCATCTTCGATCTGGAGCAGGACTTCCCGAACGCGCTTACGCATTGACTCATTAACGCTGTGTAATCCAGTCTGTATGTTCATCTCATTTATTTCCGTCACTGATTGATTTCGTTTCCATACATATAGCGGATAGCGTGCCAATAATTATATTTTGCAGGAATTGCTAATAACATTATGATTTTAATGTTAATTATTTTTTTCTTTCGATTTGCTACGTGAGGTGAGGAGAGATATTCTTATCTTATTGGATAAGAATTTATCTTGCAGGATAAGTAATGAAAAAACGTGTCGTTATCGGCATGCTGGGAACTCAGCTCGACAGGCGCGGTAAGCGTCAACATCGGTGGACCAAATGGCGTCCAAGTGTCGCGTTGTGCCTGCATGAAGAGTTACCCATTGACCGTTTCGAGTTGTTGTATCAACCACGCGATATCAGCCTGGCAGAACGCCTGATCGAGGACATTGGCGAAATCTCGCCGCAGACCAGGGTGGTGCCACATGCGGTTAGCCTCACAGATCCCTGGGATTTCGAAGAGGTTTACGGCGCATTCCTCGATTTCGCAAGCCGTTATCCCTTCGATACCGAGCATGAGGAGTATCTGGTGCACATCACCACGGGTACCCATGTGGCGCAGATTTGCTGGTTTCTGCTGACTGAAGCACGTTATCTGCCTGCCAGCCTATTGCAGACCGGTCCGGGTAAAAAAGGAGAAGTAGCACCGCAGGGGGTGTACTCGGTCATTGACCTGGACTTGAGCCGCTACGCCACGTTAACCAGTCGCTTTCAGTATGAACAGCAGAGTTCGGTATCATTCCTCAAGTCAGGTATCGAGACTCGCAATCCCACGTTTAACGCCCTCATTGAGCAAATTGAACGCGTGGCGCAGCGATCCAGTGCGCCGATGCTTTTAACGGGACCAACAGGTGCGGGGAAATCGTTTCTGGCAGAGCGTATTTTTCAGTTGCGCCAGTCACGCCATCAGGTCAAAGGAAAATTTGTCGCTGTGAACTGCGCCACGTTGCGTGGTGATAACGCCATGTCAACGCTGTTTGGGCATATCAAAGGGGCGTTCACGGGTGCATTGGCTGCACGCACGGGTTTGTTGCGTGAAGCTGATGGCGGCATCCTGTTTCTGGATGAAATCGCGGAGCTGGGCCTTGACGAACAAGCCATGCTGTTGCGCGCGATTGAAGAGAAACACTTCTTCCCGTTTGGTTCAGACCGTGAAGTTAGCAGTGATTTTCAACTGATTGCAGGCACGCATCGTGATATGCATCAGTGGGTGAGGGAAGGGCGTTTCAGGGAGGATTTATATGCTCGTATAAATATGTGGAGCTACAGGCTGCCGGGACTTGCTGAGCGTCGTGAAGACATTGAGCCTAATGTTGATTACGAATTACAGCGCTTTATGCGCAACCAGCGCAGTCAGGTGCGTTTTGAGAAAGATGCGCGCACTCACTACCTTCGTTTTGCGAATTCAGTGGATGCCACCTGGCGAGGCAATTTTCGTGAACTCGGTGCCAGCGTAGCGCGTATGGCCACACTGGCAGAAAACGGACGCATTACATTGGCACTGGTGGATGAAGAGATCGCCCGTCTACAGGCGAACTGGCATACAGAAGATCAACAGCCTGTGGCATTGCCCATTGAGTGTGACATCGATCTGTTTGATCAAAAGCAATTAGAAACGGTCATTGAAGTTTGCCAGCGCTCTGCCTCGCTGTCAGAAGCTGGACGCAGGCTCTTTGCCATCTCCAGACAGCAAAAAAAGCAGCCAAATGATGCTGATCGGTTGCGTAAATACCTTATGCGTTTTGATTTAAGCTGGGAAGATGTGCACAAAGAAAAGGGTTGATGAGCCAGGGAGTCTGGGCAAATCAACTGAGCTTCAAGCTTCAGCGAATCGACAGATCCCAGCCATTCCTGAATATCTTACTGGCCCTGTTATGGAGCATCCTCATCCCTAAAATAGTGCGCGGGATCTCACTATTTTCTGCGATCCTTTCCCTGAGAGATACCCGTCAGTCTGTCCAGACATCATTGAAAATATCACGCAACATTTTGATAAATAATCAATAAACATATTCCTGACCTTAATGTCACAAGATGGCATTCTTTATGCATTATAAAAATCATAATGGCATTATGAAAATTCACTTTGTTTTGAGTGAGTGTGGGTTAAGCAGGCCTGGACATACGTCTGGCGTCGTTTCGCTTCTATGAGGATCTCCCTGTGGCTAAATATGCAATCAGCTGTACCTGGCAAAGAAAAACCCTCAGCGCCGTTGTGCTGGCCAGCGCCGTGCTCGGACTGTCTGGAGTCAGTGGCACCGCATCTGCTAACGAACTGGCGGACATCAAAGCACACGGCGAGATGGTGTGCGGCACGCTCTCCACCACCGAGCCGATGGGGTTTACCGATGCCAAAACCCGTAAAGTTGTCGGATTTGATGTTGATGTTTGTCAGGCACTGGCCGACCAACTCGGCGTGAAAATGGTGCAGAAAACCCTGTCCGTGGAAGCACGCATTCCGGAATTACAGATTGGCCGGGTTGATATCCTTTCCGCCGCACTCGGTTACACAGCAGAAAGGGCAAAACAGATTGATTTCACTTCCTCACATTTCCAGGTGCCACTGAAAGTGCTGGTGCCGGTCAGCGATGGCGATAAATCCCTGGCGGATTTGGACGATAAACGTGTCGGCATGACTTCCGGGTCCACTTCTGAATATTGGTTGCGCAAATCTTTCCCGAAAATCGGCGTCGTTACCTATCACGATTCCCCATCAGCATTTCTGGCGCTTCAGCAACGGAAAATCAGCGGGCAGGCATTTGCACAAACCTCCGGCATCCGTTATCTACAGGCCGGGAAAGGGAAATATGCCTTTATTGACCAGCCGATTGGCTGGGAACCCAACGCGCTGGGCGTCAGAAAAGGCGAACCTGAATTTCTGGCGGCGGTTAACAGTGCACTGGAAAAAATGGAGCAGGAAGGCAAACTGGATGCCATCTGGAATAAATGGCTGGGTAAGGGTACCGTCTATAATATGCCGCGGGAACATAAATTAGAACCGATCGAACAAATCAAACTCAGTACAGAATAAATCGCCGAAAAATAGATGATGATACTGCCGCATCTGATTCCGGTGCGGTAATCATTACGCCTGTTTTGCAAGAAACGAATATCAACCTCTATACGCAGTTATCTCATCATGATGACTATTGATTATTACGAATCTCACTGCGTTAAGGAGCTGAGTTGCAATGGTAAGTTTTGATCCACTTTCACTGCTGCAGGGTGCTTATTTGCAGTGGCTGATAACAGGTCTGGAAACAACATTAAGCCTTTTTGCTTTATGTCTGATCTCCAGCTTTATTCTGGCATTATTTCTGACCGCGATGCGTATATCAGGTATTGTCCCCCTACGCTGGTTTGTCGTTATTTATGTCGAATATCACCGTAATGTGCCGGTACTGGTTCAGTTGCTGCTGTGGTATTTCGGACTGTCGGCAGTGTTACCCGATATATTGTCTCAGTGGGTCAATGAGCACGGCAGTGAATTCTTCTTTGCCTATGTGGCTCTGACGCTGAATACCGCAGCATTTATGTCAGAAGATCTGCGCAGTGGCTTGCGCTCTATCGCCAGTGGGCAGATGGAAGCCTGCCGGGCGCTGGGGCTAACTTTTGCCCAGGCCATGCGGGATGTGATTTTACCGCAGTCGATTCGCGTCTCTGTTCCACCACTCATTAATCAGTCACTGGCGTTGTACAAGGCCACCAGCCTGGCAATGGCGATCAGCGTTGCAGAGCTCACCTACGCGGCCAAGCAGATTGAAAATGAAACCTTCAGGACCTTTGAAGCGTTCGCCATTGTCTCGGTGATTTATTTGCTGGGTTCATTGCTGATCGTTGGCGTCGGCTTTGCCTACGATCGTTTCATTTACCACGCCGGGAGCCGCTAAGATGAACGATATGCTTTCAATCGTGGTGAACTATCGCGACCTGATCCTGGTCGGGGGATATCCTGACGGCCCGCTGGGCGGATTAGCCCTGACGTTGCTGATTGCGGCGGCGGGTTTAATCTGCGCATTCCCGCTGGCGATATTGATCGGCATTGCCCGCACCAGCAAACATAAAATCATCTATGTGCCGGTAACATTATTTTCCAGCGTGATTCGCGGCCTGCCGGTATTGATGCTGGTGTTCTGGTCTTATTTTGCGGTGCCGTTAATTTCCGGCCATTCTATTTCTGGCGTGAAGACGTTGACGGTGGCGTTGATTATTTACGAAATGGCATTTTTAGGCGAAGTGGTCAGGGCCGGTATTAATGCGATTCCAAAGGGACAAACTGAAGCTGCCCGTACCCTGGGAATCAGTCACACCCGAACTATGTTTGAAATTATCTTGCCGCAGGCATTATTTAATATGATCCCCAGTATTCTGAATCAGTTCATTAACCTGATCAAAAATACTTCACTGGGTTATGTCATTGGTGTTGCCGAATTAACCTACTCCGCTTATCAAATCAACACGCTGGAGTTAACCAAGCCGCTCCAGGTATTTGGCGTGCTGGCAATTATCTATTTCATTATCTGTTTTTCGTTGACGCAACTGGTTGGAAAACTTGAAAGCGTTTTAAAGAAAAAACACTAAGTTAACCTGCAGGAGAAGGCAGATGTTAAGAATTGAAAACGTTGAGAAGTGGTATGGACCCAATAAAGTCCTCAACAACGTCAACGAGGTGGTGGAAAAAGGTGAGGTGGTGGTGGTTTGCGGTCCATCCGGGTCAGGCAAATCGACCCTGATCCGTACCATCAACCGGCTGGAAGAGATTCAGCAAGGACGGATTCTGGTTAACGGTGTAGACAGCCGCGCGCAAAACACCGACCTCAACCAGTTTCGCAGCAACATCGGTTTCGTTTTCCAGCAGTTCAACCTGTTTGCCAACCTCACCGTGTTGCAGAACGTCACGCTGGCGCAGCGCCGGGTGCGCAAGAGTAACAAACGGGAAGCCGACGCGGTTTCCATGGCCTTGCTGGAGAAAGTCGGCCTCTCGGCGAAACTGCATGCCTATCCCCATCAGCTCTCGGGTGGACAGCAACAGCGTGTCGCCATTGCCCGCGCCCTGGCGATGAAACCTCCGGTCATGCTGTTCGACGAGCCGACCAGTGCGCTCGACCCGGAAATGGTCGGCGAAGTCCTGCAGGTCATGAAGCAACTCGGCAAGGAAGGTATGACCATGGTGTGTGTCACCCACGAAATGGGGTTTGCCCGGGAAGTGGCCGACCGGGTGATCTTCATGGATCGCGGTGAAATCCTTGAACGAGCTAAGCCAGAAGACTTTTTCCACCATCCCCAACATCCGCGCGCAAAAATTTGTCGCCGATATTCGCCACTGACAGGACCAATAAGAATGACCATTTTATCCAATACCCTCTCCCGAATTAAACCTTCCGCCAGCAACGCGGCCAGCCAGCTGGCGCGTGATATGAAAGCGCAGGGGAAGGATGTTATCGCCCTGAGTTCCGGAGAACCGGATTTCGATACCCCGGAACACATCAAGCAGGCGGCATTGCAGGCGATGAACCAGGGCGAAACAAAGTACCCGCCCATCGCCGGTATTCCTGCGCTGCGCGAGGCGATCGTGGCCAAATTTAAACGCGATAATCAGCTGGAATACACCGTTAAACAAATCATCGTCTCCAATGGTGCCAAACAGATTATCTCCAATGCGCTGATGGCGACGCTGAACGCAGGTGACGAGGTGATTATTCCCGCACCTTACTGGGTGTCTTACCCGGAAATGGTCGCGCTGGCGGGCGGCACGCCAGTTACCGTCGCGGTCAGTGAAGCGCAGGGATTCAAACTCTCAGCAGAAGCGCTGGAGCAGGCGATCACGCCGAAAACCAAGTGGCTGTTGTTCAACTCACCTTCCAACCCAACAGGCGCGGTGTATTCCTTTGAAGAACTGCGTGCGCTGTCCGATGTGCTGCTGCGTCATCCGCATGTCTGGGTGATGTGTGACGATATCTATGAACAACTGATTTATGACGACAACCAGTTTTACACCTTCCCGCAGGTTGAACCCGCGTTGATGGATCGTTCACTGGTGATCAACGGCGTATCGAAAGCCTATGCCATGACCGGATGGCGCGTCGGCTACGGTGCCGGACCTGCAACGCTTATCAAAGCGATGGAAACGATCCAGGGACAAATCACCTCTGGAGTCTCTTCTATTTCCCAATGGGCTGCCGTTGCGGCGCTGAATGGTCCGCAGGATTTCCTTAATGACTGGCGCGCCAGCTTTGTTATGCGTCGCAATTATGTGGTTGAGGCACTGAATGCGGCCCCTGGCCTGACGTGCCAGGTGCCTGCGGGGGCGTTTTATGTCTATCCCTCCTGTGCCGGTGTACTGAATAAAACCACGCCAGCCGGACGTGTTATCCGCAGCGATAAAGACTTCACCGAAGCCCTGCTGGAAAGCGAAGGTGTGGCGCTGGTACACGGCGACGCATTCGGCCTGGCACCGAATTTCCGTCTCTCGTACGCCGCGTCGATGGAGCAACTGCAGGAAGCCTGCACGCGTATCCAGCGTTTCTGCCGTAGCCTGCACTAAGCTACTGCCCGGGCTTCCACCCGGGCCACATTGCAACCTGAATACTTTTTTGGCCGATTCACGATGCTGACCACGACTTTTCCTGTGTTTAAAGAACCGATGACCCGCAGGTATTTAATGGGGCAGGCCGCATCAATCCTCGGTTTATGGACGCAAAACGTCACCCTGAATTTACTGTTATGGCAGATGAGTCATTCACCCTGGCTGCTCGGGGTGCTGAACTTCCTGTTGTACTGTCCGTCTCTGGTGGTGCCGTTGCTGTTTGGCAGCCGTCTGACGCCAGCACGGGTGAAAACCATCATGATGCGCATCCTGTGTTTCTCGATGACACTCACCACGTTGCTGCTCGCCAGTGTGATCTTTGGTTTCATCAGCCCGACTTTCGTGCTGCTGGTGGCGGCAGTCGCCGGGTGCATCTCCTCAATGGAGCTGCCAACCCGACAACTGCTGCTGACCAGCAGCCTGCACGACAAATCCCTGATGTATAACGCCGTTGCCATGAACACCATGGTATTCAACATCGGGCGGATGTTTGGCCCAGCGCTGGCTGCGTTTAGCTTTAACCATGTGGGTGCTGTCGGCGGATTCGTCGTCTCCCTGTGCGGGCTGACGACCATGTTCTGTGCGGTACGTACCATTCAGGTGGTGGAAACGGAACACAGTCAACGCCGCGCCGGGGGGATGCGCAACGCGCTGCACTTCGTCACCCAGGACAGCTTTGCGCTGCGCTTTTTACCGATGCTGGCCTTTGTTGGGATCTTCGCCGGTTCTTATCAGTCGCTGATCCCGGTACTGGCGGCGCAGAGTTTCCATGATACTGCACGCTATACCGGCTGGTTTTTCAGTAGCGCGGGTGTCGGTTCGCTCTGCTCGGCGGTGTTTATCTCCAGCCGGGTGTCACACCAGCAGCTGCTGCAATGGTTGCAGGTTGCACCCTGGAGCGGGGTTGTGGCACTGGGCGGCATCGCCTTGTCCCATCAGCCGCTGCTGACCTGCCTGTGCTTTCTGCTGCTGGGGTTATCCCTGACGTTTTTCTCCACCATGATCAATTCCACCCTGCAACACCGCAGCCCGCCTGAGCTACGTGGCGGGGTGGTTGGCCTGTACAGCATGTCATTTCAGGGCACCATGCCGATCGGAAATCTGTTGGTCGGCATGCTGGCCTCGGTGGGCAACATCACCCTGACTTTTATGGTGATGGCGCTCGCACTGGCCGCTTTGCTCGCCGGGCAGTGGGGGCTTCTGAAATGCAGATAACACTTTCCTATAACGACGCAATGAAAGA
This sequence comes from Pantoea sp. X-Soil-TKNS-1280, assembly GCF_059730475.1. NCBI lineage: Bacteria > Pseudomonadati > Pseudomonadota > Gammaproteobacteria > Enterobacterales > Erwiniaceae > Pantoea > Pantoea sp. X-Soil-TKNS-1280. The sequence continues at coordinate 260,461 of NZ_AP035964.1, read as the reverse complement.
ACAAAAGATGAAAAAAACAATATTGATGGCGCGCACGCTGCCGGACGCGTTGGTTAAGCAGTTACGTGAACATTATCACCTCGTTGGCCCATTAACCCGTCTGGATGGCAGCGATTTGCCGGAAGGCGCGGAGTCAGCCGAGGTGTTGCTGACGATGAGCAGCATTACAACCGGTAAGGCGCTGATCGATGCATTGCCAAAGTTGCAATTGGTGAGCTGTTACGGCTCCGGGGTGGAGTTTGTTGATTGCGAGTATCTGAAACAGCGCGGCATTGCTCTGACCAATGCCGCCGGAACCAATGCCAGCAGTGTGGCGGAATTCGCCATGGGGCTGATTTTAGCCGGATCGCGGCATATTTTAGCGGGTGACCGTTTTCTGCGTACCGGCCTGTGGCAAGGCAACAGCGTCGAACGTTATCACCTCGTGCCGGGATTGCAGGATTGCCGACTTGGCATCTACGGGCTGGGGGAAATTGGCAGCCGCATCGCTCGTCTGGGGGAGGCATTTAATATGTCCATCGGCTATCACAGCCGCAGTCACAAGTCGGTGCCTTATCATTATCTGGCGAGCCTGGAAGCATTGGCTGACTGGGCTGATATTCTGGTGGTCGCCACACGCGGCAGCGAAGAAAACTATCACGCCATCAACGACAATATTCTTCAGCGATTGGGTCCGCACGGGTATTTGATCAACATTGCGCGTGGAATGCTGGTGGATGAAACCGCGCTATGTAATGCGCTGGACAACGGCCAGCTGGCGGGGGCCGCTCTGGATGTTTATGAATCCGAGCCCGCTGTTTCCGCCCGCTTACTCGCCACGCAAAATGTGATTCTGACGCCGCATATCGCTGCCAATACCCATTATGCACAAGCCGCGCAGCAGAAACGTATGCTGGACAATGTTGAATTGTATTTCTCAGGCAGTGAGCTGATTGGCAGGGTATGTTAATGCTAGTACATTACTTTTTATTGAATAACGGCTTTTGTTTACCTGACAGGAAATTATGGCAAGGCAGAAAACTACCGATATCGATCGTTCCGTCAAAGCGGTTAAGCGTACCCTGGCCATCTTAGATGCCTTTGTTGATCACCCTGGCGGTATGACGCTGGGAGAACTGGAAGAAGCGACAGGTTTGTTTAAAAGCGTCATCATGCGTTACATGCTGTCGCTGGAGGCGGAGCGCTATGTGTCCAAGCGGGTTGATGGTTGCTATGAACTGGGTTCCCGCGCCTATCAATTAGGTTGTACTTACGAGCGGACTTTCAACCTGCGCGAACACGTCATGCCGGTGCTGAATAAACTGACGGAAGTGACAGTGGAAAGTAGCTCCTTCTTTGTGCGTGAAGGGGATTTTCGTCTGTGTTTGTATCGGAAAGATTCGCCGCAGCATATCCGCTCCAGCGTCCCTGTTGGCACCTTGTTGCCGATGGACGATACCTCCGCAGCGACAGCCTTACGCCATTTTGAGCAGGGGATACCGGAAGGCTGGTCTTACGCGCAGGGCGTGTTCACCTCGACTGGCGCGGGGAGTAACCTGCCGACCAGCCTGACTGCCTCGATGTCGGTTCCCATTTTCAAGCACGATAACCAGCTGGCGGGCGCATTGGGTATTTCCGGTCCGATCATTCGCTTCGATCCGGCTAATCCTGACAGCCAGCAGTTGTTAATTGAAGAAGCCAGAAAACTGTCCTATGCGCTTGGGGCAACCATCTATGAATAAGGGAATGCCTATTTCACGCACCACGTTGCACAGTGAAATAGCCGATGCCATCCGGGAGATGATCGTCAGCGGTGAGCTGGAGCCGGGCGACAGAATACCGGAGAAAGATCTTTGTGAACGGTTTGGCATTTCCCGCACCCCGTTGCGGGAGGCGCTCAAGGTGCTGGCAACCGAGGGGATGCTGGTTCTGCTGCCACAGCGCGGTGCACGCGTAGCGATGCTGACCGATGAAGAACTGTACGAGCTGTTTCCCATCATCGCCAGCCTGGAAGGGCTGGCCTGTGAGTTAGCCTGCGAGAAAATAACTGATGACGAGCTTATCGCTATCGAACAGCTGCACGCCGCGATGCTGCAAACTTACCAGCAGCAGGACAAACTGGAATACGCCCGGCTGAATCGGGAAATCCATCTTGCGTTGTTCGCTGCCGCCCGTAATCAATCCCTGCTGGCGCTCTACCGCAACCTGGAGCAGCGCATCCGTAATATTCGCCATACCGTGCGCCAGTTGCCTGATGACTGGCGGCTGGCGATGCAGGAACATGAGGAGATCATGATCTGCCTGCGCGCGCGCGAGTCCGCCCGTCTGGCGCAAACCATGCGTCAGCACGTAATGAGTACCGCCAACGCGGTGCGCAACGCGATGAACGCCAGCCGACCCGCGGCTGACTGACGATTTACGGCGGGGGTTCCCTCGCCGTTATCCCCTTTTTTGCTTTCTTTTGCTGCTGGCGCAGTGGCTTTTGTCTGCCTTTGTGCAATATGAATTCATTATACATTATTAATTTTCGTTGACGGGATCCTCGCCAACGCATCATTCTGGCCTTCAGCGCTGTCGTCTTCTGTTCCTGCTGCCAGGTGGGAGCAGCCGAATTTTCATTTGCTTGCAGTATTTGGCTTACCACGGAGAGATCATGAAACGATATCTGCCCCTGTTAACCGTTATCACCCTGGGATTGTCTGCTTTGCCGGTTGCCGGTGAAGAACTCAACGGAACATTGAAGAAAATTGCCGACAGCGGACAGATTTCCGTCGGGCATCGTGATGGCGCTGTGCCTTTTTCCTATTACGACGACAACCAGAAGCCGATCGGCTACGCGATGGATATCTGCGGTGCGGTAGTGGATGCGGTGAAAACCCGGCTGAACAAGCCTGATCTCAAGGTTGATACCATGGCGGTGACCGGTGCGACGCGCATCCCGTTGCTGGCCAATGGCACCATTGACATGGAATGTGGCACCACCACCAACAACGCTGAACGACAAAAGCAGGTGACGTTCTCCACGACTTATTTTGTCGCCGCAGTCCGCATCATGTCGAAAAAGTCCGCGCCGGTGGCAGACATGGCTGAGCTGAAAGGCAAAACGGTAGTCACGCTGTCGGGCACTACCAGCGTGAAGATCATCAACGAGGCGAATAATGCCCAACATCTTGGGATGCGCATCCTGATGGCGAAAGATCTGGGAGAAGGGATGCTGACACTGGAAACCGGTCGCGCTGCGGCCTTTATCTTTGATGATGTTTCCCTGGCAGGGGCTCGCGCCACCGCCAAATCACCTGATGACTATCAGATCTCAGATCAGCCTTTATCCGTAGAACCTTATGGCATCATGCTGCGCCGCGACGATCCGCAGTTTAAAGCGCTGGTGAATTCCGCCATCGAGGGGCTGTATAAAAGCGGAGCGATTAACGCCATCTATGCCAAATGGTTTACCCAGCCGATCGCGCCAATGAACGTCAACATGAACTTCCCGATGTCGGCGCAATTGACGAAAGCCATCGCTAATCCGACCGACGATCCGAATCCAGAGTTGTATCGCTAAGCCACGAGACGCGGGCAGGATAAATACATGAACTACCACTGGAACTGGGCCGCCTTTTTCGATGTGTCGCTGGACGGTGCTCATACGTACTGGGAAACGCTGGTGATGGGGTTGGGGTGGACGGCGGCTACGGCGGTTGGCGCTTTCGCCATTGCGCTGCTGCTCGGTTCGCTGGCTGGCGTGCTGCGCAATGTGCCGTCACCCTGGCTGAACCGGGGCGGCAGTGCCTTCGTCGAGGTATTCCGTAACATTCCGCTGCTGATGCAGATGTTTCTGTGGTACTTCGTGTTGCCGGAAGCCTTACCAAAGGAGGCCGGTGACTGGCTCAAGCAACTGCCTGACGCTCAGTTCTATACTGCGGTGCTGTGCCTCGGCTGTTATCACGGGGCGCGTATGGCGGAAGTGTTGCGTGCCGGGCTGGAGAGTCTGTCCAAAGGGCAGCGTATGGCCGGGCAGGCGCTGGGACTGACGCTGCCCCAGACCTATCGCTATGTCCTGCTGCCGGTGGCATATCGCATCGTGACACCGGCTATTACCTCCGAATTCCTCAGCTGTACCAAAAACACTTCAGTGGCGCTGGCTATTGGCCTGATTGAGCTGACCGGCAGCGCCCGAGCCATGCAGGAAAACACCTTTCAGGTCTTCGAGGCGTTCAGCGTCGCCACCTTGCTGTATCTGCTGCTCAATATGACCATCGTCTTCACGATGCGCGGCATAGAAAAGCGGGCTACGCTGCCGGGTTATGGAAAAAAAGGATAGGTTATGCTGTTAGGATTTGACGTTCAAAGCATTATCAGCGCGCTGCCGTATTTGATTTTGACCGGTATGCGCTTCACCCTCAGCCTGACCCTCTGTGCCACGGTGATCGGTATCGTATTTGGCACCGGTCTGGCGATTATGCGCCTGTGCCGCAACCCACTGCTGGCAATGATCGCAACAGGATACGTCAACCTGATGCGTTCGCTGCCGCTGGTGCTGGTGATTTTCTGGTTCTATTTCCTGGTGCCTTATCTGCTGCAATGGTTGACCGGCTCCTCTTTTCCGGTCCGGGTGGATCCGTTCTGGTCATCGGTGGTGACTTTTACCTTATTCGAAGCCTGCTATTTCTGTGAGATCGTCCGCTCCGGGATCCAGTCGCTGCCGCGTGGGCAAAGCAATGCGGCGCTGGCGCTGGGTCTCACGCCGGCACAATCCCTGTTTTACGTGGTACTGCCGCAGGCGATGCGCAACATGCTGCCGCTGTTCCTGACACAAACCATCATCCTGTTTCAGGACACCTCGCTGGTTTACGTGCTGTCGATCACTGACTTTCTCGGTGCCGCCGCGAAAGTGGCGCAGCGTGACGGCCGCCTGCTGGAGATGTATCTGTTTGCGGCGGCGGTGTATTTCCTGATCTCTTACGGCGCTTCACGCGGCGTGCGCTATCTGCAAAAGCGCATCTCCATAGTGCGCTAGCACGACATTTCACTTTGACGGATGTTCTGATGACTGTACCCGATACCCACGATTTCACCTTGTCTGCTAACGATCCTGACGCGTTGTTACGCGCAGCCGCGGCGCGGACTGAGGTGCTGCAACACGATCGTATCGTGCTCTACGCTGGAGCCAATCTGCCCAGTCCGGCTGCAATGGCTGCCTATGCGCCAGGACTCAGCGCTTATCCGGCGATGGGGCCGGCCTTTGACAAAGAGCAACCGGACACCGGGCTGGTTTCGGCACTGGAAGTCGCGCTAACCCAGGAAATCAATGGATTGCTTGGTTCCACCTGGGCCGAGACGCGCCTGCCCAATTGCACCACCGCCAATCTGGCGGTATTCCACACCTTCACAAAGCCTGGCGATTTATTGCTGGCACCGGCTGCAGCCCACGGTGGCCATCTCAGCCAGCGGCGTGACGGTACCCCGGCGCTGGCTGGTCTGCATGTGGCAGATCTGCCGTTCGAGGTGAACAATTGTTGCCTCGACGCGGCAGCGGCGGCAGACCAGGTACGGCGGCTACGACCAACGATGGTGATGCTGGGGCGTTCGGTGATGATCAAACCGGATGACGTGGAGCCGGTGGTCGTTGCGGCCCGCGAGGTGGGCGCTGTGACGGTGTTCGATGCATCTCATGTGCTGGGCCTGATTACCGGCGGCGTGTTTCCCAACCCGCTGGCACTGGGCGTTGATATACTGACCAGTTCCACCTACAAAACGCTGCCGGGACACCCGCATAGCATCATTGCCGGGCGCGATGCCGGGCAAGGGAAACAATTAGCGCAACTTATCGGGCAGCGATTTATCGCCAATGCCGACGCCGGATGCCTGCCGTCTCTGCTGGTCACCCTGCGGGAAGCGCGTGAAGAGGGGACGCGTTATGCGCAGCAAATTTGCCGCAATACGCTGGCGATGGCTGCGGCGCTGGCCGGGCTGGGAGTGACGGTAACCGCGGCAACCGCGGGACAAATCGCTACTCACCAGTTACTGGTGCCGATGAGCGACGATTTACCGCCGAATGCGGTCATCGACAGGCTGGCCCGGCAAGGCGTGCTGGTCGGCACCTGCAACGATCCGCAGGTACCCGGGAAGTTTGCCCTGCGCGTGGGCACTCAGTTTATGACCCGACAGGGATGTGATGAACAGGCGTTTGCGGCATTCGCTGCCCGGCTGGCGGGGCTGCTGGCACGCGGCCCGGATGGGCGGATGGTTTGTTCTCATAGGGTAAAACCATGAGGGTTGAAAAAACGTACAGCAATCATATAATGTAGGTATGTTTCTACATGCTGGAGGTTGTTATGAGTATAACAACAATTTCAAGCCGGTTGTTTAATCAGCAGGTATCAGCTGCTAAGAAGATGGCAGAGAATGGCCCTGTGTACATAACGGACCGTGGAGAACCTGCCCACGTTCTGCTTACCTTTGAAGAGTACAAAAAACTGACTGGCACACGCCGCAACATTCAGGATGCATTGGCGATGTCTGGTGTTGCCGACATTGAGTTTGAGCCAGAACGCATGAACATCGGATTCAGGGACGTTGATTTTTCATGAGATATTTGCTTGATACCAATGTTATATCGGAACTTCGCAAGGCAAGGACGCCTAAGATAGATCTTCACGTATCAAACTGGACTGATACGGTAGAGGCTGGCGATATGTTTGTATCTGCGATCACCATTATGGAAATTGAAAAAGGGATTCTTCAGATTTCACGCAAGGATGCACTTCAGGGGAATATGCTTCGAGGATGGTTTACTCAGATGGTTTTGCGTGAATTTACCGGACGCGTGCTGCCTTTTGATACGGAAACGGCCATACATTGTGCCAGTCTGCATGTCCCGGATCAGCGTTCAGCAAATGATGCCATGATTGCCGCTACCGCATACCGTCATGATATGACGGTTGTTACCAGAAATGTGAAAGATTTTGAGGAATTGGGTGTAAAGTTGCTTAACCCGTGGGAGTGGCGTCAATAAATCCCTTACCTGCTGCTGTAAAGTCTCCCCATCATTTATTGGCAACCTACTCATTTCACACAAGCGAAAAAGGCCGCCCCGTGGGGCGACCTCTTCCGGCACTTCCTTTTGCGACCATCCGTTATTTGTACAGTTCAGCGGTCATATGCACACGGTTGTTGGTGTTGGCTTCGGTAATTTTATACTGATCGCCATGCTGTGCGGCCTGAGCGGCAACCTGAGCTTCGGCACCGTCCAGAGTATCGGCGGTAACAGAAATGCTCTGAGCGAAGCTTGCTGCGGACATCAGAGAAAGAGCGGCTGCGGCGGCGATGGTCATTGCTTTGATAGTTTTCATGGTCTTATTCCTTGGTTTGTATGGTTGAAAGCATGATTGCTTTCGATGGGGATAATGATAACCATGGCAACCATTAGCATATTAACAATAAATGCTGGTATTGTGATCATGCTAACTATTGCGCTGATAGGGAAAATCAATGAACATCATCCCGTCAGGCTCCTGGTATCTAAACCGACCAATAGTGGGTAGATAAGCAAATGAAGGTGATGGGAAATATTTTCAGGATTGTTGTCCTTGCTGTCTTCCTTTCGGGCGCAGCGCTGGCGGCAGATGGTACGCAGGAGGTACTGGCTGCAGGCCAGGCCAGAACCTTTGCCCTCCATGTGCCTGATGGCTCCCCTCCGGTTGGTGGATTTCCCGTGATTCTGGCCTTTCATGGCGGTGGCATGAGAGGAGCAGGGATGGAGAGGATGACGGGATTCAATGCACTGGCCGACCAGGACCGCTTTATCGTCATTTATCCGGATGGCATCGATAAACACTGGAATGATGGCCGCACAACGATCAAAAATCCGCAGGATGATGTCAGTTTCGTCGCGGCTTTGCTTGACCAGGTGCAGCATAACTATGCCGTCAACAGCAGACGAATCTTTGCAACCGGCATATCCAACGGAGCATTGTTTACTGAGCGCCTGGGCTGTGATCTTTCATCCCGCATCGCCGCTATTGCACCTGTGGCGGGTTCACTGCCTGCTGGCCTGGCCCCGGCTTGTCGGCCTGCAAAGCAGGTTGCGGTGATGCAGATCAACGGAATGGCCGACCCGATCATGCCTTACGGTGGTGGATGGGTGGAAGATTTTGGCGGCAGAGGGGAAGGGGGGCAAGTGATATCCGTTGCAGCAACCGCAGCTTTCTGGGCCAGGCATAACGGATGTGCAGGTGAGTCTAAATCCGCCAGGCTTCCCGCTGTTGTCATGTCTGACCCCACCAGAATCGTGCGGACGGATTACCTCAGTTGTCCACCGGCGGGTAAGGTGACAGTCCTTTCGGTGAGGGGAGGAGGCCACGTCTGGCCTGGTAATAACCTGTCATTTCATCCGCGAATTACCGGACAACCCAGCCATCAGATTAACGCCAGCGCAGTGATTATGGATTTCTTTTTATCTTTACCTATGAGACCGACAGACGAATGACAGGTATTAGTTACAACAAACCGCAATCTTGCTAAACACATACTTCAGCTCCGGAGAGTCCATTGCAAGGTTTCCCGGCAGGCTCAGGACCCGATATTTTAGTGGCACTTAACGTCTGTTGTAACTAAATTGTATACGGCAACTTACCTATTTCATTCTTGAAAGAACAGGCGTTTTGCCAATGAATTGATGTTTTATCACAGCAAAAACATGCAACAACAGCATCACTCCCAATGAGATACAGCTATAACGGTGAACCTGAAAGAAAAAATCATTCACTTCAGGGATCGTAACCGGTTGCGGAATAAAGAAAAGGCCAAAAAAGAAGTATCCTTTTTTCAACATCAGGAAACCGCTAATAAGGACGAGAAATATAACCAGGTAGAAAACCTCGTGGAACAATATGACAATACTTTTTTTATAACCAGTAATACTCCCGGTGTAAGGAACAGAAGGGCGAAAAAAACGCCATACAAATCGTATCATCATCAGCAAGGCAACCACCGTTGCCAACGACATGTTTAACGTAGAAAAAAACTTAAAAATTACGGGGTTGGATATAAAATGAAGCGAGTAGCCGACAATCATTGCATAGATAATACCAGCCGCCACTATCCAGTGTAATAATCTGGTAAGAAGATCATAACGCGAGTTTTCATGCTTCATTTGCCTGTCTCATTTTAAAGGTGTTGAGAAAGTTATAGGTATCTGTTATTTCATGTAAAAAATCCCGTCACCAAATTGTTTGCTGATGGGATTAAGACATCACATCATATTTATAAGTAATAACGATGAGACCTGGATATTTATGACCGAGAATATTCTCAGGAATCGGATGCGAAGACGTGGTGGGTTCAAAGTTGACCGCAGTAGCGCTTCTCCTGTAGAAACGCTATCTGTTAATAATCGGATAAAATAAACTGGCTACTCAGTTTTGTTGAATTTTTTCAAATTACTTATGGGGATATCTGAGCGACCGTACCACCGTCGCTATTCACTATCGGCAGAATTAAATCAAGCAAAAAACCTGCGCCAAGGCCTGACGCCCTTAACCAGGGCTGGCAACGCTACGTGAAATCTGAGAAAAGAGCAGGGTAATGGGGAAGGAATTTTGCCGTAGCATCGTCTGGTTTGGCGCATGCCGTAGCGGCACGATTTATCGCGCATCGTCCTGCCATGATGGCAGAAAATCCGTGTGATAAATCACGCCGCTACGGATGAGAGGTGAGTTATGAAGTGCGCTTTCAGATGGTTAATTTAACATAACTATCATTACCCGTACCTTTGTTATATAGGCAAAGCTGACCTGACCGCTTCGGGCTATCTGCTGAGGTTATGCTCAGTGACATTACCAAAAAGATTACTCAACAACTGATTAGTTGCTTGCAAAGTGCGCCTGTGCCGATTCAATTCATCTCCTGTTTTTATTTCCAGAAGAATTTTTATGAAGTCAGTGCTAATCAGGTCATTCAGAAAGTCACCTATGCCACGTTTTATAGCGTCCGGCAGAACATTTTTTGATTCAGGATGAAGTTGCAAGAGTTCTTCAAGATTGGTTTGCCAACTATTGATGAATCCCTCATAAGCAGCACTGGCAAGTACCGGAAAACGCTGAGTCTCAACCATTACTGTCCGGAGAATACCAATGGTTTCAGGATGGGTAATTTTTTCCAGAAAGAGATCGCCCACTAATTGCATCACGTCGTACAGCGGTTTTTCTAATAGGGTCTCCTGATAGCGTGATTTATCCTCGCCAGAATATTCACAGGCACTCAGTATGACAGCTTCAAACAGTTTTTCCTTGCTGATCGCATGACGATACAGAGTCATGATCGATACATTTGCCTGGACGGCAATCTCCTCCATGCTGGAGCCTTCATAACCTACACGTAAGAACACATCTTTAGCAGCGACAATGATAGCCGCACGTTTGCGTGCCATCAGTCGGGCCTTTGGATGATCATCTGACCATTGCTTCACGAGTTATCACCTCACAAACAAACGATAGGATAACCTATCGTATCTATTGGTACGATATGGTTGATTATCGTATTGTATCTCTCCAGGGCTCCTGACACCACACAGGCATGACTTAATGCCAACACCAGGATGTGTCAGGAGCCCTGCCCGATTGGATGTAAATACCTAAACTTTGTTGAAGGAAAAATTCCATGATGAGTGAACAAGTAAAAGAGACAGGTAAACAATCACCTAAACTGATGAGTACATTCCTATGGATAGAACAGTGTCTGATATTTTTTGCTTTTGTTATTTTTGGTGCAATGAAACTTTTCATGCCAGTTAGTCAGTTAGCACAAATATGGGTATGGCCCGGGCAGGTTCCGGAGATATTTTTACGGGTGATGGGATTGATTGATGCACTTGGGGGCATAGGGATTCTTATCCCGGCACTGACCAAAATTAGACCTCAGTTATCTGTCTGGGCTGCTTTTGGTTGTACAACCCTACAGGTTTGCGCCATTGTGTTCCATATTTCACGCGGGGAAGCCTATGTAACTCCACTTAACTTTGTTCTACTTGCACTTAGTGCATTTATACTGTGGGGACGACTACGTAAAGCACCATTCAAAAAATAATATTCTTATCACATTAAATGATGGGTGAATTCATGCCTATGGAAGTCCCTCAGTCATGAATATCGAATAAACAACTGTGCAGATGTACTTTCGCCGGCTTTATTGACCTTTATGCGTCATGTCAGGGAGACAGGACGCATCCAGTCATCATGAAGAATCAATTTATAAAAGAGTTATAACCAGACAACGGAGAATAGCGAAGAATGAAGGCTCGTCATCGCTATTCTCCTGATGAAATTTTATATCAGGTGAGGTTTGGCAATCTATTGTCAAGGATTTGGTTTTTACTTCCCCAACGATAACCAATATAGGTGGCTGCACAGACGGGTTTCTTTCATTTGAGTTATTTCTCTCAAGAATATTTTAAGTTATTCGGAGAGTACCACAGATATATCCTTACCCACGATAAAACATCTCCTTACTATTTCAATCACCATGATAATATTTTAAACAATATCAGCAATAATTATCCATAGGGTGCGACCTATCAATACTGCATTGTAACATGCATTGATTTCACTCATAAAGCCCGCAATAGTAATGAAGACCAGACACAGTCAGGCTGATTCATGTTCTGAAAACATACTCGTTAGCCAGCAGGCTAAGTGAATACAGAATTAATATTGCTTTAGACAGGGAATTAATCATGAGACCATTATTTATTAATCTCATTTTATTAGGTGGGACAACTGAGGAAAAGATCACGGCTTCTCACCATGCTGGCTTTGACCAGGTTGAGCTATGGCGACAAAATTTGACTGATGAAAACTTAACACCTGGTGAAGTGAAAAATATTCTGCATGATCAGCGGATGGCCCTGACCGATTATCAGGTTTTACTTGATTTTGATGGCGCACCAGAGTCAATACGTGATGAAAAGTATTTACAGGCACAACAAATGCTGGATGAAGCGGCGAAGTTGGGTGCTGATACATTATTAGTTCCGGCTTCAACTGACTTTGGTTGCCGCTCCGAATTCATTATTGATGATATGCGCTGGCTCGCGAAAGAAGCAGAACAATATAAAATACGCATTGCCTATGAGGCGATGTCATGGAGTACAGTGAATGACTTACTCCCTTCAGCGTGGCAGGTTGTGCAACAGGTGAACCGTGACAACGTTGGTTTGGTCGTCGATGCCTTCCATATTTTTGCCCGCCAACGAACCCTCGCTGATTTAGCAGGTATTCCGATGGATAAAATTTTTCTGGTACAGCTCAGCGACCTTAATGTAAAACCGTCCCCCGCTAATATCGTTGATATTGCTCGCCACCACCGTTTATTACCTGGTCAGGGGAAATTTCCTCTTCCTCAGTTAATGGATAAGCTACATAACTATCAGGGTCCGCTTGGACTTGAAGTGTTTAATGATGACATACGCGCCCTTCCTCCTGCACGGGCAGCCCGTATGGCCATGCAGTCATTGTTACATCTGATTTAATAACCTTAACAGGGGCAGGAGGATTGAGGTAATGAAACCTGTTAACACACCATCAATTACCGGAAAAACCCAACTTTTGGCGCTGCTTGCCAGCCCGGCTGAACACAGTTTATCACCCCGTATGCATAATTTGGCACTCTCACAGCTCGGGCTGGATTATGTTTATCTTTCCTTTAACGTTGGTAAAGAAAGTCTGGGCCAGATGATAGACACATTCCGGATGCTAAATATTCGGGGATGGAATTTATCAACGCCGAATAAAATCAAAGCTATTGATTTCCTGGATGATATATCACCTGAGGTCGAACTTATTGGTGCATGTAATACTGTTGTTAATCATAACGGCCGACTACGGGGAGAGAATACCGATGGCCGCGGTTTTATTCGTTCCCTTGAAAACGAATCCGTTGAGTTCAAAGGGAAGAAAATGACCGTCATCGGTGTTGGTGGAGTTGCCTCTGCGATCATTGCTCAAACTTCACTTAACGGCATTGGCGCTATAGATGTGTATAATCGGAAAGACGAATTTTTCGCTGGCAGCCAGAAAATCCTCAACAGGATAAGCCAGCAAACACACATCGACATTAAGCTCCATGATCTTGACGAACGTGACTGCCTGCGCGCTTCTCTGCAGGAATCATCAATTCTTACGAACGCGACCTCTGTTGGATTCACCCCCGCAACTCAGGGAATGTCGCCACTGACAGAGGAATCAGGATTTCATTCGCAACTCTTTGTAGCGGATGTTATCTATGCCCCACGTCAAACGTTATTTCTTAAACAAGCGGAGCGAAACGGCTGCCGTTTCATGAATGGGATACCGTTAGTGATCAACCAGGGAGCTGAATCATTTAAGCTGTGGACGGGCTATGATATGCCGGTAAGTTACGTCGGGAAATACCTGTTCGACCATTGAGTACCTTCATACTCACTTCATTTTGAGGACCCCGCGGTCCAGACCTTACGAATGAAGGACCGGGTTAATTAACAGCAACAGATGGTGTAGAATTGCCGTCTTTCTCAGCTTCCCTGAAGAGTTTATGAAAGAAAATCTTCTGATTAGCGTGTCACTGCGCCGTCTGTATGTTTTTACTGAAATTTGCAAAAACATGCATGTTGGGCAAGCTGCTGAACAACTGGGTATTACTCAACCCTCATTAAGTGAACAGATAAAAATGCTGGAAACAGCACTGGGTGTATCACTGTTTCACCGCCGCAATCGAAGCATTGAGCTGACTGAAGCTGGAGGCACGTTGCTAAATGAAGCAAGGATGTTACTCAGTGCCCACCAAAATGCCATTGAACGGGTGGAACGCGTTGCCCGGGGGAAAATGGGCAAATTATCTTTGGGTTTTGTCGGTTCCGCGTTAGCGGAGGAGCAACTGGTTTGGCAATTAAAAACCATTCAGTCCCGCTCGCCACAAATTGAGTTTACCTTGCAGGAAATTAATTGTCAGGCTGCAGTGGATGCATTAATTAATAATGATTTAGATTTGGTTATACTTCGGGGACCGGGACGTTTACCCCCTAACCTTATGTATAAAATACTCTCAAGCCAGCACATTGTCTTAGTGATGCACCCCAATCATCCCCTGGCCAGACTTGATGTCATCTCCATCAGGGATCTGGCACCTTATTCAGTGGCAGGGTATACCAGTGCTGATGATAACTTTGGTATCACTCCGATCATGCGCAACCTGGCTAAAGCTGCCGGATTGGAGCTAAAAATACAATGGAAAGTTACCACTGTAGCGGGGGTTATTAATATGGTTGCCTCGGGGACTGATATTGGTTTTGTTCCATTTCATTCAGCGCTGAGAGCCAGTTCCAGCGTCGTTATCCGTCCCTTACAGGAACCCACACAAAGTGAATTATGGTTAGTATGGCATGAGCATCGTGTTACCCCAGTGCTGGAGCATTTCCTGACACTGATGACCGATACAACGATATGACGATTCCGTATTCCAGCTATTAATCAGACCGAGCTAACATTAAACAGGTAAACTTATCCGCTTACCTGTTTTATCCGAATCAGTGACTGGCTTCAGATTGAGTTCGTTCTTTATTAATACGCAAGGCATGCACAACGTCAGGCAACATCGGGAAGGAACTCTGCCCACCATATTTTTGTATCGAGCAGGCGCTAATCTCAGCAGCAAAAGGCACTGCTTCTGCCAGGGGGATACCCTTCACAATACAATAAGCAATTCCGCCGATAAAAGAATCTCCTGCTCCGGTGGTATCCACCACATCCGGGCAGAAAACGGCCGGGAAGTGCTGGGTTCCCTCCTCAGTGGAGATTACTGCCCCCTTCTCACCTAACGTTACAATCACATTTCCCGCAATGCGCCGTTTCAGCTGTGCCGCACAGGATTGCGCTTCTGCAACCGAATTAACGGGTGAAGAGTGCATAAATCCTGCCTCAGTTTCGTTGACCACGAGGTAATCAACTAACCTAAGCGTTTCATCAGGAATATGACGGGCCGGCGCATTATTCACCAGAATCTTACACCCCAGTTTATGCGCTTTCTGAATAGCGTATTCAACGATGGCTGCCGGAATTTCAGACTGGAAAATAATCAGTGGCCTGGTGATAAATAACCCATCACTGATATCATCCTCAGTGATGAGGTAATTGGCACCTTTGATAATCGTACTGCAGTAGTCACCTGATTCCAGAATCTGAACAATGCCAATTCCTGAACTATTTCCTCGTGAAGCAATATGATTTACGATAACATTGTTATCATTAAGCGATGAAATTAACTCACGCCCATAAATATCATTCCCTACACACCCCACCATATTGACACTCAGGCCAAGTTTAGCACACTGAACGGCCTGATTTGCCCCCTTACCGCCGGGCATCAGCATTAATTCATTGCCCGTAAAGGTTTCACCAATATCAGGCAGGCGATCCTGTTGAACCAGAATGTCATAGTTCAAACTACCGATAACAACAACATCAACTTTCATGATTGAGTCCTTAACTCACTGTTCGCTTAGAGGCCACAGCATTTCTGGTATTGTGTAAACTTTCCTGACTGAATTCACTGGTCTTGCCCGCGATTATAGTAAAGATTGCATCCAGAATATTAAGGTGAACAATGCGCGTTGTTGCATTCTCACCGGTAATTGGATTGTTTTTGACAGACGAGATAATTGCATAGCGTGAAATATTACTTAACGGGCTGTTGGGGTAATTTGTCAGGCAAATGGTCTCTGCACCTTTCTCATTCGCCATTTTTGTCATATTAATAATATCGGTCGTCTGTCCGGAATGGGAAACCGTAAGTAAGATATCGCCAGGGCGCATCAGCGAGGCTGTCATCAGCTGCTTGTGACTGTCGCTGAATACAGAAGAGAAAATGCCAATCTTAAGTAATTTGTGATTAAAATCTTCACATATCGACCCGGAGCCACCGCAACCGGCAATGACTATGCGTGCATTCTCACTACGATTGGTAAATAACGCGGCAACCGATTTCACCACCGTAATATCTATCGATTTGAGTGCATCCTGTAAGGCAAGAATGGAATTATACAGCGTGCTCTCGACAATTTTCTCGGTGTAAAATTCACCACCTGAGACAGGGGGTACATCGATAAATTCTTCTGATACGGTGACAATGTTACCGATATTCATTTTTAAATCGTGAAAGCCATTAAATCCCAGCTTTTTAGCGACCTTTGTAATACTGGCAACACTGACATCCAGATAATCGGCGATATCACTGATGGACATCGAAGCCAGTGTTTCCGGATTATCATCAATGAACCTTGCGATAGATCGTTCTTTCCTTCCTAACTCAGGTGCGAGTGTGCGTGCCAGTAAAAATATTTCGTTTCCTTTTAGACGATTATGCATACCTTCCACCTGCCTGAGCCACTTTCTTATTAAAAGGTTAGCATGCGGTCTCAGCGCGAAAATGTTAACTCCATCACAGGTTGTGAAATGTTTTATTTTTGTATTTTACTCTGAGTAAAATTTCCACCATCAATTTCATCTTATGATTTTACTTTCGGTATCATTTTAAACATGGGATTTACCGTGAGGACAACATGCCTTATAACTCTGCCGACGTTCTATAAAAGGTAAAGACCATGAAATTTTCATCCCGCATCAATTCATTTCGTTCTCGCCCTGAGTTGTTCTCAGCGAAGAATAATATGGACACCTGTGATCTTGTCACGCGCATGGGCAAGGCCGAAGGATTAACCCATATCGAATTAAACTACCCTGAGCATTTTATTGGCCAGGATAAATCCGCTATTAAATCCTGCATTGCCGATAACGGGCTGAAAGTGGGCGGCATCGCTCTCCGTTATAATAAAGAATTTATTAACGGTGAATTTACCAATCCAGATGAAGAATTGCGCAGTAAAGCCATTAAAATTACACTGGACGCGGTGGAGATGTGCAAATTCCTCGGCGGTAACACGGTAACACTCTGGTTTGGTTATGATGGCTATGATTATCCCTTCCAGCAGGATTATTTCAGAGCCTATGAATTGTTGGTGAGTGCCTTACAACAAGTTACGCAGGCTCACCCGGATATGCAATTCAGCTTTGAGTACAAACCCTATGAACCACGAACCTTTTCCTTTATTGGCGATGTCTGTTCAACATTAATGTTGATCGACGATGTCGGTTCCTCCAATCTCGGCATCACTCTCGATTTCTGTCACATGATAATGAAAAAAGAGAATCCTGCCTTTTCATTATTCCAGTCAGCACGTAAGAACAGGTTGGTCGGTTTTCACCTGAATGACGGCTACGGTCACTTTGATGATGGATTGATGCTGGGATCCGTCCATCTGATGCAGACGCTGGAATATATCTATTATGCAAAACGCGTGAAATTTGATGGTCTTGTTTATTTTGACACCTTCCCAAGCCGCGAAGATCCGGTAGCGGAATGTGCTCAGAACATCCGTATGTATAAAACATTATCGAATTTTATTGATCAAATTGGCCTTGAAGAAATGGAGCGTCTCATCAGAGACCAGGATGCTATTAAAGTGCAGTCCCTGCTTCTGAAAATTATTAATTAAAAAAACGTAAATCATCTTACCTCATTTCTCTATCTATACAGTGTCCTGCACTGGGGGGAACTATGTTTAGTCTACTGGGTTTACCTAAAAATTTGTTGTGGGGTTATATTGGTCTGACAATATTCATGATTGGAGATGGTGTCGAACAAGCATGGATATCTATCTGGTTAGTTGAAAAAGGCCTCTCTGTTGCAGAGGCTTCCTTCCTGATTACGGCATACGGAATAGCGGTAACGTTGGCAGCCTGGGTCACCGGAGTCTTCGTGCAGACACTGGGCCCGCGTAAAGTGATGTTGTATGGTCTGATTGCCTTTGTCATTGGCAGCATTGGCTTTATTGGTGTCGGTTTAAAATCGATGCATATGGCGCTGATGCTGCCATTCTATGCCATTCGCGGCATTGGCTATCCGCTGTTTGCTTATTCATTCCTTGTGTGGATTAACTACAGTACGCCGGTAGAACGTCGTTCAACTGCTGTAGGCTGGTTCTGGTTTACCTTTTCACTCGGTCTGAGCGTGATTGGGCCTTTTTTCTCCTCGCTGGCCCTGCCGGTGGTAGGCGAAATTCACGTGCTCTGGACCGGGATGGGGTTTGTGATTATC
The DNA here is from genome assembly GCF_059730475.1 of Pantoea sp. X-Soil-TKNS-1280. Taxonomy (NCBI): domain Bacteria; kingdom Pseudomonadati; phylum Pseudomonadota; class Gammaproteobacteria; order Enterobacterales; family Erwiniaceae; genus Pantoea; species Pantoea sp. X-Soil-TKNS-1280. Next base: position 242,299 of record NZ_AP035964.1, on the reverse strand, counting down.
GGCGCAGCACTGGCTATCTGGGTGAACAGAGACAAAGTCCCGGCGTCAGAAATCCATCCTTTCAGTGCGGCTGAGCTGGTGAAGGGCATAACCATCCTGCAACGCCCGGTTATTGCGATGGGCCTGGTGGTGAAATCAATTAATGGTGTCGCACAATACGGACTGGCTACCTTCCTGCCGTTGTATCTGATCAGTTTTGGCTACAGTAAAACCGAGTGGTTGCATATGTGGTCAGCCGTGTTCGTGGTTGCCATTTTTGCCAATCTCTTCTTCGGCTTCTTTGGCGACAAATTTGGCTGGCGTAACACTATCCTCTGGGTGGGAGGTGTGGGCTATGCAATTGTGTTGATACTGGTCTGGCTGGTGCCTCAGCTGTTGGGTCATAACTTCTACGTGATGGCTTTCGTACTCTGTCTTTGCGGGGTAACGATGGCAGGCTATGTACCTCTATCCGCATTGTTCCCAATGCTGGCTCCTGAGAGTAAAGGTGCCGCCATGTCGGTGCTTAATCTGGGTGCAGGTCTGGGTGCCTTTCTTGCGCCGGCCATTACCGCGCTGTTCTATACCTCGCTGGGAGCGGGCGGCGTACTGGGTATCTATGCCGGATTGTATCTGCTGAGTGCAGTGCTGACCCCCTTCCTCAAAACGCCGGATGAACTGGGTGCCCGGGTAGAAATGAAAGATAAAGCCGCATAAAAAATGCCGTCATCCCGGCAACGGGATGACGGATAGCACTATTTCTCTGCGCAGATGTCTATCAGTACCTTAATAAAAGGGTACTCACGATGATAAAGCTGTGGCATCACGGCAGGCACATCCTGCAATTGAATACGATGGGTGATCAGCAGCGCCGGATTTAACAATCCATTGCGCATGTAGTGCAGGGTCGTTGCCCATTCCCTCCCTGGGAAGGGAGCTGAAAGTGAATTCCACGATCCCCGCACGGTGAGTTCATTACGGATGATTTTCTCAAAGCTGGTCCGGTCAAAGTTCACATCGCCATACGGGATCCCCAGCAACAGAACGGTCCCTCCTTTGCTGGCGAGATTCATCGAGCTGGCAATCCCCCGGGCATTGCCGGATGATTCAATCACCAAATCAACGCCCCTGCCCTGCGTGGTGGCCGAGAAGCGCGATAAAAAATCCCCATCGGTCACATTGAAAACCTCGTCTGCACCGGCACTGCGGGCAACGTCGAGCTTCTGATCTTCTGTATCAAGGGCATAGACCTTCCCGGCACCATAAATGCGCGCCCATTGAACCGCAAGCTGTCCAATCGTTCCACACCCCACAACGGCCACGGTGGCTCCCGCCCTGATACTGACCTGATCGAGTCCATGGACCACAACAGCAGAGGGTTCCACAAAGCTAGCGATGCCAAAATCAAGATCGTCAGGGATTCTGATAACATTGGCAGCAGGCACACGGATAAATTCCGCAAATGCGCCGGCATGATGGCCACCCAATACTTTCAGTGAAATACATTTTGAATAACGAGCACTTTGGCAGTATTCACACTCAAAACAGGGAAAACATGGACACGCCACGACCCGGTCACCGGGTTTGAGCGCTGTAACAGCCTTTCCGGCATCGGTTACCACCCCGGCGAATTCATGTCCCCAGGTCAGTCCAGGATTGTAAGAACCTATTTTACCGAACCGGGAAATATCCGAACCACAGATGCCGGCTGTTTTTATCTGAATGACGACGTCGTCATCCCGGGATACCTGCGGTATCGGCAGATCTTCATACCTGACATCCTGTGGTCCATAGAGATTCAGTACTTTCATTACGTAGTCCTCAGACGTAAATGATTATTTAAAGAAGAATACTCAGCCTGTCTGACACTCCTCACCGGCTGACAGGATTGAAACGTCCTGATAGCGATAACCATTCATTAAGCGCAGTTCTTTCCCAGGTCAGCGGCGTCACTGACACATAACCCTCAGCCACGGCCGCGACCTCACTGTATTCAGGCAGATCCGACACGCCATGTTCAACACGCAGCCAGAAGTAGTCTTCTCCGTGAGGATCAGCGGCTGGCGAGACAGTCACGCCCTTAACCTTGCCGATACCCTGTCTGGTAACCTGTATTCCCCTCACGGCATCGGGATGGAGATTGGGGAAATTCACGTTAAGACAGCATTCAGCGGGAATGCCAAGCTGGAATAATTCCTGTAAAACCGGCAGACAATGCGCTTTGGCAACGCGCCAGTCCGGTAGATCTTCCGGCCTTTTATCCTGACTGAGCGCAATCGACGGGATCCTCAATAACGTACCCGTAATGGCAGCGCCGACAGTACCGGAGAGTACCGTTTCAAAACCGATGTTCGAACCACTGTTAATGCCAGAAAGCAGAACATCGGGTGGTGAATCATGCATGAGATGCCTGACAGCGAGGGCCACACAATCAGCAGGTGTGCCATGAACCGCATACTTTCGTTGTCCTCGTTTTTCAACACGAACTGGTTCCCGCAGACTAATAGAGTTCGACACACCGCTTTTATCGGTCGCGGGGGCGACAATCCAGATTTCATCTGCAAAATGCGCGGCAATCTCTTCCAGAATCTGAATACCCGGTGCATCAATCCCGTCGTCGTTGGCCAGCAAAATTCTGCGGTATGGCTTTTCTGACATAATGGTTCTCCTTATTTCAGGCGTAAGCACTCCTGAAGCCGTGCCTCATCGTTAAATGCTGAGTCAGAAGTTAGAGGTTATTCTTTCTCGCCAAACCCGCTGGCAAAAAGTCCTTTTATTTCAATCATCGCATCCTGCTCATCACTACCGTCGCAAATAATCTCAATATTAGAATTACCTTTGACACCCGCACCTAGAACGCTCATTAATCCTTTAAGTACCACTTCTTTTCCATTATTGATAAGCGTCACAGAAGATTCGTATTTTTTGACAGCTTTAATCAATGTGGCCGCCGGGCGTGCGTGTAACCCCGTGCTATTAACAACACGTATATTCTCTCTGATCATTTTTCTATTCCGAATCGCAGGTAAATATATTTTTCGTTTCAGGATGCACGGTTCATCATCTGAATTTTGCTGAATACATCGGCTTCAACGGCGGCTTTGGCTCCAATCATCACACGCGCCAGGTTCGCCTCATTATTATTTTCCGTCCAGGCTTTTCCGACGGATGTGATAAATGCTTTACGCAAATCGCTGGCAATATTGACCTTAACGACATTGTATTTCACGAAACTACGAATAATGTCTTCATCAATCCCTGAACCACCGTGAATGACCAGCGGAACCGGACAGATTGATGCAATTTCTTTGAGCAGAGGGATATCGATGCGAGGGATGTCTTCAAGACCGTGTACGTTACCGACCGAAACCGCAAGCATGCTGCATCCCGTTTCCTGCACGAAGCGGAGCACCTGTTTGGGATCGGTTTTGCAGTCGGCTTCACTGACGTGATCATCCTCTTTCCCAAGAATCGCACCCAGTTCAGCCTCGACAGGCACCCCGAAGGATTTACAAAAATCAACAGCGGCCTTAGTGAACGCGATATTCTCTTCGAATGGTAGCTCTGCACCATCGATCATCACGGACGTAAAACCAGCGCGCACCGCCTGCTTCACATCATCTAATTCCTTACCATGGTCGAGATGCAGACTGACTGGCACATCCATGGTGGCTGCGCGTTTTTTTACAATTTCATAGATATAATCATAGCCGGATAATTTGGCATTGGTCGGGGCAATCTGAATAAAGTTCGGCAACCCCGAACGTTCAATCGCATCCAGGATAGAGATTGTGGTTTCCAGATTGGTGGTATTGAACGCGCCAGCAAGCACGCGTTTTTCTTTAATACAATCCAGCAGAATATTTCCGTTAACTAATGGCATGATATTTACCTCTCTCTTCGTTGAAGTACAGTTCCTAAATAATATTTATCCGATTTCAGCCAGACATTACCAAATTCAGCTGGCATGTCCTGCTGGAAGAATACGAGCTGTTCCATGTGTAGCACAGGCGCATCTTCATGCACCTCCAGATAATGTCCACGCTCAGAGCCGATAATCTTTGCGGCATAGCGGCTTTCTGAAAAACTTATTTTCCTGCCTGACAGTTTTTCGATGGTTGGGAAAAGATTATTCTGATTAAAATCGACAGCATCGATCCCGGGGCAGTACGCAACATTAATACGGTTCTCAATCAACATCACCTTCTCACCTTCAACGCTACGCACACGTTTGAGATAAAGAATGGGTGCACCGACGTCAATCGCCAGCTTTGAAGCCACCAACTTTGAAGCCGGTTCAATCCGGGATGTGATCATCGTGGTTTCAAAACGCAGATGCTGGCTTTCCAGTGATTCGGCAAACGAGAGCAACCCTTCACCGAGCGAATAAGAGATATTTTCGCTTTTAACAAAAGTTCCCTTCCCCTGCACCTGCACCAATAACCCTTCATTCACCAGCATAGTGACAGCTTTTTTCACCGTTCCCCGACTGACCCCCAGCATCTCCATGATTTGATTTTCCGAAGGGACGCGGTCACCTGTGGTCAGGTCCCCTTTGTAAATGTTTTCACGGATCCACTCAGACACCTGAAGATAAAGGGGGACTTCAGAGTCTTTCAAAACGGTATTCATGCGATGTTCCCTCTGTAATTAAGATCGTCTATGTACGACTATGCACAAGTATCGCCCGAACATAACCTGATTTCCCGGTATTCACAAACGATCTACTTCACAGAATCCATGCCATCCGAGCCTGACAGCACAAGACAGGTTCTGGGAATATCGTATAAATAAGTCCCGATTCTTCTCTTCTACACGTCCATTTGCATGATCACTTTCAACACGTCATTACGCGGATCGGCAGCGAATGTAATCGCCTCTGCCAGCTGTGACAGCGGCCAGGTATGCGTAATCATGTCCTCTACATTGATGCGGTTGCTGCGAATAATCTCCACCGCCTCTGGCATTTCATAAGATGAAAGCGAGTAAGTCCCGACAACGGAAATCTGATCCTTGAAGAAACGTGCTGCGTCGATACTGACCATATTGTTATGGTCAAACGGTGAGAACACGACAACGCGTCCTCCGCGCCGGAGCAAATTAATGGCCTGCGGCAGAAGCGATGAGACGCCAGCCGCGATGACGACGACGTCAACACCGAGGCCTTCCGTGATATCGCTAATCCGGGCTTCAAGATTCTCCGTCGCAGGATTAATGGCGTGGTTAATCCCCAGCTTCAGGGCAAGATTAAGCTTGAAGGGAGACAAATCGGAAACAATGACATTTGATGCACCCATCATCGCAGCAAGCTGAGCACTGAGCAGACCGATTGTCCCGGACCCCATTACCAACACACTGCATCCCGGTGTGATCGCCGCCTTTTTCAGTCCATGCAGACAGCAGCCGATGGGCTCAACCATTGCGGCTTTTTCCCAGGAGACACCTTCCGGAATTTTGTGTGTAAGATGTTTGACGTGCAATTCGGGCAGACGGATATATTCGGCAAATCCACCCGGCTCAAAATTGGTCGGCCTGAACTGCTCACATAGGGTGAAATGGCCACGATCACAATAGTGGCAGCTGAAACACGGAACATGGATAGCCGACACCACCCGATCACCAGGGCGAAAACGGGTTACACGCTTACCCACTTTCACCACTTCAGCCGCGACCTCATGACCCAGGACGACAGGACCGGTTACAGTCTGATGCTGAGCTTTGTGAATATCCGTGCCACATAATCCACAACTCTTCATCTTCACCAGAATGTCACCGTCCTCGATCTCCGGAACGGGTACGTCTTCATAACGGATGTCATTCTTGCTGTAATAAACGCTGGCTTTCATGTTTACGTCCTGCTGATCTGATTTTCGATCTGGATTTTAGTTTCGTAGAGAGGACGGTAAATATGCTCATATACATAACTGAATCCCTCTACGGATTTTTCATCAGGCTGGTAGCGTTCAAGAATATCCTCAGGCAAGCCAGTATTTTCCGGCTCAAAACCTGCGCCTCGGGCTCCCAGCAAAGCCGCTCCACGGCTTACAGCCTCGGGTATTTTACAGGCCACAATCTCGCGATTAAGGATGGTGGATTTGAGTTGCAGCCAGTAGGGATTCTGGCAGGCTGCACCAATCACCATGACGGATTTCCAGTGGCACTCCGTCAGTGCTTCATAAGTTTCCAGCAAATGTTTCAGCTCATAGCAGAGGCCGTGAAACACCGCCTTCAGAAACTCTTCGGGATCGGTCTGATCTTTAACGCCATACACCAGTCCTTTGGCATGGATGGATCGTTTCGGCGGGCCGCTGCCGCGCAGATGTGGAATCAGGAAACTGTCCGTCGGCATTTCAGCTGCCCCTTTATCCCGTAACCAGTGCGTCATGCAGTTGAAATCTGCCGGTTTCAGGTTAAACAGGTTGCAGAACCATTCGATGGCATAACCAGCCGACGGTAGTGATGCATAGAGTGTGTACGAATCAGGGAGCACATGGTGGCCGTTGGATACTTTTGCCTGAAAGTATCTTTCGTTGGCCGAGGGTTGATGCCGCACAACCAGCAATCCCTCTGTCGTGCCCGTTGAGTTCAGGATCTGATCTTCATGTGTTATCCCGACAGCAACCGCGCCCACCATATGGTCATGTCCGGCGATCGAAATTCGGGTTTTCCCGGATAAACCTGTCGCATCACTGATATCCGCCCGTAAATCACCCGTTGATTCGCCCGCGCTGACCAGCGGGCTAAATAACGTCAGCGGAATATCCAGAGCAGAACAGATTTCTTCTGACCAGTTATTTTCTTTAATATCAAAAACCAGTGTACGGGAGGCAAGCGAATATTCCGCACGTTTAACACCACTCAGGCGAAAAGCAATATATTCTGCCATGCAGAGCCAGCTGGCAGGTGTCTGATGATTAGCATGTTCCATCAGCCATAAAATTTTATTCAGACTGTAGTTGCTATGCGCTGGAATACCGGTTATCTCATACAACCTGCTTTCGCTGATACGGCTAACAACATGCTCCAGCTGCGACTGGGTGCGCGTGTCATACCATGTCATAACAGGGCCAATCACCTGATCTTCAGCATCAAGTAAAACGCCTGCTTCACCTACACTGGCAACTGAAATACTGACTATATTTTTCGGTTCTTTAACCGATTTCGAAATAATGCTTAGCCCTTCAACAATGCCAGACCATAAGGTATTAATATCAAAATCGCTGCCATATTCAGTTATTTTTTTTGGCGTAATAAAACTGTGCTTTTTAACTAACTCCAGATCTGCAATCCGGTATAAACAAAGCTTGCAGTTTGTTGTGCCTACATCAATGCCAATTGCGTACATATCTCTCCCCTCTGGAAGGGAATAACATCGTTCAACAATAAATTAGGGAAATACCACTCAGCTTTTCCCTGAAAGAATTATTCAGTTACTTATTTAGAGACCATTGTCTGCTGTGATGCATTACTTTCCTCAATTTCATCCTGCTTTAACTGCCTGGATGTCATGCGGTACAGCAGAAGACAGGTCACGAAAATAATAGGGATAAGTGCCAGGGCAATCAGGTTTCCTTCGAAGATTTTTACCATCCAGAAGCGGAACGGGTTACCGCCATCAAGAAGGCTGGAAATTTCGCTATCCGTGTTCATCGGGAAGTGAATACTCTTTGCCACTGCGGTGAGAATCGGTGCTGCTGCCGAAGCCACATACAGATTTACCGTCAATAATGGGATACCGATGATAAAGGCGCGAGCGATGTTACCGCGGCAGGCCAGTACCACCATCGAAATTGGCACCCAGATATTGGCGAGGTCACCCAGTGGAAGCAGACGGTTGCCCGGCAAAATGACCGCCAGCAATACGCCAACAGGAATCAGCAACAGTGCGGTCGAGAGCACTGACGGATGACCAACTGCAACCGCAATATCCAGACCAATATAGAGATCGTCGCGATCCGGATACTTCTTACGCAGGTATTTTTTGACAGCATCTGAAAGTGGTAACAGCCCTTCCATCAGTAATTTAACCATACGAGGCATAATCAGCATCACGGCACCAAGGCTCATTGCCAGCGTTAATACGCCCTTGAAGTCATAACGCGCCAGTAGACCGATACCTGCCCCAAGAATGACCCCCAACATCATCGGCTCACCGAAAATACCAAAGCGTTTCTGAATCGCATCGGGGTCGGCATGCAACTTACTGATGCCCGGAATTTTATCCAGAATCAGATTTCCCAGCAGACCAACAGGGAAGAAGATGGCCGATGACAATGTGGGCAGTGAAATTCCAGGTAGATTAAAATACTTCTGGATCATCGGGGCACACCAGTCCGCCAGCAACAACGTAATGATGGAGGTCACCCCAGCAATCAGCAGGCCGAACATGAAACTGCCCGTGACGTTGTACACCATTGCGCCGACCATGGAGAAATGCCAGAAGTTCCAGACGTCGATATTCACCGTGCGGGTCCACTTCATGGTCAGCATCAGTACGTTAATGCCGATGGTTAGCGGCACCACAAAAGGAGCAACTTGCGATGCCCAGGCGATCGCTGCAAGCGGCGTCCATCCCAGATCAACCACCGGCAGATTAATCCCGGTGTGTTTCACCATGTCTTTTGCCGCAGGGCCGAGGTTATCGAGCAGCAGTCCAAATACCAGGAAGATGCCGATGAAACCCATCCCAATGGTAAGTGCTGAACGCAGGGCCTTGCTGAAACCAGCCCCAAGACACAGCCCCATAATAAAGATAATGATCGGCAGCATGATGGTGGGGCCAAGCCCCAGCAAATATTGAATCCCGCCATAGAGAGTTTGAAGCATTTGCCTGTCCCCTATTATTTTTTCAGGATTGAGACGATTTTTTCGAGCAGCTCTTCTTCACCAAAACCGGTCAACAATGGCAGACCATTTAGTACTGGCGTCTCGAGGCTCGTTTTAACGGCGGAGGTCACAATAATCAGGTCAGCCATGCCATCCTGAGAACCGATGGTGCCAATATTGGACTGGATTGGCTCCACATTGATACCGTGTTCTTTACAGTGGGTAACGACTTTCTCAGTGGCAACAGCAGAAGTGGCAATACCGCTGGTACAGGCGAAGATAATTTTCTTATTCATTTCAGACTCCGTTATAGGTAATCGGGATTTCAACGCAGCAGGGACAACGTTTATCAGTCGAGATTTTTTGCTATTATCTGCATCACTTCGTCTGTGGAGGACGTCCCGAGCAGAGTATTCATCTCGCTGGTTTTCTGGAACAGGGAAATCAGCTTCATCAGAAATTCGAGATGAGCGTCCTTCTCTTTCAGGAGCAGAAAAAAGATGACATTCACTTTCATCGTCAGATCAGGATCTTCCGCCTGATTGAATTCGATTCCTTCAGGACAGGTGACGACAACCAGCCGCTCTTCACGAACATGTTCAATATCAACGTGAGGAATTGCGACACCCATGGTCTCCAGCTGCATTGCTGTCGGGTGATTCTGTTCCCGCAGGACCAGCGCCTCACGATAGCTGTCTTCAACAATTCCTTTGGCAATAAGGTGGTCAGTGATCCTGCTGAACAACGCATTACGATCCTCTGGAGCCTGCTGCAGATAGATGAGTTCGCGTTCGAGTGATGTATTCAATGGCATCTTAAACCTCTGTCCTTCCAATTTATCGAAGCGCCTGACTGTATGTGTTCAGTGTCAGGTATGGTTGTCTATGTACAACTATGTTCAACCTGTATGAACCCTACTCCTCTCGAATGGAAATGAGCAATGTACACTCGGTGAATTTGTGCTTTTGCTCACAGAAAAAATTCAAGAAGATACGGATTTAATACTCTACATTACTGCCTAACATCATGAATCAAAATAAAAAAGCCAACAAAAACTGACAAGATTTAGGCCATTTAATCACTGGTAGAAAATAAAAGGATCGCACAATTGGCTGGAGAGCTTATCTGGGATAGTTTATAGCTATCGCACCATGAATATATTCATCCGGAATAAGGAGAAGATTTTGTCAGCATTCTTTGGAAGAGGGCGAGTATATTTCCAACACAGAGATCTGAATAATCACATGTGCATGAAAAAAATTAAGACCCTTATTATCTTAAAAGGAATAAAGGCTATGCGTAAAATGTTGTGTGGCGGATAAGGCGACTGGAGAACGGCCACTGAATCATCGCTGAGAATAAATGAAACCCTATCAATGCTAGGCCAGTAAAAAATCAAATGAGATATTTAACAGAATTTCTCAATATTAATTCAGGCTTAATGATGATACGGTCAAATTCAGTTAACTCATAAGCATGTAATCTTTTATGGAGTAATCGTGCTGCTCCCTCTCCCCAGAGTTCAATATCAAGCGAAACTTTACCGGAACGACGCCCGATCAGCACAGCACAACCGGCCGCATGCAGTCCTGATCCGTAATACATCCACCACCAATTTTTGTCCTCAGACCAGATAAAAAATAGGATTGGCTGGTGAACTTCACCAGCCAATCCATGTTATTAAAGATAATATTACCCGCAGAGACTATTTAAGTCCTGGCCGATCTTCTTCGTCTGATGTAAATAACCAGCGCAATAAGTATCAGAACACCCATTACGCCACCCAGAATCAGCAAATATCCTGGAATAACTGTCACGTTGTTATCCCGTAATACCTTCACCGCCGCCGTGTCAACCTGTTCGCCCTGATTACCAAACTGATTACGTACGTAGTTTGTTAAGGTAGCGATCTGCGCATCGGTCAGATTACCCTCAAAGCCCGGCATCACGATGTGCTCTCCAGCCCCGTTCACACGATCCACGCCATGGAGGATAACCTGCACCAGGTTGTTTGGCTTGTCTGAGCCGACCACGCTGTTTTGGGACAATGACGGATAGTATTTATTTTCTCCGATACCCTGTCCTGCGGTGCCGTGGCAGCTCGCACAGTTGCCGTTAAACAACACCGCTCCAGAGGGAGAAGCATCGTCAATTGGCATACCGCGGACTTCCTGGGTGATATCACTCTGGGCATTCTGCCCAGCACCCGATCGGTTTCTGGACGAGGTTTGCTGCGCTGGCACACTTTTGATATAGGTCGCCAACGCGTTCATATCTTCAGGCGTCAGGAAACGCAGACTGTGCGAAATAACATCAGCCATACCGCCGCCTGTCGTAGCCTTGCCGGGTAGTGCACCGGTGCGGAGATACTGCATCAGATCATCGTGGCTCCAGTTGCCAATCCCCGATTCTTTATCCGATGAGATATTAAACGCTTCCCATCCGTCAACCATAGCTCCCGCGTAGGCTTTATCACTTAACCCCATCGCGAGGTTGCGTGGCGTATGACATTCCTCGCAATGGCCAAGCGCCGTGGCAACGTATTTTCCGCGGTTCCATACTGCTGACTGGCCTGGATCTTCTTCAAACGGCTTGTAGTGGAAATTGATCAGATTCCAGCCCTTGAGTGCCAGACGCTGATTGTACGGAAACCCCATTTCGTTTTCCGGCGGATTATGGTTAATCCCCTGCAACGACATAAAATACGCATACATCGCATGAATATCTGCGTCGGTCAGTTTGGAGTACGAAGTGTAAGGCATTGCCGGATACAGGTTCTGTCCGTCTGCACGAATTCCGTGTTTTAGCGCGTTGCTGAACTGCTGCTCTGTCCAGTTACCAATACCCGTCGCTTTATCCGGGGTGATATTCGAAGAGTAGATCACGCCGAAAGGTGTTTTGAACGCCAGCCCGCCAGCAAACGTCGTTCCGCCAGGCGAGGTATGGCAAACTTCACAATCGGACGCCTTACTGAGGTATTCACCCTGCTTCACTAAATCCAGTTTCGAGTTATCGGGAGCGGCTGAATCAGCAAAGCTTGCTGTACTGAACAACAATCCCGCCAGTGGAGCCAGCAGCAATGCCGTTTTAAGTGATAAGCGCATCATACGTGTTTGCACTCCTCGATCAGTTTATCCGCCAGTCTCATCGCCAAAGCAGAAAGCGTCAGCGTACAGTTGACCGTACCGGCGCTCGCCATTACTCCACTGGAGGCAACAAACAGGTTCTGGTGATCGTGGGTACGTAAATCAGCATCAACAACCGAATCATTTGCATCGTTGCCCATGATCAGCGTTCCCATAATATGGTTATTATTGAAATATTTATCATCATGCCGCACTTCTGTACCACCAAACAGACTCGCAATATGATCAAAATGCTGATGCGCAACATCGCGGGCTTTATTGATGTAATCGTTGATAAAGTAATGCACGCCCGGTTTAGGGATACCGAGCGCATCTTTCCTGTCTTCGACAGCAACAATGCGGTTATTTCGGTCCGGAAGAATATCGAAGAAGGTGTTCACCGCTACCCAACGTGATGCATAGTCACGCACCATTGCTGGCAAATCCTTGCCGGATATGCCTTTACTCAACAAATAATTGCTGACCGCGAGTGTCGGCGAGTAGTTACCAAGGTTTATCTTCATCGCCGAATATTCGGAACGGAACGCTCCGTCGCGCAGATTGTTGATACAGCTCAGACGCATTGGTCCACGCCCTGGCCACATAGGTTCTTTACTCAGGAAGTAAACGGATGTCCCCGGATGATCCATTAAGTGACGTCCCACATTATCAGTGGTATTACCGATCCCGTTGGGATACTTATCGCTTTTGGAAATCAGCATCAGCTTTGGCGTTTCGATGGCATTGGCCGCCAGCACGAAAATTTTACCGGTGACACGAAAACTTTCACCATTCGGGTCCTTATACAGTACCGAAGTGATGTTGCCCTTCTGGTCATGTTCGATTTTATACACCACTGCATCAGGAACCAGCAGTGAACCCGCACGCTCTGCTTTGCGTAATGCGGTTTCGCCGGTGTACTGCGCTTCAATCGGACAGATTGGCATACAGTTGCTGTTACCACAGCAGGCGGGACGACCATCGAACGGTAACGTATTACGCGCGGCAGGCTCCGTGATCAGGTGATAGCCATTCTGATCGACGACCTTCTTGAATGCCTTGTCGAAATCAGACAATGGCAAGGGTGGCTGCGGATAGGGTTTGCTGCGCGGTGAACCGGTATCATCAGGACCACCGACTCCCATCTCTACTTCGGATTCATAATAATAGGGTTCGAGATCATCGTAGCTAATAGGCCAGTCTCGCCCGACGCCATATAACGATTTCAGCTTCATGTCATTGGGTAGCAACCGCCATGCCTGTGCTGACCAGTGCCAGGTGGTTCCTCCTGCTACACGCAAATAGCCAGCTTTATAAGGCTCAGGACCATATTGGATGAAATAGTCGTTATCTTCTGGTGAATATTGCGGATGAGGAGCATGTTGCGTCGGCGGGTAAGGTGACTGAAAGTCGCCTTTAAATGGAGAATTTCGATAATTTTGCACGATTTTCCATCTTTCGATGCGCGGACCTGCTTCCAGCATCAGAGTATCAATACCCGCTTTTTGCAGCTTTTGGGCTATTTGAGAGCCAGCGATGCCCGAGCCAACGATGACCACCGTAGCTGAGTGAGTTGTTTTCATGAATTATTCTCTTACATGTTCTTAATGACAGGTGGCTGCGCCCAGTAATGCGGTTCACCCCTGGCGTAGGTCGGCAGTACCACAACATCAGCAATCGGTGTGTACATCAACGCATATTCATACGCGACCACCCGGGCCTCTTTGCCGGTACCAACGATCCCTAATTGCCAGGCGCGCAGGATATCGCTGAACAAGGTCTGAACGTTGTTATCAGTACCCTGGACGGCATTGTGCATCGCTGCGGAAGACATGTCGGCATTCAGAATATTATTAAGCGTTGCTAATTGATTGCTTAGTTCTTTATTGCGGTTCTGCAATAATGTGAAAATACGGTGCCCGAGTGCTTTATCCAGCGTTGGGTAGCCACAGATAATTTCAGATGCCGCCATAAATGCGGTAAAAGTCTTGTCTGAACTCCCCCCGGAATCTATCGCCCAAACAACCTGTCCGGGAAGTACACTACTGGCGGCACCAACGATGGTGGTTGATGCCAAAAGCTTGATGAATCGCCTTCTCCCATTGGGACTGACGTCTGTTGACATGCTCATGGTTCCCTATCTTGCCTCAATGTTTTAACTTGCCTTTTTGCAGCCGTTGATTATTGTAATGTTCTGCTTCAATGGATTTAAATGCTATAAATCAGAGTTAAAAACTGCAAAAACAGTTATTTAAAGAGATACTGTTTTGCCTTAATGATTACATTGCTTGATTTCCCACAATGCTGATAAGAGGATTTTTCATGCGAATTTGCCTCCTCATATTTAATGTGGGTAATATTATGATTTGATAATAAAATGTGATCCAGATAACAAAAATGTTAATTTGATAAGCAAATGCTTATGAGACAAAGATGGCTGATACATTAAAAAGATTAGAATACTTTACTTGTCTTGCCGAGATTGAACATTATGGTAAGGCAGCTGAGAAGCTAGGGATCGCGCAATCTGCGCTCAGCCAGCAAATCAGAGCATTAGAGCTGGAAGTAGGATTTCGCCTGTTTCAACCCGCAGGAAGAGGTATACGCCTCTCTGTAGCTGGTAAACATTACCATCAGAGCGTCATTGAATTACTTGAACGTCATATTCTCGCCATCGAACAGGCAAAGAAAGCCGCAACAGGAGAAATGGGTAAAGTCACTATTAGTCATGTGGGAACCGCCCTGTTAGATGCGCAATTTCTTGCTCTTCTGAAAGACTTTCGCAACCAGTACCCTTCTATCGAAATACAGCTGATTGAGCTGCCAATGCCGGAACAACTGACATTGCTCCGTAATCAAAAAGTTGATCTGGCGATCATTCGTGGGCCATATCCTTTACTGCCTGAAGGCACGCTGAATTGTACATTTTCAGCGCAAAAACTTTGTGTGGCGATGTCACCTAACCATCCTCTGGCCTGTCATCAATCTTTATCCATGAAGGATTTAGAAAACGAATCCTTTGTGAGTTATCAGGAACCGGATATTCAGGGAATTAGCGGTTCACTGATACAACTGTCTCATCAGGCAGGCTTTAAGCCGAAAATAGAATGGCGAGTTTCTGCGGTGAATAATAGTTTAGGGCTGGTTAATGCGTGGTCTGCTGTCAGTCTCGTTCCTGAAAATATTGTTCCCTATAATATTGGTAGCGTTGTTTTTCGCCCTCTCAATGATGCCGATGCCTGGACCCAGCTGATATTCGTCTGGATGCATGATCAAATCAATCCGGTGCAAAAACTATTGACGAACTTCTTTAGTCACTATTCGGCGGGCAATCCAAAACCTCAGCCCTGACCGTCGTTTGCATAGAATCAATGCATGTCGCTTTTATATTGTGACATGATGTAATTAATTTTATCTTTAAAATCATAAGCTTGAATTAATATTGAATCCACAGAAAATTAAGCCGAAAATGCTGATGTACAGATAATAAAGCCATCACTTATATTTACCAGCAGAAAGTGACATTCAGAACCGGGCAATCAGGGTGACATTATCCATGTGGATAGACATGCGCTAAATTCAGATGTCACCCTGAACTCACCATCACACCTGAAACTCAATTTCGATGGCTGTGAACAAGTTGTATTGGCTCTTCGTATTTTCCTGCGGTTTTTTCATGGTGAGGCATTGAATAGACAACATTTTGCTTCACAGCAATCTGTGCGACGAGTTCGTCAAAAGATGTTGAACTGACAATGGGTTCTTTCATGTAGTTGATGTAGACGTAGGTTTTGTGACCCTCGCCTTTAACATACAGGATTGAATCCATTTTGATCAGATACTTACTACCGCCAACTGCATCAATGTAAAGCATGAGAACAAATCCAAAGAAAGCGAAAGTTAAGATTATTCCTAATTTCGCCATCAGAAAATGATCTCGCATAATCTTTTCATTTTCTTTAAAAAAGAGACTGTTCGGCCTTTCAGATGTTCGCTTCAGGCAGCCGGCACCCGCTGCCTGAAGTGGTCGAGACAGTTATCGTATTACTGCACTTTTAAGTTCGAGCCGTTTGATCGGACCGACAATCACCACAAAGCTGAAAATGGCGATCAGCGCATGAATGGCGACGAATACCAGCGCCCATTCAAAGTGGCCTGTTGCTTTGACGATGTAACCAATAACCACCGGGGAAACAATCCCAGCGAAGTTACCACACAAGTTGAAAATGCCACCGGCAACACCGGCCATCTCTTTTGGTGCGGTATCGGACATCACTGCCCATCCCAATGCGCCAATGCCTTTACCCAGAAACGCTAAAGACATAAACAAAACAACCAGATAAATCGAGTCGACATAGTTACAGAACACCATCACCATTGACAGCAACATGCCGAGTACAATGGGTGTCTTGCGTGCAACAGAGAGTGACTTTGTTATGCGCAGAATACGGTCCGAAATAATGCCTCCCATCAGCCCACCCAGGAAACCGCAAATCGCCGGGATGGCAGCAATAAATCCGACTGTTTTGATATTCAGCCCTTTCTCCATCGCCAGATAGAGCGGAAACCATGTAATAAAAAAGAAAGTCAGAACATTAATGCAATATTGACCAAGATAAATGCCCAGCAGCATGCGGTTAGTCATTAATTGTTTTAATGCGCTTAAATCAATTCCGCTTTTTTTCTGGGTTTTGCTTTGATCCATATCCACCAATGCCCCACCCTGACGGATATAATCAATTTCTTCGCGATTAACTCGTGGGTGGTCCAGCGGATTATGTATCACTCTTGCCGCAGTAAACGTAATCACAATACCCAACACGCCCATAAAGATAAAAATCGATTGCCAACCATAATTGAGTGTCAACCATCCCATTATCGGAGCGAAGATAGCAGTCGCGAAATATTGCGCAGAATTAAAGACTGCTGCGGCAGTAGCTCGTTCTTTAGATGGGAACCAGGCAGCAACAAAACGGCTATTGCCCGGCATCACCGGTGCTTCACACAAACCGACAAGGAAGAGAAGAATGGTGAAGCAAACAACGGCACCGAGACCATGGAAAATTTCCACACAGCCTTGCAACAAAGTAAAAACTGACCACAGGCACAAACCAGCCAGGTAAATCTTTTTCGAACCAAAACGGTCAAGTAACCAGCCTCCGGGGATCTGTGCCAGACAGTATGCCCATGCAAACGCTGAGAATATCCATCCCATCTGACCGGGGTTGATACCCAGAGCAGATGTCATATCTTTACCTGCAATTGCCAGCGTTGAGCGATCCCCCACACTCACTGCTGTTATGATAAATAAAATAATAACGACATGCCATCTGACATTGGTTTTCCTGTCATGCGAAATGTCATCAATTTCATTTAATTGAGCCATGTGACACCACCTTAAACTTGTTAGAAGATCAAAAATGCAAATAATGAATGGCTCAGATCTCGCACAATCTGATTTAATTTATTATTTGTACTCCGGATAAATACCCTTCTATTTCATCTGGCAGAATGGCCTGACTTAATAATGATATCTTTTGATATGAATACGATAGGATTCCAGGGAGAACAAGACAATGTGCATTTGCATAACAAAGTGATTTATTTTCTCTGTTTTTATGTTATTTGAAGAATTTATTTGAAGTAGATCACAAAATTAAATTAATGTCTGAGATGGGTTTACGGAGGGTTATCTACTACAGCAGGCGGGTTGTTTGTGATTTGCTGCCAGATTGTTATGGATATTGGGTGAACTGCGGCACCCGATCAGAATATTAATAATTACACCCGAAGACAAGAAGAAAATATATCGATAATAATTTAATTAAGGTAATTATGTTTAGAAGGGAAGACGTTTGAAGGCCGGTAGCATAATAACTACCGGCTAATTTTTGATTTATTCTGCGCTGACTGTCTCAGCCGCCTGCTCAACGGTTTCCATAGCTTCGAACAACACTTCGGCAGTGACTTTAACCGGCATCAGGTGAATGGTCTCTTTCGGACGCAGGGTATGCGCAATCATCGCATCAATCTGAACTTTGTCTGAGATATCGATGCCCAGCTCGTGCAGGCTGGTTGGCAATTTCAACTGACGATAGAAGCCCAGCAGCATTTGCAGTTCCTGCTCGTCCTTCATCAGTGCGACCTGAACCAGAATCCCGTACGCTACTTTGATACCGTGCAGAATGCTATGCGTCTGCGGCAGTACCGTCATACCATTGTGTACCGAATGGGCTGCCGCCACGCGGGTAAAACGTTCGCCCAACCCGCCAATTAATCCGCCACCGGCAATGATCGCATCTACCACAGCAATGAATCGTTCGGTTAATGATCCATTATGCAGATCGGCCAGTACCGTTACACTGTCACTCAGCAGCAATTCCTTAAGCCCGTGCGCCATATTGAGTGCGGTGCGCGCGAGATAAGGCACCTCAGACGCCTGGAAATTACCCACCAAAACGCTGGCCTCATACCACTTGGCTAACGTATCGGCGATCCCGGCCAGCAGATAAGGTGCCGGAGCTTGCAGAATGATCTCTGGCTCGACTAAAACCAGATGGTTCGCCTGTTTGAAGATCTCATAGCCGATATTCTCCCCCTGGGGGTTATACCAGACGGAAAGCGGTGTCCAGGCTGCACAGGTTGCTGCAATAGTAGGAATCAGCACCACCGGTAATTGCATGCGGGCTGCCAGCGCTTTCGCGCTGTCCATCACCGTGCCCCCACCGACACCAATGATCACTTTACAGCGTGGTCCGGCCTGCTCAGCCAGACGGCGAATCAGCGGGTCATTACAGTGCTCACGGATACAAGCTTTACCGGCGGATTCAACAGCAAACGCCTCTGGCAACCAGGCCTGAGCGGCCTGTAACGCTTGTTCACCATACAACCACATCGCATGTTGTAAGTCAGATTCGCTATAGAAGTTGTTTAATTCACGGATCGCGCCCGGAAAGCAGTAATAATTAGCTGGTCCTGGTACTACCTGAATTTCAGTAAAAGACATTTTTTCTTTCCTGGATGATTATCGTATTAACGCTGCACAACATCGGCATAATCTTCAGCATCAATGTCATAGCCAGCAGGTTCCCAGCGAATTGCAAACAGTGCCAGCAGGCCCAACACCGGCGACAGGGCAATCACCCAGAACAGGCCGGTGTCCAGACTTGCGGTCAGCAGCGGGAATAAAAACAGCGCGATAGTGGTAGCGAAACGGGTGATGGTCTGATTCAGCCCCACCCCAACACCCCTTATTGATGCAGGATAGCTCAGTGAGGCATACACCATGGTTTGTGCACCCGGTCCAAACCCCTGCCCCAGCAGAAACAGCGCCAGATAAGCACAGCACAGGGCTGCCTGCAGTTCATCATCAGGTCGTCCCGCCAGCGCCAGTCCCAGCAGGGCCACTAACTGACATGCGTATCCTGCAATACTCATCGCCCGCGCACCAAAACGCGGCACCAGCCTCACAGCGGCCAGTCCCCCGGTAAAGGCGAAAAACAGATTGAGTGCCAGCGATACTAAAATGGTGGTCAGCATCGACTGCTGGAACAACGTGGAAACGATGATCGGTAACCCAAAGGCAATGGCACCGTAAGCAAAGGGAGAAACGAAGGACATCACACTGGTCAGGATGGTCCGTCGCAGGTAGTGGCCCCGTAACAGTAAACCGTAATTCTTCCAGCTTGCTTTGTGTTTGATAGCGGTTGATGAGCCGGCCACTTCCGTCTGTGGAGCGGCCACGGCCGGAATGTTGTAGGACACGCGCAGGATTTGCGCCGCCTGCTCCAGATCACCCTGATTGGCAGCCCATACCGGAGATTCCGTCATATAACGCTTACGAATCGTCAGAATCACCAGCGCAGGTACCGCCCCAAATCCGACAATGTAGCGCCACAGGGATGCAGTCTGACTTTCCGGCAGCCAGTAAAAGAAGCCCAGCACCAACAGGTAAGAAACTGAGATGGCTGCGTACCAGGTCGGACACCACATCGCGATACTGGCGGCCTTGTTGCCACGCCCTTTTAGCCTGGAAAACTCAGCCAGAAATGCCATCGCCACCGGGAGGTCAATGCCGATACCCAGCCCCATAATAAAACGGCTGATGCCGAGCACTTCGGCGTTCGGTGCCAAAGCGCCCAAAATAGCGGCAAAGACAAAGAAAAACATATCCGCCATAAAGACACGATAACGGCCAATTTTATCCGTCAGATAACCGCCGATCAGCGCGCCGACAATGGCACCCATGGTGATCGCGGAGACCACCAGACCAATGCCTTTAGGGCCAAGACCGAATTCACGCGTGATGTCTTTTACCCCGAAGGCCAGCGCACCGAGATCGTAGGCATCCAGGAAAATACCGCCGAGCGCAATGGCAACAATGATGCGTGCATTGCTCCGCGCCTGGGTGGAATTGTTGACTAACTGGCTGACATCGGAAGCGCTGCGGATGGTGTGAACAGCTGAGCCTGGTGATTCAGTCTGCTCGATTTCATTAGTTAAAGTTAGTTGCGTCATGTTTACTATTTATCGTTGTCATCATCTAGATGTTTGGATGTCCAGACGGACAGATTTCCACATTCATTCAGCTCTGGCAACCTTTTTGCCGTGATTAGTTATGAAATATCGTTATATGACAGATATATAACCAAAATTTAACATTAGCTCAATTTGTCACCCCCCTCTGCCGGGGGCATGGCACTGATGTTTTTTTGGGAAAAATTGCGCTGAATGGATGCAAAGATAGAGAGGATAGGTATCAATTAAGGCGGCATAAATGCCGCCTGCTGAGTTAGGCTTTTTTCGGCAGTGCGTAAGCAATAACCTCATCACCTTCCGGGGTCATCATGCCGTGATGGCCTCCCGCCATGATGATAAGGAATTGCTGACCATTGACCTCATAGGTCATCGGCGTGGCTTGTCCTCCGGCAGGCAGTTCATCCTTCCACAGGGTTTCACCGGTTTTCACGTCGATCGCGCGCAGATAGTCATCCGTGGTCGCGCCCACAAACGCCAGGCCGCTTTGTGTGGTGAGGACACCACCATTATTCGGCAGACCGATTTGCAACGGCAGCATGGAATGCAGTCCCCATGGGCCATTACGTTCGGCGGTGCCAAGCGGACGATCCCATAGCGTTTTACCGGTTGCCAGGTCAATGGCTTTGATCATGCCAAACGGCGGTTGCTTACAAATCACACCAATATTGGATACCCAGCCGGTGTTCACATCCTGACCATAAGGCAGACCCGCCTGCGGACGGTTACGTCCCGGTGGTGGTTTTTTGTAGCGCGGGTCACCCATCCAAAACACGCCCATCGCATCATCCGCAGCGCGTGTAACCAGCTTCGAATAGCTCGGCAGGTCGTTATAGTTAGAAATGATAACGCCGTTATGCACATCGACAGAAATGCTGCCCCAATCCGAACCACCGTTGTTACCGGGGTATTCAATCCAGGGTTTATCCGCACTGGGTGGTGTGTAGATCCCCTGATAATTCGCTTCACGATACTGAATACGGCAGACCAGCTGATCGATGGGTGAAACACCCCACATCATTTTTTCAGTCAGATCGGGTTTCTGGGTATGGCTATAGAGCGAACGTGGCTGGGTTTTCGCTCGATCCGCCGGTTCCACCCCACCCTGCGGTGCCGGTTGCTCTTCCACTTTATGCAGCGGTTGACCGGTGCGGCGATCCAGCACCCACAGGTCCCCCTGTTTAGTGGTTTCTATCAACGCAGGAACCAGGCCTTTTTCGGTCGGGAAATCAACCAGGCTGGGTTGTGCTGGCGTGTCATAATCCCACACATCATTACGCACAAACTGATAGACCCAGCGGGGTTTGCCTGTGGTGACATCCAGCGCGGTGATTGAAGAGCTATATTTACGTTCTTCAGGGGTACGCGTCGAACTGTAGTAGTCACCTGCCGAGTTGGCCATCGGTAAATAAACCAGCCCCAGCTTCTCATCGGCAACGGCGGTGGACCACATGTTGGGCGTGCCTGGCGTGTAGGTTTTACCGTCAGGAGGCGTGGTCGTGATATCAGGTTGTTCCATATCCCAGGCAAAGCGCAGCTGGCCCGTTACCGCATCATAACCACGAACCACGCCCGAAGGCGCATGACGGAGCTGACCATCCATCACCTGCTGACCTGTAACCACCACCCCGCGCACCACCGTCGGAGCCGCAGTCACAGAAACAATACCGGCTGGCCATTTGCCTAACCCCTGCATCAGATCGACAAAGCCATGATTGCCAAAGTCCTGGCAAATTTCACCGGTACGCGCATCAACAGCAGCCAGTTTGGCATCCAGGGTGCCGACGATAATACGCTGTGCACAAGCCTGATTCGGTGCTGCCTGCGGATTGTCGTAGTAAGCAACACCGCGACATGCTGAGTTTGGTGGCGAAAATTCGGCTGGCGTCTGTGGATCAAACATCCATTTCTGTTTGCCGGTTGCTGCGTCAATCGCAAAGACTTTATGACGAATAGTACAGCCATAAACCACATCACCTATTTTGATCGGTGTCAGTTCATTGCCAAAGTTCGGCGTATGCGCCTCCCCGGTATGATAAACCCAGACACGCTGTAGCTGGCTGACGTTCGCCGGGGTGATTTGCTCCAGGGTAGAGAAACGCTGCGCACCATGCCCGCCGCCGTAAGTTGGCCAGTCCTGGGCAGCTGGCTGAGTCGCGTTGTCAAAATAAGTGCCTACCGGCGTGGTGGCCGCTGCGACAGCATAGGGCTTTTGCGCCAGCGGAATAGCCACCACCAATCCGACAATAGTCACCACAATAAGACCGATGCCATAGCGGCGGTAGCCGCGTGTGCCATCAGCCTTGCGGCCAGGCATCAGCGCCACGGCAATCACCAGGAATAACAGCGCTAAATCGAGACGTGGAACCAATGCCCAACCGTTCAGACCGGATTCCCATAACGCCCAAACCAGGGTGGCAACGAAGCTCAAAGCGTAAAGATAAAGTCCGGCTGGCCTTCTGAACACCGTCAGCAGTCCGGTTATCAACCAGATCAATCCCATGACGAAATAATACGGGCTGCCAGACAGGCGTGTCAGCCTGAAGCCCAGCGTTGCCAGTACTGCACCTGCCAAAACCAACAAAAGACCGAATACCAGTAAACACACCGCCCTAAGTCGCGACGGTCTGACATGTACTTTATGTGTTTCATCCATGGATATGTCCGATGAGTTGTTTGTGATTAGAAACAGCTGACGATGTGCAGATCCTGAGCAGACCGCGATGTCAGGGTTACGGGTGTGTAATGCAACTTAAGGAAAGATGTTACATTTTACACTATACCTGTATAATCTATGTATGGTTAATAACAACTGTCAAGGCTTAAAAACACCTCGCATCAAACATAACAACATGAAATATAATGATTTATTAAAACTTCAGGTCAGGAGACATGGGGCGAGAGGCTATTTGTCTGGTGGGGGGGGAATGGAACAGCAGCACGCTGGTCATCGTATGCGCAGCAAAGGTGCACAAGATGGCGCACAGGCCAAATAGAGGGCCATGTCAGGCCTTTTCATCTGCGTTACAATTTTTAACAATTGCAAAATCAATAATTAACACCACCGCGCCACATTTTTAACCAACTGATTATATTCATCTTTTTTCCATCACGTGATTCACGTCAAATTTTCACCCTTTTGCTACCGTTGGCAAATGGTGTTGCCAACGGTAGCAAAGAAAAACATAATCGCAACATTACTTCACGCACAGACTGTGTGGGATGAGTAAATCGCTGAAACACTCCCTCTAAGCATTTGGGCGCATGGAGCGGATACTTTATGCTGTGTGCCATGACGCGTCCGGACACAGTGTATTGAGTATGAGTAGAGCGAAAAACGGTGATAGAAAATTTCAGCAACCGACGGCAGATGACGTTGCCAGGCTGGCTGGTGTTTCGAAATGGACGGTACTGCGGGCTTTCAAAGAAAATGCCTCCATTTCCCCTGAGTCCAGAGAGGCCGTGCTAACAGCGGCGAACCAGCTGGGGTTCCGGCCAAACCTGCTGGCACGCGGCTTAAAGCAGCGCAGCACAAAGATTATTGGCGTAGTAGCCGATGAGTTCAGCAATCCGCATACGTTGCGCATGCTGAAAGAGGTGACTCAGCAACTCAACGAACGTGGTTATATGACGCTGCTGTTGAATATTGAGTCTCCGGAAAATTATCAATCGGTACTGCAAATGGCCGGTCAGCTACAGGTCGATGGCATCATTTATCTGGCCACCATTGTCAGTGATGAGTTGCTGGTGGTGGCCGAATCGCTTCACCATATTCGGGCTATCCATGTGTTCCGAAACACCGATAGTGCTGACGTTGAAGTGGTTAACAATGATGGATTCAAAGCGGGCCAGGCGCTGGGACAAGTGCTTATCAGTGAGAATTACCAGCGTTATGGCTATATGAAAGGGCCTGATACCGCTTCAAATCATCTGTTAAGAATGGAGGGGTATGAAGCTTGTCTGGCTTCGCAAGGTCAGTCATTAGAGATTGTACTGGTGACCGGGCATTACGACCGCGATCTTGCTTATCAATGCATGATGGCATATCTGCATGAAACGCCAGCAGATCAATGTATCGATGCATTGTTTTGCGAAAACGATGTATTGGCTTTCGGTGCCATCCAGGCTATACGGGATTTCAGTCCGGATCTGCATATTGGCGTGGTGGGATTTGATGATATTGATGAATCTCACACCACTACCTGGGAATTAACCAGCTGGAATCAGCGAGCCGACCTCCAGACCACCGAAGCCATCAATCGGTTACTGGATGATCGGATTGATGAAGGAGGGGAGTGGCAGAAAGGAGAATTATGCCTGCGCCGCTCGCATCTTAGAAAATAAATCATGCTTTCGCCATTATTTATATAATGGCGAAAATAACAGGAGACCATTACCCGACAATCTATCGCCGTCATACTCGAAATACTCAATTCAAAATCAAATAACACTGTCTATTAGATACATTCTTCTGAATATTTTATCAGTGAGCGTGTTCATGTAGTCGGTGACTCTTTTTGCCTGGAGCATCGTATGGAACGCAGAAGTTTTATTAAAGCAGGTTTAGTTCTGGCAGGAACAGGAACCGCTGCATCTGTATTTAAGCCAGCAGGTGCAGCTGAAAATAATAATGTATTGCAAGGTGGGAAACTGTGGCGCGCTAAAGAAACGGCCTTGCCGGTACCCGCAGACCCAACAAAGCGATTATATCTGAATGAACGCGAATACAACCTGGTCACAGCAATCTTTGACCGCCTGATACCCGCCGATGAACTCAGCCCCGCCGCCTCCGAAGCGGGTTGTGTGGTCTTCATCGATAATCAACTCGCCGGAGATTATGGTAAGGCGAGCTGGCGTTATAATCAGGGTCCGTTCGAAAATGGCACCGCATCTCAAGGTACCCAGACCCCCTACACACCTGCGGAAATATACCGCAAAGGCTTACTGGAACTGGATAACCATTGCCTGTCGCTTTTTGGCAAATCCTTTACTGCTTTGTCTCATGACGCCCAGGATAGTTACCTGGAAAAAATGGAATCGGGTGAATTCAAATATCCAACCTTTTCTTCAGAGGTCTTATTTGGACAGTTTCTGTCGAATGTGATGGAAGGATTTCTCGCTGATCCAATTTATGGCGGCAACCGCAATATGGTCGGCTGGAAAATGATTGGTTTCCCTGGTGCACGTTACGACTATCGTGATTATGCGCCGTTAAAAGGACAGAAGCTGAATATCGAACCAATCAGCATTATTGAACTTCTAAAAGCGTAACCCCAACAAGGCAAATTATGAATTACACCAGACCTAAGGCTGATGCCGTTATTATCGGCCTCGGATGGGCCGGTTCGCTTATGGCTGAAGAACTGACCCGCGCAGGATTAAATGTCGTCGCAATTGAACGTGGCCCATGGGAACAAACACAAACTAACTTCTCTCCTGCGATTGCCGCCGACGAGCTACGTTATGGCGTGCGACGCGAGATTTTAAAACCACCACGGGTAGAAACGCTGACTTTTCGTAATGACAGCAGCCAAAAAGCCCTTCCCGCTCGTGACTGGAATGCCTTCCAGATGGGGTTCAGTGTCGGCGGGGCCGGCAAACACTGGGCGGCGAATGCCTGGCGTTTCAACCCTTCAGATTTCGAAATGGCGACCCGCCTGCGCGACCGTTACCATAATATGAAGCTGGCTGACGGCCTGATCGTCCAGGACTGGGGCATCAGTTATGCCGAGCTTGAGCCTTTTTATGATCGTGTTGAAAAAATCGCCGGTATTTCAGGCAAAGCGGGCGTCATCGGCGGCGTGACACAACCCGGCGGTAACCCGTTTGAAGGCAGCCGCACCAGCGAATACCCTACTCCGCCGCTGATCCGCTCCCACTGGAATGATAAGTTTCACCAGATCACTGAGAAGATGGGCTACCACCCGTTCCCGATTCCTGCCGGGACCATTGGTGCTGCCTATACCAATCCGCTGGGTGTGAATCTCGCCCCCTGTACCTATTGCGGCTACTGCGGTTTCTACGGCTGCGGTAACTGGTCCAAATCATCACCTAATATCTGCGTTGTCCCGGCGCTGATGGACCGAACTAATTTCACGCTGTTGACCGAATGCACCGCGCTTTATATCGATAAAGCCGCAGACGGGAAAACCGTTACGGGGGTGACTTTCCGCGATTCGGATGGGAATACCGGTTTCCAGCCTGCGGATATCGTCTGCCTGTCGGCTTATCAACTGGATAACGTGCGTTTGCTGTTGCTGTCCAAAATCGGCAAAGCCTACAACCATGCGACCGGTGAAGGTACGTTAGGCCGTGCCTATAACTATCAGACCATGTCGATGGGCTATCTCTATTATGAAAATGAACATATGAACCCGTTCATTTCTACCGGGGCCTTGTCAACGCAGATTGATGATTTCAACGGCGATAACTTCGATCACTCCGGATTAGGTTTCCTCGGTGGCGCAGGGATCCAGGCGCTGTCCGACCAGGGTACGCCGCTGGGAATGACTGACCGCCTGCCCCCTGGCAGTAAAATGTGGGGTGCAGCCTGGAAGAAAACGTTCCAGAAAAGCTACCAAAATTACGCCAAGATCCAGGGTCAGGGGACGTCATACTCGCACCGCGATTCTTACCTTTCGCTCGATCCAAACTACACAGATGAAAATGGCCAGCCGTTACTGCGACTGACATTCGACTACAACCAGAATGATCGACTCATGGCACGCTTTATCCGCGATCGCATCGAAGATATATGCCGTGTATCCGGTGCCACATCCTGGGAGACGGAAGCCTTCCCCGATAAACACAACTCTCCCTTCCGCGCCTATGACAGCTCGCACACCATTGGCGGCGCGGTGATGGGACTGGACCCAGCGACCTCGGTGCTTAACCGCTATCAGCAACATTGGGACGCGCACAACCTGTTTGTGCTGGGTGCTTCTTCTTATCCCAATAACGGCGGATATAACCCCACCATTACCCTCAGCGCACTGACGTTGTGGACCGCTCACGCCATCGTCAATGACTATCTCAAAAATCCGGGATCACTGGTGCGATAAGGAGAATATCATGGGTAAAAACATTCGACGTGTCGCCTATGGAATGGTCACGGTCGCAGTGCTCGGCGCGATAGGTTATACCGCGTTAGTGCAAGTCGGACTGCATAAAAGCTACCCGCAACAGGTGCTGGTTGCTGATAATCATGATCAACTGAACGAACAAATCCAGCGCGGGGAGTATGTTGCAAGGCTGTCAGATTGTACGGCCTGCCATACCGCAGAAGGGGGGCAGCCGTTCGCCGGGGGTTACAAACTTAACACCCCCTTTGGCGCGATCCTTTCTTCCAATATCACTTCCGATCCGGATACCGGCATCGGCGGCTGGTCGCAGGAGCAATTCGATCGTGCAGTGCGCCACGGTGTCGGCTCTCACGGATACCTGTATGCGGCAATGCCCTACAATGCTTACGCTAAATTAACCGATCAGGATTTAGCCGATTTGTGGGCTTACATCCGTACCATTCCGCCAGTCAAAAACCAGGTTGTGGAGAACCAGCTCCCGTTCCCGTTCAACCAGCGCTGGACGCTGGCAGGATGGAATCTGTTATTTTTCAAAGACAAGGTATTTGAGCCACAGGTTAATGTCAGTGACCAGGTGAACCGTGGTGCTTATCTGGTTGATGGTCCTGGACACTGCTCGTCCTGTCATACGGCAAAAAATATGCTGGGTGGTGATACCTCCGCTTATCTGCAGGGGGGAGCGTTGCAGGGATGGTACGCACCAAACCTGACGCCTGATCCCCATACCGGTCTCGGCAAATGGAGTGAAAGCGATATCGTGTCTTATCTGCGCTCGGGCACCAATAAGATGACTGCGTCATCCGGTCCGATGACGGAAGCCATCGAAAACTCGACGCAGTACATGACAGATGACGATCTTCAGGCAATCGCACTTTATCTGAAGTCTCTGCCTGCATCCGGAAAACCTGTGCCCCAGCCTCTTTCAGCTGACAATACCGCCATGATTACAGGCAAGAAAGTCTTTGAGTCTCAGTGCAGCGCCTGCCATGTCTCTAATGGGAGTGGCATCCGTAACATGATCCCTGCGCTGGCAGGTAACCCGCAGGTGAATTCCCCTGACCCATTAAGCCTGATTAATGTGGCACTGAATGGCAGCCAGGGGCCATTTACCCATGCGAACCCAACGGCAGCGGGTATGCCGGGTTTTGCCAGGAAACTGTCTGACAGTAACATCGCGGATGTGATGACTTACATTCGTAACAGTTGGGGTAATTCGGCTGGACAGGTCTCTACAGAGGATGTGGCAAAAGCACGTTCATCAACCCAGGCGCAGCCGTGGCTGGGTAGCAAAATACAGTAATTGATAAATCTAAGCCCCGGCAGATTTCCCCCGGGGCTTAATTAAATGTCTTGTTATTCCAGCATCAGCTTAACTTTTCCGGCATCGGCTTCATTATCGCCGGATGAATTAACATAAAACATCACGATAACCGACATCAGCAGCGAAACTGCCATAAAAGTATAGGATGCACCGGGCGAGTTGGTTAAACCATTTAAATAACCGACTAACCATGCACCGAGAAATGCCCCTAATGCACCACAGCAATTAATCAGCCCCATTGAAACACCCGCCACATTCTTTGGCAGAATTTCCGGAATAAAAGCAAAGAAAGGTCCATAGGGTGCGTACATACAGGCTGCGGCTAAAACCAGTAAGCCATAAGACAGCCAAAAATGCTGTGAACCAATCAGCCAGGAGCCAAAGAAGGTTATCGAAGCAACCATTAATAATGGCCAGATAAATACTTTCCGGTTTTGAAATTTATCCGATAACCAGGAAACCAGCAGCATAGTGACAATCGCAGCAAAGTATGGCACCGCGGTAAGCCAGCCTACGGAGACAATATCAATGGTGGCGGCCATTTTTAGGATAGAAGGCATCCACATCATAAAACCATAAACTCCGACACTCCACAGTGCATGAACGAAACAGAGCATCACCACTTTTTTCGAACGCAAAGCCTCGCCATAATTGCGCATCGGCTTAATATTCTTTTGTTCTTCATCGAGCTGGTTTTGTAACACGCGTTTTTCTTCAGGATTCAGCCAGGTCACCTGTGATGGCTTATCTCTGACTAAAAACCACCAGGCAAATGCCCACAGTACCGCAGGAGCCCCTTCAATCATGAACATCTCCCGCCAGCCGAAGGCATCAATCAGATAGCCCGATGCGATTGACATCCATAACACGGTCACCGGATTGCCTAACACGAGGAAAGTATTCGCTCTGGAACGTTCGGTTTTTGTGAACCAGTTACTGATATAAATTAGCATTGCCGGCATCACTGCCGCTTCGACAACGCCCAATATGAAGCGGATAATCATCAGCATGGGGATGTTGGTCACAAACCCGGTGGCGGTGGCACAAAAACCCCACAAAATTAAGCTGACGAAAATAAGTTTCCGTACACTGCGATGAACGGCGTAAATTGCGCCCGGCACCTGAAAAAAGAAATAGCCTAAAAAGAACAATGCGCCAATCAGCGACGACGTTGCATGAGATATCCCCAGATCTTTTTCTATTCCTGATGCAGCAGCAAATCCATAATTAGCCCGATCCAGATAAGCCAGGCTATAAGTGATAAATATAACTGGCATTAAATACCACCAGCGTTTGGCAGGTAATGCAATATTGTTCTTATGCATCTCTTTCATCGGTTCGCCCCTGGATATGAAAGTTACTATTGGAAGACAAACGGAATAATTTTAAAAAAACCACCCAATCTGTTACCCGTAACCCTACCTGAAGCGCCATCACAAGAATTGTGATCAATGTCTCAACCAGGTTTTTACATCCTGTCCTGTAACTTAATTTTGGTAACACGTCTTTGTAACATTACACAGCAGCCAGACTTGACGATTTAAAGGGGCAATGAGTCATACGGAAAAGATAAAATACCCGCCTGTGAGTACTGACGGATATTTTCCTGCGACATTGCGTTTTCACTAAAGACTTATCAGCCTTTCGCAGGGAATGAGTGGGCTACCGATTCAGAAGGTCTTTTTCGATGAACCTGACCACAGCATCCGCATCGCATGAAGGAATCACCTCGGTAGCGATAGCTTTTGCTTCTTCAATGCCGTTCTCAGGAACGTAGCAGCGATCGGCATTCATCAGCATCGGCAGATCGTTAAAGTTATCGCCAAACGCCACCACTTCGTTAGCCCCCAGATAATCTCGCAGGAAATCGATGGCTGAGCTTTTTGACGTCTGGTCAGACAGGATATTCATAAAATAAATATCCGGTTGCGCGCTGTAGACATCACGGTTGAGAAGGCAATGCGCGCCCTCTTCCCCGGTGATAGTGTTCTGCAGTAATGACAGGGTGTGGTAGTCATGGTAAATGACAAAATAGAGCGGGGCATACTCTTCCGGCAGTTCACTAAATGACGCCGTTTTGAAGATTTTCTCCCCCAAAAAGGGGCGCTTACTCTCGATAAAGTGCTGGCTCAGGTCATCACTGGCTGTCTTATAGAACAGTCCATATTCAGTGCCCTTCAGGCAGTAGAGAAATCCTTCCTGGCCGCATCGTTCCAGTTCACGCTCGACAGCCCGGATTAAATCATCGTGCAGACGCAGGGTTTTCACCGGCTTGTCCGCAATCATATCGAAAATAAACAGCCCATCACTGAGTATCGCCGGGCAGGAGAACTTTACGCCTTCCAGCAGCATATTGACTGAACTCAGCGTTCTGCCCGTTGCACAGGTGAAAAACACGCCTTTGTCAAAGAATCCTTCTATGGCATGTCGGGAATAGTCCGACAATACCCCGCCACTGTTCAGGAGAGTCCCGTCAAGATCGCTGACATAGAGCGTTTTTTTCATCTTATTCCTCTGGCTGACAACCGCGGTATCCACATGCGCCATATATGACACACGCCATAGGGAAATGATAGACCTGGTGCTTATGTTTAAGACAGGTACTCAGGACCAAGCCTGATGCCCGTTACAGGGCAGAAGAGAGTTATTTTGCGAGGGATCGTTGACCAGCGATATTTATTACACCCGGCATAATAATCAGAAATAATATTATGCCGGGGGGATAATCAGATATTGACTTTTAATTGCTGGATAAAACGGCTGCGCCAGGGTTTGAGTACCAGTAAGGCCAGTAACGCACACACAATATCCAGCGTAATCGCGCATGCAAACACCAGGCTCCAACTGCTGGTATGCTGATACAATAATGCCGCCAGCGGACCACCAAAGATCGAACCAATACCCTGAGAAATATACAGCCATCCATAGTTAGCAGTGGCGAAGCGGGTGCCAAAGGTATCGGTTAACGTGGCCGGGAATAACGAAAATATCTCGCCCCAGCCAAAAAACACCAGTCCGGATAGCAAAACAAATAACAGAGGGTCATCCTTGCACAGTAGCCATAACGTCATTGCACAACCTTCCAGACCAAACGCAATGAACATCATCTTTTCACGGCCAATACGGTCGGAAATATAGCCGCACACCGGTCTGGTGAGGCCATTCATAAAACGGTCAATGGTCATGGCCAGGGGTAGCGCAGCCATACCCAGCACTGTCACCGAAGTAATACCAAAGTCACCGGCAAAAATGGCCATTTGCGATGTCACCATCAGGCCAGACGTTGACATCATGGTCATCATGACAAACATCAACCAGAAAAGTGGCTGACGTAACATTTCCCGCGATGTGAAGTTTTTGCTGCTGACATTGTGGGGAACATCGGCGCTCTGAGCCGTTGAAGCTTGCGGTGCCCGTAGCCCCTGGCTGGCGATGAAACCCACCACAGCCATGATCAGACCAAACTGCCATAAGGTATTTTCCAGCCCTTTCGCTGCCAAAGAGGAGGTGATCGGAAACGTCGTCAGGACCGCCCCCATACCATATCCTGCCGCCACCATGCCGGTAGCAAACCCTCTCTTCTCAGGAAACCAGCGCACCATCAGGCCGACGACACCGATATAAACAATGCCGGTACCCAGCCCTCCCAGCACACCATAATAGAGATATAACTCCACCAGCGATTCCATGCGCGCAACCAGCATCCAGCTCAGTCCCGTCAATATGGTCCCGACGGCAATCAATTTACGCGGCCCAAAGCGATCAATAAGCTTGCCCTGGATAGGTGAGAAAAACGTTTGCAAAATAATCAGAATTGAAAAAGTAATCTGAATCTCGGCCAAAGGTGCATTTAGTTTTTCCATCAATGGGCGGGTAAATAATGCCCAGACATATTGGGGGCTGGAGATCGATATCATACAAAGCAGCCCCAAAGCCAATTGACCCCATTTTTTCTTTTGGCTTACTACGACAGCGTTAGACAAAGCTGTATTGGTCATATTAATGCTCCGACAGGCAAGTGAGTCATTCAGCGCTGCATATACCATGCCAAAATGAATTAACGCAGTTTCGCCGAGTAGTACTCCACCGTCTCATCCAGTACCAGCATATGCCCGGCATAGTGAGTAAACAGATATGCACTCCCCAGCGCGGGTAACACCTGCTGCGGTGTCACGCCACAGGCCCAAAACACCGGCACCTGGCCG
Source organism: Pantoea sp. X-Soil-TKNS-1280 (assembly GCF_059730475.1). NCBI lineage: Bacteria > Pseudomonadati > Pseudomonadota > Gammaproteobacteria > Enterobacterales > Erwiniaceae > Pantoea > Pantoea sp. X-Soil-TKNS-1280. The sequence continues at coordinate 209,226 of NZ_AP035964.1, read as the reverse complement.
GGGTGCACTCCGGGAAAGACGCCGAAGTCCGGTGCTGCCAGATCGGTAATACCGATCTCAGCGGGCTCGCCAATATGTAACGGCGTCCCATGCGCAGAGGGATAGGCCGCACTCAGCGCCACCGCTTCATCCACTTTATCTGCTGCGACGGGACGCATACTCACTGCCACGTATCCCTGCATACGGGCAGTGGGCTGGCACGGAATCTGTGTCAGATAGACCGGTGGCGCGGCAAGACTCACCGGAATACCTGCTCGGCGCAATGCACCATCCAGCGAGTGGCTGCATCCCAGCAGGAACGCCACGGCATCATCCGGCCAACGGTCGAGCAAATCGTACGGCTCATCTACCAGCTGGCCCTGCTGCCAGACACGATAACGGGGAAACATGCTGCGCAGATCAATGTGGCTTTTTCCCATTAAAATTTCGGTCTGTCCCGTTTCGCTGACTGCTAATACCGGGCAGGCTTTCGCATTGCGCACGCAAAACAGCAGGAATTCATAGGCGTCGGATTGCGGCAATACCACCAGATTGGCTTGCTGATAGCCATCCAATAACCCAGCCGTGGGCTGACGCCATTCGCCACGCGCTGTCGCCGCCCGTAACGCCGCCGGTGTGCTAAAAGAGGTCATTTAAGCACCTCATTATGGGTATCTTTGAGGCGCATCAGCGTCCACAGGCTAAGTAGCGCCGCACAGGCCATAAAGATGCCCGGAACCAGCAGGAAACCGGTTTTATTGATCAGCAGGGTCACTAAATACGGCGTGATACCGCCACCCAGAATCGCGCCCATATTGATGCTGATCGCCATGCCGGTGTAGCGCATGGCTGTCGGGAACTGCTCGGCATAAGTGGGATACCCTACCGATTGCACAATTGGCATCGGTAGCGTGGCAATAAACATCGCCAGCGCGGCCAGCCAGATGTTGTGATGGTCCATCAGCATCATCATCGGGATCACCAGCACCACATAACCGATAAATCCAATGCGCAGAATGGCACGACGGCCATAACGGTCTGACAAACCACCCCAGAACGGCATCATGCTGGCCATTGCCAGGCTGATACCGGCCATCAGCCAGAACACCTGTTTTTTGTCAAAGCCCAGCCAGGAGGTCAGATAGATATTCATAAACACGAGGCCAATCCAGTAACCGGCATTCTGGCCGAACGTCAGCATGATGACACGTAACATGGCTGGCGTTTGGGTACGGAAGACATCGCTGAATGGACGCTTTTGTACTTTATTGCTGGCAAGAAATTCTTTAAAGGCCGGGGTTTCTTCGACCTGGTGGCGAATTAACGCCGAGAAAATCACCAATGGGATGGTCAGCAGGAAAGGTATGCGCCAGCCCCAGGCCGCCAGCTGAGTATTGTCCAGCAGATTGCTGGTCACACCGCACACCAGTGCTGCAAACCCGCCACCGAGCGCCACCCCTACCGGGGTGAAGGCACCATAAAAACCGCGTCGCCCTGTCGGTGAAGATTCGGCAACAAATGCCGCCGCTCCAATAATTTCCGCACCGGCAAAGAATCCCTGAATCAGACGCAGCACCACCAGCAGCAGGGGTGCCGCAATACCCACTGCGGCGGCGGTTGGCAACAGACCAATGGCTGCCGTTGCGCCCCCCATGCCCAACACGGTCAATAATAATACTTTGCGGCGACCAATACGGTCGCCAAGTCTGCCCAGTAAAACACCACCCAGCGGACGAATTAAGAACGCGCTGCCAAATACCGCCAATATCGAAAGCAGTGCCGCCGTATCATTTCCTCCGGGGAAAAACAGCGGTCCAATAATAACCGCCATAAAGCCATAAATACCGAATTCATAATATTCAATGGCGGTGCCGGTCATGGAGGCTATTGCCGCACGCCGGGCAACGCTGTTTTCACCATACTGAGGTTTAACACGCCCGCGAGGTAAGGTTAATTGTGATTCAACTTCATACGACATTTTTCACCTGCCTTGTAAAACAATGAGATGGAGGTTCAATATCAGCCGTGCGGCTATTGTTTTTTCTGAACACTGTCATTGATCTGGAGCAAGAGAAATGCCATTTGTCGAACTGATAAAAATGTTTCGTGCTTAGCGCCACTGAATGATAAAAATGATGGATGAGTTAATTAAATGATTTTTATTTTCATTTGCGAGCTTACTTTCCCGCTTATTTCCCCCTCCTTTCATCCGTTAAACGGGAAATAAAAAACACTTAGCAGGCGATCATTTATTCCGCTGCACGTTATGCAGGCAATATCCTCATTTTGGTGCAGGGAAATAGCAGGCATTAAAAAACCGGTCATTGACCGGTTTATATTTACCGCGAATAAAATGACGCTTACGTGCACAAAGCATTCAGCCATGCCGCACGCTCAATCGCCAGTTGTTGTGCCTGATCGACGCTGATCAGCCGAAATTGTATTTCGTCGCCAGGCAGCATTTGCGCCAGGCGCGGCAGATCGACGCTGGCAACATGGGCAATTTTTGGATAGCCACCGGTGGTTTGCGCATCGGCCATCAGAATAATCGGCTGGCCGTCGGGTGGCAGTTGCACAGTACCATAATCAACAGCTTCTGAAGCCAGCTCCCTGGCGTGCTCCCTGGTAATCGCTGCGCCCTCCAGACGATAGCCCATGCGATTTGAATCCTGCCCGATGCGATAAACGCCGGAGAGAAAACGCTGCTGCATCTCAACAGTGAGTTGCTGCCAGTGACGTCCGGCCATCAGGCGAATGGGTTGTTGCTCACGGGGGAACAGCGCTGGCGCGTTAAAGGGCAACACACGGGGGGTGGCGTTGGCAAAGGCACTGCGGGTAACCAGATGATCGCCCTGCCGCAGATAGCGTCCGGCAAAACCGCCAAACTGCGCTATAAGGCAAGTGCTGTGGCTATTCATCGTCGGTGAAACGTGAAAGCCGCCGTGGACGGCTAAATATGCCCTCGCCCCCTGCCGACGCTGACCAAAACCGAGCACCGCCCCGGCAGGCACAGAAATCGCCTGCTGCATGGGCACCGGCTGCCCGTCAATATGCGGTGAAAGATCAGCTCCGCACAGTGCGATAACAGCACGACGCCAGAAGCGTAGTCGTGGCCCCAGCAGGGTAATCTCCAGAGAAGCGCAATCGTGCTGATTACCGACTAACAGGTTGGCAAGGCGGTGAGAGTAGCGGTCCATCGCACCACACACCGGAACACCCGCCTGCTGATAACCGTAACGCCCTTCATCCTGCAGGCTGCTTGCCATACCCGGGTGTAACACCTCAAGCGACATACGGCATGTCCTCCAGCGCTTTGAATTCCGCTTCATCAATGGCGCGAAAGCGCACCCGATCACCGGCCTGTAACAGGCATGCCGGTTGGCGTTCGCTGGAAAACAGCGTCAGTGGCGTTCGCCCTATCAGGTTCCAGCCGCCCGGTGAGGTCAGTGGGTAAATCACCCCCATCTGATTGGCGATGCCGATCGATCCTTTTGCGACAGAAAGACGCGGTGTAGCGCGACGCGGCAAGGTAAAGATCGCATCCAGCGCACCAAGGTAGGGATGACCGGGTAAAAAGCCGAGCATCAGCACATCGACAACTTTTTGCTGGTGACGGCTAACCACTTCCTCGGGTGATATCCCGCAATGCTGCGCAATATTTATCAGGTCCGGCGCGTACTCTCCCTGATAGCAGACAGGAATGACCCTTTCGCGCCCCTGTTCCGTTTCCTGCGGGGAAAAGCGACTCAAGATTGCATCCAGGCGATTCACCAGCTGGCTGTAAGGTGACAGGGAATTATCGATACGCCACAGCACTTCCGGCTGATAGTGAATACCGAGCGAATGCGCCGCCGGGACAATATCACGGACGCCAGGCAGTGGATTAGCATGCAGAAATCGCGCGAGTTGAGAGAGCAGAGTATGGGGTGCGGAATGCCCAGGTAAGGTGACAATCATGCAGCGTTCACCTGAAGGATCGCGCCGCCACGTTAATGTTTGCTTGACCATAGTGTCCCGTAATCTGGCGAGGCGAACCTCGCCCTGGCAGTGGCTTAACGAGCGAACAACTGGCTCATATCTTTGAACGCTTTAAATTCCAGCGCATTGCCACACGGGTCGAACAGAAACATGGTTGCCTGCTCGCCCACCTGCCCTTTGAAGCGGACATAGGGTTCGATCACGAATTCAGTCTTGAAATCACGCAGACGGGCAGCCAGCGCTTCCCACTCTTCCCAGCTCAGAATGATGCCGAAATGCGGCACTGGCACATCGTGACCATCGACAGGGTTGGTATGCGCATGATCCTGGTTCGCGGTTTTAGGATGTTCGTGGATCACCAGCTGGTGACCATAGAAGTCAAAGTCCACCCACTGGGTGCTGGAACGGCCTTCGCTCAGACCAAAGACTTCGCCGTAAAAACTACGCGCAGCTGCCAGATCGTAAACAGGAATCGCAAGGTGAAAAGGACTTAACGCCATGTTGTGCTCCAGAATCAAGGTTGTATTGGTGTCGTTGTGATTCTGTGATAATAAGGATAAAATTTTTTATTAAAAGCGAATATATTTTTCGTCAAACAACAATTTTTTCGATGAGTGTGGATATTATGCTGCGTGAGCTAAAAACCTTTGTAGCAGTAACTCAGTTAGGATCTTTTGCCGCTGCCGGACAGCGGATTGGCTTAACCCAGTCGGCAGTCAGTGCGCAAATTCGCAGCCTCGAAGAAGCGCTGGGAATGCAGCTGTTTGACCGCTCCGGTCGCACCGCCATTCTCAATGCTGATGGCAATCGCGCGTTACCGATGGCCGAAGAGATTCTGCAAATCTTCTCCCGCATGGCCCAGCCCGAAAACCTCAATGATTATCGCGGTTCGATAAAAATTGGCGCGATATCCTCGATTCAGACCGGATTGTTACCGCAGGCATTAACGCAACTGCACGCCACCGCACCAGGGCTGGAGACCAAACTGCTGCCGGGGGTTTCTTTTAACCTGCTGACCCAGGTTGAAGCGGGGAATATTGACCTTGCCGTGGTGATCAAACCGGGATTTCCGCTGGCGAAAGAGCTGTGGCATAACACGCTGGTGCGCGAACCTTATGTGCTTATTGCGCCCGCAACGCTTACGGGCGACGAACCGCTGGCGTTGCTGCGCAGCCAGCCGTTTATTCGCTATGATCGTACCTCGTTTGGTGGGCGTCAGGTCAGCATGTTCCTGCGCGAACATCGTCTGGAACCCAAACTGGCGCTGGAAGTGGATGAAATCGATGCCATCGTAAAAATGGTAGAGAACGGCTTAGGTATCGCGTTGGTTCCCTGGGCCGGATTATGGACGGAGCGGCAGTGTGCCTTGCGTATTCTCCCCCTTGGCGAGCTGGCGTTCTACCGCGAACTGATCGTCGTCACGCGCTATGCCAACCATAATGCCCCCTTGCACCGCCTGATTATCGAATGCCTGCAACAGGCGGCTATCCCCTTAGGTGAAGCCCCGGTTTCCACCGGTTAATTTGCCGCGCGCAACATTTTGCACATATGTGCAAAAAGGTCGCAAAACTGTAACATTGCACCGATATATTCCTGTCTGTTTTCAACCGACAGGGATGCATCTGTGTCTTATCAAGCCGAAACTCACCCGCGCAACCAGGCGTGGACGAAACTCCGCCACGCGTTGTCCATCATCAGCCAGGAACCTGCGAATCTGCTGGGTGCACTGCTGATGATGCTGTTTAGCTGGATCATTCTTGCCCCGGTGGTTGCGGTACTGCTGAATGCCGTGCTGGTGCAAAGTGGCGACGAAGGCCGCACCGATGCCACTGAGGGCGCATTCACCACTTACTACCTGCTGCGCGCCCTGACATCAAAAATGTCGGATCTGCTGCTCTGGACACCGTTACTCAATACGCTGGTCGTGGCCCTGAGCACCGTGGTGGGTGCACTGATCGTCGGAATGACGCTGGCCTGGCTTACCAACCGCACCGACGTCGCGGGCAGAAAGTGGTTCGCCACCCTGCTTATCGTGCCGTTTATGCTGCCCTCCTGGACCTTCGCCCTGGCGTGGACCACCATTTTTAAAAATCACGCTATTGGCGGTCAGCCGGGTTGGCTGGAGGCGATGGGGATTCAGACGCCAAACTGGATGGCCTATGGTTACTTCCCGATTGTGGTGATCATGGTGCTGCACTACGCGCCGCTGGTGATCCTGATTGTCGGCAATGCCCTGAAGCGCATGGATAGCCAGATGGAAGAATGCGCCAGGGTGCTGGGTGCCACGCGCCGCACCATTGCCTGGAAAATTATCATTCCACTGATGCGCCCGGCGCTGTTGTCTGCCGCCCTGTTGATCTTCGCCGACTGCATCGGTGAGTTTGCCCTGCCCTATATTCTTGGGCTTCCGGTGCACTTCGACACCCTCTCCACCGGATTATACCGGGCGATCGGCACTCGTCAGTCCGGCGTGGCAGCGGTTATCGCCACGGTGATTATGCTGATGGGGATGATCACCCTGATCCTAGATATGAAGATGCTGCGCGAGGCAAAACGCTTCGTCACCGTCGGCGGTAAAGGCGTGATGGAACGTCGCCGCCAGCTGGGTTCCTGGCGCATACTGTCCTCCTTCCTGCCGCTTACGTTTGTGCTGCTCGGGGTGGCGATTCCGCTGATCACCCTGTTCCTGTCAACGGTGATGACCCTGCCAGGCCGCTTCACCGCCGACAACTTCACGCTGGCGTATTGGATCGGGCATAACCTCGATACCGTCGCCCTGCATAACGGCATCCTGCTGACGCCGGAATTCTGGCATACGGTGTGGAACACGCTGCTGATCGTCGGTTCCGCCTCCGCTGCCTGTGGGGTGCTGGGCTTACTGGTGGGTTATGCGGTGATGCGCTGCCATTCGCGCTGGATCGCCGCGTTCTTGCGTCAGTTAACCTTCCTGCCGTATCTGGTGCCCGGCATCGCCTTTGCCGCTGCCTTTCTTTCGTTGTTTGCCGTGGCTCGCGGACCGATACCGGCGTTGTACGGCACCCCGCTGATTCTCATCCTGGCATTGATTGCCGAAAAAATGCCTTATGCCAGCCGTTCCGGTATTGCGGCCATGACTCAATTAGGCAAAGAAGCGGAAGAAGCGGCACGTATCGCCGGTGCCGGTTGGTTCGCGCGCATTTCCCGCATTGTGATCCCCATTCAGGCAGCCCCGCTGGCCACCGGGATCCTGCTGCCGTTTATCTCTGGCATTAAAGGCGTGAGCCTGTTCGTCATCCTCGCGACCCCGGCCACAGATGTACTGACCACCTATTCCCTGCGTCTGATTGACTACAACTACCAGCAGGCGGCCAACGCCGTAGTGCTGATGATTGCGCTTATTTCCTGGGCTGGCACGGTGATCATTCAGAAAATCACCGGAACTGGCCTGGCCGATGGTCTGGAGAACTAACATGCCCTCAATCCATTTATCCAATCTGACCAAAACCTATGCTGGCAGCAGCGCGCCAGCGGTCAATAACATCAACCTGACAGTGAAAGACGGCGAATTTATGTGCCTGCTCGGACCGTCCGGCTGCGGTAAAACCACGATCCTGCGCATGATTGCCGGGATTGAGCATGCCAGCGGTGGCGAAATCATCATCGGAGACAGCGTGGTGGACTCCGTATTGCAGGGTACCTGGTTGCCTCCTGAGAAACGCGGTATCGGCCTGGTTTTTCAGAGCTACGCGCTGTGGCCGCACATGACCGTGGAGCAGAACGTGGATTTCGGTCTGCGTCTGCAGAAAGTCCCGGCTAAAGAGCGTGTTGCCCGGTGCCGCGACGTGATGGAGAAACTGCGTATCGCCGATTACGCCGCGCGTTATCCGGCCCAGCTGTCTGGCGGACAACAGCAGCGTGTTGCCCTGGCACGCATGCTGGCAGTTAACCCCGGCGTGCTGTTGCTTGACGAGCCGCTGTCTAACCTCGATGCCACACTGCGGCTGGAAATGCGCGCCGAGCTGCGCCGCTTACATGCCACCTTCGGCACCACCATTGTTTTTGTCAGCCACGATCAGTGGGAGGCGATGACTCTCGCCACCACCATCGCGGTGATGAGCGCCGGGCAGATGCAGCAGGTCGGCACGCCGGATGAAATCTATGCCACCCCAGCGAACCGCTTTGTCGCCGAGTTTATCGGCACGCCAAGGCTGAATATGATCCCGCTTGATCAGCCGTTAAGCCCGCTGGCGCAGCATTTACAGCAGCGCTTTTCGCTGGACGCACCGGCGCAGGTCTGCGGGATCCGGCCAGAAGAAGTGGTGATCAGCGCGGAATCCGTCAGCAACAGCGTACCAATGACCATCGATAACATCATGCCCACTGGCGGCAGCTGGGTGATTGAACTGGTGGCTGGCAATGATCATCTGTTCCACTCCACCCAATTGCGACCGCGCTGGCAGGCCCAGCAGCAGGTGCATTGCCAGTTACCCGCTCACTCCCTGCATTTCTTTAACAGCCACGGGCAGCGTGTCCCTGCGCTTTAACCCAATTGTTCACTTGATGATGGAAGCAAAATGAAACGTCGTTTAACCGCCCTTTTCGTCACCAGTACCTTACTCAGCGGCCCGCTGGCCCATGCGGAATCCTTCGATTTGCAGGCCCTGATCGCTGCCGCCAAAAAAGAACAACCGATTACCGTCTACGCCTCCACCGGGAAGATTGTGCAGCAGGCGAAGGCCTTCAGTGAGCAATACGGGTTACAGGCAACCGGGGTAAAAGCCGATGCCCCGCAGATCATTGAAATCATGAGTCGTGAAGCGCAGGCAAAGAATGTCAGGACGGATGTAGCCATTGTCGAGGATGCGCCAGCCGGAATGACGCAGCTGATCAACAAAGGTTATGCCCAAAGCTGGGTGCCAGAGGATCTGCGCGGCAATATTGCTGCCCGCTATCAGCAACCGCTGACCGTGGTACTGGCACCGAACGTCTTCGCCTACAACACCGAACATCACACCACCTGCCCGGTCACCAATATCTGGCAGCTTACCGAGCCGCAGTGGCATGGCCGGGTGGCGATGCAGGATCCCACCAGCAAACCCGCGTATACCGACTGGTTCAGCCAGATGGAAACCCATTACGATCAGCAGATCCGCGATGCGTACCAGCAGGCGTTCGGCAAACCGCTGCAAACCGATGAAAAATCGGCCACCGCAGCTTTCGTCAAAGCGCTGGCAGGCAACGGCGTTTTGCTCACCCATTCTGATAATGATGCCGCTTCCGCCATTGGCGCGCCGGATGGCAAAACTGACTTTGTTGGGCTGGTTTCAACTGCCAAATTTCGAGACAACAAACTGGGCATGAAACTGGGCCTGTGCAGTGGCATGAAACCTTTTATTGGCTGGAATTATCCCAGCCTCGGCGTGATCGCCACCGGTAGCCATAGCCCGAATACGGCTAAACTGTTTATTCATTATCTGTTAACGGCTGAAGGCATTGCCCCGCAGGGTGTAGACGGCAAAATGTCTACCAATCAGACGGTAAAACTGCCTGCTGATGAAGCCTCCGGTATCGAAAAATACCGGGCAGAATTGATGGAATACCTGACGGCAACGGCCAAAAACGACTGGAAAAGCCGTCAGGACTGGCAGGATATCTGGAGCCTGAACTATCAAAAATAGCGATTGACCAGACCAGGCGATCCCCCTTTTTCTCTTCATCACAGGCAGATAACCTTGATCCATATCGATATAGAACAACGAGAAGCGGCGCTGAAACGCATTATCATCGAGGCGGGAGAGTCCGCGCTGCGTTATTTTCAATCGCGCAAAGCGGGTGAATACCAACTCAAAGGCCATCAGGATATTCTCACCGAAGCCGACACCGCCGTTGAGGCGCTGGTGTTGCAGGCCATCACCGACGCCTTCCCCGACGACCTGGTGCTGGGCGAAGAGAGCGCCCATCCACCCGCCAGTGCAGAGAGTTTGTGGGTGGTAGATCCGATTGATGGCACCGCCAACTATGCCCGCGGCATCACCCATTTCTGCGTGTGTATTGCCTGGGTTCACCAGGGCATCACCGAGTTGGGTGCCATCTACAACCCGGTCAGCAAGGAGCTTTACCAGACGCGCCGTGGTCACTATGCGCTGAAAAATGGCCAACCGTTACACTGTAACGCCATTGACGATATGCAGCAGGCCTCTTTAGAGCTGGGCTGGTCTTCCCGTCATAGTCAGCGCCGCTATCTCGATGTGATGGCTGCCATGCTGAACCAGGGAGCCAGCGTGCGTCGCGGCGGCTCCGGTGCACTGGCGCTGGCCTGGGTCGCGGAAGGACGCACTGATGGTTATGTTGAACTGCATATGAATGCCTGGGATTGTCTCGCAGGCTTGCTGCTGGTACGCGAAGCAGGCGGCCAGACCGGGCCGGTTCCCCGCGATGCAGCCGGTATTTTTAACGGCCTGCCGGTGCTGGCGTCCGCGCCAGGCATCGCGGCCTCCGTTGCACGCGCCTCAGGCATCCCACTGGACACCCCGTCAACGCCGGTCCCGACCCTGGCAACGCATTATCCCCGCCCGCCGCTAAGTTTAATCGTCAGCGATTTTCCCGGCTGGGAGGTGGATATCTATATCGGCGGGTCCAGCGGCGTGTGCGATGCGGCGCTGCTGGCCGAACATGATATTGGTATCGTGATTAACTGCGCGGTGAACCTCGATATCGACTGGGTCACCACCCCGGAAGACCATGCAGCGGCGCATCTGCTGAATCACGGTTCCGGTGCAGTACGTTACTACAAACTCGGCCTGATTGACGGCGACGGCAATGCGCCAGAAATGCTGCATGCCGGGTATTACCTGATGCGCTCGGCGCTCCAGCAGCAGATTCCTGATAAACCCTCCTACCGCAACCGCAAAAGGGGCAATATTCTGGTTAACTGCCGTGGCGGACGCAGTCGCTCCGTCGCGCTGGTGGCATTGTTTATGCACCTTGAATGCCCGCAACGCTATCCCACACTGGATGATGCCCTGGCCGTGGTCCGTGACAAGCGTCAGCTCCAGCCGGATGAATGGTTTGAGACACCGAAACCCTCGCTGACCCGGCTGGCGGAGCATGCCATCGCTATCGAAAACGCACTCAGCGCGGCAGGTTTGCGTCATGAGCGATAAAAATCCGGGTTTTGCCAGCGCCACCGAGGTGGCGCGCCTCGCGGGCGTTTCCCGTTCCGCGGTGTCGCGCACCTTTACCCCTGGCAGCAGCGTTTCGGCGGAGACCCGACGTAAAGTGCTCGCGGCCGCACAGGCGCTTAATTATCACGTCAATCATCTGGCGCGTGGCCTCTCCAAAGAGGCCAGCCGCCCGGTGTGTATCCTCGGCGGCAATCTGGCGTCGCCGTACCAGGCCAGTTTACTGGAGCATCTTACCCGCAGCCTGAATAAATATGGCCGGGCGGTGATGGTGATCAACACCGATGACGGCGAGGACAGCGCCAGAGAAGCCCTGCAACAGACGCTTAACTACCGTTCTACGGCGACCATTGTGTTATCAGGCAAGCCCCCCAGCTCGCTGATTGAAATATGTCTGCAAAGTGGTCAACAGGTGATTGTGATCAACCGCATGGGGCAGTTTGCCGGAGCAGATAGCATTGAGATCGATTACAGCTCGACCATGAATGAAGCCTTTAATCTGCTGGCTAACGCGGGTTGCCAGCGCATCGCGCTGGTGTCCTCCTCTGCGCGCTCGCCAAGTATGGTGATCCGCGAAACCCGCTTTCTGGCAGCCGCGGCTGAAGCCGGAACTCAGGTGTCGCTGGTCAGGCCCGGTAGCGCCAGCTATCAAAGCGGTGTCAATGCTGCACGGGAGCTGCTGAGTCAGACGCCACGCCCGGATGGCGTGTTCTGCGTAACCGACCTTATCGCCTGCGGGTTTATGGATGCAGCGAGATATGAGTTTGGTTTACGCATTCCACAGGATATCAGCGTGATTGGCTTCGATAACATTGAACAGGCCAGCTGGCTGGGTTATCAACTCACCACCTTTTCCCAGCCACTGGCCGAGATGGCCGAAGCCACCTGCGAACTGCTACTGTCCCCCACCGCCGATACGCCGAACCGCCGGGTATTTCAGGCGCTGCTGGTGCGGCGGAATACGTTAATCCTCTGATTTAACATCCGGGTTATGTCCCCTGCCATTCAGCCACCAGCGTTCTGACCAACTCAGCCGCTGGCATCTCACGCGCCAGTGCCGCGCCCTGCCCAGCCCACTGCGCACCAAAGCCCTGCACGCCTTGCGTTAGCGCTGCCGCTGCGAGTGCTTTGCCCAGCGCATACGTCAGTGGATAGGGAGGAATGCTGTCGCGGGAAAAGTCGCGCGTGAAATGACAAAAGTCGTTAGTGATGCACCGGGCCGGGCGGCCAGATATAGCCGATGTCATGGTGGTACTTAAGGCTTTGTCACTTTTCAGCGCCTGCCGGTAAGCTTCGTTTGCGGCAGATTCCGGACACAGCACAAACGCCGTCCCCAGCTGTACACCTGTTGCGCCCAGCTTAAGCATGGCGGCGATACCCGCCCCATCCATTACCCCTCCGGCGCTGATCACCGGCAAACGCGAATACTTACGTATCGCCTGAAGCAGCGTAATGGTACTCAGCTGGTGATCCCCGGCATCCGGGTTGAAGATACCGCGATGACCACCCGCTTCAATCCCCTGCGCCACAATAAAATCAATCCCTGCGGCTTCTGCTGCCAGCGCTTCGCTGACGCTGGTGGCAGTCGCCAGTGTGATAATGCCCCTCGCCCTGATACGTTGCAGGAATTCTGCCGAAGGCAGACCAAAATGGAAACTGACCACCGCCGGTGCGGTGTCGAGCAGTACCTTAAGCATCGCCTCATTACCCTGAAAAGAAGCATAGATTTCAGCCAGTTCAGTGGGAGGCTGCACCTGATAATGATTAAAGAGCTCACCGAATCGGGCAATCCAGGCCTGTTCCCGAACCAGGTCACGCGACACCAGCGCGTGGCAAAATACGTTCACATTCAAGGGTCCGGTGGTCAAAGATTGCGTTGTCCTGATCAGTATTTCAGCCTGCTCTGGGGTGGATGCTCCCACGCTGATAGAGCCAAGCGCTCCGGCATTACTGACGGCGGCGGCCATTGCCGGCGTGGATACGCCCGCCATCGGTGCCTGGATAAGCGGATATTGCAGATTAAGGGTCTGGCACAGAGAAAGGTTATGCATAGTGATCAGTCTGCCTGATGTCATGAGTCTGTGGTCATAACATCCTCTGATGAGATATAATTTTCAATATTGTTTTCAAAATGAGAATGAAAGATGAACCACACTTCACTGGAAATTTTTCGGGTGGTAGCCGAGGAGCTAAGCATAGTGAAGGCGGCAAAGCGTCTGGGGCGCGTGCAGTCCAATATCACCACCCGCATTCAGCTACTGGAAGAAGAACTGGACGCCCTGCTTTTCATTAGGGAAAACAAGAAGCTGCGGCTTTCTCCGCAAGGTAAACAGTTTCTGGTGTATACAAAAAAAATCCTGGGTCTGGCACAGGAAGCGCGTCAGTGTCTGCATCCCACGGTGCCGACCGGTACTCTGGCACTCGGCACGATGGAATCTACCGCCGCAAGCCGCCTGGCCGAGCCACTTGTCGCTTTCAGTCAATCCTGCCCCGAAGCCACCCTCAGTCTGTGCACACTGCCCACCCGTCCCCTGATCGCTAAAGTTTTGCAATCCGAACTGGACTGCGCGCTGGTGTCCCTGCCGGTGGGGAAAGATGGCGACATCGAGTGTCCTGAGAGCCTGGCCTGGCAGCCGTTGTTTATGGAAGATCTGGTGCTGGTGCTGCCCGTCGGCATGAACCTGATCCACAATCTGCGTGATATCAGCGAAGGTCATCTGGCGGCCTTTCCGCAGGGATGCACCTATCGGGACATCGCCACCGCGTTGTTAAGCAAAATGGCGGGCAACGGCAAACAGATCCGCATCCAGGAAGTTGGCTCCTACCACGCCATGCTGGCTTGTGTCGCCTCTGGTGCCTATATGTGTATGCTGCCGGAGAGCGTTCTCCGCTTGTTGCAAATGCCGGAAGGATTGACCGTACTCCCGGCGGGCAGCGCCGTCACTCAACTGGTCTGGCGCAAGGAATTCAGCTCACCTGCCCTGGATAAACTGCGACAGATTTTGCAAAACCATTCAAACCTCGCCGCATAATGACCTGTTCGCCGTTACGCTGACCAGGCAATGGCCGCCGCAGCCAGCAGCGCAGCAGCGGCGGCACCCAGCGAAGGATTAAAAGAGCCGGTGGCGGCATAAAGCGCACCGGCAATCAGCGGACCGGCAATTTGCCCAACGCCATAAGCGGCGGTCATTGCGGCAATCATATTAAAACTCACCACGCCAGCCAGACGTTTTGCTTCGGGCAGAGCCAGAGTGACAGTGCCCATAAAGGTGAAGCCCACCAGCAGTGCACTGATCAGACAGAACAAAAGTGCGTGGCTGAAGGCAGGTAATATTACCCCCACCGCCTGGATACACAGATTCAGCAGTAAACTCTGCCGATAACCCCTGGACATCACCAGACGGTGCCAGAAGAAGCAGGAAGGAACGGCGGCAAGGCCAAAGACTGCCCAGATCTGCACAGGATCAATGCCGGACAACGAGCCTGAAAGGAACAGCGGCAAATAGGTTGCCGTGATGATGTAGCCAAAACCGGCCAGGCCATACACCATCAGCAGACGGTAAGCGGCGCTACGGGTTTCGGTGCCGCCAGACGCCACGGCAGAAGTCGGTCGGTGGTAGTGAATTAGTGTCTCCGGCGGGCTATTAAGGAGCCGGAAGATCAACAGGAAAATGCAACCGGCACTCACCGCACAGAGCAGCCAGATACTCTGGCTGGTTAGCATCAGCGCTTTTCCCAGCGCAATAAACTCCGCAGAGAGAAAGATGCCCAGCCCGACACCGGCATACATCAGCGGCGCACCGTGCGCATGCTTCATATGTTGCAGCAACCATAACGAAGCCGAAATCAGACTGACGGCACTGCACAAACCCGCCATGCCTCGCACCACTATAATCGCCAGCGGTGAACGCAACCAGGCAAGTGCCACGATAGCGGCAAGCGTTGCCAGCACTGACCCCTGACACAAAAGACGGGCATCGCTGGGCCGGGCTTTGGATAATAACAACGCGCCGATCAGATAACCGGTGTAATTGGCTGAAGCAGCGACATTGCCTTCGTTCAGGCTGAGAATGTGTTCATGCAGCATTACCGGCATCACACCGGTAAACGCGAACCGCCCATATCCCATGCCGATAATCAGCACGCCGCAAGCCGCCAGTGACAGTAAAACAGCCCGGATCTCTGGCCGGTACTTCTGCACTGAAATCATTTCTCCTCCATCTGGTGTATAACCTTGCCAAAATAAATCTCATTTTGAGAATTAAATTAAGTTTACGTTCTTTTATTGGGATTCTAAGTGAGATAACGGAGTGGTGGCAAGCGGGTTAGATTATGTTGCGGCGAAAGAGGATCTGATGTGCCACTTCCCGTTCAGGGATGGTATGCCGAGGGAGGCTGGCCCGTTATCCGGCGGAACATGGTTGAAAAGGCGGAACTGCTGTCATATCCCATCGTGAGAGCCACTTCATTGACCGACATGCCTTCAACCAGCTGGCTTAACGCCACGACCACACATGCACGCTGTCGCCAGTCGGAAAACGACATTCCTGTTTGCTGGCGGAAAAAACGGCGGAAAGTGCTGAGGCTCATAAAAAGCTGGCTGGACCAACGCTCAGCAGAATCGTGAATATCTGGTGTACTGATGAAGCTATTGCACAAACGTAGCAGTAATGGATGCGGTGGCAGTGGGATATCAAACTCACGCACCGGCATGGCGGCCAGTTCGCTTAAAAGTAATGCCACCAGCTGATGATCCCGTGTTGAGAAATACAGTGGCGCCAAAGCCACCGCTTCAATCAGCAATTGCCTGAGCAAAGGTGACACCGTAACCACCTTACAACGTTCATCACCGTGCAGGCTTTTAGCCCTGGCAGGGTCGATATACAGACTCCGTGTCGAGACACCGATGAAGGTCACGCTATGGGTGGTTTGTGGCGGAATCCACACCGCGTGCTGGGGAGGTACGGTCCAGTTGCCTGCCTGGGTCGTAACCTGCATCAACCCGGTCGCCCCGTATAACAGCTGCGCGCGACGATGCTGGTGGGGTGGCAAGACATAACCACCTGGATAGTCATTCCCTACCGCAACAACCTCACGTTCAATGTCTTCATAATCATTAATATGAACGTTACGCATTTCTGTCTCGTATGTTGACCGATTGGCAAGGGTAAATGAGCGCTGCGCAAATGTGAAGTCAGCCTCGCGCCTGTCAGACTTTATCTCTCGCGGGAACAGTGACCCGATCAAAAGGAAGACGCAGTGAACGACATTCTCACCCTTATTCTTGTCGGTTTTGCGACCGGTATAACTACGATACTTTTTGGTTTTGGCGGCGGTTTTGTCGTTGTCCCTTTCGTTTATCAACGGCTGTATCATCAGCCAGCACTCGCGGGCTATGCCATGCATATCGCCGTGGCGACATCGACGGCAGTGATGGTGTTCAACGCCGGATGGGCGAGCTGGCAGAACTGGCGGGTTGGCAAACTACATACTCAGGTTGTCTTTCCACTGCTGTGGTTTATCGCTGCGGGCGCGTTCGGGGGTGCCTGGCTGGCTGGTATCCTCACTGATAATGAGGTGAGACTTTTATTTATCCTCTATCTGCTGGCTACTCTGGCGGATTGTTTATTAAGAAAAGGGTTTATGCAGCCTCCTGCTTATAAACCCTTATCTGCCATCACCCTGAGTGCAGGGGGAATAGTCATTGGTTTTATTGCGGCGCTGCTCGGCGTCGGCGGCAGCGTCATGACAGTCCCCTTGTTACGTCGGCATGGTTATGCGATGGAGAATTGTGTAAGTGCGGCCAACCCTTTATCACTGCCAGTGGCGCTGTGTGGTGCAGGCATGTATAGCCTGGGCGGCCCTGCGCTGATCCCGCAGGGCGATTATCTGGGATTCATTAACCTGAAGATTCTGCTGTTACTTACCATGGCGGGCTTTTGCGGCATGTTGTTCAGCCACAAATATATTCCCCGTGTACCGGATGTCTGGCATGCACGAATCTATCTGTTGTTGCTGTTTCTGGTGCTGACAGGGATTCTAATTTGAACATTTAACTTGCCGATATCTGACGCACTTCATGCCATTACCACATCAACAATCTTATTCAGCTCGCCGTTATCAATGAACAGACGAACCGCCGCCAAATCCGGGTACATGGCGCGGTCACGATCGCGAAACACCACTTTTGTTCTGATCAATTGCAGCGCCGCTGAGGTGACAGTTGCGGGTTGTAATGGTGCATGAAAATCCAGTGCCTGGGCCGCGCACAGCAATTCGACACTTAATAAATCGGCCAGATTACGGGTGGCAGCCTGCGCTTTACGCGCAGATGCCGCGCCCTGCGAAATATGATCCTCCTGTCCCGCCACCGTAGACATGGTGTGTACTGACGCCGGGGCCGCCAGCAGGCGGTTCTCAGCAGACAGCGCCGCCGCCACGCAAGGCGAGATGGAGAATGCCGAACCCCCGCCCTGATCAGCGGAAAGAAATCCCGGTAAACCACTCAGATGGCCGTTCACCAGCCGATCGCTGCGGGCCTGCGATATCGTTGATAAAGCGGCAATCGCTATCGCCAGGTGATCAAGCGCCAGTGCCACCGGAGCACCATGCCCATTACCACCAGGCAGGGCGACTAACACGTTATCTTCAACAATAAACACCGGATTATCAGTTAACGAGTTGATTTCTATCTCCAGCACGCGTCGGCACCAGGCGATAGCATCCCGGACCGCACCGTGCACCTGCGGAATACAGCGCAAACTCAGCGCATCCTGCAAGCGATGGTCACGATAGTGAGCCAGGATGGCACTGTCCGCTAAAATTTTCACTAAGCGTTCGGCGGTTTCTATCTGGCCAGGATGCGGACGAAAGCGATGCAAGCGTGCATCGTAACCACGGATATTCCCCTTCATGGCTTCCAGACTCATCGCACCAGCCAGATCGGCCAACTTGATCAGCGCCTCACAGCGGACCAGTGCTATCGCCCCGAGGCCACTGATCTCATAAGTGCCACTGATCAGCGCATGCCCTTCACGCGGCCCCGGTTCACGCACCGCAATACCCGCACGACGCAGTGCTTCAGCGCCGGATAACAGTTCGCCCTGATACCAGGACTCGCCTTCGCCAAATACCGCCAGCCCGATATGCGCCGTCGCAATCAGATACCCCACCGAGCCACCCATTGGGGCGCGGGGAATCACCCCCTGGTTCAGCATTGCCACCATAGTGGCGAGCAATTCAGGTGACACACCACTGGCACCTTTCAGCATAGCCACAATGATGGTTGCCATAATCGCCCTGACATTGCAGGCATCGAGCGGTTCACCAACCCCGCTGGCATGGCTACGCAACATATTCAGTTGGGTGCGTTTGATCTCTTCAGGGGTTAATTTGACGGAATACAAATCACCGATACCGGTTGTCAGACCATAAATTGGCATGCCACTGGTTATTGCGCTCTGCATAAGCATTTGCGTTTTGCGCATATTTTCCAGAGAGGCAGTATCAAGTGAAATCTTAGCCCCGGCAGCGATCGCCACAATATCGTCAACGGAACATCCCTGATCGCTTAATATCACCCGCTCTTGCTTCATTAACACTGCATGCATGAAGTCTTTCATTTCATATCCAGCCGTCATGATAATCAGGTGGAAAAGTTTCCTCTTCCACCGCGTGGAGTTAGTTTATTTTATGTGCTTTAAGCCAGTCATTGGCGATCGTATCAAAATCATCATGATCATTAAGACGCGCATTCATCGCAATCAAATCTTCCGTGGTTAACGCCTGAGAGATCGCATTTAACGTATCACTCACGGTCTTATCTGCCTTATCGGCGGACAGCAAGGGAACGACATTCTGTACCGGATTAAGATTTTTAGTATCTTTTAACGACACCAGATTTTTGGTGTTAATAGCAGGATCGGTGGAGAACACACAGGCAACATTCACCTGCCCGTGTTCCAGGGCAGAAAGCGTCAGCGGACCACAGACATCCAGCGTTTTATAGGATTTAAAATTCAACCCATAGACTGATTTCAATCCGGGGATCCCTTCCGGACGGGTTTTCCATTCTGCCGGACCGCCGAGGATCATATTTTTACTGTGATCCTTAAGATCATCGATATCTTTCAGATTATATTCACTGGCGGTTTTCTTCGTTACCGCGAGGGTCACCACATCCTGAGCCTGTGAGGGCGTCAGCATGGCAATCCCTTTTGGCAACACCTTCTTCAGGTCACTGGTCACTTGATCGCTGCTTTTCGCCGTAGAATTCTTATCAAAATATTGCAGAGCCGCACCGGTATATTCCGGAATCAGGTTGATCGAGCCATCAGTGAGCGCGGGCATGTATACCTCCCTGCTGCCAATATTCATTTTCCTTTCAACATGAATATTCTTCGCTGCCAGCGCATCCGCATAAATAGTCGCTAACAGCTGGCTTTCAGGAAAATCCGCCGATCCGACAATAATCGTCGTTGGCGTTGCCGCATAGGATGCCTGAGCAAACGCGAGAGAAAACAGTGACACGGCAAATAAATGACTCAATTTCATTTAAGCAGACTCCGGTTGCGTGTAGAAAATAAACGAATGGGTGATTTCAGCAGGGACTCCCGCCGTAAAATACCAGGGGAAACAATGATTCTGATCAGCAGTGAATAAAAGCAATCAACAAGCAGTGCCAGCAATGCCACCAGCACTGCGCCAGCAATCATCTGTTGGTAATCGTTTTGTGCGCGCCCATCAATAATTAACCGTCCCAGACCGCCTAATGAAACATAAGCAGCGATGGTGGCGGTGGAGATGATTTGCAGCGTTGCGCTACGAATACCTGAAATAATCAAGGGTAAGGCACAGGGTAATTCTACGGTTAATAACAGACGTAAGTCGGAATATCCCATTCCTCTGGCAGCATCAATCACGGTACGATCGATACTGGTGATTCCCGACCAGATGCCAAGCATGATCGAAGGCAGTGCCAGGGCAATTAACACAATCAGGCTCGGGATGATAAAGGCTAAATCCGAGGTAAAAACCGGCCCCAGAACAATCACCAGGATAATGATCAGGCCAAATGAAGGCAAAGCCCGCAGAGCGTTGGCGCAACCGAGTAATAATCGTTCACCTTTGCCGGTATGGCCGCAGTAACAACCAATCGGAAAGGCCACGATCATGGTACAAATCAGGGCAACCGCGCTGTAAATCAGATGTTGGTAGATCAGTACCCATAAGCCGCCATCGCCCGTCCAGTGTGCGCCATCAGCAAACCAGTCAATCATGATTTTCTCCTTGCCGGTTGCCACAGCACCAGACGACGGGTGCCATAGACCACCAGGTTATCGAGGATAAAGGCCAGCAGAATGCACAACACCACCCCGGCGATGATCGGCGTCAGAAATTGCAGCTGAAAACCCTGGGTAAACAAACTGCCTAATTGTGGCGTGCCCACCAGCGCCGCAATCGAGACAATGCTGACGTTAGAGACGATGGCAACACGGATACCTGCGGCAATCACCGGTATGGCGATCGGCAGATCGATGGCGACAAATTGCTGCAAGGGTTTGTATCCCAGGGCGAGAGCCGCCTGGCGGATATCTGGCGCGACGGAATCCAGTCCATCGCATACCGTACGCACCAATAAGGCGAAGGCGTAAATTGTCAGCGCCACCACCACATTGATGGTGTCGAGAATGCGTGTTCCCAGCACGGCGGGCAGCAAAATAAACAGCGCCAGCGAGGGAATGGTATAAAGCAGGCCAAACAGATTGAGGATGAGCGCTTTCAGGCGCGGTACAGCCTGAATTAAGCGTCCAATCGGGATAGCCAGCAATAAGCCGATCAACACCGGCACCACAGACAGCCAGAGATGCCAGATAAACAGCTGGAAGATCTGATCGCTTTGCCGCAATAACCAATCAAACCTCATAACCCCACCTCCTTATTACTGGCACGCAGGGTTTCCAGCACATTATCAAAATCCATTGCCCCTAACAGGCGTTGCTGGTCATCAACAATAATGCCCCTTTGGCAGGGAGAGCTGAGAACCGCGTCCGTCAGCTGACGTAACGTGCCGGATAACGGCGAGAAAGTGCTGCCAAGATTAATGTCGTGCAGGTCAACGATTGCTGCCGTGGTCTGTTCCACATCAAACCATCCCAGCGGTTTCTGATCTTCGGTGACCAGGATCCAGCGCCCCTGAGCCAGCGCTCTGGCGTTGGCCACACTCTCGCCCACGCTGATACTGGGTTCAGGTTGCAAAGGCAACTGTGGGTGCAAAGGGCTGAAAGTTAAGCGGCGATAACCACGATCCCGGCCAATAAAATCAGCAACAAACGGGCTTTTAGGCGCGGTAAGCAATGTCGCCGGAGATGCCATTTGCGCCAGTCTGCCACCCGGCATCAGCACCGCGACCTGGTCTCCCAGCTTCATCGCCTCATCAATATCGTGGGTGACCATGATGATGGTTTTGCCAATTTCCCGTTGCAGACGGAGAAATTCATCCTGCAGCTGTTCACGCACCACCGGGTCAACCGCACTGAATGGCTCATCCATCAGCATAAATTCCGGGTCAGAAGCCAGCGCCCGCGCAACACCAACGCGCTGCTGCTGTCCGCCCGAAAGCTGCCAGGGATAGCGGGTTGCCAGTGCTGCCGATAACCCCACCCGTTCCAGCAATTCGTGTGCCGTTTTTCGCGCTGCCTGGCGGGTTGCACCGTTGAGAATGGCAGTCACGGCGATGTTATCAATGATGTTTTTATGCGGAAAAAGCCCCGCATTCTGAATGACATAGCCAATTCTTCTGCGCAGTTTGACCACGTCCATTTCTTCAATGGACTGACCATTGAGTAAAATTTTCCCCGATGAATGCTCAATTAACCGATTAATCATGCGTAATGTGGTGGTTTTGCCACATCCTGATGGCCCGACAAGAATGGTGAGCTTCCCGGTCGGTGCCGTTAAGGACAGCCGGTCAACAACCAACGTGCCATCTTCATAATGTTTGGTGACGTTCTCGAACGAAATCATGATTAATCCACTACCTTATTTTCTGTGCCGCCCCGCAATGAACGCTAAATGAGAGGCGGCAATCTGGTGTTCAGGAGTCGCGCTGGTCAAAAGCGATTAAAGAATCCAGTAATACGCTGATACCACGCGCCAGTTGTTCTTGTGATGTCCACTCTTCCGGACAGTGGCTTTTGCCGAGCAGGCTGGGAACAAACAGCATTGCTGCGGGGGCGAGGGTGGCGATAAAGGCGCTATCGTGCCCGGCACCGCTGGGCATGACCCGGGATAGCCATCCGCGCTGCTGGCATGATTGCTCAATCAACGCCATCAGCTGCGGGTGACATAAGGTCGGATGGGTGTCCGTCAGGACTTCAAAATCATGCAACGAGACGCTGCACTCCTCCGCTGCCTGTGCGGCGATCGCTCGCAGTGATGCGGCGAATGTCTCCATCAACGCGTGATTGTCTGAACGGATGTCAAACACCAGCCTGACTTCACCCGACACCACATTGCTGGCGTTGGGTGAGGCGAAAATTTGCCCGCAGGTAACAGTCAGATGGTGATCAGTGGTTTTAAGTACCGCACGCGCATGGCTATCGGCACGCTGAATCACGTTGGCCGCCGCCACCAGCGCATCCTGACGCATCGCCATCGGTGTAGTACCGGCATGAGCGGCCTGGCCGCTTAACGTCAGCGTCAGACGTAAAATCCCGACAATGCCGCTGACAATACCGATATCCTCCTCGTGATGTTCGAGGATCTGCCCCTGTTCAATGTGCAGTTCAAAACTGGCGGTGATGTCGTTTCTGACAGACAGCTGGTCAGGATTGCCGCCCATACGCCGTACCGCCTCCCGCAGCGTTTCTCCACTTACCGGGTGTGGTGTCGCCAGTAATTTTTCATCGAGAAAGCCACTGATTCCCCGGCTGCCGACGCAGGAAACACCCCATTCGCTGGGTTCTTCCGCGAGAAAATCGATGATTTCAAGGGTGTGCCGTGGCCGGTAACCGGCATGGCTCATGGCTGCCACGCACTCCAGCCCGGCAATCACCCCGGCGATACCGTCAAAGCGCCCGCCCCCTGGCACGGTATCGCTGTGAGAGCCTATAACGACAGTTCCCGCGTCAGGATCAGTCCCCTGGAGGGTACCAATCAGATTGCCCGCGCTATCAATGCGTGTTGCCAGCCCCAGCTCCTGCATCAGTTGGGTTAACCAGCCGCGTCCTTGCAGGAAACGATCGCTGAACGAACGACGCGTGTAGGGTTGCGCCGGGTCGGTGTACTGGCTCAGGGTTTGCAGCCATTGCCACATCCGATTGTCGTTGATCAGCATGTGCCCGGCTCCTGACGGCGGGTCTGTGGCGACACAAACTGGCCATTGCCGGGTGCTGCCGTCACCACATTGTTGGCATAGACCCATTCACCACGCAGCATGGTGCGTTGAACCCGGTAATAGATTTCGCGTCCATCATAAGGAGACCAGCCAGAGAAGTTATTGCCGCTGGCCGCCGCCGAATAGATATAAGGATCGCGTTTAATGATGATCAGATCGGCATCTTTGCCGCATTCCAGTGCGCCTTTGCAATTATCCAGTTTAAACAACCGCGCCGCGTTATAACTCAGCACTTTCGCCAGATGATGAAAGGCCACATTGCGTTGTTCAGCACCGGTTAACGCCAGCGTCACCAGCAGTTCGAGACCAGACGCCCCTGAAGCGTTTTCAAACATATTGGCGGATTGTTTGCGATCCAGTGACCAGCTAACGTGATCGGTGGAAAGGACGGTAATATTTCCCTGTTCCAGATGTTGCCACAAGGCTTCACGCTCCGCTTTCTGGCGCACCGGTGGATTAATTTTTGCCTTTCCGACCAGCCGGGCAACATCTTCTTCTTCGCTGAGTGTTAAATAATGCAGGCAGGTTTCGACGGTCACATCGTATCCCTGGTCACGATAACTCTTGCATAATTGAATACCACGGCCATTCGAGCAGTGAACAATATGCGCACGACAACCTGTTTCCGCACCCAGTTCATACACTTCGGCACTGGCGATATTTTCCGTATAACGAGGACGGGAAAGATTATGCGCACGATAGTCGGTGATATTTTCCTGTTTCAATTTTTCAATCAGGAATTTAACCGACTCATCATTTTCGTTATGCACGCCGGCAATTAAACCCAGCGAGGCGATTTCACTAAAACATTCATGCAGCATATGCGGGGCAATACGCGGGAAACGCTGAGCATCGGTGCCGAAACTGGAGAATTTAAAACCGATGGCACCGGCCTGTGCCATCGCCGCCAGATGTTGTTTGCCTTCCTCTGGATGAACCGTGCCATACAAAGCAAAATCAACCCTGACCTGCGCTTCTGCTTCTGCTCTTTTCAGGTTAAACAGTTCTTCGTTGCAGATTAAACGCCCGGCATCATAAGGCATATCCACGATGGTGGTCACACCGCCCGCAGCAGCGGCCTTCGTTGACCAGATAAAATCTTCATTGTCTTTCTGACTGCGGCTGTGAACCTGAGCATCAATCGCACCGGGGAAAATATAGCTACCACGATAATCAATAACCTCATTCGCTTCAGGCACGCCCTCTTCTGCTGAACCTACCGCGACAACGAGTCCCTGGTTAATCGCGACAAAACCGTCATCAATCATTCTGTCGGCCAGAACAACGATACCTGTGATGACCTTTTCACATGTGAATTTCTGCGAAGACATATTCATACCTTTTTAAATTTAAATGAATACCACTGCAAATCGGAATGAAATCACCCTGGCTGTTAAAACCGCATGACTACTTCTCACGCATTATTTAATGCTGAATAATCCGCAGACTTATTCGGTCTGGTAATAAATATCCGGCGGGGTAAATGCCGTAACAGGCGGTGCTATGCCTGCATAGCGCTCAATTTCCACTAACAGAGAATTACAACTGGGTCCCTGCGCGAGCGGAGAACTGCCCTTATCCTGCGTCAGGACATTGGGATTGCCATGCTTATCCAGGCAACCATCGTCAAGATAGATCGGGTCAAACCAGGCACCGGTGGGCAGTTGCGCCACCCCGGGTATCAACGTATCCGTTAGCCTCACCCCGGCAAGACATTGACCACGCGCGTTGTAAATGCGCACGATGTCGCCCTCGCCAATCCCCCGCGCATCGGCATCAGTTGCATTCATCAGCAGACGATTACGTCCGGCAACTTTTCCGGCGCGGCTGTGTTTGCCGTGATCATACTGGCTGTGCAATTTGTCCGCGGGCTGTGGCGATAACAGATGAATCGGATAATGCCGGGCCAGATCCGATCCCAGCCATTCATCCGGTGCCAGCCACACCGCATGCCCCGGGCACTGCGCATAACCAAAATCGGCAACCTGCTGTGAAAACAATTCAATGCGGCCCGAAGGCGTGCGCAGAGGATGAGCCAGCGGATCGGCACGAAATTCTGCCAGCAGGTTGAAATGGCTGTCAGTTAACGGGAAGGTAGTGACTTCCTGTTGCCAGAACTGGGTAAACGGCGGCAATTGCGGATTGCGGCTGCGCGATTGCTCATAAAGTTCAGCAACCCAGTCTTCTGCTGTTTTCCCCTCGGTGAACGACGCTTCAAAACCCATCAGTCGCGCCAGTCCCTGGAAAATACGGTAATCATCCCGCGCTTCCCGGAAAGGTGGGATCGCCTGCTTCATCGCCACCACGGTGTTATCGCGGTTCACCAGCGCCAGATCGTTGCGCTCGAATGAAGTGGTGACTGGCAACACAATATCGGCATGACGTGCGGTGGCCGTCCAGAATGGTTCCTGCACGATAATGGTTTCCGGTTGCTGCCAGGCTTCAACCAGACGATTAAGATCCTGATGATGATGAAAAGGGTTACCGCCCGCCCAGTACACCAAACGAATATCCGGGTAACGCAGCGTCTTGCCGTTAAAGGCATATTCCGCGTGCGGTGACAGCAGCATATCGGCCAGCCGGGCCACCGGGATACTGTCCTCAACCGGATTCTTCCCCTGCGGCAGACTTGGCCAGCGATAGCCCAGTTCATCCTGACCCACGCCGTTCAGACAGGCGTAGCCGAAACCGAATCCACCACCCGGTAAACCGATATCCCCAAGTAAAGCAGCCAGGGTCACAGCGGCCCAGTAGGGCTGCTCGCCGTATTCCGCGCGCTGAATGGCCCAGTTAACCATGATCATGGTGCGCTTCGCGGCGATTAACTCTGCCAGCTCGATAATCTTTGCCTGCGGAATGTCACAGATCTGCGCAGCCCACGCCGCATCCCTGGTTATGCCATCGTCCTGACCCTGTAAATAGGCCAGAACCTGATCGAAACCCACGGTATAACGCTGAATAAACGCCATATCGTGCCGTTGCTGCCGGATCAATTCACTGCACAGCGCCAGCATCAACGCGGTATCGGTATTCGGGCGGATGGGTAGCCAGTCACACGCCATCTGCTCCGGCATATCCTGGCGGCAGGGCGAAACATTAATAAACTGCACGCCCTGCTCAGCAGCATGTTGTAGCGCCTGCTGATGATTGTGCCTGCCGACGCCGCCGCCCTGAATCTGGCTATTGCGGCCAGGTAAGCCACCAAAAGTCAGCACCAGGCCGCTATGATTGGCGATCTGCTCCCAGGTGGTGTAGTGACTCACCAACCCGCGCTGATTGCCAATGATATACGGCAGAACCACCTCACCTGCCGCGGATGAGTAGGTATTCTCTGAGCCGGTATAGCCCCCGGCCAGATTCAGAAAACGATGGATCTGACTTTGGGCATGATGGAAACGTCCAGCGCTGGCCCAGCCGTAGGAACCTGCATAAATCGCCGGGTTACCATATTGCCGCCGCACACGATCCAGCTCTCCCGCCACCAGCCCCAGTGCTTCGTCCCAGGACACCTCGATAAATTCATCCCGGCCCCGCGGCTTACGATCGCGTGGGGTTTTATCCAGCCAGCCACGTCGGATCAAAGGACGAGCAATGCGCACCGGACCATCAACCGCTTCCGGCAACGATTCACCAATCGGCGAGGGTTCCGGATCATCTGCCCAGGGCTGCACGCCGACAATGGTCGCGTTCTCAATCTGCAACTGGTAAATCCCCCAGTGCGTTGAGGTCAGAACGGAGCGCGTGGATGACTGTGACATCGATATCAGCCCCTGAACTGTGCCGCAATACCCAGCCCGGATTCGATAGCGAGATCAACCGCTGTCTCATAACCGGCACTGGCATGGCGCAGGATTCCGATACCGGTATCGTTATCCATCACGCGGGCTAAACGCCCGGCAGACTCTTCATCCCCCGTTGCCACGGTGGTGACCCCGGCAGATACCCCCCAGTTGCCTAAAGAGTGCACGGCGACCAGATCGGCACCTGAACCACAGTTGAGCAGAGCATTGAGAATCGGCCAGTCAGCAATCGCGTCGGAACCGTCCGCCATATTTTCCGTTTCACGATGCGGTAAACTGGCAGAACCTGAATCGAGATGATCACGGGTAAAAGCGATAGGCCCAATTTCACCCGCCGCCACCAGCTGGTTCACCGCCAGCGCCAGCTTTTTGCGTTCGCCGTACCCCATCCAGCCAATACGCGCCGGCAAACCGGTGAACTGCACATGTTCTTTGGCGGTTTTTATCCAGTCAACGATGCGCTGATTTTCCGGGAACAACTCAAGCACCAGCTCATCAATCTTATAGATGTCCAGGGGATTGCCGCTCACTGCGAGCCAGCGGAATGGGCCGATGCCCTGGCAAAACAGGGGGCGAATAAACAGTTCAATAAAGGAATGGATGTCAAAGGCGGCGCTGACGCCCGCTTCGCGGGCATATTTGCGCAGGTTGTTACCATATTCAAAAACAATGGCACCACGCGACTGCAACGTCAGCATGGCTGAAACATGCTGATTGAGTGTGGCATACGATAATGCCTTTAATCTTTCCGGATCGGTCTGACGCAGGCTGGCAACCTCTTCGGGCGTCACACCCAGCGGGAAATAGCCGTTAACCGGGTCAGCGATGGTCTGGTCAGTTACAATGTCCGGTGTCAGATTGCGCTCAACCAGGATGCTCAGGACTTCGGCGATATTCCCGACTAAACCAACGGAAATCCCTTTACCGGCAGACTGCGCCTCGGCGCACAGGGCCAGCGCTTCATCCAGCTCATAGGTCAGCACCTGGCAGTAGCCACTGTCGAGACGGCGCTGAATTTTTCTCGCGTCCACTTCCACCACCAGCGTTGCGGCCCCGGCCAGTTGCCCGGCAAGTGGTTGCGCGCCACTCATGCCACCGCATCCGCCCGTGACAATCAGCCGACCCGCCAGGCTGCCAGAGAAATGCTGGCGCGCTGCGGACATAAAGGTTTCATAGGTGCCCTGCAAAATGCCCTGGCTGCCAATATACTGCCAGGCTGCCGCCGTCATGCCCGGCATGATCGTCAACCCAGCCCGTTCCAGCGCACGATAGTCATCATCGCCAGCCCAGCCACCGACAACATTGCCATTTGCCATCAGGACCACCGGCGTGGTGTTTTGTGAAGAGAAAATGCCGACTGGCTTGCCGGATTGCATCACCAGCGTCTGATCGGTTTCCAGCCGTTTTAATGCCGCAACCGTGTGATCGAAACTGGTCCAGTCGCGTGCTGCTTTTGCCCAGGCCATATAAATCACCAGCTGGTCCGGGTTCTCGGCATTTTCCAGATTATTTTCCAGCATTCTGAGAATGGCTTCCTGACGCCATCCTTTACAACGCAATTCGCTACCCCGCTGGGCAGTGATGTGACGAGACATAATTATGATCCTGAAAGGTCGAAAAATTAACCCTGGCAGCAACGTCGTGCAGCCCACCTGTTAGCGAAAGAAATAATAATCAGGCATTCACCAGATTTTCATAACCGGGAATATCTTTGAAATTACCAATCCAGCGTTGAATAGCTGGCCATTCCGCTAAGTTATATCCACCTTCTTCTGCCATCGAGATATAAGGATAAAGGCTGAAATCGGCCACACTTAAACTTTCCCCGGCGATCCAGCTACTGTTCTCCAGCGCCTGATTAACATGGGTAAGAGCGACTTTCCCCAACTCCATATAATGCGCAATGATATCGGCAAACTTTTCACGCTGGTTCGTCATGGTATAAAAACGCGGATAGGCCAGAAAACGCAATAAGTCCGCCTGTTCAAAGAACAACCATGCATTAATTTTGCATCGCATAACCGGATCGGCAGGCAGCAATGACGAACCTTCGGCAAAATAAAGCAGGATAGCATTTGACTCATTAAGGTGACGCCCGTCAGCAAGTTCAACTACCGGGATACGGGCAAATGGGTTTCTTTTTTTGAAGGCTTCTTCTTTATGTTTACCTTCCGCCAGGTTTAAGGTTTCCCTGGTGTAGGGGATTTGCAAAAAATTCAACATCAATCTAATTTTCCATGCGTTGCCGGAAAGTTTGCTGTCATACAACTTAATCATAATACGTCCTGTTATTTTGCGTTTATATATGAGTACAGTTCCAGCCCAAGCCCTTGCTCGATCTCTGCAAATACCACCGGGTCCAGAGCGCCTTTGCCCAACGGGAATGTGGAATGGTGCGCAATAATAATGCTGACTTCCTGGCCCACTTTCATCGTTGAAATGGCAATCGGGTCTCCGGTCAATGCATCGACAGAACCAATCATGTCCGGGAATGTCGCCAGACGAGCATCGTCTTTTTCGGCCGTCATATATTCATTGTAAACCCCAAGACGCAGGGTCTCAGTGCCATCGGTTATGGTGACAAAACCAATGTCGAAGCCATCCTGATAGACCACATCGTTCGTTACCACTTTACCGGTCAGAATGACTTCTCCCCCCATAAAGGCGGCGGCGGCACTAGCCCGGGCCAATCCCTGGGGGGCGGATAACATCGCCTTGCCGAGTTCAATCTGGAACGATATGGCCCCGGCAGCCCCATTTTCACGAATAAAATCAGCCTGATAAGGGCCTCTCGCTGAGGCTACCAACCCACCACTGATGGTGGCGCAATGGCGCATGACCTGGGAAGTTTTGATCAAATTCCCTTCAGCGACGACGGCAATTTTTGACCCGGATGAGGCAAAACCTGCCTGCGCAACCTGAACAATCGAGATATCCGGTCTGGAGGCCAGTCCCATTCCGCCCATTTTCACGGTTGGGTGCCCACGGCCATTGGCAGCCGCGTCAATGTAGGGCAGATCCAGGGCCGCAGCCACCAGCCAGCCATTAAATCCGGGTACATGACCACACATCACACCGGCAGGTTTGCGTCCGAGCTTTTCAATCAGATTTTCGGCGGCAGTAATATGATCTTTTAACACCAGTTCTGGTTGGGCAAATCCTGGCGCACCTACTGATGTGGAAATTAATACATACCCTTCAGGATCGATTTCATCCAATTCCGCCAGCTTGACAATATTAAGACCCAGTGCCACTTCAGCCGCGAGATCGTGTTTCTCCAGAGAATTATTAACACCACTCCCCCCCGCCGAGAGCAATAACCCACCATACATTGCAGGCTGGACATCTTTTAAACTTAACTCTCTCATGTATCAACCACCGTAGTCGTGTTTTTTAATTCTAAGTTTATTAGAAAATAAAATAAGGCGTATTTTCCTGTTCGTTGCAAGCCGGATGCCAGTTAACAAAACCGTTTTTGATTCCTCTTTATTAATAACAACCGTTCTTTTTATGCACAAAAAGAGTGCGCGCGCACCATGCATCGCACCAAATTGGACATTTTTAAAATATTAGCTGATGAGAACGAAAGATGCAGGGATTGAAGAATTGATCGGGATGCATTACATCTAATGCTCAATTTATCAGATTCGATACCTCCCGTATTACTTATCTCAAGGAGATAATAATGAAAGATGCCACCCTTGCTATTCACGCTGGCTTCCAGTGCGACCCGGTAACCAAAAGTGTTGCCGTGCCTATTTATCAGAATGTCGCTTATGAATTCGACAGTGCCCAGCACGCCGCCGACCTTTTTAATCTGGAGGTGCCGGGTAATATTTATAGTCGGATCATGAATCCAACCAATGATGTTCTGGAGAAGCGCATGGCTGCCCTGGAAGGGGGGATTGGTGCGCTCGTATTATCTTCCGGCAGTGCCGCAATAACCTGCGCCATTCTGGCGTTAGCGCGTGCCGGAGACAGCATTGTCGCGACACCGCAATTGTATGGCGGCACCTATACCCTGTTAGCGCATATGTTGCCGGGCCTCGGCATCAAAGTGATTTTTGCCGAAAATGACAGCCCCGAGGCTATCGAAAAAGCTATCGAACAAAATACCAAAATCGTTTTCTGTGAAAGTATTGGTAATCCCGCCGGTAATATCATTGATATCGCCGCCCTGGCGCAGGTTGCCCATCAACATCACATTCCTTTAATGATTGATAACACCGTTGCTTCGCCGGTGTTATGCAAACCGATTCAGCATGGTGCCGACATTGTTGTCCATTCCCTGACCAAATACGTTGGCGGTCATGGCAATTCATTGGGTGGCGTCATTGTGGATAGCGGGAAATTCCCATGGCATTTGCATCCAGAGAAATTCTCCTGCCTGACGACCCCTGAGCCTGCTTATCATGGCGTGGTGTATACCGAAAGCTTCGGTGAGGCAGCATTTATCGCGCGTGCGCGCACGGTTCCGCTGAGAAATACCGGCGCTGCCCTGTCTCCGATGAATGCCTTTTTATTGATGCAGGGCCTCGAAACACTGACACTGCGCATGAAAGCTCATGTGGCCAACACGCTGCAGGTGGCGAAGTTTTTGCAACAGCATCCGGCGGTTTCCTGGGTTAATTACGCCGGATTGCCCGAACATCCCCATCATGCACTTGCTCAGCGTTATATGCAGGGTTTACCTTCCGGGATTCTATCCTTCGGTTTAACAGGCGGCTTCAAGGCCGGTGAGACATTCTACGATGCGCTCAATCTTTTCAAACGCCTGGTCAATATTGGTGACGCACGTTCTCTTGCCTGCCATCCCGCCTCAACAACGCATCGTCAGTTAAACGAAGCTGAATTGCTTGCTGCGGGTGTCTCGCCAGAAATGATTCGTCTGTCGGTGGGTATCGAAGATATTGACGATATTCTAAATGATTTAAGCCAGGCGCTTGACCGGGTAAGCTAAATCACTTTTCGTTCAGACAGCGATTTCAGGGAACATGTATGTCACTTTCGGAACTGGCCAAAGACCTAAAGTTATCAACGTCAACCGTATCACGGGCGCTGAATGGCTATAGCGATGTGGCTTATGATACCCGGCAACGCGTTATGCAGCGAGCCATCGAATTAGGCTATATCCCTAATCCGGTTGCCAGAAGGCTTAAAGGCGGCAAAACCAATATGATCGGAGTAGTCCTGCCGCCGCCACTGGTTAATGGCATGCTGGTTGAGCCATTTTACTCATCCATGCTGGGGGCGCTGGTTTTTGAATTACAGGCTTCTGGGCTGAAATTGCTCATCACCAATCAGCACAGCAACGAAAGTGATGACGATGTCCGTGGCTATCAGGACATGGTGCAGCAAAAACTGGTTGACGCCATTCTGATATTGCGGACGCGTGTTAATGACCTGCGCGTTAAGTTTGCCCAGCAACAAAATGTCTCCTTTATTACCTTTGGCAGAACGCAATCCTCAACCCCGCACGCATGGGTGGATGTCGATCATTTCGATGCGTTCTATCAGGCTACCGCGCGACAAATTGCCCGCGGGCATAAGCATATTGCGTTTATCAATACGTCGGCTGAATTCAACTATGCACGCTTACGCCACGAGGGGTATAAGCAGTGTTTACTGGATCATCAGCTTATCTATCGTAACGAGTGGCAAATGGTCGGAGGGCTGACCGAGATGGACGGTTATGTGCTGGCCAGCCGCCTGCTAAAAGTGCAGCCCATCCCCACCGCTATCGTCTGCGCGACGGATGATATCGCTATCGGTGCCATGGCAGCGTGCCGCCTTTTGGGGCTGCAACCCGGCAAAGACATTAGCCTGATTGGTTACGGTAATACGCCCGGCGCAACCTACTCAAGCCCACCACTCACCACCATGGACCCCTTTCCAAAAGAGAACGGTAAACAACTGGGTATCTTTTTTAGCCGACGTATCTTTCAACCTGGAGAAGCAGATTTTCAACATTTGCAGCAAGCCAGGCTGATTGTGCGCGAATCAGATTAGACTCAGCCCGCCATCGCGGGCTGTTTTTCCCGCTCGCCGCACAGTAACAGCAAATCGTCCTGACGATACCAGTCCCCGCATGGCAGCAGGTGGAAGGTCAGTTGGCACAGTGCATCGCCATGGCCAGCAAATTCTTTACGCACCACGCTGGGCTTTACTTGCAGCAAGTGAATAAAGGTTCTGGAAAAAGAATTCTGGCTTTTGAAGCCATACTCAACGCTGATTTCAGCCAGACTTTTGCCTGTGAAAGCAAGATCATAAGCGGCATTCACCAGACGGCGTGCCCTGATGTACTCCCCTAACTTCCAACCACTGATCTCGGTAAAGCGCCGTTGAAAATGCCAGTGAGAATAGCCGCTTTTCTTCGTCACCCTTCTCAGTTGCAGGTCTGCACCGAGGTTTTTCTCAATCCAGTCAACCATATCCACCACAACTTTGCGGAACTGTAGGTCAGTGTCGGGATGAGTATTGAGCGTTACCGGGTTCATGGGTCACGGGTTCCTGTTGTGGGATATCAGCGCGGGTACATGTCAGCCATTATTATTTTGTAATCGATTACTTTCAAGATAAAAATAAGCCCGCGTCCAGGTTCAGCCTATTCCCGTCTGGTTAAGGTGTCGCCAGCTGTTGCCGCAGAAAATCGACCAGCGCCTTAACACGACGCGACTGGCGACGGCCAGCAGGCGTAATGGCATACAGGTTATAGTCATGCCCCTCGGCCAGTTCAAAGCCGCTTAGCACCGGGACTAATCGCCCATGTGCAACATCATCAATAATATCAATGCTGGATTTGAGAATAACCCCGGCTCCCGCAATGGCCCAGCTGCGCAGTGTAGCCCCTTCGTTAGCTGTACGATCGCCGCTGACTCGCACGCCGAATTCCCTGTCATCATCGCGGAAGTACCAAATCGATTGCGGGGCATCTGGGCGAGCCAGCACCATGCAATTATGCTGTTCCAGTTCCAGCGGATGCTGCGGCTTACCCGCCTTTCGCCAGTATGCAGGGGACGCACACACCTGGCGCGTACCGGTGACCAGTAGCTGCCTGTCAGCGCGCGATTTGCCGAAGGATCCTAAGCGTAAGCCAATGTCATAACCACTTTCGGTGAGATCAATCACCGAGTCACTGAGATACAGCGCAATACGGACTTCCGGGTTGCTCTGCATAAACGTATCAATCAAGGGTGCCAGGGTATTACGGCCAAAGTCATTGGTCGCCGTCAGCCGAATCTCCCCGCGTAATGGTCCACGATCGGATAACGCATCGATCGCCTCCTCGATATCCATCAGGATGCGGCGGCAATCTGCCAGAAAACGTTCCCCTTCCGGGGTCAGGGATAAGCGGCGCGTGGTACGAATAACCAGCACCACGCCGAGCATCTCTTCCAGACGTTGCAGGCCCAGCGTTGCCACCGAGGGGGCGATGGCCAGCGCCCGTGATGCCGCCACCAGGCTACCGCGTTCAGCAATGGCGATAAACAGACGAAACAGGCTGAGTTGATCCATTATTCTTAATCCACGAATAGTTAATTATTTTCTGCATTGATTATCATTGTTTAATCCAATGATAGCATCCCTGTCTACACTGTATTTATCGTCCTGAGCGCGTTGTGTTATCGCGTCAGTTAACATCACAGGAGCATTCTCATGTCACATTCCTTCGCAGGTAAACGTGTACTTGTCGTTGGTGGAAGTTCAGGGATCGGCGCTGCGGCGGCAAAAGTTTTTGCTGAAGCAGGTGCCGAGGTGGTTATCGCTTCGCGTAGTCTGGAGAAGCTGAATGCTGTGGCGCAACGCATTGGCAGCGGAGTTCACATCGCCGCCCTTGATTTCACCAATGACGCCGCTGTCGAAAAATATTTTGCCCAGGCGGGTAGTTTTGATCATGTGGTGGTCAGTGCGGCACAAACGCCGGGCGGTCTGGTACGAGAGTTGGCCTTATCCGATGCCTATAGCGCGATGGACAGTAAATTCTGGGGTGCCTATCGCGTGGCGCGGGCGGTATCCATCAATGAACGCGGTTCACTGACCTTTATTTCTGGCTTTCTGAGTGTTCGTCCGGGTCAGTGGGTATTACAGGGTGCCATCAACGCGGCCATCGAGTCGTTAGGCCGTGGTCTCGCGCTGGAACTGGCTGCGCAAAAAGTTCGCGTTAATACCGTTTCACCGGGCATGATCGCCACACCGTTATGGGAGGGCTTACCCGAGGCGGATCGTCAGAAGATGTATGAAGATACTGCCGCAACATTGCCAGCGCGTGTCATGGGGCAGCCGGAAGATATCGCCAACGCGATTTTCTATCTTGCTTCTACCCCGTATGCCACTGGCTCGACGGTGCTGGTTGACGGTGGCGGTGCAATTGCCTAAACCCCACTCCTCTGGAATTTTTCTGTCGCCATAAAATCCAGTCCGGAAAGCGATTGTCTTTCCGGGCTATTATCATTTTTTAGCTCAGGAATAGCGGGCAATAATGATATTAGCGATTTAAATACCTGTTCAGACGTAATATTACTGACATTGTTATCAATACCCTGAAGAATACAATACGGTACTTTCCACGGATGCCAGTTTGCCGGATCGCTATTACCGTACATCGCCACCACCGGTAATCCGGTTGCCGCACCGATATGTACCGCACCGCCATCACTGCTGACCATCGCATGGCAATTCGCCAGTACCGCTTTAAGATCTTCTAACGAATCGGTATAGACCGGCGTTAAATTAATATCTTTACAGGCGGAGGTGATCATTTCCGCTTTAATATTATCGCCTGGATGTGTCAGCGAACTTTCTTCGCCGGGCGACCACAGCAAAACAATACGAAAGGGCGTTCTGTCAGCTATTTTCTTCACCAGTGAAATAAAGCTCTCCAGCGGCCATCGCTGGCATTTCTTGCGTGAGCTGATTTGTATCGCAATCAACATCTGATTGTCTTTGTTATTGATCACACGTCGATAGTGATCAACCAGTTCAGTTTTCGGATAAATATCAAGCTCTTCAGGTTCCATCGCATCAGCATAAACCCCTTTCGCCAGATTAAAAAACACTTCTGCTACATGGAGTTTGCTGTCCTGCACTGGCAGCAGCCTGGTGATGCGTGGATGGCGGTCATTGCCGAAAGCAACGATCTCCTTTGCACGAATAATTTTGGCCCACTTCAGCGAATGCTTATCCCAAAGTGATTTCGCAATCACCACACAATCATATTTTTCCCGGTTTAACGCCAGGCAAAGCCGTGCCCTGTCCCATAACGACTTTAACGCAGAGAACCTGTTTTGACAGTGTTTAGTTTTACTGTATATCCACACTTTCCCGATATACGGATTCCCATCAAATATCGGCGATGCATAACTGTTGGTCAGAATATCTATTCGTCCCTCGTTGCTCCTGGAAAGTTGTTTTATTAACGGCGTTGCAAGCAAACTATCACCAATATTATCCCGACAGATCACCAGTATCTTTTTATTCTTCACATTACTCACCATAGAAACACATTATCATGCCTCCATGAAGACATTGGCGTTTGGTGATGGTTGCATAGCGGAATTGGTTTTTACGGTTTCCTGACAATAAAAAGAACAAAAACCAGGAAAGGAAGAGGGTGGCAGGAATATTATTTAATCAGCAGAGTGAGCCGTCCCTGGCTCCTGTTCAGCTGGCGGAATATTTATTGCTGTTCCACCACATTATTTTCTGCCTCGGGCTGAACGTCATCGCCGGAGAACGTCGCTGGAACCAGGCGGCGTCGATTAACATCGAGGTTAAAAACATCAAAACGATTATAATAACCCACCACATCATGCAGTTGCTTCACTTCGATGATCTTTTTCAAATCAAAAGTGGCCCAGGCAATACCCTCCTCATGTTGCAGCGTGTCGCCGATCGGTGTACCTGTCGGGTCAACAAACAGGGTGGCGGCCTGCGGGGTGTTTTCCAGAATGTCCGCGACCGCGCTGTCGCAGTCAATCAGCATGTTTTTCATTTCCTCATTCATCACTGACGCGCTCATAATGCCAAAGCATTTCGCTTCAAATGAATGCGCCCCGGCACGGATTCGATTGGCTGCCAGGTTATCAAAATTCCCTCCGGCAGCAGGCCGCTTAGTCGGCCAGATAGAAGGCCACTGCGAAATGTGGATCTGCTCTCCTTGCGCCATCAATGAATAACGCGCCAGTGGATTCGTGTTTTCGCCGCAGATCAATCCGCCCACGCGGCCGATGCGGGTTTCGCACACCTTCAGACCGGCACCATCCCCCGGCGCCCAGACCATTTTTTCATAGAAAGTCGGCACCAGTTTGCGGTGATGGTTAATAATCTGCCCGCTCTGATCGATCAACACCGACGAGTTCCACAAACAGCCCACGCTGATCGGGCTGCGCTCACTGAATCCCATGCAGATCAGAATATCGTGACGGGCGGCCGCACTGCACAGTGCCTTAATTTCAGGGCCATCAATCAGCAGGCTGTTCTCTGCCATTTTCTCAAACCAGTTGTGGTTATGAATCGGTCCCCACAGGGCCGCCCATACCGGGAAGCCGGGAATGAAGGATTCAGGAAACACCACCAGTTCGGCACCGTTGCGGCTGGCTTCCGCGATATAGGCCAGCGCCTTCTCCAGAGTGGCCTGGGCATTCATGTAAACCGGTGCAGCATGCACGGCAGCCACTTTCACTTGAGGTAAAAACATCATTCAGTCCTTATTTATGCGCCGGATTTATTCACGGCCGGGAGTTCATTTCAGTTGCGGTCCCAGTTCCCTGCGAACCGCCAGTTCCGGCCATAGACGCTCAGCGCGTTCGTCACGGAACAGCAGAGAGAAGACAATCACCAGCAGAAAGCCAACAGGCACTGACACAATGCCAGGGTTGCTAAGTTCAATCAGCGGGGCTTTCAGACCCACAATGCTGGTGGCGTCATCCGGGATAGCGTTGATCTGCGCTTGCAATGCCTGACGTGACGGTACATTTGCCTGTTCCGCAGCCAATGTTTTTAGCTGGCCTTCCAGCACCGCGCGCTGATGGAGCGGGTAGGTCATTGAGGGTGAAACCATTACCATAAAGATAGCCAGCACGGTGCCGCCGACGATCCCGGCGATCACCCCCGCGGTATTGCAGCGCTTCCAGTAAAGTGACATCACCAGTGCCGGCAGGTTGGCTGAGGCCGCTACCGCATACCCCAAACCAACAAGGTGCGCCACGTTTTGTCCTTTGGCTTCGATACCGGCGATAACCGCCACTACGGCCATCAGTAAGGTGGCAATTTTAGCCGCAGCAACCTGCTGCCGTTCGGTCGCGACGCCGTTCTTAATCGCGCCGACATAGACGTCATGCGCCATCGCCGAAGCAGCCGCCAGCGTCAGACCGGCGACAACAGCAACGATGGTGGCGAAGGAGATAGCGGCAACCAGCGCCAGCAGGAAGTTGCCCGCAAAACTTTCAGCGCCGCCACCCAGATACTGTGCGAGTAACGGGGCCGCCAGGTTGCCACCTTTATCCGCTGCTTTTACCGCATCCGCACCGAGGTAATGTGCGCAGGCAAAGCCAATGACGATAATGAACAGGTGGCAAACACCGATAAACAACATGCTCCACAGCACAGACTTTCTGGCATCGGTAGAATTACGCACGGCGAAAAAACGCATCAACACATGCGGCATGGCTGCGGTGCCCAGCAGCAGGGCCAGTCCGAGAGAAACCTGCTCAAGCGGTTTTTTCAGGTAAAGCCCGGCCTCCAGAAAGCGTTGTCCTGCCTCCTGCGGCGTGAACGAAGGATCGTTAACCAGCGACATCACGTATTGTTGCAGGCGATGATCGGCGGTCAGGGTGTTGAGGAACGCCAGGCCATTAAAGCCAAAGGGTAACCAGGACAGCACCACCAGGATAAAGCAGCAGGAGATCAACAATACGGCTTTGGTGACCTGCACCGCCGTCGTCGCACGCATGCCACCAAACGCGACATAAATCAGCATCAGCATGCCAACCGCAGTCACTGACACTTCATAGGGGATGCCAATCAGTGCCCTGACGATCACCGCGCCCCCGACGATCTGTGGCACCATATAAAACAGCGCCACGATGACGCTCGATACCGCCGCGACAAACTTGGTGGCACGAAAACCATTACGCCAGGCCAGCACATCTCCCAGCGTGTAACGTCCCAGGTTGCGGCATGGTTCGGCAACCAGTAACAACACCGGAATGAAGGCGACGAAAAAGCCAATCAGGTAATTAACACCATCAAAACCATAAAGCGCGATCAACCCGGAAACACCCAGAAAAGCGGCAGCCGAGAGATAATCCCCGGCAATGGCCAGCCCGTTCTGTAACGGCCCAATCTGACCACCGGCGGTGTAAAAATCTCCGGCAGAACTGTTTTTACGTGAAGCAATCCAGGTGATAGAGAGTGATGCCAGGAATAACAGGGTAAAAATGGTAAAGGTCATATATTTATGACCCTGCCCGACCATGGTGTCGGCGGCATTTGCCGTTGCAGAAAAAAGAGTAAGTATGGTTGCAGCCAGCAGATATTTTGTTTTCATTTCGCTTTACCACGTGCCAGATAATGTGTGATCCATTTCGGGTCGTCATAGCGCCCCATCTTTTTGGCGTAACACCACGCAACTGCGGCACCTAGCGGATACTGCAGAATGACCCATAACAGTCCGATATTAAATGAACCGGCAATCTGGTATTTCATCACTGCCGGAAATAACGAGTTCAGCAGTGGTAATGAAAAGAAGAAAATAAAGGTGATTAGCACCAGGAAGGTTATTATCAACCCTTTTTTTCTTACGTGCGATTTAAACTCCCCCGAAGAATATATCTTATTAATTCTCAGCTCTGTCGTTTCTATTTCATTGTTCATTGTGATTCCCCCTTCTGTCCGGAAATCCTAACAAACGGGATAACCATGAGGAACTGGCGATTTAGCACTCGCCCTTGCATTTTTGCAAGGGCGGTATTGCACCAATAAAAGGAATTTGAGTCAGCAGATAAGATCTGTCACTGGCATGGTGGCACGACGAAACACCATTACATTGATATTAATGGTTTTTACATCCACCTGGCATGTTCAGCCTTTGCACTTTGTCAGTGCAATGACATCAATTTAAGCGAATTCCAGGAGCGTTCGGATAATCATTCCCGAACATCTCCAGCAAAAATGCGATGATAGCTTTCATCTTTGGCAAATAACGCAGTTCGCTATGGACCGAAAGCCATACTACCCGGCTTACTTCAACCGACTCCCTGAGGAGGGGTTTTAGTCCAAAGCGCTCCGCCTGCATAAATTCCGGCAGCATGGCAATGCCTGTCCCGCTGGCGGCGGCAAACATTTGTGCAACCAGGCTGCTGGAACTAAAGATAATATCCGGATTAATAATCGCCTCATCCAGCCAGCGCACGGTATCCAGTTGAATCAGGTCGCTGATATAACTGATAAATTTATGATTACGCAACTCACTGATATTCACGGGAACACCGTATTTTTGCAGGTAATCATTATGGGCATACAGACAGAGCCTGAACTTACCCACCGGCAGAATATCCAGTCCTTTACCATCATAGGGATAAAAACTGAGAAAGAGATCGGCTTCGCGACGATTCACATGCACCTGATGCGATGAAGTTAATAACTCCACCATGATATTCGGGTATTTTTCATTAAATTTACCGATCTTCCCGGCCAGGTAGAACGACGCTATCCCCTCCATGGTGCCAATCCTGATTTCCCCGGCGGGCAAATGGCTGACACCGGCTTTATCCGTCTGCATCATCGCCAGCGAATGGGATTCCATCGATTCGATAAAGGAAAGAATTTCACGTCCTTTAGTGGTGGCTTTCAGTCCAGCCGGCAGTCGTTGAAATACCGGCGCAGCCAGCGACTTCTCAAGGCTGGCGATATGACGTGACACGGTGGAAACGTCGATACGCAACTGACGTGCCGCCGCAGACAGGCTGCCACAACGATAAACTTCCAGAAATATTCGCAGATCATTCCAGTTGGGCATTGAAGGTTGCATCGGGTTTCTCAGGCTTGTGTCTGATGTGAATTCAGTATGTTGATAAAAATATCAGCTGAGATTACCACTGCGAAGCATTGTTTATTCACTTCATTTCCAGGGCACTTCCCTGTGCCGTCCAGTATCAGGGATGGGTTCTGGTATCCAGGCGCAACTGGAGGAAAGTCAGATCCAGCCAGCGACCAAACTTGGTTCCCACCTCAGTCATCCGCCCGACCTCGGTGAAACCCAGTTTTTTATGCAGTGCGATAGAGGCTTCATTGCCGGATTCGATACCCGCCACCATCACGTGTTTGCCCTGTTGCTGAGCCAGCTGAATCAGTTCGACCATCAGTGCTCCCCCTGCACCTTTGCCGCGAGCCTCTTTATGGACATAAACTGAGTGTTCCACCGTATGGCGGTAGCCATCCCACGGACGCCAGTCGCCATATGAGGCATAACCCAGAACCTTCCCTTCCTCATCAACAGCAACCAGCACCGGGAAGCCAGCGTCATTCCGATCGCGCATCCATTTAATTCTGTTGAGGAAATCGACGGTTTTGTCATTCCAGATAGCCGTGGTATTAAGTACTGCGTCGTTATAAATGTCGGCGATGACATCTGCATCCCCTTCATTTGCGGTTCGAATCTTCATGGTGGACACCTCGTTTCTCTGTCACTAAAGTAGATGTATTGTTCACTATCTTAGTTATCCATTATGTTAGATAAATTGTCCAGTAAAGAAGATGACGTAAACCAGCGGATCGGACAAAAAATTAAGGCCGAAAGGGAAAAGCGAGCCTGGTCTCTGACGGACCTTGCCGAAAACTCGGGTGTTTCCCGGGCAATGATCCACAAAATTGAACGTGGCGAGAGCAGCCCTACCGCAACCCTGCTGGCGCGTCTGGCGGGTGCTTTTGATATGAGTATGTCCCAGCTGA
Source organism: Pantoea sp. X-Soil-TKNS-1280 (assembly GCF_059730475.1). Lineage (NCBI taxonomy): Bacteria > Pseudomonadati > Pseudomonadota > Gammaproteobacteria > Enterobacterales > Erwiniaceae > Pantoea > Pantoea sp. X-Soil-TKNS-1280. The sequence goes on along the minus strand of NZ_AP035964.1, from coordinate 166,963 downwards.
TAGCGCTGAGCGAGGTTCAGACCGGTACGCTGGTCAGACACGATCAACAGGCGGTCTGGCAAGACCCGGAGACCGGTTACATCAGACGCCACGTATCACCGGGACAAATCCCCGTTGACCTGGTAAGCGTAGAACTCCCGGCGGGCGTTGCCGTTCCGATGCCAGCGATATCATACCTCTCACGCCGTCAGCTGATCTGGGTGCTTGAGGGTACCCTCACTTTTCAGGAAGGCAGTACTGCTTTTGAGATGCATAAGGGCGATTGCCTGGAACTGGGTGATCCCACCGATTGTGTTTTCAAAAATGCCACGGCAAAGCCCTGCTTTTATGCCGTGGTGGTACTTAAATCTTCATGACTTTATACGATTGAAACCCCTGCTGATAAAACGCTTATAGTCTTATTGCCGGTGTTATTTAAGGGTGCGTCATCTGACCACCCTGGATGTTCAGGAATATCTCAATCCCCCGTCATTTCGCACACGACATTCTTGAGAAAACCGGCCAATCATACGCGTTGATCTATTTTTCTGACCACGGTGTGACCATTGATAACAGCGTTCGCCCGGTACGTCATGGCGCTGTTTTCACAGCTGACGGGTATCCATAGCGAGCTGATACCGGCACGGTCCCCGCAACAGGTCGCCGATCAGCAGAGAACCGTGTTTAACGGGGTAGGCCTTACTCCTTATAATGAACTGAAAAATAACCCGATAATCGACTAGTCCCTGTGAGACGCCTTACCCGTCACGCGCTCAGCATCCGGCGCAAAAACTTCCCTGAAAAGGTCTTCGGCAGCGAACGGCGGAAGTGAATCTTACGCGGCAGCGCGTAGCGCCCACAGCGACTGACCAGGCGTTCGCGTATTTGCTGCTTCAGGACCGCCTCCTGTTGCGTATTTAGCCCATCGGTAACCACAAAAAGCGCCACCATTTCACCCAGCAGCTGATGCGGGGTGCGGGTGGCCACCACTTCAACGATGCCATCCAGACCCGCCAGCGCATTTTCTACTTCCGCTGTCGCCAGACGTTTGCCGCCGATGTTGATCACGTCATCCATACGCCCCTGAATCACGATCTTATCACCCACCCACACGGCACAATCATGGGTAGCGTAACTCCAGCGGCCATCCCGCTGGAGCCAGTAACGTTGGTCGTGCTGCGTGTCATCCTGCCAGAGCGTTGACATGCCACCCGGACCGAGCGTGGCGTTGACCACCAGCATCCCGGCCTCGCCCGCAGGACACAATGCGCCACTCGCCGGGTCCACGATCGCTACTGAGCGGCTGAACACCGGTTTCAGGCCCCCGCCCGCCCCCGCCAGCAGCGGCCAGCCAGACTCAGTCTGCCAGTAATGATTTTCGCATGGCACGCACATCTCCGTGCTCACCCAGTCATGAGTTGTACTGTCGAGCGGTTCGCCAGCCAGATAGAGCGATCGCAGCGCCGACAGGCTGGCACGCGGCGTCCCCTGCTGGCGCGCCATGCGGATCGCACCTGCGATGGTTAACATCCGGGTGATGCCCAGCTCCGCCACCATTTGCCACCAGCTTTCTCCGGGGGCATTCACCGGGCTGGCTTCACACATCACCGTGGTGATCCCCGCCAGCAGCGGTGCATAGACGCCGTAGCTATGTCCGGTAACCCATCCTACATCCGCCGTGGTAAAGAAAATCTCGTCATCCTGAACCTGAAACAGGTGATGCAGGCTAGCCAGCAGCGCCACGGCGTAACCACCGGTATCGCGCACGATACCTTTGGGCGCTCCCGTGGTGCCGGAGGTAAATAGCAAATGTGAAGGGTGAGACGACTCTACCCAGACACAGGGCACCACGCGCCCGTGATGCTGCGCCAGCTCACGGCTAAATTCCGCACTCGCAATATCTGCCTCACGTAACGTGGCGGTGGCAGCAGGGAGGGCGGGCAGGCTCTCGCGGCTGCGCTTTTCGCTGCTGTGGATCAACAACACGGGCTGGCAGGCGTGGATACGCTGGGCCAGCGCTTCGCTGGTACTGGCAGAGTAAACCACCACATGCACCGCCCCAAGGCGGGCGCAGGCCAGCATGGCGATGGCGGCCATCGGCGTCATCGGTAACGTAATCAGCACCCGATCTCCCTGGCGAATCCCCCAGCTTGCCAGCAAGCTGCTCAGGGCGTTGACCTGCTGCCAGAGTTCACGGTAGCTGAGCCGATGGGTCTGCCCAAGGTAATCGCGGTGGATAATGGCGCAATGTTCCCCCCGGGTCGCCAGATGGCGGTCGAGGGCGTTATAGCTCAGATTGGTTTTCCCTCCGGGGAACCAGCGACAGCGCGGCCCACCCTCAATACTTGCAACCAGCGCGCTAAAACCCTGCTGCCAGTCAAGACGCTGCGCTTCCTGCTGCCAGAACGCGCCATCCTCAACGGTGATCATTGACATACGCCGCCTCCGCAGCGCCCTGGTGGTGGTGCTCAATCGCCTCCGCCAGCCAGGCGGCATCTTCACCCACACCTTCAAAGCGGCCCGATCCCCAGGTCCACAGCCACGGCAATCCAAGGAAATACAGTCCCGGCTGAACCGAGACGCCACGGGTGTGGCGTGGATAGCCTTTATCATTGAATGCAGGTGCGTCGATCCAGCTGAAATCGGTATGGAACCCCACCGCCCAGATAATGGCGGCAATGTTGGTCAGATCGATATGCGTTGCACTCTCTTCCGGTTGCCACAACGGTTGGTAACGCGCTTCCTCTGGTGCATCAATGCCCTGTTCCGCTATCCAGACATCAATGCTGTCTTTAATTTTCTGTGAAGTGGCGTCAGCGCCGTCCAGATTTGCCTTGAGATCGTCGCCGGTGAGCAATTTCCCGTCGCGATAACCCAGCAGGCGGCCATAGAGCTGCATACCCTGCAAGGCAAAAGCGCGCAGGTCGATATCACGCCCGCCATCACGGCCCGTGACATAGTGGTTGGTCTTGCGCCGCGCGTCTTCACCGAGCGGATGATCGTCAACCGTCAGGCGGTAATGCCCCATATCATCCAGCCAGTCCACCACGTCACGACCACGGTAAAAACGCGCCACGCGCGGTGCGCTGCCCACGCACAGGTGCACGCGACGACCGGCAAGATGCAGGTCTTCTGCGATTTGCGCGCCGGACTGCGCCGATCCCACCACCAGCACCTCCCCGGCGGGCAATTGCTGCGCCGATTTATAGCTGGCGGAATGCACCTGCATGATGCTTTCTGGCAGTTGTGCGGCGATCGCCGGGAAGCGCGGGCGATGATAATTACCCACCGCAATCACCACCTGTTCGGCGGTGAAAACCCCTGCCGAGGTCAGTAACTGAAAACCGTGCTGCGTTTTCTCCACGCGCAACACGTTAACCCCTTCGCGTAGCGGTGCGTTAAAACTGCGCGCATAGCGTTCAACATAAGCAATGATTTCATCACGCAGCATAAAGCCATGCGGATCGTCACCGTCATAGGGAAAACCGGGCAGCTTGCATTGCCAGTTGGGTGTCACCAGGCAGAAGTTGTCCCAGCGCTGCTCGCGCCATGCCCAGGCCAGCTGGTGACGTTCCAGCACCATATGACGGATATTTTTTTGCGTCAGGCTCCAGCTCATGGCGAGACCCGCCTGCCCGCCGCCAATAATGACGACAGGATAATGAGTGTTGTTCATCGTAATCTCGCTTGTTATCAGACCGGGACGGGGGTGATTTTTTCCACAATGACCTGCTGCTGCGCCGTAAACTGCCGGGCTTTTTGCACAATCACCGCAGACTGATCCTGCGCACTGGAGCAGTAATAACCGAACTTCGCTTTTACCCTTTCACTGGCCTCGTCCAGCGCGCGGGTGCTGAGAGTGACGAACTCCGCCAGCGTATAGGGATGATTCACCTCCAGATGCTTCTCAATCGCGGTGGAGGGGGAATAGCAGGTATCTTTGCTGCCATCAGGCCAGCAAACGACAAAATGCATTGCAGGCATCGTAAGTTCCTCTAATGATTGTTCATGCCGGTAAGCGGCTGTTGCGCCAGATCCCAGTAGCAGGCGTGCTGCTGCCGGTACTGCATGATGAGTTTTCTCTCCGCGGTGAACTGCCCCACCGCAGCACAGCTGATGGCGCAGCGGGCAAAGCGTGCAGCCACCTCGTCGCAATGTTGTGGTTCCACAGCCAGCAGGAAACCGAAACTGGGGAAGGCGCACAGCCACTGCTCCAGTTCCACGCCAGCCGGGATGGGGATTTGCGTCAGATCCAGCCCGGCACCCAGCCCGCTACTCTCCAGCATCATCACCAGCGTGCCCGCCAGCCCGGCCTGGCTGATGTCTTTCGCTGCCTGAATGAATCCTTCGTCGGCCATCGACGGTAGCAAGGACAACGCCTGACGCAGGGCCGGAGGGTCGGCATGGGTTGCCGCATCCCAGTTGTAACCGGGAGGATGCCAGCGCCCATGCAGATTGATCGCCACCATCAGCGTCTGCCCCGGCTGTACGGCAAAGCTGCTGAGTGGATGGGTCGTTTCCCCCAGCACCGCCACGGCAAGTTGTGGCTGATCGCTACGCAGATTGGTGTGACCGCCCACCACCGGCACCTGATACGCGCGTGATGCCGCCGCCATCCCCTGCAGGATCTGCTCCGCATGAGGTAACGCGTCATCCCACAAGGCATTAACCACCGCCAGCGGGCGTCCGCCCATCGCGGCAATGTCACTCAGATTGACCATCACGCCACACCAGCCGGCAAACCACGGGTCCTCCGCGACAAAGCGATTAATAAATCCCTCCATCGCCAACAGCTTGTAGCCGCTGCCATCCGGGATCAGCGCGCAATCATCCCCATTGGGGTTCGGGTTAGGCCAGGCATCGCGCAGCTGCTGCGCCACCTGCTGGATATCACGCTTATGGGTCAGGCCGCTAAAAGCACGCAGCCGTGCAATCAGCGCGGGTAAGTCATGATTCATTGTGTTACCCCCGTCAGAAAGATCGGTATCTCGGCTGGCTTGCGCACCGGGGTATTGATCACCATGCCACTTAGCGGGTCGTAGCAAGGGGGATAGAAATTCAGATCGGCCTGCATCCTGGCATGGCGGACACCACGCAAATCCAGCCACTCCAGCGTGTGCCAGTGCATGCGGCGAAACAGCGGTTCGTTCTGATGCTGCACCTGGGCATAAAATTCCCGACAGCCCAGCGCATGAGCGCTGCACACCGCCAGACGGATCAGCGTCGGCCCCAGCTGGCCCTGCCGACGGTAGGCGTTATCCACGGCAAGGCGCGATCCCATCCAGACCCCTGGTGCCAGTTCATGGATGCGTACCGTACCCACCACTTCATCATGCCAGCCACCCACACTGCCTAGTGCCACCAGCAGCCGGGCATGGCCATCGATGTCATCCAGGTCATCGCCCTCAAACAATCCCTGTTCCTGGCAGAACACCCGCTGGCGCAGTGCGTAAGCCTGCCGCCGTTCCCACGGCAGCGTGACCCATTTGATGGTGTAACCCGCGTAGTGATTCATCATGCCCCCCTTACGCCATTGCCTGTTCAAAGCTGGAAAGTGAAGAACAGGCACCGCAGCGACCACAGCCCGCCTTGATATCGCTGGAACGCAGGCTTGCCTGACTCAGCATCTGCCCGAGCGGCTGCAAAATTGACGACATAAACTGGCTGTCAGGGGCCGGATGATGTTCCAGCGGTGTGCCGCTGATCGGTACAAAAGGCACCACAAACGGATAAACCCCGAGGTCAATCAACGTCTCCGACAGCGACAGGATGGCATGCGGCGTATCGCCCAGACCTGCCAGGATATAGGTACTGACCTGGCCCCGGCCAAACACCGCCACCGCATCGGCGAACGCCTCAAGATACTGATCCACGCTCACCTGGGCCTTACCCGGCATAATGCGGGCGCGCACTTCCGGCGTGACCGCTTCGAGATGCATGCCCAGCGCATCAATGCCTGCGTCTTTCATGCGTCGGAACCATTTCGCATCTCCCGGTGGCTCGCATTGTCCCTGCAACGGCAAATCCACCGCCGCTTTGATGGCGAGCGCACTTTCCACCAGAATGCGGGCACCACGGTCGCTGCCTGAGGGTGTGCCGGTGGTCATTACCATGTGTTTCACCCCATCCAGCTCCACGGCCGCTTTTGCCACTTCTGCCAGTTGCTGCGGGGTTTTACGCGCAATGGTGCTGCCCGCCGCCAGCGACTGCCCGATAGCGCAGAACTGGCAGGCTTTGGCGCGATTTTCATAGCGGATACAGGTTTGCAGCACGGTAGTCGCCAGCACGTCGGTGCCATGCAGCGTCGCAATCTGCGAGTAAGGTACGCCGTCCGCCGTCTGCCGCTCATAAAAACGTGGTTTATGGGCGATGCTGATCTCCCGCACCGGAATCAGGTTGTTGTACAGCCGCGTGGCACCGGACTCCTCGTGTTTCACCTGCCACGGCGACTGGCGCGCAGAATGGGTGTAGATCGGCACCATCACCGTCACACCATCGATATTCATCGCCTGATGATCCGATGGCCCGGCGCCACCATGACGGCTTACATGGTCCTGGCGGGGATTGATCACGTTAACCCCCTGGGTAAGCAGCTCAGTGATCAGCTGCTGGCGCGTAGACGGAACGTTCTGCATCGCGGTCTCCTCCCGTTTCGGACTCATCATCACGCGCCACCACATAACGGGCAGGTGTCGCATCGAGGCGCAGGCTGAGTAATTCTGGTCGGGCATAGTGGCCGACAGAATCCATCATGCGTTTGCGTTTGGTGATCAGGGCCATGTCCAGATCGGCAATCAAAATCCCCTCACCTTCGGTCAGCGGCGGCACCAGGTGACGGCCTTCCGGCGAGATGATGGCGGTGTTGCAGCCGCCACGCAGACCCTTCTGTAATGCCGGGTCGCTGGTCAGTTCGTTGATTTGCTCCTCAGTGAGCCAGCCAGTGGCGTTGATGACAAAGCAACCGGACTCCAGCGCATGATGGCGAATGGTGACGTCCATCTGCTCGGCAAAAATCGGCCCCACCAGCGAACCGGGGAACTGGCTGCAATGGATCTCCTCGTGCTGGGTCATCAGGCTGTAGCGCGCCAGCGGGTTGTAGTGCTCCCAGCAGGCTAAGGCTCCGATGCGCCCAACCGCGGACTCCACCACTTTCAATCCGGCGCCGTCTCCCTGCCCCCAGATCATCCGTTCGTGATAGGTCGGGGTGATCTTGCGACGCTTCAGCACCAGTTCCCCGCTGGCATCAAACACCAGCTGGGTGTTGTAGAGCGTGCCGTGGTCACGTTCATTCACCCCCAGCACCACCACGATGTTGCGCAGACGGGCGCGTTCGCCCACCGCATGGGTGATCGGGCCGGGCACCACCACCGCCTGGTCATACAATTTCAGATGCGCCGCTCCGGCGGTCATCGCGGGCGTGATAAACGAGAAGTAGGGGTAGTAAGGTACAAAAGTCTCAGGAAAGACAATGATCTCTGCCCCCTGTGCGGCTGCCTGATCGATAGCGTCCAGCACCCGGGCCAGCGTTTTGCTGGCCTCATGGAGATCTGGCGCAATCTGGGCGGCGGCGGCACGAATAATGCGTGACTCAGCCATAACGCGCCTCCGCTTACATCGTCCAGGTATCGATGATCACCGCGTTGTCACGCACGTGCAGCAGTTTCAGGTCCAGCACATCCAGCGGATTGATGGGACGAACCCCTTCCAGCAGTGAAGGTTCGCCGTGACCATACAGGGCCTGTAAGGCAAAGCGGCAGGCGTAGACTTTGCCGCCTTCAGACATAAATTTGGTCAGCTGATTGGCATAGTTCTGGTGACCGGGAAAAGCTTCAGCACCGATGGTCGGGAAACCACGCTGCACGCCGAGCAGCACGCCCGGTCCATACAACAAGATGGACGTTTCGAATCCTTTGCGTTGTAGCCGGGTGGCCTGCAACATATTGACGAAACCGATCGAGCCTTCAAAAGCCACGGTGTGGAAGGTCACCAGCGCCTTCTGGCCTGGCTCCGCCTTCACATCTTCAAAAACTTTTTCTTCGTAATCGACAAAGAAATCACCCGTCTTATGGGCTGGCAAAGTTACTTTTGGCATAGCACGTTTCTCCCGGTTTTGATCAGGGGGGAGCCTCGCTCCCCGTCATGGTACATCGCAGGTGATGCACAGAGACTGGAGCAAGGTACGTGCCAGCGGCGGATCCGGGGCATGCAATCAATGGCCCATCAAATGCTCAAATTATGCGCAAAAAAAATTTTCATCCTACTAACATTCCCATAACCTGCCGTGCCAGATAGCGACAAATCACCTTGAGATGCACTGAATTGATGCCAATTTGCACCAAAAATGCACACAACTAAAATCATCATGCAATCAATGATGCAATCAATGGATAAGGTGATTGCAGATTAACCTCCGCCAGGCAATAGTGATGCACACTTCGCCATTTTGCTGGAATTGTCTGCATGCTTAATAAACTCGGCAGTCGCTGGAACAGCTATCAAAATCAGAACACCCAACGCCCGGCTTATCTGTTGATTGCCGATATCATCGCCGACGGCATCAACAGCGGCGAGTTTCAGCCGCGCGATCGTCTGCCGCCGTTACGTGAGCTGGCACTGCTGCTGGCGCTCAATTACACCACCGTGACCCGTGGCTACGCGGAAGCCAAAAGACGTGGATTGATTGACTCACGGCCAGGCCTCGGCAGTTACATTCGTGGTAAGGTGCCCGCCGTCCCGCTCAGCGGGGGCAGCAGTTATGAGATGACGATGAATTCACCGATTGAACCCGGTATCGAGCTGGCACAGGCAATCAGTGAAGGGGCGATTAACCTGTTCGCGCAGAAAAACATTCTCAGCCTGCTGCGTTACCAGGATTTTGGCGGGCAGGCCGATGATAAGTCGATGGCAAAGGTCTGGCTGGAGAAGCAGTTGCCCGCCGTGAGCCTGGAAGACATTCTGGTCGCCCCTGGGATCCATAGCGCGCTGGTGGGACTGCTGACCCTGCTGTGCCGCAAGGGCGGCAGTGTGTGCGTCAGTGATTTGATCTACCCTGGCCTGAAAGCCATCGCCAGCCAGCTGAATATCACGCTGCAATCGCTGCCCTGCGATGAAGATGGCCCGCTGCCGCGCGCCTTTGAACATCAATGCCAGACTGGCAACATCAGCGCATTGTATATCAATCCCACCATCCAGAACCCCACCACCCTGACGCTGCCGCTGCGCCGCCGTGAAGCACTGGCTGATGTGGCATCGCGTTACAGCGTGCCAGTGATTGAGGATGAGGCTTATGCTGCGCTGGCGACACAGCATATTGCGTCGTTCAGCGAGCTCATCCCCGAACTGACCTGGTACGTCACCGGCATGTCCAAATGTTTTGGGCCGGGGCTGCGCACCGCATTTATCAAAGGTCCGGGTAAGCGCAATACCCAGCTGCTGGCGGGTGCGCTGCGCGCCCTGAACGTCATGGCCAGCCCGATTACCAACGCGCTGGCGACCCAGTGGATCAGCGATGGCACCGCCGATCGGGTGTTGCTTTCCGTGCGTGCCGAATCGGTGATTCGCCAGAAAATGGCCAGTGACATCTTGCGCGATTTTAGTTACCGCGCCACACCGCAGGGTTTCCACCTCTGGTTGCAGCTGCCGCGTCATTTCAACTGGAATCCTGCCGAGATGGCGGTAAAGCTGCGCGAGCTTGGCGTCAGTGCTGTCTCAAGCGCGGCCTTCTGCACCGATAATAACCCGCCGGATGCGCTGCGTATTTGTCTGGGTGGCTCCTGGTCACGGGAAACCTGCGCGGAAAATTTACAGACTATTGCCCATGTCATGCTGAATCCTCAGCATTACGGCAGCGTGATTCTTTAAGCATATTAATGAGTTCTCTTGAATAATGATGATGATGCTGGCAACATTGATCGCCTGCTTTAATTAAATCGGGTAAGTCAGGATGACACGGCCTAAATTTGCTGACATCAAAATATTTTTTATCGGGTTATTGCGAAAAATAAACTGGGAAGCGTTCTCGGTGATCGTCGCGTTAGGCATATTTCTCTGGGGAAATCACTTATCTTCCGTGGATAAAGAACAAAATGCCCTTGATGAAGTGCAAAAGATAAAAATCATGTTGCACTCCGAGGTGGAATACAACCTGCAAGCCGTTGAAACCGGGGGCTATGAACAGTCTCTCGTCGAGGAGTGGAAAGTCTGCGTACCTTTACCGGACAACGATAGCGAGGCGCTTGCACGGCTTGAAGTTGTCGCTGCCTATTTGCACGATGATATTTATAAAGCCACGCTGCCTAAGTTACAGAACCTTCCCCCTGAGTATGTTGACAGGCTGGTACGTTATTATAACGCCATCGGCAGATTTAAAGATTTAAGCGCGATGATTAAAAGCAGCGGTGGCAATCAAAGCAAGATCAAATTGTTTAAAAGTGAATATTCGGCGTTGGTGACCCAATCTGCCGCGCTGGAAGAATTACTGCGCACGCAAGACGCGTCATGATGTTATTCACGTATTTCATTCCCTTTCTTAGCCATTACCATTCTGGATTTTATTGTGATGAAACTATTTACTCCTAAAGCTATCACTTTGCTGGTGACATTATTGGGTTGCAGCACCACTTATGCCGGAGAAAGTCTGGCTGATTTGCAAACTGCGGCAACAAACGGTAATGCCGCAGCACAAACGACCCTCGGCATCGATTATCTTAAAGGTGACGGTGTCACGCAGGATTACGGCAAAGCACAGGCGTGGCTGGAAAAAGCCGTGGCTCAGGATAACCCGGATGCCTGTTATGCACTCGCCATGATGTATACCTATGGAAACGGTGTGGCGAAGGATCTGGATAAAGCTATTGAACTGTATAAAAAGGCCGGTCCGGCGCAGCAGGGCGACGCTTACAACAATCTGGCGGTCATCTATGGCAAGGGATTGAATGGTAAAAAAGATCCCGTACAGGCCATTAAGTATTATCAACTGGCCGCTGATGCCGGTAACAGCGAGTCGCAGGTGGTGATCGGCTGGAAATATGCCACCGGCGATGGGGTACCTAAAAACACCCGCAAGGCGGTTCAGTATTATGAGAAGTCGGCAGCGCTCGGTAACCCTCAGGGACAGGCGTCACTCGCCAGCGCGTATGACGATGGTATCGGGGTAAAACGTAACGATGCGCTCGCCGCCGCCTGGTATAAAAAAGCCGCTGACCAGGGCAACAGTTCCGCAATGGCCAATCTGGGTGCCATGCTCACTGATGGTGAAGGCGTGAAGCAGGATTACACCAAAGCCCGCTTTTATCTGGAACAGGCGGTGGCGAAAGACGTGCCAGAGGCGATGACCACTCTTGGATATCTTTATCTCAACGGGCTGGGCGTGAAAAAGGATTATTCCAAAGCGACTGAGCTCTATAGCACCGCTTGTGATCGCGGGGTGCCGAAAGCCTGCTCTACCGTAAAAGAGATGAAAGCGAAAAAGATTTATCGGGTCAGCACTGCCAGCCAATCCGCAGCCACCACGACACCACAGCGTCTGATCGCGAAATCCATCGATGAGGGAGTTAACGCCACGTTTACCTGGCAAGGCGACGATGCCACCTTTAAAGCTAACGGGCATGCCGAGGATTGCTCATTTTTAAAAGACTTTTCGGAGCCAGGCGGCAATCTCGCCACCTCTTTTGTTTGCACCGGAAATGTCCAGATCGTGCTGAAGCAATTCAAAACCACAAAAAATGCGTATATCGCGGTGACCACCAACAACTTCAAGGATGAGGTGAAATCTTTCGCGGTTAATGTTTACACCGTGGAAGCCTCCGCCGCTAACTGACAAGTGTTGCCGACTGTAGGTCGGCTGCCCACGCCGATTACGATTTATAGCGCACCGCTTCAATCAATTTCGAAAATGCCGCGGTGTGCTGTTTACGGCTGGGATAGTAAAGATAATAACCGGCAAAAGGCGCACACCAGTCATCCAGCACCACCTGAAGTCTCCCCTCATCAATGTATTGTCTGACGCAATCTTCAGGCACATAGGCGATCCCCATCCCGGTTAATGCGGCATCAACGCGCGAGGCAAGGTTATTAAAAATCAGCTGTCCTTCAACTTTTACCCGGATCTCTTTGCCATCCTTGCTAAATTCCCAGTTATAAATCCCCCCGAGTGTCGGCAAACGCATATTGATGCAGTTATGGTTCTGGAGTTCATAGGGGGTCTCCGGTATCCCGTTTTGCGCGAAATAGCCGGGGGAAGCCACCACCACCATGCGCCAGTCCGGACCAATGCGTACCGCCACCATATCTTTCTCAACCTGTTCACCCAACCTCACCCCGGCATCAAAACGGCCACTGACAATATCCGTCAGGGTGTTATCCACCGATAATTCAATATTGACTTCCGGGTAGGCCTGTAAAAAAGGTTTTAATAACGGCCAGAGGGTTGAAGCCAGCGCGTGCTCCCCGGCAGTAATACGGATATTCCCGGAGGGTTTGCCCTGATCATCGGTTAATTGCAGCAAGGCTTTTTCGATATCGGCAATCATCGGCCCGACATTCTGAATTAACCGCTCGCCTGCTTCCGTCGGTGCCACGCTGCGGGTGGTGCGGGTTAGTAAGCGGGTATTCAGCCGCTCCTCAAGTCCACGAATAGAGTGACTCAACGCCGATTGCGATACCCCCAGTTTAGCGGCAGCACGGGTAAAACTCTGCTCTCGCGCCACCATCACCAGATAGATGAGGTCGTTAAAATTTTCCCTGAGCATCGATTACGCCTCTTTGTCATCTTTTGTCAGGCTACCGGCCTGAAAACCATACATAAACTGAAATATATGTGATTTATTCACAAATTGACCAGAAAAAGCTGACGGATTGTGAGATAAGCCCTGTTCTAAGCCAGATTTCGGTTCAATGCTTAACCTTTTGGAGCGGTACTGATGAGTTTTACTCATTACGCCTATCGGGTTTTGCCCGCTAATAAACTGTAATTCGTAATGATACTATTATCTCGTCGTTAGCCAACTCTTCTTTTAATTATGTGAGGTTTCTATGAAAACGTTAATTGCTTCCGCTTTTGCCTTAACCACTCTTTTTGCTGTTAACAGCGCCTTTGCCGTCGATGTCATCAACGATACCGCCGGTAAACAAAAAGTCGGTGTGGTTTCTGCTTCCGGTGCCTATTCTCTCGACGGACTGACCAATAAACTGGCGGATAAGGCCGAGGCACAGGGTGCAACATCGATGAAAATTATCGCCGCTGGCGGTGAAAATAAACTTTATGGTGTCGCGGAAATTTATAAATAATTCCCCCGATCTGACGACCAAATAAGCCGATATACACCCTTCTCCGGATTAATTTAATTCTATTGCGTACACCTGTTATCGGTGTCCTGGTTTGCTATTGCCTGGAATAAATGGATGTCACCGAACGCCCTGCCTGGCGTTCGGCATCTTTTATGAATCCGCCTCATAAGGTCAATCCCTGTCGCCAGGCTAATCATCGGCAAGAAATCTGTTAATTTACCTGCAGATACCGATTGTTCTCCGCACCTGCATGAATAACTTCTCTCAGCAAGAAACCGACTATGACTACTCCTGTGATGGACGCTGTAACGCAACGGCGTGATTTACGTCTGTTGATTATCCTGAGCGCACTGATGTCGTTTGCCTCAGTATCAACTGACCTCTACCTGCCGGCGATGCCGGTGATGGGCAAGGATTTGCATGCTGCCAGCGGGGGAGTCGAATTCACCCTTTCCGGCTTTCTGATTGGCTTTAGCCTTGGGCAATTAATCTGGGGGCCAGCGGGTGATCGTTATGGCCGACGCATTCCGGTGGCGCTCGGTCTGGTACTGTTTTTGATCGGCTCAATGGGTTGTGCCTTATCCACCACCATTACCCAGATGGTCAGCTGGCGCGTGATCCAGGCCGTCGGTGCCTGCGCCGGGCCGGTACTGGCACGGGCCATGGTGCGCGATCTCTATAGCCGCGAACGTGCCGCACAAATGCTTTCAACACTGATTTTATTTATGGCGGTTGCGCCGTTATCCGGCCCGATACTCGGTGGCCAAATCATGGCCTGGAGTAACTGGCATATGATTTTCTGGTTTATGGTGCTGCTGGGGGTTGTTGCCATCGTCGGGCTGGCCTTTCTGCCGGAAACGCTCAACCCTGAATCACGCGCCACCACCCCGCTCTCCTGGGCCCTGAAGGACTACGTCAAAATACTGAAGGATAAACGGGTCATGGGTTATGGCCTGGCCGGAGCCTGTTACTATGCCGGGTTTTACGCCTTTATCGCCGGAACACCTTCTGCCTATATCGACTATTATCATGTCTCGCCACAGATGTATGGCTTGCTGTTTAGCGTCAATATTATCGGCGTGATGGGTGCTAATTTTCTCAACAGCCGCACGGTAAAGCGCATCGGCAGCGATCGTCTGTTCCATCTCGGCAGTACCATTGCGGCGTTAGCCGGGGTGATGTTCGCACTGGATAGTCACTCAGGCTGGGGCGGCATTAGCGGCCTGATCCTGCCATTCCTGGTTTATGCTGCCATGAACGGGTTGATTGTGGCTAATTCGGTGGCCGGTGCCTTAGCCGAAGCCACCACCAATGCCGGTGGCATCTCATCGTTAATTGGGGCCATGCATTATGGATCCGGCATTTTTAGTGCCGCCGTGTTGGGATGGTGGAAAGATGGCTCTCCCTGGCCGATGGGTGCGGTTCTCGGTGCGGTTGCTATCTCCGGTTGCGTTATTAGTTGGGGGCTGAAGCGTCATAGCCACCTCTCCTCAATGACAACGCGCCAGTAACATCACAAATTTATGAAAAATGCTCATAGGTACAACCCACGTATGGCATCTAATCCTCGGCCCGTAGCTTTGCTAAGGTTTAGCTGTCAGCCAGAGACTCATCACAAAGGAAGTAAACATGTTAAAAATTATCCCTAATGGCTCCGTACCCTCACGTAAAGGCCCGGAAGAGTACTTCACCGGCACTGTGCGTATTGATGCACCATTCAGTGGCACTGAGTCGGCACGTGTGGGTGGTGCAACCGTGACCTTCGAACCGGGTGCGCGTACCGCCTGGCACACCCATCCGCTCGGTCAGACGCTGATCATCACTCACGGCCAGGGCTGGATTCAGTGCGAAGGTGAAGAGACCGTGGTGATGAATCAGGGTGACATCATTTTTATCCCGGAAGGCGTGAAACACTGGCATGGCGCAACCCCTGACAATGCCATGACGCACATCGCCATCGCCGAATCTGTCAACGGCAGCCCGGTTGAATGGATGGAAAAGGTCACCGACGAGCAATACAAAAAGTAATAACGCCTCTGAAACCGCTCAGAAAACCCGCTGCCCGGTGATGCGCCGGGCAGAATGATTTTCTATAAATAACAATCACCTGATCAATTTTCGCACCAGAAAGTGGCCTGGTTCTTTCCTAATTTTCCGATATTGCCCCAAAACTGTGCTACAAAAGCATGGCTGTAATCTGATGACATTAACCCGGGGAACGAGATGAAAAGCGTAAAAGCCACATCAATTCGTGAGGTGAACGATAAGCTGCTCAACGGTGAATCCAAAGAAGTTGTTATCGATTTTGATATCAGTAGTGATGACTTCTTTGCTCTCTCCGATTACTGGTGTGAGCGGGGGGCAAAAATCAAAAAAGAAGGTGATCGATTCAAAATAAAACTGGGCAAAACCAGTATACCTGAGCCTCCCGAAGCGAAAAAATAACACCCTGCATAGCGCTGATTGACGCAAGGATGCGTCAATATCAGACTTGAATAAATTTCTTTAATAACGCAAAATTCGGAATTGATTCGATCTGAAGGATTATTTTTAATAATCAATCATAAGCATTGATCAATTACCTGTAAAACCCATGGAAAATATGTAACTTGCAAGACATGATTTAAAATATCTTTGTTGACGTGAAGTTATCAGGATTAAAAAAATTAACATATAGGGAAATTTAACATGCCAACAGTGAATAATCACTTATCATCACATTCATTTCTCCGCGCAAATGCCAACAGTGCACAGCAGTCCAGTCATATAGATGACACTACAGCACAACCACAGACGAAAGATGAATACCTTTCCCACTGGCGGCAATGGGCGCAAGATGCGCCGGTTGGTGCAGGCGAACAGCGTGACAGGGCGGTGGATATCATGCTTGACTGCTTTGAACGACAGTCCAATGTGCTATATTTACCCAACCTTTTTCTTAGCTCATTACCAACATTTATTCCCCAGCACATTGAAACGTTAGATCTCTCGAATAATAAACTCCAGAACCTTACTTTTCAATTGCCTCCACATGTTACAGACCTGTGCATAGATCATAACGAATTGACGTCTCTGGCAGGCATACAATTAAATAACCTTTCATATTTATCAGCAACATATAACTTCATCGACGTATTACCTGAATCCTTGCCAGAAAACCTGTTGAGATTATATGTCAGTCATAATCAATTGAACTTTTTACCTGAAATTATTCCAGAAACTGTTATATTTTTAGATATATCCAATAATCAACTGGAAACCTTTCCTGCTTCTATCGTTAATCTTCCACGGCATGCTTGCATTACTGCCAGCAACAATCCGTTGTCAGCACGTACCCTCCAGCACATGATGAATGTTAACAACTCCACGAATTATCATGGACCACAAATCCATTTCTCCATGTCAGAACATCAGGCTCTTCCGATAACTCATCCATTACAACAAGTAATTACCAAATGGCTACAACCGGATGAGGTTAACGCAACCGCAGAGAAATGGAACGAAATCAGCAAAGAAAACGGTGCCGGAGAATTCAGCGCCTTTCTGACTGAACTTGGAAGCACAGTCAGTGCCAGGAATAATGGGGAATTTAAGGAACAGGTTGCCAGTTGGTTAATCAGACTAACCGCCGACTCAGAGCTACGTGAGATGACATTTGCGGTTGCTTTAGCTGCAACTGAATCCTGCGAGGACAGAGTGACTCTGGCATGGAATGATATGCAGATTGCTGAACTCATTCATCTGGCCGTATCCGGTAAATATGACAACAAATTGCCTGAATTAGTGACTATTGCTCGCGAAAAATTTCGCCTCGAAAAACTGGAAGTGATTGCCAGAGAGAAAATAAAAACGCTGGCGTTTGTTGATGAATTAGATGTCTACCTGGCATTTCAAACCAAACTTAAGAGTTTCCTCGAACTGAATACCGTGGCAGAAAAAATGCGTTTCTTCGACGTATCTTCAGTCTCCAGAGATGATCTCAAGGCCGCAGAAATACAGGTAAAAACGGCAGAAAATGATGAATTCCCCCGCTGGTTATCCCAATGGACACCATGGCAGAAGGTGATCGAGCGTATAGCGCCGGCTGCCTGGGATGACGCCTGGGATCAAAGATATAATATGCTTGAGAGTATCGAATATAAGCATCAGCTTAACTCGGCACTGGAGGCCGAAAAACTCATGAATGTTGAGGACGCGGAACGATTCCATTCAAAGAAAATTTTAAAAGAAATGGAGATAAATATTCTTCTGCCTCTGACCCAGCAGCTATTTGATGAAAGAGGACATCAAGGTCTTTTACTTCAAAAGTGGGAAGGTATTTAAATATTCATAGCATCAGTTGAATGCCTGAATAGACCACCTTAACCATCAGGGGCCAGGGTAGCCTGGTCCCTGGGTGACTAGCTGCGATGTTGCTCCTCAGATACCGCACCATAGCAACATAAATCCCCCCGAGAGACTTTATATTTACTAAGCCCCTGTTATCTTTGACGCTTCACTTCCTACAGGACGCCTGGTAATGACTACCCCTTCTGGCGATAAAAAATACCTGCCTCGTCTGGCAGCCGTGGTAATAACGGGATTCCTTGCCGGGCTGGCAGGAATGCTTCTCGCCATGATTTTACACAGCATTCAGCATCTCGCTTTTGGCTACAGCATGGACCGGGTCATCAGCCCGGAATCTTTTCTGCAAGGGGTGACGGATTCACAGCACCTGCGCCGTCTTGCTGCCATTGTCACCGGGGGTATCGTTGCCGGGTGTGGCTGGTGGCTGCTCGGTCGCTATGGGCGCAAGCGGGTCTCTGTCGCCGCGGCTGTTGCGCCATCTGGCGCCAGAATGCCGATGGGAACCACCACCCTGCATGCATTGCTGCAAATCATCACCGTCGCGCTGGGATCTCCGCTGGGGCGTGAAGTCGCGCCGCGGGAAATGGGGGCGCTGGCCGGGGGATTTATGGCTCGCCGGGTGGGATTGGATCCCGACGAAACCCGCACGCTGATTGCCTGTGGTGCCGGTGCTGGCCTGGCTGCGGTATACAACGTGCCGCTGGCCGGTGCGTTGTTCAGCCTGGAAGTGCTGCTGCTGTCGTTCAGCTGGGAGAAAGCGCTGGCCGCCATCATCACCTCCGCCATCGCGGCCTGGACAGCAACGCTGGGGCTGGGCAATGAATCACAATATCACTTTACCTCTGGCACCCTTTCCCACTCTTTCCTGGCGTGGGCGATTGTTGCGGGTCCGGTGCTGGGCGGTGCCGCATGGCTGTTTCGTAAAACCACCGGTGCCGCCCGCGCCGGTGTCCGTGCCAACTGGCAAATGCCGGTTTTTTGTTTGCTGGCGTTCGCGCTGCTCGCTGTTCTCAGCCTCCATTTCCCGCAGTTACCGGGCAACGGTAAAGGGCCGATGCAGCTGGCCCTGAGCGACAGCATTGATTACCGCGATGCGGCGTTACTGCTTGGGCTGAAGATGGTGGTCATTCTGGCCGTGTTGCGTGGCGGAGCCGAAGGCGGATTGCTTACCCCAGGGCTGACAGTCGGAGGGCTGTTGAGCCTGCTGCTGTGCTTTCTCTGGCAACTGGCTTTCCCAGGTGGCGATAACGGCAGCTTCGCTCTGGTAGGGGGTGCCGCCTTCCTCGCAGCATCAATGCAAATGCCGCTGACCGCCGTGACGCTGGTGATGGAGTTTACCCACATGGATCATGACTATTTTGTTCCCACCCTGCTGTGCGCCGCCGGTGCTTTCGTTACCTGCCGGGTGCTGGAGAAAAAACACGCATTCTGATGCGCGCTCCTCAATTTGCCCGGTTCAGCCGCCAGACCAGGGTTTGCCGGGCATGGGCAATCCTTGGTTGTCGCAGTGCGCTGGGCAGCCAGACCAGGTTATAACGTATTTCGGTATCTCCCACGGGGGCGTGCAGAGCGACCAACTCGCCGTTGTCGATATGCTGCTGGCACAAAAACAGCGGCATCACTGACCAGCCAAATCCCTGCAGCAGCAGGCTACGCAGACCCCGTAAATCCTGGCCGACCAGCGCAGGCAACAGGGTTTGGTATTTGATGCGATTTTTATCCAGCCAGTGATCGATCAGCGAAAGTTCAAGGTTATACGCCAGCAGCGGCTCCTGCAGCAGGCCCGCCGCACAATCGTGGTGGGTATGGATCCGCTGCGCCACTTCAGGGGCGGCTACTGCCACTACCTTATCGCTAAAGATAACTTCCCCTTTGAGACGGCTATCGGTCACCGGATGCGCGGTAATCCCCAGATCACAGTGACCTTCAATGACCATTTGCGCCACCAGCGGACCATCACCGGTATGCATATGTACCCGGATACCGCTTTCCAGCAACGGTAACAGCTCCCCGGCCAGTTTATCCGCCATAAAATCGGCATGGCCGATAATCTGCAAAGTACCGCTGACATCCATCGAACGCGCCCTGGCCGAAGCGAGTGCCGATTCGGCGGTGTCGAGGGAGTTGCCAATATCCGCCGCCAAATCCTCCGCCGCTGGCGTGGGCATGACCCCTTGTGGCTGGCGTTCAAATAACGGCCGTCCGATCGCCACCTCGAGGCCGCTGATGTGCTGAGATACCGCAGGTTGCGTCAGGTTCAGCGCTCTGGCCGCGCCGGAAATTGATCGCTGACGGTAAACTTCCATAAAGGTGCGCAAACGAACCAGTGACATACGTCCCCATAAATTAATTTATACCCCCACGAAAATAGCCTTGTTAGCCGCGGAAATCCAGCGCGGTTAAGCTTGTCGCATCTTAAGTAAACGCATTCAGACAGGAAAAGATGATGAACAACGCTCCCCATGATCAACAGCTGCAGCACATCCTGCAAACGATGAAGAATGCCCATTTGCAGGCGGGTCCGGCTTCAGCTGAATTACGTCGTGATCGCCTGATGCGTAGCATCGCGCTGATCCGTGATAACCATGCTGCCATCAGCGCCGCGATCAGTGCTGATTTCGGCCATCGCAGCCTGTACCAGACCATGGCTGCCGACCTGGTCACCACCATCAATATGCTGCAACATTCCGCCGATAATCTGGCGCAATGGATGGAACCGGAAGCAGCCGAAGTACCGGTCCCGGGTATGCAGGCATGGATTGCACCGCAACCGCTTGGCGTGGTGGGCATCATCAGTCCGTGGAATTTCCCCATCAACCTCGCTTTCGGTCCGCTGGCAGGCGTATTTGCCGCCGGTAATACGGCGATGCTGAAACCCTCGGAGCTGACGCCAAAAACCTCCGAACTGCTGGCTGAACTGGTCGCGCGTTATTTCGACCCGCAGGAGCTGACCGTAGTATTGGGTGATGCCGATGTCGGACAGGCGTTTAGCCGCTTACCTTTCGACCATTTGGTGTTCACCGGCAGCACCGCTGTGGGTAAACATGTGATGCGCGCTGCCGCAGAAAACCTGGTGCCGGTGACGCTGGAGCTGGGCGGTAAATCGCCGGTGGTGCTGGATGTGGATGCCGATGCCGCACTGGCCGCAGCCAGAACCATGACCATTAAAACCTTTAACGCCGGGCAGATCTGTATTTCACCGGATTATCTGTTGCTGCCGCCGCAGGCTGAAGCCACATTTGTCACCGCAGCCCGCAACTTTATGCGTCAGGCATTTCCGACTGTCCAGGCGAATCCGGATTACACGGCAATCATCAGCGATCGTCATTATCAGCGCCTGCTTGCGCTGCTTGACGATGCGAAAAGCAAAGGCGCACGGGTGGTCAGCCTGGCACCTGAGGGTGAGCCGGATTTCGATGCCCGCAGCAGAAAAATCGCGCCGCATCTGGTGCTCGATGTCAGCGAAGAGATGCTTATCATGCAGGAAGAGATCTTTGGTCCGCTGTTACCGATGAAAACCTATGCGACCTCAGCCAGTGAAGCCATTGCTTACATCAATGCGCATCCGCGTCCGCTGGCTGCCTACTATTTTGGTCACGATCCACTGCGTCAACAGCAGATGGCACAACAAACAACATCTGGTGCACTGGTCATCAATGATGTCATGACTCATGCTTCTCTCGACAGTTTACCGTTCGGTGGCGTCGGTGCATCAGGTATCGGCGCTTACCACGGCATTCACGGTTTCCGCCGTTTCAGCCATGCCAAACCGGTGGTGATTCAGGACGAGGCGGGAACCACAAACCTGCGGCTACGTGCGCCTTATCAGGAAAAAACGGCCATCATCGCCTCAATGCTTGATCAGTCATTCCAGACCCAACAGCAGTAATTCACTACGTAACCTGAGGATTTATCATGAAAGTGTTAATGGTACTGACGTCACACGCAGAACTGGGCAATACCGGTAAGAAAACCGGATTCTGGCTGGAAGAATTTGCCGCACCTTACTACGTGTTTAAAGATGCAGGTGCAGAGATTGTGTTGGCCTCTCCGGCAGGTGGGCAGCCACCGCTGGATCCGAAAAGCGACCTGCCTGATTTTCAGACCGCAATGACCGACCGTTTCAAAGCCGACCCGGCGGCGCAGCAGGCGCTGGCGACTACCGTGAAGCTGGACACCGTTGACCAGGCGGCGTTTGACACCGTGTTTTATCCTGGTGGTCACGGTCCGCTGTGGGATCTGGCGGAGTCGGCCACATCCATTCAGTTGATTGAGTCTTTTGAACGCTCAGGTAAACCGATTGGCTTCGTTTGTCATGCACCGGGCGCACTGCGCCATGTCAAAGCCGCCAATGGCGAGCCGTTAGTGAAAGGTAAGCAGGTCACCGGTTTTACCAACAGCGAAGAAGCGGCGGTGGAACTGACGGATGTGGTGCCGTTCCTGATTGAAGATGTGTTTATCGCCCAGGGCGCTAAGTACCAGAAAGGTGCCGACTGGATGCCGTTTGTGGTGGAAGATGGCAATCTGGTCACCGGACAAAACCCGGCCAGCTCCGAAGATGTCGCCAAACGTCTGCTGAGCAAACTGGCTGGCAAGTAATCGCCACCCGCAATCCTGAGAAGGATTGCGGGCTGTTTTTATGCTAATACCGTCAGCCGCTTACGCTGTACCAGCCATATCAGCAACGCGCAGCCTGTCAGGACCATCTCTCCCACGGTAATCCCTGACCAGCCACCCAGTTGCCACAGCGTGCCTGCCAGAGAAGAACCGATCGCCCCACCGATGAAGTTGCTGACCACAAACGCCGTATTCAGACGGCTCCTTGCCGTGACATCCACCGCGAATAATCGCGTCTGATTGAGTACATTGGTGGCCTGAATGGCGATATCCAGCAATAACACCGCAGCCAGAATGGCAAAGATGGAGGAACCCCCGACATCAGCAACGATCAGGGACACCATCACCAGCAGCAGCGCCCCACCTGTCGCACCGGCTGACCAACCACGATCGTGTAGTCGCCCGGCACGTCGTGCGGCCAGCGCACCAGCCAGCCCCACAAGGCCGACCAGGCCAATCTGGCTGGCACTGTAACCGTAGGGAGCCGAGCTGAGTAAAAAAGTGAGCCCGGTCCAGAATAGCGTGAAGACTGAAAACCCAATGGCACCCAGGACCAGCGTAACCTGCACGGTAGGATGCTGACGCACGACCGTGATAATAGAACCCAGCAGTTGCGGGTAAGAACCCGCTGCGCGTTTTTGATCGGCTGGCAAAGACCGTAACAGAATCAGGGCCAGAGTCAGCGTCATCAGCGCCGCGAGAACATAAATCGCACGCCAGCCGAAGGCATCGGCCACCAGGCCGCTGACCGTGCGCGAAGCCAGAATGCCGGTCAGAACACCTGAAACCACGGTGCCAACGATTTTGCCGCGCTGGTGATCCGCCGCCAGATCGCCCGCTAACGGAATCAGTAACTGGCCCGTCACCGTGGTGAGACCCACAAAAAACAGTGAAGCCAGCAGGAAGCTAAACGTGGGTGCGAAAGCACAGGCAATTAACGCCAGGGCGGATACCGCCATAATGGCGGGAATCAGGCGGCGGCGATCGTGGCTATCTCCCAGCGGAACCAGTAACAGCACACCTAACGCATAGCCAATCTGCGTCAGGGTGACCAGCAATCCAGCATGGCTATAAGAAATGTGAAATGCGTTGCCAATGTAGTCGAGCAGAGGTTGCACCCAGTAAAGGTTTCCTACCGCTATCCCCCCGGCGATTGAGAATAATAAGGTCAGGCTTTTGGTCATTCCCACAGAGTGAGAGGCATGTGCCGCTTTGGCCACGTTTTCTCCTTTTATTTTGCGTTGCTTGATTATTGGGGCTGGAGCCGGAAATGCGTGTGGAGTGATTACGATGTGATGAGCACGGAACAACACTATCACTGAAAATGACTGGCGAGTCTTTTTAGCAAAATGTTAGCGCAAAATGAACCGCGTAAAGGTGAATAGTGTTATGAGCGAAAATCATAGATGCAGATGATAAAAACGCAATAAATTGCGCCGCTACAGAATCGGGACGTTAACAGATACTATTAACCCTTACCCGCTATATTGTGAGCGTTTTATGGACCCGTTATCCGATGTGCTTCAGCTATTGTCCGCCCAAAGCTATATCACCACCGGACAAACTACCGGAGCATGCTGGTCGATGTGCTATCCCGGATTTTCCGGGATGAAGTTTATGGCGGTGCGTAAAGGAAAAATCTGGTTCCGTCTGGTAGCTGAAGATCACTGGCGTGCGCTTGCTGCCGGTGACGGGGTGATTATCACCCGTTCTGCACCATTCATCATGGCCTCCGATCCTGCCCTTACCCCGGTCGCGTCCGCCACCGTGCCCTATGTCAGAAAAAATGGCCTCGCCGATTACGGTGGTGACGACAGCCTGCTACTGGCGGGGAAAATGGAGATCGATCCGGTCTCCGCAGAGCAGTTGCTGGATCTGCTGCCGTTGGTGATTCCATTGCACGCCGACTCGGAGTCCTCCTCTACGCTCAGCTGGCTGATGACCCGGCTGCATGCCGAAAGCCAGTCTCACCGCCCGGGTTCCGCCGTCGCCGGGAACCATCTGATGCATCTGGTGATGATTGAAGGTATCCGCACCTGGGTGCTCTCTGAAGAGGCGCAGTTGCAGGGCTGGATGGGGGCGTTGCGCGACTCGCGCATTATGCGTGCAATTACCGCCATTCACGCCGAACCGGCAAAAAACTGGCATCTGATGGAACTGGCGAATATCGCCGGGATGTCACGCGCCGGGTTTGCGCGTCGGTTCAGCGAAACCACCGGCACCTCCCCGCTGAATTATGTCACGCACTGGCGCATGCAGATTGCCAGCAAAGCCCTCAGACTGAGTGCCGAGCCGATCAAGCAACTGGCTTTTCGCCTGGGCTATGCCTCCGAAAGCACCTTCAGCACCGTCTTCAGGCGCGTTTACGGGTTACCGCCGTCAGCACATCGGCTGGCAAAACAGGACGGTCCGCTGCAGCGTCTGGCCCCTTTCGCTGGCAATGAAGGCGCAAAATGAGATTCTCACGAAACAAATATAGATTTTAGATTATTAAAAATCTCAACCCACCTCTGTAACATACACTCCAGATACCAAACTGCTCAGTGGTTCCGCCTGCAACTTATACATTCATCAGTACGGTAGCGACCTACAGCCGTGGGTCCGCACCTCTTTGGAATAAACATGCATATAAAAAACTCCACTCAGGACAAGCTGTTCACCACAGCGGTGTGTCTGGGTTTCGTTCTGGTCCAGCTTGATGTCAGCATCGTTAACGTCGGGCTGGAAACCCTGCGACAGAATTTCCATGCCGGGATCGCTGACCTCGAATGGGTGATTAATACTTATTCCCTGCTTTTTGCCTCGCTGCTGCTGGGTGCCGGTACGCTGGGCGATCGCTTTGGTGTCAGGAATATCTTTGTCACTGGCATTTTAATCTTTATCGCCGCGTCGCTAAGCTGTGCCTTTGCGCCCAGCATCTACTGGCTGGATATCGCACGCGGCATTCAGGGGGTGGGCGCTGCCCTGCTGGTCCCCAGTTCGTTGACGCTGCTGCGTCAGTATTTCGCTGATGGCAAGGCCCGTGCCGGGGCGATCGCCCTGTGGGCGGCGTCAGGCAGTTTTGCGCTGGCTGCAGGCCCGGTCGCGGGTGGTTTTCTGATTAAACTGCTGGGCTGGAAAAGTATTTTCCTGATCAATGTGCCAGTTGGTTTGCTAAGCGTATTTTTTACCCTGCGCTTTGCCCCGGTCAGCCCGCGCTTTAACCGGAAAATTAAGATTGTCAGCCAGACGCTGATTATTCTGGCGCTTGGGCTGCTGACTTTTGCTCTGACAGAATCCGGACGCTTCGGTTGGGATAGCCATATCACTTTATTGTCTTTGCTGGCCGGGCTGCTCGCGCTGGCGCTATTTATTCGTGGCGAGAAAAAGTCGGCCGATCCGGTTCTGCTGCCATCGGTGTTGGGTAACAGGCTTATCCTCAGCGGGGTAGTTATCGGTTTTCTTTGCAATATGGTGTTTTATGGTGCCGTGTTCATTTTCAGTATTTTTTTCCAGAGTGATCTGAAACTCACCGCTTTGCAGGCTGGCCTGGCTTTTCTGCCAATGATGCTGTGTACCGCGCTGGTGAATTTCAGCAGTGGCAGATTGGGGCGATTGTTTCGTCTGCGCGGGTTATCGTCTGTGGGTAGCCTGGTCAGTTTTGTCGGTTTCGGCCTGCTGTTATTGATTAAACAGGACTGGGGAACCTATCAGCTGTTTATCCCGATGATGCTCCTGGGTGCCGGAACATCTCTGGCAATGCCCGGTGTGGCTAACCTGATTTTTTCTCAGGCGACACATGAGGAAGCCGGATCGGCGTCAGCCCTGTTTTCCTGCGCACGGCAGATGGGAGGGGTGATGGGCGTTGCGGTGTTCGGCCTGATTATCAGTGCCAGTGGTGATGAAAACCTGATTGGCGGCCTGAAAATGGTGGCGGCAACCGCCATGCTGATGACGCTGATTTGGTTAACCATCAGCAGAACGCGCTTACCGGCGTAAATAGTATGACACAGGCCGGAAGGCGATTCCGGCCTGCATAAACTTAGTATTGGTAACCTGGTTTTTTAATTAACTCAGCTAAATGCGGTTTGATGATGGTGTCATAAACGTCACCCTTCCATTTTTCGGATGGAATTTCATTCAGTGCAACGGATACCGCATCGTCAGTGGTGCCCAGATGTTTTACCAGCGCAGCGGTAATATCATCAGCCAACGCTGCAAGCTGCTGTTCCGTCAGGTTACGTGGCAAACATTTAATATCTACATGTGGCATTTTTTATCCTTACGGGTGATTTGTACTGAATTTTACTTTACCTGTCGGAGAGTTCCCCGGAAAATGAACCCAATCCCGCCCGGATTGTGTTCATAACCTCCCCTTCGTCTGTGTCTTACCGCTCTACTCTTAACCTTATCTGACAGGTTAACTTCTGACTATGGTGTAAAAACAGGATGTAATGATGAAGGAATTTCATTAATGTCGCGCGATAACCTAAATGATCTGGTGGCCTTCATCACGGTAGCCCGCGAGCAAAGTTTTACCCGCGCAGCGGCAACACTGGGCGTTTCCCAGTCGGCCCTCAGCCATTCCATGAAGGCGCTGGAATCCAGACTGGGATTGCGCCTTCTCACTCGTACCACCCGCCGCGTCTCGCCCACAGAAGCGGGGGAGCGTTTATTACAGGCACTCGGTCCGAAGCTGGATGAAATCAAAAATGAGCTGGATGCGGTACTCGACCTGCGGGATAACCCGACCGGCGTGGTGCGCGTAACCGCGACTGATTATGCGATCACCTATCTGGTCTGGCCGAAACTGGAAAAATTCCTGCCTGACTATCCGGATATCCAGGTAGAACTGATCACCGATTATGGGCTGACCGATATTGTTGCCGGCCGCTTTGACGCCGGGATCCGGCTGGGAGAGACCGTTGCTCAGGGCATGATCTCGGTAAGAATCAGTGACGATGTCCGTTTTGCCGTGGTGGGTTCGCCTGACTATTTTCAACGTTATCCCACCCCGCTCCATCCACGCGATCTGGTAGCACATCGCTGTATTAATCTTCGCCTGCCGACGCATGGCGGCTTATATGCCTGGGAGTTTGAAAAAGAGGGGGAAGAGCTACGCGTCAGGGTTGAGGGCCAGACCGTTTTCAACAATATCTTCCATGTACTCGATGCATCGGTGAGTGGTTTTGGCCTGGCGCATGTACCGGAAGATCTTGCAGCCCCACTGATCGCCGAGGGAAAACTGGTGCGGGTGCTGGAAGACTGGTGTCCTTACTGGGATGGCTACCATCTCTACTATCCAAGCCGCCGGGCACCCTCCCGCGCCTTTACCCTGATGGTGGATGCGCTGCGCTATCGACGGTAGTATTGCGTGACCCCGTCTTACAAGACGGGGTCACTCTACAGCGATCCTCTGTACTTAGCGCATTTGCAAAATAATCACATCACTGCTGGCCGGATCGGTGCGCTGACGCAAATCATGCACATCTTTTTCGCTCACCGGCGCGCCGGTATTCCCCCAGGAAGAGCGGATAAAACTCAGCACATCCGCCATTTCTTTATCGGACAGCTGTTTGCGGAACGGCGGCATACGATAAGCATCCGGCATGCCATTCGCCACCACGCGTGCCGAGCCATTCAGCGTCACATTGATTGCCGACGATTGATCCACCAGCATGGAGGTCGCCCCGGCCAGCGGCGGGATCCACGGTGCCTGTCCACGACCATCCGCACCATGACAGTTGCTGCAACGGGCCATAAAGGTCTGTGCCCCTGGGGTGCTGAGTCTTGCCGGCAGGCTCAGTTTGTTGATCGAATCACCATCATATTTCCATGCCTGAGGTTGGTTGTTGCTGCCCGCAGGTAAGGACTTCAGATAATGTGCGATAGCTTTAAGATCGTCATCGCTCATGTATTGCGTCGAGTTATTAAACACATCCGCCATCGAACCAAACACCACACCATGCTGATTACGTCCGGTTTTCAGGAACTGATACAGGTCGTCTTCACTCCAGCGCGCCAGCCCGGTATTGATGTCCCCGCGCAGACTCGGGGCATACCAGCCATCCAGCGCTGCACCGGCGACAAAATGCGGGCTGTCGGCATCGAGACCTTTTTCATTAAAGGCCAGACCACGCGGCGTATGGCAGCTGCCACAGTGACCCGGTCCCTCGACCAGATAAGCGCCGCGATTCCACTGCGCATCCTGGCCGGACTTTGGCTGCCAGGGACCATTAACGGTAAACACACTATTCCAGAAGGCCAGTGGCCAACGCATATTTAACGGCCACGGAATATCACTGGGTTTATTGGGTTGATTGACCGGCTTAACCGCGTATTTGAACCAGGCGTAAAGCGCGGCAACGTCCTCATCACTCAGTTTGGCATAGGAAGGATAAGGCATCGCCGGGTAGAGACGATGCCCATCGCGTGCAACGCCATGCCGTACCGCCCGGCTAAATTCGGTCAGGGTATATTCACCGATGCCCGTTTCCTTATCCGGGGTGATGTTGGTTGAATAAATATTGCCGACCGGTGTCGCCATTTTTAACCCGCCCGCAAACGGCGCGCCATCTGGCACACTGTGGCAGGCAACACAGTCACTTAATCGGGCAACATATTCCCCCTGTTTCAGCCATTCTGCCGATGGGGGATCCATCGACTTACTCACTGCGATGTTATCTGTCGGGGTACGCATTACCCACGCCACAACGCCCAGGATAACGATCAATAAAGCGAACACCACACTGATACTGCGCTTGGTCATATTGTTATTCTCCGGCTTCAGTTCAGGATTACGCGAAGTTGTGGCGTGATAGCGGCATGCTGCGGACACGCTGACCGGTGAGCCTGAACACCGCATTGGCGACAGCCGGGGGAATAGCCGGAAGTGGCGGTTCGCCAATCCCTCCCATTTTTTCACCACTGGCAACAATCCTGACGTGGACATTGGCCATACCTGAAGGCGGCAGAATCGGGTACATATCGTAATTACGGGCGACGGGTTTGCCCTGTTCATAGACGCTTTCTTCCAGCAGCACCTGGGATAATCCCAGCGCGACGGCACTGTTCACCTGTGCCTCCACAATCGCCGGGTTAATGATGCTGCCGGGATCAATCGCCTCCCAGACTTCATGGACTTTTACCCTGCCATCGACAATCGACACTTCAGCGATGGCGGCAGCCTGAGTACCAAAAGGAGAGGCCATCGCGATACCCCGCGCACGTTTCGAACCATCAGCAGCGTCATAGGGGCCGGGTTTCCAGCCACCGGAGAGTTCAACTACGGCATTGAGCAAATTGGTCAGCCGTTGATTGCCTTGTAAAAGATGCAGGCGCAATTCAAACGGATCTTTTTTTCCGGCAACGGCAATCTCATCGAGGAAGCTTTCGTAGAGAAAATCATTCATCGAGTTGCCTACCGAGCGCCAGTAACCCAGCATCACCGGCCCTTTTTTGTAAATCTGGGCAATACGGCGATGCGGAATATCATAGGCTTTGCCGGTCAATCCCTCGATGGCGCTGGGATCCAGTTTGGCACCACGTTTACCGACGATGCCCTCGGTAGGGCCTTCGGTAATACTGACCACCTCAAGCGCCACCGGATAACCCGCCTCATCAAGCCCGGCCTGAAAACGGACGGCAGCCATCGGGCGATGGGTGTCTCGTAAGAACTCCTCTTCACGGCTCCAGATCACTTTCACAGGACGCCCGACCGCCTTCGCCAGTTCAATTGCCTGGGGATATACCATCGCCGTGTCATAGACAAAGTGTCTGCCGAAAAAGCCCCCTAACAGCGGCGAATGGATGAAAATCTTTTCGGGCGGCAGACCGGTGCGTTTTGCGGCGTCCGCCTGGAACATTTCCGGAGCCTGGTTAGGCAGCCACAGTTCGAGGGTGCCGTCAGCGTTAAAACGCGCCAGGGCAGAGGGTGGCTCTAATTGCGCATGGTTCAGATACTGCGAATGATACGTGGCTTGCAGCGTGCTGTGGGCGCTAGCTAATGCCTGGCTGACATTGCCTTTAGTCTCGGCATCGTCACCCTTACCCGGTTCATTCGCGAGTGCCTGTGCATGTTGGTCTGAGGAGAAATCCGCTGGCATATAACGCTCACGAGCCGACTCATCGGGTTCATTCCAGCTGACCTGTAAGGCTTCAGCGGCTCGCTTAGCGTGCCACCAGCGCTCGGCGACCACCGCTACGGCTCCCGGTAAGCGATGCACCGAATGAACGCCTTTCATACCTGAAACCTGTTCTTCGTTACGGATCTCCCCCACCGTCAAACCGAGGCGCGGTGCATGCTGAACCGCTGCCTGCAACATGCCTTCCACCTTACAATCAATGCTATAGATTGCCTGGCCGGTTGATTTTGCATGTATATCAAGACGCGGGACGGGTTTGCCAATCCAGCGGAATTGTGCCGGATCTTTCAATTTAATCGTGTCTGACGCAGGTACGGGCAGATCCATGGCACGCGCGGCCAGCTCACCATAGGAGAGGGACTTGCCGGATGTCGGATCGATCACTTTACCCGGTTCCGTGATCAGCGAACTTAGCGGCACCGCGAGTTCTGCGGCGGCGGCCTGGAGTAACATGTGGCGTGCCAGCGCGCCAAGGCGGCGCATGGTGTCGTAACTCATGCGCACCGACATACTACCCCCGGTGATGCGTCTGCCGCCCTCCATCACTTTGTAATCGTTACCTGCTGGCGCATTTTCGACAATGAACAGCGAGGGGTCAGCATCCAGCTCCTCCCCCACGATTTGCGCCATGCCGGTGAAGATACCCTGCCCGCCTTCAACAAATGGGGAAAGGAAACGGATGCTGTTGTCGGGACGAATTTCCAGGAAGGCGGGTACGCGCGTCCCGGCAGCGACGGTCGCGTTAGCATCCTGCGCCCGCGCCTCGCCGAGCGGCAGGCCAAAACCCAAGACAAACGCCCCCGCCACGGTTCCGGCCGAGGCAAGGAGGAAACGTCTGCGTGAGAGATTGGTCGCCTCTCCCTCTGTCATTTGTGCCAACGAGGCGGTGAAGATGTCCGCAGAGAATTTCATGCTTCACCCTCCTGTGCGGCAACCTCATGGATGGCCGCTTTGATAGCGTTATACGTGCCGCAGCGACACAGGTTGACCATCGCCGCGGCAATCTCCTCATCAGAAGGATGCGCAACCTGTTTCAATAACGCCGTCGCCGCAATCACCTGCCCTGACTGACAATACCCGCACTGCGGAACCTGGTGCTTTATCCAGGAGGCCACCACGCGCTTGCCAACCTCGTCGCTTTCAATCGCCTCAATGGTAGTAATCTGCTTACCGGCCAGCTTATCTATCGGCGTGACACAGGAACGGACCAGTTGCCCGTCAACCATCACCGAACAGGCTCCACATTGCGAAAGGCCACAACCGTATTTCGTCCCGGTCATCGCCAGATCATCACGAATTACCCAGAGCAACGGGGTATCGGCGTCTGCATCGACCTGAACCGTCTGATTATTGATAAAAAGTTCCATAGCTCTCCAGTAGTTTGCTTCAATTGTTATTATGAAAACGATGCGACAAACATCACTGCAAAATTCCGGCTGTTTAATGTCAGCCAGTCATGACAGGTGGGACATGCAGAGGGTACGGGTGGTGGTATTTAATTTACGTAATGCACGAAATAATTGTAGCCATGAGTAAAATGGCTTTGTAGCGTTATTGCCTGATATCAGTTATGAGTGATTTTAATTAATATCGCCACATCTCCGGCCATTTGAACGTACGAATTATAGACTCTCCACATCATTACATCCCGCCAGGAAAAGATTTAATGCCGTTAAAATCGCATAAATCGATAAAAATGAGGCACTTTCGGCCACGCATTCGATGGTAATATCCCGCGCGCAGTCTTTCGCATTAACAGAATAATATTGATTTTTTAAGGCAGACATAACGTGAAAAAGATCTTCAAACTTTCACTGGTAGCATCATTAATGGGTCTCTCGGGAATGGCCGCTGCGGCGCAGCAGGATTCCAACGGTTTCCTCGACGATAGCCATCTGGATGTGTTGTTACGCAATGCGTACATCAACAGGAATTATAAAGACGACGGCATTCGCACTCGCCGCGAGTGGGGACAAGGCATCATCGCCAATTTCTCCTCTGGATTCACTCAGGGACCGGTCGGATTTGGCGTCGATGGTCTGGCGCAGTATGCGGTTCGACTGGATGGCGGCCGTGGTCGTAGTGGCGCAGGCGGCATCGATTTCTTTGCCCAGGATAACGATGGCAAAGCAAAGTCAGATTTGGCTAAATTCGGTGCCACGGCAAAAATGCGCTTCTCCAACACCGTGCTCAGCTACGGTACACAGCGCCCGGTTCTGCCAATCCTGACCGCCGATGATTCGCGCCTGTTGGATGAAACCTATACCGGTTTCATGATCAACTCGCAGGAAGTTGCCGGATTAAACGTTTCAGCTGGCTATTTCACCGATGAACAGCAGAAAAGTGACGACAGCCATAATACCGGCCTAAAATCCCTGAGCTTTGCCGGTGCCAGTTATCAATTTACCGATCAGCTGAGTGGTGCGTTTTACGCGTCAAATGTTGAAGACGTGATTAACAAGCAATATCTCGGCCTGAATTACAAAGCGCCAATTGCGGCTAATCAATCCTTTGGCCTGGATTTCAACGGTTATAACTCACGCCTGAGCCAGGAATATGCCGATCAGCTCGACACTGGCCGCAGTAATACCATCTGGAGCCTGGCGGCCAGCTATACCTTCGATATCCATACCTTCAAAGTTGCTTATCAGCAAAGCAGCGGTAGCACCGGTTACCATTATGGCGGATACCGTAATCAGGGTGGCGTAGGCGATGGCGGCAACACCATCTGGCTGGCGAACTCTTACTGGTCTGATTTTAATGGTGAAGACGAGCGTTCATGGCAGGTGGCTTACTCCATCGATCTGAGCGGTGTCGGTATCAATGGTCTGAGCTATGACGTTGCTTATGTCCGTGGTGACAATATCAAAACCGCAGCGACCGATAATGGTCACGAGCACGAATTCTTCAACCAGCTGCAGTATAAAGTGCCGGATGGTGCCGCGAAGGACCTGAAAGTGAGACTGCGCTTCTCTTCACTGCGCGTCTCATCTGATGCTTCTGACTATAATGTCGGCGGTAATGAAGTCCGCGTATTTGTTGAATATCCGTTCTCAATTCTTTGATTAAAAAATGGCAGCTTATCGCTGCCATTATCATAACCGCACGATTCCGGAGCTGCGCGATTTATCGCGCAATTCTGAGTACGGTGTAAACCCCGCGCAATAAATTGCGCCGCTACAGCCTGATAACCCCTATGAATCCCGCTCATCAATCATGCCGCAAAAGGTGTATTTTTTCGGGCCTGTTAAGCTTTAAGGTTGCCCTGAACTGAATAAATACCTTGCTGCCGGAGGCAGTATGAACGATGAATTTAACCTCAGCCGCCGGGCATTGTTTCCCTTCCTGACCGGTGTTTCCCTGCTGGCGCAGGACGCTGTGGCGCAGCCCCTGACCGGTTCGATCCTTTCCGGCCAGTCAGATACGCTGGTGGCCTGGCATTCCCGCAGCGGCAATACGCGGGTGATTGCCGGTATTATTCAACGCGCCCTTAAGTCTGACCAATATGAAATTCTCCCCCAGCAACCCTATCCTGCTGATTACCTGGAAATGGTTGAACAGGCGAGCAACGAGAGAAAAAGCGGCTTTAATCCCCCCTTACTGAATAATCTGGCCGACCTGAAAAAATATAAAACGGTCTATCTTGGTTATCCTATCTGGGGTATGAGTCTGCCTTCTATCGTGCGCTTCTTTTTAGTTCGCCATGATTTTTCTGGAATAAATATCATCCCTTTTATCACTCATGGCGGGTATGGCATTGGCGATAGTGTTGATATTGTGACGAAATCCACCGCAGGCGCGACTATTTCAGCGCCTTTTATTATGCAGGCCGATCAGGAGCGTCAGACAATGGAAAAAACCCTGGGCTGGCTGGTTGATGTGCAACATAAATAACACCGCCGGTATCGGGAGAGGATTATTGGCCCTGCTCCCATTGTCGCAGGTCATGATCCGTCAGCGTGGTGGATTTGAATTTTTCCCAGGAGTGACAAAGCATTGCCCATTTCTCTTTTCGGGCGGGCAGCATCTCCCCGAGTTGGTCCGCCGTATCGCTTATACAGGGGGGAGAGGCCTGCAGGCTGGCGTTATTGTGTATCGCCTTGTCCCATTTGTTCGCAGTCCCCAGCTCAGCAGCAACGGTATAGTCAAACAGCGCACGGAATGTCAGGATCGCGCCCAATGCCTGGGAACGTTGCCGATTAATGGGTTGCATTATTTTTACCAGCTGCGAAAACTCTTCCCCTGGTTGCACATTATTAAGAGAACGCAAAGCGGGATGCAGCGGCCAGAGAATGATCGCAATTTCATTACGCGTATCTTCTGGCCAGTTTTCAAGCCATAACAACAATTTGTCTAACGGCGTTTTACTCATATTAATTCGTCACAGTTTATTTTTCGGCGGGATGTTAATTGATGCGTGGCAAAATATAATCCCTATTCTCTGCCCGCGCAACATTATCACCATGGCTATTTTCCTGACAAAATTGTCAGAAAAATGTCAGCGACCAGACCGGATAAAATAATATAATGCCGCTGCAATTAATTATGAAAGGTAGCTCCAACGATCATGAAAATACTTCTGGTAGAAGATGAGGCGAAAACCTCCGCCTTCATCGCCACCGCGCTCAGAGAACAGGGATTGATCGCTGACATCGCTACCGACGGCAGAGACGGGCTGTTTATGGCAACCGAGTATGATTATGACGCCATTGTGCTGGATGTCATGCTGCCGATTATTGATGGCTATGCGCTGCTCGAAACCCTGAGAAAAAGCAAAAGAACCCCGGTGTTAATGCTGTCGGCGCGCGGATCGCTGGATGAACGCCTGCGTGGTTTACGCCTCGGTGCCGACGACTATCTGCCCAAACCCTTTTCACTGGCCGAGCTGGTTGCCCGCTTGCAGGCGCTGTTACGCCGCAGCGCCATTGACACCATTGACATCGCCCATATCCAGATCCACGACCTGACGCTTGACCTGCTGGCACGACGGGTAAGCCGTAATGGCAGCCGGATCGATCTTACCCAGAAAGAATTCGCCCTGCTGAGTTTGCTGGCGCGTAACCAGGGCCAGGTGCTGTCCAAAATGATGATTGCCGAGCAGGTGTGGGATATGAATTTTGACAGCGACGCTAACGTGGTCGAAGTGGCCGTCAAGCGCCTCAGAACCAAAGTCGACACCCCTTTCAGCGTCAAACTGCTACATACCGTGCGGGGAATGGGCTATGTCCTCGAATCAAGGGAATAATCCAGGGTGCTGAACAAGTTCAGAAAATCGATTTCGGGCCGACTGGCGCTGATGTTTGCCATCGTCACCATCAGCCTTGCGCTGGCTTACGCCATCTGCCTCCGGGTAACATTGCGTGAATCGCTGGATAAGCAGATGCATAACGAGCTGCTGTTTCGCTACTCCCTGATGGAGCCGCTGATCGTCTCCCGTGCATCGGTGTATGACTGGCAGGTGCTCAAGAATAAATTCATCAATCTTGCCACCTCTGAAGGGGGCCGTGCCCGTTACTGGATTATCAGCGCTAACCCGTTCTATCAGCTGGGCGGCCCTGTTCCGCAGGGTATCGATTTGCCGACCCTGAAAGATGGTTTCAGTCAATTTCCCAGTGAAAACCCGGATGAATGTCCGTTATTTGTGCTGGTACGCACGCTGCCTGCCCGTGAAGGGCGTCCTGAACTGCGTTATATCGTCGCCATTGACTCGACGCCCTATATGGGAACGCTGGACGAATTCACCCGCGTGCTGATGTTTATCACCACGGCAGGTGTATTGATGGTTGCTGTACTGGGATACGCAATTTCCCGCCTGGGCATGAAACCAGTGAAAGAACTCAGCGAGCAGGCTCATCAGCTTATCCCCGGCAGGAAAAGCCAGCGGCTTGACCCGCGCCCATTGCCGGAAGAGTTACATACGCTCGCCGATTCCTTTAATGGCGTGCTGGCACGACAGGAGCGGGCATGGGAGCAACTGGAAAGTTTCAATGCGGATGTGGCTCATGAGCTGCGAACCCCGCTGACCAACCTGATTGCG
The DNA here is from genome assembly GCF_059730475.1 of Pantoea sp. X-Soil-TKNS-1280. Classification (NCBI taxonomy): domain Bacteria; kingdom Pseudomonadati; phylum Pseudomonadota; class Gammaproteobacteria; order Enterobacterales; family Erwiniaceae; genus Pantoea; species Pantoea sp. X-Soil-TKNS-1280. The sequence goes on along the minus strand of NZ_AP035964.1, from coordinate 130,573 downwards.
CAAACGCAGCTGGCCCTTTCGCGTGATCGCTCATCAGAACAGCTCCAGAATATGCTGGGATCAAACCTGGAAGAACTGGAGAGAATGTCATCCATTATCAATGACATGTTATTTTTGTCTCACGCCCAGACCGGGAAATTTTCGCCGCAGCGGGCCGACATGTCGCTTGGGGAAGAAGCCAGTAAAACAGCTGAATATCTGGAGTCGGTGCTTGCCGACCGGCAGCTTACCATTACCATCAATGGTGATGCGAAAGTGCTGGCGGATCGCCGGCTTATCACTCGTGCGCTGGCCAATCTGCTGAGCAATTGCGCGCGCTACGCTGTCGTCGGTAGCACCGTCCTGATTACTATCCACAGCGATAATCGTGTCGCCAACGTCGCCGTAGCAAATCAGGGTGACCCGATTGATCCTCGCCATCTGGACCGTTTGTTTGAGCGGTTTTATCGGGTCGATAGCGCCAGAACACAAAGCAGTACCAACCACGGGCTGGGACTGTCGATTGTTAAAGCCATTGCCCAGGTTCATGGCGGAGAAGTATTTGCGACCAGCGCCGAAGGCCTGAATACTTTTGGTTTTTCCCTTTCCATTAAATCATCCTGACGATTCTGACAGCAAGCCGTCACCGGAATGACAGCCTGACACTGCTAATATTCCTGTGTTAATTCAGCTTCTGTTATTTTGAAAAGGAAACATCATGAATGAAAAAAACATTCTGATTATCGCCAGAGTGCTTATCACCCCACTTTTTATTTACAGCGGATTAGGCAAGGTATTTCATTTTTCCGATAATGTCGCTAAAACACCCTTTGGCGATAGCCTGATTGGGCAACTGATGATTATTGGCGCCATTGTGATTGAGCTGGGCGGCAGTCTCTGCTTCCTGCTCGGCTACCGGCTGAAAATTGCTTCTGCTGTCTGGATTTTTTATATCCTGCTAACCAGCGTGATGTTCCACCAGTTCTGGTTATATACCGGTCCTCAGCAGGTTGGCCAGGTGATTAACTTCACCAAAAATCTCAGCATTTGTGCCGGCTTACTGTATTTCCTGCTTTATTCCCCGGAGAAAAAGCAACCTGAAGCCTGAGTGAGTTAGCAGTACCAACATTAAACATTACTGATATTTTTGACCCGTAGTCCCGCACTCCATGCTTTCATCATTTTCTCACTGGAGTGCTCGTTCACTTCGGCTTTGCCGGCACCGTATGCCGCATTGACTCAGGCATACGGTGATTATTTTCTCTACTCTTAGAGTTTCCGACATAATGGCAACCCCAGCAAAGGAGAAAATAACTGTGATCCAATGTAAACGCGTCTATGATCCTGTCAGTGATAACGATGGCTACCGGGTACTGGTGGATAGACTCTGGCCGCGCGGAATTAAAAAGACCGATCTTCATTATGACGAGTGGAGTAAAAACCTCGCGCCCTCAACGGAACTGCGCAAAGCCTTCCACGCTGAAACCCTGGATGTCCCCTCTTTCAGTACAAGTTACCGACATGAACTGGCCGCACATCAGGAGGAAGGTCGCCAACTGGCTGATCGGGGAAACAACGGTACTGTCACCCTGTTATATGCCGCGAAAGATACGCAGCACAACCATGCTGAGGTGCTGGCACAGTGGCTGCGTTCGCTGGCTATTGCTGGGTAGCTGCTGCCACATCATAGCGTGGATAATCGGTGTACCCCGCCTCCGCACCACCAAACAGCGTGGACGGATCGCTCACGATAGCCAGCGGCAGATCGCTGGCAATGCGTGCTGGCAGGTCCGGGTTGGCAATAAACGGACGGCCGAACGCCACCAGATCAACCCATCCGGCATGCAGATACGTTTCGGCTTTCTCAATGGTGTAATTCCCGGCAACGATCAGGCTGCCATTAAAGGCGGCACGCAGCGCTTTACGGAATCCATCCGGGATGGTTGGGGCATCATCCCAGTCGGCTTCTGCCAGATGGATAAAGGCAATGCCTTTTTCGCTGCACCATTCCGCCAGCGCGAGAATGGCATCCACCGCTTCGGGGTCATCCATACCCCGCTGGGTAATAAACGGGGCCAGACGAATCCCGGTGCGCTGCACACCAATGGCATCGCTGATCGCCGTCAGCAGTTCCTGAGCAAAGCGGATACGGTTGCTGAGCGGGCCACCATATTGATCGGTACGATGATTTGAGGTGCGGCGCAAAAACTGATCAACCAGATAACCATTGCCGCCATGCACTTCAATACCGTCGAATCCTGCCTTAATCGCATTGATCGCCGCCTGACGATACTCATTGATCACCGTCTGAATGTCCTGTTCCGTCATCTCGCGTGGTAACGGGCAATCCACCATCTGTCCCTGACCGTTTTCATCAACGATCCACACCTGCGCTTCAAATGGGATGGCTGACGGTGCCAGCGGCCGTCCATCAGGATGGAACGACGGATGCGACATGCGCCCGACATGCCACAGCTGGGAGATAATTTTCCCCCCGGCACGGTGGACCGCCGTGGTGACCAAACTCCAGCCCGCAACCTGCTCCGGCGTGTGCATACCAGGCGTCCATGAATAGCCCTGCGCCTCGGGTGAAATCTGCGTCGCTTCGGTGATGATCAGCCCTGCCGAAGCACGTTGCTGATAATATTCAGCCATCAGCGCGGTGGGAATGTTGCCCGGCTGTGCCGAGCGTGCGCGCGTCATGGGGGCCATCACGATGCGGTTTGCCAGCGTCATGCCGCCCAGCTGAGTTGGCTTCAGAAGCATTTTTTCTGCCATTCCTCATTTTCCTCTGTCGTCAGATAAAGTGGCTTGACACTAAACCATTCCGGGTATTTTGATAATGGCGATGAAAACTGAATCTCTATTCGGAAAAACGGAACAATATGGGCAAGCTGGAAGACCTGACATTACTGGTGCAAGTGGTTGAAGCCGGTGGGCTGGCCGCAGCAGGACGGCGCATGAACCTGTCGCCCGCCACCATGAGCGCACGTCTGAAAGCGCTGGAAGAACGTTATCAGACGCGCCTCTTTCACCGTTCAACCCGGGCAATTTCTCTCACCAGGGTAGGTGAAGAATTTTATCAATCCGCTCTGCGGGTGCTGGAAGAGATGGAGCAGGCCGAAGCGAAACTGGCACAGCACGAAGGCGTGCTAAGCGGCACGCTACGAATCTCAGCACCCTCAGATTTTGGTCGCCAGTATCTTTCCCCGGCACTGCTCGAATTTTCTCGCCTGCACCCGGAAGTCAGAAGCACGCTGCTGCTAAGCGAAGAGGTTGAAGATTTAATCGCCCAACGGCTGGATATGAGCATCCGCTTTGGCAATCTTCCTGACAGCAACCTGGTGAAGCGCGAGATTAAACCGAACCATCGGGTGCTGGTCGCGTCACCTGACTATCTTGCCCGCCATGGCACGCCAGGCCATCCGCTGGAATTGCCGCAGCATCGTTGTCTGGTGATGGAACAACGCGGTTCACTGCTGAATATCTGGCGCTTTGCCGTTGAAGATGAAATCAGGACGGTGGAAATCAGCCCCGCGATGATCAGTGATGACGGCGCGCTGATCCGCCAGTGGGTTTTGGGCGGTGCGGGTATCGCCAGCAAGTCATGGTGGGATGTGAAACGTGACGTGGCAAATGGCGATTTGGTGGTGTTATTTGGCGATCACTTTATCGGCTTCAGCCGTTATGACAGCCGCCAGGTGGGATTGCAGTTTGTCTATCCACAGCGCCGATTCCAGCCACAGCAGGTGGCGGCGTTCAGTGATTTTTTTATTGGCTGGCTGGATAAGAACTGAGCCGGTTATTCTTATCCAGCGGGAATTATAACAACATAACAATTTAATAAAATAATAATAATGTGCACTCCCTGCCAGTTACCGGAACATGCCATACTATGACCATTCACTCATAGCTATCGTCCAGGGTTTGCACGCCGGGGAGACACCGCTTTATGAAACATCTGCCGCCAACCGCGACCTTACGCGCCTTTGAAGTCGCCACCCGGCATTCAACCTTCACCTCGGCTGCAGAAGAATTACATATCACGCAAAGCGCCGTCAGCCATCAACTGAAAAACCTCGAAGACATCTGGGGGTTACCGCTTTTTCAGCGTGGAAAAACCTTAAGTCTGACGCCAGCTGGCGCAGCCCTTGCCCCTATAGTGCGTGAATTCTTTATGAATCTGGATGCCACCCTGGCCGATCTCCACGAGCAAAACGGCAGGTTCCGGCTGAGGGTGAACACTACTTACTCCTTCGCACTGAAATGGCTGTTACCCCGTTTACCCGATCTGACGAGACAACACCCGGAAATCCTGGTGACGCTGGAATCCAGCGATAAAGTAATCAATTTCTCCGGTTCTGATTCGGACGTGGCGATCCGTTTCGGCAACGGCAATTATCCCGCACTGCACTCCGAATTTATGTTTCGGGAGCAAATCTTTCCGGTAGCCAGCCCGGCGTTGCTCAGCCGTTTTGGCACCCCGCAGGAACCGGCCGAATTATTACGTTATCCCCTGCTCACGCGTGACGGTGCTGATCTGGTGCCCAAATGGGAGAGCTGGTTTAAACAGGTTGGCGTCAGCATTCCGGCACTAAAGGAAAACGTCCGGCTGGCGGATACCAATATGACGCTTGAAGCCGCACTGCTGGGCCAGGGCATCGCTCTGGCGCGCAGTGGCCATGTGGAAAAAGAGATTGGCGAGGGTAGCCTAATCCGCTTATTCGATACGCCCTTTCCCTCCCCTATCGCCTACTATTTTGTTTGCCCGAAAGGGTCAGAAACGCAGCCGCATGTGGTGAGTTTCCGCAACTGGCTGCTGGCAGAGTCGCGTAAGGCACAGGACCTGTATCTCTGAAGCATGAGTTTTTATTCATACCATAATGAAAAGACTTTGCTTTAATTCTGGCTCTGGGCTGCATAGCATCAGCGTATGCCTGATGGTATTACTCACCTTATTCGTCGTTTTGAGGAGTTGATGATGTCCGGAAATTCAGGGGTTGCGCTTATCGGCCCAGGGGCGATTGGCACCACTATCGTCGCCGCCCTGCATGAAGTGGGACGTACGCCGGTGGTGTGTGGACGTACCGCTCACCCACAGCTGGAAGTGCGTTTTGATGGCGGCCAAATCGTGGTGCCGGGACCGGTACTGACCGATCCGGCAGAGATTACCCATCCGTTCAGCGTGGTTTTCGTCGCCGTGAAGACGACGCAGCTGGCAGCCACTACCCCGTGGCTGGCTGCGTTATGCAACGAGAACACGGTGGTTTGCGTGTTGCAAAACGGTGTGGAGCAGAAAGCGATGCTGGCGAATGCCGTTGCGGGAGCGACTGTGCTGCCATCGGTGGTGTGGTTTCCGGCACAGCGCGAGCCGGATGCTTCCGTCTGGCTGCGAGCCAAACCACGCCTGACCTTGCCTGATACGCCCGCAGCAAGACGGGTGCAGCAAACGCTGGAGGGCACACGCTGTGAAGTCGCCCTCTCTGATGATTTCACCTCGGTTGCCTGGCGTAAATTGCTGCAAAATGCAGTCGCCGGTTTAATGGTTTTGTCGGGACGTCGCGCCGGAATGTTCTCCCGTGCCGATATCACCGATGTGGCATTAGCCTATTTACGTGAATGCCTGTCGGTTGCCCGTGCCGAGGGGGCAATCCTGAGTGATGACGTACCGCAGGAGATTATCGATGGCTTCCATCGTGCCCCGCCGGATTTGGGCACCTCCATCCTCGCCGATCGCCAGGCCGGACGCCCGCTGGAATGGGATATCCGTAACGGCGTGGTATCACGGCTCGGCCGGACGCATGGCATCGCGACACCGATCAGCGACATTATCGTGCCGCTACTGGCCGCAGGCAGCGACGGACCGGGTTGAGTTTCCGGACGATCAAAGATGTTTTCCAGGGAAAGGAGTCGAATAAGATGAGTAATTACTTTATGACGTGGCTGCGGAGGCAACTGAGATATTTTGCCAGCACCCTGATCCCGGTGCTGCTCATTCTCGGATTCGGGATGCTGTCAGTGACATTCTGGCCGTCTTACGCCTGGGGTACGACGGCGACTTTCGCAATTGTCGTCATTGCCATCACGTTCTGGCTGATTTAACGACTTTCTACTTTGCCTTACCCGCTCACAGGACGGGTCACGCATACGAAAAAGGCCGCCTTGCGGCGACCTTTTCCGGCACTTCCCTGTACGATCATCCGTTATTTGTACAGTTCTGCGGTCATGTGAACACGGTTATTGGTGTTCGCTTCGGTAATTTTGTACTGCGCGCCCTGCTGTGCTGCCTGAGCAGCGATTTTTGCTTCCGCCCCGTCCAGAGTTGAGGAGGTTACGGAGATGCTCTGAGCAAAGCTGCCAAATGACATCAGTGAAAGAGCAGCGACAGCGGCGATGGACATGGCTTTGATAGTTTTCATGGTCTTAATCCTTAATTTGTCTGTTTAGAAGGCTGTGCGCCTTCGATGGAAGTAATAATAACTATAGTTATTGTTTCTAGATTGATAATTAGTGCGATCATTGTGATCTGGCTAATCATTACTTCCCGCGTTAACCGTTTATTTAGTCAGTTCAGCTGACAGGTAAGCACCGTTATCCACGCGTGCACCGGTGATTTTGTACGAAGCGCCAGCCTGTTTAGCCTGAGCGGCGATTTTGGCTTCTGCGCCATCCAGGGTTGAAGCGGAAGCGGTGATGCTCTGCGCGAAGCTGCCGAAAGAAACCAGTGACAGGGCCGCAACTGCAACGAAAGTTTTGATAGATTTCATGGTCAATTCCTCAGAGATAACTTTTAGTGGGTGAGGCGTTGTGCCCCGATGTGAGAGAGAATAGACCTGTAGACCGGCGAGTAAAAGCTGAGGGATTTGCTGAAACAATTCAAAAAATTTGATTAATATTTGCGCCCGCAAATTGCACTAAAAGATCATCAGAAAGTCAGTGCACCACAATTTTTCTTTTTTTTAGCAATATTTCTTTCGCTCATTCGTCTACCTCAACACAGGCAGTAATCCACTAATGTGATGAGAGGAAAGACGATGAGAGATTTTGATATGCGTGGACGTCGGTTTGGTGGTCGCGGCATGGGTGGACACAGAATGGCTAAACCGTTGTTGCTGGGTGTCGCGCTGGTGGTGGTACTTGGCTTGCTGGTGATGTCGTTGTGGAATGCGTTACTTCCCGCCATCATCGGGGTGAAAAGTATTGGCTTCTGGCAGGCGCTGGGGTTGTTAGTCCTGTGCCGCATCCTGTTTGGTGGCCTGGGTTTCCATGCAGGCATGTTTGGCATGGTGCGCGAACGTCGCCGCATGCACGAACGCTGGATGCAAATGACCCCCGAACAACGTGAAGAGTTTATGCGCCAACGCCGTGAAGGTTTTGGACGCCGTGATGCTCGCGGTCACTGTGGCTGGCGTGGACGCTGGGAGGATAATACGGATACCCGCAAACCGGCGGAAAACACGCCGCCTAAAACGCCGGAAGCTGAGTGACAGCCATGAAATCCGCAACGGCGAAGGAATCCCTGCTAATGTCAGCGATCGGTGCCTGCCGATCGCGGCTGAAGTCCTTTATCAGCCGTCGCATCCCGGTACGTGACGATGCCGAGGATATCCTGCAGGAAGTGACCTGGCGGCTGATGACGGTGGATCAGCCGGTGGAGAATGCCGTCGCCTGGCTGTTTCGCGCCGCCCGCAATGAAATGACCGACCGATCGCGCAAAAAAAGCGAGCTGCCTCTGTCTGCCTATTTTGGCGATGATGCCGGCGACACGGCGGAAGATGAGCTGGCGGAGACGCTTTTCGGTGTGCCACACACACCCGAGGATGAATACCTGAAAGCGATGATATGGGCAGAGTTAGGCAAAGCCCTTGCAGAGCTGCCACCCGCGCAGCGGGAAGTGTTCGATAAAACCGAGTTGCAGGGATACAGCTATAAAGAGCTGGCAGAAGAATCCGGGGTTAGCGTGCAGACATTATTATCACGTAAACATAAAGCGGTGCTTTATCTGCGCACCCGATTGCGTGACCTATATGATGAACTTACAGGGTAAATAGCCAGATAGGCTTAGAATCCATCGATGATGAAGTCCAGCGCAGCTCTGATGACTTCCCGCTGGCTTTCAAGATGACAAATTTCCACCCCCAACACAGTCAGGTGAACCCCTGCCAGTTCATGGGTCATCATCAGATAGCGGTTACCTTCCACAATTAACTCCGGGTTAAGTCGTTTCACGACTTTGCCCTGATATAATTCGACAGGTGTCAGAGGAATAACCACACGAGAATCGATACTCTCAATAATATCGCTCTGCACATCCAGCAACAGAGGATAAAGATCAGACCCACTCTTATTTTTATATACCCGGTACTGCATCAGTTAAAACTTCCTGTGTTTGTCTGAAAACATACCATTTTCCGCCATGTGCCGGTTCAGGTCTGAAATAGCATCCGCATTTTCGCGCTTCCATTTTTCTGCGGCAGTTTCGCGAAGTTTCGCGCTAATCGCACCTGCTAACAGCTGGGACAAGCTAAACCCTGCATCCTTAGCCTGTTGAAGCAACCCGGGGTCAAGCGTTAGGGTGACGTTCTGTTTGCGAAGCTTTGTCGTTGCGTGTGGCATAAAGACCTCTACCTTTGCAGTTACATGTGTAGTTTACACAGCATTTCACACCTGATTCAAGGTCGCAATCATAGTTCAAATCCGGCAAACCTTATGCAAAGACGGCAGTTGGTGTGTAGCGGCCCGGCTTTTACCATCGCATGACAATAAACGTCAAAAGGAAAGGTCATGCCCACTTTACGACCGCTGCTGGTCAGCGCGTTGCTGCTCACAGCACTCATCTCCGCTTCCACCCAGGCGGCTGAAACGCTGCGAATTGGTTACCAGAAATCCTCTACGTTACTGACGTTGATTAAGCAGCGCGGCGACCTGGATAAATCCCTTGCTGCCGAAGGCATTAACGTCAGCTGGCACGAGTTTTCCAGCGGCCTGCCGTTGCTCGAAGCGCTTAACCTGAACAACGTCGATCTTTCTGCTGATGTCGCCGACACGGTGCCGGTATTTGCCCAGGCGGCAGGCGCGGACCTGACTTACTACGCACGCGAAACCCCTTCCCCCAACGCACAGGCGATCCTGGTCCCGGCGAACTCAGCGATTAAAACGTTGCAGGACCTGAAAGGGAAAAGGATCGCCGTCACCAAAGCAGCGGGCAGCCATTATCTGTTGATTGCGGCGCTGAAACAGGCAGGACTGGGATTTAATGACATCAAGGCCGCCTGGCTGACACCGGCAGACGGGCGTGCGGCACTGGAGAATGGCAGCGTTGATGCCTGGGTCACCTGGGAACCCTACGTCACCAGTGCGAAGATGGAACAGCACGCGCGCGTGCTGACCAGCGGTGACGGCCTGGCGAGCTACCAGCGCTACTATCTGGTATCCACCCCTTATGCCAAAGCGCATGCTCAGGTGCTGAATACCGTGTATCAGGCGCTGCAACAGGAATCCGCCTGGCTGAAAGCCAATCCCGCCGAGGCGGCGAAAATCCTGTCGCCGTTGTGGGGCAATCTGCCCGTCTCCACCGTGGAACAGGCAAATGCCCAGCGCAGCTACCAGATCGAACCGGTGCACATCAGTAACCTGGCAGAACAACAGAAAATTGCCGATGCGTTCTACGATGCGAAGCTGTTACCCAAACGCATTAATGCAAGTGATGTCGGGACCTGGCAACCCTTGCGGCACTGATAACATCGGCTCCCAGCGGGAGCCGATGCTGATTATCTCAGGCGTTCACTTGCCAGATTATAAACTTCACTCCGATCACGTTTACCGACGGCAACCACAGCGATGATTAATTCATCATCTATCACCTGGTAAACGAGACGGAAACCGGACGCACGGAGTTTTATCTTGTAGCAATCCTTTATCCCCCTTAATTTTGCTGAAGGGATATGTGGGTGCTCAACACACTTCTTTAGTTTTTTGGCAAACTGCTGTTGAATGGTTTTATCGAGTTTCTGCCATTCTTTCAGCGCATCTTCCCTGAATTTGACTCGATAACTCATAAATAACTATCCAGATCCACATCAATCAGATTCTGGTTACTGCGTTCACTGACTAGCTTAACCAGTTCCTGATCATCGAGTGCATCCAGTATTTTTTCGTACAACTCAGCAGGAACACAATAAAAAGCGGGTTGGTTACGGTTAAGGATGGCTACCGGAAATCCATCTCCGGCGCTCACTGTCGCCATAGGGTTTTTCTTAAGCTCGCTGACACTGGCGCTCGTGTCACTCAAAATGATGTTTGGCATAATGCACCTTAAAGACTGTTTAACCGGTCTTTATAGTAAAACTGAAAAGACCACTTAACAAGTCTTATATACAGCCTGCAAGCCTTTCTGGGTTACGCGTTCTTTGTCTCACGTTTTAACAAGCGTCCATTCCGGCCCTGCACTTTGCCGTCCTCATAACTCACCATCCCGTTGACCACCACCAGATCTATGCCCGGCGCCTGGCGACAGGGATCGCGATAGGTGGCAACGTCTTCAATGCGGGTCATATCCACCAGGGTTAAATCGGCGAATGCCCCCTCACGGACCCTGCCACGATCGCGCAGGCGAAAGCGTGTGGCAGACAGGCCGGTCATCTTCCGCACCGCTTCTGCCAGGTCGAACAATTTGAGGTCACGGCAGTAATGGGCCAGCACGCGCGGAAAAGTGCCCCACAGACGTGGGTGAGGATTGGGATCGGAAGGTAAGCCATCGGAGCCGACCATCGACAACGGATGGGCCAGCACCTGACGCACATCGTCCTCGCTCATCATATGGTAGATCGCCCCGGCCGGACGCAGGCGCTCGGTGGCCTGCCACTGATCAACACCCCAGAGTTCAGCGATCTCCTGCAAGGTCTTTTTTGCCATCTCCGGGTGAGGTTCCGACCAGGTGATATAAATCTCCATCTTGCCATCAACGCGCCAGGCATCGAGCGTGGTGGAGCTGCAATTGTAGGGATAGCAATCACAGTTACAGGATTGTTCGCTGGCGGCTTTTTCCAGCGCCGCCAGTGCCAGCGGTGCCCGACCCCAGTTACCGGCTCCGGCACATTTCAGATGCGAGATAACCAGCTCAGCCCCGGCCTGCCGCGCGGTGGTAAATGATTCCGCCAGCGAGTCCAGCAAACCGTCGTGTTCATTACGCATATGCGTGGTGTAAATTGCTCCCGCGGCACCAACGATATCCACCAGCGGCTGCATTTCCGACATCGGAGCCTGGCGGGCATTGGTATAGGCCAAACCGGAACTCAGACCGATGGCCCCCGCATCAAGCGCGTCCTGCAACGTCCCGCACATCTGTTCGAGTTCGCTACTGGTGGCCGGACGATCAAATTGCGCCATCACGTTAGCACGCAGCGCGGTATGACCAATCAACGCCGCCACGTTCACACTCGGACCGGCATCTTCCACCGCCGCGACATAATGCTGAAAAGTGGGATAGACAAAGGCGTCTTTTTTCCCTAACAGGTTCATCGGATCGGGCGGCGCATCCGGTAAAACCACCGGCGACGCGCTGATGCCACAGTTCCCGACAATCACCGTAGTCACCCCCTGGGAAATCTTGGCAAGCATCTCCGGCTGATGAATCACATTGGTATCATCGTGGGTGTGGACGTCAATAAACCCCGGCATCAGACAGCGCCCATGGCCTTCAATCACGCGCTGCGCCGCCTCGCCCCTGAGATCACCGATGGCGACAATCCGTTCGCCCGCAACGGCCACATCCGCCATATAGGGTTCAGCACCGCTGCCATCCACCACCGTGACGGCACGAAACAGTAAATCAAAAGTCATGCTCCGATCCTCCGGCCAGCGGCAAAATCCCAGCCTTTACCGGGCACCGCACCCATCAGTTGTTGGGTATAAGGATGTTGTGGCGCACCCAGCACATCAGCTGCTGCGCCGTATTCGATCACCTTGCCGTGCTGCATCACCAGCACGTCATCACACAGTTGAGCGGCGACCCGCAAATCATGGGTAATAAATAAAATCGCCACCCCGAGACGACGCTGAATGTCATCAAGCAGTTGCAACACCTGCGCCTGCACTGAAACATCGAGCGCTGATACCGCTTCATCCGCCACAATCACATCCGGTTCCATCGCCAGCGCACGGGCGATAGCGATACGCTGCCGCTGCCCACCGGAAAACTGATGGGGAAAACGCTCGATAGCGTCAGCAGGCAACCCGACCAGTTCCAGCAGTTCCTGTCCACGCGCCCAAGCCTCGGCGAAAGAGACGCCGTGATTCATCGGCCCTTCCACCAGACTTTTTCCGATACTGATGCGCGGATTGAGCGAGCGGTTCGGATCCTGAAAAATCATCTGAATGCGTTTACGATGTGGTTTGAGACCCGCGGGAGACAGCTCGGAAATATCGTTGCCGGTGATGCGAATCGCCCCTTCATCCGGCGTCAGCAAGCGCATTACGCAGCGCGCCATGGTAGATTTACCGGACCCGCTTTCGCCGACAATACCCAGCGTGCGCCCTCTCTTGAGGCTGAAGGTGACATCATCCAATGCGCGCGTTCCTGCGCGCCGTTTGCCAAACCAGCTCAGCAGCCCCCCTTTCGCCCGATAGATTTTGCCCAGCTCCACCACATCCAGCACCACCTGCGGACTGATGGCTTTGCGTGCCGGTCGTGGTGCCAGGCCAGGTACCGCCGCCAGCAGCGCTTTGGTGTAATCCTCGCGGGGTTGCGACAGCACCTGTTCTAATCCACCGGATTCAACGATATTGCCTTTGCGCATCACGCAGACGCGGTCCGCAATATCCACCACCACGCCCATATCGTGCGTGATAAACAACACCGCTGTACCGTGCTTTTGCTGCAATTCACGGATCAGTTTGAGGATTTGCTGCTGCGTGGTGACATCCAGCGCGGTGGTCGGCTCATCGGCGATCAGTAACCGGGGCTCCAGCACCAGCGCCATCGCGATCATAATGCGCTGACGCTGGCCGCCGCTCAGCTGGTGCGGATACGCACCATAGATACGGGTGATATCCGGCAGCTGCACCTGTGATAAGGCATCCATTACGCGTGCATGGCGTTCCGCTGCGCCGAGCCCGGTATGCGTCTGCAAGACTTCGTCGATCTGGCGTCCCACCGTCAGCACCGGATTGAGTGCCGTCATCGGCTCCTGAAAAATCATCGCCATGTGGCTGCCACGCAACGCTTTCTGGCGGCTATTGCTCACCTGCAACACATCTTCGCCATCGAGCAGGATGCGGCCACCGGTGACCTTCAGCGCGCCTTTTGGCAGCAAACCGAGAGTCGCCAGTGAGGTGACCGATTTACCCGAACCGCTTTCCCCCACCAGACACAGCGTCTCTCCGGCGTGGATACGGAAAGAGATATCCTGCAGGATCGGCACACCTTGTGCGGTGCTTACTGACAGGCGATCGACATACAGCACCTCATAATGTTGTTCCGTCATTTTTCGCCCCTTTTTTTCAGTCGCGGGTCGAGGGCATCGCTCACCCTATCGCCCAGCAGGTTAATCGACAGAATGCACAGCGAAAGCAGCAGCCCCGGCCATAGCACCAGCGAGGGTTTCAGCTGGAAATAAAGGCGTCCCTCGGAAATGATGTTGCCCCAGGTGGGAATTTCCGTGCCGATACCCGCGCCGAGGAAGGACAGAATCGCTTCAGTGAGAATCGCCGATGCGCAGATATAGGTACTTTGCACAATCAGCGGAGCCAGAGTATTCGGCATCAGATGCCGGGTGAGCACCCGAAAGGTGGAGGTGCCCGTCAGGATCGCCGCTTCTACATAGGGTTCTTCACGCGCCGATAGCACCCTGGAACGCACCAGGCGCACCACCTGCGGGATCTCAGGCACCATTATCGCCACCATCACCGTCCAGATGCCCGCGCTGCTCAGTGAAACGATGGCAATGGCCAGCAGGATGCCGGGGATCGCCATCAGGCCATCCATCACCCGCATGACTATCGCGTCGAGGCTGCGAAAATACCCGGCCAGCAACCCGAGCGGCAGGCCAATCAACACGCTCATTAGCGTGACGCCCAGCCCGACCATTAACGAAATGCGTGCGCCATACACCACGCGTGCAAACAGGTCGCGACCGTAGGCATCGGTTCCCAGCCAGAACTCCGCGCTGGGTGGTTTGAGACGAAACGCGGGTGACAACGCCTCGGGATCATGGCTGGCAATCCACGGGGCAAAGATCGCCATGCAGACAATCAGCGTCAACGTGACCAGCGCAATCACCGATAACAGCGGGATGCGCGGCAGCGTTAACCAACGACGTCGGGGCGCTGGCAGCAGCGCAGAAACAGGTTTACTCATGCTCATGCCTTACCCTCAGTAACGAATACGCGGATCGCTCAGCGCATACGACAGGTCAATCAACAGATTGATGATGACGTAGACCCCACTGGTCAGCAGAATCATGCCCTGAATCACCGGGTAATCGCGCGCCAGCACCGCATCAACAATCAACCGGCCCAGACCGGGGATGTTAAACACGCTTTCGGTGACCACCACGCCGGAGATCATCAGCGCAAAGCCGGTGCCGATCACCGTCAGGATCGGGATCATCGAATTACGCAGCGCGTGACGAAACAGCACATGGATTTCCGCTAACCCTTTAGCGCGGGCGGTACGGATATAGTCTTCACCCAGCACCTCCAGCACGCTGGCGCGAGTCATGCGTGCCACCAGCGCGATATATACCGATGACAACGTCAGAGCCGGTAAAATGATGCGCTCGGCAAACGGCCACACTCCTTTGGTGATGCTGGTAAATCCCTGTACCGGCAACCATCTCAGTTCAATGGCGAATAGGGTTGCCAGCAGGTAACCAATCACAAACACCGGAATCGAGAAGCCCAGCACCGATGCCGACATCACCAGGTTGTCGATCCAGCTGCCGTGTTTCCACGCCGCCAGCACGCCGAGCGGCACGGAAATCAGGATGGTGAGGATAATCGCCACCAGCGCCAGACTCAGTGTCGGCTCCAGTCGCTGACCAATCATGGTCAGTACCGGGGTATGTGCCATCAGTGAGGTGCTGAAGTCGCCATGCAACAGCTGTCCGATCCAGACGAAAAATTGCTGATATAACGGCTGGTCCAGACCCAGATTGGCGCGAATCGCCGCCAGCTGCTGAGGTGTCGCCATATCACCGGCAATAATTGCCGCCGGATCGCCCGGCGACAGGCGCAACAACAGAAAAACAAACAGCGCGACCACCAGCATCACCGGGATTGCCGCCAGTACGCGGCGAATAAAATAACCAGCCACAGGAGCCTCCGAAGGTTGTGTTTAAGTCAGCAATTAATCGTCTTTCTCGACGTTCCAGAACACGGTGGAAGGTCCGGTCATTAAGTGGCTGATATGGTTGCTCCACGCAGCGACATCATAAAATTGCCCCAGCGGGATGTAGCTGACTTCGTCCATCGCGTGCTTCTGGATCTCGACCGCAATTTCTTTCTGTTTGGCCGCATCGGTGGCGGTGGCAAAATCCACTTTGAGCTGGTTCATCTGCGGATCGGTCGGCCAGCCGAACCAGGCACCGTTACGTCCGCCACCGTCCAGCATTGGGTTCACCACCGGGTTCCAGATGGTTTCGGCATTCCAGTAGGTAAAGAACATATTCCAGCCGCCCTGGGCCGGTGGGTTCGGGTTGGCGCGACGCGACACCAGCGTCTGCCAGTCCATCGGCTGTAAATCGACCTTGAAGCCCACCTTACGCAGCGCCTGGGCAGCCACCACCGGTTGTGAGGCCTGGCTTGGCACATCGGTTGGCTGCATGATCACCACGGGTGTGCCGTCGTAACCGGCTTTCTTCAGCAGCGCTTTCGCTTCCTCGATATTGCCGCCGTTCAGCAGCGATTCGCCGCCCGCCTGGCTTTCCAGTGCCGTACCGCAACCAAACACCGAGGCACAAAGTTTGTAGTACTGCGGATTGCCCACCAGCGCATCGAGCACATCTTTCTGGTTCATGGCCAGCAATGCCGCGCGGCGGATATCAGGATTGTTAAACGGTGGATAGAGGAAGTTCATACGCCCACCGGTCATGGAACCGAGCTTGCTCAGGGTGCCGTACTTCAGATTCGGATCGGCCTGCACCATCGGCAGCAGGTCGATCGGCAGTTGTTCAATAAAATCGATATCACCGGAGGTTAAGGCATTAATCGCCGTCATCCGGTCAGGCATGTTGATCCATTCGACCCGGTCCACCTTCACCACTTTGCCACCCGCCGTGCCGCTGGCCGGTTCTTTGCGCGGCACGTAGCCTTTGAATTTTTCATAAACCACGCGATTACCCGGATCAAATTCGCTGGCGACAAACTTAAACGGCCCGGAACCGGTGTAATCGGTGATCATCTTGCCATCCGGGGTGTTCGCTACCCTCTCCGGCATCATAAATGCCGCGACTGACGAGGGCTTCGCCAGCAGTTGCAGTACATAGCCGAAGGGTTTCGCCAGCTTGAGGATGATGGTTTTATCATCGGTGGCGGTGAGGCTAGCGACATACTTCATCATCAATTGCCCGCCGACATCGTAACGCGCCCAGCGTTTCAGCGAGGCAACGCAATCGGTGGCGGTCACCGGTTTGCCGTCATGCCATAACAGGCCGTCACGCAGGGTGAAGGTGTACGTCAGGCCATCGGGTGAAATTTTCCAGTCTGCCATTTGTGGCTGCGGCGTCTGTTTATCGTCCATGCCGATCAGGGTGTCGTAAATCATGTAGCCATGGTTACGGGTGATTTGCGCCGTGGTGGCGATCGGATCCAGTACCCGTAAGGAAGATGACATCACAACATGCAGGGTTTTCTCTGCCGCCATCACCGATGGCGCGGCAATGGCGGCGCTCAGGCCAACCGATAACAGACAAGCGATCAAAGTACGGGACGGAAATAGTTTCACTCTTAACACTCCAGTAAAAGGCAAACCCTGGTGTCGGGAAATGCGGTGTGTGCAATGTAAGGGGACAACGCAGGACGTAAGCGTCCTGCTGCCGTCAGAGTGCTGCTGCTAAGGCATGCTCGATATAAAGCTGGCGTAAACGCTGAGTCAGGGGACCCGGCTGACCCGCGCCAACCGGCTGGCCATCGACGTTGACGACCGGGTAAACAAAGGAGGTGGATGAAGTAATGAAAGCTTCTGCGGCCTCCCTGGCTTCATCGATAGTGAAGCCGCGCTCTTCCAGACGCAGGCCATGTTCGTTAATCAGGGCAATCAGCGCACTGCGGGTGATACCCGGCAACAACAGCTGAGAAAGCTCACGGGTGACGACGGCACCGGCGTGAGTGATGATAAAGGCATTGTTGGAGGTGCCTTCGGTAATCAGGCCATCCTTTACCAGCCAGGCATCGTCAGCGCCGCGCAGCCGCGCCTGTTCTTTCGCCAGGCAGGCGTACAACAGTTGCGTGGTCTTGATATCGCAACGCCCCCAGCGCAAATCCGGCAGGCTGACAATGTTCATCCCGCGTTTCGCCAGTGGGCTACCAAGGATATCTTTGGCCTGGGTATAGAGCACCAGTGTCGGTGGCGTACCTGCTGCGGGAAACGAGAAGTTACGGTCTTCCACGCCACGGCTTACCTGCAGGTAAATCAGACCTTCGTGCAAATCGTTGCGGGTGACCAGTTCCCGATGAATCGCCAGCAACTGATCGTTATCAACCGGTAACGACAGCGCCAGCTCGCCCAGCGAACGTCGCAGGCGCTTGAGGTGCTGTTCGAAATCCACCAGCCTGCCCTGCAATACCGCAGTCACCTCATAGATGGCATCGGCGAAGGTGAACCCCCGATCAAAGACCGAGATTTTCGCTTCATTTTCCGCAATAAACTCACCATTCAGATAGACGGTGCGCATGACTCAATTTCTCCGGGTTAGGGGCGTTCCACGCCAGTCTGGCGTGTGATGATGCCGTAATGTTCGATGCGGCGATGACGGGCGAAATCAAAGATGGTGGTCTTGCCGAACTGGCACAGATCCATGTCGCAGCGGTGGGAGATCAACTCATCACCCTGCCCGCTGGCGCGCGCCACGACAAAGCCGTTGGGATCCACGATGACGCTGCCGCCCATCAACGGGAAGCCATCCTCCACACCGGCCTTCGCCACGCCAACCACCCATGTTGCATTCTGGTAAGCCCCTGCCTGCATACAGAGTTCGGAGTGGAACAGCCGTTTGGTTTCGCCTTCATCGCGCTCAAGGGAATTCACGGAAGGGGTGTTGTAGCCCAGCGTGACCAGTTCCACGCCCTGCAACCCCATGACGCGATAGGTTTCCGGCCAGCGGCGATCGTTGCAGATACACATACCCATGATCGCGCCCTGGTTTTCCCAGGTCGGGAAGCCCAGATCGCCCGGCTCGAAATAACGTTTTTCCAGATGCTGGAAATCACGATGTGGATCGTACTCAACATGCCCCGGCAGGTGCACCTTGCGGTATTTGCCGACAATATTGCCCTGACGATCGGTCATGATTGAGGTGTTAAAGTGACGCCCTTCCGGGGTCAGTTCGGCGTAACCAAAGGTGATGGCAATACCCTGCTCGCGGGAGAAATCGAACAGCGGACGCGTCACATCATTCGGCATTTCGCGTTCAAACCAGCTATCGACTTCATGCTGGTCTTCCATATACCAGCGTGGGAAAAACGTCGTCAGCGCCAGCTCAGGAAACACCACCAGCTCGCACCCCTGCTGTCGCGCCTGCTCCAGTAATGCCAGCATGCGCCGGACCACACTTTCTCTTGAGTCGCTTTTTTGGATTGCTCCCAACTGAGCTCCGCCAATTACAATTTCACGCACGCACTTTTCCTCAACAAGACCGACACAGTGTCGTAGGGCCATTGTGTGAGGTTCAGGGCGCTCTGTCGTATACCAAAATGTGGGCCTTACTTAACCTAAAGTTAATCCATGTTGAACAGATGGAAGCCGCTGCTATCCAGCACCTTGCGCAAATGGTCGATAAATACCTGCGCGAACTGCGCCAGCGGTTCGTGACGCAGATGCACCAGGCTGATGGTCAGGCGTTCTTCCGCCAGGATCGGCAGCACTGCCATGCGTTCAGCACCGGAGGCACGGAACGAGATCTCATCCACCACCGAGAATCCGGTGCCGTTTTTAACCAGCGCACAGGCGTGATGTGGGGAATCGACATCAATACTCGGACGATATGGCAGACCAACGCGTTCGAAGGCCTTCATCATAAAACTGTAGAACGGGGTATCCGAGGAGTAACCAATAAAGGGCGTCTCCGCCAGCGCCGCAGGCAGCTCTTTGGCCGGTAATCGGGTGAGTGGATGATTGGCCGGGCACACCACCATCACGCGGATATAACTCAGGGGCACGGCACACAAGTTGGGATGATCGATAGGAAACAAGGAGATACCGAGGTCCGCATGCTGATCAAGCAGCCGATCCCGCAGCAACCGGTGTCGCAAACATTCGAGGCTGACAAGGATGTTTTCGTTGCACTGCCTGAAAGCACCAATAGCATCTGGCACCAGTTGATGCCCCAGACTGGGGCTGCTGGCAATGCGCAGCACACCCTGACGCTGCTGTACCAGGTTGTGCAACGTGGTATTGACGCGCTGGATATCGCGATACACCGATTCGACATCATTGAACAGGCTGCGTGCCTCTGGCGAAGGATATAACCTTCCCTTAACCCGTTCGAACAACCGGAAGCCAATGCGAGCTTCCGTGTGCGATAGCATCCGACTGACGGCGGGTTGAGACACAAACAACAGTTGCGCGGCACCGTTAATCGAACCGGTAATCATAATCGCCCGAAAGACTTCAATCTGACGTAGATTAAGCGACTGCATTCGGTTTTCCTCTGAGGAATGAATAGCGTGTGCTGAGCGGTTAAACGCTTAACACCAGGTTATAGGTTGTTAGCAATTAGCATGCCAGGAGGGGTTCCGCTACGGGGAAGTGCGCTGACAGCGGGGGGAGCGTTCGGTAATAATATGATTCGCAAGTTTTTACCGGAGCCATCGATTGTGAGCGTCGCACACATTATTCTGCCTGTCTTTCTGTTGATTATTCTCGGCTATATGCTGGCCCGCCGCGGTGCCCTCGATGCCCATGCCAACAAAGCGCTGGGTAGTCTCGCCTTTAAGCTGTTTATGCCAATGGTCCTGTTTACCGGGATGGTCAACGCGCCACTGCATGATGGCCTGAATATCAAAATTCTGGCGGCGTACTTTGTCCCGGCGCTGCTTATTTTTGCGGTGGTGAATATCATTACCCATCGCCATATAGGGAATCCGACGCCATTTGGCCTGACGGCTTCCTTTTCAAATAATGCCCTGATCGGTCTGGCGATGGTGGCGGGTATGTACGGTGATGCAGGATTGGTATTGCTGTTCACGGTTCTCGCGGTCCACAGCCTGCTGCTGTTTGGCTTTCAAAGCCTGTATAGCACCCTCGCCGGAAGCGAGCCGTTTAAACCCGGCGTCCTGCTGGCAAGCCTGGCGAACCCGATGATTATTGGATTGTTGCTGGGAACGGCGGTGAATCTTGCACATCTTACCTTGCCTGACTGGAGCATGAAGCTGGCGACCTGGCTGGCTCAGGCGGCACTGCCTTGCGCGCTGATCGTGCTCGGGGCCAATCTCTCTGGCTTTCGTCTGCGCCCCAATGCGGCGGTGGTTGGCATTACCGTCGCCAAGCTGGCGATCATGCCGCTGGTGGTGTTGCTGGGTTGTGTGCTGCTGCATATCAGCGGTATGGATAATTTAGTTTAAAAATCAACGAAGATCGTCCAGGAGCGCCGATTTATCCCGGTTGGACAGCAGCTTAGAAATGCATGATTATGAACTTAGTCGAACTTAGGCGTTAATTTTTGCCCCATATATGCCCCATAGTTCAAATTGCCGGTACTATCCCCCCATACCCGGGTAATGAATTATCATGGTTAAGCTTTTAATTGTGACCTTTTCTGAGAATGTTCGCAGCATCCCTCGCTACAGCTTTTGTCGGCAGTTGCTTAGATGAAGCAGCCATACGCTCAAGCTCATACAAAATATTGCTCTTGTTTATCGGCACACCTTTTGCCGTCAGTTCGATTACAGCCGCCCCTATGGCGCATCCAATCATTCCTGCCCTGTCCGATCTCATTTCATTCATCGTAGTAATTTGAAGGATTGGTTTGACTTAAAGTTAAAAGTAGCTCGAAAACAAAAAGTTTCAAATTCAGTTAACTATCTAAACTTAAAGTGATTTTCTCATAGATCACATCAGCTTTTCGAATGGCACACCTATGACTTTCACCTCGGCCATTGAACTGTATGAAATCACAGTATATAAATTACTGTAATTTTATACAGTATTAATAAGGGGTGACGAATGTACGTTGAACTGATTTATGACAAACGCAACTTTGACGGTCTGGATGGCGCAAATGGGAAAATCCTGGCCGAACTGACAAAGCGTATTAACCGAATCTTCTCTGACGCTGCAGTGAAGGTAAAGCCGATGGCGGGTAACAGCAGCATCAATACAGATGCAAATAAAGCGCAGAAGGCTAAAATCAGTGAGGCAATTGAGGAAATGTTTGAAGAGGCTGATATCTGGCTGACAGAGGAATTCTGAGAGGTGGGTCATGCGCGTGGAAGTGACCATCGCAAAAGACAAAGCAGCAGCGATGCCGAAAGGCTCTATTTCTGCCCTGACACAGGAGCTGGCAAAACGTCTGAGTTCTCGTTATTCGGGTGTTGAGGTTGTCGTGAAAACGGCCAGCAATGATGGCCTGTCCGTCTTTAGATCGCAGGATAAAGAAGGTGATAAGGCTTACGTGCAAAGCGTGCTTCAGGATGCCAGGGAATCAGCAGACGATTGGTTTCACGGGTGATTAATCCAAACCGTTAAGCTGTTGCCGCTACGCTCGCATAATCAGCATCTCAGATTAAACATACATTGTTCATGATACACCTTTAGCCCGGGCAAGCTTATCCCACCGCCCGGGTTTCTTTTCGGACTATAGCTAAGAAAAATTAATCAAATCGACAAAATTTAATCATCGGTATGAATGTGTACAAATATTTCAATATCTCTATTATAGAGATGCACTGCACACAGCAATTGTGGTGCGATGAGATTTTTCCCTATTGGAGTTTTAAGCCTGCACACTCAGCAGGCATTTTTTTGCATACAATGCTACTGATGCATAAACTGATAAAGCGGCATGGCTATAAACATGCCGTGAGGTGGATTTTATGCAAGAATTTGCCCGTGTTGTTCGGGAGCCGTAGCACGGGCTTTTTTATGGACATGGACCATCCCATGCACGGGTAACTACCCATGTTACCCTGCTTCGGTCTGATAGTGATATCCACCACTACCAGGCCGTCTGCAGTTTCCACCATAATTGTGCCTTCATAGCGGGCGTTCATTATCTCGTTCCAGTCGAGACGCTTTTCCAGATAGTCCCTTGCAGGGGATGGAAAGCCCATATCAGTACGGTCCGTTAGGATTGAACAAGCGGAACGTCCGGTTTTCGCTGAAGTCCGGCGTAATGTCACGAAAGTAATTCATCTGATTCTCAATCCAGTCATTCGCTTGCTTTAATGACCAGTGGTGATGATGCCGCTCCAGTTCTGCAACGAAGTCAGTTGTTCACTGTCTTCTGCACTTTCTGGTCCATCTTGATGCTCTGGTAAAAGGCGTTCTTGATGTCGCTGTAAGGTGGCATGGTGATCAACTCCCGATGATTACTGTATGTCCATACAGTATTATTAATCGACAGAGTCGATCAAGTAGATCATCGGAGGTTTCTGAGAAGGGATTGTCAGGAAAGGAAATTTAGTGCGGGGAGAGTTGAACCTTTGGAGGGACATTGGGTCATAAATTATATGGATAATCCCATGTAACGAATTTCGCCCGCTAATGCGGGCTTTTTTTTTGCATAACGCCCAGCTGTTACTACAATCCTTACACGGCATATCCTCAACATGCCGGAATCGCTATATCCATCAGCTATGGACTTTGCCCGCTCCTCTCATTCCGTGGGATGCGGGCTTTTTTTTGCACGCTACACAGCCGCGGCTAAACTGATATTGTGGCGTGCCACACCGACATGCCGCAAACATTATCCAGGTAACAACTTGCCCGTGCCTACCTATCCGGAGCGCGGGCTTTTTTCTACCAGAAGTCCTTAGGAGACTATTCTGATAGACCTCCCCCTTTCCCCTTACCTAGCCTTAAATGGCTACACGCAGCCTGATGATTACTAACTAAGCTCATTGATTATCTCCTGATATTTATTAGCTTAAGATGATATTTTCTTAAATAAATACATTAAATGTTATTATTGGTGTCTAACGTGAGAAAGTTAACATGAACTACGTTTTTTATACCGATGTGATAACGCCATCCATGGCGTTATGTTAGATGTGGTTTATCCCAGACACATCGAGGACGCCCGGCGACTGGTTACCCTAGAGCTTGACCCGAGCCGGGCCAGCAGAACTTCTGTAGCCTGAGTAGTTGCTGGAAATGTCACCTTTTTTGCTTTCGGAAATCTTGTTCCCGTCTATGTTAATGACACCATTTATCGGCAACCCTTTCTTTTCTTCAAGGTATATCGCGACCCTCAGCCCGCTTCCTTTGATGGTGTTGCCTTTTGTGTTTCACCAGGATAAACCTTATCACAAATTAAGAGTAATATATTCCATTCAATGATGGGGATGGTGTTATTTTTTAGTGAGTAAGTTAACCATATAGGGGATGGTGATCATGTTAGACCAATGGAAGAAAGCCGTAGTTCATTTAGAGTGTGTAACTGATAGCGAGGAACAGGAAGAGAGAGCAAAAAGAATCTTTGAGTTGAAAGAAAGATTTGAAAAGGGAGAAATCCCCCAAAAAACATATGATGCAGAACGTAATGGGGGAATCAGAGACATAAGGTTCAGAGGTACAGCATTATTTATATCACATAATGGAAAAAGATATTTACTGACAGCTAGACATGTTCTGTTTGATGAAATCACCTATGCTAGGAGACTACAAAAGGCGTTAAAGGATGCCGAGAAGCATCCTGAACATCAGAGAGAGGAATATGTTGAATCTCTCAAAAAAAGATTTTCTGACATAATATTCCCACTTATATTTAGGGTGTATTCGCTGGATGAGGTAGATTCCGGGATTGTATCGAATACACATAATATTCTTATGAACCTTGGATCGGGAACCACTGAGTCCCATCCCTATACTTTCTCTCACCCAGACCTAGATCTGGCAATCATATCATTAGATAAAAGAAATAATGAGTTTGCTGACGATTTAATAAGAAACGGATATTACCCAATCCCATCAGAACTTATAGCTGATGGACCATCATCTGAAGGTGCAGAGATATTTACAGTTGGCTTCCCGGTTGCAACTTCTGTATTAGGGATAATCAACCAATCCAAAGCGATGAGTAATTGGTCGTCAGATAATTGGGCTTTGCCAGTATTTTCATGGGGGAAGGTTTCAATGTTGCATGAGCCATTACAATTCTATTGGTGTGATATAACCACATATCCCGGCAATAGTGGTGGACCTATAGTTGAAAACGGGAAACTGATAGGTGTAGTTTCCAGTCAGGCAGTAATCAAAGATAACTCCGCACCAGGGGTAGAATCAAGAATACCATTTGTTCGAATGGTTAAATCTATCTTTGTGAAAGAACTTTTAGAGCAACAAGAGAAAAAAGACAATCTTCACGCTTAACAGGTAATACCCCCACTCCAAAGCGTCGAATGGGGGTATACATTAATCAGTTAACATCTATATCCGAAATATTTTTAACCCATCCTGCCGCCATAAGTGCATCCACCATTTCCTCTGGCACGGAAACATAGTCGTAACTAATTCCATCCTGAGTTTCCGCGCTTCCTTTTATGTATAGAGTAACCATAGTTTTAGCTCCAAATCATGGTTATAAGTGCATTGCCATATTTTGACTTAACGTGAAGATACCGCGTCCCGGCAGCGCTGAGGTTAAAGTTATATGAGCAAACCGCGAACGCTGAACTGGCAATTATTTTACCATTGGTGGTAGCTCCGTTCGCCAGCTCGATACCGGCAGTTCGTGTTGCGGTATCAACCGTAGATGCAGCCAAGAGGTTGCTATTAGCGTATATCTGCATTTCAAAAACACCGGCACTTACATCTGCAACTCCAGATCCTGTTGCTTTCAGGAAAGAAAGAGATACTGAAATGTTGCTTCCTGCTGTAGCGCTGTATGATGCGGTGTAATTGATATAGCCTTCCGGAGTGAAATGACTCTGCGCTCTGTCAAAGTTCGATATTGAGTTTACAGGAGTTCTGGCATAAAAATTATTCTCGTAAAGAACTATAGCACCATTATTTCCCCCATCACTATATCCACCGATATTGGCAAAGATATCCACTGTTGATGATGCAGAGAAAAAGTTGTCATGAATCGCCGTAAATGCTGGGTTAGCAAGCCCATTTTTACCCTCAACCTTGATGGCGTTTGTGCTGCCACCAACGGTATTGCCACCCACATCAGCACTAAGGACACCGGTAAGACACAGGCCATACAGTGTATTACCAGTGGCGATGTTGTTGCTCAATTCCAGTCCAGCGGGCGCTGTTGTTCTTCCATTGACCAATATCCCGATGCGTAGGTTGTTTGGCACGTAATTATCGCGGATGCTTGGAGCGGTTGAAACGCACCCTGCAAATATCCCATCGACCCCGTTGGCGCTTGCCCTGTTACCAAATATGCTCAACCGGCCATCGCACTGAAATACATCGATGCCATTATTGCCATTACTGAATGCACGGCAGTTAGAAATCTCACCTTCCGCAACATAACCCATGCCAAAACCACAGTATCCATTGCCACTGGCCTCTGCATCCCGAAGACCAAGCCTACCAGATGCTGAAACAGTGTAACTGAACAAGCCAAACCATCCATTGCTGTTAAATCTGTTCACGCCCTGTGTTTTAATATTCCATGATGCCCCCGCCGCCCCAACAGTTAACCCATTTTTGCCGTCTCCATCTTTGGTAAAATACTGCCCCGCAGGATATGAACTTGTTCCTGTACCACCTCCAGAAAGGGTGGGCTTGGTACCGTCATTAACAAGAGTTACTGCCGTTCCTGATATTGACAGAATCTGGCAGCGAGAGTCACCAATCCAGACATAATCATTTACAGCGAATCCGCTAACACTGTCGACAGCTATTACATAATCACTTGCAGTATTTACTGCATTAATACAGGTTGTACGGGTTAAACTTCCGTTATTGCTGAACTCGCACGAATCAAGAGTTAAATCAGGCGTCCCTGTGTAGGTGCCTAAAAGTACTTTAGCTCCGTACCCGGTGAATCCTTTAGCAGTTATTTTTCTGAGATGAATTTTACCGGTACTTGCGGGAGCAGTGAATGTAATACCATTTCCTGTATACCCACCCTTTGGAACGAAGTTAAAGTTCACTAGGTTGCCACAAACTAACGTTGTTAACGCACCTATCGCATATGTCCCACCACGGCCATCAAGGATTAATCCCAGCGCCCCACATACCGCATCAGCCAACATAATAGCTGCGCTGTCATCTGCAACCCCGTCGCCGATAGCGCCAAAATCCTGAACACTCAGTGACTCAGCATTTTTATCATGCTGAGTCCTGAGAACCGAACCAGTAAATGGTTGCTTTACTGCCAGTAGGAAATCACCCAGCCCATCAGCACTCGAAGCAAGATTTGCACGCAATACTGCATCACCAACCGACAACCAAGCATCAGTGCCCACCCCTCCAGCAGTCGAAGGGGTTGAACCAGCGGCAACAACCTTCGGAAATGTACCAGCCCAGCGGTAATATTCCCCCGTGGATGTGTCACGTAACACCTGATTTGGCAGGGTAAGCGTTGCGCCAGCTTGAAAGCTGTCCATCGTGACGTAGCCATAGTTGGCGATGGCGCGCTGGTTCTGTTTTTCAATACCAAACCACGTTAATCGGGGAACCCCCAAGCGGTCCGGCCACGTCTCGTTGCTTAAATCATTTTCGCGGTGATCCAGATTCTGCGCGTTGTCATACAAATCTTTCGCAGCAGAAGACCCCAGCGGGTTTCTGGTGTAGTAAGTGGTCATGCGGGCCTCATAAAAAAACCCGCCGTAGCGCTGAGGAATCCCCAGTAACGTAGCGGGTTATGGTTAGAGATTAATTTATTTAGAAAGAAACTTTAGCGTTGCGATCACCAGCTAGAATAAATCGCCCCATCATTACGTGATGATGATAACTACCACGTCTCTCAGTTCCGGCCATCATCTGGTAGAAGTTATCCATGAAAGCTGACTCATTAACTACGGTCATGCGGGTCACTGCACCTGTAGGTGCAACGTGTGGTACAGTTTTGTGCTCAACATCAAACGCGACTACCAGCTGGCGGCATTTCTTGGTGCTGAGGCCAGTCTGGTCAGAAAGAAATGAATATCCCTGATATCCAGCAGGAATTGCCCCCTGAGCCATATCACCGACCTGTTGTTCAAGAGCGTGAATGCGCTTGTCTTGTTGCACATTTGCCATCGCAATAGCAGCGATGATCTCATTTTGAGAAAGTGCTACTGGCTTCTGAGCGATCCCCGCCTCACGCTCATACAGGCAGTCAATTACCTTCATGCGCAAAACTGCACTATAACCGGTAAGCAAACACTCTACGTGACGACGATCTAGAAGGTACTCGGTCTGCTGGCGGTTCATACTGTCAAAATAGATGCGTCCAAAGTTGGACGCATCTTCATTTAGGTCGGTAAGCATATTTTCAATGTCACGCTTGATGTGTTGATGCTGCTTACCAGTAAGCTCAGCAATCTCACGGCTGGACATAGTGACAGCATGACGATGATTTGCTACATTAAAACCAGTTGATGATGATTGTTGCATGCAAGACTCCAATCAGTAGTTGATGTAAGCCGCCAGCTCCACACTGGCGGTTTTCTTTTTGGTCTTCACCAAATTCTTGCCTCTTCTCCAGGTAACATTTGCTCCTTTGCCCCGTCAATGACGCTTCTCATGAATACGGCCCCATCCTTGAATCTGTCACATAGTCTCCCGGCAAGTGGAGACTCAATGGCGCGCAATGCCGGTTCTATTTGCATTTCCCATGCTTCGTACATCACCTGATAGTGATTAGCTAAAGCATCTACGTAATATGCGTGCCGCTCTCGGGTGCTTGGCATGTTTTCACGAACAACATTTTGCCCAGTATCTCGGTCGAGGATATCCAAGACCCACCGCCGAAAACTCTTTGCAGTGGGTGTGCGCGCAAACATTGCCACAAGGTGTGCACCACGAAGGGAGAACGCTCTTGTCATTTGTTCTCCGCAAGGGGTGGTCACTTTGACCACCCCTGTCATTTGTTCGGTAAATTCATCGGCATGGCGCGTATAAATGCGCTGAACCGCCTTATCATCTGCATACGCTAGTGCAAATCCGAGTTGATTGGCAGTAAGCCAGATACCAGGCATACCAGCAATCGGTTGAAGATGAAGCCCGTGGAAGCTAAGGTCCAATTCGTTTATAATGTGCATGTCAATATTCCTATGAGATGGTTTATTTGGCATAGAAGCCCTTACTGTTACAGCAGTCAGGGCTTCGCTGTTTTTACCGGATAACAACATCGCCTCTCTCCTCAAGCTTGATAAGCAATTCCATCCGATATGCAATTTCTGCCTGAATTGAACGATGGCATCGTTTTGCCGACTCTCGAATGTGAGCATCCACGCTTTCAATAAAGCGAACCTGCCGCGGCTTGATAGAAGAAACCTTTTCAGTCATTATGAACTCCTCTCTCGTAACAACATAAAAACTCATATTGATGTGATCATTTTTGTTCATATTGAAATATGAGTCAAGTTTATTTTATGGATGAGTTTTTATGAGCTTTGATGACAAGTTCTCAACGCGAGTTGCCCATGCAAGAGCGATCGTGGGCTTAACTCAAACCGAGCTGGCAAAACTATCCGGTGTGGTCCAGCGTCAGATTGCTGCATACGAGGGTGGTGAAGCTAAACCTCGTGAAAAAACCCTTATGAAAATGGCCGCAGCCTTAGGAACATCGGTCGAATGGTTGACGTCTGGTAACGGAAATCCACCTAATACTCGCAGCTATGCCCCGTACACCTCCGTCAGGCAAATACCTAAGATAGAAATGGGAAATTTTGCAGACCGATTTGAGGAAGAAATACAAAATGCTGAAAAGTTCCATCCGTGCTGGATTGATATAGGGGCTAATTCGTTTGCAATGATAATCCGCGGCTACTCAATGAGTGGTTCAGGTGGTTATAGCTTCCCCGAGGGGGCAATAGTTACATTCGATCCTAGCGTTGAACCATCAGAAGGTAGCTTCGTTTTGTATGCAATTGAGGATGAAATGACCTTCAAGCAGTACTTCCCGGATATGAGACAAATTACACTTAAATCCCTCAACAAAGATTACGCTGATATCGTTATCAAAAAAGGAGTTGGCCGGGTAATAGCTACGGCGGTACACGCGGAAATTAGACTTCCTCACTAACTCGGTTAAACCCCGCCAGAGGGCGGGGTGTGCCGGATTTAGGTTGGTCAGGTTGAGGACGTTGAATCGGTGTCGCCGGGGTATGTCGCGTCGTCATAGCTGTAGAAGCTATCGCGGTATTCGTTTGCTGTTACCTGGCATGTTCCATCAGATTGAGGCTCTATTTCAGCGATTAGCGCGTCATACCCGACACGGGAAGAATCACAGAAAATCAGCCGGGGCGGCTCAATGGCTGGATCGTTCATAACAATTTCATCGAATGCCGCAAGGTAAGGCACCGACAGTTGATAATCCCCTACTCTGGTAGCCACCATAAGCCCGGACGCTGTTCCGTCCTGGTAGCGCAGGACAGCTCGCGGATTATCAAAAGACCAGTCCAGCGGTTCACTGACAGTGAATGTCGTAACATCATCCGCGGTGCTCATGGCAACAACGAGGCATGAAACCGTTTTATTTCCCGGTATGTCGTCGGTCAGAATGATGCGATCACCCACGTTGTAACACAGCGCATCCATTTCAGTTGTGGCTGAGTGCGACAGGCGCTGTTTCTGATATTTCATCAGGCGGCGCATGCCAAACTGATAGGCCTTATCTTGGTCTAACACACCATCAAGGGTATAAGACTCAATCTTTGACGGCGTTGGGTTATCCGGTAACCGGCACTGCACTGTTTCTTCTGCCCAGGTTGTGCCGTTGATGTAGGTAACATCAACGCCGTCATAATCATCATCAGATGGAGCAGTAAAAGAGGTTTCCAGGTGATCAGTGGTTTCTTGTGGGCTGATAATCCCTGTCCACGTTTTCACCCCTTCCCGCCCTACCGATGCCAGACCATCACTTAACAGGAAATAGCTTTTACCCGCGTTCGTGATTTTCTGAAGCATATCGAGAGCTGACGATGAATCAGAACCGGATGAATCGGCAGAGAAATCGAAGTAATCTCCTTCAGGAGTCCAGTAAGTCGCTTCAAGTTCTGCAATGGCTTCCTCGTCCATATCAAGACCCAGCGAATTACCAACATGCAGTAACGCACCGGAGATCGTCCTTGCTGTTCCAGTGTCATACTGACGGGTTGCAACTATATTGACCCTTCTGTCTGACTGAGCAGCCAGCTTTCCACCTGTCTCAACGGTAACACCCATCAGTGTTACGCCAGCATAGGATGTTGGCCGGGTAAGCAGTCGTCCACGCAATGCCTGCCAGTACATAGAATCACGGGCATTGTCGCTGCCCTGCTCATTCAGCCTGCGACAGCGAACCTCAATTAGACCCGCAGCAGACGGTGTAATTCTCTCCGTGAACCCCAGCCCGTTGATGTTTTTAAGACTGTAATTACCGGTATGGCTTATCCATCCGGTGCCGGAGCCATAGACACGATACTGAATTTCCCACTCTACGGTACGGCTCTGCTTTTTCCCCTTGCTGTTAAATCCACATATGCCGCTCGGAAAAGAAAAATTCACCTCAAACAAATCGCAGGTTTCATTTTCAGGGCAGGCCAGAAATGGCCCCATCCAGGTGTCGTTATCGTTGATACCACTGGCCTCATAATCGATCATCGTCCTGGCTGAGAATCCCGGCCACACTTCATCGACCACGCCATCAATAAGGCGTTGAACTGTAGCTGTCGCACCTGACGCTGACACTATCTGGTATTCATAACCACGATGAGATACTGACAGGCGCTGCTGACCTGTTGGAACGCCGGTAAATGCTGTGCCGGTTGCGCTGGCGTAAGCCAGAGTGACACTGGCCGTTACTGCTGCGCTGCCACCCGATGATGTTGTGCCAGTCATGTTAACCGGCGATGAACCGAATACGCCTGATGGCAATGAAGAGGTCGTGATGCTGCCGCCCGCATAGGGGCTTGAAGGCTCAGTGATCAGCACCGTACCGCTGTTATCCTGTGCGGCCAGGCCGGAACCTTCCAGCGCTTCGGTAATGGCCGCAACCAGACCGGACATCGTGACGTAATCAGCTATCAGGGATACGGTGTAAGTTATACCCTGCCAGGTCACGTCAAACGTGGCTGTATTTGTCGAAAAATCATACGTTGTCGGCGCTGCGCTGGCCTGAACAGATGCCGCGCTCCCACCCGTGCCTGGAACGGCTGCCTGTGTCGGTGTATAGCTGGCAATAAAAAGCTGATAATCGATGCTGCCGTAAGTCATTGTCACCGGCATACCAACATATGGATTTATTTCAGACAGGAAGTCACTCGCCAGCACGCTGTAACCGGAAGATGAGCCGACGTTGAAGGTCGTCGGCGCAATAATCTCAACAGTCTCCCCCTCTACCCACGAATCCGGCAGTGCTTCATCATCATCGTCCGTATCATCGTCATCATCAGTATCAAGGCCGGTGAACGACACGCCGGCACCCGAAACCGTCATACTGTCTGCAATGATGTCATCGGCTTCCGGGGCAGTCTGCGCCATATCCAGCCCTGAGCCTGATGACGTGCCGCCGACTTCGGTAGATGAAAACCAGTTTTCACTGCGCTCATCACCAGAAACATCCGCACCGGGCTGGTAAACGGTATAATTGAAACCCGTGAGAGATGATGCTGGCGTATCCCCTACCCGGATATCACCATCAGTAAACGCGAAATTACCCATCCCGACGCAGATCAACATGCTGACGCGCATGATAGTGGGATCGGTGGAATCAAACCGGGTTACGGGAGAAACAACATAATCCGGGTAAATACGGGTCCGCCCAAAGACCTCACGGATCGCATCGCCAAGTTTTGCTGAGTTGGCCTCAGCCGGATTCAGGTCCAGGCTTTTCCCGGTTGATGATGTATATGAACCGGTGTCCATATTTGCCATCATAAAGATGGAATACGCAGCCGCAGCTACTGACACCGCCACGGCTATCCACGCCAGTGTTTCTATCCCGTAAGGGACCGGGTAAATACGCACATCGCTGGTCGGCGAAATATGGCACTCAAACCAGACAGATGATGGTATCTGTTTTCCGTCAACATCAATGCTGATGGGATGCGCTACATCAGAGTGAAATCCCTTAACATTCGCAGTCAACCAGCCATGAACTGTTGTTTCACCATGCTGATGCACCTCCAGAGGTTCACCAGGGAGACGGGAAGGAAATATGCTTATTGTCACTGCCAGAACTCCACTTTAACAAAGCGACGCCTGAAACGGGAAAGCGGCAGAAAAGTCACGTTGGTGCCAGGATTGCATTCAGCCACATGCAGAAGGCCGTTAATTTCGACCACAATACCCACATGCGTGACTGCTGCCCCTGAATAGCAGGCAACACCTGCGCCTGCACATGGCTCACATTTCTTAAGAGACAGCATTAGCTTTCTGGCTTCACGGTCGAGACCGTTCCCGTCTTTAGTTACACCTGAAAAATCAGGCCATTCCGAAAAGCCAATGTCACGGCGGATTTCATTCACAATGCCGAAACAGTCAAGTTCAGGATATACGCGGCCACCCTTCAGCCAGGTGACTGAACGGTATTTATCTGGATCAAACAATGGATTCTCCTTAGCTGATGTACCGAAGCCCAGGGTAATACGGAAGCGTGTATCGGTTACGCGGCCACGCAGTATCAAGAATGTTCATGTAGCCTGCCTTAATCTGCACCTGCAAAGCCGTCCAGGAACCGGATTTCACAACCAGTGTGTAGGGTTTGGATGCAGGTGCACTGAGGTCAGTGGAGATGAAATTGCGATACTTGAGCGTGGCGCTGCTCAGGTTATCCAGTGCTGTTCTGATTGCTGTGGATACCACACCTTCGATATTACTGATGGCAAACTGTAAATCCTGAGTACCATCACTGTTTCTTGCCGGAAGGGCTATATCAATAGCGCATGCCTTGAATGTTACAGTATCGCCATCCTCGGTCACTGCCGTAATGTCCTCATAACCTTTACAGAGATAATGGACCCCATCACCGATACTTATTTCCAGTGTTTCAATGATGACTTCATTACCGGATGAGGCATAAAGCCGGTTAAGCACTGTCATGATTCAGGCCACTCACGATTCATTGCACGATCAATAATGTCGTTGTTGACGACAAAATCCGGGAAATCGGTCCACTCCGGTGAAATAATGGGACGCTGCCATAATTCAATCGTGGCCGTGTACTGCCAGAATTTACCCGCCAGCAACATTGGCCCTTCATAAATATCAGTAAACCTGCACTTATACAGTTCAACACCAAGCGGTGTTTTCACTTTCATATAGAACCATGATTCACCGTCAGTAAGACGGTCTCTGAACCAGGCTTCGAAGTACTGCGCCATGCCCTGTTTTTTGAAAAACCATTTAAGCGGAACCTGAGTCGGAACTGAGGTGTAAAGCCGCCTCTGCCTTGCACGACCTGACGTTAAATTAGTGCGCAAAAAAGGACTTACAGGCTTGAATGACAGATCGGACTGAAGAGGCAGCGGAAGATAATCATGGGGATAATAAATATCAGCCATTAACCTGTTCTCCTTTTACTGGACCATCCTGCTGCTAATGCTTTTGATACTCTCCCCCGACCGGTCGCAATATGATCCGTAACCAGTTGATAGGTCTCTTTGCCACCCTGCGCAACAGCGTCCTGTATCATCTGCATTGTGCGCTGGTCCGGGTCTCCATTTACCTGGATGGTCGGTGAATAGTGAAATGCATTTTCGCCAGCCGTTGCCTGCTGCTGCCCGCGCAGACTCTCCAGAGTGGAGTCCAGTTTTGCAGATGTCTGAGCTGTCATCACCCGTTCACCTTTTTGCAGCAACCATGTGCCAGTTTCCGGCACAGCATCAATACCGTCATGCGCCATCCCCGTCAGCGCCACTGACTGGATATTTGAAACAATACTTGCCGTGGCTGCGGCCACAGAGGCCATTGCGACCAGGTTGTAGGGGAACGGATTTGCCGCTGCCTGAGCGATGCCTGTCTGGATAGCAACCATAGACTGAGCGATTGCATAGGCTTTATCCGCAATAAAAGCTGCTTTGTAGATTGCTGATTTCTCACCAAATGCCGTGCGTGTGATATCCACAACAGAGTCCAGACTGGACTGCGTGGCGCTGCTGATGATTTTATTTTTCTGATCTTCAATGCTCTGTTCGGCCTGTGAGTGCTTCTTACGCAGTGCCTCTTCCTGCGAATCCCACTGAACATTGAGATCGGAACGCTGCTGCCTGTACTGTGCGAGCGAGGCCAGGTTGCTCTGATACCATTTTTCCAGCTCCGAGGATTGCTGATCCAGTTGCGATAACTGGTTGGCATCTCCGGCAAACGTACCCGACAGCATGCCGCCAAATTCGCTGGATTTCCTCACCGAACGCTGAACGTCTTTAGGCAAATCCGTAAGGGATTTGCTCGCTACATCCCGCGAAGTTTTATCGTAATTTGCCTGAGATATGCCACCATCTGCTTTCAGGCGATCCAGTAAATCAAGACGCTGTTTGGTGATGCTGAGCGTTTTCTCTTCTTTACCGCGCAGGTCTTCCTGGAGCTTAGCCAGCGCCTGTTGCGCTACAATCTGGTCACCAAGCCGTGCATTGACTTCTGCCTGCGCCAGGACTTTATCTTTACTGGCAAGCAATGACTGTTCGTCTTTGCTCAGGGCACGGTTTTTCGCTGCATCTTCCAGTACAGAAAATTTCGCTTCGGTTTCCCACAGGGTTTTACGTTGCTGGCTGATGGTGTCATTGATACCGGCATGCTGCTGGAGCACCTTCAGCTGGGTCTGCAACGCCAGGGTTTCAGCATTGACACTGTCAGCAGCCTGATCACCGGCTGAGACGCTGTACCCTTTCTGTTTTGGTGTCTTGGGGTCCTTATACTTCTCTTCAATCCCCTTTTTAATCTGCGCGATTTCCTCATCGCTCAGCGCCTGATTAAGTTTTCGACGCTCAGAAATATACTGATTCAGACGCTGATACTCAGCGGTGCGTTGCTGTTCCTTTGTCAGACCGGCATCAGAGATGGACTGAAAATGCTGCTGATTTAACAGCGAACTTTGCTCAAGCGTGGACTGCTTCTGCTTTTCCTCCGTTTTCTGCTGTTCGGCATGAAGTTGATCAGTTAACGATGACACCTGCTGCCGGGCCAGATCGCGCGCATTCTCCAGACCAACACGCTGCTGACCCTGTGCGCTGGTAGATCGCAGAGCCTGATCAAGCTCATAGAGCTTATCGGTGGCATCCGACAGTTGTGACTGAAGTGATTTGGCACGGCCAATATCAAGCAGGGCATTCCACATGGATTTGAAGGCGTTGCCGACGCTGTCAGCAGCTGTTTCCAGCGTACCCATGTTGTTCTGGATATCACCGGCCATTGTCTTAAAGCCCTGGGCAGCTACGCCATTCGCATAATTCAGGGCATCAGTGTATTTTCCGGCATCCTGGAGAGATTTGACGTAATCCAGCTGCTGAGCAGTAACGTTACCGTACTGCTTAGCCATTGCAGTCAGACCGCTGGTCGGGTCTGAAGTGATCCGGCCAAAAGCAGCGGCCAGATCAGCGACCTTTGCGCCGGTCGCATCAGACAGAGAGGAAATTGATTCAGCAACAACCTGATAATCGCTTCCGAGATTAGCCCCTGCGCTGGCAAGGGCAGCAACAGCCGCGGTTGCACCACTAAACGAGCTGCCAGCTCTTTCGGCAGACTCAGAAATAAATAACAGATTGTTGGCTGTCTGACCTGCGCGGTCTCCCGTCATCACCAGGGCTTTATTAAACTCACTGGTGACAGCCTGACCGGTGGCAAAAGAATAAGCCAGCGCACCAGCAGCTGCCGTCAGCCCAACAACACCGGCCATAACCGGATTAATGGCCCCGAATAATGCGCTAAAAGTCGGACGCAGGCCACCGAAGGAGTCTTTAATCTGGCCTCCCTGTTGCAACAGAATAAGCCAGGGGCTTTGTCCACCCGCTAACTGAGTAGCAATATCGGTGAACTGTGCAGGCAGCGTGCGCATTGCAGCTTTATATTGACCAACGGAAATTCCCGCGCGTTTTGCTGCAAGCTCCTGCTTATTGAATGCATCCTGCCCGGCCTTTCCCGCGGCATCTGAATCTTTGCCCAAACCAACAAACTGCTTGCGCACAAATGCCGTCTGTTCAGTAAACGACGAGGAATTTAGATCGAGATTAACGACCAGATCACCCACTGCCTGGGCCATAACGCACACCTCCTGAAATACCTTCAGCCAGCAGCATCAGCTGCTCATCGCTGGGTTCAACATCTTTTTTGTCAGGGTGCAACAGACTGAAACTGGAAGGTGTCATGTCGTTTTTGCACATGAGAGAAATCACCAGGTGGCTGAGGCTGGCAAAATGGGCGTCCAGAAGGTGATCGTGGAAATAATGGTCCCGGTAAAATAGCGACCATTCACGAAGCTCTGTCGAAGTCATACCGGAAAGCATTGCCCGCCAGTCCGGGCGTCCAAACTCACGGGCCAGCCGCATCACGAACCTCAGTTCCCTGGCTAAGACTTTTCCGCTGTGACTGCCTCGCCGACTGGCTCACTTTCGGAATCAGTATGCTCCTCATTTTCCGGGGGCATCATTCCTGACAGAACCTTAATCTGCCTGTCGGCCTCACCAAGCGCGGTTACCGGCCAGGTTGGCAGAATCTCTTCATAAAGCGCCTGAACTGAAGGCCCTTTTCTGTCGCCCTGCCACATTGACATAGCCACCAGCATGGCGCTGGCCCGGATACCCGTTGCCACCAGCTCAGCGTGACGAATCGCGGGATCACTTTCTGCTGGAGATAACTTTTTTTCCATCTCCGCCAGATAACTCAGGTATTCGATGCGCTGAAGGGCAGACAGCTCGTAAAGAGTCAGGCTTTCCCCGGCGAAACTGAATTCTTCCGTTTTCAGAAACATGACTTCTCCTTATGAACCTGACTCAGCAAGCTGATTCTCTGCCAGCAGCGGTTTGCCCTTATTGGCGATTTTAACCGTGCGGGTAATAACCTCGTTGGCAGCAACGGCTTTACCCAGACTGCTGACCCAGCCGGTAAAGACATCCACAACACCATTAGGGTATTTGATTTTGTACGGTTTATCGCTGCCATCATCGAACCAACCGATCAGGGTCTGCTGACCGGTTTCACCGGGCTTCCATGCAAGGGTGAAGCTCGCTTCACCTGCTGATTTCTGCCCCTGGGTGGTGGACGCCCAGTCGGCGTTATCATCATCCAGATAGGAATCATCATAAGAGTCAGCTGTCAGTTCTGCCGGTGTCAGGTCCTTGATTTGCGCCAGGCGAGTCCAGTCATCATCCGATGTCGGATTTGCATAAGCATCGCCACTACCGGTATACATCCAGAGCGTAGTGCGGGCACCCTTAGTAGGTGTGGTAGGATCATTTGCTGCCATAGTAGCCTCACAGGTAATAATTCAGATTGTGACGGAGGTCAGCGGAACCCCACGTCGCCATTTCATCGTCGCGCTGGTAGTCATAACCGTCAGCAACAACCATTTCCACCAGCGAAAACAGGGCTGGCATGTCTGAAAATGCAGGATAAATGCTGTTCTCCATCCACAGGTCGAGGGCAGAGTCAGGGTTAGAGGCCTTCAGAAAAACTTCAACATGCAGTACAGCACGCCACTCGTCTTCATCCAGCATGCTGCCGGTAGGCTGCGCATCCGTCAGATAAACGGCAACAGTGGGCAGTTCTTCGGCGTTAATAACTGCCGGGCGTCCGTCATACCAGCGCACCGAAGGGTCAGTGATGACCGTTTGCAGAGAGCTTATGACCGCCTGGCGTATAAGGGTGTGTTTATTCATCGTTTAATGATGATCCTGAGCTGGTTTTTAAGGGCGGCGGCCATCTCTTTCGGCATATCGCTTTCCATCAACTTCGGCAGCTGATCTTTGAAAGCAGTAGTCAGCGGAACCGACATCGGGATTTTGACCACCTCAACCGGATAGCGGGTTTTGCCCGTCCGGCGCAGTACGTGCCAGCGACCGTTCGCCAGCTGCTGAATAAAAGCGTGCGGAAAACTAAATTTCCCGATTTTCAGCACACTGTCTGCGCCGCGCGTTCGTCCGATACGCCTGGACAACTGAACACGGGCGGCACCCAGTTTGATGGCCGGTAAATCCCCCCGATTCACCCGCAAAGTTGCGACAGGGTTATTGACGGAGGCTTTTTTCAGCTTTGAACGTTGCATCACCAGCTTTCGCTGCACGCGGGTATCACGGGAAACCACTGAACTGCTGCGCCCGATGGCACGAACAGCCACACGGTTAACTGCCTGCGATGATGCGCGCGGAACAGCGGTCTGACTGATGCTGTTCATGTTGGCAATCGCCTGCTCCAGGCCTTTTATGCTCATGGCCTACTCCAGCCAGATTTGCGGCTTGCCGTTGAACTTAACGTGACGTGTCACGCTATATTCATTGCCGTTATAAATGACGGTGTCGCCGGTTCTGGCACGGTAATCCGCATCAAATACAACCAGAGACAGACCGTCGCCGCCCAGTGCCCCCATTTCAGGCAGGAAATGACTTTCAACAGCCGTCATCACCTGCCCGTTAATGGTTACATCCCGCCCTAAACGGCTGGCGGTTACTGCATCCATTCGCGCGGCCAGCCGGTCAAACGGGTTAGCTGCCACTTTCCGTTACAGCCGGAGCCGCACCCGCGTTGATCTTCACGTTAACCGCCGTGGTACCGGAGGCGGCGTCCTCCCATGCGATACCGGCATACACACCGCCATCTGCACTGGCCTGTGCGGTGCCATCACTGACATACACTGCTGCACCCGGAGTAAATACATCTGCGCTGGCTTTCGGTAACTGAAAAACCCCCTCCGTAAAGCCGTCGCCGGTGTCCTGCACGGCAATATCGGTGATGGCAATAGCCACAATGTTGCCGATGATGACAGCTGAACCGCTGGCGATTGCGGAGGAGCCGGCATTGAGCAGGGGGATGGTGTTACCGTTCTGTACGAAATTCTTGGCCATCTTCTTTTCTCCATCCGGCCCGTAAGCCGGATTTCAGGTATAAAAAAAGCCCTTACGGGCGGCTAACTGCTGGCTGACTGTCAGGAACCCTGAGCGCCGGTGGATTTCACCAGGCCGCGCCAGTCAAGCGGGGCAACACCGGCATCAATGCGCACTTTGGTGGCGATACCGTCCGTGTTAAACCCTTCCTGCTGGTCGATATACGGTGCTTCCACGCCGTTCAGATAGGCCACCTCAATGGTGTCCATGCCCTGTGCAGCGGCCATATACCACTGGATTGCGCTCTTATCGTCCAGGCGCGGCTCAGCAATGATGGTGGCGAAGTTTTGGATCGGGTTGATAATACCGGCGTTAACATCAGCACCTTTCACGCTGGCAGATTTAATGGTCTGATTTGCCACGGTTTCCAGCGCAGTCGGCACCAGCAGGAATGCCGGGCGAATGTTAAGAGTGCGCCCGGTGGTGCCCTCTTTCTGTGTGCGCATCAACTGACGCGCCGCATCCAGACCGGCCACATCAATGCCACTGCTGGCGATATTGCGGTGATCAGCACTGAACAGTGCGCTGCCATCAGACATTTCCGGGTTACCGGTCAGAATGGCGTAGACCAGATCGCCGATGGTCGCTTTGGCAGCGCGCCCCATCTTCAGCGGAACGTCCGTCAGCTGATTCAGGTCATCATTGATGATGGCCTGGCGAGTGATGGAGAAGATTTCACCGTAGGTTGCCAGTGCAATCGGTTCCCCACGATCGGAGGTGGTGACATACTTATATTCAGCACCTTCACGGACCTTGCGCAGGGACGGGAAACCACCCAGGCCAACACGATGCGCGGTTTTAAAGTCCGACAACTGGCCTTTTTTGGTCCACTGTTCAAAGGTCTCATCCGCTTCTTCCCAGCCCTGAAGAATGGATTTATTCGCCACATCCAGCAGGATATTACCGAAATCCGAAGTGCTGTGAGTCAGCGCCAGGCCCACCATCTGCATCGGGTTGTATGACGCCACACCGATACCGCGCTCAGTCAGTGACATGCGCGCATATTCACGCATTGACATGGCATTATATGGGTTGTTGTTATCACGATTTTCATACCCCGCGCGGGCCATAAGCGCCTGGCGGATACCGTCACCGGTGAAATTGCCGTTACCGGAATGGATATGTAGCGCGGCACCCGGTCGGGTGGTCGGTGTGGAATCTTTGCCGAGTGCCTCCAGAAGCTTATCTTTTGCCTGGTCAACAGAGCAGTCGATGTCTTCCAGGCATTGAGTCTGCAATTCCTGGTGACGACCACCAAAGCTGGCAAACAGATTTCGGATGCCTTCCGCGCGCTGGCGCTGTTCGGCATGAATCTGTGCGCGAATAGCAGCCTCATCAGGTCCCGTAACCGGCGCAGACTGTGAAACTGGCGCGGTCGTCTGGGTTGCTGGCTGCTGCGTGGTCGTGGTGGACGCTTTCGGTGCAGTATTCAGCAGGGTTTTAAGAGAACGTGGCATAGCTTCAAATTCCTCAATACGTTTGGAGTTAATGCGGGCCATTGCCTGCACTGCGGGGGTTAACTGATCGGCAAAGCCGTGTTCAATACATTCCTGCGCAGTCATCCAGGTTTCTTCACCCAGCATCCCGGCAAGTTCCTCAGCGGTTTTACCGGTCTTTTTGGCGTAAGACGGGATTAATACCGCCTCAACCTTATCCAGCAGATCGGCGTAATCGCGCATGTCGTTGGCGTCACCACCGGTAATGCCCCAGGGCTTATGGATCATCATCATGGCGTTTTCCGGCATGATGATCGGGTTACCCACCATCGCAATCACGGACGCCATCGACGCGGCAAGGCCGTCGATATAAACCGTTTTGGTGGCTGAATGGGCATTCAGCAGGTTGTAAATGGCAATGCCATCAAACACATCGCCACCAGGTGAGTGAATATGGAGATTGATGTGATCAATATCGCCGAGCGCCTTCAGGCTGGCGGCAAACGACTGGGCTGTAACGCCCCAGTAACCAATCTCATCGTAAATATAAATATCCGCTGCGCTCTGGCCGCTGGCTTCCATGCGAAACCAGCTGTGATCACCGGATGACGCACGCGGA
Source organism: Pantoea sp. X-Soil-TKNS-1280 (assembly GCF_059730475.1). Classification (NCBI taxonomy): domain Bacteria; kingdom Pseudomonadati; phylum Pseudomonadota; class Gammaproteobacteria; order Enterobacterales; family Erwiniaceae; genus Pantoea; species Pantoea sp. X-Soil-TKNS-1280. Next base: position 88,987 of record NZ_AP035964.1, on the reverse strand, counting down.
GAAAAGCGTGTTTTACTCTTCTTTTTGCTGACCACTGGTCGCCCCTTTGTCATTTGCCGGGTCGGTATCAAACACCAGGCCCAGGTCTTTGTTTTCATCAACCTCCGCTTTGCGGCGGCGTTTAATTTCGCCAGGATTAGCGCCGCGTGCGCGCACCCAGTCGCTTTCTGTGGCCGCACCTCCGCGAATCATGGTTTTCCAGGCATTGGCCTCTTTCTGTGGATCAATCCACGGCATTACAGGACCGCTGTAGACCGCATTCATCAGCGTTGTGCGGTCCACGTCAGTGGGCACTTTGATAACTCCGGCAACCATTGCCATATTCAGCCACTGGCGGTACATCGGGCGGGTGACGGCGGCAACGAACGCATCCTGAAGGATGCTGTAGCCTTCAAAAGACTCCACCAGCTCCTGCCGCTGCGAGCTGTAGCTGCCGTCATAGTTACGGGATATGCTGGAAAAGCTGCTGCGACTGCCAGCGGCCACTGCACGGAGCTGACCGTTACGGAATGATTCAAGGTTGGCGTTGGGGCGGTCAGACTTGATCATGCCGATATCTTCACCGGGAAGCAGTTTGTCAAACAACATGCCCGGCTGAATATCCAGCTCACGCGCTCCCTTAATGTTGTTTTCGTCGTATGACATCGCATCACCCTTACGGATGAACATACCCAGCGCGGCAGCAATACGTGCTGCCGTCAGCTCTGAATCTTCATACTCCTTCAGGGCGCTGAGGCGGATAAGAATGCCGGAAAGTACGCTGTTACCGCGCACCTGATGCAGACGACGCATAAACTTGAGGTGCAGCATGTTCCCGGCATCGACCTGCTTGATGTCACCCAGCGCAACACCTGATGTCACAAGATTTTTACATACGGCGTATTTCACCGGGCAACCCCAGTCATTGAGGAATATCCCCTGCACTATTTTCTGGCTCTGATCGCTCAGCTCAAGTGGCACATAGTCAGGTTCCAGCGCTTCTATCCAGAAGGGAATGCCGTTCGACGCTTCCAGCCCGGCGGCGTTACCCTGCACCAGTTGTGCAAACACCTCGCCATCACGCAGCCAGGTACGGGCCATCAGGCGCTCAAGTACGGGCCGGGTAAACTGACCGGTCACATCCGGCGATACGGACCATTCCGCCCAGGCTGTGCGAATCTGCCGGGACAGATCATCGGCCAGAAGACCGGTTTTCAGCATCGGCTGTGGATCAACAACAATGCCGCGCGAGCCAACTATGCGTTCCTCCAGTTTGTCAAGCAGACCAATAACCAGATCGTGGTTACTGTCCAGCCAGCGGGCCTGCTCGCGGATAGAGCGTCCGCCAAACTGCGTCATCTGATTGGCGTTACGGTTTTCACGCTTCGCACGGTGCGTGCGGGTCGGCATGGCTGCTTCATAGGCTTTGATTTCAAGCCGGGAGCGCAGGCGCGCCGCTTTCCAGCCAGGTGAAATCAGCCCGATGGCGTTATCCAGTAATGTCATCTACGAAACCTCGCCAGGCTGTACTGCGGTCGCCCGCGCTGCGCATCAATACATTGCTGCAACTGACGTTGCCAGTATTCCCGCCCTTTTCTGATCTCGCTCAGGCTTTCCATCGTCATGGACTGGCCGTTTATTTCTATAGATTTTCCATCGAGCACGGCCAGTTCCGCTTCGATGTATCGCTGTAACATACGTTCGATATCGGCCTGATTCACAGCCAGCCTCCGTTAGATGCGGGTGCCCATGCGGAAGGCGCTGCCTCCCTGCGGGGTTCCGCTGGTTTTGATTCAGGTTCAGGTTGACGTGCGGGCCTGGCGGATGAGGGAGAGCGCCCGGAAACAGATGATTTTTCCGGTGCACAAGCCCAATCCGGTGGGCTATCCCAGTTAATGCGCTCATAACCGCGCAGGATGACCAGGGCGTGGGCATACACCAGCAGGTCAAACGCTTCGTTGGCACCTTTACCAGGCTTTTGCCACTTACCGTCTTTTCCGCGTTCCTCATAAGTCAGTTCGTCATAGAACCATTCACCCAGCCAGTCAGGGAAATGCACATAGTTGGGGCCGGGAACATCGCGCTGAAGGGCATTGCTTATGCGGTCTTTCAGCTGATTGGTCTGCAACAGATATAACGGAACATCACCCCGTGCTTCAGCACGGCGGTTAGGTCTGTCGGTGTTATCAGGAAAGGTTTTGGTCACCAGTTTGCTGCGCGTGGTACTGTCACCCTTGAACAGGTAAACCCGCTTGTGAACGCCATCGCGGCGGCACTGACGCCAGAATTCATAGGCATTGCCTGTTACGCCATCTTCACCGCCAGAGTCCACCGCCATCGCAAGAACCGGCAGGGTGACGGAAGGATCGGACGACATCGGCCAGCACTTATCCAGCACATCAGACCGGAGCAGTGACCAGTCCTCAAGGTAAGCATCAGGACTGACGGGCAGGCTTTCACCATCCGGCCCGCTGCGGAGCGAATGCCGAATGTTATAGCGATCCACAATCCAGCGCTCACCGTGGGCACCGTAACCCACTACCTGAACGACAAAGCGTTTATTCCTGCCGCCCTGCACGTCCACAGTCGCAGCAAGGAAATGCACGCCATCGGGCACCGTGCGGCGGTTGACTGTTTCTGCACGCGCCATCAGGGTTTCGGCCTTACGGGCGTCAGTGGCAGAACGTGGCAGATATGGAAGACCCCAGTCCGTGTTGATGACCGCCTTCAGCGTTTCCTCACTGCCGGTCGTATCGTATTCCTGTTCGGCGGTAAGCAGTTTGTAAGTCAGCTGCGCCCAGGTCTGATAGGCTGCTGCCGGACCTTCCATCCAGAATGATGCAATACGTGATCGCCTTGCCTCTCCTGTCCTCTGTCCCTCAGCGTTAATCCCCTCGCCATCTCGAAGCCAGATACCTCGCTGATTAAGCAGGCGCTTTTCATGTGGGCTGATTCGGCCTGCACAGTGAGGACACTGTACATAAGCCGATTCACTTGCCACTACCGGGTCGGGGTTGTCGCGGTATCCCGCAACTGCATCCATTGATGGCTGGAAATACTCCCCACAGTGTGGGCAGGGCCAGTACCAGCGGCGGCGGTCGCCACGGTTATACAGAGATGAAATCCCGGTGGCGGGCGGTGCTTCATGCGCAGAATGACGACGCCATTTGCTGTCAGATATTTCCCGACCAGGACTACTCTCAACCAGGGTCATGCCTGATGACATAAATGTGGTAGTTCGTTTGGATGCCAGGGAAAATCCATCACCCTCGCCATCAATATCATCAGGCCAGCGGTCATAATCTGTCAGGGCAACAAAGCGATAGTCCGACGATGACATGATATTGACTGACGGCCAGCCAATCTTCAGGTAATTCCCGGCCCGGAAAGTACGATCATGAACGTTATTATCACTGGCGCGTGGACTGAGCCGCCTGGCAACTTCGGGACTACAGCGAAAAGTACGATCCAGACGCTTCTTGGAGTGCTCGCGGGCCTTCTCCTCTGTCATCTGAATCAGAAGAAAATCAGCTGGATCACAGACCACCGAATAGACTATCCAGCCATCAATCAGGCCGATGGTCTTCCCGGTTCGTGCAGGGCCGACAAACACCACGGCATCATAATTACGGGATGCCAGGCAATTCATCGGCTCAGTAATATAAGGTGTCAGTGTCGCGTCCCACGGCAGCGAGCTGCCACCGCCCAGCGGAACCCGCATATAACGGGAAACTGCTTCAGATACAGGCATGCGGCGTGGTGCTTTCAGCAACTCGGAGACATCACGGCGGATTGTGCTGGCAGATGCATAACTCACTGGTCGGAATCCTCTTCTTCCCCTGCGCTGTTCACTTTACCGGCAAGTGCATCACGCATTTCATCAATGATTTCCTGCGCTTCCGCTATCTGTTCTGGCAACCATCCACGGTCACGCTCCAGTCGGTCAGGCCAGGTATCCAGCACCTGAAGCACAGACTTCGCCATCATCGCCATTTCCCGATGCACTTCATCGGCAGGTACAAGCTGTTTCAGCGTGGATTCCAGCTTCACGCGCTCGTTTTCAGACTGAAACCAGTCCTTACGGGATTTTGGGTCCATCAGAGAAGGATCGTGCCGGGAGTCAGGATTGTTAAATTCTTCAGATACAAATAATGCAGGTCCGACATCTTTCAGGGCGTAAACCGGATTGCCTCTTACGGTATCAGCCGCTGTGATGTTGGCATCTATCAGTCTCTTTCTGACAGTTTTGCGGTCCATGCCAAACGCTTCAGCAATTTTCGCAACACTCCAGTTGTAAGCATCACCGATTTTGCTGATGTCTGACATTGCTCACCTCAACACACCAGCTGATTTCCCTCTTTTATGTTTTTTAACATAACGTTAGAGACTGGTCAGATGTCCCTTATCCTGGTGTCACTGGACACCTCAATAACTACTTATATGAAATAAAACATAAAGTTAACTCACATGGTGGTGTCCGCATGGAAAATGCAAAACTAGCCGTTTTCCGCGAGTGAGCCGCCCCGTGGATGGGTTCCCCTCCAGAGGGACCCACAAATGATAATCATTCTCATCCGTATATATCATCGGGATGCAAATGGTAACCGTTCGTATTTGAAGCCACCCGCGCCAGACGCCATGCCCGGCGACGCTCTGGCCTGCCCTCACCATCAGGGTGCGCCTCGACTGCCGTACTATCTGCGTCATCGACCAGCGAGTAGCACGGGTAAATGACAGCTGCGCCATACGCATCACCAACCGCATAGTCTGCTGGCATTGCCGCATTCCATCGCCACGAATGCTTCGCCTTCCGGGTAAATTGGCAGCAGGTCACGAATCTGTTTCTCTGCCTGCTTTACCTTTGCCTGACTCTCTTCAGGGAGTGATGCGATCAATCCTCTGAACATCAGAATGGTTTGTTCATCTGCCGTCATTACTTACTCCAGTGAGAAGCAGGAACGAGCGGGTAGCCGTTAGCATCGCAGCCGATGACGGTTCCGCTTTTCTCCATTCTCTGTTTGGTTGAGTCATGATGCGCTTTGCACAGCGATTGCCAGTTGTCTTTACTCCAGAACAAATGCTGTGCTTTCGATATCGCCTGGCTGTTGCCCGTCTTCAGCGCGTCTTTCAGTTTGTGTGGTTCGATGTGGTCTACAACCGTGGCCGCTGTGATCCTTCCCTGCTGTTCACACATCACACACAGCGGATGCTGTTGCAGGAATCGCAGGTGAGCTTTATCCCATCTGCTGCCGTAGATGCGGGGTTCTTTCATATCCCAATCCATTAAAAACATTGTCGCTTTACCGATTAGGAATTATCTTAATAAGCCCTTGTTACAGGAGTTCTTATGATCAATTACACGGTACGCGTTGAGTTGCATGATGCAGATAAAAGCAATAAATATGAAAACCTCCATAAGCAAATGAAACTGGAAGGTTTTTCACGAAGTCTTGGTATTGATGGAATCAGGTGGGAGTTGCCAACATCTGAATACTCAATCGTGTCAGACCTCGCACCAGAAAAGATACTGAGCAAGGCTCAGATTGCAGTGTATAAAATTCAGTCAAAGCCTGAACCATCAATACTGGTAACCGGTTCAATTACCCCACGGGTGTTTTCTGGTCTTGAGAGATTCAGGTCAAAAAAGCCATAACCGCCTGATTAACCCAGCGTTGAGCGTTTTCATGCCAGTCTCCATGCTCTGCGGCGTTCTGTCCTCGGCTCATTGTCCGGGTGACGCTCAACCGTTGGCAGGTCGGCATGGTCAACGAGTGAATAGCATGGATAAATGACACATCCACCGTATGCATCGCCGACAGCATAATCAGCGGCTTTGGTCTGATTCCATCTACTGACTATCTGTTGCAGGCTGCTTTGTGGCGGGCTGTAACAGACACCGTGAATTAGCTTACTCATTACGATGTGACTCGCGCGGGTGCGGTCTGTTTCAACCAGCATCCCTGCAATCTCTTTCTGGTACTGCGGTGGTCTGCCGGTGCCTAGGTAGAAGCTCACCAGATCATCAGGGAATCGCTCCAGCCATTCGGAAACCAGCAGGCGAAAGCCATCAACCGGCTGTGCATCGTCTTCAAGAATGACAACGCGGCAGTCCTGTTGTGCAGCCCACTCAATAGCACGGTGATGATTCCAGTTGGCTCCCCTGCGTTAATCATCAATCAGCAGATGAGCGCCAATCGAATTAGCCAGCTGAACAGCGGCATAACTGCGGGTGTGATGGCCGACCACCACAAATCTGATTTCAGTCATGTGGTAGTTGCCTTCCTTCAGATAAGAAAAAACCGCCCGGAGGCGGCCAGTAAACTTTCAGGAAAGCTGGTCATTATAGATATACCTTCTAAGTGGTTTGCTTTATTTATAAGTGGATGGATTTTTACCAGCAAAGCGCCTTCTACTGAACTTCGCACTACTCCTCCGACTTTTTATCCTCCTAACTGCATGCGATATCACGATGCTCCATGCCGGGTCAGCTCTGCTATTCCGATACCCCTCTAACGCTTCAAGCAGAATTGACCATTGCTCAATCTGGACCTTCTTATCAGGACCAATACTCTCTCTGATTGACTGGATTAATCCATCCACATCTGCTTTCACTTCTTGAAGCACTTTGCCCGATTGGTATTCAGCGGCTAATTTTTTGATTTCAATAGCGAAAAAATTCATATCGATATTCTTCAAAATCAGCTCATACTCTTCCTAGTTGGTTTATGAAGAAGCTTAGCCTACTAATTTGTATTTTGCTGACAGAGTATTCCAGTTGTGAGAGAGTCCTCGCATGATTTACACCTGTCCGCAATGCTTAATAGCGTAGTAAACCGTTATCCCTGGCGGAGGATTAAAAAACCGTCCGAAGACGGTGGTGGAGTAAACTAAGTTAAAACTATTCACAACATTTTGTTAGCCGCTTCCAGAATTTCATCACTGGTTAGGGTCCGGTCAGAGGCGATATGAACAATTTTTGAGTCCCCTGTTAAAGATGGAAATCCGGCTGACATTATTGGAAGTTGAATTCTATCACCATTGGGATAATTACGGCCAATTGAGGTAACGCCTCGCATTACACTAATGACCTCGGCAGGCTCAAGATTGAAGAAGACTATAACGCTTTTCATATGCGATCCCGCGGCGGGTAGTTAAAAACTGACCCTAACACAATGGGTAGCTCATAGCTTGTATTGATGAACATCCATTCGTTAATTTACATATGAGCAGTAAATCATCATCAGGCGCACTCGCAAATGCGCCTTGTGATGAAAACTTATTAAACTCACCCACCGAATCAGCAACCGGCACCAAGGCCGATTTTTTCAGCCATTACCTCAAAAGCCATATCCAGTGCTTTATGACTGAAACTACTTTGCGAGGTCAACAGCTGGAGTTGCTGAATCAGTTGTTCAGGTGTATCAACTTCCGGAAGCGGAACGTGTCTGACTGAGTCAAAAATATCAATAACGGCCAGTTCACCTGTGTCATCAATGTAAGCTGATTCATTACTTTTCATTTCAATTACCTCATAGCTGTAACCAAATGAGTGTAATTCACAACTCAACATGATGCTTTGATAAAAGTTGCTACTGAAATATACAATCGATTCAGATGATTAACTATGCTGTAGCTTGAAAGTTATTAACTGAGCCAGCTACGGATGTAGCTGTTGCTGACGGGGCATCTGCTGTTGCTGCCTGTGCAGCCTTCAGGCGTGTCTGTACTTCCAGCTCAATTGCATCGGCTTTAGCCTGCCCTTTGGCTTTAATGTAATTACGAATCTTCACCCAACCACCAGCGATCAGGTAAAGCACGGATACGAAGAAGGAGAACCACAGCGCTACACTTTCATAAAAGGTCATTTCATTTTTCCTTAGTTAAGACATTGCTCTCTGATGTACTGCTGAAGACCAGCTATTTGCTTTCCGGCTGTTTCGATTCGGCTTCTGAGGGTGAAATAATCCCGTTGAGCGGAGTCAGTAAGTCGGGGGCTGGCTGCATCATCCACGCTGGTGGGGCCGGTGGCGTTGCTTGTTGGACAGGTCGCGCTGAGCTGCAACCGACGCTTGCCAGAATCAACATCAGCACGCAGCTGATCGATAGTTGCCTGAGCATCAGATAACTCCTTCGTGTATTTACTATCCAGCGCCGCTACATCACGTTGCCGTACCTGCATATCGTTAATCGTGTCTTTCGCCAGATTAAGATTCTGCTCGGCAGTATCAGCCCGGACACTGTTGCTTTTGTACCGATAGCCGAAATAGCCACCGGCACCAATCAGGCTAAACAGCATGATTAGAAGAACGATGACGATCCCCGCCTTAATCTCTGCTGTCATGGCCGCTTTCTCTGGTCTACGAGGCGACCAATGACCCCACACAGGGCGACCACAGCCGTGACCGTTCCCATGTATTCAGCCGGAATATGTGATTTCAGGTCATCAGAGAGTGATGCCCACGTTGGCGGTATTGCACCAGCAAGTACCAGGCTGTGGACAGAGAACCATCGCCAGCAGCGTTTCCAGTCTTCGACTAAGCGCATGTCACACCACCAGAACAGAATAGGATTTAGTAAATCGGGCGCGACGATCATCAAGGCCATTAAGTCCACCATTGATAATCTGCGTAACGCGGCTGAGATCGCCAGGATACCTGAGACAGCCGTTAGTGAAATAGAACCATGCGGCGCTTCGTGCAGCGTAAGCGTCATCCACCAGTAACTCTGGCTTTGCCACCAGATCAACCTTCAGGCCGTTGCCGCAATTGCGGTAGTTAGTCAGACCGGTTATCTGGATCAGGCCGCGACCGCGATAGAACCAGCCATCACCTGCCGCGTTATTTCCCATCCGTTTGCTGTATACCAGGTTGGCGATTGCTCGCTGGCGAATCAGTGGTAGCGATGACTCATTCGGGCGGCGACCTAACGAGTTAGCCTGATCCTGCGTCAATCTTCCGGCACGAACGAAATCAGCCAGCCCTGCAACGCTGTAATTGAAGCTCTCAACCAGCCTGTTGAAACTGACGCTTTCATGTCCGGCCTGAGCAATAAACATTGCCTGGTCAATCGGTGCGGTGATGCTAAATTCCTTCATGGCCGCATCAATATGCGGAAACCAGCGCGCAGCTAACCCGGCGCTGATACCAGCCGCCTGCTGAAATTGTGTCTGATTCATGGATTACGCCTGTGGGTTGCCGCCACCAAAGCGGAAGTTGATAACTCGGATAGCCAGATTGCGGATTTGCTCAACACCAATCAGGCCAATGCTACCGCCTATCCCAACAGCCAATTCCGTGGGCAGGCCAAAATAGTTAAGTGAGGAATAAACTGACAGTGTCACCAGCCCACATAATGGAGCTTCAAGTAACATTTTTTTCCAGCCGCCGCCTGTGTAAGCCACACGCAGGACCGTAATAACGATCGCCATTGCTACACCACCAGCTGGGACGTCACCGGCCCACCACGATCGAAGTAATTCCCAGAATTCTGCCCAGGTGTGGATGCTATGCATTTTCATGGTCTCTCACCTCCGTGATTACGGTCGGCGCTATCTGTGGTCTGAAGAAAAGTGCGCATCGTCCCTTCGGTACAGGTATGTAATTCAGCAGTGACGGAGCGCAAAAGAAAAGGCCCGCCGAAGCGAGCCTTGATGTATGTGAAATGAATGTTAATGATAAGATCGAAAACAATTAGCCACCTAATCGATTTCGTGCAATTATGCCGATGGATTTCCCGAGTGATGTTGTTCATTCACCCGCACATTTTCTAACCTCTGCGGTGTGCGGGATTTTTTTCATCTCACAGTAGATACCGCTGCGGTGCCGGGTGCCTCCCGGAGAGCAGGATAAGCCAGACTCCTGGCTCGCATGACACGTCAGAAACTTTGGCTTTGCCCCGCCGCACAGGGGGATTCACCGCATAAATAACATAAGCAACCCAAAACTTTTATTAAAATTATTTTAATTTCAGAAGTAATTTTAATTGAGCATTGATCCAACAATGTCGATGATGGGCTTTGATTATTGACCACCGCATTGGTGTTGATTTCGTACAATTGAAGATGATTATACTGCGGTGCCGGGTGCCTCCCGGTGACCCAGCCACGGCATCGCTGAGGCGCGCTTCACAGGTTATTACTTCACCGATACGCCCCACCGCATAGGGGGATTCACCGCATCATAATCATAGCAGAAATAAGGACATCTGGTGCCGTAGCGTCGGGTGCCTCCCGGTAGGCCTTTGCACAATCAACATTGGCCCGCATGTGTGCTTTGAGGATTGTTCTGCCCCGCCGCTCAGGGGGATTCGCTACGGCATTAGAATTTCTGCGGTGCCGGGTGCCTCCCGGTGGGCCTTTAGTCAGAAGGCTCGCGATACATGGACCACCACAACATCTTTGAGAGACTATTCGCCCCTACGCATAGTGGGATTCACCGCATTAAGCACAAATTATCAAAGCGCAATGATAAATAAAACCCTGACGCACATCGGCGATAGTTACCTGGCTCGTCAGCCGCAGGGATTATCTGGTGCAAACTGGTGGTGACGATCCACCCTCTCAAGCTTTTCAGACAAGCACTAATTCATCTCAGCTAAGTTTGCATATCTGTTTTTTTTACTGTCTAAATATCAGGATTCCATGATCCTAGGTGAAACATCTATCTTGATGCTCAATCCCTGCCGCGCACAAATCCGATGTTATATCCAATTGCGAAGCAAGACAGCGAAAGAGAAATGTACGGGATAAGCTCGTTAATAATATCTGACATGGATACTACCTCATGGATTTCAAAAGCATTCTGATCGGCATAGCCATACCGGTACTCGCTATTTTTCTGCCAACTATTCTTAGTCATTTGAGTGGAAGCAGGAGAGCTTACCGTGCAGCTGCATCACCGCTTCTCAATAAATTGCTCATTGAAATGTCTGCAATCAGAAATGATTCATACCCGTTTCAGACCATTCGCGAAGATGAGATTTATAGTCTGTATTCATTTGCTGGAGCGAGAAAAAGGAAGGCGCTTTCCCGTGCATATGATCAATACGTTGAAGCACACAGCATTGCGAAAACCAGCCACTGGCACGATGTGCAGCCACCTGAAAATGTCTGTTTCGTGTCATCATTCATCGTCAACAACCCGGATGAGGTACTGAAGAAAATGAAACGGCTGGAAAAAGAACTGCTCCGATAAAACAAAAAACCCCGCCAGTTGGCGAGGTTTCGATGATAAGCAGTAATGCGAAGTAACCACTCTTATCAGATTATCTGTTTTTTTACGTACGTAAATACTTTTCAGGCGATATCGCTGAATTGTTCTCGCCGCACGTAGCGATCCATTTCCAGCGTAATATCAAGCATCATCAACATCCCTTCGATTACACCTTCTGCTTTCTGCAATTTCTTACCGATATGACCGTCAGAACATTTATGTTTGCTCGCCAGTGTCATAAAGGTAAGGCCGAAAACGTAGTAATCGAAAAGCAGATCATGCAGGTCCGAATTGTTTTTATTCAGCTTTGCAATGCAGCTTGAAATAACCATCGCGTCATCTTCGCAACAGGAAGGACGGGATTTCACTTTCGAAGGGATTAGCCCTTTAAAGCCAGCGGCAATTGATGACCAGGTAACATCTTCCTTATTGCTTGCTACCCATGCGCCCCAGCGCTCAAGAACTAATTGAATGTCACGCATCGTTATTTCTCCATGCCGGTTTATTTTTTTGCTATCCCGATTACGCCAATGCTTATGACGTGATCCAGGAATCTCAACAGCAGTTCTGTCTGGCTCCCGTATTTGTTTTCGAATTCACTAGGGTTGCGGTGGAGTTCGTCGTGATGCGCCCTGCAAAGCGGTATCACAAACAAATCGTGCGCCTTGGTTCCCATTCCTCCCTGTCCGTGTCCGATGATGTGGTGCGGGTCATCTGCTGGGTTATTGCAGCAGGTGCATGTCTGCGCTTTGACCCACCGCGTGTAATTCTCGCTCACCAGTCGGCGGCGCTTTGGCCGCTTCATGAATGATTCCGGCGACTCAGGATCGATAGCCAGGCTGATGACCGCCTTAACTACCTCAGCCGCTTCCTGTATCACTTCCCGCGCTGCGCGCTCAGGCTGGATATGCGATTCCTTCAGTGGGCCGGTAGCCTTTGTCTCTGCTGGCATTCGCAGCACACGGCGCACTGGTGCTTCAGGTATCAGGTCCGTCACGTCATTGAGACAGGCCCACAAGCACAGCTCTGGTAATGTCATCCGATGGTCAGAGCCTAAACCCATCTGAATGCAGGCGGATTCAATGACCCATCGCGCCATGTTCCCTGATGCAACCGCTTCCAGTTGCACAGGCAACCCATTCGCACGGCAGTAGTTATCATCGTGATAGCACAGGCAAACCGTGCCCAATTCGGTCCGCAAGGTAGTGTAATGCGGATGATGATATGAATCCTTTTTCTGAAGCTGGCAGGCGTTAATTTTTTGCACCCATGCATCATGGGCTTCCCATCCACCAGCGGCTTTGATTACCCGGTCATCATTAAAGAATCCTGCCAGTATTTTTTCGTCCAGTAATGGCTGGCTGCTGTCATTGATTAAGCCTGATGGCAGGCTTGCCAGCTCTCCCGGTGGCGTGCATATCAGAACACGGCCACGGAACAAGGGGAGCAGATCACTCCCCGGCTTTAGAAGTACAATTCCCGTGCGTGGGGCTACTTCAGGCGTAAGCAATGCTCGCATTTACACCTCAATGCACGGTTTCAAGCAGGCGAAGAAGCTCCGGGAAACGCGACTCGAAAAAGTGTGGCTGAGTTTCGCGGGGATTCGCCGGGCTGGTTACGTTTTTCCCGTACATGCACCCTTTGGCAGTGAGTGACCAGAAGTTTTTAACGCCACCAGGCGCTGATCGGCTAACCCTTACCTTTTGCTCAACAACACCGACCTTTTCCAGCAGTTTGTATGCCTGGCTTGCCGTTAACTTAATGCCATGAGTTTTCAGTGATGAGGTTAGTGAGAAACTTGCGCGGCTTGATCCATTTGCTGCATCGGCTGGAGCGTCAATGGCATATACCGGCATCATATTAGGGATACCGTAATACTGTTGAATCTTCTGATAAGCGCCGAGTTTTGATGAGTTGGAGAAATTCAGCAGCTTTGAAGCTGACTCAAGGAGGAGAATGCTGGCCTGAACTTCATCAGGCATTGAGACCGGTTTTTGCTGGTTCGCTATAGCATCATAAGTGCGGATGACTTTCAAACTAAATTCAGGGCTGATCCACATAGCGAAGGAATACACCAACTCCTTGCTAACGAAAGTACCCTGGTTTTTTCCTCCCTTGATGACCGTTACGGGGATTCCCGTATCGCTCAATAATTCAACAAGGTCTTTAGTTTGCTTCAGACGCATCCAGTCGTGCGGATCATTTCGACGTTCACCACCAGCAGCCTTATGCAAATCATTAAGGCAATAGCGGCCTTCGTTATCCTGACGAACAGAAACACCATCAATCACTAAAAGTTGATTCATGCTAACTACTCCATGCCTTTTCGTTGTTATCCGGTCCCGCCCCATCAACTGCAATTGAACGGGACCAACCTTTGCCGGGGGAATCTGCAAACGCCCGCCAGCAAATCCATCATAGCGCCTATGAAAATTAATAACATCCCCAGTTGCGCCAATTGCACAACCTGACAAACTACTACATGTTTTCCTGAATATCTGGAGAGAACATTTACTATACGAATTGATAGAACAGAAAAAGCGCCTGAAGGCGCTAATTGACAACTATTTGATTTTTCTCAAGTTACAATCATCTAAAACAACTTAATCATATATACGTAACTTCACACTCCATACTCCAGGACTTTTTCTCCTTCATCGGTAAGTCGAACTCTGTAATAGCGTGACATGTCACTGGGGTAACGTTCAAAATCAATCAAACCTTCACGAATTAGTGGTGGCAGGCTACGACAATTAACTACTTTCCGTTTATCGTATCTGGGGCCTTTTCTTACTTCTACTCCTACAACTTTATCGCCACGCAAATTGTATTCTGCACCGTTTTTCATGCGACGCATCGTATTGTACTTTTCCTCTGACATGCCCATAAAATCACTCCACCTTGAGTTAATTCGTAAACCGATAATTCCAAAAGTTCTCTCTGAGACATGAAGTTGCGTCTAATCTACAACATTTCATATCCCAATATTAAATAATCATTACTGATTGTGTACTGTCAAAGTTGGCGGGTTGACAATAGTCTTCTCCCGTGAAGCAATAATCACGGGAGGCGGCTTTTGTAGTTATCTATTATTCCGTATAGTTAGCGCTTCCTATGACCAGTTGTACATTGCTGTCACACTGATTGCCCCAGCAATGCCAGCCCTCGGCGGCGGTACGCGCGAATAATTCAATGCGTGACACGTCACCATAAAGTTGCTCCAGGCGGTTGCGCACTTCCCACGGCTTCGCGCTATGTTCGCCCAGGCATGAATACACAACCTGCTTAACCGATGCGCTGGCGCGTGGCAGGCCAGTACCGCGTGTGGCAATCAGAACGTCCTCGGTGTTACTGCGGGTATGGTTGCCACCGTTCATGCGGGTTTCTGCGTTGAGCATGTCCAGAAGGTCGGTAAAGTCGTGAATGGTCTGATCCACCAGCGCACGGTTAAAGCGTTTCTCGGCCAGTTGATTCAGCTTCACCCAGGTGAACCCCTTCATGGTTCGGACGCGATATCCCCATGATTCAGCCAAGTCTCGCGCTTCCTGGTTGTGGGTGCCGGTGTACCACATAGCCAGAACTGAGTTTTCAGCCCCCAGCCCCCACACGGGCAGGCGCTTAAGGTCAGCCATAGACATGGTCTGATAGTGATCAGTGGCAGCACCATTGCTGATGCTGTTGTTGTAGGGCCACGGAGGATCGGCGTAGTTGAGTTGGTAAGGCATTACGCAGCCTCCCCGTTAAGCTCAGTTGCCGCGCGGTATTCAGTGAGGATGTTTTGCACCTCATCAATGGTTTCATCATCGAAGCCATACCAATGACCATCGCCAAACGCATCGCTGGAAAAGTCAGCTTTGCTCATAAGCTCAACTAGGCGACGGGCGCGGGTGGCGCTGAATTGCGGCATAGCTGCGGAACGGGTCAGTTTCTTCTTCCCGCTGGCTTTGGCTTTCTCCAGTTGGGTTTTGGCTACCGTCTCGGCTTTGGTTCCATGCTCCCGGACCATTGCTACAGCGGTCGTCGCGGCAACTTCGCCGGTTTTGACCATCTCCTTCAGGCCGTCACCCATCGTCAGTAACTGGAGATGATGATCAACATCTGCCAATGAGCGCTTTACCTTCTTCGCAATTTCTGCCGGTTCCCACCCCTGATTGATCATGCGCTGGTACGCGGCGGCACGTTCCAGCGGTTCCAGTGCCCTGCCCTGGCTGCTTGTGACCATGAAGGCGATGCGGTCGGCTTCACTGCCTACAAAGTCTTTGCACTCCAGTCGGATGTCATGACCCGCTGCCTGTGCCAGCTTCGCGCCATGCCAGCGGTGATGACCGTCGATTATCTTCACGCCCTCATTTGTCACCTGAACGGCAACAGGCGGGACATACTCACCAGCGATAAACGCATCGCGTAACGCTTCAACCTGCTCCTGGTTAATATCGCGAACGTTGTAACCCGGCTCAATGTAGAGTTCGTCCACGCCCAGCAGGTAAGTTTTGCGGACAGTGATGTTTGTTTCGTTGTCGTCTTTGTTTTTATAAACCTGAAGTAAATTACTCATTTGTGTGTCAGCTCCCATGCCAGGGCGAAAATCAGAACGGTTATCATCAGGACCGCAAAGCGGGTTCCACGGTAGAAATCTTCGTTGCGCCGGTAGTGGCGCTGTAGGGCTGCTTTCATCGGCGCTTCCTCGACTTCAAAGGGAAATCAGGTTCTGGCAGGGGCCGAAGTGCGTTGGCGCGGGTGATGCACTTTTTTCGAAGGTTGTAAGCCTTTTCTCGTAACCCCTCTTTGCTGGTACTGTGCATTGCTTCAAGCCATACTCGGGCTGCGCGGTTCCAGTTGTTCCGATCCTGTAACTCATACGCTTTGTGGCTCAGCCTGGAGAATTTGGTGTCCACCTCTCCTTCAGGCTCAGATGAGAAATACCGGTAATAATGGTCCCGCCAGATTTCACCGTTCAGAATCATTTCCGGTAAGACGCTGTAGACAGTTTTGATACTGCGATCAATTGCTTCAGCAATCTGCTCCGGTGCCTGTCCGGGAAACGCCATCAGGTGAGTAAGAATCAAAGTTTCAGTGTTCATCATTCCCCCCGGAAACCATCAGGATGTGGGTAATCAACACTCGCGGTTTGGTTGACGTCGCGTTGCATGGATTTTTTGATGTTGTTCCATTCGGAGCGGGGTGGCCGACCGGCTTTGTCCCACTTGATGGCTGACTGGAGATAGCCGGGAAGGTTGCCAGGGATGAACAGCGTTTTTGGACGCATGTACTGGTACTCAGTGATACCCGACCAGTGAACATGCTTGTAATCCACGACCAGGCGCAACTCTTCGGCAGTGAAACCTTCAGTAATGCGGGATTTGATATGTCCCATCGACGACTTAGCCTCGGTATGTTTCGCACCGCAGACCCGGTTCAGGTGCCACAAAACCTCACGAGATTGCTTGATAATTGACCCGGCATCGTCTGGTTGCGCAGCAACCTGACAAGAAGGGTTTTTATCTGATGGATCAGTAGTTGAAGTTACTAACGGATCGGGTCCAGTTTCTGGACCGTGAGAACCTGATTTAATTTCTGATTCTGAACGTACAGAATTTGAACGTACAGGTTCTGAACGTTCGGTTTCTGAAGGTTCAGAATCTGAATGTTCAGAATCTGGAGCGTCAGCATTGTATTTATCGAAGGCAGCTTTGAGCCTGCGAACATTAAGCGTGTAGATGTTCGTTGCATTTCGCTGCCCATTGCGGCGCTCTTTGGATGTTAACCAGCCAGCCTTTTCAAGCTCGCCAATAGCAGTGATAACGGTGCTGCGGCCTGCGCCAATCTGACGAGCAATGGTGCCTGTGCTGGGCCAGCTGATACCGCTGTCGTTAGAGAAATCAGCAAGGCGCGCCATTATCAGCAGCTTGGTTTTTTTGATGCCTTCTGCTGCGCAGGCTTCCCAGATATAAGCGGAAATTTTAACGCTCATGGTGTTACCTTCCTGAACTTCTTTCCCCATAACTCGCGGGGCTGTGCGCATGGCAGCGGGTATCCCTGGCTTTTGCGCATGAAAATGACCCGGTGGTTAACTACGTCCACACCAACGGTTTCAACGATGTGCCCGTGATCGTCCCTGTAGAGTTCAACCCACGGTTTGATGATTTCACCGGGTAAGCCGGGAGAAATGATTTCGTGATATGTCACAATAATTTCTCCTGAGCAGATTTAGGGTTGCGCGCAGGCCTGGCTTTGCGCTCGTTCTTTGGGGTCTGATAGCGGGCTTCAAGACGGGCGTAGTGAAGGCAGTCATCAAACATCGCGCCTTTTTTCGATGCCTGTGAACACTTGCAGTAGTGGTCAACGCCCTTGTTGGCTCCACGGCGGGCAACATCCTCCGGGTAGCCCTCACCCATCAGCACCTTAACGATATGTTTGTGAATGAAATCAGCGGGATTCATTTCTCCCCCCCCCTGACCATCGTGCTGCTGGTAATAATTATTCCATGCAGCCCTGACTACCTTTTCGCTGACTTTCTGGTAGTTGTTTGCTCCACCAGCGGCGGGTATTCTTTCCTCATACAAACGCACACCAGCTACGAAACGGCAGCGAAATTGCTTTGTTGGTTTTCTCTGGCTTACAATGACCATGCGATTAACTCTCCATGCCGGTTTGTTTATTCGCAAAACTGACGCCTGGGGCTGCAACCCTGGGCGTCAACCCTTTAGGACCCTTCCTGCGGCTGAACGCCACAATAATTGACCTCACCTCCTCATCACGCGCGGCAATATGTCTGCGGTGGTTCATAATGATTTCCGCCGCCTCGGCTTCATCAATAAACCCATCTTCAACAGCCTGTTCGATAATTTGATCGACATGACCACGCTGTGCCGCTGTCCGTACCGATTTGTTAAAAAGCTCAACGCTGTCCAGGTCCTCAAACTTCGGAATTTCCACCAGCATTGCGCCACGGCGTGCTGCGAAGTATTCAGCCAGGAGGTTCGTGCCTGACAGGTCCTCCATCGCTTCAAGCTCGTGATGCTCGAAGAACCTGCACCCGTTCTTTTCGTACAGATTGTTGTTGAACTGAGTCACCGTCATGCCAAGTGCACCCGCCATAGCAGATCGACCACCACTCAGGGCTTTGCACATCGCTTTAACTGTTTCTTTGATGTCTACCATGTTGATTTCCTTCTGGTAGTTATGTTTGGCCTGCGTAATGTTTAACCTGTTGCCTTAACAGGCAGGCCGTCGCTGGGGTTTGGATAAATATCTGGTCGCAATTGATGGGGTGTCACAGACCAACCACCCCACTCACAGAGCTGAATTACACGGTCAGGTGGGACCCGGTCCTTGCTCACCCAATTCGCTACAGACTGCACTGAGTTGAAACCGAATCGGCGTGATACCTCCGACATGCTTCCAACTGCTTTCACAGCCTGATCGCTCACGTTCTTAAAGCGGTCTTGCATTCTTTTTTCCTCATGGATGGGATAAATGGATGCTACTTAAAGTAGCAAAAATACGCAACTAAAAATAGAAATGACAACTATGCCTAGCGCGCTTAATCTTCTACTTATGGTGGAAGAATCTAAATACAAAGACTTTGCCGAAAGGCTTAACAAGTCGCTCCAGAGCCATTCGCTTGGGGTAAAAGAACTCTCTGAACTTTCTGGCGTCTCTTATGAGATGGCTCGTCGTTATACGCTGGGCACAGCAAAGCCGAGGGATGAGAAGATGTTGAGAATTGCCGAAAAGCTGTCGGTATCTCCTGCATACCTTGACTATGGAGTGATGGAAGCACTTGATATTCCAGATAAAGGAACTGTAAGGATTAAACAGTTTGATCTGCACGCTTCAGCTGGTAATGGCTATATAAATCACCCTTTCCCTACGGTGATCAGCTCAATCGAAATACCTGAAGATCGTGTTTATGAGTTATTTGGGCGGAAAAGTCTGGATGGTATTGAGCTAATCAATGTGGATGGTGACAGTATGATGCCAACCCTCAGCCCAAGGGATTTGCTATTCGTTGACCGAGGCATCGATCACTTCAATGGTGACGGCGTTTATGTTTTCAATTTTGAAGATTCGACATTTGTTAAGAGACTTCAAAAGGTTAAAGGAAGAAAACTCGCTGTTTTATCTGACAACGAAAAGTATCCCCCTTTCTACATTGAAGAACATGAAATGACTGAACTCTTCATTTTCGGCAAGTTAATCAGATGCCTGCCACTAAAAATGCTAGATTTTGGATAAGGGTTAAAGACTCTATACACCGGCGAAAGCCGGTTTTTTTATGCCTTTTTTCAGTAAGTTAAGCCAACTAAAGCTATTCACCTCATATTTTCTACTTTTTGTTGTTGATTTTCTCTACTTAAAGTAGCTATATTCTATCCATCGGCAGCTTACGGGAACAGCAAATGAAGATGGTTAGGAACATGGCTAACACCAGCCTCCGTGATTTACTCACCTTCCTGTACCTGTTTCCCGAAGCTGAACTTGTCTGTGATGGTGATCTGGGTGTTGTAACGGTGGAGTGCTGTGTCGAATCTTTGCCCTATCGGGCATCGTTTTAGCGATAGATGAGAGCTTGGCGGTTAATTCGGCCTTTCCCTACGGGTTAACCGCCCTTTTTCACAACGGTGAGAACATTTGACGGGCGCAACTAGCCGCGCCACAGAGGCGTTAAGTGTTCTCAACCATTGTGATTCAGGCCAATAGCGAGGGAATGACCATGAAGTAGCAAAGCGGATAGACCGCGGCCAGTTATGCCAATGCAGCAGTTATGATGCTGCCCCTAGTCCCGAAAGGGAGCCAGATGCAGGTTCAAACTGCTCACACGCTGGTCAGGGTTAATCATGAAAAAGGTGTGCCGGGATGGGCCAATAACGCTTGCTGACGCGTTAACCCGGTGACTGGTGAGGGAGGCGCTGAAGCTAACCCGAAACTAATCCTCACAGGCATGAGCGCCGCCACTGCGTCAGTGTGGCACACAACAGGTTAGAGCATTGGCCGATGGCGGGTATAGCGAGGCGTCCTGACAGTGCTCTTACCGTTGTGGTGAATGCGCAGGCTGATGCGCTAAAGGTAGCGGTTTTAATACTGTGGGAATTGTCGCCGAGTAAATTCGACGGGATGTGGTCAGGCATTGCTGCCGTTCCAGACAGCCTGACATCAAGACCTCCACAGATGCTGGGATTTTCAGCCCCAGCCATCACAACAACATTCGGCCTGATGGTCATCAGAATCCAGAGTCGTGTGGTATGTCCGTCCGGTGCGCTGGAGCAGGACACATAAAAACGGCGAGTGATGTCCAAGCGGAAGTGACGTTAAAGCCCCGAAGCCACTGCGTTAGTGTGGCACTAATTAAAACTCATGCACCTGTCAGTCAGTAGAGTGAGCATTCCAGGGTGAAAGACAGGATAGCCCGGCTGGTGCCCGTCATAGCACCACACAACGGTGAGAGCATTTCTCTGTGGCGAAGGAAACTCCTGAAGACCTCCCTGAACCGATTAATGCTCTCAACCGTTGTGGTGAATGCGGCCAGCGCACGCGGTAAAACTGACAATCATCGTTATCGTGCGATGCGTCAATTCTATGAGTCACCGCCCTGTGGTTTGTCAGCTTGATCAGGGCACCGGGAGGCACCCGGCACCACACATCCTTTCAGGCATGGAGAATTACGGCGGCAGGTGTTGCAGTACCTGCCAGCCAATTTGAGTGAATCCCTTTTTGATTTATTGCCATCAACGGCAAGGGATTCGTGCAACTAAAAATCGGTATGGAGAAATTATGGAACACCCACACGACGATATTCAGGTAGGCGTCAGCCGGGCAGGCTGATAAGGATGGTGAGTGATGGACGATAAAGCCAAAAAGAAATACCTCACAAAAATCCAGAAATTAATGCGCCTGGCTCAAAACACCAGCAGTCCGGCAGAAGCCGCAAGCGCCCTTTCGAAAGCTCAGGCTTTCATGAAAGAACATGGATTGAGTGAGTCAGAGGTGAGCTTCTTGGAGATCAGCACCAGCGAAAGTAAGTCATCTCCAAGCGATGCCGAAAAACTGCCTCGTTATATGGGCTTCCTTGTTGCGACCATAGAGAAGGCATTTGCAGTTAACTGCCTGGTGAGCTGGCGATTAACACCGAGTTTCCAGCGTAAGCGGGTCGTTAAGTTTTACGGTCTGGATGGCAGAGACGTTGCAGCAGCTTACATCTTTGATGTTTTAACGCGTCAGATTAAGCAGGCAAGAAAAGAGTTTCAGGCCAACTATTGCTATCGACTCCCGTCAAAGCGCAAAGCTGCTATGTCTGACCAGTTTTGTGAGGGATGGGCATCAGGTGCCTACCACGCCGTAAAAGCCCTTGAAGTCAGCGAAGAGCAAGAATCAAAGATGAGTGCTTACGCTAAAAAATTGCGGGAAGAAGGAGTTGGTGAGGCCAAAATCCGGAAAACAGCAAAGTCAGACAAACCTTCACATGCTGCATGCCTCGGTTACAGAGAAGGAATGCTCGCCAAGGTGTTTCACGGTGTTGATGGGCGAAGCATAACCCTGTACTTCCCGACCACGAGAAATAATTATACATGAACGTCTAATCTTTCCATTTGAAACTTATTCGTTATGTCGCTATCAAAAGGACTTCCGTAAAATAAATAGTATATAGATTTTTTAAACAGGAGACATAATGTTAATAAGCAATGAAAGACTAAAAGAAATAGTTGAGATGGATATATCCGAATTAGGTGGAAAAAGACATGCTGTAAGCATCGAGGAATGGCAGGAAGTAGCCAGAGAATTGCAGAAGATGCGAAAAGGAAAAGAAGCACTTGGCATTTACTTTGAAATAACACCACGTAACTATCCGAGATTTAACGTTGTCTATATAGATGAAAACAAGGCATGTGGTTACACAATCCATAATGGAAAATTTTCGGCACTAGGACGAAAGGGATTTGATAGAAATTTCCAAAAACTAGAATTTAATGATTTTGAAGATAATGATTAAATCACCCACAGAACGCAAAGCAACGTGCACGTCAGCCCGCTTCCGGTGAAAAGAAACCTGAGCTTGTGCTCAAATCAGAAACTCTAAATGCTGGCGCAGAATTGCGCCGATCTTCACCCAGGGCGTGAACCATATGAGTTAAATGAGTACATCACTATACTTATTCGTATCGATAACTCCCAACTTAAACGACAGGTGGCAGAACTGAATAAACGTAACTGTGGCCGCTGTGGTGATCAGTTGCCGGTTACTGAATGTTACCTTAGTGGTGAAAATGCTTGCTGGCTTACTCATGGCTGGCATGAGCTGAAGTTCAAAATCACGCCGTGACATGTCACGGTAATTTATTCACCTGTTGCAGCAGGTCAGGCATGGAGTGAAATATGACAGACATTGTGCAGATCGAAACGAATGAATGGGTTACAGAAAAGCTACTAATTGCTGTAACTGGCTGGAAGTCAGGAACCATCGAACGCGCCCGAAAAAAATCATGGTTGCTGGGGCGCGAATATAAACATATTTCTCCTGATGGTGAGCCTAAGCCCACCAGCGAATGCATGTATAACAGGAAAGCGATCGATGCCTGGGTTGCTGCACAAAAAATACCAGTAGTGACCGAATGATATGATCGCGATATTCTTGAATGGCTCCTGGACGTCAGGAGGGAAAAGTGAGTAAAACATCATACCCAACGGGCGTCGAGAACCATGGCGGATCACTCCGCATCTGGTTTCAGTACAACGGCCTGCGCGTCAGGGAAAATCTTGGCGTGCCCGATACGGCCAAAAACCGCAAAGTAGCCGGGGAGCTTCGCGCTTCGGTGTGCTTTGCAATAAAGATGGGAAGTTTCAACTATGCAGCACAGTTCCCGCAGTCAGTAAACCTGAAGCGGTTCGGCGTTGAAAAAAAGGAAATTACCGTCAGTGACCTGGCAGAAAAATGGCTGGACCTGAAAAAAATGGATATCAGCGCCAACACACATCATCGTTACTGCTCCGTGGTGAGAAATATGGTGCCACGTATCGGCGGCAAAAAACTTGCCTCAGCCGTTACGAAAGAAGACCTGCTTTTCATCAGGAAAGATCTGCTGACCGGTGTTCAGGTTATCACGCATTCCCGCCTGAAGCCGGTGAAAGGAAGAACGGTGCCTACTGTCAATTTTTACATGACAACTATAGGTGGCATGTTCCAGTTCGCTGCTGACAACGGCTATGTGGACGTTAACCCGTTCAGCAGCATCAGGCCGCTGAAAAAATCGAAAGCAGAGCCGGACCCGCTGACCCGTGATGAATTCAGCCGGTTTATAGCTGCATGCCCGAACCGCCAGACAAGAAATTTGTGGATGCTTGCGTTTTATACCGGCGTCCGGCATGGAGAGCTGGTCTCGCTGGCGTGGGAAGACGTTGATCTGAAAGCCGGAACGTTAATGGTGAGGCGAAATCTGACATCGCGAGGACTGTTTACTCTGCCAAAGACTGATGCAGGTACAGACAGAGTAATACACCTTGTCGGTCCGGCACTTAATGCACTGAGGGATCAGGCGGAACTTACCCGACTGGGTAAGCAACACCTGACAGAAGTAAGACTGCGGGAGTATGGCCGGACAACCACTCACCCCTGCACCTTTCTTTTTTGCCCTCTGCTGGTCTCACCCGGCGCGGTTGGCAGGCATCATTACGCGGTAGGAACACTGCGAAGTATATGGGAACCGGCAATGAAACGGGCAGGATTAAGATACCGCAAAGCGTACCAGTCACGCCATACCTACGCATGCTGGCTGTTATCAGCTGGTGCCAATCCCGCGTTTATTGCTTCACAGATGGGGCATGCGAGTGCACAGATGGTTTACAGCGTTTATGGAGCGTGGATGCCTGAATGCAGTGCCAGTCAGGTTGAGTATATCAACCAGAGGCTTAAAGAGAATGTCCCATACATGCCCCACGGTGCAAGGGGTGCCGGTTGAAGTCGTTTTAAATCATATCGTTATTGCTGATTCTATTGCATATCAGCGGAATGCCACGCGGGGTGCTGGTGCTGATGGCCGCCAATCCTTCCGGCGTTAACGTGCTCGGGTTTTCACGCTCGCAGCAGGAAAGCCAGATAACCAGTTCCGCGATTTGCCTGACCACCCTGCTGTCGATGGGTACGCTGCCGGTGTGGATCTGGGTGAATGCGTTGCTTTGAAATCCTGCGGGCATCATGGTTGCACTTATCAGTAGCGGCGCGATTTATCGCGCAGGTTTTGGCAGCAGAAACCCTGTAAAAAGACACACAATACTTCGTGCCGCTACGCAATATGCCTTAGAACTGGTAAGTCATCCCCACACCAAAGCTATCATCGGTAGAAATCCCGAACGGGGTATTCTTATCAAGCTGGTTGATTTTATAATCGGTGTAGACAAGAAAGTTTTTATTTAAAAAGTACGCGACGTTAACATCCAGATATTTGGCCAGATAGACATCGCCGTAACCTTCAATCTCTTTCCCCTGAGACTGGAACCAGCCAATACCGGGAACGATACCGTTATCGAAAACATAGCGCGAATAAACTTCGAAGTTCTGGGTTTTGTTGGCAAAACCATAGCCACGAATAGGCGTGATATTCTGGCCCTCAGAATATTTAATCGCAGCATAAAACTGGCCTGGATTATATTTGAATCCCAGCGCCCACATTTCGGCCCGATCACCATCGCCATATGCTAAAGCTTCCTGCGCCGCTGTGCGATGCGAGTTGCCATAAGCGGCCAGCACAGTACCACCCCAGTCGAAACTATAACTGACGGAAGCGCCTGCACCCTCACCATTCGAGGTGTAAACAGTGCGGCCGCTGTTATTACTGCCCGCCCCGTTTTTCCCCTGATACTGCAAGGCAAAGTTGACCTTATCAGACAAGCCAAACAAATTGGTATTACGATAAGTCAGCACCCCGGTGGCGCGGCCGGTCATAAAGCCATCGGTGTAACTGTCTGTCAGATGGTCAAAAATCGGGGCATAGTCCGTAATGCTGGCAACATCATATAACACGCCGTTATTTCTGCCGTAATCGATGCTGCCCCACTGGCCATATTTCAGTCCGGCAAATCCGTAACGGGTTTTATTGCCCTCATCACCTTCAGCTTCGGAATGGTTGGCCTGAATATTATATTCCCACTGACCATAACCGGTGAGCTTATCATTAATTTTTGTTTGCCCTTTAAAACCCAGACGCACATAACTATTATCACCATCCACGCTGGTATCATCACTGAAATAATGCCTGGCTCGCACGCTGCCATAAAGATCCAGTTTGTTGCCGTCTTTATTATAAATTTCTGCTCCCTGAGAGATTGCAGGCAGAACAACAACCACCGCAAGCAGTGTATATTTCATCATCTTCATTATTAATGCCTCATCATTTTTATTTTAAAAAGGGGTGGCGAGATGCCACCCAATTGCACTATTAACGGTTTAATGGACGGGGTTGCGCATCCTGCGGCAGCAATGAATGGTATGTCTCACCTTCCAGTTGCAAGATATGTTCTTCTTTGGCCTGGTTAATAATCGCCGGATTGGTTAATACACGCACGGCTGAGGCTGCCATCACGCTGCCTGCCAGCAGCATGCCCTTGTGTGCGTAAGAGGTTTTGCCCTGTGTCACCATTTGCCAGGAATGCGGTGGCGTGCCCCATGCGCAGGTCGCAATATAAACCTGCCCGACCGGCAACAGCCAGCTAACATCCCCAACATCGGTGGAGCCATTGAGGAAATCAGGTTCGCGGCGTAAAGGGGTAATATCCTCGGACAATACCCGTCCTTTTTTCGCAACCTTGCGTTTTTCCTCATCAGAAAAAGTTGCCTGGATCGATGCAGCAAAGGCTTTTTCATCCTCGCTAAAGGCCACCGGCCCGATTTTGTTCAGTTCTTCGTCCATGATACTTGCCAGCGTTACGTTAGGAATGAGATCCGCAGAAGCCGCATCAAATTCAATCGTCACCTGGGTGCCAGACATCAGCGCTGCACCCCGGGCGATATCATGCACTCGCTCAGTAATATCACGCACTTCATGCATTTTGGGGGAGCGTACTTTGTAGAGAACATGCGCCTCAGATTGCACCACATTCGGCGCGTTGCCACCGGCATTGGTGATGGCGTAGTGCAGTCGCGCTTCGGGAATAATATGTTCGCGCAGGAAGTTCGCACCGACATTCATCAGTTCGACGCCATCCAATGCGCTGCGTCCCAAATGCGGGCTAAAGGCCGCATGGGTACTCTTCCCTTTAAACAGATATTTCACCTGATTGGTCGCCAGCATACGTGCGTTATACGCCAGGTTTTCATCCCAGGGGTGCCAGGTGAAAGCAATATCGACGCCCTCAAACAGACCAGCGCGTGCCATAAATGCTTTACCGCCCCCGCCTTCTTCCGCCGGGCAGCCAAAGAATTTAATCGTCCCGGAGAGCCCGGTTTGTTCCATACAGGCTTTGGTAGCAAGGGCTGCCGCTAAGGCTCCCGCACCTAACAAATTATGCCCACAACCATGCCCGTTACCGGACGGCACCACCGGCGAAAAATAGCTGCATTCTGCCTGCTGGCTGAGGGATGGCAATGCATCAAACTCGCCCAGGAAGGCAATAACCGGCTGTCCTGTTCCGAAGGTCGCCACAAAAGCGGTTTCAATGCCGCCAGCTTGACGCTCAACTGCGAAACCCGCGTCTTCAAGGGTCTGCGCAATCAGCGCGGCCGACTGCGACTCTTCATAACGGACTTCTGCAAATTCCCACACCTGGTCGCTGACCGAAATAATCTTTTTACGTTGCTGGTTCAGCGTGTCCTGAATAATGGCTGAATAATTCATAGGGCCTCTCTTATTAATGCGATGGATTTGAACGGGTTTCACTCTGTACCGTGCTGTTCGAATGGGTCATTGAAAGCGCAATCAGACAGGTGACCACGGCGCAGGCGATAATCATCAGAAAGGCCGTGGAATAATTCTGGTTGGTCAGCTTTAACAGATATCCGATCACCAGAGGGGACAGGAACGAACCGATTTGCGCCACAGAGTTAATCAGGCCGGTCGCGGTCCCGACGGATGCTTTCGGGTATTGCTTGATGATGGTGACGAAGACGCTGATGCTGATCGCGTTAAGGAAAATATTGGAAAGGGATAACCAGGCAAAGGCGATCGGCACTGTAGAGGCATTAAACATCAGCCAGATAAACAGCGCAGACACCGAGGAGCCGATCGCAATCAGAAACTTTTCCCGCCCCTGGAAAAAACGATCCAACAACCAGCCGCAAACCAGAAACGAGATAAAACCCAGTGTGGGTGGCAGCATCGACCATGCCCCCATTGAGACCATGCTCATGCCCTTCACTTTAATCCAGTAGGACGGCAGCCAGGATTGCAGCCCCCAGAACACAATATTGGTGAAGAAATAACAGGCGGCGATTTGCCAAGTCAGCGGGCGGGTAACGATTTCCAGCAAGCGTCTTTTTTCCGAGGTTTTATCCCGCGTCAGGCTGGCAGCCGGGGACGCTACCTGGTGATCCGCTGACGAACGCAGCACCAGCCAGAGCACCAGTGCCAGACCCATGCCGAGAATCCCCAGCACGAAAAACATCATCCGCCAGTTGAAGAAGGCAATCAGCGTGGTGACGACCACGGATCCCACGGCAAAGCCAACCGATGCACCGGATTGCAGGAAAGACTTGGCTCTTGCCATTTTGCTTTTATCAAATTGCTGGGCAATGACGACAGAACTGCCCGACGGGAAAACCGCTTCTCCCATCCCAACAAAGAAACGCGACACGACCAGACCGAGGATCCCGGTCGCCATTCCGGTACAAGCGGTGGCGACGGACCAGAGACCTACCGCACCGGTGAGAATGGTTTTGCTACCCAGCCGATCGACAAGATAGCCACCAATCAGTTGCGTGATTGAGTAGGCGAGGAAAAAGCCACTGATAATCATGCCCGTTTCATCAGAGGCCAGTCCGAATTCACCGCTAATCGGAATAATGGCAATGTTTATCGCGGTTTTATCAATGAAGCCCACAACCCAACACAAAAACAATATGAAGATAATGACTTTATTTTTATTCTCTGTAATGAAGCCAGACATAGATGACCCTCAAGTGGATAGCGATACCTTTTCTTCGCCCTTGCTACCCTTGCAAAAAAAGTGAAAAATAACTATGTGCGAACATACACCAGAAAGGTTTATTTTATGTATGAAGATACACATAGCGTTGCCGTACCGGATCATGCATCGGCAATAACCTCAATTGTGCAGCGCTATTATCCGCAGGCGCAGGTTAATGTCAGTCATTCGGCACGGCGTTATGATGATGCGCTGAAAGATGCTGACGAAAATATTGATGAGCGTAACGAATCATATATTCTTAGCCATCAAATTCTGCCCCGTGAGATCATCATAGAAGCGGTCTGTCTGTATATTGATTCACTGAAGATAAATATTAAAAACATTGATAACGAGTCTGATAATGGCTATGTACATGCATTAATCAATGATATCAAGGTTTACTTTCTCTCTGGTGTGATTAAATATCAGAACTTTATGTTCAGAAAAGTCAGCGATAATACCTGGCATCTGGCTTCGGGTTTATCGCATGAAGTCATTTTACAGCATGTGATTGAGGGTGCCCTTAAAACCATTCCGCACAGTGATGCAGCGATATTTCGTATCTATGATCAAGAAAAGAACTTGTTGATTCCGGTTGCGATGCTGGGGTTTGAGAACAATTATTATGAATACGCCGTTACACCACAACAGTCCATTTCCGGCAAAGCTTTTGAAAGCCGATCATCCATTTTAGTTAATTCCAGAGAAGAAATATTAAATAGTTTCACGGAGCACTCAACGGTTCGTGAAACTATCATGAAAAACAACCCGATCGCCAATGCCCTGTTATGTGTCCCGGTGTTAGATCAACAAACCTGTTATGGCACATTGACGATATTATCCCTGAAACGGCATTCGGTATTTAACTCGCTGGCAGTTTCTTTGCTGGAAACCTTCGCCTCTCAGGTGGCATTAGCCTGGCGCAATGCCCGTTTGTACGATGAAAAAGCCGCCAGTCTGCGTGAAGTGGAAACGCTCAAATCACAACTCGAAAAACAAAACAGGTTGTTGAAGGTGAGCGTGGACCTCCATGCTGACATGATAAATTTATCGACAAAGTTCAATAGATTAGATGAATTCATCGAACAGCTTTCCGCTCGGGTGAACTCAGCCATGAGCTATATCGATATTCTTGGTCACCGTTATTTCAACGCCAGAAGCCAGCATTATAGCTGGGATACGCTATCTCACCTCCATAAAGCGCATGACAACACCAGTAACGTGATAACCGAGGGTGAATGTCTTATTTATCCGCTGATTAATGATGACTTCCTGGTGGGTTTTATCATTATCAATGGCTACGACATTGATGAATTGAATTCTGTGATCGCAGCCCGAATTCGTGACTTCGTCGTGATGGAGATTATGAAGCGAACCAGTGCCGTTATTATCGCTCACAAAAAGATCGCGTTTATTTTTCAGGAGGTCATCCGCTATGGATTATCTGCCAGACATGAACGCAGCCTGCTGGATAACGGTTTTCATTTTAAAAACTGGATAATGTGCATCAGATTATCGCCATTTAACACCGAGTTGAATGACCTGGCCTTTATCACGATCAAAAACCATCTGGTCGGCAAGACAGGGCTTAATCATTCAGCCTTCTATGTTGAAAATGATGAAGTGGTGATATTCCACTCAGAAAATATCAATGGAAAACTGAGTATGCTGGAGCAAAAAATAGGTGGGGACCACTATCTTCAGCACAATTTTCAGGTAGGATTAAGCTCCATCACAACGAAAGAAAATATCGTGATAAGTCATCAGCAGGCAGGAACCGCTCTTGATGTACTCAAAACCCGACAGCGGCCCGGCATTCTGAATTTCAGCAACACCGGCATTGAAAGATTATTCACCAAACATAACAGCGAAGAACTCAAAACATTTGTTAACGATGTCCTTTCTCCGGTATTGGACACCGGCGATAAAGGGGCCGTTTTAATTGCAACTTTGCAGTCTTATCTGAAAAACAGCCAGTCAACCGTGCTGACTGCGAAGGAGCTGAATATCCATATTAATACGCTCTACCAACGGCTGCGGAAATTTGAAACGCTCACCAATCTGAGCCTTGCCAATCCAGATGATTTTCTTATGATAAGCCTGTCATGTCATATGAACCGGATTTATTCCTGATGCGTACAGATGGCCAGGTTAATGGCCATCTGCCATCACATTACTCACCAGCCAGCATAAGCCTTGATTTCGGCATCCGTCACCTGAGGAGCTTTGCGAATTGCCAGTGCCAGCTTCTCAATGGCGTAATCAATCTCCTCAGTGGTAATAATCAGCGGTGGCGTAATTTCCAGCACATTGCCGCCGACGTAATAAACCACCAGCCCTTCTTTCCAGGCCTGATACACCACTTTCTGCGCCAGGATGCGGTCCGGTCTTTGGCTGTCATCGGCCACAACCAACTCCACACCAATCGCCAGACCATGACCACGCACATCGCCGATAACCGGGAGATCCTTCGCCAGGTCACGCAGCATCTGCATAAAATACTGCCCGGATTGGGCTGCGCGCTGCGGCAATGCCTCCGTTTCCAGCACATTCAGCACCGCACGCCCAACGGCAGTACAGATGGGATTGCCCGCTGTGGTCAACAAAGCATGGGCGGCGGGTCCGCCGAGGATTTCTTTGGGACCAACCGTGGCCGAGAGCGGCAAACCGCCACCCAGCACCTTCCCGAAGGTCACAATTTCCGGTGCAATGTTCTCATGCTGGAAGGCATGCAGCAGCCCGGGACGGCCCAGCCCCATTTTGACCTCATCGCAAATCAGCGGTACGCCAGCGTTGATACATAACTGGTGTAATCCGGCGAGAAAACCGGCCGGGGGCACCACCATGCCGCCATCGGATAAGATCGGTTCGACAATCACACAAGCGACATCCCCCTGCTCCAGCTGGGCCTGCACTTCGTGCAGACTGGCCTCGACGCTGGCCTTAACCGGGTCTTTGCCTGCGCTATGCGGACGGAAGGGATTGGGATAAGTCGCGAGGTAAAGATCGGGATCGGCGGCGCTGCCTGCCGAAATATGCACTCCTGACACCTTCATCGCCAGCCCAATGCCACCATGATAACCATGAGCAAAGGCCACCACCTTGCGTTTGCCCGATGCCAGGCGACAGGCGCGCAGCGCGACATCATTGGCATCACTCCCGGCGTGACCGAGATAGACACAGCGATCCCCTTTTCCTGGGGTAATCGCCAGTAAATCTTCGGCCAGCCCGACGGAATCAGGATGCACCGCTGACAGCCCTCCCGCTCCGGCCGGGGTCTGCGCCGCTTTCATCATCGCTTCGGTGATTTTCCGATGTCCGTGCCCCAGGCCACAGGCAGTCCAGGTCGCCGACAGATCGAGCAGTTTCCGTCCCCCCACTTCGGTTAACCAGCATCCTTCACCTGATGAAACGGTCAGCGGGAAAAAACGTAGCTTCTCAATGCCGGCAATCGATTGCGCATCGCGCTGATAAAGCGCTTCAGCTTCCGGCGGAAAAATAGCCTGACTCATACTGATTCCTTCTGTGCGATAGCAGTGGCGATGGGTTCAGCCGGAGCGGAAAACTCTTCCGACAGCGACAAGCCAATATTTCGCACCAGACGCGGCGCGGAGATAATGATGATCAGTCCGGCAATGCACCAGTAGAACGCCACCAGCGCCGGGCTAAATAAATCTTCCTGGCCTACCACGTTGTAATAGAGGGAGACGACCATGATGACGATGCCCAGTACCGGCAATAACAGCTCCCATTTAGGGATGTTCTGACCCATGCGGGTGATGAAGTTGATGACACCTAACTCAATCATCAGATAGGTAATCATCAGACACACTGAGCCAATCACTGCAAAGTAGAAGTAGGCATCAATCGCGCTGTTGCCCGTGCCCATTGAAGGTTTGCCCGTCAGCCATGCTACAACGTCCACCAGCAGACTCACCACTAACACTAACGTCAGCGCATTACGCGGTTGATGGGTTTTGCTTGATACCTCGGCAAAACAGCTATGACCAAAGCCGTCACGGGCCAGGGCGAACAACAGACGGCTGGAAGTTGCGGCGGCGGAGAGATTAGCGGCAAAAGCGGACATCATGGCGGTGAACAACATGCACAGCGAAAATACCGTTCCGACATAGGTCTGCGACAGCGTACCCAGCGAGTTGGCGGAATTTTTAAATGCATTCAGTCCGGATTCGCTGGTGCCAAAACCCAGGGTCTGCACATACATCATGCCGACAAATAAAATCCCGGTCAGCACGATGGAACCCAGCAACGCCAGCGGGATGTTACGTTGCGGATTTTCTGTCTCCTCACCCAGCGTGGCGCAGGCTTCAAAACCCGCCCAGGAGAGGAACGCCGCCACCACCGCCGCCATCACTGCCTGGAAACTCACACCATTCAGGCTAAACAGCGATGCATGTTGCTCCGTGGTCGCTGGCTGATGGATGATGATGACCGCAGCCAGCACCAGCATCAGGACGATCCCTACCCCTTCAATCACCATCAGCACGCGCGCCACGGTCTGTCCATCACGCGAGTTCAGAATCCAGCTAAAAATCACCCCCACCGCCGCGGTGACAATCCACGGGATCTCAATGTGCGAGGCGGGAAATAGCGCCTGCAGGAAAGCATTGGTGAATGCCCCTAAGGCCGCCAGGGTGGCAATCGAGAAGAACAGATAGGTTCCCATGATGGCAAAACCGGAAAAGAATCCCGCGCGCGGCCCGATGGTTTTGCCCACCAGACCATAGGCGCTGCCCGCATGGTTATAAAAGCGCGTCAGGCGGATAAAACCGTACGCAATGAGCGCAATCCCCACCAGACCCAGCACGAATACGATAGGCAGTGCTTTCCCAACTGAATCAATTAATCCCTGCGCATTGCCGGACATGGCTAAGGTCGGCCCTACCATGCCCAGCGACAGGGCCAGCGCTTCCCAAAGCTTTAAATTACGCTTTTTATTTGGTGCATTATTCATCTCTCTCACCCTCATACAACGTGATTGTTTAGCGAGTTGTTAATGGGTTTCCCCGGTGTTAGTCAGGCAAAATGGTGCAAGGGGCCCGTCAGACGGACCAGGCAAAGCGGAACTTCTCGGTTGTGGTTTTTAATGGCAGGTGACCATAACTTTCGTGTTCATGACGACGCACAGCAATCAAGGCACCCAGCAGTTCCGGGCGGAACAACCCCCGGGCCAGCTCGCTTTGTTCCAGCCGGGTTAAGGCATCGGCCTGCGAGTAAATCAGGCGTTTGATCTGTTTCTCGCTGCGCTGCTGTTCAGAGAAATCGGCGGGGGCGGATTGTGTCGCTTCGGGTAGCGACATTGACTGCGTGTGACCTGCCAGTGCCATGCCGAGCACTGCGCCACAGGCGATATAGGGGTTCGCCGAAGGATCAATACATTTCACTTCCAGATGCGCACCGTACGGATTCGCCGGATTTGCCGCACAATAGCGCACCGCCGCCTCGCGATTTTCCAGCCCCCAGCAGGCATAAGCACCCGACCAGTGTCCCGGCTGAAGACGATCGGCGGAAAGTACCGAGGGAGCCAGTAACGCCACCATTTCAGGCAGATAGTGGACAATCCCGGCAATTAAACTCCCCCCTTCTGCCGTGATGCCATACGCACAGTCACCACCGGCCAGCAACGGTTTGCCCTGACGGGTAAAGGAGAAATGCAAATGCGCGCCATTGCCTGCCCCGCCTTCAAACGGCTTCGGCGAGAAGCTAACGGCTAACTTATGTTTGCGCGCGATACGGCCCAGCAGAATGCGGGTCAGAACCAGCCGATCAATGGCGGTCACAGGATCTGCCGGAGCGAGAGACAATTCAAACTGGGCGGCACCGTATTCGGCATGAAACTGCTCAAGGCCAACACCCGCTTCGCCGAGCGTATTAACGATATCGTTAACCACGGCTTCCCTGTCCAGTAATGCACCCATGCCATAGGCATGCCAGTGACCGGTGGCTGCGTCAGCGTCATCGGGCAGTAAATAAAACTCCAGCTCCCCCGCCGCCAGGGTCTCTATACCCGCCGTCTGCAACGCTTCAACCTGGCTGCGCAGAAACTGGCGTGAGCACCATGCCGCGCGTTCGCCTTCCTGTTCAAAGACATCCACGGGTGCCCAGCAAAATCCATCCTTCAGCTTCACCAGCGCGGAAAGATCAGCGCGCAGGCGATCGTCACCCACCGCCGAAAATGCCGGGATCCAGGCGATAGCATTGTCAGCGCAAAATAACGCCCAGGAAGGGGATGCCCCGACACCAGACTGGCTGATGGTTTTCAGGCGAGTGGCAGGAATGGATTTGCCACGAATAACCCCAGCGGAATCCACCAGGGTGGCAAATAAAGTGGCAACACCACTCGCGATAAGATTTTCACATTGAGAATCAATGGATTG
Source organism: Pantoea sp. X-Soil-TKNS-1280 (assembly GCF_059730475.1). Lineage (NCBI taxonomy): Bacteria > Pseudomonadati > Pseudomonadota > Gammaproteobacteria > Enterobacterales > Erwiniaceae > Pantoea > Pantoea sp. X-Soil-TKNS-1280. The sequence goes on along the minus strand of NZ_AP035964.1, from coordinate 54,288 downwards.
ATTATTTTCTACTGCCGCTACTTTATCCATTACACCGAAAACTCCCGTCTGCTATTTACTGGTGACCGCACTTGAGATTTTTTTATATATGTTACACAATCCACTTAAAATCAATATATGTAATATATATTAAATTCGTATAGCTGAATCACGCCGGTTGTGGCACTGTCTTTGTGTCAATGCCGCGAACAGGTGTGGTGAAGGAGAGCAGGTGTGCTGGCACAACAAATTAAAGACAGCATGGCGGAACTCAGCCCTGCTGAACGAAAAATAGCGCGGGCGATGCTGGCGGATTATCCCAGAGCAGGTTTAGGAACAGTGCAAACGCTGGCTGATCAGGCCGGCGTCAGTCTGCCCTCGGTGGTGCGTTTTGCCCGGCGTATGGGGTTTGGTGGTTTTGTCGATTTTCAGCAGGCGTTACGGGATGAGCTTTCCGAACAGGCCAAAGGGCCGTTGCAGCGCCTGGATAACTGGGTGACCAATGAAAGCCCTTCGGCACTGATCGAGGCAGCCATCAAATCGTCAGTGCTTGCCATTCAGTGTTCGCTGCGTGATATCCCCGAGTTTGAAATCACCGAGGCAACCCGCTTAATCGGCGCCAGGGAACATCATGTCATTCTGGGTGGCGGGCGCATCAGCCAGTCGCTGGCGATGTATTTCGGGCGCAACCTGCAACAGGTACGGCGTGGCGTCGATGTGCTTTCTGAAAATCATCACGAACGTATTCAGCAAATCATTGATGCCAATAAAAATGATGTGTTCGTGCTGTTTGATTTTCGTCGCTATCAACAGGATATGTATCAGCTGGCGCAAGAGATTGTGGCGCGCGGTGCCACGTTGATTGCCGTTACGGACACGCAACTTTCCCCTATTGCTTCTCTTGCCAAAGTAGTCCTGCCCATTCATGTCGAAACCCCATGGTTGTTTGACGGTTATTCGGCTGGGATTGTGCTGATCGACACGATTATCGCCGCCATCATGGAACATCAGGGCGATAAAACCGTGGAACGGCTGAAACAATGGGAAGCGCTGGGCCCCCTTTCATTGAATGCAAAATCTAAATGACTTTTCCAGATGAGGTAACGTTAGACGTGAGCGCACCACTGCTTTTTCCAGATGAACCCGCCCCCTTTGTCGTCGAGAATCGAACCGGTCATTCGCCTTTTCTGATCCTGTGTGATCATGGCGGGAAACGCATCCCCCGCCGCCTGGGTGATCTGGGCTTACCACAATCGGAGATTGACCGGCACATTGGCTGGGATATCGGGGTTCTGGCGGTTTCCCGCCACCTGAGCCAGTTGCTCAATGCGCCGCTGGTCCATCAGATCTATTCGCGTCTGGTGATTGATTGTAACCGCAACCCGGGTATTCCCAGCTCAATCCCGACGATTTCAGAAGCTACCCTGGTGCCCGGCAATATGACGCTGAGTCAGCATGATCGCGACCAGCGCCAGACGGAAATCTTTGCGCCGTATCATGCGGCGATTCGGGACATTCTGGCAGAACGCAAGACTCTCGGCATCCCAACCTGTTTACTGGCGATGCACAGCTTCACCCCGGTGTTTCACGGCGAGCAACGTCCGTGGGAAATTGGCGTGCTGTACCAGCACAAGGCTGACTATGCGCTGGCGATCCTCAAACAGCTGCAACAAAGCCAGCGCTGGACGGTGGGCGATAACCAACCTTATTCGGTGTCCGACGAAACAGATTACGCCGTGCCGCAACATGCGGTGAAGAACGATCTGCACTATGTCGAAATTGAATTGCGCCAGGACCTGATTAGCCAGCCAGCGGGACAAAAAATGTGGGCTGAGGATTTGGCACCGATTTTCACCCAGTGCTGGGAAGACATTGTCAGCCAACAATTTAAAAAGGAAGCGTAATCGATGTTTAATCCAACCAGCCGCAACATTGCTATTGAGAAAGCATCCGCCACCCTGCTTTTTATTGATGTACAAAACTACAATGCCCGGCGTGACGGCGGTGAATATGTGGGTATGTCTGCCGCGCAACAGAATGAACAATTTGGTTATTTCTTCGACATCATCGAGCGCGAAACCCTGGGCAATATGCAAAAGATCCAGGCGGCCTGCCGTGCCGAAAAAATTGAAGTGATGTATACGGTGATCGAGAGCCTGACCAAAGATGGCCGCGATCGCAGTCTGGATTACAAAATTACCGGCTTCAATGTCCCGCGCGACTCATGGGATGCACAAGTGTTAGATGCTATCGCCCCAGGCGAAGATGAAATCGTTCTGCCCAAAAGCTCATCCAGCGTGTTTATCTCCACCAATATTGATTACGTGCTGCGCAACCTCGGTACCCGTTATCTGGTGATTGCCGGATTCCTCACCGACCAATGCATCGAAAGCGCGGTGCGCGATGCCTGTGACCTCGGGTATCTGGTGACGCTGGTGACGGATGCCTGCGCCACACTCTCCCCCGAGCGTCAGCAGAACTCGCTTACTGCGATCAAAGGCTATTGCCGCCAAATCACTACGGAAGAATTTTTAAGCGAGCTGTCGGCGTAATGGCATATGCTGTAGCGGCGCGATTTATCGCGCGCCTTTTAGTCGGTGCACCGGGAAAATAGCGCGATAAATCGCGCCGCTACACATCAACGGAGGTATTCAGGGAATCAGCAGAATCTTGGCAGCAGAGACGCGCTGCGACTCCAGATCATCGAAAGCATTCGCCCCCTGCTGCAACGCCCGCTGTTCCACCCAGCCCAATGCGCCCAATGCGCCCTGCTCCAGCATCGATAACGTCAGATGGAAATCTTCCATGGTGTAGGTGTAAGTTCCCAGCAGCGTAATCTCGCTCAGGGTGATTTTGCGCATATCAATCTCGCTGTCCCAATCCTGCAAACCGATATGCATAATCACCCCACCGGGTTTCACCGCATGCACCGCCAGTTTCCGTGTTGGACCAGCGCCTACCGCATCGATGACCAGCTGCTGACTTGCCGCTTCTACCGGCGTCTCAATCGGGTTGATGCTGGCACAGCCGGTATGACGCTCAGCCGCTTCGGCGCGTAATGGGTTGGTTTCCGCAAGAGTTATCTGACGACATCCCCAGGCGCGCAACACCAGCACCGTTAGCAGACCAATTGCCCCCCCGCCGATCACCAGCGCGTTCGCTTCTGCCAGTGGCATCTGCAATGCCCGCTGGGTCAGGCGTAGCGCGTGCACCACGGTGGCGGCCGGTTCGGTGATCGCCGCATGCTGCAACGAGATACCCGCTGGTAATGCCACCACTGAACGCGCCGGAATCGCCATATATTCAGCAAAGGCACCGGGCCAGTCCATGCCGATCATATGGCGGTCGCTGCACAGGTTGTCACGCCCCTGGCGGCAATATTCGCACTGCCCACAGGTGATTAATGGGTTGGCGGTCACCCGCTGCCCCGGTTGAAAACGCGCTGACTGGCTTTCAACTATCTCCCCAGCCAACTCATGCCCCAGCACCAGACCGGGCTGGCGGCGTGGATCTTTGCCGTGGAACGCATGCATATCTGATCCACAGATGCCCGCCGCCGCAATGCGAATCACCACCTGATCGCCCCCTTGCGGCAACTGCGGGTAAGGCCGGTCCTGGATTTCAACGCCCAGTGGGCGGGTATAGACAAGCGCTTTCATGCTTCCTCACTTAATCAGGACAGAACGGGGGAGATTGATGCTGCCTGCACCATGGGTGCGACGCCACAGGTAAACGGCGCAGATGGCACTGGTCAGGCCGATAATCAGCACATAGGCGCAGATTAACCAGGGCTTGCCGCCCAGCATGTCCGAGAAGATGGTGGCCAGCACCGGTGTTAAACCACCGGCAAACACGCCGGAGATCTGGTAGGCGAACGAAATCCCGGTATAGCGCACCGATGCGTCAAAACATTCCGAGTAGACCGATGACAGCGTGCCAAACACTGCCGCATGGAAAATACCAAACGGGATAACAATCGCAGTCCAGACCAGCCAGATATTATCCGGATGGTTATACATCAGGGCGAAAGCCGGGAAGGCGGAGAGTCCCGACAGAGTGGCCCCCATCGCAAAAATACGCGCACGCCCCCAGCGATCGGCCATATAGCCCCAGAACGGGATAAAGAAACTCATCACCAGCGCGCTCGCCAGAATGGCAACAATCGCCTGATCGCGCGGAATGTGCAGCGTTTGCGTCAGCCAGGTCAGCGAAAAGACACCGAAAATATTGAAGAACACACCATCAATCAGGCGCATCCCCATACAGGTGAACACCACCCCGGTGTTTTTGCGAAATAACTCCACCAGCGGGATTCGTTTCGGCGCATTTTTCTGTTCCTCCTGCGCCTTGAGGAAATCCTCGGTTTCCGCCACGTTTTTGCGGATATAAGTCCCGATGATGACAAACACGCCACTGAGCAGGAATGGCACGCGCCAGCCCCAGGACATAAAGGCTTCATCGGGCAGCAGCATCGACGCCAACCCAATGGCGGCGGAGGCCAGTAATAACCCCAGCGACATCCCCACCTGCGGGATACTGGCGAAAAATGCGCGATGTTTCTCCGGGGAGGATTCGAACGTCATCAGCACCGCACCACCCCATTCGCCACCCAGACCAATGCCCTGGATTAAACGACACAGAATCAGCAGGCAGGGTGCCCACAGGCCAATCTGGTGATAGCTGGGTATCAGCCCGATAAACACCGTCGCCCCGCCCATAATCACCAGGGTCAATATCAGCATCTTCTTGCGGCCCAACGTGTCACCGAAATGACCAAAGATAATGGCCCCCAGCGGTCGGGTCAGAAAGCCAATCGCAAACACGCCATAGGAAAGCAGCGTGGTAATAAAGGGGTCACCTTCCGGGAAATAGAGTTTGTTAAACACCATCCCGGCAACGGTGCCGTAAAGAAAAAAGTCATACCATTCAATGGTCGAACCAAACAGGCTCGACAGGGTGACGCGTCGCAGGTTACCGGCAGCAGGTTTTTGCATGATGTGTTCCTCTGCGCTGAAGGGTGATCAGATGGCGCTATAACCGCCATCGACCATCAGGGTTTGCCCGGTGATATAGGCGCTGGCGTTGCTGGCAAGAAACAGCGTTACGCCATGTAAATCGGCCATTTCACCATTACGTCCCAGGCAGGTATGGGCGGCGTGCCGTTCACGCAGGGCATCGTTGGCAAATACCGGACCGGTTAAAGCCGTGGGAAAGAAACCGGGACCGATGGCATTGCAAGTGATGCCCTGGCGTCCCCAGCGCTGAGCAATGGCGCGGGTTAACTGGACGATGCCGCCCTTGCCTGCGCCGTACGGCGCGCTGTTGTCAAATGCCCGCGAGGATTGCAGCGACGCGATATTGATAATGCGCCCCCAGCCACGCTGTGCCATGCCGGGTGCCAGTGCCTGCGTCAGAAAGAAAGGCGCTTTGAGATGCAGCGCCAATTGCTGATCCCAGGCCGACTCGCTCACCTCCTCAAACGGCTGACGCAGGTTCACCCCGGCGGCGTTCACCAGGATGTCCACCGCGCCGCAATCCGCAGCCAGCGCGGCCAGCTCCGCCTGCCGGGTGATATCGGCGCACAGATAACGTGCTGAACCACCCAGACGCTGGGCGACATCAGCCAGCTGCGCCTCGCGCCGCGCCGCCAGAATCACCCGGGCACCAACGGCCACCAGCGCTCCGGCCATCGCGGCACCGATACCACTCCCTCCGCCCGTCACCAGTGCGGTTTTGCCCTGTAAATCGAATAACGTTGCAGGATGCATAGGATCTCCTTAGCGCGTCACCGGCATGCCGAGCTGGAAGGTATCGCTGGGGAAGTATTTCTCCAGCCGCACTGCCGCCGTGCGTGCATGCGCTTCCATCCCTTCCAGCCGGGAGATACGCGCTGTGGTCTCGGCGATCTGCGGCACCGCTTCGCGTGCCATCTGTTGCCAGGTCAGCGTCTTGAGGAATTTGTGCACCGACAACCCGCCGGAATAACGCGCAGCACCTTTGGTCGGCAAAACATGGTTGGGTCCGCTGCATTTGTCGCCAAAGGCGACGGTGGTTTCTTCACCGAGAAACAGCGAGCCATAGCAGCTAAGGGAATCACGCCACCAGTCCAGGTCGCGGGTATGCACTTCGAGGTGTTCCGAGGCGTAGCGATCGGAAATGTCAACCATCTCTGCACGGCTGTCACATAAAATCACTTCGCCGTAGTCGCGCCAGGCGCAGCTGGCCGCATCACGGGCCACCGGTGGCAATTGTTCAATCAGCTGCGGCACCTTCTGCATCACCGCATCCGCCAGCGGGCGTGAAGTGGTGAACAGCCATGCAGGGGACTCATGACCATGCTCGGCTTGCCCCACCAGATCGCTGGCAACGATGTCGGCATCCGCGCTGTCATCAGCAATCACCGCCACCTCGGAGGGACCAGCAAACACATCAATACCGACCTGACCAAACAACGTGCGTTTGGCTTCAGCTACAAACTTATTCCCCGGCCCCACCACCACATCCGCCGCTTTGCCGGTAAATAATCCCCACGCCATCGAAGCAATCGCCTGTACACCGCCCAGCGTCATGATGGTGTCGGCACCAGCGCGCTGAAAGGCATAAAGCACGCAGGGATGGATTGACTGCCCCAGGTAAGGGCCTGAACAGGCGATGATATTTTTCACCCCGGCAGCTTTCGCCGTTGCCACACCCATATAAGCAGAAGCGATATGCGCATAGCGTCCTGCCGGGGCATAACAACCGACCGTTGTCACCGGCAACACTTTCTGTCCCGCCACCAGCCCGGAGGGCAGGCGAACTTCAAAGTCTTGCACCGAAGCGCGTTGCGCGCAGGCAAAGCTGTAAACCTGATCGATGGCGTAATCGATGTCGCGACGCACGTCAGCAGGGACGGCACGGATCTGCGTAGCAATATTCTCCCGCGTCAGAATGACGTCACCTGACCAGTTATCGAGTTTGCTGGCGTAGTGACGAACCGCCTCTTCACCCTGTTCTTTAATGGTGGCAAGCATCTCCTCCACCACGCGGCGAGCTTCAGAAGTATTTGATTCCGGCGTTTTACTTGCTTTTTTTAACCAGGTAACTGACATACGCGTCTCCAGAGATTGATAGGTTTCCGACAATAGGCGAAGGTGCGGACTCCTGTGTCATATATATGACTAGAACTATCTATAGTGAGCTATGCCGGTAACTGCAAAAGGCATGTGAACAAAAAGTGATCACGATCGGCTTCAGTCGCCGGAAGTTCAGGTGTGATCACATTTTCGTCACACCGTTCGATGCATAGAAAATAAAGTATTATCAATCATCGATTTAATCGATTACCTCCTTCTCTCCTCTCTCTTCCCGCGATGTTCAGCCGCTATTCGTGAAGCGCCTCCCAAAAACAGATGTCGGGAGAAGATAATTTTTGCCCCGTCAGGTCATTTAATATATGTCATATACATGAGTTCATTTGTTGTTCAATAACGGAGGCAGTTATGAGTATCGATTTTGTCGTACACGATGATGGTGATTCTGTCGGGGTAGTCGTGGTGGAAGGTATCGAGGCAGGCCAGACCCTGACCGGATGGATCATGGATCAAAACAAAACTATTGAGTTTGCGGTTAAGGATGCCATTCCCATCGGCCATAAGCTGGCAATTCGCGATCTGGCGGTGAATGACACCGTCATTAAATATGGCGAAGACATTGGCCGGGTCGTTGCGGCGATTAAGCAGGGCGAGCATCTCCACGTACATAACGTCAAAACCAAAAGGTGGTAATTATGGAAATCACAGGACGCCAGTTTGCAGGATATCGTCGCGCCAATGGTCGCGTTGGCATTCGCAACCATGTCATTGTGCTGCCGGTGGATGATATCTCCAACGCGGCGGCAGAAGCGGTGACGAATAACATTAAAGGTACCCTCGCCCTGCCACATCCCTATGGACGTTTGCAGTTTGGTGAAGACCTGGAGTTGCACTTTCGCACCCTGATCGGCACCGGCTGCAATCCCAACGTTGCCGCCGTTATCGTGATTGGGATCGAGCCGGGTTGGACAAAGCGGGTGGTGGACGGCATCCAGGCCACGGGCAAACCCGTCGCCGGATTCTGGATCGAGCAAAACGGCGATCACAACACCATCTGCGCGGCTTCCCGCAAAGCGCGTGAATTCTCGCAATATGCCTCGGAGCTGCAACGCGAAACCTGCGACATCAGCGAGTTATGGGTCTCGACTAAATGCGGTGAATCGGATACCACCTCCGGCTGCGGCGCGAATCCTTCCGTTGGGAATTTGTTTGATCGTCTGTATGAAAACGGCAACACCCTGCTGTTTGGTGAAACCTCCGAGCTGACCGGCGGTGAACATCTGGTGGCGGCACGCTGCGCCAATGCCGATGTGCGTCAGAAGTTTCAGTTCATGTTTGATCGCTACAGCGCGATGATCGATCGCTGGAAAACCAGTGACCTGTCTGAGTCACAGCCAACCAAAGGAAATATCGAAGGCGGCCTGACCACCATCGAAGAAAAAGCGCTGGGCAATATTCAGAAGATCGGGAAAAAGTGCCGCGTGGATGGGGTGCTGGATAAAGCGGAAACCCCCACCGGGCCAGGATTGTGGTTTATGGATTCCTCCTCGGCTGCCGCGGAGATGGTGACGCTCTGTGCTGCCGGTGGCTACGTGGCGCATTTCTTCCCGACCGGCCAGGGCAACGTTATCGGCAATCCGATCCTGCCGGTGATCAAAGTCTGCGCCAACCCGCGTACGGTGCGCACCATGTCTGAACATATTGATGTCGATGTCTCAGCCGTGTTGCGACGCGAAATGAACCTCGACGGTGCTGGCGATGCGTTGCTGGAGTGTCTGCTGCGCACGGCGAATGGTCGCCTGACGGCGGCCGAAGCGCTGGGGCATCGGGAGTTCGTGCTTACCCGTATTTTCGAAAGTGCTTAACCCCCTGCCCGCCTTCTCTGGCGGGCGTGATTTCCACTCGCCTGCGGCGGCCTGCCGGACGCCGGTTTGCAGCCGCCAGGCTTCGCGAGGACAACCAGATGCGATTGCTCAAGCACCTTTATGTCCAGGTCCTGATAGGCCTGGTCGCCGGGGTTGCTGTGGGGTACGCCTTTCCTGATTTTGCCGTTCAGATGAAGCCCCTCGGTGACACCTTTATCCGTCTGATCAAGATGATCGTGACATTAGTTATTTTCTGTACCGTGGCGATTGGCATTGCGCGCATGGAAAGCCTGAAGCAGGTCGGTAAGGTGGGCGGCAAAACGCTGATCTACTTTGAGGTGGTAACCACGCTGGCACTGATAATTGGCATGGTGGTGGCGGACGTCATGAAACCTGGTGCCGGTATGAATGTCGATGCCAGCAAGCTGGATGGCAGTGCGGTAAATCACTACGTTAACGTCAGCGAACACAGCAAAGGCTTTCTCGAACAGATCATTCCAGATTCGGTGATCGGTGCCTTTGCGCAGGGCAATCTGTTGCAGGTGTTGTTGTTCTCGGTGCTGTTCGGTATCGCGTTGTCGCTGGTTTCACAACGCAGCGCGTTTATCACCAAAACCATTGAACAGTGCGGTGAAGTCCTGATGCGCATTGTCGAATTGATTATGCGGCTCGCGCCGCTCGGCGCTTTTGGTGCCATCGCCTTTACCGTCGGCAAATATGGCCTGACTTCGCTGCAACATCTCGGCATGCTGATTATCTGCCTCTACATCACCAGTTTCCTGTTTATTGGCGGAGTACTCGGGCTGATCTGTAAACTGGTGGGAGTGAGTCTATGGCGGTTAATTCTCTATTTCCGCGAAGAGTTACTGATTGTGCTGGGCACCTCCACCACCGAGTCTGTCCTGCCGCGTCTGATGATCAAGATGGAGAAACTGGGCTGCGATCGCGCCATTGTCGGGCTGGTGCTCCCGACCGGATATTCATTTAATCTTGACGGCGCGGCGATTTATCTCACGATGACTTCGCTGTTTATTGCGCAGGCCACCAATACCGATTTGACACTATGGCAGCAAATTGGCTTGCTGTTGATCCTGCTGCTGACGTCGAAAGGTGGCGCAGGGGTGGCTGGCGCGGCATTGATTGCACTCACCGCCACCCTGGCAACCCATAACATCATCCCGCTGGCGGGGATTACTCTGGTGCTGGGTATTGACCGGATTTTGAATGAAATGCGCGCCGTGACCAACATGATCGGCAATGTGGTTGCTACGTTGGTGATCGCCCGCTGGGAACAAAAGCTGGATTTGGCGCAGGCGCAGGAGCAGCTGCGTCTGGGGCCGGAAAAAATGATCATGCCAGTGGATTCCCCGGCCGAGGAACCATTGTCAACCACACAGATAGACAGGAGTACAATGCGATGAGCCATGAAACCCTGGCGCTGACCGAGCTGGAAGCGCTTGCCCGACGCGCGTTATGTCAGTCAGGCGTTGACCGCCAGTCGGCTGATGCCACCTGCGCCGCACTGATGGCGGCGGAACGTGCCGGAATCGCGTCACACGGTTTCGCCCGGCTGCCCTATTACCTCGACCAGCTGGAGAGCGGCAAACTGAACCCCCGCGCCGTCCCGACGATCACGCAACGCGGCGCAGTGGTCAATGTCAATGCGGATTCCGGCCTGGCGTTTCCCGCCGTGCAGCTCGGTCTGGACCGGGGAATGGTGCTGGCGCAGGAGTTTGGTGTGGTCGCGGTGGCTATCGGTGATTCTCACCATTTTGGTATGGCCGGTTATTACGCCGAACAGGCGGCCCGCCTGGGATTGGTGTGCATGGCGTTAAGTAACGGTCCGGCAGCAATGGCCCCCTGGGGCGGCAATGTGCCACTGTATGGCACCAACCCCATCGCTTTCGCCTCACCACGCGCCAGCGGCGAGCCGCTGGTGATTGACCTTTCCCTGTCCGAAGTGGCACGCGGTAAGATCATGCTGGCGAGTCAGAAAAAGGAAACCATCCCCACAGGCTGGGCGATCGATCGTGACGGCAATCCAACCACTGACGCTGATGCGGCACTGGCGGGCAGTATGGCCCCCGCAGGCGGTGCCAAAGGTGCGGCGCTGGCGTTGATGGTTGAATTGCTCACCGCCGGACTGACGGGCAGCCATTACGGTTTTCAGGCCAGTTCGTTTTTTAATACGGAGGGTGGCTCCCCGCATATCGCACAGCTGCTGTTGCTGCTGAATCCGGCTTTCTTTTCCGCTGGCTATGTTCAGCATACGGAAATGTTGTTCAGTGCAATGCTGACGCAGCCCAACGTGAGGTTGCCCGGGGAGCGACGCCAGGCCACTGCGCGGCAAAATAGCGACACGCTGAGTTTGCCTGTGTCGCTGCTGGAACAGCTGCGCATCAGAGCTGGTTGAAATAGGCATGGTGGCGGGTGAGTACAGTGGAGACACGGTACTCAACCGGTCTATCCTGAAAATCCAGCGCCACACGGTAGATACGCAACAATGCTTCCCCTTCTGTCGCCTCAAGATGCAGGACCTCATCCGGTCCCGCATTCACCGCTTTTATCTGTTCATGGGCGTTAGCCACGGTGCAGGCAAATTTCTGCTGATACAGCTGGTACAGGGTGTTGGGCAGGATTTCCGGTTCCCGATCCAGATGGGGAAAGCGTGCGGCATCAATATAAACATGCTCAAGGATGGCAGGAGCGCCATCCAGATCGCGCACACGCCAGATATGAATCACTTTACTGCCGGGTGTAATAGCCAACGCTGTCGCTTCTTCCTCAGAAGCGGTACGTAAATGGCGCGCCAGCACACGTGACAACGGCAGCGAACGCTCGCCATTTGCCCTGAGAACATTGAAGAAGCGGAACAACGCGCTGTCTGAATCATGGGCCGCCACCACGGTGCCTTTGCCCTGATAACGAATCACCACATTGTTACTGACCAGTTCATTGAGCGCTTTGCGGAGTGTACCAATGCTGACGTTGTAGGTTTCCGCCAGACTCGCTTCGCTGGGAATATAGGTACCTGCGGGCCATTCGCCGGAGGCAATTCTTTCCAGCAGCAGCTGGCTGATTTGCAGATATAGCGGCTGAAAAATCGCCGCTTTCACTTCAGCGGATGATGAGATGTCCTGATTCATTTACCTTCCTCCACAATCCGGCACAGCGAATGCCTGTAGGATTACTATGACATATACAGGAGTTAGCACCATCCTGGTGCTGTAAAAAAGTGATCGGGGAACAGAATTTGCGATCAAATTTACTATCTTGTTATTTTAACAAATTAACAAACCCGCTACGTACGTTGATTACCTGATATTCAGATTGGTTATAACGATATAATCAATTTTTCATTCGGCTGGAAAGGTCTCATCCTTAGTCCTGTAGAGGAGAGGAGGACAACATGGCCGAATTATCAGTAGCTCGTTATCAACAGGATCTTAAACGCTTCATTCCCGGGCTGGCACTCACGGCGGTGATTGCCTTCACCACTGCATGGCTGGGTAACCAGCCGGTGATGTCGGGCCTGGGGCTGGGGGCGCTGACGCTGGCAATCATCGCCGGTATCGTGGTGGGGAATACCTTTTATCCCGCATTGCATCCGCAATGTGATGAGGGTGTGCAATTTGCCAAACAGAAATTGCTGCGACTGGGGATTATCCTCTATGGCTTCCGCCTGACTTTTCAGCAGGTGATGGACGTGGGATTGAGTGGCGTCATCATCGATGTGTTGATGTTAGGCAGTACTTTCATCCTTGCCAGTGTGATCGGTTCCCGGTTGCTGGGTATTGATCGCAAAACTGCCTGGTTGATTGGTGCAGGAAGCAGCATTTGCGGTGCCGCAGCGGTGTTGGCAGCCGCCCCGGTGGTAAAAGCTGAACCTGCAAAAGTTGCCGTGGCGGTCGCTACTGTGGTGATTTTCGGTACGCTGGGCATTTTTCTTTATCCACTTATCTGGCATGAATTTGCGCAATATCTCCCAGGCATTTCGCTGACCCAGTTTGGCGTTTATACCGGTTCCACCATGCATGAAGTGGCGCAGGTGGTTGCCGCAGGGCACGCAGTCAGCCCGGAAACCGAGAACGCCGCGGTCATCGCCAAGATGCTGCGTGTCATGATGCTGGCCCCTTTCCTGCTGCTGCTGAGTGTGTTTATCAGCCGGGATAGCGGGGAATCCCGCGCGGCAAAACAGCCAATTATTTTCCCCTGGTTTGCTCTGATTTTTATTCTGGTGGCGTTATTTAATTCGTTTCATTTTTTGCCCGCGCCGATGGTTGCAGGCATCAATACGCTGGATAATGTGTTACTGGCAATGGCGATGGCGGCACTCGGATTAAGCACCAGCGCACGTCAGCTGGTCAATGCCGGTGCAAGACCGTTTATGTTGGGTTTAATCTTGTTTGTGTGGTTAGTATTAGGCGGTGGTGCCATCAACCTGTTGATTCATCATTTTATGAGTTAATCGATATTCTCAGTAAAGATGATAGTTAATCACGCCATAAACATTTTCGGCCATTCCCCTCACCTTATTCCCGCATGTTAACCAGCAACGCTGGCCTTAACTGGCCAGCATATCTGATTGTTAAACAAAAACTAATCAGGAAGTCTCAGTCACCCTAATGCCCTTGTTCACCAAAAGAGTATCCATAAGAGAATGATACAAACCAGTATTATAAATGCTGCATTCAGTCCATTCTCCGGAGGTAATCCCAAATACTCCATATGCTTCCTCATTTAAAAAATAAAAAGTCCATGCCATAACGTTATTAGTAAAACATTTTGTTTATTAGAAATGATTATTCCCAGAACCCAAACGTTGGTCCACTTATTCCTTTATAAGTTCACCGATGTGAGTATGTATGAGTGTAAAGTTTTCGTAAGAAAAACATCTCAATTTCGCTAAACTGGTCATCATGACTTATTTTTCTGCAGGAAAAAATAGAATTTCTCATTAATAATGAGCAACGGCTGACATATTTCTCGCAAAAAATTTGAGATAAGTTAATTTAATTATGACATCGATCTGTCGCCGTGTTACCTGACAATCGCATCCCGTCCGGCATAGAACGGCAAAGCGGTTCGCATACCTGAAATCAAACGCGAAAATTTGTGACCAGACCCACAAAATCGGCGCTAAATCAACAGCTTTCCCCTGCCCCACTTTGTAAAAGTACGCAACGCTGATACGATTTGTAATCGATTACTTTTCATCTCAGGCAAAAATGTAATCGATTACTTTAAATTTATGGGATGGATTACTTATGAAGAACACATTGACCGGAACTGCCGTTATTTCGCTTTCATTGATCATTGCCGCAAGCTGCACCGCAGCCACCACGGATTTACCGATCGCGCTGCAGATGTATACGGTGCGTAACAATGGCACGCTGGAACAGCAGTTTGCGCTGGCACAACGTGCTGGCTTCCATGCTGTTGAACTGGTGAGCGATCAGGGTGTGACGGCCCATGAAATGAAACGTCTGCTCAGCAAATATCATTTACAGCCCATTGCCGATCATGTGCAACTGGACGATCTGGAAAATCATTCCGCCACTATCGTGGCCTTTAACAAAGCCATCGGTAATACCACGCTGGTGATGCCGTGGATCAAACCTGACGTTCGACCGGACAGTAAGCAGGGCTGGCAACAGATGGGGCAACGCTTAGATGCTATTGGCAAAAAGTTAAAAGCCCAGGGCATGACCCTCGCTTACCATAACCATAATTTTGAAATGAAGAAGTATGACGGTCAGACCGCGCTGGATATTCTGATGTCTTCCAGCAACCCAGAGCATCTTAAGCTTGAACTGGATGCAGCATGGGCTTCGCGCGGCGGCCAGGATCCGGCAGTGATACTGCAACGCTATAAAGGTCGGGTGTTTGCGATCCATGCAAAAGATAACGCGCCCATCGGTATTCGCGACGATCAGATGAATTTCGCGCCAGCGGGCGAAGGGTTGCTGGCCTGGAACGAGATCATGCCAGCAGCGAAAGCCGCAGGCGTGCAATGGTATATCGTCGAGCACGATAAACCTGGCAACGAAGCGGAAGCTATCATTACCGAATCAAATAAATTCCTTCAGCAACAACTCAGCCCTGCGGGCGTGAAATAATCAACTCGATGCGCGGTGCAGGAATTCCCAGTCAAGAATGATTTTCTCCGCCGCGCTACCGGGTTCATCAATACGCCGCAGCAGCAGACGCACTGCCTGGCGGCCAATTTCCCGTGACGGTTGCAGGACCGTGCTTAATTTCGGGTAAGTCATCTCACTTAATTCCGTGCCATCGAAACCAATAACGGCGATATCGTCAGGCACCGTCAACCCAGCATCCTGGATGGCCCGCAATGCCCCGGCGGCCAGCGTATCGGAAACGGCGAACACCGCATCAGGGCGTTCTCCCTGGCTCAGCAATGCCTGCATGGCGTTTCTGCCCGCTTCATAACTGAGATCGGCGGCATATACCACCGACTGCCAGGCGCTACCCGCATCCGTCAGCGCCTGGCGATAGCCCTCTTCCCGCAGCCGGGCGTATTTGTAGCTTAAATCATGGTTGATCATCGCAACGCGTTGGCATTTCCGCTGCAAAAACTGTTGCACGACATAGACAGAAGCATCGCGATCATGGATACCCACGGTGGAGACCGCAGAGGCGTCATCATACTCAGCACACTGAACCCAGGGCGCATCGCCGATTAGCGTGGTCAGCTCGGTCAGGCTGGCAAGCGCATCCATGGTGATAACGCCATCAACCATCTTGCCGGAGAGCAGCTGCAAACTGGAGCGGGAACGTTCCACATCGGAACCGGAGTTGCACAGCAGGATGCGATAACCATTTTTTTCGGCTTCGGCTTCGATGCCTTTAACGACATCCGCACAAAATGGGTTGGCGATATTGGACACCATGACCAGCAGCATACTGCTCCGGGCGGTGCGCAGCTGTCTGGCAAGTAAATTTGGCTGGTAATTGCTCTGCTCAATCGCTTCAAGGACTTTGATCCGGTTGCGCTCTTTCACGCTGCCCTGATTATTCAAAACCCGTGATACGGTTGCCACTGAAACGCCGGCCAGGCGAGCAATTTTCTGAATCGACATGACGCCCACATATTCGTTAAAACACAATTAATCGCAGGATATCATACAACTGGCCGGCTCAATCATGCCTGATTTATAGCGGCGCGACTTTCACCCAACGTTGTTCGCGATGGCTCTGAATCATGGCTTCAATCACCAGCATGATCTGTGCCCCTTCGCGGAAAGTGGCATAGCTGTCTCCCCCGGACGATCCATTGCGCACCGCGCCATAAAATCGACTGAGCATATTTCTGAACGCATCCGGCCAGCCTTCAATATGCCCGCCCGGGAAGTGGGCACTGGCAGCCACATCAGGGCTCATCAACGACGGGTCGTCACTCAACATCGCGTTGGGTTTGGCCCGGTATCCCAGCCACAGCTGTTGTGGCACTTCCTGATCCCAGGCCACCGAGTGATCACTGCCGTTCAGTTCAAAATACAAGCGGTTTTTACGACCGGCACTCACCTGCGATACCGTCAGACTACCACGGCTGCCATCGGCAAAACGCAACAGCACATTGGCATAGTCTTCGGTATCAATCGGCTTTTCATCGTACTCCGCCGTTCCGCTTGTGCCAAAAGTCGCCTGCTGCTGCCGTGGAGCATGACGAACCGGCCAGACGATGGCGAAATCGGCCATCACCTCCGTAATCAGCTGCCCGGTCACAAACTGCACCGTATCACACCAGTGTGAGCCGATGTCGGCTACCGCGCGGGAAATTCCGCCAATTTTAGCATCGGTGCGCCAGTTAAAATCTGTCTGCTGCACCATCCAGTCCTGGAGATAGCTGCCATGGGTGGCAAACACCCGTCCGGTGCTGCCAGAGCGGACTAAACTGGCCGCCTGTTGCACCATGGCGAACTGTCGGTAAACGAAGCTGACACCATTGATCACGCCTTTCTCGTTTGCCAGAGCGAGCAGCTCCCGCGCTTCAACGCTGGTCATACACAGTGGTTTTTCAGAAAAGATATGTTTCCCGGCCAGCATTACCTGGCGGTTAATGCTGGCATGCAGATGGTTCGGGGTGCAGTTATGAACCACCTGCAATCCCGGGTGTTGCAACAATTCAGCCACATCGGCATAGGCAAAAGGGATGTTCAGTTGCTGTGCTTTTTTCTGTGCCTCTTCCAGAGAAGCATCACAAATCGCCACAACGTCCACATCGCCAAGCCGACGGATGGCTTCCAGGTGCGCGGGCCCAATAAAACCGGCCCCGATAATGGCGGCTTTAATCATGTGTGGCATCTCCCGCCATTCCCAGCATGGCTTTAATTTCTGCCCGATCCGAGGCGGTCTCAGCAAAATCATCAAAGGCGCGGTCCGCCACCGGAATGATGTTACGTTTAATAAACTCAGCCCCTTCTCTGGCACCGGTTTCGCTATCTTTCAGACAACACTCCCATTCCAGCACCGCCCAGCCTGCATAATCGTATTGCGCCAGTTTGCTGAAAATTCCGGCAAAATTGATTTGCCCGTCACCCGGTGAACGGAACCGTCCGGCTCTTTCCAGCCACGGTTGATAACCACCATAGACACCACTTCGGGCTGAGGGAGTAAACTCGGCATCCTTAACGTGGAAGGCACGAATATGTTGATGATAAATATCGATAAAGCCAAGATAATCCATATGTTGCAGCAGCATATGGCTGGGGTCATAAAGGATATGGCAGCGCGGATGGTTGTTCACCGCATCGAGGAAACGTTCGAAGCTGACGCCATCATGTAAATCTTCGGAGGGATGCAATTCGTAGCACAGGTCAACACCCTGTTCGTCAAACACATTGAGGATCGGCTGCCAGCGACGCGCCAGTTCCGTAAAAGCCTCGTCAATCAACGCAGCTTTCCTGGGAGGCCACGGATAAAAATAGGGCCATGCCAGCGAACCCGAGAAGGTAGCATGCGCATGTAATCCCAGCTTCGCTGACGCGACGGCGGCGCGTTTAACCTGAGCCATCGCCCATTGCTGGCGTGCGCTATCGTTTTGACGCAGTTCCGACGGACCAAAATCACTGAATGCCTGCTGATACGCCGGATGCACCGCAACTAACTGCCCTTCAAGATGCGTTGATAGCTCGCTAATCACCAAACCATGCTGCGCCAGGATACCCTTCACCTCATCACAATAAACCTGGCTTTCTGCGGCTGTGGCTAAATCAAAGATTGCCGGGTGGTTACAGGGAATCTGCACTGCCCTGAAACCCAGGCTGGCGGCCCATTCCGCCAGACCCTGCAGGGAGTTAAAAGGTGGCTGGTCTCTTATAAACTGGGAAAGGAATACGCCAGGCCCTTTTAATGTTTTCATCATCACCTCTCAGGTTATTTAGCCACTTCAGCATCTTTATAGTGGAAGGAAAGCAAGAAAATGATGGCAATCACCGCAGCGGCAATCGCAGGGATCCACCAGAATGTTGGCCAGTTCGCCACCACGTCACCACTGCCCTGATTGATCAGGCGGTTATACAACGCACCGGAGATCTGCGAGCCCAGTAACATGCCGACGCCATAGGTAAACATCACGATCAGGCTCTGCGCCTGGCCTTTCACTTTGTCGCCAGCCACACGGTCGGTGTAGATGAAGCCAATCACGAAGAAGAAGTCGTAACACACGCCATGCAGCAGGATGCCGAGGTACAGCACCCAGCGCAGTTCTTCATTGACGCCGAAGGCAAACAAGGCATAGCGCACAAACCAGGCGAGCATCCCCACCAGCAGCATGGCTTTGACACCGAGGCGGCGGAACAGCAGCGGGATAACCAGCATGAAGAAGATTTCTGACATCTGACCGAACGACATCGCCGTACTGACATTGCTGATGCCGAGATCCGCCAGGAAGGACGCGGTGTAGGCATAGTAGGTCCCGAGAGGAACCGATATCAGCGTGGCGCAGATGGCAAAGATCAGGAAGTGGCTTTTTTTGAGCAAGGCAAAAGCATCGGCACACAACAGGTCGCGCAAGGCCAGCGGCTGGCCTTTCGCCGGAGCCGGTGTATGCGGCAACGTCAGGCTATACAGCGCCAGTAACAGTGAGCAAATCGCCGCCAGATTAAAAATGGCCGCGCTGGCCGCAATGCCCGTTACCCCGATGCAGATACCCGCCACAATCCAGCCAATGGTGCCGAATACGCGCACCACGGGAAAACTTTTCTCACTGTTCGCCAGGTTATGGAAGGCGATGTTATTAGCCACCGCCAGGGTCGGCATAAAACACAGCGTATACACGAACAACAATGAGATCAGTTGTCCCCCGCTCTGGTTTTCCAGCGCCTGCGGCACAAACCACAAGATGACCGCTCCCAGCAGATTCAGTACCGCCATCACTTTCTGCGACGCAAAGAAGCGGTCAACCAGCATCCCGAGCACGAAGGGTGACAGGATGGAGGCAACGGGTTGTGCAGAGAACGCATCACCGATTAACGCCGCCATATTATGCTGGGTCATTACCAGCCCGAGCGTCACGGACCAGGTACCCCAGATGAAAAACTGAAGAAACATCATCAGCGCGAGGCGAGGAACTAATGCCCTGTGCTGTGTTGCGCCTGCAACAGAACCTGCGATTGATGAAACCATGGTAGCCTCATAAAGTAATCGATTACAAAACTCAGTTTGCAAAATGTAATCGATTACTTTTTCCCACGTCAGTATTTTTCCATTTAATTGAGAGACACATCACAAACAATTTTTCACCCGTAAAACCAGGGCCAGCCGGAAAAAGCAGATGTTGATATTCAACCTTGAAACAGGTTATAGATGACAAAATCTGCTAATTTTTATAAGAAATTTGCGCTTTATGCTGAATACTGATCATTTTTTCGAAAGGATTGAAACCTCTATCGGGGTTGATTACATGCTGCGCGCACGTGAAGGGGTTCCACAGCAAGGTGTCTACATCCGGCCGCATGTGCACCTTGAGCATGAAATCATGTGGTTTCATCGGGCTGAGGGGGCCTTTTCGATCGGTAGTGAAAAATTCCAAATCAGGGACAATACCTTAGTCTTTGTCTCATCCATGATGTTGCACGATATGGAGCTGAGTTTCACCGGTGACCATGAGCGATTCCTGCTGCAATACGATACTGCGGTGCTGAATCGGCTGAAATATCCCTTCCCCGCATCCGCTTCTCATGCAGGCTTTGTGATGCAGTTGACTCATCACCAGGCAGAAAGGGTCCAGTTTTTATTTCAGTGGCTGACAGAGTTACATGATGAACCCCATACGCTTGACGAAGTGGATCCTTTATTGGTTCTTTTATTAAATACGGTATTAACCCATGGCGAATCTGCGGAAAAGGTAGTGATCAGCGGAGAAAATAACAGCACATTCGATAATATCATTGACTTCGTGGTGCAAATTGAGAAAAGCAAAAAATTTAGCATCAGCCTTAATGAGGCGGCCGCACACTGTAAACTCTCTGCCAGCCACTTCTCCCGTTCCTTTAAAAAAATCATGCAAATCAGTTTTAAAGAGTACCTGCTACGCAAGAAAATCGCCCAATCTGCCGAATTACTCAGAAATACCGACCTGAGCATTACCGACATCGCCTATCAATGTGAATTTACTGACAGCGCGTATTACTGCTTTAAGTTCCGGGCATTGATGGGGGTAACACCGAAAAAATTCCGCAGCAACTCGCGTTCGACTAAACAGCTTTCAACCAAGCATGATGTTTCCCCTCCAGCCACCACCAGCACCCAGCCCTGAGTTAAGTCAATTAGTTAAATAGTGATCTGCGTTTCACCGCTAGCGCAAAAAAATTATATAAAACCCCCAAATCACTACATATCCGGCCCTGATTTAAGCCTAATTTTGATACCTGGCAGTAAGAACCTCTCTACCTACATATAAAGAACGCACCAGGGGTATCGTTATGTCTACACTCACCATTAAAGAAAAAATAGGCTATGGGCTAGGTGACGGCGCATCAAACATTATCTGGCAAACCATCATGTTGTTTATGGCCTATTTTTATACCGATATTTATGGTTTAAGTGCCTTCCACATGGGAATGATGTTTCTGGTGGTACGCGTCGTCGATGCATTCTTCGATGTTTACGTCGGTTTTCTTGCCGACCATACCACCACTAAACACGGACAGTTCCGGCCTTATTTGCTCTGGTTCTCGTTACCTTTTGGTATTCTGGGTGCATTGACCTTCTTTACGCCAGATATTGGCGAGACAGGCAAAGTCATTTACGCCTATGTTTCCTACACGGCGTTATCTCTGCTTTATACGCTGGTCAACGTGCCTTATTGCGCCATGATAAATAACATTTCGAAGAACCCGGAAGAACGCGTGTCTATGCAGTCATACCGCTTCGCGTTTGCCGCACTGGGTGGCATTGTGGTTTCCATGATTGCTCTGCCACTGACCAAAGTGATTGCCGGTGGTAACCTGCAACAGGGTTACTTTTACGCCATGCTATTGATGGGCATCGCCAGTAGCATCATGTTTTACCTGTGTTTTGCGTTAACAAAAGAACGCTATATTCCGCAGATTGATGCTTCGCAGAAATTCAGCGGCGTCTTTGTCGAATTACGCCAGCTTGCCGTCAACGCTAACTGGCGAAGGATATTTGTCCTTAATGTTGTGAACCTGACTGCCGGAATATTGAAAACCGGTGGAGCGATGTATTTCGTGACTTATTATCTTCATCGCCCTGATTATGTCAGCATTATATTGACGATTATTCTTGGTGCAAAATTTATCGGTTCAATATTCACCACTACGCTTTATTCCAGGCTGGACCGGGTTTTCGCCTACAAGATGGCCATGACTGTCCAGGCGGCGATTATGATTGGTTTATTTTTCGTACCGGCACAACATCTGATACTTATTTGTGCCATTATCGGTGTCATCCATTTTATTAACTCCACCGCAACTCCACTGCAATGGAGCCTGCTCAGCGATATCATCGATGATATTGAACATAAAGCAGAGAAATCCTTTAGCGGCCTGGTGTTTTCCACCAATCTGTTTGCCATCAAGGTGGGCATTGCGATTGGCGGTGCGCTGATCGGATGGCTGCTGACCTTCGGCGGATATGTTGGCAATGCTGCCGTTCAGGCAGACGATGCCATCCTTTGCATTCGGCTTATTTTTACCGTGATCCCTGCGTTGTTAATTTTAAGTCTGATCCTGATACTGAGAAAATATACGCTTAACAAAACGACGTCATCAATTAATCACGCTGTGGATGCACTGACTCAAGCGGAAGGAGAGGCAAAATGACAGAAATTATCAATCCCATTCTCCCTGGTTTTAACCCGGATCCCTCAATCATTTTTGCCAACGGGGCATATTATATTGCCACCTCAACCTTCGAGTGGTTTCCCGGCGTGGCACTCTACAAGTCATTTGACCTGAAAAACTGGAAATTAATCAATTTTCCTTTAAACAGGGTGAGTCAGTTAGATATGAAGGGAAATCCCGACTCAGGTGGCATCTTTGCTCCCTGTTTAAGTTATGACCGGGGTGTGTTCTATCTGGTTTATACCGATGTTAAAAATCTGACTGGCCGATTCTGGGATACCCATAATTATCTGGTCACAACTGATGATATTGAAGGGGCATGGTCAGAGCCGGTTTATCTTAATAGTCGGGGTATCGACCCCTCACTTTTTCATAAACAAGACGGCACAAAATGGCTGGTCAGTATGGAGATGAGTTACCGGGACGGAGGTAAACCCGGGTTTCCTAAATGGAACGGCATTATTCTGCAACAGTATGATGAACGAGAGCAAAAACTCGTCGGTATGTCACATAATATTTATGCTGGCAGCGAATTAGGCATAACCGAAGGCCCACATCTTTATGAACGCGCGGGATGGTTTTATCTGTTAACCGCTGAGGGCGGCACGTTTTACAATCATGGTGTCACCATGGCGCGATCGCGCGAGCTGACGGGGCCCTATGAAACCGACCCCATTGGCCAGTTAATGACGTCCCGCTATGACTGCCGCTTACCCTTACAGCGCACGGGACATGCCGATCTGGTAACAACTGAAACCGGTGAATGGTTTATGGTTCATCTGTGCGGCAGACCGCTGCCCTCCAGAGGCAGAAGTCCGATGGGGCGTGAGACGGCGATCCAAAAAGTTTACTGGAGCCATGATGGCTGGTTAAGGCTGGCCAATGAAAAGACCACGCCTGCACTGATTACCCATACGCAACTGGCAGAACGTCCCTGGCCGCAGTTGCCGCAACGTGAAGATTTTGACAGCGCGACCTTACCGCTGCAGTTGCAAAGTTTGCGCATCCCGCTTGCCGAACACATCTGTAGCCTGAACGCCCGCAGGGGCTGGTTGCGGCTGCACGGCAGAGAATCACTCAGCTCCCATCATTGCCAGAGTCTGGTGGCGCGGCGTCAGACCGATTTCAGTTTTGAGGCCCAAACCTGTGTGGATTTTCACCCCACCTCTTTTCAGCACATGGCCGGGCTGGTTTGTTATTACGATACCACCAACTATCTGTACCTCTTTCTCTCGACTGACGACCATGGCAAGCGCACGGTTAATTTACTGATTAATGACCTGGGAAGATTCAGCCAGCCTGCTGGTGACGGCATTGAACTTGGCGGCCATAGCCTCATTCATTTGAAAGTGTGCGTTGATCATGATGCGGCTTATTTCTTCTACTCGGTTGATGAGCAGGAATGGCATAGCGTGGGAGGATATGTGGAATACAGCAAACTCTCTGATGAATATTTTAAAGAGCGCGGGCATGAGCGCTTTACGGGTGCCTTTGTCGGTATCTGCTGCCAGGATTTCACCGGAGAAAACCACCACGCTGATTTTGATTATTTTTCTTATCGGGCTGTCTGAAGGAGGCACTATATCTGGGGGTGGCTGTCCCGGAGTTTGTCGCGGATGAAATCGAGAAAACGCTGCGTTTTTGCCGGTAATAACCGGGTTTCGGTTAAGGCATAAACGGCAGTGGCTTCTCCGTGCCATTCGGGCAGTACCGGAACCAGCAGCCGCGCCGCCAGATCGTCTTTTATCGCCTGGGCAGGGACAAAAATGATGCCCTGATGCATCAGCGCCAGTTTTCTCATCATACCAACATTATTCAGCGTGAACCGCCCACGACCATTGATGGTCACGCGCTGGTGATCATTGAGTAGCGTCCAGCCGGTATTTTTGAGAAAGCCAATGCATTGATGTTCATTAAGATCATCAGGGTGCGTCAATTTTTTTGCCCCTGCCAGATAGGCTGGCGAAGCAAAAAGTTGTCCGTGAAACTGCATCAGCTTACGAGCTATTAAATTCGACATGGCAGGTTCGCCAATGCGAATAGCCACATCAATACCTTCAGAGATCAGGTCAGCTCGCCGTGGCGTCAAATCCATCTCAAACTGAATGCCGGGATAAAGCCCGGCAAACTCAGCCAGTAATGGCGTGAGGAATATCGCGGCAAAATCCACTGGCAGAGATACCCGGATCACCCCCTCAGGCTGTTCAAGCATATCCCCCAGCTGTTCATGAATCAGTCGCGCCTCATCCACAAGACGCTTGCAGCGTTGATAATAAATTTGCCCGGCTTCGGTTAACTCCACCCGGCGTGTGGTGCGGTGCAACAGGCGCAACCCGATGGCTTTCTCTAGTTGGCTGATGCGACGGGAAAGGGTCGAGCCTGGGATCCCTGACACCTCAGCCGCCCGGGTAAAACTCATGGCTTTCGCCACTTCAACAAATAACGCCATGTCGTTCAGCAGTTCCATCTCATTACGCCATAAATGGAAAAATAATTTCCATTTTATACTATTTATGCCGTCAATTGATTAGTGAATCATGAACTACGCCGGGAAAACTTTCTTTCCTGAATTTTTCGCATGAGTGACACGATGATTAAAGACACTAACTTTCCCAAAATATCCTATGGCTCCCCACACGACTTACAGGGCAAAACGGTAGTTATTGTGGGAGGGACCGGGGGGATTGGCCGCGCGCTGAGCCGCTATTTTGCGGCGAATAAAGCCAGCGTGATTGTGGTAGGACAAACCTTTCGCGATGCCGGGATCGGCGGGATTACTTTCCTTCAGGCCGATCTGAGTCTCATGACCGAAGCCAAAAGAGTCGCTGGCCTGCTGCCTGCCCCTTCGATAGATATGCTGATCTTTACCAGCGGTATCTTCGCAGCCCCCAAACGCCAGGAAACTGCCGAGGGACTGGAGCGAGATATGGCGGTGAGTTATCTCAGCCGCCAGGTTATGCTGCGCGAGCTTGCAGCACAGCTTGGTTCAGCAAATACCACCAAAACCCGTGTTTTTGTGATGGGATATCCCGGCTCCGGTAAACCCGGCACGCTCGGTGACTTAAACGCGGAAACAAACTACCGCCCGATGGAAGTGCATATGAATACCGTGGCAGGGAATGAAATGATGGTGCTGGATGGCGCACAACGATATCCCAATCTCAGTATCTTTGGCCTGAATCCCGGTTTTGTTAAGACCAATATCCGCGCCAATTTTCTCGGGGGAAATAAGCTGTTTTTCAACGCTCTGGAGACAGTTATTGGCTGGCTCACCCCGACAGCTGAACAATATGCCCGATCAATCACCCCATTGTTGCTTTCACCCCAGTTAGATCTTCACAACGGTACGCTGTTTGATCGTAAAGGGCGGGCCATTCATCCCTCGAAAGGGATTAGCGACCCACAACATATGCAGGCATTTATCCAACAGTCTTCCTCATTGATAGGCCGCGTACTGGATTAATTCCCTCTCGCCAGCTATTCCGCCTGATCCTTGGCATAGAGATAGACCGATGCCCGTGAGACGCCAATATGCTGCGCGATCGTCTCCATCGACCGTTTGATATCGAGGAAACCGTTGTCGCGCAGATCATTAATCAGCGCTTTGCGTTCCGCTGTCTTGAGCGCGCGTGGCGTGGTTGCCAGTTTCGCGGCAAACTGATCGATGTGCCTGCGAATCGATTCCGTACCGGTTGGCTCCAGGTTTTCCAGGATGTTGTCGGTGCTGATTTTGGTGAACTGATCGAAAGCACTTTGCATGCCGCGGAACAATGTCATGTCCACATTCAGGCATAACGCCGCAACAAACTCGCCTTTCGCATTACGGATACCAACTGATGTGCTTTTTACCGGGCGTCCATCCGCGAAGTGGTTGGCGTAATTGGCAATCACATCGGGAAAATCAGGCGAGGCGATGCGGGCCAGCCCCAGCTCGGTTGCTGGTTCACCGCATTCACGCCCGGACAAATTATTGTGAATGGAAAGTATGGCATGCTCGGGATTGGTCAGATCATGGACCACCACCTCACAAAAGGGTGCAAATGTCGCACTCAATCCCTCAGCAATCGCGTCAAGTTGAGAAAGTAAGAGATGTTCCTGCTGCTTTGCCATGCGTTCTCCGGCTGCCATCGGCTATTTTTCGATAAAATATTCATAGTAAGATTTTTTGTCAAATAACACCCCCGTTTGCGTTGTTTTAACGCTTGTCAGAGGCGCCATTTATCGCTATACCTTTAGATTCATTGTCTAAAACTATACTTTTTGTAACTCGTTACTGGTGCAAAATTCTCACACAGGTAAAAAGTATGACTGCATTGATGCTCCCAACCTTTGCCGATGTCCAGGCCGCCGCAGAACGCATTACGCCCTATCTCAACCGCACCCCGGTGATGACCTCCCACACAGCAGATGCGCTGACAGGCGCGCAGATCTTCTTTAAATGTGAAAACTTCCAGCGCATGGGCGCGTTTAAATTCAGAGGCGCATTGAATGCGCTGTTGAAGTTCAGTGATGAACAGAAAGCAGCGGGTGTCGTCGCTTTTTCGTCGGGAAACCACGCACAGGGCATCGCCCTGGCAGCGAAAATCCTCGGCATTCCGGCCACCATTGTGATGCCAGAGGATGCACCTGCGGCAAAAGTGGCGGCCACACGCGGCTACGGTGGCAACGTTGTCACCTACAACCGTTATACCGAAGATCGTGAGCAGATTGGTCGGGAACTGGCAGAACGGCACGGATTGACCCTGATCCCACCCTACGACCACGCGGACATCATCACCGGTCAGGGCACGGCCGCCAAAGAGTTGTTTGAAGAAGTCGGTGAACTCGATGCCCTTTTTACGCCGCTCGGCGGCGGAGGCCTGCTCTCCGGCTCGGCGCTGGCCGCTGCGGCACTTTCTCCAGCGTGTCAGGTATTCGGTGTTGAACCGGCGGCGGGTAACGATGGTCAGCAATCGTTCCGTAAAGGCGAAATTGTGCATATTGATACGCCAAAAACCATCGCTGATGGCGCGCAGACCCAGCATCTCGGCAATCTGACCTTTCCGCTGATTCGTCAACTGGTCACGGACATTTATACCGCGCAGGATGAGCAACTGATCAGCGCGATGACCTTCTTTGCGGAAAGAATGAAGATGATTGTTGAACCCACCGGCTGCCTGGGTTTTGCCGCTGCGCTGGCGCATGCGGAGGAATTGAAAGGCAAACGAATTGGTATCATTATCAGTGGCGGAAACGTGGATATCGCGAAGTTCGCCTCGTTGGTCGCGGCCTAATCTCGCCGTCCGCGCCAGACGCCCTCTGCGACTGGCGCGCCGGTGTTATTGCAGATTGAGAAAATCTTTTAAGGTCAGTTTAAAACCAACGGAAATTTTTTCGATTGTTGCCAGTGTTGGGCTGGATTCCCCTCTTTCAATCTGTCCCAGCATCGATTTACTGACGCCGGTCATTCTTTCCGCCTCGCTCAGACTCCAGCCATATGATTTTCTCAGTTGCCGCAGTCGTTCAGCGATAATTCTGTCAATGGCTGCCATTTTCACCTTCAGAGGATTACGGAAATGGATGAGTATCTTAATTGATTTTTTTATATTCCAATGACAGGATGCAAACAAGGAAATCATGCGTCCTCAAAAAAATATAAGAGTACAGTATGATTAAAATAAGAAAATCATATTATACAGGTGAGTAATCATGGAGAAGAAAAAAAGCACCGACGCGCCGGGGAATGATAAAACGCTGGATCGCTTTGATATGGCGATTTTGCGTATTTTACAGCGCGATGGTTCAGTCTCCAATGTTGCCCTCGCAGATAAAATCAACCTGAGTCCTCCCGCGTGTTTGCGTCGGGTTGAGCGCTTGAAAAAACTCGGCTTTATAAAGAACTATGTGGCCTTACTCGACCCATCCACCCTTAATGCCGGACTGGTGGTGATGATCGGTGTGGTACTGGATCGTTCAACGCCGGAATCATTTAAAGACTTCGAAGGCGCGGTCAGTAAAATAAGAGGTTGCATGGAGTGCCATATGGTCAGTGGCGAATTTGATTATATTATGTTAATTCGCACCGCTGATAATCAGAGCTTTAATAAACTCCATGCCGAGCAGCTGTTATTTCTTCCTGGCGTACGTCAGATTCGTTCTTTTATTGGACTGCGCGAAGTATTTTCCACCACACAAATACCTTTATGATTCTGCCTTGCCTTTTTCCGGGTCATAATCGCGATCCCCAGCGCAATAAGCAACGAACCTGCCAGTAACGACAGCGGCAGATCTTCATGCAGGGTGATGACGGAGACAATCAGCCCGGTGATCGGCACAAACAGCATCATTGATGAAAGCGTCACGCTGGACAACCAGGCGCTGGCCGCATTGACAGCGCAGAAGCAAAAGGCTGTGGCGACCGGGCCGACAAACAACGTGATGGCCAGCAACGCACCGGAGTTATCGCCACTCCATCCCCCTTCGAACACCCATGTCAGCGGCAGCAACAGCAGCGAGGCAAGCAGCATCTGCCAGGGTGCCAGCTCAAAAGCATTGAGGCGCGAACGATTACGACGTAAATGCAAAATACAAATCGCCCAGCACAATGACGCCAGTAATAATAGTCCATTGGCGACCAGCTGAGTCATATCATGCCAGTCGGTTGCCAGCGGATTAAATAACACCAGAATGCCGATAAAACCGGTGCAGGCACCGGATAACTGGAGCGTTGTTAATTTCTCCCGCAAGAAAATAACCGAAGCCGGCACCACCCATAAGGGCGTCGTATAGGCCAGTACTGCCGATTTCCCCGCCGGGAGAAAACTCATCGCAATACAACCCAGCGCGGTAAATGCCATCATCTGCAAAACACCCACGCTGATGATGATCGGAAATTCACTGCGGCCAGGGATACGTATTTTCCCGGTGGCGAACTGCAATAAAAATAGCACCAGCGCGCTACTGGAAAAACGTAATGTTGAAAACCACAGCGGCGTGATATGTGAAAGACCGGCTTTCATCACTGGCCAGTTACATCCCCATAAAATGATAGCCACCACCAGCAAAATGATGCCTTTCGTTTTGTTTGCATTGTCAGTCATAAATTAATTCGGATGAGGGAAAGGGTTAGCAGATAAATAGCATTATCAAACCCGCCAATTCAATTTTAGCGATGGCAGGAAAGCGCCGTTTTGCTACCCATTAAGTCTGACAGCCCTTCCAACCATAACCACATGAATTTATTGAATTTAAATTCAATGACCATGCAGAAAACCTGTTTCCTCAGCTGCCGCCACGCAATTTTATTTCCTCAATTATGGTGAAAACGAAACTTTACTCAGTGAAATGGTGAATCTATTCAAATTTATTAGAAAAAATCAGGTTAAAACGAAATGTGAAAAACACCCTCACCAGGGTATTGTTATTTCGTCACCACGATTAATAGCGCTGAAAAATTAATGGCGTACCAATTTATTCCCCGGAGATAAACAATGAATCTTGAAAAGTTCCCCCGCTATCCTCTGACATTTGGTCCGTCGCCGATTACACCGATGAAACGTTTGAGTGCTGAACTGGGCGGGAAAGTGGAAATTTATGCCAAGCGCGAAGACTGCAACAGCGGCCTGGCTTTTGGCGGTAACAAAACGCGCAAAATGGAGTACCTGATCCCCGAAGCGCTGGCTCAGGGCTGTGACACTCTGGTGTCGATTGGTGGCGTTCAGTCTAACCAGACCCGTCAGGTAGCCGCCGTGGCCGCACACCTCGGTATGAAATGTGTGCTGGTGCAGGAAAACTGGGTCAATTATTCCGATGCCGTCTATGACCGTGTTGGTAACATTGAGCTTTCCCGCATCATGGGTGCGGATGTGCGTCTCGATTCTGCGGGTTTTGATATCGGAATTCGCGAAAGCTGGAAACAGGCCATGGAAGAAGCCGCAGAAAACGGCGGCAAACCCTTCCCAATTCCAGCGGGCTGCTCGGAACATCCGTACGGTGGCCTCGGCTTCGTTGGCTTTGCCGAAGAGGTGCGCCAGCAGGAAAAAGAGCTGGGATTCAAATTTGATTACATCGTGGTGTGCTCAGTAACCGGCAGTACCCAGGCGGGCATGGTGGTTGGCTTTGCGGCTGATGGACGTGCACGCAACGTTATCGGTATTGATGCCTCAGCGAAACCGGCACAAACCAAAGCGCAGATCCTGCGTATTGCGCAGAACACCGCCAACCTGGTGGAGCTGGGACGCGAAATCACTGAAGAAGACGTGGTGCTGGATACCCGCTATGGCGGCCCGGAATACGGCTTACCCAGCGAAGGCACGCTGGAAGCGATTCGTCTGTGCGCCCGTACCGAAGGGGTACTGACCGATCCGGTTTATGAAGGAAAATCCATGCAGGGCATGATTGATATGGTGCGTAACGGCGAATTCCCGGAAGGCTCCAAAGTGCTGTATGCCCATCTGGGTGGTGCGCCAGCCCTCAGCGCGTATAGCTATATTTTCCGCAATGGCTGATTGATCGCCTGACAGCAGAAAAACGTTGCCCGGCCTTCCCTGCCGGGCAACGTTGTTTAACGGAACTGCAATGCGAAATCATCACGACATTGCTGGTCAAGCTGGTGCAGTTCCTGACGCAGAAAGACAAAAAAGGTATCCAGTATCGCCGTTCGTGGCATACCTATTTCGGTCTGAAGTTGCAGGCTGCGCTGACTGAGCTGATCGCGGTTGATGGATTTGATAATCAGGCCATCTTTTCGCGCGCTATACATGATGGAGTAATGGCTGCTAACGCTGATCGCCTGCGGGGTTTTGCAGACAAACTCATACAAGGTTGAAAAATGGTTGCTGGTGAATATCGGGTCGATAAACACGTTATTCATGCGACAGGAGAGATCAAACAGCTGACGAATGGTAGCCGACTGGTCCGGCAGCACCACCGGCCAATCGTTGAGATCGGCCAGCTGAATATCACGTGACGCCAGCGGATGGTCAGCCTTCATAAACACCAGCACCGGCGAGGGAAATGAAGCCAGCACCTCAACCCCGGTCTCGGGTGACAGGCTGAATTTAATTCCCAAATCACACTCACCGTTGCGAATCAAATCCGGTACCTGTCGGGCGGTGCCTACCGTCAGCACAAAACTGACGCGCGGATGCAGCAGACGAAACTTTGCCATCAGATTCGGCAGCAGATTAAACGCCAGCCCGTCGGTGCAAACCACCCGAATGGTGGTTTGATCAGCGGCTTTGATCCCCTTCAACTCGGCCATTGCCAGTTCCATATCCGCCATACTGCGGCGCACATGGTTTGCCAGAATATGACCGGCATCGTTGAGCTGCATCCCGCGCGGGCTGCGTTCGAACAGCGTCATGCCCAGACGCGATTCCAGCCGCTGAATATGGCGGCTGATGGCAGAGATGGCGACAAACAGTTGCTGGCTGGCGGCGCTGATCGAACCGGTGGTCGCCACCGCCATAAAGTAACGAATTTCGTTGTTATGCACTGCGGGTCTCCGTTTTGTCAGCCACCACGGGTTTGCATGACCTCCCGCCCTTCTTCAGCCAGATCCCAGAACAGGCCGGTCATCAGTTGCAGCGCTTCGCAGCTGAGGTCAGCGAGCAGATGTTCATCGGGGGCGTGCTGAGAACAGGCAGGATAGGAATGCGGTAGCCACAATGTCGGCAGATTAAAGGTATCGAGGAAGCAGGCGTTGGGTAAGCCGCCACCGAAATTAGGCAGCACCGCCGCCTTTTTCCCCAGCGAACGCTGGATGGAGGCAACGCTCCAGTTCACCCAGGCATCATCAGGATCAATGCGCGTGGCCTTAAAGCAGTTAACCGGGTCAACAATTGCCACATCATTGAATCCATGCTGATCCAGATGACGGCGGATATGGCTGGCAAAATTATCGACATCGCTACCTGGCACGTAGCGCATATGGCAGTGCGCTACGGCCGCCGGGGGAATGGCATGCGCCGGTTTATCCGGCGTACCGCTGGTTAACGCCAGCGTCTCCAGCGTATTCCAGCCATAGAGTTTTTCTGCCGCACTCAGCCCCGGCTCGCCCCACTCCGGCGCGATTTGCGGATCGCCCGGTGCGTTGCCCAGTTCCAGGTCGCTGAGATGATGGCGGATAGTGGCTGACAGCGGCGGCGGCAGCAGTTCCGGCAACAAAATCCTTCCATGGGCATCCACCAGGCAGCCAATCGCATGCGCCAGCCGAATGCCCGGATTACTGAGGAGTCCGCCCCAATTCCCCGAGTGATGCGCGCCGTCTCGCAGTTTAATCACCAGCGAGAAGTTGAACACCCCACGCGAGCCGAGAAACAGGGTTGGACGCTGCGCCGTGACGCGTGGACCGTCCGAGGCAATAAATAAATCTGCCGCCAGCCAGTCTCGGTACTGCTGGCAAACCTGCTCCAGCCCGGGCGACCCGGCTTCCTCGCCCATCTCAAGAATCAATTTAACGTTATAACCCAACCGCCCGTTACGCGCTTTCAGCACCAGCGCCAGCGCCGCCAGGTTGATGCTGTGCTGGCCTTTGTTATCGGCGGTGCCACGGCCATACCAGCGGTTGCCCTCCGCGTGCAGCTCCCAGGGCGACAGACCGTTGCGCCAGTTGTCTTCATCGCCAGGTACCACATCCCCGTGGCCATAACTGAGCAGGGTAAAGTCCGCATCGTCTTCCAGCCGACGAGCCAGCAGAAACGGCCCTTTCCCGAGCTCGGGATTCGCCACTATCAGGCAGCTGAACCCCATTCCCGCAAGATAAGGGATCATTTCTTCTTCCAGATACGCCATCAGCGTAGCCGCCTGCTGCGGATTCTGGCTTTCGGTACGGTACGCGATGCGGCGATTCAGCGTTTCGCGAAATTCGCCGGAGTGGAAATAGTCCAGCGCGGCTTGCAGGGCGCTTTCACGAGTCATGGTTTGCTCCTTTCAATAATTGTCGGACTGCCCTGTTCAGTTGAGGGTAATTTCCGGGATACCCAGCCCAGGCTCAGGGGTCATCACCGAGGCCAGCAACGCCCGGGTATACGGATGCTGTGGCCGACTGAAAATCTGTTCGCGTGTGCCCTGCTCAACGATTTTCCCTTTACGCATCACCGCCACATGGTCAACAAGATGCTCAACCACCGACAGGTTGTGGCTGATAAACAGATAGGTCAGCGAAAACTCCTGCTTCAGCGCCAGCAACAGATTGAGAATCTGCGCCTGTACCGAAACATCCAGCGCTGACGTTGGCTCATCACAAATCAAAATCTCCGGGCGCAGGATTAACGCCCTGGCAATGGCAACGCGCTGACGCTGCCCACCGGAAAGCTGGCCCGGATACTGACTGTGGGTGCGCGACGGCATGCCCACCATATCCAGCATCTCACGCACCTGTGTTTTGCGTTCTGACGGAGTGCCAATGTTATGCAGTCGCAATGCCACTTCCACCACATCGGAAACCGTGCGCCTTGGATTGAGTGAAGAGAAAGGATCCTGAAAAATCGGCTGGATGCGGGCGCTCATTTGGCGGCGATCCACCGCATCGACTTCGCGCCCTTCAATCAGCACGTTGCCTGATGTGGGGGGCAGTAACCCCAGCAACATTTTTGCCAGCGTGCTTTTTCCACAACCCGACTCACCCACCAGCCCCATGGTTTCACCACGCCGGATGCGCAGTGAAATATTATCCACGGCAAGGATCTCCGCCGGTGGCTTGAACAAGCCGCGATTAAGGCGAAAGCTGCGACTCAGCGCGCAGAGTTCAAGGGCGATATCTTCATTACCCGCAATATGCGGCAGCACCGGGAATGCTGTGTTCATTTCTGTCATACCCCCTCCCCGACAGCGATGGGGCGCACACAGCGCACCCGATGTTGTGCGTTGACGGACTGATAAGGCGGTGTTTCGCTACAACTTTCCTGACACTGATTGCAGCGGTTCCGGAAAGCACAGCCGTGCTGCGGTCCGGTCAGATTGGGCACCACGCCGGGGATGGTTTGCAATGGCTGTCCCGGTAAGGTGCGACCGGATACCGGAATACATCCCAGCAAGCCACGCGTGTAGGGATGCTGGGGCTGATGAAACAGATCATTGACCGGTGCCGTTTCGACGATCTGACCGGCATACATCACCGCCACGCGATCGGCAATGCGTGCCACCACGCCTAAATCGTGGGTGATAAAGATCACCGCCATACCCATTTCCTGTTGCAGCTCGCGCAGCAGACGCAGAATTTGCGCCTGGATGGTGACATCCAGCGCGGTGGTGGGTTCATCGGCGATAATTAAATCCGGGCCACACATCAGCGACATGGCAATCATGATGCGCTGGCGCAGCCCGCCGGAAAGCTGATGGGGGTATTGTTTCAGGCGATCCGCCGCCATCGGGATCCCGACGCGCTCCATCAGATAAACCGCCCGGTCACGCGCTTCGGCACGGGAAACCTTGCGATGCGCCAGCAGGGTTTCGCATAACTGCTCGCCGAGGGTATATGAGGGGTTGAGCGAGGTCATTGGCTCCTGAAAAATCATCGACATTTCATTACCGCGCAGCGTGGCGCGTTCGCGTCGCCCGAGAGACTGCAGATTAGTGTCTTTGAAGCGCATACTGTCAGCCTGACGCTGAGCATTGCGTGGCAGCAGATCCATCAATGCCAGCGAGGTCATTGATTTACCGCAACCGGATTCACCCACCAGGCAAAGCATTTCCCCGCGCTGCACACTGAAATCAATGCCGCGTACCGCATGCAGGGTGCCGCGCGGTGTCTTGAGATTCACCTGCAAGTTTTTGACTTCCAGCAGTGGTGTGTCGGTAGTGATGTGACTCATGGCCTGACCTCCTTAATTACGCCCATCTAACGCCGTGAGATCACGCAGACCATCACCGACCAGATTGATGCTAAGTACCAGCAATGCCAGTACCACACCGGGGATCAAAATCACCCAGGGTTGGAAGAACATATAGGCTTTACCTTCCGCCACCATCAGGCCCCATGAAGGCATCGGCGGCTGCACACCCAGGCCGAGGAAGGAGAGCGTGGCTTCCAGCAGGATGGCGTGGGCAATCTCCAGCGTCACAACCACGGTCAGTGGCCCGAGCAGATTGGGCAGAATTTCGCGCAGCATAATAAACCACGAGGAAGCCCCCAGCGTTTGGGCCGCCGCAATGAATTCAGCCTCACGCAGTTGCCGCGTGACCGAACGTGAAACGATAAGAAAGCGATCCCAAAGCAGCAGACCCAGCAAGACAATCACGACTTTTACCGACCCGCCAATCAGCGAGGCCAGCGCCAGCGCCACCAGGATCACCGGCATCGCCAACCGTACCGTGAGAATGTAGCTGACCAGCGCATCCACCCGACCACCGAAGTAACCCGCCAGAATACCGAGGGTGATCCCGATAAAGCCGGATAACATCACCGACACCAGCCCGATGGTCAGCGACACGCGCGCGCCATACAGCAGACGGCTGAAGTAATCGCGTCCGAGTTTGTCGGTGCCCAGCAGGTGATCCCAGTGACCTTTTTCAAACCACACCGGCGGTATCAGCCGGTTGCTGACGTCCTGGGCATAGGGGTCGTGTGGGCTGATCAGCGGTGCCAGAATCGCCAGCACCACGATAACGCCGAGGATAACGACGCCCAGCGTCATGCTGTGATGACCCAGCACCCGCCGGAACACACGCTGCCAGGGAGACGGCTCGGGCAACAGACCGGATTCCGGACTCATGCTGTTTTTCATTGTTCCTGCCATTGATGTTTTCATGGAAGCCCCTTATTTGCTGCGCAGACGCGGATCCAGCACCGCATTGAGCACATCCGCCAGAAATGTCAGCCCGATATAAAAGATGGCGATGATCAGCACGATGGCCTGCACCACCGGAAAGTCATTACGCGAGATGGAGTCCCAGGCCAGCTGGCCCAGCCCCTGCAAAGAGAAAACGGATTCGATCACCACCGAACCACCGAGCATAAAACCCAGCTCGACCGTCGCCAGCGCCACCACCGGGATAATGGCGTTGCGCAGGCCATGTTTCACCACCACTTTGAAAGCGCTTAATCCTTTGGCATGGGCGGTGCGGATGTAATCCGCGCCCAGCACATCCAGCATGCCGGAACGTGTCAGGCGCATCAGCGATGGCATGGCGTAGTAGCCCAGCGCCACTGCGGGCAGGACAAAATGTTGCCAGCTGCCGTTCCCGGCGACCGGGAGCCACTTCAGCCCCACCGCGAATATCAGAATCAACACCAGCGCGAACCAGAAATTGGGGATAGCCTGACCCAGTACCGAGATAAACATGGCGCAACGATCCACCCAGCTATCACGGAACACCGCCGCCAGTACCCCGAGCGGAATCGCCACCACCAGCGCCAGCAACAGCGCGACGCCACCCAGCTGGAGCGTAACCGGCATGCGCTGCCCGACCAGTTCCATCACGGTATTTTCAAAATAGAATGAGCGACCAAAATCCAGGTGCAGTGCCGACCAGAACCAGTGCGAAAATTGCGTCACCAGCGGCTGGTCCAGCCCGTTCTGAACGCGGATTTGTTCGACGGTATCCGCACTGGCGTCCGGCCCGGCGATGGCTATCGCCAGATCACCCGAAAGATGCAGCAGGGAAAAACTGACCACCGCCACGGTGAACAGCACAGCCAGCGCCACCAGCAATCGATGAAAGATAAAGCGCAACATGGGTTCGCTCCTTATTGGCGTGGTATCCGGGAGCCACAGCCGCAGCCCCCGGCCATTGACTATTTCCAGCTGGCCTGCGCAAAGCGCGGCAGTTCATCTGGCCAATCCTGGAAATTCAGTTCCGAGTTAAAGGCATAATTCGTCGAGTAGGAGAACAACGGGGCCATGTAGGCCTGGGATGAGATCCGTCCCAGCGCGGCGGCATATTGTTCGCTGCGTTGCTGCGCATCCACTGTGGCATCCGCTTTTTGCAGCATCGCGGTCAGCTCGCTGTCCTTCCAGATATCGCTGCCTTTGCCGCCAAAATAGGGGGTGGTAAACGCCGAGACATCGTTGATTGAAAACGATCCCCAGGTGTTGAACGCCATCGGTGCCTGTCCTGAGCTGAGGGCGGTTGCCATGACCGGATACTGGACGAAGTGCAGACGGGCGCGGATGCCTACTTTGCGCAGATCGCCGATGATGGCTTCAGCATAGTCACGCTCGCGATAGGCCCACAGGTCGGTATCGAAACCATTCGGGTAGCCCGCTTCCGCCAGTAACTGTTTGGCTTTCGCCGGGTCATAGTTGTAGTGCGTGACCTGGCTGTCATTACAGGCAACCTGGGCACGGAAGCAGGCGGTGTAGACCGGCTTACTGCCGCCCCGCACCAGGTTATCAACAATCCCCTGGCGGTTGATGGCGTAGTTAATGGCCTGACGCACGCGCAGATCCTTCATCGGCACCCCTTCCGGACCGCTGGCATTGGTGTTCAGGGCGAGGAAGCCAACACGCATCGTTTCACCACTTTTCACCGCGATGTTTGGCATGGCGGACAGCGGTTCGACCTGGTCAGCTGCCACGCGCCAGATCCAGTCCACCTGGCCGGTCATCAGTTGGGCAACACGGGCTTCCGGGTCGCGGATCACGACAAAATTGATCTTACCAATCTTCGGCTGGCCAACCGGGCTTTCTTTGAAGTAATCGGGATTTTTCACCATATCGACGCCCTGACCAGGGATCACTTTGACAATGCGGTAAGGTCCGGTGCCAATGGGCGCTTTACTGAAACCTTCGAGCTTCACCTGCTGGAAATATTTTGCCGGATAGATTGGGGTTGGCCCGGAGAGATATTCCAGTGCCGCCGGGAAAGGTTTTTTCAGATGCAGACGTACGGTGTAGTCATCCACTTTTTCGACGTGATCGATCCAGTCAACGCTCTGCGGCACCACGGATGCCGTGCCGGGGCCGGCAATACTCTGGAAGGTGTAAACCACATCGTCGGCGGTAAAGGGATCGCCATTGTGGAATTTCACGTCCTTACGCAGATGCAGCAGCAGCGTCGTGGGGGATTCCCACTTCCAGTCTGATGCCAGTTCGGGTTTATATTCCCCGCTTTGCGGATCGCGATAAATCAGGGTGTCCCAGACCATATGGGACAGAATCACCCCTTCACGCAGCGTGTTGTGATACGGACTGATGTTTTCCACCTCATTATCAGAGGCATACACCAGGGTATCATTCTGTTTTCCTGCATAGCTGTAAGAAGCGCAGCCTAATAACAATGCGGTTAAAGCATACTTATTGATCAGTCGTGCCAGGGAACGAGCCATACCAGTCTCCACCGTTAAATGAAAAGGTAATCAACAAAAACAGATGGGACTGATGTAGCAAGAGCAGCGCCAAAGCGTGGAAAGTGTCATTACTGATTTTCGATAGCCGATTTCTCAAAATGAGAAACACGGGCGCTGACTGACGCTCACGCCAGAAAATGAGGTGATGCAGGCCGGAAACAGCCTGCCGATGGCGTGCCCGACCGTAGGTGCATCGGACGGGAGGCATTATCGGGGTGCAGAAAAAGCGCGTTTTGCACCCTTAGTGTGAAGGTTATTTGTGCAATGCGCGTTCTTGTTTTGTGAAGAGGGGTAACGAAGTACGGTTGGCGCGGGTTTACTACAACGAGAATGGCCCGGATGAAACCCGAGCCATTCTGGTCAACTAAAGGGGTTTTACGGCGGGAAAATCAATGTCGGTGTCGTTCACCCGATTCACCATATTGGTAAATAGAATGGCGGTCACCACACCAATGGTCTCAATCACCTGTTGATCGTTAAAGCCTGCGGCTTTGAAGGCGGCGACATAACCAGCAGGCACCGTGCCTCGTGTAGAGACCAGCAATTGAACAAACTTCACCAGCGCATCAATTCTGGCATCATCCGCGAGAAAACCTTGCCGTAACTCCAGCGTCTGTGCCTCGCTATAGCCAGCCTTTAGCGCCTGGGGGGTGTGCGCCGCCAGGCAGTAATCACAACCGCTCTCTTCACTCACCACCAGATTGATGGCTTCCCTTTCCCGCGCATGCAAACTGCTTTTTGCCAGCGTGGCGTTAAGTTGCAGTGTCTGCGCCAGGATGTCAGGGGCATTGCTGCCAATGGTCAGATACGCATTGGGTACTTTGCCCATCACCTGTTTAATGCCGCTCCAGATCTCAGCGGTTTTACCTGTCGCTTCTGCCTGGGTGAGAGTATGTAAACGACTCATGGTTAGGTTCTCCGTATGG
Organism: Pantoea sp. X-Soil-TKNS-1280; assembly: GCF_059730475.1. NCBI lineage: Bacteria > Pseudomonadati > Pseudomonadota > Gammaproteobacteria > Enterobacterales > Erwiniaceae > Pantoea > Pantoea sp. X-Soil-TKNS-1280. The sequence goes on along the minus strand of NZ_AP035964.1, from coordinate 14,847 downwards.
AATGCCGGTTAATCAGTGGGAAATTACGCCAGATAACGCGCTGCGGGCTGATTATGGGAGAAATCCTGCATCACCGCCTGGCGCGCCTGTTCCCATTGCTGCAACAGGGTTTCGTCGTGCAGTGAAGGGATGGTAATCAGCTCGCCACGCTGAAAGCCTGCCAGGGCTGCGTCTACCATATCCTGCGCACTCATGACGATCTGCGGGTCCAGCTGGCTTAACGGCAAACCCCCGTTTTCCCAGAAAGGCGTTGCTGTGGCACTCGGCAGAACGGCTTGTACCTGAATGCCCTGCCCGGCTAATTCATGATGCAGCGACTGGCTAAACGCCAGCACATAGGCTTTGCTGCCGCCATAGACTCCATTCAGAATTTCCGGGGCAATGCCGACGATGGAAGCAATATTGATAATGGCCCCCTGTCCTCGCGCAACAAACCCTGGCACAACCGCATAGGTTAGCCGGGTCAATGCCGTAACATTGAGGTTAATCATGGCGGTCATCTGATCCACGTTGCTGTCCAGCAGGGACGTGTGCGTGCCGATACCGGCGTTATTGACCAATAGCGTAATGCTGGCATCTGCGCGTAATTTATCCTCCAGCATCGCCAGCTGTTTCGCATCATTCAGATCGGCTGCAACCGCCTCTACTGTGCGCTCCGTATCCGCCGTGATATGACTGGCTAACTGGTTTAACCGATTATGGTTGCGCGCCACGATGATCAAGTCATAACCCATTCTTGCCAGTTTATCGGCGTAAATAGCACCCATTCCGGTAGAGGCTCCGGTGACAACAGCAGTACCTTTCATTGTGTTGCTCATTTTCTTCACCTTGTATGACATGCGATTGAATAAATATCACGGCAAGGCGAACGGTAAGAAATGACGTTGAAGGTCGTGATTTAAGACATCATTTGGCCGATATTCTGACCCTTTCTGGATGATTTACTGCTTGATAAGACGTGGCATTTGAGGAAGCATCAGGGCTTGCGCGCAGGTTGATATACGGCCGATTTCACACATTAAGGATCTCGCTATGCACCGGGTCGGATTGTTGATTGCTGACCAGTTTCAGTCTCTGGCACTGTCAACCTTAAGCATTTTTGAGTTCGCCAATTTAGTGATTGGCGAACCGTTCTATCAATGCACGGTTTACTCGGAAGCAGGCGGCCAGGTTTCGTCTTCCTATGGGATCAGTGTTAGCAGCATGGCGCTGTCAGACCATGCGGAGGCCGATACCTGGTTAGTCGGTGGGGTACTCACCCCGCTCCAGCTCCCGGCCACCGCCGGTGTGGTTCATTTCCTGCAAAACCACGCGTTGCGCGCCCGCCGCGTGGCGGGTATTTGTACCGGTGCTTTCGTGCTGGCTCAGGCGGGATTGCTGTCCGAACGTCGCGCGACAACCCACTGGGCGTATGCACAGACCATGAAAACGTTACATCCTACGGTGAGAACCGAAGAGGATCGGATTTATATCATCGATGACCGAATCTGGACCTCCGCCGGAATGACGGCGGGTTTAGATATGGTGCTGGCGATGGTCGAAAAAGATCACGGTGCCGATGTTGCGCGCGGTGTCGCCCAGCGCATGGTGATGAATCAGCGGCGCTCGGGTGGTCAGCGGCAACATTCCGCCTTGCTGGCCCTGTCTCCGCGTAGCGATCGCCTGCAAACCGCACTCGAATATGTGCGTAATAACCTCGCCAGACCGCTGACTGTCGAACATCTGGCTGATGCGGTCCATTTGAGCACAAGGCAACTGAACCGTTTATTCCTGGCTGAGACCGGAAAAACCCCGGCACGCGCTATCGAAGGTCTGCGGCTGGAATCTGCCCGCCTGATGATTGAGCAGAGCCGACTGTCCCTTGACGTGATTGCGCGTGAGTCAGGCTTTCGTGATCGCCGTCATATGCGCGATGTTTTTATGCGTGGCTATGGTATCCCGCCACAATCGCTACGAACCGGGAGAAATTGATAGCAGGTTTACGTCAGCGGCCATAGGTCGGAATGGGACTGACAAAGGATCAGTTGATCGGTTGGAAAACGTCTTTTGTAGAATCTCCCGTTGGCTATCCATCCGCATAAAACCACCTGCCCAGCCGTTTCCAGCACCACCATGGTTTTTCTCCTTTTCGGGCGGCGCACAATAGAACCTGGCAGCAGCATCATTACCCCTGCACCGATTTGATAATAAAATCATTGGTTTTCCGCAGCATCGTAATATCTGGCTTGATCTTGCCGTAGACACGCATGCCCTCCAGCATCATAAAAATGCATTCGGCCATCACCGCGGCGCTTTCATCGTTGCGGAACACGCCCTGCTGCTGGCCTTTCTGCAAAATGCTGGTCAGCCGCGCCACAATACCGCGGAATTTATACTCAACCCTGGCGCGTACATCAGCGTCACCCGGCAGCAATTCGCACGCCGCCGCGATGGTAAAGCAGCCTTTTTCCCCCTCCGGACCCGATGAAACCAGTGCAACAAACTCCAGCGTCTCACGCAGGGCATCAACTGGCGTCAGCTCATCATCACGTTGCTTACCGCGCACCAGCCCGGCATCCATATATTGCTGAAGGGCGGCCAGAAAGATCGACCGTTTGTCAGCATAGAGTTTATAAATGCTCGCGCTGGCCAAACCAGATGCCTTCATCAAATCCGCCATCGACGTTGCGCGATAGCCCTGCTGCCAAAAGCAATCCAGTGCCGAGTTGAGAAAATCCTGAGGGTCAAACTCTCTGGGTCTTCCTGCGTGTTGTCTCATGGTTGCATCCTGTGGCGTGTGGTTGCGCTAATTGTAGATCGATCAATCTACAATTGAAACCTTCTTTTACACCGAGGAATGAAGAGGCAAGGATGATGGAGAAAGACGAAGCCGGGGTTGTTGCCCCAAATCCAGTAGCGCGATCAATTTTTGAGGTGAGCAGTTGGCTCAGGATACAGAGAGAAATGATTGATACTTATGGAGTTGAATTCTGTGATATGCAAGGTAAGTTGGCCATTTTAAATCATAATCCCTTGCCTCATAGCAAGGGATTGCGCCTATTGCTTATGTTCGCCCCGTGCTTTTCCTAAGAAATAACTGGCAACATAGACCACTGCGAACGAACCGAAGAAACCAGTAAGTTTCATGGCAACACTATCGAATATGGTCAATGAGGCGAGAGCGATAAAGCTCATCACAACCGTAATTGTTCCCTGTAACGTATGGGCAAGAAACCACCCAATTGCTTTACCCACCCAGTTTACAAATCGCATCGTTAATCCTTTTACACACTTCTGGATGACTGTTTATGAATTCAAGATATGGTTTCAACTGTTCTTCAACAACAAAGTAGATCATGTCCAGACATTGAGAGTGTACTTTCCAGAATGTATGTGGTTTGAGAATATTAATCGATAGAGATCAAAGAATTGATATAAAGGGAGGGAGCCGGGGCAGACAACCCCGGCGGGGTTAATACGCTTAAATTCAGGCTGTCGCGATGCTCGCCAGCGTGACTCCAGCCTGGCCATTGGCTACGGCAACACCATCGATAAACAGCGGGCGCGTTTCGCCTGCTGGAAGAGTGACCTTCAGAGTCTGCCAGGCGGGCTTATAACTTCCTTTGCGGTTGAAGCGCAGATGAATGGCCGCCGCATCGCATGTCATTTCCCAATGCAGCCACAACGCATTACCTTTCTGATAACCCCATGACTCACCATCATCTTCGAACAACAGCCCCGCACAGGAACCTTTGCTTTTTAACGGATAAAGTTGCAGTTCGCGCTGATCGTCAGCGTTTGCGTCAACATGGCGCAGACGCTGGCTTAAAGGCAACCCGGCACCGGCACGCACCAGCATCGGTTGCTGCTCCAGCGGAGCATCCAGCGTGATCCATTGACCACCGCTGTACCACTGATGTGTCGCAAAATCATACCAGCCGGTTTGATTGTCCGGCAGCCACAGGCGGCGTTCGCGTTGCCCTGGCTCGACTACGCTAGCCACCAGCAGATCACGCCCGAGCAGGAATTCGTCACATTCGACGCTGGTTTGCGCGTCATGTTCATGATCGAGGAAGGTCGGACGCAGCATCGGTTCATCGTCCGCATGCGCCTGCCACAACAGCGTGTAGAGATACGGCAGCAGGCGATAGCGCAATTCGATGGCTGCGCGAATGGCAGGCGTCACTGCCGGATACATCCAGGGTTCATTCACGGTGTGATCATCATTCCACGAATGGATGGTAAAACGCGGATGCATCACGCCATTTTGCACCCAGCGCACAAACAGTTCGGCATCAGGCTTATCACCCGAAAAACCGCCGACATCGTGGCCGACATTATATAAACCGGAGAGGCTCATCCCCAGCCCCATGCGGATGTTGTAACGCAGTGACGTCCAGTTGGTGCGGTTATCACCACTCCAGGTTTGCACGTAACGTTGCATCCCGGCACAACCCGAGCGGGAAATCAGGAAAGGACGCTTTTCCGGGGCAAAGCGCTGCTGCGCTTCCATAGAGGCACGCATCATTAACAATGGCATCACCGGGCGGATATGCTTGATGGCGATCGGCGTGCCAAAGCCGTGGCAACGGGCTTCGCCATCCCAGACCTCATATTCGTTGTTGTCATTCCAGGTGGAATCGATGCCCTTCTCCAGCAGTTGCCGGGTCACATTTTCCTGCCACCATGCCACCGCGTCCGGATGGGTAAAATCGAGGTGCGAACCTTCGTCATCCCAGAACACCGAACGCTCAGGGGCATCCTGCTCCGAATCGCGGATAAATAGCCCTCTGGCTGCCACTTCTTCATAACGCGGATGATCCTGCAACAGACAAGGTTTGATATTCGCAGCCAGGCGCAGGCCCGCATCGTGAAACGCCTGACTCATCGCTTCCGGTTGCGGCACCTTGTCGTAGTTCCAGTTGAACACATAACGCTTGTTGTTGATCGAGGTGTAGCCGGAAGAGAGCTGGAACGAATCACACGGAATATCGTGTTCTTCACACAGGTGGATAAAATTCATCAGCTGATTCTGCGCATCCGGCGCATCGGTGTAGTGCATGGTGGAGCCGCTGTAGCCGAGGCTCCATTTTGGACCAAACAGGGTTTTGCCCGTCAGACGGACAAAGGTTTTGGTGACATCCAGCACTTTGTCGCCGACAAACAGGTAATAATCAATATCGCCACTCTCAGCCTGCCAGCGGCGATACGGCTGGTGATAGTTATCCAGCTCATTCCCGAGATCGAACCAGCTGCTGCTGAGGTTATCGTAATACAGGCCGAAGCTGACGTCCTGGCGACGGGTGATGGTAAAGGGAACGTGTTTATACAACGGATCGGTTGAGGAGGCGTTGTATCCCATCGCATCCAGGTTGCGCATTTCATAGCGCTTACCATTACGCTGCAAATCACCGGCCTTCTCGCCCAGGCCATAGTAACGATCGTCAGTCATGCGACGCTGATAATGTGCCACACCATCGCCGTGTGCATTCAGCAGGTAAGCGCTGGTGGGACGATCGCTGGTCAGCAATTGCCACTCCCCTGCGCTGTCACGATATTGCCACTCCAGCGACAGTGGCTGGCGAATGATAACGCGCAATTTCTCTGTCGCGACAACCAACCTGTTGTCCGTTTCCTGCAAGGTGAAGCCGGGTAAGGTGAAACCGGCCAGGCTGTCACGCGCTCGGCCTTCCCACGGCACGTCGCTTTCCGGCGCAATGCTCCAGGTTCTGTCGAGGGAATATTCCCCCTGACGTTTAATCACCACGCGGAACATATTTTGCTCCAGCACATACAGGCATAAAGTATGTTTGCCGTCCACGGTCAGGGCCAGATGGTGTTTGTCGGAACCTGCCAGGGACCAGTTTTTTAACGTTTTCATCGTTACCTACTTTTTCAGGCGCGCTGGGCGCGACGTTCAGCAATAAAAGCGATCAGGAATACCGCACCAATCAGGTCAAAGAAGCCCATCGCCACAAACAGGGGATTAAAGCCAATCTTGTCGGCCGTCACCCCAATCACCAGCGAGAACAGGAAGCTGGAGATCCAGGCAAAAGAGCCGCGCATACCGTTGACAGTCGCCATCTGGCCTTTGTCAAACTTCTCCACCACCAGCGCACTCAGCATGCAGGAGATGATCTGATGGCCGAAGCCGCCGATCGAGATCAACGCAATGGCGACATAGGGACTTTTGGTGATCGCCACCAGCGCGAGAGAGAGCATCAGGAACGCACCGGTGACAGAGCTGGCAACAACCGAGTTAACCTGGGTAAAACCAAACAACCGCGTATAGATGCGCGTCAGATAACCACTCGCTGCACTGCCTAAATCAGCGGCGAGGAACGGTAGCCAGGCGAACATGGCGATTTGCTTCAGGTCCATACCCAGATCTTTCGCCAGATATAACGGCACCCAAAAGCTCAAGACTCCCCATGCGGGCTCAGCCATAAAGGCCGGGATCGCGATGCCGTAGAAACGTTTGTTTTTGGCGACAGTTTTCAGCGCTTTGAAGAAACTGAGTTTGACTGCCGGGGGTTCATTATCCTGACGGATAAATTCCAGTTCAGCGCTTGCCAGGTTTGGGTGACGTTCGGGATCGCGATAGAACAGCCACCACAGAATCACCCAGGCCAGCGCCAGCAGGCCGGTAAACAGGAACGCCCCCTGCCAGCCAAAGGAAGCATGGGCAAAATAGATAATGGGTGGCGCCAGCATCGCACCGATGGAGAAGCCGACTCCCGCCCAGCCAGCTGCCACCGGCCGCTCTTTTCTCGGAAACCACTCGCCAATCACCTTGGCGTTGGCTGGCGTAGCAGCCGCTTCCGCTCCACCCATGACAAAACGAAGAATAGCCAGATGTACCCAGTTGGCAGCGCCTGCGTGGAACAGGCAGGCCAGCGCCCATATAGAGGCACAGATCAGGAAGCCCATTTTCAGGCCAATCACATCAATTAACCAACCACAGAGGGGCTGAAAGACGGTATAGGCCAGCTGGAATGCCCCAACGATCCATGAATATTGTTCGGTGGTGATGCCGAGACTGGTTTTCAGCTCAGGTGCCAGGATGCCTAACGAGTTGCGGGTTATATAGTTGACCGTAACGCCAGCTAAAAACAGCACCAACACCCACCAGCGCAAATTGCGCCAGATTCGCTTACTGCCTGCGGCAGCTATCCCCGGATTCAAACTGCGGTTCATCTGGTTCTCCACTTTTTTTGACATCATGAGTTAACAATTCCCGCGGTTAACAGAGGCTGAAGGAAGGGTTTCAGCGCAGGATTTGTCATGTCTTATTGAGGTGCGGTTTCTGTGAACCGTCTCTGACCATCCGCCAGGAGTGAAACACAGTTAATCCAGGTGGTCGCCAGGTTGATGCCGTAATTGTGATCTGGTTAACCAAATTCATCTTACTGGTTGACATGATGCGCTAAAGAGTCGAATTTTAGCGTCAAACGGTGCCATAGCCGATAAAGGATGCGCATTCCCCGGCTTAATTGGTCAACCAATTTAGAAATTCACTGAAGAGGAAAACACATGAAGCAGACCTGGCGCTGGTACGGTCCGAACGACCCTGTCTCACTCGCTGATGCAAGACAAGCTGGCGCAACCGGGATTGTCACCGCCCTGCACCATATTCCCAACGGTGAAGTGTGGTCGGTTGAAGAGATCATGAAGCGTAAAGAAACGATTGAAGCCGCAGGTTTAGTCTGGTCAGTGGTGGAGAGCGTGCCGATTCATGAAGAGATCAAAACCGGCAGCGGGCAATGCCAGAAGTGGATCAGCAATTATCAGCAGTCATTACGCAACCTCGCACAATGCGGCATCACCACCGTGTGCTACAACTTCATGCCGATACTCGACTGGACACGTACCGATCTCGAATACCTGCTGCCCGATGGCGCGAAAGCGCTACGCTTTGACCAAATCGAGTTCGCGGTGTTTGAACTGCATATCCTGCAACGTGCCGGTGCGGAGCAGGATTATAGCGCGGCAGAAATAGCTCAGGCCGCCGAGCGCTTCGCCAGCATGAGTGACGAAAGCAAAGCACGCCTGACCCGCAATATTATCGCTGGCCTGCCAGGCGCGGAAGAAGGCTACACGCTCAATCAATTCCGTGCCCAACTGGCGCGCTATGATGGCATTGACAAAACAAGGCTGCGTGAAAACTTTGCCACCTTCCTGCGCAGCATTATCCCGGTGGCGGAAGAAGCCGGGGTCCGCATGGCGGTTCATCCTGACGATCCGCCGCGTCCGATTCTCGGTTTACCCCGCATCGTCTCCAATGCGGATGATTTGCAGTGGATGATCGATACCGTCAGCAGTCCGGCCAATGGTTTCACCATGTGTACCGGCTCCTATGGGGTACTGGCAGAGAATGATTTGCCCGGCATGGTTAAGCGCTTTGCCTCACGGATTTATTTTGCCCATCTGCGCTCAACCAAACGCGAAGAGAATCCGAACAGTTTTCATGAAGCCGCCCATCTGGCCGGGGATGTGGACATGTTTGCGGTGATCAAAGCCATCGCCGAAGAGGAGCATCGCCGTAAAGCGGCTGGTCAGGAAGACCTGATCCCGATGCGCCCCGACCATGGTCATCAGATGCTGGACGATCTGCATAAGAAAACCAACCCAGGTTACTCCGCGATCGGCCGCCTGAAAGGTCTGGCGGAAATCCGCGGCGTAGAGCTGGCTATTCATCGCGCCTGTTTTTAACGCTGGCTTCCGGGGCTGACTTTATGGCCCCGCGCTTTAAGACTGGAGTTAACATGGAAAACACCCTTGCCAGCGGCACATGTACTGTTGCCCTTCCTGACTGGGATAGTTCCCGGCTGGTCCCCCGCATTGTCCATCTCGGATGTGGCGCTTTTCACCGCGCCCATCAGGCTGTTTATCTGCATCACCTGCTGGAAATCAGCGACTGCGACTGGGGCATCAGTGAGGTCAACCTGATGTCGGCAAGTGGCCAGCAGCTGGTGGAAAATCTGCGTAAACAGCGTTTGCTGTATAGCGTGGCCGAAAAAGGCGCAGATCAAATCGCGCTCAAAATCATCGGTGTCATAAAAGAGGCCCTGCATCCGGCGCTGGACGGTTGTGGCGGTATTTTACAGGCGATGACGCGTGAGCAAACCGCCATCGTTTCCCTGACTGTGACGGAAAAAGGTTATTGTACCTCCGCGGCCTCTGGCGAACTGGACCTGACGCATCCGTTAATCCAGCACGATCTTTCTCACCCTGACACGCCCAAATCGGCGATGGGTTATATCGTGGAAGCGTTACGCTTGCGCCGTGAGCAAGGATTACTCCCCTTTACCGTTATGTCCTGCGATAACCTGCGTGAAAATGGTCATGTCACGCGCGCAGCGGTTCTCGGGCTGGCGCGGCAACGCGACCCTGAGTTAGCTGAGTGGATTGCCAGCCAGGTGACCTTCCCCTGTACCATGGTGGACCGCATTGTCCCGGCGGTTACCGCGGAAACGCAACAGGAAATCGCCGCCATGCTGGGAGTGAATGATCCCTGCGGTGTTGCCTGCGAACCGTTCCGCCAATGGGTGATCGAGGATAACTTCGTTAATGGTCGCCCCGACTGGGATCTTGTTGGCGCGCAATTTGTTGACGATGTCGTCCCGTTTGAACTGATGAAACTGCGTATGCTCAACGGCAGCCATTCGTTCCTGGCTTACCTCGGCTACCTCGGTGGGTTCCAGACCGTCGCGGAAACCATGCAACATAACGCATATCGCCAGGCCGCCTTCACCCTGATGATGGCAGAACAGGCTCCTACGCTGACCCTGCCTGTCGGCATTGACCTGCGAGGTTACGCTGAGCAGCTAATCGAGCGCTTCAGCAATCCTGCTTTGCAACATCGTACCTGGCAGATCGCAATGGATGGCAGCCAGAAGCTCCCGCAACGCTTACTCGATCCACTGCGGCAACATCTGCGAAACGGTACTGACTACCGTCATCTGGCGATGGGTATTGCCGGGTGGATGCGTTATGTGCTGGCAGAAGATGAATCCGGCAATAGCATCGAGGTGGTTGACCCATTATTCACTACCTTGCAGGCGATCAATCAGCAGCATGCAACGGGAGAAGATCGCGTCAAGGCATTGCTGGCGATTAACACGATTTTCGGTGAAGACCTGCCTGCAAATACGGCCTTTGTTGCCACGCTGACACAGTCCTATTTGCTGCTGTGCCAGGCCGGTGCACGCGCCGCTGTCGAATCACTCAGTCATGGAGTTTCCTGATGAGCCAATTTATGGATGAAGATTTCCTGCTGCAAACCGGTTTTGCGCGTCGTCTGTACCACGACTATGCCGCCGCGATGCCAATCTACGATTATCACTGCCACCTCAATCCGCGCGAAATCGCCGAAGATCGTCGTTTCGCCAATCTGGGGCAGATCTGGCTCGAAGGCGACCATTATAAATGGCGTGCATTACGCGCGGCAGGTGTTGAGGAATCACTGATTACCGGAGCCAGCACCAGCGATTATGACAAATACATCGCCTGGGCGCATACCGTGCCGAAAACCCTTGGTAACCCGCTCTATCACTGGACTCACCTCGAATTGCGTCGTCCATTTGGTATCACTAACACCCTGTTCGGACCGGATACCGCGCAGCAAATCTGGGACCGCTGTGCAGAGAAACTGGCTTCTCCTGAATTTTCTGCGCGCGGCATCATGCGCCAGATGAATGTTCGGATGGTCGGCACCACCGATGACCCTGTTGATTCTCTGCAATACCATCGTCAGATCGCCGATGATGACAGCATTGATATTGATGTTGCGCCGAGCTGGCGGCCTGACCGGGTGTTTAAGATCGAACTCGACGGTTTTGTTGATTATCTGGAGCGGCTTGAAGCGGCGGCGGATGTTGCCATCAACAGCTTTGCGGCACTCCGTCGTGCGCTTATGCAACGACTTGATCATTTTGCTGCGCATCGTTGTCGGGCCGCTGACCACGGTATCGAAACCCTGCGTTTTGCGCCGGTGCCGGACGATCATACGCTCGATACCATTCTGGCAAAACGTCGTCGGGGCGATCAGCTGGAGGAGCATGAAATCGCGCAGTTCAGCACTGCGGTGTTGGTATGGTTTGGCGCAGAATACGCGCGCCGTGGCTGGGTGATGCAGCTGCATATCGGCGCGATTCGTAATAACAGCACGCGCATGTTTCGTCTGCTGGGTCCGGACAGTGGCTTCGATTCTATCGGTGATAACAATATCGCCTGGCCACTGGCGCGTCTGCTTGATGCGATGGATATTGAAGATCGGTTGCCAAAAACCATTCTTTATTGTCTGAATCCGCGTGATAACGAAGTGCTGGCGACCATGGCAGGTAACTTTCAAGGTGCGGGCATCGCAGGCAAGGTTCAGTTCGGTTCCGGCTGGTGGTTCAACGATCAACGCGATGGGATGCTGCGGCAGCTGGAGCAAGTATCGCAAATAGGTTTACTCAGCCAGTTTGTTGGCATGCTGACCGATTCACGCAGCTTCCTTTCCTATACCCGCCATGAATATTTCCGCCGTATTCTGTGCAACCTGCTCGGGCAGTGGGTAAAGGATGGCATCCTGCCTGAAGATGAACCGCTGCTCGGTAACATGGTGCAGGATATTTGCTTCAACAATGCGCAACGGTACTTTGCACTCGCCCCTCTGTGAGGTCAGCAGCATCACTATGCTATAGTGCCTGTCTCTGAAGATGGCAGCTTCAGGGGTTGTTATCCCTTAACCAGCAGAAAGAGCATTATGAAAATTCATGCCTCACCACAGCGCCCTTATCAGGAAGTCGGAGAGCTTCTCCGCAGGATGATTACACAGAAGGAATATGCTGTGGGGGAACGGCTGCCGCCGGAACGTGAAATTGCCGGGATGCTGAATGTCACGCGTACCCTGGTGCGTGAGGCGTTGATCATGCTGGAGCTGGAAGGGTTGATCGAAGTGCGGCGTGGTGCAGGCATCTATGTAATTAATGATAATCCCTCGCCGCCTGCCCCTGCCCAACCCGCCTGCAACGATGCAGGACCGTTTGAGATGTTGCAGGCTCGTCAGCTACTGGAAAGTAACATCGCCGAGTTTGCGGCACTTCAGGCCACCCGCGAAGATATTGTGAAAATGCGTCAGGCGCTGGAGCTGGAAGAAAAAGAGCTGGCTTCCGGTGCCGTGAATAGCTCAGAAAACGGTGATCGCAATTTCCATCTGGCGATTGCCGAGGCAACCCATAACAGCATGCTGGTGGAACTGTTTAAACAGTCATGGCAGTGGCGTGAAGACAATGTGATGTGGAGTCAGTTGCACCGCCATCTGATTAACACCAGTTACCGCAAACAGTGGTTAGATGATCATAAAAAGATCCTCGCTACGCTTATCAAGAAAGATGCCCGTGCCGCTAAAATGGCAATGTGGCAACATCTGGAAAATGTTAAACAGCGCCTGCTGGAATTTTCTGACGTTGATGATATTTACTTCGATGGTTACCTGTTCGATTCCTGGCCACTAAATAGCACCAGTAGTCAGGACATCTGACGGGCTTCTGCTGATTCTCTGTCCAATGCGTTTCAATGAAACTCCTGCACAGCTGGCAGGAGTTTTACTTTCTGGCTTCAAACATGTCTGACTAACAGCCCTGTCGTTACCGCCTTCCCTTGTGCTGACTTTTCAGGTGCAAGCCCCCGTTAAGCCCACGGCAGATCTTATCTACTTATGTAGGATCCTTTTACCTGCTTGCTGATGCCTTCAGTTCTGTCAGCACTCAAGCCTTATCTACTCACTACAGCTTATCTCTGGCTACTCAGGACTGATTACAGCTCAGATAACATCAGTCTCAGACTCAGATGTTTTAAGTTTAAAATCATTTAATATCAGAAAGATATATCTATACCACTCTTTCAGATGCCACTGATTTTGTGATAAGCCTGTATGTCGCCATGAAACATGTGACGTTGTCACATAATGCATTCAATTCATCTAACCTGCTGATAAGATTATGTTATCGCTAATTAGTCATTTTTAAGAACCGATACCATTTCCTCAAATCAGCGTGATGCTCTCTACTCCCTATAGTTTATATATAAGCTATAGGGAGTAAATCATCTCAGGTGATACTTCATAAGCTGTAGGAAGTAATCATAATCTATAGTGAGTAAATTGTGATTGCATCTATTAAGTTAGTAATTGCTAACAAAAATAAAATCAACAAGTTGCAGGTTAGTGGTTACCAGGGGGGTAACTGAATATAAGCTATAGGGAGTAGATTGCTCATCACAGACTATATATAAGCTATAGTAAGTAACTTTCCCTGCCAGTGATGTTGCATCATAAGCTACAGGGAGTAGATCATGAGATGTAGTCAGCCTTTTATAAACTATAGTGAGTAGATTCCTGCCAATCCCCCTCCCCTGCATAAGCTATGGTGAGTAATCTACTCACTACAGCATATGACATAATCTATAGTGAGCAGAAACATAAGTTATAGTGAGTAACCTGCACGAAGACTATCAAATGAGCGGAGTCATCAGTCACTTTAAGATCAGTGAGTTAGCTGAAAAACATAAACTATGGAGAGTATTAAGAGGGGTAAGTATAAGCTGTAGTAAGTAACTTACTCACTACAGCTTATATCCATCACTTAGCTTTGAACAGTTTCTCGAGGTCGGCCATCGAGATCCCTAACTTATTCAAAAGTTCGAGTTTTTCCTGAAGCGCTGCATCAACCGGTTCAGCCAGCGTTGTGGGAGCTGGAGTCGGAAGCTGAGGATTTTCAACGCTTTCATTTTTCGGGGCTTTCAGTTTTGGACGGCGATAATGCACGTTGAAATAGACGCTACGGCCCCGCTGCACTTCTGAGTAGTCCAGATAGCCTATCTCCTTCAGTTGCTCCATCGCACGCCTTACTGTCTGGTTTTGTGAGAAAACCGGGGACTTAAGATTAAGCCTGTCACGCAGGCGAGCCAGAGAAATGGGGGCAGGATTTTTTGGCAGACTTTCGATATAGGTATAAAGCGCCTGAGCTGACTCACGACGCTTCAGCACATTGATAGCTTTAAGCTGCAAAAGCACTTTGCGATCAAACTCATATAGTTCAAAGAGTTTGGGGTCTGCCTGCAAAATAACGATGTCTTTTTTGGTATCGTAATAGGCTGACTGCACCAGGTGGGTGATATATTCCTTACCATCATCCCCCATGTTGCTGGTGAATGAGATGGTTGTCGCTGCTATACGCTTCAGAGAGGGGCTGATACGCTCTCTGAGCTTCTTAGACGAGCGGCTTGAAGGGATCCCGCATAGCTTGGCAAATTCAACGAACGGCAGCTGTACCTTGTCACCAATGACTTTGTGCTTGGCAAAGGAATGAATGATCCCGACCCAGGTCTTGAAATCGTTATCCATATCAAGGCGCGGGCCGACGATCTCGACCTTATCGAACCCCTCGGCTTTCGCCAGAGAAAGTCGGGTCAATTCCTCGGTGGCGTCCGTGGTAGCAAATGTTTTATTTTTACTGTTTTTCAGTGACTTAAGTGTAGGAACAAAAACACCGAGACGCATTAATGCAACCGGCTGAACCGTATTGTTGGCATTAGGTGTGAGCGTGATGACCTCACCTGTATTCTTGTCCTTTTCCTCAAACAGTTTCTTCAGGTCTAGATTCTCGCTGTCCACGGGCATTCTCACGGTTTCGTCGATGATCGTTGAAAAGATCGAAGCATCAGGATTGTGAATTACAGAACAACAACTCACTCAAAGTGAGCCTAATTGCATGAAGATAAGAGAGAAAAACAATCCACAGCAATATCGGTGTTCAGTGCATTTTGCTCACTATAGCTTATGTCGTTTTCCAACTACAGCTTATATTTAGCATGCTATAG
>NZ_AP035963.1:0-689304 GCF_059730475.1 Pantoea sp. X-Soil-TKNS-1280 | reverse complement strand
ATTACAGTGAACATTAACACTGTTTATAGTGAACATTCTACTGCTTACAGTGAATATAATACTGATTACAGTGAACACTTTGCTGATTATAGTGAACACGATCACCTTCTCAGCCCTTGGCCGGTGCGGCCTGCGACGATCGGGGATCTCTTTGGATCTCTTTTAGATCTCTCTATGATCTTTCTTAGAGATCTAATCACTGTATAACTGGATAACTCTTTGAAAAACCCAGTTAGAACGTGGAATAAAGCACGATCGGAAATAAAACACCGTCAGCTACATATTCAGGATCCTGACATTAGCCGCACGCAAGTTAAACCCCATATTCTTCTCATAGTGAGAACAACTTTGTCATTAATATTCATTTTTCAATAATCCAGCTGCAGCGTAAGGTAAGCTTCATTGACGACACAAACTCACGATGAAGGTTGTTATGACTGAAAATGTAATCTCACGTAACCCCACCAACGGTGAAACCCTGGCGACATATCCGCTACAAACGCCTGCTGAACTGGAAAACGCACTGCAGCAAAGTGCACAGGCTTTCAACCAGTGGCGTAACACAACATTGGATCAGCGCGTGCTGGTTCTGCGCCAATTAGCAGAACAGATCCGCCAGCGTCAGGATGAGCTGGCCACCATGGCGACTCTGGAAATGGGTAAACCTGTTGCCCAGGCACGCGCTGAAGTACTGAAATGCGCCAACCTGTGTGACTGGTATGCTGAACAAGGCCCGGCGATGCTGGCGGACAAACCGACGCTGGTGGAAAATCAGCAGGCTTGGCAGGCATTTCGTCCGCTTGGTGTGATCCTGGCGGTCATGCCGTGGAACTTCCCATACTGGCAGGTACTGCGTGGAGCAGTAAGCATGTTGCTGGCAGGAAATACTTACCTGCTGAAACATGCCCCCAGCGTAATGGGCTGTGCCAACCTGATGACCAGCCTGTTTGATGCGACCGACCTGCCCAAAGGCGCTTTCAACGTCATCAATGTTGATAACGATGGCGTCTCAGTAGCGATAAAAGATCCGCGCGTTGCCGCAGTTGCCGTTACCGGCAGCGTGCGTGCAGGAGGCGCAATTGCCGCACAGGCGGGTGCTGTCCTGAAGAAAACCGTGCTGGAACTGGGTGGTGCCGATCCTTTTATCGTTCTCGCCGATGCAGATCTGGACGCTGCAGTGGCTTCAGCGGTCACAGGACGCTACCAGAACACCGGACAGGTATGCATGGCGGCCAAACGGTTCATCATTGAAGAAAGCGTCTCTCAAGCGTTTGAGGCGCGTTTTAGCGCAGCGGTGCAGGCACTGAAAATCGGTGATCCGCTGGATGAAGCAACCTATATTGGTCCGATGGCGCGTTACGATCTGCGTGATGAACTGGATAAGCAGGTGCAGCAGAGCATTGCTGAGGGTGCACGTCTGGTCATCGGTGGTCATAAGATCGAAGGTGTGGGTAACTACTATGCGCCGACGATCCTGGCAGATGTGACACCGGCAATGACGGCATTCCAGCAGGAGATCTTTGGCCCGGTTGCCGCGATCACCATTGCTCGTAATGCAGAGCATGCCTTAGAGCTGGCAAACAACAGCGAGTTTGGCCTCAGCGCCACCGTCTGGAGCGGCAATGAAGCAGTCGCTAATGAACTGGCCAGCAAACTGGAAACCGGCGCAGTCTTCATCAACGGCAACGGTGCTTCCGATCCGCGTGTAGCGATTGGCGGCGTGAAGAAAAGTGGTTATGGCCGCGAGTTATCCAGCTTTGGTGTTTACGAGTTCTGTAATATCCAGACGGTATGGAAAAATCGTCGCTAACTTAACCGGGGCACGTGATACTACGTGCCCTGATTTAGCAACCGTCAATTCATATGAACACACCTGGCATCATCATCCTTGCTGCTGGCCTGGGGACACGGTTTACCCGTGCCGGCGGGCAGGGCAATAAACTGCTGGCACCACAGGAAAACCGGCAACCTCTGCTGGCGCTGACGTTGCAACAGGCGCAGGCTTCCGGCTTGCCTTTGCTGCTGGTCACACGTCCTGAATATCACGCGATCCTTGCACTTGCGGAGCAATACCGGGTTCCTGCTATCACCGTTGCCAGTGAAGGCAGTGGCGAAAGCATTGCGGCGGCAGTACGGGAAACGCGAGTCTGGTCAGGCTGGCTCATTCAACCGGGTGATATGGCATGGGTAACGGCACAGGATCACCAACGCGTAGCGGGTCTGCTTACCGCAGGAGCGCAACAGGTGCGTCTGTGTTGGGATCAACTGCCTGGGCACCCGGTAGGCTTTGCGGCACGTTATGGTGAGGCACTGAGTCAGCTCAGCGGTGATAATGGCGCACGCGCCTTGCTGGATCCGACGATCCTGCAAAAAATCAGTGCGCACGCCGGGGTGATTCGTGATGCGGATCTTCCCGGTACTACAAACCATTCCTGACACGAACAATATCCGCCAGCGTCGCGAGGGCGATTTCTCCAGGCGTTTTGCTGCCAATCGGCAAACCGATCGGCGCATGAATCCGTGCCAGCGCCTGTTCGGGTAATCCCCCCAGTTCTGCCAGGCGCTGAAAACGGCGCTGGCTATTCTTCGCCGACCCCATGGCACCAATATAAAACGCTGGCGTATTGACTGCTTCCATCAGCGTCAAATCATCGACGCGTGGATCATGGGTAAGACAAAGGATCGCTGTTCCCGCCGAAGCACCCGATTTTTCCAGATATCGTGCTGGATGTTGGCGAAAACAATGCAAATTATCAGCAGGTTGTACTGCTGCGCATAACTGGTCGAATTCGGCATCACGATGTTCACACACCACCACGCGGAAACCGAGCATCAGCGCCAGACGAATACAATCGTTCGCCACCGCTGAATAACCCGCGATAAACACCGTGGTCACGGCACCAACCGGCAATACCGCACTGTTATCGTCATAGCGCAGCAATGTTTGCGGCGTACCGGGAGCCAGAATCTGCCATTCATGATCGACCCCCAGCGTGATATAGCGCGTCAGCAACGAGCCACCACTGAGCGCGGCCTGCATGGCACTCAGTAACGCCAGCGAGCGTTCCTGAGGCGCAATACATTCCACCAGCACATCCAGGATGCCGCCGCAGGGCAGCTGCACCGGGGGTGCCAGTCCTTCGGCACCGTAACGCACCTGCTCACTTGGCTGCGGATAAGCACCCTGTTGCAGCCGCGCCAGGAAATCCTCCTCAATGCAGCCGCCCGAAAGTGACCCTACCCAGTTGCCTTGCGCGTCAGCCACCAGCATGGCGCCGGGTGAGCGGGGGGCTGACCCCCAGCTATGCAGCACGGTACATAGCCAGATGGTCTTGCCCTGTTGCAGCCACAGCAATGCCTGGTCGATAACGCGTTGATCGAGTGACAACATAGACTTCCTCCGCGTTAGTGGCTGCTGGGATTCGCGCGTACCTGCGCCACTTTTTCCGTTAAGTCAGCCCAGTCTGGCTGGTCCGGGGCATAACGCTGGCGCAGATATGCTGCGATGTCTGCCACCTGCTTATCCGACAAACTGGCAGCAAAGCCCGGCATATAACCGAGTTCATCGGTTGCGGGCTTGTCGATGCCATGCAGCACCACCTGCAACAGATTATCGGGTGTCGCGCTGGTCAGGCTGCTGCTGTTGGCCATGGCCGGACTCACGCCAAACAGCGTCGGCCCACCCTCGCTGGCGCTGTGGCATGCCTGACACGCACCTTTGAACAAGCGTTCCCCGGCAGCAGTGTTCCATGCCGGTTTGATTAACGGCTGCGGCACCGGCTCAGGCATGGCTGTCTGACCATTAATATCCGCCAGATAACTCGCCATCGCCCGCACATCCGCTTCCGGCAGCGTCGCCAGATGGCTTACCACCGGTGCCATTGGCCCGGCAGCAACCCCATGTTTATCGTCATAACCATTCCGCAGATAGTTATAGAGCGAATCCGCTGTCCAGGGTTGTGGCGCTTTGCTGAGCTGATTCAGTGCTGGCGCTTCCCAGCCATCGACCCAGCCACCTGCGAGGAACTGATCGCCGGATTTTTCCGCTCCCATCAGGTTACGCGGGGAGTGGCAGGCTCCACAGTGACCGGCCCCGTTGACCAGATAAGCCCCGCGATTCCATTCGGCGCTTTTAGCCGGATCGTTCTGATATTCACCACTGCGCAGATACAGCGTATTCCAGCCCGCCATCAGGAAACGCATATTGAACGGGAACCGCATGTCATTAGGCGGCGGCGTCTGTTCAACGGCAGGCTGCGACATCAGGTACGCATACAATGCCTGCATATCTTCTTCGCTTAACTGGCGGAAAGAGGTGTAGGGAAACGCCGGATAGAGATGATGACCGTCACGGCTGATGCCCTGGCGCATCGCGCGATCGAAGGCGGTAAAAGACCAGCTACCGATGCCCGTTTGTTTATCCGGCGTGATATTGGTGGTGTAGAGGGCACCAAACGGCGTATCCATCTTCAGACCACCGGCGTTGGTGGCTCCGCCCTCGGTGGTGTGGCACACCGCGCAATCACCGGTAGCGGCCACCTGACGACCGCGCTCCAGCATCTCCATTGACCAGCTACCCGCCTGCGGTGGGGTGACCGGCGCGATAGCCGCACGCCAGGGCAGGGCATTGGTGGCAATGCCGATCGCTGCACCGAGTAAACCCGCCGCACCACCAAAGGCCCATTTACGGCGGCGGGTGGATTTTTTGCGTTGCGGCGCGGGCAATGCGGGTTCGGGTTGCGGGTCCGGTCCGTTCAGTGCCTGGCGCAGTTTGTCCGAGGTGATGGGCAACTCGCGAAAGCGGATCCCGGTGGCGTCAAACACCGCGTTGGCAATGGCGGCCGCGCTGGGAACCGAAGCGGATTCCCCGGCACCGAGCGGAGGCTCATACGGGCGCGGCATCATCATCACATCGATATCCGGCACTTCCGGGAAAGTGAGGATCGGATAACCTCCCCATTCCTGGCTGGCGATCATATTGCTTTCAATCGTCACCTGTTCTTTCAGCACACGGCTGGTGGACTGGATAACGTTGCCGTGGATCTGGTGCTTCACCCCGGCAGGATTGACCATCATGCCCGCATCGTGACCAACGGTTATGCGCGTCACGGCAATTTCGCCGCTCTGCTTATCGATAGCCACATCGGCCACCCAGGCGGCCCAGGCCGCGCCAAAGCCGGGGAATTTGCTGTGGATATAACGCGCATAGGCGAAGCCGCGACCGCGTAACACGCCGGGTTCGCTGGTGTTTTGCATCGGTTCGGTACGTGGCGTCCAGCCTGCACGGTCGGCGGTGGAGCGGATCAACTCAGCGGCGCGTTCGTCCTGGATATAACGCAGCCGGTATTCGACCGGATCGACGCCTGCCGCGTGCGCCAGTTCATCCATATAGGATTCGTGGGCGAAGGTATTTGGCAATGCCGACACGCCACGCATCCATGATGCGCGCACAATCGGAGCCATATCCTCGATGGTGACGCGCATATGCGGAAAGTCGTAAGGTGGGATCGAGGTGCGATCGCCCATCTCGTACGCCAGTGCTACCGGGTCAACGCGTCCGGTCAGCAACAGCGCCAGGGTGGGTGCACCGTTGGAAGGGTAGGAAGTGGTGAAGTCGTAAACATGCGGGTTACCCTCAGCATCGAGGCCGCCATCCACATCCATCAACTGGGCGGTGCCTTTCGGCTCCCAGACGTGTTCCTGCGCGCGCGTCAGCTGCACGCGCACCGGCTTACCGACGGCACGGGAAAGCAGTGCAGCATCCGCTGCCACATCATCCGCGCAGTTGCGGCCATAGCAACCGGCCGCCTCCATGCGGTTCACCTCGATATCACTTTCCGGGATTTCGAACAGCCAGGCGAGGTCAGCACGTAGCAGATGAGGATTCTGGGTACCGCTCCAGACCTGCAAACCCACCTCGTCATAAGCAGCCACCGCACAAGACGGGCCAATCGAGCCATGCAGCTGATACGGCCAGACGTAGTTGCGGGTAAAGCGCTGCGTAACGTTCTCCAGCGCCGTATCAACCTCGCCGGTATCATGCACCACACGCGAGGTGCGGGGGTTATCGCGAATCGCTTTCTCGACGTCGCGCATATCCGGCAGCATATGCTCCCAGGGCTTCCAGCGAACTTTCAGGGTTTCCATCGCGACGATGGCCTGATCTTCGCGTTCCGCCACCACGCCAACAAAATCAGCGATTTGCACCACTTTGACGATACCGTCGAGATGGGCAATGGAGCTTTCATCAATGCTTAGCAGCGAAGTGCCAACAAACTGTCCGGTGTCATACCCGGCATAGGGCGGGCGGATCACCCGGCCATGTAACATCCCTGGCAGGCGCATATCATGCACCCAGGTCAGTTCGCCGGTGGCTTTGGCCGGGATATCGACACGCTGTGAGCTGGTGCCGACTAAGCGATATTCACTGGCGGGCTTTAGCGGCACATCGTCAGCAATAGGTAACTGGCAGCGTTGTCCGTGGACCAGTTGCGCGAAGCTCAGGGTGGTGCCATCTGCCAGGCGAAACTCCCCGGCATCCAGGGTTAATGCATCAGCCGTGACCTGCAAACGCGCTGCTGCCTGCTGGGTTAGCCACTGGCGCGCAACGGCGGCGGCTTTACGCAACGGAACGGCGGAAATCTGTAAGGTGGCGCTGGCGATGGTCGCGCCCTGATTGGGGACGCGGAGCGTATCACCCAGCACCATCTGCACCTGATCCATGCGCAGATTCAGTTCTTCCGCAACGATTTGCGTCAACGCGGTTTTCACCCCAGTGCCGAGATCAACATGGCCGTTAAACGCCCAGACGTTGCCCGCACCATCAATGGCAAGAAACAACGCCAGTTCTTTCGGTTTCAGGCTCGGCGTTTGTCCTTTTGGCACCAGGCCTGGCGGGGGCTGAATCTCATCAACGATCAGCAACACATTATCGGCATCCAGCAACTGCTGCTGGGTGGGGACAGCGGAATGACTCATTGCTGTGCCTCCGCCTGCTGTAAACAGAGTTGCACCGCACGTTTCACCGCACAGAGGATTTCCTGATGGGTGCCACAGCGACACAGATTGCCACTCAGTGCGGAGCGGATTTGCTGGTCACTGGGGCAGGGGAGATCGCGCAACAGCGCGGCGGTGGTCATGATCATGCCATTCAGGCAATAGCCGCATTGTGCGGCCTGTTCATCAATAAACGCCTGCTGCACCGGATGCAGCGCGTCACGGCTTCCCAACCCTTCAAGGGTGGTCACCGCGCGCTGCCGCACGCCATACGCTGGAATGACGCAGGAACGTGCCGCAACGCCATCGATCATCACGGTGCAGGCACCGCATTCGCCGAGGCCGCAGCCATACTTCGGACCGTTAAGCGACAATTCATTACGCAATACCAGTAATAACGAGGTATCGCGGTAGCTGGTAACTTCCCTTTCTTCGCCATTAACCTTCAATGAATAACAGCGTAAACCTGCAGGTGAAACCGGTGTGGCAGACTGTTGTGCCATCATTTTCATTATTGACCGCCTTACCGAGGCGGCTCACTCGCCCCGGGTTATGGCTGGCTCGTGTCGTCCAGCATTTTCCTGAGCAGATAAACCAGCGCGACTCGTTCGGCTGGGTTTAACTGCCCATACGTCATTTCAGTGATGCGAACCGCGTTATCGGTGGTGTGCTGAATCAGCGTCTGTCCGGACTCGGTCAGCATCACAATTACTTTGCGCTTGTCAGTCGGATCGGGACCGAGGCTGACCAGATCGCGGGCTTTTAAGCGTTCAACCACGCCGCGAATGGTGGCCTGATCGACAGCGGTGTAACGGACCAGGTCGTTTTGCGCACTGGGACCGTGGTCGCGCAGCGCACAGAGGGTAATAAATTGCACCGCCGTAATCTGTGAATCACCCACATGTTGCTGAAAAATCGCCACATGACGCTGGTAAACTTTGCGCAGCAGATGGCCAACCTGTTGGGTGTAGTCGTAATTGTCTTCCGCTGAGGAAGTGTGGTCGTGTGACATAAAAAGGTCCTTTTTCCCGGATACTGCCAGGCAGTGTAATGCATTGTCACTGCGCTGACAGCCGCTCCCTGCGCAAGATTAACGTGCGCGCGAGGCTTCCGGTGCCACCACTTCGCCTTCGGCAACCACCAGCAGATCGTCAACTTTGATATCGCAATGACGCAAAGCGATATCCATATGGCAAGGCGTTTTGCGTTTGCCGCCGACTTCGGTATTCGGCCCGGTGGAGAACAGGAAATTGCCGTAAAATGCGCGGGCATCCATACACATGCCATCGTTTTTGTCGTGCAGCCCCATCGCTGTCCACTGCGCACGCGGCTGCAATCCCCAGCCAATATGCGAAATGCCGTACACTTCCGGATCGTTGAAGTAGCCCATGTAATCGCGCAGATATTCCGCTTCAAAGCCACCGTGGATCTTCGTCACAAAACCTTTTTCAATTTCCAGCGTGATACGTTCACGGGCATAGGATTTGAACGGCAGCAGGATGTCGCCTACCTCCAGTACCAGCACCCCTTCCGCCTGATCTTCATTCGGCCAGGTAAACAGGAAACCGCTCGGCCAGTGGTCCCAGCGGCCGGGTTCATCGGCATAACCGTATTCTGTCACCGTCGGGTACTGCCCCAGCGGCGCACGGAAGTCGCTACCCGCCTGCGATTTCACCGTCATCATGCGCGCTTTCTCCAGCACCGCCGCAGCGGCCAGCACACGCGTTTTGTCCTCTTCGGTTGGCAACATTCGTGCCAACACTTCCGGCGGTTCAACAGCCAGCAGGATACGTGTACCGGTTTTCAGGATTTGCTCCTGCTCCGGCGAGTGCAGCAGCATCATGGTATCGACAATCAGGTCCGCTGCTTCCAGCGCTCGCTGGGCCGCGATGTTGCCGGTCAGCGCGGTATCACCGCAGTAGGCGGTCATATCGTTACCCATCGCGGTAGGGTGGTTAAACGACGGCAATTCAACGCAATACACTTTTGCGCCCAATCGTAGTGCAGCGTCGGTCGCAGCCTGCACAGTGCGTGCATCAGAATAGTGACTTTTCAGAATAGCGACGCTCTGGGTGGCATCGACTTTCGACAGACGTAATACCTGCTCAAACATCTGTCCTAACTGACTCTGATTTACAGCCATTGTGGGTTCCTCTCAGGTTAGATGCCAGATGATATCTGGTGGTTAAAACTTCATCTTTTTATAGCGAATACGCTCGATATATTTGTTATAGACGTGTTGCGAAGAAGAGTGCAAGCATTTCTTTTTGTCATAAGAAAAGCCTATTTAACGCAGTGCCAATGCTGTGATTAACATCATGACATGCAGTTTTCACCACAATAACCATTGCAATTCACAAAAAAATAACGCCAATAATTATAGCGTACACACTTAATAATTTGAGTCGGGGTTGAAACAGATACCGCAGGTGTACCTTCAAATCAGCGTGAGTTTTGAGAGGAAAATATGAGCAATATGAAACGCATCGCCATCGTCGGCGCAGGTCTTGGTGGCCTCGCAGCGGGTTCGCTGTTACAAAAAGCGGGCTTCAATGTGCAGGTTTATGAACAGAGTCCGGCGTTTTCCCGTCTCGGGGCAGGTATCCATATGGGGCCGAATGTCCTCAAGGTGTTCCGCCGTATGGGGATCGAGCAGCAGCTGGAAGATCTGGCGTCACATCCGGACTTCTGGTTCAGCCGCGACGGTGAAACCGGGGAGTACCTGTCACGCATTCCGCTGGGGGAGTTTGCCCGCAAAGAATACGGTGCGGCTTATGTCACCGTGCATCGCGGTGATTTGCAGGCGATGCAGATGACCAGCCTGGAGCCAGGTACGGTGCACTTCGGCAAGTGCCTCAGCAGCGTTGAAGACAGCGGCAGCGATGTGGTGTTGCGTTTCCAGGATGGCAGCGAAGAACGTGCCGATATCGTGATCGGTGCCGACGGCATCAACTCAAAACTGCGTGAACACCTGCTGGGTGCAGAAGCGCCGACCTACAGCGGCTGGGTGGCGCACCGCGCGCTGATCCGTGGCGAACAGCTGCGCAAATACAACCTCAATTTCGAAGATTGCGTGAAGTGGTGGTCGGAAGATCGTCACCTGATGGTTTACTACACCACCAAATCACGCGACGAGTATTACTACGTTTCCGGGGTGCCGCATCCGGCGTGGGATTTCAAAGGCAGCTTTGTCGAAAGCAGCCAACAGGAGATGCTGGACACTTTCGGCCATTACCATCCGGTGGTGCAGGCGCTGATCGAATGCAGTGAAAACGTCACCAAATGGCCACTGCTGAATCGCCAACCGCTGCCGGTGTGGAGTGAAGGGCGCATCGTATTGCTGGGTGACGCCTGCCATCCGATGAAGCCGCACATGGCACAGGGGGCGGCGATGGCGATCGAAGATGCGGCGATGCTGGCGCGCTGCCTGACTGAAACCGGTCTGGAGGACTACAGCACCGCGTTCCGTCTGTATGAAGTCAACCGTAAAGAACGTGCTTCACGCGTACAATCCGTCTCCAACGCCAACACCTTCCTGCGTACTCAGGAAGATCCGGCCTGGGTTTACGGCTATGACGTCTTTGCCGCACCGCTGAAAAGCGAGGGGGCGTGATGAGCACGTTCATCAGTGGTGGACAGGTGCAGGCGAACGGCATTCGCCAGCATTATCTGCGCTACGGTGGTAAAGGCCCGACGCTGATTCTGGTGCCTGGCATCACCAGCCCGGCCATTACCTGGGGTTTTGTCGCAGAGGTATTGGGTCAGCAGTTTGATACCTGGGTGCTGGATGTGCGCGGGCGTGGCTTATCCAGCAGCGGTGAAGGGCTTGAGTACGGTACCGAAAGCTGTGCCGATGATATCAACGCGTTTGCCAGCGCGCTGGGTCTGACGCAGTACCATCTGGTCGGTCATTCGATGGGGGCGCGTTTTATTATGCGCGCGGCCGTCAAGCAGCCTGAGGGCGTGTTATCGCTGTCGCTGATTGACCCGCCGGTATCGGGACCGGGGCGTCGTCTCTATCCTGGGCAGTGGCCGTGGTATCAGGACTCGATCCGTGAGGCGGAGCAGGGCATGGACGCGGAAGCGATGAAGAAATATTGTCCGACCTGGACCGAAGAACAACGTCAGCTACGAGCAGAATGGCTGCATACCTGTTATGAACCGGCGATTCGTCGTGCCTATGACGATTTCCATCAACTCGATATCCATCAATATTTCCGTCAGTTGCCTGCCAAAACCCTGCTGATGGTGGCAGGCAAGGGCGGGGTGATCCTGCCGGAAGATGAGGCAGAGATCCGCGAACTGCTGCCAGCTATCGAGATTGTTCACGTTGAAAACGCCGGTCATATGATCCCGTGGGATGATTTTCCTGGCTTCTTTGCTGCCTTTGGTTCTTTCCTCGGCGCAACCCTGCAACCGGAGGCCCAGCCATGAGCCGTCAATATCGTATCGGCCAGATTGTGCCGAGTTCAAACATCACCATGGAAACGGAAATCCCGGCCATGTTACAGGCGCGTCAACTGATTCGTCCGGAGCGTTTTACTTTTCATTCCAGCCGTATGCGCATGAAACACGTCAATAAAGATGAGCTGGCGGCGATGGATAAGGAGTCGGACCGTTGCGCGCTGGAACTGTCGGACGCACAGGTTGATGTGCTCGGCTATGCCTGTCTGGTGGCGATCATGGCGATGGGGCCGGGTTATCACCGCCAGTCACAGCAACGTCTGACGGCGGTTACGCGGGAAAACGATGCGCTGGCCCCGGTGATCACCAGCGCCGGTGCGCTGGTGGATGCGCTGCACATCATGGGTGCGAAAAAAATCGCGCTGGTGGCACCTTATATGAAGCCGCTGACTGAGCTGGTGGTGGATTACATTCAGCGCGAAGGCGTTGAAGTCAAAGTCTGGCGAGCGCTGGAAATTGCCGATAACCTCGCGGTCGCCCGTCACGATCCCAGCAATTTGCCGGGCATTGTTGCTGATATGCCGCTTGATGACGTAGATGTTGTGGTGTTGTCGGCCTGTGTACAAATGCCTTCCCTGCCAGCGGTTGCCAAAGTGGAAGCGCAGACCGGTAAACCGGTGATCACCGCCGCGATCGCCACCACCTACGCGATGCTCAAGGCGCTGGAGCTGGAACCGGTGGTACCCGGAGCCGGTGCGTTGCTGTCCGGAGCCTGGTAAGGAGAAACGTGATGACACAAAGCGCCAGTGACAATTACGCCGGTGTCTGGGGCAACCGTATTGGTTTTGGCAAGCGTCCCGCGCTGCTGATGATCGATTTTCTGCAAGGCTACACCACCGAGGGCGCGCCTTTATTTGCGCCGGGCGTGGTGGAGGCGGTGCGGGAATCAGAAGCACTGCTGGCGACGGCGCGCCGTTGCGATATTCCGGTGATCCACACCCAGATTCGTTATCACCCACAGCACCAGCGTGACGGCGGTATATGGGTACAGAAAGCGCCGGTGATGCGCGACATGGTGGAAGGCAATCCGCTGGCGGCGTTCTGCCCGGAAGTGTTGCCGTTGCCGGAGGAAGTGGTGATCACCAAGCAATATGCCAGCGCTTTTTTTGGCACCGCACTGGCATCGCTGTTGGTGACGGAAGGCATCGATACCCTGATTATCGCCGGTTGTTCCACCAGCGGCTGCGTGCGCGCCAGCGCCGTGGACGCTCTGCAATACGGCTTTCGCGCCATGGTGGTACGTGAATGCGTCGGCGATCGCCACGCTGCCCCGCATGAAGCCAACCTGTTTGACATCGACAGTAAGTACGGCGATGTGGTGTCCAAAGCCACAGTGCTTAAATATCTCGGACAGTTCAGCGCCCGTTAAGGGCGCTTATTCACCTGCACGGAGTGCGCACAAAGAACAGGTTTCGCTGGTAAGCGAAACGCATAACAACATGCCCATCAGGGTTTATTGCGCCCGGAGAAAATCATGACTGTTGCTACAACCCGTCCTGCTGTGCTGGCAGCCGAGGACACTGCCGCGATTTACCGCAAGATCACCTGGAAACTGATTCCTTTTCTCTGTTTGTGTTACCTGGCGGCGTATCTGGACCGTATCAATATCGGCCTGGCGAAGCTGCAAATGGCGAGCGATCTGTCGCTGAGTGAAACCGCGTTTGGCCTTGGAGCCGGGCTGTTTTTTGTCGGTTATATTCTGTTTGAAGTACCGAGCAACCTGATTCTGCAACGTGTTGGCGCAAAGATCTGGATTGCGCGCATCATGATCACCTGGGGTTTACTCTCCACCGCGACGCTGCTGGTGCAGACGCCGATGCAGTTCTACATTGTGCGTTTTTTACTTGGCGCGGCAGAAGCCGGGTTCCTGCCGGGGGTGTTGTTCTATCTGACGAAATGGTTCCCATCGTGGCGTCGCAGCCGCATCATCGCGCTGTTTATGATTGGTCTGCCGCTCTCCAGTTTGATTGGTGGGCCGCTTTCCGGCTGGATCATGGGCAATTTCCATGAAGTTTACGGCCTGCGCGGCTGGCAATGGTTGTTCCTGCTGGAGGGTATCCCGAGCGTGCTGCTGGGTGTGATGACCTTCTGGCTGCTGCCGAACAGCGTGGAAAGCGCCAGCTGGCTCAGTGAAGATGAAAAACAGGCGGTGCAGCGCGAGCTGGCCACCGACGAAGGTGAAGCGAAAGGGGTGAAACATCGTCTGCGCGATGGCCTGCTGAATATCCGCGTGGTGATGCTGGGTGGGATCGACTTCTCCATTCTGCTGAGCGCCTATGCGATGGGCTTCTGGATGCCGACCTTTATTAAAAACGCCGGAACCACTGATATCGCCACAATTGGCTATCTGACGGCGATCCCCAGCCTGGCGGCGCTGATCGGGATGCTGGTGATTGGCAGCAGTTCGGACCGGACGCGTGAACGCCGCTGGCATATCATCGTGCCGTTTATTGTTGGCGCAGCGGCGATGGGAGCCAGTACCTTTTTCTCCCATAACGTGATGATGACGGTGCTGTTGTTCTCCGTGGCGCAGGCGATGATCATTGGTGCCGTGCCGGTATTCTTCAGCCTGCCAGCCACCTTCCTGAAAGGCACGGCGGCAGCGGCAGGCTTTGCGCTTGCCTGTTCCATCGCCAACATTGCCGGACTGGTCAGTAACTCAGTGATGGGTATCGCGCTGGATCTTACCGGCAGTGGCAACGGCGCGCTGTGGTTCTTCGCGGTTTGTCTGTTGCTGAGCTGCCTGCTGGTCATCGCCTTACCGGCGAAACTGGTTAACCGTTAAACTTATTCTTTCCTAAAACCTGCGCGATGAATCGCGCCGCTACGAGCCAGTGCGTATCTGTAGCGGCGCGATTTATCGCGCATTTTTTTGTCTGTTAACCATCGGTTAAAATTATGTGGGGTAGGTCAAACTATCAGCCAATGGTATTATAAAGGTATTGTCACTGGTGTTAGATTGGTTCTACCAACACCGGGGAGTGAGTTCGATGAAAAATACAATGCCAAAACTGTCGTTCATGATGTTTCTCGTATTGTGTCCTGTCATTATATGACGATTGACTACGAATGATATAACCGCCCTCATGCGTTGCTACATCTGACGATGGTCTTTGTAACGATTGTCATCGATCGGTGAAAGCGTCAATTTTTTGTCGGTATCTTTGACGGTATTAACCAATTTGGTTACTCTCGCATTATTTACCGTCACCATATTGGTGATGGTCATTTTGCGGGATTTTCCTCATGCTCACCGATACCAGACTTAAGAACCTCAAACCAGGCAACAAACCTTACAAGGTTACTGATCGCGAAGGGATGTATGTTTCTGTTCAGCCCGGAGGTACCATCTCATTCCGTTACGATTATCGTTTCAATGGCCGTCGGGAGACGCTGACGATCGGTAAGTATGGTGCTGACGGTATCACCCTGGCGGAAGCCAGAGAGCAACTCAATACCGCTAAAAAGATGATCGCATCAGGTGTGTCACCAGCAGCCGCAAAGAAGTACGGGAAACTGCAGGCTGCTGGAGTAGAGCGCCTCAGCGTATTCATTGAAAAATATATGGCGCATGCCACCTTGGCAGCCAGCACCAGGGCGATGAAAGAATCGATCATCAATCGCGATATCCTGCCGCACCTCGGCAAAAAGCTCATGACTGAGATTAACATTCACATGGTGCGTGATTTGTGTGACCGGATAGTAGCCCGTGGTGGCAGAGCAACTGCTGTGCAGGTACGCGAAATCATATCTGCCGTATACCGTCATGCCATCGATCGCGGGCATGAGTTCCATAACCCGGCAGACAGAATAAAGGGCACATCGATTGCCACGTTTAAGCCCCGGAAAAACTCCCTGACACCGAAAGAAATCGGGGTGCTGTTTCGCACTCTCGATCAGGTTTCCACGATGCCGACATTGCGGATGGCATTGCGGCTAATAATGCTGACCATGGTGAGGAAAAGCGAGCTAACGGATGCCGTGTGGAGTGAAATCGATTTTGATAAAAACCTGTGGCAGATCCCCGCGGAGCGAATGAAAGGGAGCAGGGTGCATCTTGTTCCGCTATCCCGACAGGCGAATGACATACTTGTTGCGCTGGAGATGTGTGCCAGCGGCAGCAGCTTTCTGTTATGCGGACGATATGACGTGGCGAAGCCAATTTCTAATGCAGCGCTGAACCGTGTACTTAAGGCAACGATTTTATTGTCAGATGAAAACGGGGAAGGGTTGGGGGATTTTTCGGTGCATGATATGAGGCGTACTGCCAGCACGCTGTTGCATGAGGCAGGATACCCATCAGACTGGATTGAAAAGAGTCTGGCCCACGAGCAGAGAGGTGTGCGCGCTGTGTACAACAAAGCGGAATACCTTCCGCAACGCACATACATGCTGCAGCAGTGGGCCGACATGGTGGATGGGTGGATTGACGGTAGCATTGATGATCTAGTGCCATTCTCTCCGATGAAATTTGAACATTGGATGGCACATAGGTCTGACTGATTATCGAGGAATACTTCAGGCGATTTTGCCATGTGACAAAGGAAAGCACATTTCCGGCAGATTGGCACGAACCAGTGCCTCAGCAAACGGTGGCGGCACGGCGTTACCACAGCGGGCAACCTGCTTGTCTTTAGCGTATTTCACGCCACGATAATCACGGTCAATGACATACCAGGAAGGGAAGCCCTGGGCGGCGTAGAGTTCATGCGGCTGCAACATGCGCATGCCTATATCAACTATCTGGTAATCGATACCCTCAACCGTCACCAGGCCGAACCGGTCGTTGGTGGTAACAGTGCCCAGCGGATCGCTCAGGCCAACGCCGCCTTTCTCGTTACCGTAATACTTCATCAGGAAGGCCCGGACCTCGCCAAAGTGGTTGCCCCCGGCGGTGATCGTTTGAAGAGGTTCATCCGCTTTCTGCCCGGTGTTGGTACCGCGCATCTTTACCAGATTAGAAGTGACCAGCGCGTGGTGATTGCCGGTTGTCACGGTATGGGTGGGATCGTCAACCGAACCGCCCGGGTGACCGGTGTTATTCACCATGATATTTGCTGTCACCAGTGCGTGGTGATCCGTGGTGGTTACCGTATGTGCTGGCGCATCCATCGCCGCACCGGGTCCGGTGTAGTTGCCGCCGAAGTGCTTCGCCAGAAAGGTGGTGACCAGAGCGCTTTTACCACCACCGCCAGCGGTTACCGTTCCTGCTGGTTCATCTACTGGATGACCGATGCTGCTGCCGAACTGACGGGAAACAAACGGTGATAGCTGTGCCTCAACAATTCCCAGTGCATGACCATTTCCGCCCGGGCGCTGTGATGTCCCAGCCGTTACGGTGGGCGCTGGCTCGGTAAGCTCCAGCCCTGTAGCGCCGGTCCGGAATTTAGTCAGATGTGGCGTGACAACTGCATAGCCATGGGTTTGCGTGATAGTTTTCAGCGGTTCTTCCAGCGACTGCCCGCGGAAACAGTCGTATTTCGTTCGGTTGCTGGTGTGGTTGCACTTCACGATGAACGGCGTCGGATTGTCCAACACAAAGCGCTGGATACCGCGCGCAATGCGTTTCATCGTGTTTTCTGCCAGCGGCTTGCTACGCCCGAAAATGCTGGGGCAGGGGATCGACCAGTCAATACACTCTGCTGCTGTGCGCCACGGCTTCAGGTGCCCTGACTGAACCGCCAGGCTTTTCGGGTCTCCATGCGTTGGCTGAGGCCATGTAACTGGCTGAGAGTCGCAGCGCATTACCATGAAGAAGCGTTTGCGGATTGTCGGCGCGCCGTAGTCGCAGGCGCGCAACTCGCGGTGTTCGACGGCATAACCCAGCCCGGCTGTCAGACGGTGCGCATCATCGCTGTGACGGCCAATATTCAGGAACTCGCACACCTCATCCAGTGCCGGGTGATCAGCAGGAACGCCGGTGCTGAGCATTCCAACGAATGCCGCGAATGTTTCACCTGCGCGCGCCGGGTCTGGCCGGTCTTCATCAGTGAGCAGCGGCCCCCAGGTTTTGAACTCTTCCACGTTTTCCAGCATCACAACGCGTGGCCGCTTCGCCAGCGCCCAGCGGATCACAATCCACGCCAGCCCCCGAATCTCCTTTTTAACCGGCTTGCTGCCCTTGGCTTTGCTAAAGTGGCGGCAGTCCGGCGAGAACCAGGCGAGGCCGACCGGTGCGCCAGCGGTGGCTGCTATCGGGTCAATATCAAACACCGATTCACAGTAATGCAGGGTATCGGGGTGGTTGGTGGTGTGCATGGCGATCGCGTTGGGGTCGTGATTGATTGCGATATCCACGCTGCGGCCGGTAGCCATTTCAATTCCGGTGCTGGCCCCGCCGCCACCGGCAAAATTATCGACGATGATTTCCCTCATTGGGCGTGCTCTCCGAATGTGGCTGTAAGTGATTGTGCTGTGGCAATGATTTCGGCTGACGGCTGGCGCTCCAGTAGCATGCGATTGATGTGGTGCTTTACCTTGCGCTGGTGGTCGGTGGCTAGGCTGCCGAGTTGCGGCAACTGCCCGGCCAGCAACTGAACTTCAGAGGGCCAGATGTCGTTGTCTGTTTCCGGCATGACGGGTATTGATTGTGCTGCTGGAATCATCCGGGCCGCCGCCCGCTCGATGTGCGCTATCAACAAGGATCCGCGCCTTTCCAGTTCGTCGCGGCTGACATAATCGAACTTTGGCCCGCGCCACGTTTTATCGAATACCGCGATGGCCGCGCCGAAACCGGCGGATGATTCTTCCGGCTCTCCCGGTTCTGGCCTGTACCAGGTGGGTAGATCAAAGCTGATACGCCCACGGATGAAAGAAACGTGATCTGCATCTTCCGGCCACCAGACCTCTGCGGTTGCTGCTTTGATGAGAAACACATAGCGCCCGCCAGCCTCGCGCATCGCCAGCGTATGAGCGATGATGTGGCGCATGCCGGTGATGTAGTGCCCCTCATGCTGGCTGGCGCGGCTGTATGGCGGGTTGGCGTAGGCAGCTCCATTCAGTTCCGCCAGGCTATCTGACCAGTCCTGCACCAGCGCGTTATCCTCAGCGGTGTAAAACGCATCGCATTTGGCGTTGCTGGGATCGGCGAACAGGTCCAGCACGAAC
The DNA here is from genome assembly GCF_059730475.1 of Pantoea sp. X-Soil-TKNS-1280. Classification (NCBI taxonomy): domain Bacteria; kingdom Pseudomonadati; phylum Pseudomonadota; class Gammaproteobacteria; order Enterobacterales; family Erwiniaceae; genus Pantoea; species Pantoea sp. X-Soil-TKNS-1280. The sequence continues at coordinate 670,737 of NZ_AP035963.1, read as the reverse complement.
GGCCCGAACATTGAATTGATTCCCCACCAGAGCGGATCAGGCGTGCGCCACTGATCGCCAACCTGTTTAAGTTTGTGGGTTGGCTGGCCGCGTAGCGCCTCCAGCGCTGCGCAGTATGGGTTGATGGTGTTATCGGTCATTGTTTTGACACCTCCTGTCAGCGCTGAGTTTTTTTATTTAAATCAATCTGATGGTAAGAGCAGAAATCCAGCACATACGGGCATTCAGTCGGGCTTTCTGTTCCGTTTACAACGTCGCAGCCGCCCTCATGGAGGCAATTGCAGTTCTGGCAACCGAGACGGTTTTCAAAGCAGTTTTTAGCCATGTGGTACCCATTGCACCGGCCGCCAGTGAACCGGTGCGGGAAGTCATAAGCGGAGCACCAGCAGGTAACCTGTCTGCCGCTCCAGTAGGCTTTCCCGATGGCAATTGAGTTTTCATAGACTCACCTCACTGGAGATAAAGCTCTGCGGTAAATGCCGCGATGAGCAGGAGGATCCACACGCCAGCAATAGCGGCGGCATCATAGAAAGGTTGGTGGCGCGTATAGTGCGCACTGAGACGTTTTTTCATAGGGGAGGGACCAAAAAGAAACCCGCTCGGGGCGGGTTATTCGAAAGTCCAGGTTTCCGTTTCGGCGTTATGCCCAAAGTTGTAGTCAATGATGGGCTGAGTTCTATCGAGCGCTTTCAATTCACTGACAACTGTTTCAACCACAGCAATATCCTGCCTTAGCCGCATAAGGTGGTATTTCTTACGCCTCAGTAAACTCTCAAGAGCTAATTGCTTAGACGGGAAGGCAAATGATCGCTCAGCACACTTCGCAACCTTTTTGATTGCGTATCGGCTTTGCTTATTCTTCCATTCTGATAGCCACCTGGCTGAATCTGGCCTTACGTTGCCTCGCAGGCCTAGCCAGTGCGCTGGGACTATCCAGGCATAATGATCAGTCTGGTGAAAGGCAATGTATTGCAAGGCGTAAACCTTAATACCATCCTCTTCAACAGTTGCCTGATATTTCCAGTAAACAGGCATACCATCATGGAATGAGTCAGATTCAGGAAACGGAACGCTCCAAGATTTCATCATACTAACCTCTCTTAATTATCTTCCCCACTTTCAGGCGTGAATGTTGAAATGGATAATTAGCTGTGAAATGAAATAAATCACAGCAACCCAACACAAAGTGCTCAGCGATATAACGCCAAACCATGATTTAGCCCTGAAAGTCATAGTGCCTCCGGGAATAAAAAAGGCCGCTTACGCGGCCACGTTGTTTATTTCGCGCTGTGCCATCTTGTTGCAGAAGTCGGCGCGGTTAATTGCCCACTCTTGGTTGATGCCATTCACGCGTGTGCTAGCTTCAGACCAGAATCGGGCTGCCTCTGTAAATTTCCCTTCCCGCTCACAACTGGCGGCATTGTTGGAAAAATTTTTGAATGCTATAGCCATGATTAACCTGCCATGCGCATGTTATTGCGCTTCTGATGGTTGGGGTTGGCTTTGAATTTCGCAGCCATTGAGGGGTCAGCTTCTGCTGGGTTTTGCTCACGATGATCAAGCCAAGCTTCAACCTTGTCGCGGTTCCATGCGACGGTGCGATTGGTTAACTGGAAGCGCTTGGGAAACTCCCCTCGTTCTTCCAGCTGGTTAATCGTGTATTCAGATAACGGAACCATCTGCAGCAGTTCCTGCTTACGGATTGCACCTTTCATAGATTTTCTCCAAAGAAAAAGGGGGCCATGTGGCCCCCCTGTTGCTTTCACTGGTGTTGGTTAAATGTATTCGGCACGCATATCGCCGAGGGTAATGCTGAAGCCTTCGTGCAACTCTTCACCCAGCGCACCTTTAAGCCGCTGCAGGTCAGCTTCTACCTTCTGAAACGTTTCTTTTGCATCAGGTGCGTTAGAATCCAGACTGTTGATTGCTGCCTCTATTTGGCGACGGGCATCATGGTGCTTGTAGGCTTTGGTTGCACGGGCGCGGAGGGATCGGAAAGTGGATTCTGTTAACGCATCTTTGTACTGGTTTAACTTCTCACCAATAGCCTGAGCGCTTTTCAGCGAATCTACCGCCTCTAACTCTTCCTGCAAACCAGCTACCAGCACGTCATCATCGAGGTGGTTGCCTGTTTCGGCCTGACTGCTGTTGTTGTTGCCGATCAGGTTGTTCAGATCGTTGGTGCTGCTCTGTGGTGTAATGTCGCGCTCGGTGCGCGGTACTTCATCAAGCTCATCAGGCGTATAAACGCCGAGGATCACCTCCGGGCAATACAAACGGCCCCAGTATTTAACGCCGAGATATGCAATCTGCTGTTTAGGGTTTGTCACCCACAGCGGCGAATTTCGCACCACAATACCGGATAGGTGAATTGGCTCGCACCAGGTGATCTCCGTTTCACCGCGTAAGCGCGCACCCACACGTATTGTCAGCCCTTCTTCATCTTCATCAGACCAGGCTTTAACCCGCTCGACTTTGTCGTAAGTTCCCCCACCCTTTGCGGGCTTTTTCACCGTAACCTCTTTAGTTTTGGTGCACTTTGACCAGTCGCCTGCGTATTCATAATGGAACCGACCGACGATAACGTTTGAACTGGATATCACCGCATTTACCAGTTGCGCTTCATAACCCAACACACCGTTAATGACGTGGGTTTTCTGCGCGACAGCGTAGGGATTCATTCCCCATTGCATTGCCTGCATTACAACGGCCATACAGTCGGCGGGTTTTCCAACAAAATGCGCCGGCACGCTAATGGTTGAGTCGGCCATGAGGTTGGCGAAAGTTGTTAACTGGCTCAGCGCCTGCGGGTTGAATACCGCATTGCTTGCGCTCACTGTTGATGGCTGGTTACTGACTTCGACTAAATCATTCATATTACTGTTCCTGTTTCCGTGCCCAGTAAGGGCGGCGAAGTTCTTCGACGCCGCCCCAGCTGTTGCTGATGCGGCACTGGTGATAGGTACGCAAATCGCGTCTGTAAAGCTCGTGGCCAGCGGCGGCATCATCCGCATGTAACTGGAAAACCCGCACCGGATATCGCCCACAGTCAATGCTTTCGCTGACTGCGATAAATACAAACTGCGGGTATTCGTTGAAGTGCTGCCAGAATCCTTCACAGTACATTGCGTGCTGTACGTGATACCGAAACTCTTCGACGTGGCGCGCGAATCGCGCCATATCCGCCACTTTCTTCACGTCTACGATTACCGGCTGCCCGGTGAGGAACCGATCCGGACGGATGCGGCATAGTTCGCCTGTTTCTTCATCATCCCAGTAGATTGAGGCTTCCTGGTGACCTTCCGATTCCATCAGCCAGCGTGCGGCAGGGTGGGCGAATACGCTGTCTCGCATAATCATCAGTTTTCGGTGGTCTTCATGATCAAGCACTGTTTTGCCGGTTTCCCGGCAATCATCCAGAAATTTAGCCTCAGCATCCTTCCCGGCATTTGTTCGGCGATTGAACTTCGGCGCTTTGATAAAACGCTGATCGAATTCCTGCGGCTCCAGGAGTAAGCAGTGGAGGGCAGTACCCATATCGAGCGCTTGAAGCTTTTCCTCATCTTGAGGCGCACTCTTACGCCACTGATACACCGCCGGGTTAATGGCAATGTCGTCCAACTGTGATTTACTGACACCGGCACCTGAGTGATACGCCTCGTTGCTGATGTCAAAATAAATTCCCGGATCAACCGGGCTTAAAAGTGGGGGATTAGTGGTCATTGCTGTGGACCTCATCAAACATTTTTGCACCGAGGAATCCACGCAGTTTCCAGTCATCCTCAGCCTGAGCGATGCAGATGCGGTGTACCATATCCGCATATGCGTCCTGCGCCTCATCGAGCAGCATTCCGGGCAGACCCCGGAACTGGAACGGATTAGCCAGCGTAGTCAGGTCTTCCGGCCATTTAGATTTAAGTTCTTCAGCTCGGTCGTTGATCCATTCTTCGCGCTGCAGCTGGTCTTCAAACATCTGCTGGCGATGATCTTCCGCGATATAGTTATTAGCGTAAGCTCCCATAAGCACCTCAGTAAGTGATGTGGGTGTGGGGGATCTGGTTGTTCATCAGCGCTGTGTAGGCTGCTATAGCCTGCTCACGCGTCAGCCCAGCATGCTCAACCAGACCGGCGACAACCGCAGCACCGATAGTTTTGCGATGTTTCACGTTTGCTTCCCGGCGTGCCTGTTCTTCAGCTTTGCGCTTCTCTTCAGCAAGGCGGGCGTCTTCTGCCTCCCTGGCTTTGCGCTGCTCCGTGGCTATTGCTTCCTGCTTTTCACGTTCAGCACGATCGATAGCCTCTTTTGCTTCGCGTTGCATCTGATCGGCTTTGGCCTGCAACTCACGTTCTCGCTGCTGGGCTGCTTCACGTTCCTTCCGGGTTGCTTCTTCAGCCGCTTCACGTTTCAATTGTTCTTCACGCTGGCGCTGTTGCTGGGCCTCCTGCTCTTTGCGCAGGCGCTCCAGTTCTGCCGCCGCATCTTCGCGCTTTTTGGCCTCCGTGAAAGCCGCTTCCAGCTTCTGTATGGCGGCATCCTTCGCTACACCGGCCTCAGCAGATATTTCCTGCCAACTGTCATCAAGTACCACGGATTTAGCTTCCGCCAGGCGAGACTGAATATCACCGGACGGCAGGTAATTACCTGCGCCGTCGATCACATCTGCCAGCGCTCGCAAATTTACGAGACGCTGATTTAACGCTTCCTGTCGCTCTTTCTCAGCGTTTTCCCAGTCAGTAAGTGGTTTTCGGGTTTCATCGCGGATCCGGTCACACTCAGTGACAAAACGCCGCAATTCAGTCTCGATAATTTTTGGCTGTTCTTTCAGTCGCTTGAGGTAGGCGCGTCCCGGTTCTTCAACCGCTTTTTTGCTTCTCGATACCTGTGCCGCCAGCGAAGCGATACGGTCACGGCCCTTTTTGTTGGTCAGGTCAGGCACTTCTTTGACCTGCTCGCGGATCTGTTTAAGGAACTTTTCCAGACCGTTTTCCACGTAAAGCGTCGGAGCCAGATCGTCGCTGATTTCAATAACTGCAAGGTCGTTACTCATGCTTGTTACTCCATTCCCGCCGCACAGCTTGCGGCCAGTTTTTGTGTGAATACCCACGCAACCCCTTCACGAAAATTGGTGAATGGCATTTCGATGCCGAGTCCGCAGGCGGTAAAGATGTAGTGGCCATTCCGGTAACAAAATTTCATTCGGCGCTCCATGATTACCATTTTGGTAATCTTTTTGGGCAATAGAAAAAGAGATATCGTCACTTTCCAGACAGGCATTCCGGTTCTACGGGTCAGCCTTGCCATCCGGTGGGCGGCCAGATTGAGGTTTGTGATAGCCCGTTTCTGATTTTTAAAGAGCAGAATGATTACCAAATTGGTAACTATTGAAGATAATAATAATCAGATATCAGGCAGTGTCAATCGTTAGCGAGAGAAAAAATTACCAAAATGGTAATCATTTTACATGCTGATGGAAGGAAATCGGAAAAATTACAGGGAGGGTGATACCAGCTGAAAGTGCGTTTGTGACGGTAAATATCCCGCCATACCGTCATTCAACACTGTCTTTCTTGTTCTGCATCAGGACAAACTCAACGAAGCTTGCGATCTTGGCTTTCTCTTCATTTGGCAGCGCTTCATAGGCGTCACGGTCATAGGGGATCTGCCGTGGGTCGTTCTCAGGCATCATCAGTTCATAACCGTTGCGATTAAACGCCAGGGCAATGCCATGCACTGAACTGATTGTCGGATCAATTTCTTTATTGAGAACGCGCTGGATGGTGGACTGTGATATTCCGCTAGCCTTCTGAAGGCGCATCTGCGTACTAAGTGCGGGCGTTGATGACATCATGCTGCGCAGATTGCGGGCAACAATATCGCCGATCGCAAGGTCAACCTGAGGTGGTACGACGCTGTCCCGATCATTGTCGAGCCAGTAATCATCTAGTCCCAGCTTCTTCTCAATTTTACGAGCTGCATTGCTGCCGATGCCTTTTTTTCCAACCCATCGACTGATGAGATTTGGAAGAACGCCAATAGCATTAGCCAAAGCATTCTGCTTGCCACCAAATCTGGTTTCAATGAGGAATATAAGATTACCCTTTCTGATCTCGGAGATCGGTCGCATTTGTTTCCCGGATAAATAATTAGTGTTTATTGCTGACTGAAGCATTAAAGCGCATGTTACCAAATCGGTAAATTTACCATTATGGTAATTAGTGTTGCTTACTGGCACCAGTTAGGTAACAATCAGAGGATTGAAATCGTTATCTGGAGGCCCGAATGACGGCTTTTGACTTCAAAGCGTTCTGGCAGGGACTGACGCCAGGTGAAAAGAAGCAGATTGCGGATGAGGCGGATACTACCGTCTATTATATCCGTACTCATCTGGTGTATAAAACACGCGTACCAAGCCGTAAGCGAATGAATAATTTGTATAAAGCGTGCCAGCGCATTAATCCTGACATCAGCCAGGATCAGCTCGTTTCCTTCTTTTACTCAGCCGCCTGATCACCAAACCTGTTTTACTCAGCCGCCATTTTCGGCGGCTATCCCCTCAGAAAATTCTGCTAAATCTCCTTAAAAATCATACGATGGTTACCAATAATTCACATGTGCCTTGATCTTCGCGTTTTTTGCGTGAAAATAGACAAGAACAAATAACAGATTTTTAAGGTGGACCATGAAAATCATCACCCAGCTGGAGGCTGCAAAGCGTGGCCTTAACAAATTTTACACAGGAAAGGCTTGCAAGCGCGGACACAAGAGCGAGCGCTGGACCATTAGTGGTGAATGTGTCCAGTGCAATGTTGAGCGTGTTTATCGTCGCCGTCGTGAACTCTCCGAGATGCTTAAGGCTGCGCAGGGGGTGATTTAATGGCCCGCATCCGAACGATAAAGCCGGAATTCTGGACCGATGAAGAAATGGCGGAGTTGTCTGAACCCGCCTGCCTGATGGCTATCGGGTTACTCAACTATGCAGATGATGAAGGCTACTTCAACGCCAACCCTAAGCTGATCAAAGCCGCTGTTTTCCCCCTGCGTGAACCGTCCGTTCCTATTACCGTACTGATACGGGAGCTGTCCAGCTGTGGTTATTTGACCCTGTTTTCTACCGCCGACGGGAAGAGTTTTGGCCTGATAACTAACTTTTCAAAACACCAGGTAATAAACAAGCCAAAAGCCAGCAAAATCAGAGAATTAACATTGATACCTGATGAGTCCCGTACAGATACGGGACTTGTACCACCTGGAATGGATCAGGGATCAGGGATCAGGGAAGGGAATCAAACCCCATATATAGCGCCCGAAGAAAATTTTCCTGAAAGCCAGGCATCACATCCCGGCGAAGTTACTCCAACCATTGTCCCTACCGGAAAGTTTCCTTTAGTCAGCGGCTGGCTACCGTCACCTGACTTTTTCATGCGTGCAGCAACATGGGGTGTGATTCTCGACCCTGAGGAGTACAGGCCTGAGTATCTTGCAGCTTTCATCGCTTACTGGCAGGGAGAGGGCAAAGCATTCACCCAGGTGCAGTGGGAGCAGAAATTTGCAAGGCATCTTGAGCACAAGAAGAACGAAGCCGCAAAACGGAAGGATAAGCAACCGCTCGACTTCAATAACACAGACTGGATCCACGCAATCAGAGACGGGAAAACCATATGACTGACATCACCACACATCTACAGAATTTCAGGTTTGACCAGGAGTACATCCCGGCAGGCGCACAGAATAAAAATGCCGAATGGGAAAGGGCAGCATCCCTGTTCAATGGCATATTTGAGCAACTGCGGGCAGCGTTCCCCGCCAGCGCAACGGCATTAAAAAGTCAGAGCGATATCGACACGTTACGTCAGCAGTGGGTTTTGGCTTTTACTGAGAACGGTATCAGCACGTTGCAACAGATCGAAGCAGGTATGCGACATGCCCGCCAGCAGGAAAGCCCATACCTGCCATCGCCGGGTAAGTTTGTATCCTGGTGCAAAGACAGCAGCACAGTGCTGGGGATCACCATTGATGATGCGATGGCAGAATTCCACCGATACAACCGTGATCGCAGCAGATACCAGACACCAGAGAAGTTCAGCTGGTCAAAGCCGGTGATGTACTGGATTGTCACTGAAGCCCGGCGCGCCATGTACCAGAGGCAGCTGAGTGAAGCCGAAGTCGAGAACTTCATCCGTCGGAAAATGGCTGACTGGGCGAAGAAGGTGGCATCCGGAGAGCAGATCCCCGATCCGGTTAAGACGATTGATAAGCCTATTCCTGTACAGACAGAGCATCCCGGATCTGAATCCTGTGAAACCCGATACATGCCAAACGCGGCGAACCTCGGCAGTGTTACCCCGGCCATGTGGTTGCATCAGGAATACCTGAGGCGTAAGGCAGCCGGTATGAAGGTTTAGCCATGCCTGTAATGTTTACCAAAAAGGTAAGTTTAATCTGATTTCAGGCTGTTTTTGTGTTGAAAAAGATTACCTAAATGGTAATCATATAACCAATAAGGTAACGCACGATGCGGAAGAAATTACAGGCGCTGGGAAGGCTTAAACCCGGTGTCATGAACAAAACCGAACAGGCGTATGCGAACCAGCTAGAGCTGCGTAAGCGTGCCGGTGATGTGCTCTGGTATCGCTTCGAGGGTATCAAGCTGCGCCTGGCGGACAGCACGTTCTATACGGCGGATTTCGCCGTCATGGTGGCCAACGGTGAACTTGAACTGCATGAGGTAAAGGGGTTCTGGACTGACGATGCACGGGTGAAAACCAAAGTCGCCGCCGGACAATACCCGATCCGCATCATAGCAGTGACGGCAAAAAAGGTATCAGCCGGGGGCGGCTGGGAAATTGAGGAGTTCTGACCATGTCAGCAGGAAAGGCAGCAGCAATCACATTCGTTTCCTGGGTGCTACTCGGTGTGCTGTTCTTCGGTCTGGTCGGTATTGAATGGCACACCGACGGTTGCCTGCTCGCTGGCTCTTTTACCCTCATCGTCGCCAGCGTCAGCGCGCTCTACGTGTACGACTCCAGTAAGAAAACGGGTTAACAAACAGCACGATTAAACGTGTTAAGTCAGCGAAATGTAATCTCATATAACAGACTGAGGCGAAAAAATAATATGGAAAATAATGAGTTAAGCAAGGTTAAGGCGGAATTAGCATCCCTGCAACAAAAGCTGGATGCGATGACGGCGGAGAACGTAGCACAGAACGGTATTCTGGAAGCCGTGCGTGGAGTGGCTAATAACTCTCAGGGTATCGCAGGATGGCACCTTAACGGCGATATAGCAGGATGGGATGAAATCCTGCCAGAAATCAATGATGCCGAAACCCCAGCTACTGACGCGGCCATCAATGCGCTGCGGGAAGATGCAGTTAAGAGCCACCTGGCATCAGACGAATTCCAGATCGACCTTGCTGTGGCGTGGGCGCGTGTCGATGGCCTGGATGACCGCGACCTCGATACCGTCATTTGGGAAGGTCAGCCACCAGAGCCAATGGGGAGTGTGTTTGATTGGGAATATCTTCCCCGTGCCGGTCAGGTGATTGAGAAGCTCCGCACAGCCGCGCAGGCTGATAAGGATGCTTACCATGCGTGAACGCGGAATGATTTTCAACGCCGACATGGTTCGGGCAGTTCTGAATGGCAGCAAGACGCAGACGCGCCGCATGTTGTCGCCTCGCCAACTCAAGATGATCGATGCTGCTGCCGGTATTGGTGAGTGTTATCCGCTTGAGTCCGGCTACCAGCATGCAAACAGTCAGAGCTATTACCGCGAGTGGTGCCCGTTCGGTGCAGTAGGTGATCGCCTGTGGGTGCGTGAAACATTCGGGTTTGAAGTTAAATCAGTTGGAGGTGGCCCACACGAGTATCTTGTTTACCGCGCATCAAAGCCTGATGCGGCACGGGCATATTATTCCGATGGAACGCCTTACCCAATGAAATGGACCCCAGCCATTCACATGCCCCGTCGTTATTCCCGCATAACGCTGGAGATTACCGGCGTTCGCGTGGAGCGGTTACGCGATGTGTCGGATGAAGATGCACGCAGCGAAGGCTGTCCCGCACAGTTGCCAGACAACCCGGAAGACAAGTGCCAGGCACGCACATGGTTTCGCGGTCTGTGGAGTGAAATCTACGGAGAGGAAAGCTGGCAGGCTAACCCGTGGGTGTGGGTCATTGAGTTTAAGCGCGTGGAGGCACCTCATGATTAGCAATGAGAGGCTGGAAGAGCTTGCCGGTGACTTTATTTTGAATGGATTTGCCACGGTTGGAGAATGCACGGAAATAGCTCGTGAGCTGCTGGCGCTGCGCAAGTCTCACAAAGAGCTGAAGCACGCTGTAATGGAGGAAGCCGCAAAACTTTCCCGTGGTGACTGCATGGCACCCATGCGCCAGCTTCTTCAGAATGACCCCGGCAGAGTTATTACCCGAAAAAGAGTTTTTGATTACTTCGAACGATGTGAAGAAAGAATCATGAGAGTTTCGGCGGCACTGGTTCAGGCAACGCGCAAACCGGAAAATGATGGGGGTAAGGATGCCTAAATCAGCAGCTGAGCGTAAAAAGGAACAGCGGGCACGTCAGGCCGCTGCCGGAGAACAAAAGCTGGAGCTGATTCTGGATGCGCAGGAGCTGGCAATGCTCGATTATGACTGTGCTCACCGGCGCCCGGGTCGTGAACCCTATTCGCGGGAAGAACTGGTATCGCTGATGATCCGCAAATATCACGCAGAACTGTTGGCGCTGGAGCACGAGTTAGGCGCACGCCAGTGCGGTAAGTGCGGGGATCAGTTGCCTGTGCAGGATTGTCCGTGTAAAGGTGAAGTGGCGTGCTGGGCGCGCTACGGGTGGCATGAAACAAAACTGGAGCTGTAATGTGACCAAAGAAGAGTTTACAGAAAAGCTGCGACAGATATCCAATGATGGTAAAGGCGGTGATGCTGAACTTCCGCATATGTATGCTGACGAATTAATCATTCAATGGCTTCGGGATTCTGGCTGCGAAGAAGCTGCAGACATCTTTGAGCAGATGGAAAAGTGGTATTCTTAGTTGTGACATGTCACGAAAAATAAAACGGCTCTGTTATACTGTTTTTATAAACAGTGTTTCAGGGCTTTTTTATGCGCAGCGTAAACTTCAGCGGTCACAAGTTTGTATTCCTCGGCAAAGGCGAACGGGCACCAGACCCATATGAAAACCGTAACTTCGTCGGCATGACCATTGTCTGGCAGCGCAAGAGCGGCAAGTGGGATGTGCGTGACTTCCAGCAAGGCGAATGGGTGGAGATTACCGACCAGAAGTTCGATACCGAGAACGAAGCATTCAACTTTGCTTACGACCGGTATACAGAACACTGGGACCGGATATATGCACGTTACGACTAAGCCGCCATTTGGCGGTTTTCTTTTGCATGATAAGATTACCAAAACGGTAATTATTCGGAGGTTTTACCCGTGCCGAGACCACAGCCCAAGACTGAACTCACCGAGCAGATGGTCAGATTCTGCGAGGAGATGGTGAAGAATCCCGACGACCAGACTGCCGCCGCCATCGCTGCTGGGTATAAACCTGCCACAGCGGCGCAGGCCGCCAGCCGTCTGATGAAAGATACCCGGGTGAAACAGCGCATCGCGCAGCTACGACAAGCGCGCAGCCGGCGGACCAAAATCGATGCAGATACCGTACTGCTTAAGCTGGCTGAGATGATTGAGGCTGATGTAGGTGACATCCTGGACGAGACCGGGGCCATAAAGCCGATCAAACAGTGGCCAGCGGTATGGCGTAAATCGGTATCCGGTTTCGACGTGCTGGAGATGGAAGACGGTAACGCCGTACTGAAGAAGGTCAAGTTGCTGGACAAGGTCAGAATTCTTGAACTGATTGGCCGCCACGTTGATGTTTCAGCGTTCCGCGACAAGGTTGAAGTCGAGGTGAATATCAGCCTTGCCGATCGCCTGGCAAAAGCCCGCAAGCGCGCAGCAGGTGGTGACAATGAGTAATCAGGATGAGATGACAAAGCTGAACGGTTTCATGCGTATGCAACAGCGGTGGGCAGCTATTTTCGCTTTAACGATGGCCGCCGGGTGTGTCTTCGGAATTGTAATGATATGCATCGCATTATGGAAAATGCACCATGTCTAATGCCGCCGCCGATCTGGAAATGCAGCTGATTGAGGATATTGCCGGTTTCACCCATGACCCATACGGGTATGCGTTGTATGCGTTCCCATGGGGCGAAGAGGGCACAGACCTCGCTCACTCCAAAGGTCCGCGCAAATGGCAGGCCGAGGCGTTTAAAGAGATTGGCGAGCACCTGCAAAATCCTGAGACACGGCACCAGCCGCTGATGCTGGCGCGTGCTTCCGGCCACGGTATCGGTAAATCAGCGTTCATTTCCATGCTGGTGAAGTGGGGCATGGACACCTGTGAGGATTGCAAGGTGGTGGTCACCGCCAACACCGATAACCAGTTGCGAACGAAAACGTGGCCTGAAATCGCCAAATGGCAGCGCCTCAGTATCACCCGTGACTGGTTCACCGCCACCAAAACGGCGATTTACAGCAATGATTCTGCCCACGATTCAGCATGGCGCGCTGACGCTATTCCGTGGTCAGAGCATAATACCGAGGCATTTGCTGGCCTGCACAATGAGCGCAAGCGCATCATCCTGGTGTTCGATGAGGCATCAAACATTGCCGATCTGGTGTGGGAAGTTGCTGAGGGTGCGCTGACCGATGAAGACACCGAAATCATCTGGGTGGCGTTCGGTAACCCGACACGTAACACCGGGCGTTTCCGCGAATGCTTCCGCAAGCTGCGCCACCGCTGGAAGGCGAAGCAGATCGACAGCCGAACAGTGGAAGGCACCAACAAGGAACAGTTGCAGAAGTGGGTGGATGACTACGGCGAAGACAGCGACTTTGTGAAAGTCCGTGTGCGCGGGCAGTTCCCGTCAGCATCAGAATCCCAGTTTATTCCGTCTGGGCTGACCGATGCAGCCGTTGGAAGGGTGATCACGGAGTCGCAGGTAGCCCACGCGGCTACAGTCATTGGCGTTGACCCATCGCACCAGGGTAAAGATCCGGCTGTTATCTACCTGCGCAAGGGGCTGCACTGTAAAAAACTGGGCGAATATCCTCGTACCACCGATGACGTATGGTTTGCGAAGGTGATCGCCGACTTTGAGGATCAGTATCAGGCTGACGCGGTGTTCATCGATTATGGCTATGGCACCGGGCTGAAATCCGTTGGCGATAACTGGGGCCGAAACTGGCAGCTGATTCAGTTCGGCGGCGGCTCTACGGATCCAGAAATGGCGAACAAGCGCGGGGAAATGTACAACTCAGCGAAGAAGGCACTCAAAGATGGTGCGCAGCTGGATAGCCAGGAGCTGGCCGACGAGCTGTCAGCACCTGAGTACAAAGTCAGGCTGAAGGACAGCCGCAAGATATTGCAGGACAAGGAAGAAGTGAAAGACACGCTGGGCCGGTCGCCTAACAATGCTGATGCCTACGTGCTGACATACGCCTTCCCGGTTGTGAAGAAGTCGCAATATGTTGGGGGCCATGAACAGGGCATGAGCATTACAGATTATGATCCATACTCATGACCTCAGGTCTTTCCACGTTATAACGACCGTTTGACAGTAAATAATTAAGCTCATTTAAGAATTCATTTATTCTATTGAGGTTTTCCTGAGAAAGGGAAGGCTTAAGTTCATTATCTACTTTTTTATGAAACTCATCTCTTTGATTTTTAATTTTATCGAGTAGGGTTATAGTTATGTTTTCAAAGTTCATATGATCTTGGTAATTAATTTTAATTCTGTTGATTCGTTCTACCAGCTCGATTATCTCGGTTTTTCTGGTTTTTAAATCATTATTTACTGAATTTAACCTTGCTTCTAGATCCTTGTTTTTTGTGATTATTTTTTCGTTTTCGGCGTTTGCTTCCTTCAAGGGGCCTAGCTTCGCCGTTAAACCATTTATTTCTTTTTCTAAATTTATCTTTATACCTTCTTGGTTTTCAATTAATACGTGATTGCTTTGTGTTTGAGATATTAATTTATCGTTTTCAGCTCTGTTTTTACTAAGTTCTTTTCTTAGTTCATCTGTTCTTTCATTGTTTATGAAAGCGTTTAGTGTGTCTTCTGAAATTTCCCTTTCAATTCTCGCTCTGATTTTGTTCTTTAAACCTTCACTTTCTTCGATATCATGGTCTAGATCCTGTCGTCTCTTTACCGTTTCTTTCTGGGTGTTTTCGTTCATTCCTTCAATTTTACTAAAAATCCACTTATGTACATATTGAGTCAGCCAGATAAAGAATGGGTATAAAAAAGTGAATGCTAATGCTGCTAGGAATGGATAAGTCAGATTTTGGGTTATTGTTGATAAGTGATTTTGCTCAATGTGTTGTGGAGGGAACTCACCTTTCAATAAATATATTTTTGTTAATACCTTGTCGTCAGACATAAAAAAATAAGCGATTTTATCCCAGTTCAAAACTAGCCATGAGGTAACGAATGTTCCAAAGAAAGCACTTCTTGCCTTGAACGAAACAGACTCCTGAACTGGCTTGATAATAATATCCTTTATGCCATCAATAACTTCTTTTATATCTGCCATGCTGTCACCAGATTGGTAATTGATTTTTAACCAATCTTAGCTATAACCTTGCACTAGGAATAGTCTCACCCACGATTTTTCAGACAAAAATAGAAGGATATTTCATCCGGTGCACAGCTTGCATACAGAAACTTAAGCTTATGTGTAGTGGATAGCGATTATGGCAACAACCAATGCTATAAGTGCAACGAGTAACGATACTCCTGTAAGTAACAGGGACGCTGTATTCACCATTCTCTGATAGTAGAAAACGCGCATTGACTCGATCGTTTGATCTACCTTATCAGGGTCTCTAAGGCCGTTCGGGAATGTTTTATTGTAACTTTCAAATATCTTTCTCTCGATAGCCTTATGAAGCGCCATGTTCCACTCGTCAGTAAAGTTCACGAAAGCATCGGCAATTCTCTGTTTTATTGTCATTTTACATCATTGCGTTTGGGATTTTTTCGATCATATCAGAATGAAAAGGCCCGCGCACTGGCGGGCTTCAAGGAGGAAATAAGGGTTACAGATACTTCTTCGCCAGCGCCTTCAGCTCGCCTTTAGCGGCTGCGCCTAGCTGTTCAACGCCACTTTCAACAAATGCCAACGCGGCTTCGAAATCGGCCACGCCGGTTTTGACTTCAGTAATCGGAGACGCGGGATCGTTACCAACAGTCGCAGGAACAACTACAGTCGCCGGTTGCACAGCAGCAGTATTATTCAGTGGTTCTGACATTTCGGTGCTCTCTTCTTTGGGATGGATAAACAGGCTTTTCAGCCAGGTCAGGAAGGATTTCATAGTCGGCCTTCAGTTAAAAAAAGGCCCGCAGCGACGCGGGCAACAAACCAGACCTCAGGAATGCACCTCTTCGGGTACAGAGAGAAGCCATCGCAATGGCGTCCGTCTGTGCCAAAAAAGGGCGGACTCAGTGACACTGGGATAAACACTGAGCCGCCAACTGCACACACCAATGGATATAACGGTCCTGCGGCACATCGGTGATGACATTCACCGTCTCTAAAGCGTCCGAAAACACCCGGCAAATGCCATCAGCGTTGTGTGCCACACTAACGCAGTGGCTTCGGGGCTTTAACGTCTTTCCGATTAACGACAGCGGCAGTGTGATAAATCACTAATGCCCACTTTGGTTGTGATGGCCGGGGCTGAAAATCCCAGCATCTGTGGAGGTCTTGTTGTCAGGTTGTCTGGAACGGCAGCAATGCCTGACCACATCCCGTCGAATTTACTCGGCGACAATTCCCACAGTATTAAAACCGCTACCTTTAGCGCATCAGCCTGCGCATTCACCACAACGGAAAGCGCCATCTCCATGCAATGCAAGGGTGGGACTTACCACCAAATGACGCTTACCTGTTGTGTGCTGACCTCCCAGCCAGCGCGGTTCGGGTAATACGCAATCACGTAGTTTACGAACTGGCAGTCTTTTTCGGTGCTGCCCCCGGTACATCCTGCAATCGATAATTACCATTATGGTAACTATTGTCAAATCATTTCTCCAGCAATGGTAATAATTACCCACATATGATTTAATTTTGGTAATTCTGGAAAGGAGTTACAGCCATGTGTATTGGTTCCACGCCGTCAGTTCCATCCACTGCCGAAGTTCAGGCCACACCTCAGGTTCAGGACAGCGCTGTTGTCGATGCCCGCGATGAAGAAACACGCCGCCGCCGCGCTGCTGCCGGGCGTGCATCAACCCTGCTGACCGGTGCTCAGGGTGACACCTCTCAGGCCAATACCAGCAGCAAAACGCTGCTGGGCCAGTAACCACGCATCGGGGCAATCATGGCTGAAGAGACACTGAAACAGAGACTGAATAAGCAGCTCGGGCTGCTGAAGCAGGAGCGAACCTCTTTCGAATCGCACTGGCGTGACCTGTCTGATTTTATCAGCCCGCGCTCCAGCCGTTTTCTCGTTTCTGATGCCAACCGCGACGAACGCCGTAACACCAAAATTGTAGACCCGACTGCTACCCTGGCTGAGCGCACGCTCTCCAGCGGAATGATGTCTGGTATCACCAGCCCGGCACGCCCGTGGTTCAAACTGGCATTGCCGGATCCGCAGATGATGGATTATGGCCCGGTCAAAATGTGGCTGGAGACGGTGCAGAACCGCATGAACGACATGTTCAATAAGTCGAACCTGTACCAGTCACTGCCTATAGTTTATGCCCAGCTCGGCACCTACGGCACGGCCGC
This sequence comes from Pantoea sp. X-Soil-TKNS-1280, assembly GCF_059730475.1. Classification (NCBI taxonomy): domain Bacteria; kingdom Pseudomonadati; phylum Pseudomonadota; class Gammaproteobacteria; order Enterobacterales; family Erwiniaceae; genus Pantoea; species Pantoea sp. X-Soil-TKNS-1280. The sequence continues at coordinate 653,912 of NZ_AP035963.1, read as the reverse complement.
TATGGCTGTGCTGGAAGATGACGAAGACGTGATACGCACGATGCCTTTCCCGATCGGAAGCTATTACGTGTCGAACAGCGCTAGGCTGAGTGTTGACACCGTGTTCCGTGAGTTCCGTATGACCACGCGCCAGCTGGTTGATAAGTTCGGAATTGATAACGTCAGCGATTCGGTTAAGGGTGACTGGAACAACCAGCACACCGAAAAATGGCACGATATCGTGCATGCGGTCTATCCCAATGTCAGCCGTGACACCGGCCGTTTCGACGCCAAAAACAAGAGATACAAATCAGTTTATTTCGAATCCGCCGGGCGTGGTGATCAGGTGTTGAGCGAATCGGGTTATGACGAATTCCCGATCCTCGCGCCACGCTGGGAAGTGAACGGCGAAGATGCGTATGGCAACAATTGCCCGGGCATAACCGCCCTGGGCCAGGTTAAAGCTTTGCAGCTTGAGCAGAAGCGCAAAAGCCAGTTGATCGACAAGGCCACAAACCCGCCGATGGTTGGACCTTCAGCACTGAAGTCCCAGCGAGTTTCCCAGTTACCAGGAGCTATCACCTATGTCGATCAGCTCACCGGGCAGGAAGGGCTTAAACCTCTATACATGGTTAATCCGCAGACTGCTGATCTGGTGGCCGATATTCAGGACACACGCGAGATTATCCGCAGCTCCTATTTCGTTGATCTGTTCCTGATGCTTCAGAACATCAACACCCGCAGCATGCCAGTTGAAGCCGTCAACGAACTCCGCGAAGAAAAACTTCTGATGCTCGGTCCGGTGCTGGAGCGCCTTAACGATGAATTCCTTGATCCGCTGATTGACCGCGCGTTTTCCATCATGGCTCGCAAAGGCATGCTGCCGCCAGCACCAGAAGTGATGCAGGGCATGCCATTGCGCATTGAATACATTTCCGTGATGGCTCAGGCGCAGAAGTCTATTGGCGTCAGCAGCATTGAACGCTTTGTCGGCTTTGTCGGACAGGTTGCACAGGCCAAACCTGAGGCACTGGACAAACTCGATACCGATCAGCTTATCGACAACTACGCAGATGCGGTTGGCGTATCCCCGACTGTGGTTGTTCCGGATGAGGTTGTGCAGCAGGTGCGCCAGCAACGCGCTGAACAGCAACAGCAGTTGCAGCAGATTCAGATGGCGCAGGCCGCCGTGCAGGGTGCAAAAGACCTTAGTCAGACCAGCCTGGAAGGCCGTAACGCTCTGACTGCAATGGCGGTAGGTGACCAGCAATGAGCGAGTTAACGCCAGAGCAGGAAGAAAAACTACTTCGGGATGCAGAGATAAAGCAGCGCGATCTGGCAAGGCGTCAGCGTGATGACCTTATCCATGTGATGGACTCGCCGCAGGGCCGCCGTTTCATTTGGAGCATGCTGATAAATGCTGGCGTTTTCGCCATTTCCTTCACCGGCGACAACAACGCCACCAATTTCAATGAAGGCCGTCGCAGTGAGGGCCTGCGCCTGTTTTCTGATGTCATGCGTTACTGCCCAGAGCTTTATATGACGATGGCAAAAGAAGCCAGTGACGATGAATCATCCAGCTCTGCCAATCCCCAAGAGGCTCTATGAACAGTTTATTTAAAAAGCTATTTAACGCCCGTTACCAGTCAGAGGCGGCATCCGCTGAAACACCTAACCCGGGCGATGGTGGCGGTGGTGGTGCACCTGGTACGCAGCAGGGCGGCACGCCTGAAAAATCAGACGATAAACCTGGCGTTGATAAGCCGGGGGGTGATCCGGAAAAGCCTGATGATGGCAAGCCTACGGATGGTGATGGCAAGTCAAAAGAGGGCGATCCAGCCAAGAAAGAGGATGAGCCGCAGGGTGCCCCGGAGAAATATGAGTTTAAGGCACCTGAGGGCAGTGAGCTGGATAAGGACGCAGTGGCCCAGTTTGAGCCTATCGCCCGGGAACTGAACCTGACGCAGGACCAGGCGCAGAAGCTGATCGACCTGTACGGCAAAGATGTAATGCCGAAGATGCTGACCCAGCAGGCTGAAAAATGGAAACAGCAGGTTGCTGACTGGGGCGTTTCCGCCAAAAGCGACAAAGAGTTCGGCGGCGATAAATTCGACGCCAGCATGGGGAAAGCTAAACAGGCGATGGATCAGTTTGCAACGCCTGAATTTCGTGAATTCCTCGAATCAACCGGCCTCGGCAACCATCCCGAAATGGTGCGTTTTGTCGTGAAGGTCGGAAAGAGTATGGCGGAGGACGTCATGCATACCGGTAGTAGTCAAGACAGCGGAGGCAATGACCTTGTATCCGCGTTTTATCCCAGCAAGAAGTGAGGAGTGAAACATGGCTTTAATTGGTCAGACACTGCCTACGTTGCTTGACGTGCACAACCGCACCGATAAAAACGGTCGTCTCGCGACGATCGTTGAGCAACTGGCAAAAACCAACGACGTGCTTACGGATGCCATTTATGTGCCGTGTAACGATGGCTCTAAGCACAAAACTACCATTCGCTCAGGTATTCCTGAGCCGGTCTGGCGTCGCTACAACCAGGGCGTCCAGCCAACCAAATCACAGACCGTGCCGGTAATTGATACCACTGGTCAGCTTTATGATTTGGGGTTTATTGACAAAGATCTGGCAGACCGAAGCAATAACTCGTCTGCGTTCCGCGCGTCTGAGAGCATGGGCAAGCTGCAGGGATTCAACAACAAGGTTTCCCGCTATACGTTCTATGGCAACTCAAATGCTGAACCTGATGCTTTTATGGGCCTGGCTCCGCGCTTTAACACTCTGAGCACTTCAAAGGCTGCGACTGCCGAAAACGTTCTCAATGGTGGCGGTACCGGAACCACCAATACCTCCATCTGGTTCATGTCATGGGGTGAAAACACCGCGCACATGATTTACCCCGATGGGTCTATTGCTGGTTTCCAGCATGAAGATCTCGGTGATGACCTGGTGTCTGATGGCAATAACGGTTTTTACCGTGCTTATCGCGACGAGTTCAAATGGCAGCTGGGCCTGTCCGTCCGTGACTGGCGTTCAATCTCCCGCATTGCAAACATCGATGTTACGACGCTGAAGAAAGACGCTTCAACCGGCGCGGACCTTATCGACATGATGGTTGATGCCTACTACCAGCGCGATGTGGCAATGCTGGGCGATGGCAAAGAGGCTATCTACTGCAACAAAACCATTCACGCCTTCCTGCACAAGCAGGCGATGAACGCCAAAAACGTCAACCTGACCATCGACGAATACGCAGGGAAAAAGATTGTTCTTTTCCTCGGTATCCCGATCCGCCGCGCTGACGCCATCCTCAACACCGAATCAGCCGTTACGGCATAAGGGGGAAAAATGTTGCTCGATCAGCAAGCCATTTTCTCAAGCGCACAGGCCATCACGGCAACAGCAGTGTCAACCAATGTGATTGACACCGGTTCTGCTAAAGATGCCGGTGCGGCCGGGGAAATCCCGATGCTGATTCAGATTGTTGAGGCATTCAACAACCTGACCAGCCTGACCATCACTGTTCAGACCGACAGCGATTCGGCTTTCGGCACCGCCGTTGATCTGGTCTCTCTTGTCGTCCCGATTGCCAGCCTAGTTGTGGGATACAAAGGTCCGATCATCGTGCTGCCGATGAACCTGAAGCGCTATATCCGCCTGAACTTCACCGTAACCGGTACTGCACCGACCACTGGCAAAGTGACTGCTGGTATTACCGGGGGAGTGCAGACCAATGCCTAAGTACACCGTTAAGCATCGCTCTTTTATCAATGGTCGCCTGCATGAGCCAGGCGATGAAATCGAGTATGAAGGTGATGCTGGCCACAATCTTGTGGCACCTGGAACGGTGCTGGAGCAGACCCCGGTAATTGACCCGGAGGAAGAGAAAAATCTCCAGGCACTCCGTGATCTCTACGAGCAACTGTTTGGTCAGAAGCCCGGCAACATGAAGGCTGAGACCATGCAACAGAAGATCGACGAGAAGAAAAAAGAACTCGGGGCTTAACCGGCAACAAGCAAGGGGCCGGTTGGCCCCTTCTTTTTCAGGAGCGTCACATGAAAGTCGTCAATATGAAAACCGGTACTGAGTCAGTTGAGGGCGATAACGGACAGACGGAAACACGCGATGAATATCCGTGGGGGCTGCGTTTATCTCTTGACGGCGATGCGCTGAAAAAGCTGGGTGTTGCTGTCCCAAAAGTAGGCGATGTGCTGGCGATCGGTGGTCTGGTCAAGGTCGTTGGCGTCAGTACGAATGAGGCTGAAGGTGGTGAATCGCGCAGCAATGTCGATTTTCAGATAACCGATCTGGGAATGGCTCAACCGAATCAGGATGAAGCTAAAAACCTCCAGAATGCGTTTTATCCTGGCGGAGATGATTAATGGCCTCTGTCATCGAAATCTGCAACATCGCGCTCAGTCGCCTGGGTAACAGCCGTTCTATTAACAGCCTGACAGAGCAGAGCAAAGAGGCAGGGTTATGTAACCTGCACTACGGTTCTGCGCTTGAAGAGGTGCTGTCAGATTTCGACTGGAACTTTGCCATTAAACGTGTGGCGCTGGCTGACACGGGTAATGCCCCGCCTGACTGGCAATATGCCTACCGCTACCCGACTGACTGTATGCGCATTACTGAAATCATGTTTCCTGGCATGCGTAACCCGCCGGAACGGATGCGCGTTGAATATACGGTCGGCAGTGACAGCGATGGTACCGGCAAACTGATTTACACGGATCAACCACAGGCATGGCTTAAATATGTCACTAAAGTGACAGACCCCAATATGTTCGATGCCCTGTTCCGCAGCGCGCTGGCGTGGAAGCTGGCGGGTGAAATCGGCATGCCGCTGTCCAGTGCCCCAACACTGGTGCAGAACTCTTTGACGATGTACGCCCAGATCATCCGCAGCGCTGGCAGCCACTCGCTGAATGAGAGTCAGGAACCGGTTGAGCCTGAGAGCGAATTTACCAGCGCGAGGCTCAACTGATGGCAAACAGTCTTATTCAGCCGTCCTTTGCTGGCGGAGAAATAGCGCCAAACATGTATGGCCGCGTTGACCTGGCTAAGTACGCCGTGGCACTGCGGCGCTGCAGGAATTTCATCGTGCGCCAGTATGGTGGTGTAGAGAACCGCCCCGGCACCCGTTTTATTGCTGAAGCCAAATATCCTGATCGGAAATGCCGCCTTATCCCGTTCCAGTTCTCCACAGTGCAGACCTACGCGCTGGAGTTCGGTGACGGTTATATGCGCGTATTCAAGGATGGTGGCCAGGTGCTGACCGACAGCAATGAAATATACGAGCTGGCGACACCGTATCAGGAAGCTGATCTGTTTAACCTGAAGTTCACGCAGTCAGCTGATGTTATGACGATCTGCCACCCGTCCTATCCGCCGCAGGAGTTACAGCGTTACGCACATAATAACTGGGCGATTGTAGAGGTAACGACCAAAAACGGCCCATTCGAGGACATCAATGTTGATGAAGCCAAAACGGTTTATGCCAGCGATGAAACAGGCACGATCACGCTGACCGCCAGCAGCGCTATCTTTGGCGCTGAACAGGTAGATAAGCTGTTTTATCTTGAGCAGCAGGCGGTTGATTCGGTGCCAGTGTGGGAAACCAGTAAAACCGTAACTATCGGATTGATGCGCCGTGCTGACGATAACTATTATCGGGCCAATACCGCGGGGAAAACCGGAACATTGCGCCCGTCGCACACCGAGGGTATGGCCTGGGATGGGTGGGGCGGTGAAGGCGATGATGATACCGGCGTGCAGTGGGAATACCTGCACTCTGGTTTTGGAATCTGTCGCATCACTGCTGTGTCAGCGGATGGCCTGACGGCGACAGCGACTGTTATTTCCCTTATTCCCTCAAATGCAGTGGGTAGCGCTAATGCATCTTACAAATGGGGCCGTTACGCCTGGAACAGTGTAAACGGCTATCCCGGTACTGTGGCGTATTATCAGCAGCGCCTTATTTTCGCCGCGTCAACCGCCTATCCACAGACTGTCTGGTGCAGCCGGTCTGGTGATTATAAGGACTTTGGAAAGAGCAATCCCATTACTGACGAAGACCGTATCGTCTACAACTACGCCGGACGTCAGGTAAATGAAATCCGCCATCTGATTGATGTTGGCTCCCTGATAGCTCTGACATCGGGCGGCCAGTTCCAGATCAAGGGTGATCAGAATAATACCCTGACGCCGAGTTCCTTCTCATTCAGTTCACAGGGTGCTGACGGGTGCAGCGCCACACCGCCGATCACTGTCAGCAATATCGCGCTTTTCATTCAGGAAAAGGGCAGTGTGGTGCGCGACCTGGCCTATTCGTTTGACGTGGACGGCTATCAGGGCAGCGATTTAACCGTGCTGGCTAATCATCTGTTTCAGGGTTATCAGCTGGTTGACTGGTCCTTCACCGTGGTGCCTTACTCCGCCGGCTGGGTCATCCGCAGTGACGGCATGTTGCTGTGTCTGACCTATCTCCGTGATCAGCAGGTTTTCGCCTGGGCACCTCAGCCCGGTGACGGCATTTTCGAATCGACATGCAGCATCGGTGAAGGCACCGAAGACGCGGTTTATTTCAGCATTCAGCGCACTGTTAATGGCTCGGTGAAACGTTATATAGAGCGTCTGAATACGCGGCAGTTCGCGGATGATGTCGATGCATTTTTTATCGATTGTGGCCTGAGCTATGACGGTCGAAACACCGACACCAGCCGGACGATGACGCTGACCAGTAGCAATGGCGCATGGGGCTGGGCTGGCCCGTTTACTCTGACTGTCTCCGGCGCTGGTTACTTCAGTGCCGGTAACATAGGTGATGCGGTGTATTTCCCGTACAGCGAAACAGAAAACGATGAGCTGATCGCCAAAACGCTGCGCCTGAAAATACTCGATTACGTCAGTGAAAATGTGGTGACCGTTCAGGCTAATCGCGATGTGCCTGCCGCCTTCCAGGCGACTGCAATATCGACATGGTCTATGGCGCGCATGACATTTACCGGCCTGTCACATCTTGAAGGCAAAACCGTGAGCATTCTCTCTGATGGCAACGTTGAACCGCAGAAGGCGGTGACCGGCGGCAGCGTGACGCTGGAATCTCCCGGCGCTGTCGTTCATATCGGCCTGCCGATCACTGCTGAATTTGAGACGCTGGATATCAATATTTCCGGACAGGAAACACTCCTGGATAAAAAGATGATCATCCCGCAGGTCAGCCTGATTGTTAACTCCAGCCGTGGCATCTGGGCGGGAACAGACAGTCAGCACCTGTATGAGTATCCACAGCGTGAATTTGAGTTTTATGACAATCCGGTTGATGACGCCACCGGCGTGGTGGACATCTCAATTGATGCCAACTGGAATAAGGGCGGCAGGGTATATATCCGGCAGACCGACCCGCTGCCGCTTTCCGTGCTGGCGGTCATCCCGTCGGTGACGGTAGGGGGGCGCTGATGCCAAAGGTAGAGATTATCCCCGCCACCAGTGAGCATGTTGCCGAGCTGCTGCCACATGTTCGCCAGGCCGATATCGATGAATTTGAATCCGGGTGGGGGATGACACCTGTGCAGGTTCTTGATTATGGGCTGCGTCACTCAACCGGGTGCTGGGCCGGGCTGGCAGATGACCAGGTTGTCACTATCTTTGGCGTTACGCCAGCCTGCATCCTGACTGGTCGCGGCACGCCGTGGCTGGTGTCATCTGACCGGCTTGAAAAGTATTCCCGTACCTTTGTCCGCTACAGCAAACCCGTTCTGGCTGCCATTCTGGAAACCTACCCACACCTGGAAAACTACGTTGATGCGCGCAACATAGCAGCCAAACAATGGCTGCGCTGGCTGGGATTCCGGCTGGAAGAACCGGTGCTGGCTGGGCCGAACAGCATGCCATTTCACAGATTCACCTTGGAGAAAAAACCATGTGCGGACCAGTAGCCGTTGGTGTTGCCATGCTGGCTGCCACAGCAGTATCTGCCTACAGCCAGCAACAGCAATCGAAATATCAGTCATCCCTTGCGAACTATAACGCTGACGTCCAGGAGAAATCAGCGAATGCTGCCATTAACGCGGGCAATGAGCAGGCTGCACAACAGCGGCAGCGGGCACGGCAACTTGCCGGAACACAGGCGGCCACACTTGCAGCGAATGGCGTGGACATCAGCAGCGGGACATCTCTCGATATCTTCGGTGATACCGCGCAGCAGGGTGAACTTGATGCGCTCACTACAGTGAACAACGCGCAGCGTCAGGCTTATGGCTTGCAGGCTGAAGCGGCGGCCAGTCGGTCGCAGGCATCCGCTTATTCCTCACTGGGTAATTTGCAGGTCGGTTCGACACTGCTTAACGGTGCAGTTGGCGCGTATGGCGCGTACAGCACGGCGGGCGGATCGGCATTTACTTCCGGTAGCACCGGAGGGAGCGCCAATAATTCCACATTTGGCGCTCTTAAAAGTGCACGTTATGGCAGCAACAGTTTTACATTCTGAGGATCAGTGAATGCCAACAGTACCATTAAGTCAGCGTCAAACTGTCGATCAGGGATTACCTGCGCCGAATATAAACGTTCAGACCACACCAGAAAACTTTGGCGCTGGTATAGGTGAAGCTGGCATGCGTATTGCTGGTGTCTTTGCACAAGAGCTGCATAAAGCCAATGTTGCACAGACACAGGATGCGTTGCTCCAATTACAATCTTTTGGCAACGATGGCATGACTGATCTGCAATCAAAGCAGGGGAAAAATGCTATTGGTCAGTCTGATACTTATCTTGCTGGTGTGCGGGCAAAAGCTGATGAACTGATGCAGCAGGTTCCTGAGGGAATGCGGCGAGAGTTTATGCAGCAGGTCAATCAGATGGGTATGCAGTTCAAGCGGCAGGCCAGCAGCTATGAAATCGGCCAGGTACGCCAATATGAAGAAGGCCAGTTTAAGGCGCTTCAGCAGTCAACCATTACCAATGCGCAGGGGCAATATAACGATCCGCAGGCTTTCACTGCCACGGTGAAGATGGGTTTCAATGCTATCGATCAGTTTGCCGATGCGCATGGCTGGAGTGATGAGGAACGGGCGAACGCCAAGAATACCCTGAAAGAACAGTCAGCCGATGGCGCTCTTTCGGCAGCGGCCACGCAGAACTATATCGACTTCATTTCGCGTAATGGTGAGCCGGGTGATTCCGATGGAGCGATGCGCGTTCCTTCTTCTGGGGGCAGCACGGGGGATGCCCGAGGGTTACGCAATAACAACCCTGGAAACATAGAGGCAGGCACCAACCCCTGGGAAGGTCAGGACGGCAGTGACGGACGTTTTGCCCGTTTCGTGACGCCTGAGCATGGCATCCGGGCGTTGGGGAAAAACCTGCTGTCGTATGGCAATAAAGGCTTTGATACCGTCAATGAAATCGTCAATCGCTGGGCACCCGCAAAAGATGGCAACGATACTGACGCATATGTGAAAGCGCTGTGCGCAAAGCTGGGTGTAAAGCCTGATGACCAGCTTAACCTTTCAGATATCAATGTGCTTAAAAGTCTGACTTCAGGCATTGTGCAGCATGAAAACGGCAGCATTCCTTACACGTCTGATCAGCTAGATACCGGCGTGCGGGCGGCGCTTGGGCTGACGGCACTTGATACACCAAAACGTTATACCGGGAATCCAGCTTTCGATGCTGCCAGCCCTCAGGCCCAGGGGGCATATCTTCGCGCTGCTAAATCACTGCAAACAGAGGCGCAGACTCAGCTTAAGGCACAATTGACTGACCAGATTTCTGACGCAAAAGCGGCTTATCTGAAAGGTGTTGAGTTCAGTAATCCGCCGACGCAGGGCCAGATGATGGCAGCCTGGGGATATCGTGAAGGCAATCAGCGCTTCACTGATCTGGAAAATCAACGTGTCGCTGGACAGTACATCGGTTCTTTCCGGAACATGCCAACGGCCAGTATTCAGCAGTATGTTTCAGGCCTTAAAGATCAGTTAGGAAACGGGGAAGGATTTTCCGGCAGGGCAGATGCATATGACCACGTCGAGGCCGCAGCCAAACAGGTGATTAGTCTTCGTGAGTCCAATCCTTACCAGGCAGCAGTCGATCTTGGCGCATACAAACCAATCAGCTCGGCCAATCCTGCCGATATCACAGCGGAAATTAAAACCCGTTCCGCTTCTGCTGACAGACTGAAACAACTGGGTATCAACGCGCCGATCCTTTCAACGCAGGAAGCGTCATCCCTGAGTAACCGGGTTCGTGGCACCACAGACGTGAATCAGTCGATCAACCTTCTTCAGAACTTTGGAAATAATCTTCCTCCTCAGGCGCTCCGAAGTGTTGCCGCAACTATAGCCCCTGACAGCGCTGCAACGGCGTATTCTGCGCTTATTCTCGGCACCCCTGATAATCAGTATGACAACCGTCAGCCCGTCATCCCATACAGCCAGTTCGTTTCCTACAAGCCGACTATGGACAAATATGATGTGGCGAAAACTATCCTTCAGGGTGATCAGCTGATTAATCCGACAAAAGCGCAGAAAGACGCAGGTATCACGGCGGTTAAATTGCCTTCGGATGACAAGCTGAAACAGAGCTTTGACGATGCTGTTGGCGCTTCTTTCTCGCATAACCCTCAGGCTCGGCAGATGGCCTGGTCGATATTCAAATCAGCTTATGCTGGCCTGGCGTACACCAATGGCGATAACGATGGTATTAACACCAAAGTGGTGGACAGCGATATTGCTGATAAAGCTGTGCAGATGGCAACCGGCGGTGTGCTGAAGGGCTTCAATGGTGGTGATGTTGTGATGCCATTTGGAATGGATAAAAGCACCTTTAAGGATCGCTACACTTCCGCCGCAGGCGATGCGCTTAAGGCTGCGGGCCTCAATCCGTCCGGACAGGCGAACTTTATACCGGTCAACGTTGGCGACAGCCAGTATCGGCTTGTTACCGGTAGTGGCCGTTGGGCGACAGATCCACGCACCGGTGTGCCAATCACGGTGAGGGTACAGTAATGTCTGACTTATTTTCGCTGGCCCCGGAGGGGCAGGTGTGGGCCGACGCGCAGGCAGCATCAAATCCTGCGCAACCTGATGATTATGATCCTCGCTGGTATGCGGGTGCTGGTTCAGCAGTATTCCGTGGTTTTGCTGAGGGTACCGTAGGGCTGCTGCAAACCGGTGTTGAGGCAGCGAAACTATCTCCAACCTATAGCGCATTGCGTGGGGATATTCCCGACCTAGACCAGGTTGTTGATCAGAATTTCAGTGACATTCAAAAGGCGCTTAACGAAGCGCGTAATGCAGTAAAGCCCGCACCAAACAGCCAGGGTATTGCTGCTGATGTACTCGAGGGATTAGGCCGGTTTGCTCCGGCAATGGGCGCCACTGTTGCAGCTGGTCCCGTAGCAGGTGGAGCGGTTGCCTTTGGTAGCAGCTTTGAATCCACGCGTCAGGACTTTCTGGCGAAAGGTGTGGATGCTGACACAGCCGGAACTCTGGCACTTGAGCAGGCTGGTTCTGATGCTCTGGGGATGGCACTTCCGGCAGGTGTCGGCGGCAGGCTGGCAACCCGCCTGCTGTCCGGGATCGGGATCAACACCGGTTTTGGCGCTGCTAACCGCTTTGCCCTGGGCGAGACGCTTGAGGAAAACGGTTATGATGACCTGGCGAAACAATATCGCGTCTGGGATAAACAGGCGCTGCTGGTTGATGGTGTCTTGGGAGCCGCGTTCGGTGGCCTGCATCACCTCACCTCACCACGAGCTGATACTCCTCTTGCCGATCCTGCACCTGTCGTTTCTGATGGCTCAACACCTGAATCGCCTGATACATCTACATCACCCGACGCAGCCACAACGGCACCTCTGACAGAACCAGAATCAACGATATCTCTTCAGGCAGATTCAGGTGAACCAACTGTGACCTATGAATCAAAACTGGCAGAGCTTCAGGGGCTGGCAGCTCAGGTTATGAATCGTGGTGACAGAAAGAAGTTGGCGCAGGAGATTCATGATCTTCAGTATCAGCTTGACCAGGCCACATCCCAGATGCAGGAGATAAAGAACACCCCAATTGCCGGAAGTGGTAAAGCCCTTTCGAGTGCTCGCGCACAGCGTACCGCGAAGGTTAATGAACTAGATTTACGAATGGGCCAGCTTAAAGAACAGATTGATCTGCGCGGTGCCACGCTGGCAGATAGCAGCCCAGGGGGCCGATTTTATGATGCTCGCTCTGACCTGTCACGACTGCAGCAGGGAATTATCCCGGAAAGCATGCGCGGATTGGTGCCGGAAACCGGCGTCAGGCCAAGTGATGTGGATGCCGCTCATGTCCTGAATGAGGGCCTGCATTACGATATTGAATCCTCGCCCGTGGTTCATGGGAATGAGGCCAGCATAAACAGCCATGTTGCAGCTATGGATCAGGCGTCAAGGCAGCTTATGGATGGTGAGCCTGTGAATGTTTCCGAGCAGATTCGTGGTCTGGATGGGATTGTCAGACATGACGCTATTACCGATGGTGAAGCACAGCGTGCTGGCATTGCAGATATTTACCGGGAAAACGGTATCCCGGAGACAGTGAGCGACGTTCCTGCACAAAATCCCCCACCGGTTCGGAATGGCAGTGCTTTCGGAAAAGACCGACAGGGCGAGTCATCATCACCTGAGCAAATCAGCACAAATCCGGATACAGGTGAGGCTCTATCTTCCAACAGTTTTGACCTGATGGCTGCGCGTGACATGTCACAGCTGAATCCAGACATCATGGTTTCACACCCCGATACTGGCGAGCAGGTCACCCTTTCCCAGGCACTCGCCGATCTTGATAACCAGATTGCCACTGCACAGAAAGAATCGAACGTTTATAGCGTTGCTGCTACCTGCTTCCTGAGGAATTCATAATGAAACAAGCCTGTGTTGACGCTATCACTCAGACGCTGGGTCGCCAGCCAAAAGCTGATGAACTGAAGAACATAGAGAACCGGCTCCGAGCCTCAGTGCGTCAGGTGTCTCGTATGAACGCAAGGGATGGCAGAGGCGGCATTCCCGATGCTGAGACTTACCGGCTTGCTGCTGAATTGGAGGCCCAGCGTGTCGTTCATGATGTATTCAAAAAGCGCCAGCGCCTGGCACAGAACGCCATCGCTATTAACAATGTCACCGAAACGCTAAACAACAATATCCCAACAGATGAACAGACACCGAAAAATTTGGCACAGTTCATCTTCGCTGGCCGGAAAGTATTTGGTGGAAAAGATATCGATGTGGTCTCTGCAGAGGAACTGGCAACCGGAGCTTATCAGGACTGGACTCGCCAGTTAATCGCAGAAATTACGGCAGCCGGCGGCGATGTGCAGAAGTTCTTCAACGTATTTGATCCACGGATGGGTAGGTCATATCAGTTGCAGCTCCTGAAAGAGATTTACGGTGAGGATACCGGAAACGCCGCGGCAAAAAAGGTGGCTAAGATCTGGAGTGACGTTACAACCCGTGCACGCCAGGAGATGAACGATAACGGATTTGACATTGGTCTGCGTGATGACTGGCATCTTCCTTATGTTGATGACGCCGACCTTATACGTGCAGCAGGTAGAGAGGAATGGCTGGCAACACTTCCGGTTGCCGAACGTATCCAGGCTCGTATTTCTGGTCGCATGCCTCCGGGTGATTGGGCGCGTCGCAAATGGGTAGATGATATTTATAACACCCAGGATCGCACCCAGTTTGTGAACCCTGATGGTACGCCGATGAATGATGTTGAATTCCGGGAAGCCTTGGAACACATCTATGAAAGCAAGGCAACAGATGGCGCTCAGAAGCAGGAACCTGGTGCTTTTTCTGGTACAGGAGGGCTAAAAAACCGTGGTTCTCAAAGCCGGGTATTGGCATTCAAAGACGCTGAAAGCCATTTTGGTTACATGGAGAAATACACTCAACAGCCGGTAGTCAGCGTGATGATGGGGCACCTTCAGGCTGCATCACGTGACCTTGGGGTAGTAAAGGTATTCGGACCTGATGCCGCTACCAACTTTAATCTGATTACCGATCGTGTTTATCAGAAAGCAGTCAGCATTGATGGGGCAGCCCGACCGATAGAGTCGATGAGTAAAGAACGCGAGTTAGTTAAACGCATGTTTGATTCTATGGCCGGGCTAAATGGAGTGAGCAGCACCAGTGTATTTTCCTCGGTGGTGGGTGGATTGCGCAATCTGATGACATCCGCAATGCTAGGCTCCAGTGTTATTACAGCAACCTCTGACCAGGCAGTTATGCGCGCCGCTGCCCAAGCGCTGGGTTTCGACCGTAACGGCATGCGACTGTCAGCAAATACCCTGCGTAACCTGTTCAGTGGTGATGCAAAACGCGCTAATGCTGAGCTGGGGCTGATGGTAGATGCGCATTCAGCAGTGATTTCGAAGATGGGGGGATTTGATCTGACGCGGGGGATCACCGGCTGGTTTGCAGAGAAAACACTGAAATGGTCAGGACTTATCGCGATGGATCGTGCTAACAAGGCGGCATTCGGACTGCTGATGTATAAAAACATTGGTGAACTGACCCGGCGCTTTTCCACGCTTGACGCACTGAAAGGCTCTGATAAAGCCCTTCTTTCACAGAAGGGCTGGACGCCTCAGGACTGGGCAATTATGGCTGCTGCTGACCTCAGACCGATGACGAGCAGTGGCCACATGGGCATGACACCTGATGCTATCTATGCGGTGCCGGAAGAGAAGATCATTGAAATACTGGCCCCTCAGATAGAGCGTATCCGCGCTGGAGCAGATGAAGCACTGGCAAACCTTGGTGCAATGACTGAATCGCGTTCTGCAAATCTCCGTCAGGCGTATGATGCGGAGGTCGAACAGACAATAACTCGCATGGTCCGTAATGCCCGTGCTGAAGCCGCACAAAAGCTGCTGGGTATCACCCATGGTGAAATGACACAGGCAATCACCACGGCAACGGGCATTGATACTTATGCACGCGATCAGGGGGGGGACCTGCTTAAAAGTTTCATGCTTTTTAAAACAACACCTTTTGCAGGTTTTCGGCAGATGGTCACCCGCGCTCAGGATCTGGAACGGGTACCAGCACTGAAATATCTTGCTGCCTATATCGGCGGGACTGTGCTTACTGGCATGTTCGCAAACCAGATGAATGCATTGCTTTCAGGTAATGACCCGATTGATATGACAAAACCAGGCGCATGGGTTGGGGCAATGCTGAAGGGGGGTGGATTTGGTATCTATGGTGACTTCCTGTTCCAGGACCATACACAATATGGTTCCAGCATCGCGGCAACGCTTGGTGGTCCCAGTCTTGGCCTTGCCGAATCACTGATGAAGTTGCTTATAACCAACCCACAGAAGGCACTGCAGGGAGAAGATACGACGTTTGGCGCAGATGCAATTAAGACTGCACGGATGATTACACCCTTCGCTAACCTGTGGTATACAAAGGCGGTTACGAACCATTTAATACTGCAGCAGTTACAGGAAATGGCTAACCCAGGCTACAACGACCGGGTACGTGATCGTGCGGAAAGTCAGTTCGATGTGACCAGTTGGTGGAATCCAGGCGATGCGGCACCGCGCCGTGCTCCTGATTTTGAAAAATCTATAGGACAATAAAATGATAAGAGTGATGATTATTGCTCTCGGTTTTTTACTGGCTGGATGCCAAACCGAAGCGAATTTTAAACAGGCAATGGATAGCTGGATTGGTAGTGATGCGCAGAGCCTTGTGAATCAATGGGGATATCCTGCGTCCACGATGACTGCACCGAATGGAAATGAAGTATACGTATATTCGAATAATGGAAGTGTATACGTACCTCAGACAACAACTTATAACACGACAGCAAATGCTTACGGCAATTCGCTTTATGCCACTACTACAGGTTATACGTCTGGCGGATACAACCTTAACTTCTCATGTAATATATTCGTGGAAGTTAATAGCGATAAGAAAGTGGAAAGAATTACTTGGCGGGGAAATAATTGCGTCAAGTGATTGTCTTTTATGGTTAAAAAGCCCGTTTTTCGGGCTTTAATTTTTATATTTATTTCCAGTTCTCGCATCCCAGCAAGTTTTACACCATGACATTAATCCATCAGGGTTGTTTGCATTTTTATAATAACTCGTGCGTTTCCTGCGTATCTCACACATGGGGCACCATTTTGTATGTCGAGTATTTTTGGGACCATCCAGGCAGTGTGAGCACCAGGTAGTATAACCATCATGGTGTGACTTACTGGAACGGCGAAACCTATCTAGTGACAGATTTCGACTGCAACGCGTGCACACCTTGGTTACTGGTGATGTTGACTGATTGGGTGTGGTTATTGATTTTTCCTGATTAGCATCGATCACAGCTGGCCTGTTGACCGTGACGGGTGCTATTGATTGGGCCGGGCTTTTCCGTGGGACTGATACCACAGGTGGATTGACTCTGGAGTCCATCATTTTTTTGAGTGTATCAGCAGAGATAGCTTCAGTGTTTTTAACCGATTGCTGTCCGTACTCCGTTCTGGTGCTCGTGTGAGTGGTGTCTGTTTCAATGGTTACCTTTCCGTTAGGTGTATCAATGGTGTGGCTTCCGCGAATCCGTGTTTCTGTGCGAGTGCGTGATTTATTCTGGCTTATCAGATAAATAATAATCACCACAACCCCAATGACTACCAAGAAAATTTCCATATTTTACCCCTGACAATTAAATCTCATGGGGAAAAATGGTAGTGCCGGGGGCATCGTGTATCCAGTGAAACAATGGAGCATTTGTCCTAAAATAAACAAAACATGATTACCAAATGAGTAATCATTTTATTGTTTCATTATTTTTGATTAATAATTTCATGCCCTTTTAGCACAACTGAGCAAATATTCGAGGTGTGTGATCATGTCATTCTTAACTTTTCGTGAATCACGGACGTAATTAAGAAGGGCGTTAACTTCATCACGCGCACCGCCTACATTGTGACCGCGCATTTCCAGTTCTTCCAGAAGCCGGATTATTTTTGAGTCGCTATCCAGTGTTTTAAGTCCATCATCGCTATACAGTTTCTCCGTATATGCATCACTGCCAGGGTAATGATAAGTACCGGTTTCTTTCATCGTGATCGCCCTCCTGAATAGACTGTATATTTATCCAGTTATTCGCGCAAGTTTTTGGTTGCAGATGTAAGAAAAAATTATTGACGCTGTAGCCAGAAAGTGCAATTACCAAATACCCACATGTGGCATTAATGCGGTAGACTTGTCGTTAATTTCAACGTCTGGAGCCTGCCAAAAATGACAGTGTCATCAGTGGTCAACCACGAACAATATACCGGGAATGGAGTTACCACCGTTTTCCAGTACCGTTTTCGCGTTCTCAGCGCCAGCCACCTTATCGTCACAGTGATGGATACTGCTGAGAATATCACCTCACTGGTGCTTGGCACCGACTACACGGTGACAGGGGTAGGCGTTGTCAATGGCGGCAATGTCGTATTAACAAATCCTCTGGCTGACGAGTGGCAGATATCCATAGACCGTTCACCACCTGCAGTGCAGGAGACTGACCTGAGGAATCAGGGGAATTTTTTTGCGGAAGTCCATGAGGATGCCTTTGACTACCTGACCATGCTGGTGCAGCGTGCCCTGTCTATTTTCTCTCTGGCGCTTCAGAAGCCATCCTGGCTGGCAAAATACTACGATGCCAAGAGTAACCGGATTGCCAATCTGGCAAATCCTGTAAATGCGCAAGATGCCACCACCAAAAATTACGTTGATGCATCAGATGCTGTTCTGTCTCAGCAGGCGGCGGCAAACTTTCAGCGCACGCTCAGGGTCCCTGAGTCATTCATCAATCTGGTTCCGTCGCTTGCTGCACGCCGAAACTCAGCATTAGGGTTTAATAGCAGTGGAGACCCGGTCCCTTTATTCGGTATGACGGCGACTGCTGATCTGGCGCTGAAACTTGCCTCTCATGAGGTTGGTCTTGGAGCCTCCCTGATCGGATTGTCAGGTGGAAAAACGGTTCAGGGTTTTGTTAATTCAATTGAACTTTATGCGTCTGATTACGGTTTCACTGGCTCTGGTGACGAAACAGCGAAGTGGAAGCTGTTTTGTCAGGAGCCGCGAAGCAAGGTTCTGGATGTTTCAATCGGGGTTTCTGGTGAGGGCATCCTCTCTGATAATACCAACCTAAGGGGCATCCACGGATGCGGGTTTACACTAACCGCTGATGTTACAGGAACGACTGTCTCAGGTTCAGAATCGCATTTTCTGGTGGCAGGTAAGAATAGTGTCATCAGGGATATCTGGGCTTCTGGTGTTGACGGCCAGTTTTACAATGGAGCAGGTATTCTTGTTTCTGGAACCTCAGGAGTTCAGTTAATAAACTGCCGTTCTTACTACACATCTGGAATCCCGATTAAATTTTACAAGTCACAAAAATGCAAAGCGATATTGTGTGATGCTGTCTCTGCACGCCATGGCGGAATGGGATGGTTGTGTGATGACATCGAGGTTTCATCATGCCAGGTAAATCGCATGTCACATCCGACCCTCAATGCCGGAGGTGGATGGTGGTTTGCTGCCTGTACCAACGTAAAAGTGCATGACTGCATAATTTCTGACTGTACGGATGTGGGGGTAGACTTCGAAGGCGGTAATAAATGTGAATCCTACAATAACACGCTTATACGCTGCCGTAATGGTGAGCTGGCGGTTTTTGCGACTGGCACGGAAACTGAGTTACAAACCGCTGGTATTGTAATGGGCCACATTACACACCGTGATAACACGGTGTATCGTTATTCGTATTGCTATGACCGTTCAGGGAATCAGGTGACCAATTCTCTGACGGATACCGCAGGTGAAATGGTTTTTGGCGGTCTGGATTTAGTGCAGGATGGTCCAATCACTTTTGAAAGAAATAAAGTATATGTTGTCGAATCCACTGGAAATTCTCTTTTCTGCCACCGCAGCCGAACCAGCAACGCGTCAGGAACTGCAAGAATAATTCAGAATGAATGTGAGTATGAAACACGCTCAGGAAAAGCGATCCTGTTCTATGACCGGCAGGATCGGGAATTAAATAACTGTAAAATTAAATATCTAGGCTCAGCCGCTGTTGTGGGAGTTGGTGAGTTACGTGATTTAAGGAGTTTTAAGTCCGTAGGCCTGGATGTTGATGTGGATTTGTCGGCTACAGTATCCAGCTATGTACTTGTTATTAATAATTCTCAGGCGGTCACCATTGGTAAGCTTGAGCTTGATTCATGGAAGTTGCGCGGCCCTGATGGGGCGGTGTTGCTTCGCATAGACCAGACATTTACTCCACGCACTGTGATACTCAACAATATGGATTTGCCTGATTTTGTCGGAACGGATCCGGCAGTTTGGCCTGTCACTATTGGTGCAGGTAAAATTTACTGGAAAAACCAAAAATTAAGAATATTAAATACATCAGGAGGGGATTTAAGTTTTGCTACCGGTATTTTATATCAATCTGATTTTGACGCTATCAATTGTCATACTACCCTGATGCTGGCTTCAAAGAAAAAGGCAGTATACCGCTTTGCTTTAAAATGCGATGCATCTGACTCTATGTACCTGACAACAATTGATTCTGGTGGCGCTGCTAATACTGGGCTGTGGCCAAATCCTATTTGCTATGCAACATTCATTGGAAATTCTGTAAGGTTTAATAATAGCGGGTCTGATACATTATCAGTAGTCATTGAGCTTAATCTCAACTCTATGTAGGAGTTATTTATGTCAACATTAACAGCTAATCCAGAGTATAATATTTACTCAGCTATAAAAGATAAATCTGTAATATTTATATTAGAGAGACTTTCAGATTCTCTAGTTGTTACAAGTCCTGATTATGGCTATGCAACAGGAAGAATGATTGATAGCTATAAACGCACAATTGACACTTTAGTTTTTGGGGAACTTCCAACAGACATAACGGAAGTGACATATCAGGCCTCTTTCAGTAGTGACCAGTTATCAGAATGACGCTGGGGGAAGAAATCCCTATTTGGTAAGAATTGACCGAAAATTACCTTTAACCCACATGTGCATAATTGTGTATAGTTCCACCATTAACTAAGATGGAGGTGTGCTATGCACTATGCAGGTGATTTTCATGACTGACCCAATATCTGTTACAGGTACATCCGCTGTTATCAGTGGGTTGAGCTGGTCAGCCTGGATGGCTTTCATGTCTGGGGTTCCACCTGAAGTGGTGCTTGGCGCGTTTTCTGGTTCGGTAATTTTTGTTACCGCTGCACAGGAATACCCGCTCAAAAGACGCCTTCTTCTGGCTGTTGTCAGCTTCATTGCCGGGATTCTGGTGTCCCGTCCCGCCGCAGGAATCATCATCGCCATCATTTCAAAATGGGCATCATTCGATCCGGGCGCGGTAGAAGTGAAATCGGCTTATGCCGGTGCCGCGCTGATAATGTCAGTCGTCGCCGTGAAAGGCTTGATGTATCTCTACAGGCGGTCGGGTGATCCTCAGGCAGCACTGAAGAGAGGCGAAGATGATGACAAGTTATGATCTGCTGCAACTGATTAACGGCGTGTTGTGTGGGGTGATTGTTATCCGGCTTTTCACCTTCCGCCGCGAGGATGCCACCCATAAACCAGCTGGCAGCTGGCTCGCCTATACCATCATCGTGATCTGCGCATCCGTTCCTATCCGCATTGTCTATGGCTACCACGTCAGCACTGACTGGGCCGACCTGCTTATCAAAATCCTGCTGTGTGGCGCTGTACTGAAAACGCGCGGCAATGTCATGCAGCTTTTCACTATAGCGAACCGGGGAAAGAAAGATGTCAGAAATTAATGCAGTGAAAGCTGGCGGGAAATCAATTTGTGCATTTCTGGATATGATCGCTTTCAGTGAGGGAACAGATAACGGGAAGCAAAAAACCAATGATCGCGGATATGATGTCATTGTTGGCGGCAGTATCTTTAAAGGTTACTCCGACCATCCCCGTACTTTGATAACGCTTTCGGCATTAGGTATCAAATCTACTGCAGCAGGCCGTTATCAAATTCTTGCCCGATATTTTGATGTATATAAAAAACAACTCAACCTCCCTGATTTTTCTCCCTTATCACAGGATTTAATAGCGATTCAAATGATACGCGAGTGCAAAGCCATTGATGATATCAATGCGGGGAAAATTGAATCAGCAATAAATAAATGCAAGTCACGATGGGCAAGTTTGCCAGGTGCTGGCTATGGCCAGCATGAACACAAAATTGACACACTACTGGCTGCTTACATTAAAGCAGGTGGGATAGCAGCATGATATACGACTTTCTGAAAGCGTACTGGAAGCCTCTGGCTGCTCTGCTCTTTGTTATTGCTGCTTTCTGGTTGGCACATCATCTGGGGTATTCCTCAGGGTATTCTTCTGCTGATGCCACCTGGCAGGATAAGTGGGACAAGCGCGATGTAGCTGACCTTAAAGATGAGAAAGAACAGCGCCAGCGTGCCACAGAACAAAGCAACAGGTTGTCAGCGGCTCAGACGCTTGCGGCCACAAACTATGTCAACGGGGTGAAAGATGGAAAGGCGACTGCTGATCAAACTATTGCCGGTTATCGTGCTGCTAATCTCAGGTTGCAAAAGCGCTTCGACGGGTTACAGTGTGTCTCCAGGTCTTTGTCCTACACTGCCAGCGCCGGATCCGTCCGTGATGCAGCCGGTGACTGTGGACTTTCAGACGCAGATGTCGAGTTTCTTGTTCGCTTCGCCCAGCGTGCCGACGACACGGCCAGACAACTCGCCGCAGCCCAGCAGATCATCAGCAACTGGTGGCTGATTATCAACGGCAAAAACCCGCCTGAAAAATAGTCACTTCCCTCTGGTGACGGTATGCAAGACGGTATGATTATTGATTCACATTAATTAAATCAAACAAATCATATAGTTTACTCATCAGGACATAATGTTTCTCGAATGGTTTATCTGGGGGGCATGGTTTGTGCCGCTCTGGGCCTTTCTTAGCAAAAACGGTTTTACGCCGATGGAGATTGCCTGGTGCTATGCCTGCACCTCCATCGCTGCCATTCTGTCACCGATTCTGGTGGGCTCACTGGCCGACCGCTTCTTCCAGGCGCAGAAGGTGCTGGCGCTGCTGATGATAGCCGGGGCGGTCCTGATGTTCTTCGCCGCGCAGCAGACGCACTTTGCCAGCTTTTTCCCGCTGCTGCTGCTTTATGCGCTGACCTATATGCCGACCATCGCCTTAACCAACAGCATTGCCTTCTCTCATGTCGGCGATGTGGAGCGTGATTACCCCCGCGTGCGTGTGATGGGCACTATTGGCTGGATCGCGTCCGGTATCGCCTGTGGTTTCCTGCCGCCGCTGCTTGGTTTCGGCGATATCTCGGCGAGCAACGTGCCCTTGCTGATCACCGCCGCCAGCTCGCTGGTACTGGGGATTTTCGCGTTGATGCTGCCTGCTACCGAACCTAAGAGCACCGGTAAGTTCAGCCTGCGCGTAGCACTCGGCCTCGATGCGCTACATCTGCTGAAAGATCGCAGCTTCCTCGTATTCTTCGTTTGTTCGTTCCTGTTCAGCATGCCGCTGGCTTTCTATTACATCTTCGCCGAAGGCTACCTGACAGAAGTGGGGCTGCCACACGCAACTGGCTGGATGACGCTCGGCCAGGTTTCGGAAATCTTTTTCCTGCTGGCGCTGCCGTTCTTTATCAAGCGTTTCGGCATCGGCAAAGTGCTGCTGCTGGGGCTGGTGACCGCCGCCTTACGCTATGTGTTCTTTGTGTTTGGCGGCGATCAGAACCTGCTGACTTACGGCCTGCTGTTTATGGGCATCCTGCTGCACGGCGTCAGCTATGACTTCTACTTCATCACCGCCTACATTTACGTGGACAAGAAAGCGCCAGTGGCGATGCGTAACGCGGCACAGGGGCTGATCACGCTGGCTTGTCAGGGTATCGGCAGCCTGCTGGGCTATCGCCTCGGGGGTTATCTGATGCAGGAGATGTTTGCTTACGACAAACCGCAAAATGGTTTGACATTTAACTGGGCCGGGATGTGGATGTTCGGTAGCGTGATGATTGTGATTATCACCCTCGCATTTATCACGCTGTTCCGCGATGGCAAAAAACGCAGTGAAGAATTAACCGCTTTTGATACTTCAGCAACCGCTGAAAGCCATAAATAAGAGAAGTGAAGATGACAATGACACACCAGGAAAAACGGATTTTGGGCGCCTTTTATGGTCAGGCTCTGGGCGATGCAATGGGTATGCCGTCGGAACTTTGGCCGCGCAGCCGCGTGAAACAGCATTTTGGCTGGATCGATCGCTTTCTGCCCGGTCCGGCTGAAAATAACGCCGCCTGCTATTTTGGCCGGGCGGCCTTTACCGACGACACCTCCATGGCGCTGGCGTTGGCTGACGCCATCATCACCCATGATGGTGACATCAATGCGGAAACCATTGGTGCCAATATTTTGCGCTGGGCGGAAGCGTTCGATGCCTTCAATAAAAATGTGCTGGGGCCGACGTCAAAAATCGCACTCAATGCACTGAAGGCCGGTACACCGGTGGCACAGCTGGAAAATAACGGCATGACCAACGGTGCGGCGATGCGTGTTTCACCGCTGGGCTGCCTGTTACCGGCGCGCGACCTGGCTGGCTTTATTGATGCGGTGGCGCTGGCTTCCAGCCCCACGCACAAGTCCGACGTGGCGATTGCCGGTGCCACGGCGATTGCCTGGGCCGTCTCGCGGGCGATTGATGGTGCGAGCTGGGCAACCATTCGCGATGAGTTGCCGTCCATTGCTCGCGCTGCACAGGAGAAGCGTGTGACCACCTTCAGTGCGTCAATTGCCGCGCGTATTGAGCTGGCATTGCAGGTGGTGGCGCAGGGCAGGGGAATCGAATCAACCATGCAGCAGATTTATGATCTGGTGGGCACCGGTACCAGCACCATCGAATCGGTGCCAGCCGCCATTGCAATGGTGGAGCTGGCCGCCTGTGATCCCAACCGGTGTGCCATTCTCTGCGCCAATCTGGGCGGCGATACCGACACCATTGGCGCGATGGCAGTGGCGATTTGTGGGGCATTGCAGGGGATTGAGGCGATCGATCCGGCATTAAAAGCCGAGCTTGATGCGGCCAATAACCTCGATTTCACTCGCTACAGCAGCGCGTTCAGCCGCTTCCGTCAGCAGCGTGAGGCGGCCTATGCTGACGCCTGATTGTCTCGCCCGGCTGACAGCTCGTCTGCCGGTCTGCGTCATCGGTGCGGCGGTGGTTGACGTGATTGCCGATGCTTATTCGCTGCCGCATCGTGGCAGCGATATTGAGTTGCAGCAACAGGGCGTCAATGTGGGGGGGTGTGCCCTGAACGTGGCGATTGCCCTGCATCGTCTCGGTATTCCTTCAGTCAATGCCTTGCCGTTGGGCAAGGGGGTGTGGGCCGGGATTGTGCGCCAGAAGCTGGCAGGATATGGCATCGAAAGTGTGCTCGAAACTGCGTCCGGTGATAACGGCTGGTGCCTGGCGCTGGTGGAACCGGATGGGGAACGTACCTTTCTTTCGGTCAGTGGCGTAGAGAATCAGTGGGACGCGGCGCTGCTCGATGCCTTGCCACAACCGGAGCATCGCTGGATCTATCTGTCGGGGTATCAGCTCACCAGCAAAAGTGGCGAGGTGTTGATTAACTGGCTGGAACGCCAGACGACACCTTATCAGCTGCTGGTAGATTTCGGCCCGCGGCTGGCGGATATCGCGGATGCCGATTTTTCGCGCATCATGGCACTGAAACCACTGATTACAGTGAACAGGCAGGAGGCGGAACTGCTGTGGCGGGAGCGCCTTGATGCAACGGAAACCTTTGATGCGCATAGCCTGCTATCGCGCTGGGAACAACGGTTTGGCAGTGCGATGGTGGTGCGGCTCGACAGTGACGGCGCGGGCTATAGCGATGGGATGACGCAGGGCTGGATTCCGGCACTGGCCACTACCGTGGTAGACACCATTGGCGCAGGCGACAGCCATGCAGGCGGTTTACTGGCCGGGCTGGCTTCCGGCTGGTCACTGGCTGATAGCGTTGCGCTCGGTAATGCAGTCGCGTCTTATGTGGTGTCGCAGCGCGGCGGTGATTGTGCGCCGGACCGCGCGGCGCTGGCGACTTACTGGCAGCAGCGGCTTACTCAGCAATAAACACGTACATATCGCTGCGGCAGTAGCTGATGCTGTACTCCAGCGGATTGCCTTGCGCGTCGAGTGCCAGCTGCTTAATCACCAGCACCGGCACATTGGCGGGCAGGGCGATTTGCTGTTGCAACGCTTCATCCGGCATACGTGCGCTGACGCGGCTCTGGGATTTTACCGGCAGAATTTGCTGCTCACGAAAGTAATCGTACAGCGAGATGCTGATATCATCCGCATCGGCAATCAACTGCGTCGAGACCCAGGATTCCTCCACGGACACCGCCTGCTGATCGACATAGCGAATGCGCTTCAGCTGCCAGACATCGCTGCCGCTGCTCAGGCCCAATTTCTCTGCAATCTCGGCGGTGCAACGAATTTTGCTTTTGTTGATCCACACGGTATCGGGTTTTTTGCCACGCAACACCGCCTGCTGCGAGAGCCCCTTGGGTTCCTTGAGTGAATATTCGAACTGGCTGCAAATTTGCGTGCCATAACCGCGTGAGCGAAATACCACGCCCTCTTTTTCCAGCTCGTCCATTGCTTTACGCACCGTAATGCGCGAGATCCCCAGCGACTGGCTGAACTCGCGCTCACCGGGCAGGATCTCCTCATGGACCAGCATGCCCTCACGCACGGCATCTTTAATCGCGGAAGCAAAGCGCTTGTACAGAGGCGTACGGCTCTCATCCGCCAGGATGGAGGCAAGCCGGGCAAACAGGGAAGTATGTTGATTGGTCATACGCAATCCAGAAAACCGCAGATCGGGCTATGATACTGAAAATTCGATGGCTGCGAAGCGGATTTGCAGTGCTAAAGCGTCGTTATGCGGGTGGAAGGGTGCGGTGTTATCTGACAGGCAGACAAGCCGCACCTGAAGTTTTATGAATATGAATCATTGAGGGCCATTATTATCGCTCATGACCGGTAATTCATCTGCGGATTTATCTTTCCACTTATCGCCGGAATTTGAGCAGTTCGAATCATGATTCTGCCCGATTTGCAGACAGACTTCAGAAGAGTAATTCCCGTAAATCGGGGAGTTGTTCTGACAACCTCCTGTCAGGAATACCATGGATGCAGCAATCGCTAAAAACAAAGTTGGTTTCATATCACACCTGGCCTGTGTATTCAGGTTAACGGGAAGAAAAATGATAGATGTGAGCAGTGTTAATAACGAATTATCTTTGCCGGGATTTAATTAATTTGATGTGATTGACATTATTAATGTCCCGATAATGAGTTTTTTGTGTTGTATCCCTGGTGTAATGAAGTGACTATTTTAAAAATCTATTTATCTTATGAAGATTAATGGAACATATCATTCGGTTAATGCGGCTTCCTTATAAGGACGAGTCTGCATATCCTGGACATCAATCTGGATTTGACGGATAATGTTAGCGTTCGTCTGCCGTGCGAAAGCATACACCCTTCTCTAAGTGATGATCTTAATATCACTTCCCCATCGGCTTCGAGCACTTTCTTTTTAACTTTAAAGGTAAGTTGAGAAAGGTTGTTCTGCGATGTCACCGCTTCTCTACCGGGCCAGACGTGTTCGATAACCAGATTGGCAGGGACTAGCCTTCCTTTGTGTTGGGCAAGCAGACAATAATAAGAAAATTCCATCTTTGTCATTAATAACTCCTTCCGTTTGAAGTAAATTGATTTACAATAATCATCAATGATTATAAACACATTTTTCTCCTTTAGCGGACGCACATTTGTCCCGCTGTGTAAAGTACGATCTCCTGACCGGATGCGCAATGGACCCTCACTTTAATAATTCACTTATTTGACATGTTGGTAGTATCAAGATGTTGACATTGTTTGTGATGTGCATCCGCTAAAACTTACGACATCTACTAATTAATTTCCTCGGTTGTTCTTCTGATTAATCACCTTACTCTTTTGGGTAATGAAATTAACCGATGTGATTTTTTATTATCAAAACCACTGCGGCATGATAATTATATTATTGATTGCTTATTTTAATTTTTCCTTATTGTGAGGGTTGTTTTTCTATCCAATGATATTCAACGCAACTTTTCATCCGTAATTTAAAGATGGCGGATGTGGATGCTGCAGGTGTGAATAAATCACTTTGAGATAATCTTAATTTAAGAGGATATTTTATGGGTAATGGATTTGATAACGCCCACAACAATCAATTCGGTGATGGCGATCGCGGGCCAACCGGCGGTGTTAATACGGGTGGCGGTAACGCCGGGTCTGGAAATGCGGGTGACAGGGGCTATGGCTATTGGTCATATAATCCTGGTACACCTGAGATGATCATGGTCAATGGTGAACAACGCATTCAAATAACCGGTGGCTGGAGTTGGGTCAGTGATGATCATCTTCACTGGTCTGACGGTAATGAAGGCGGTAGTAGTAATGACAACTTACGCACTAACGTCACAGCAAAAGTCCCTTCCGGTTATCGTGCTGCGGTCGATGGTTATATCTATATGGTATCCGTGGACGGTAATGACGATATCGTCAACGTCAGCCTCTATTCTCGTCCACTGAATTCCAGCCGACAGGAATGGATGAAAGGAGAATCCGCACGTCAGGAGCAGGCGAAAACACTGGCTCAGGAACAGATTAACCTGAAGAAAGCGATGGAGGCGGAAGCTGCACGTAAAGCAGCAGAAGCAGCCGCTGCCGCAGAGGCACAGCGGCAGGCCGAAGAAGAGGAAAGACGTCGTCAGGCTGAGTGGGACGCCGCACATCCCGTCGAAGCTGCGCAGCGGGATGTTAACAACGCATCAGCCGCCGCAACTGCCGCCAGCAACCAAATCAACGCTGATAATGCACAGATCAACAGCAACAATGCGGAGATCAACGCGCGTCAACCCAGATTGGATCAGCTGAATGGCGAAATTGCCCAGTTGCGTGAAGTCTGGGCTTCGATGATGAAGGCGGGTGATACGGTCCGCGCTAATCAGTTCCATAAAGCGCAGATTGATCCGCGACTCAATGAAAGGGAGCCGCTGCAAAGTGCCGTTGAGTCCTTTCAGGCGCAAAATAACGCGTTAAGTCAGGATGTTGCCAACCAGACGGCAACGCTTAACAGCGCTAATCAGCAGTTGCAGGAGGCGCAAAGCCGTTTGCAACAGGCACAGGCTGATGCGGAAGCTAAGCGTCAGGAAGAACTCGCCCGGCAGGCCGCCGAGGAAGCGCGTGTTCAGGCCGAGCGCGAGGCGGCAGAACGTGCCAGAGCCGAAGCGGAGGCACGAGCACAGGCAGAGGCCGAAGCCTCGTCTAAAGCAGCTGCGCTTGAAGCCGCACGCTCTAAACTCGAAGAACCCAATGTTTTTGGTTTTGCTGGATTTCCGGCTGCTGCTGCTGCGGTTGCCCCCCTGACGTTTGCTGAAACCGGATTGGGTGGTTACGCGCTCGGTGAGGCGGCCGCCGCCGCTGCCTGGGGCACTGTCCGGGCGGTTCTCGCGGATTTGCTCGGTACAGTCCTGGCCGGGAGTGGTGTAGGTGCGCTTATCGCCTCAGTCACCTATATTCCGGGCGCGGGCGAGGGCAGCGACCAGGTGCCGGGCCGTGACGATATCAATATGTTCCTGTCGGCAATGCCCGGTGATGCCATTAACCTGCCTGCAGAGCATGAGTTGCTGGCTGCCGCTGCGGCAGATGGCACGGTTGAGATGTCGGTGCGCGGGCGCGTTTACTTTAGCGATGGCCTGTTAAAAACCTATCTGGTCCGCACGATCAATCCGAGTCGGGTCCGGGTATTGAGCGCGACGGTGGATGCAGTGACGGGCTTATATAGCGTCACAATTCCGGCGGAGAGCGGGCTGCCTTCGCGTACCATTCTGGTCTCGCCAGAAGGTGCACCGGGATATCAGGGATTGCCGCCACTGGCTACGCCCGTGCACAACGAAGCGGTGCCCGATAATACCGGCAACACCGATCCTGGCGCGGCTAGCCCAGCGGTGGAAAGTTTTCCGCAAGCCGATGATCTGGATTTTCGCGACGCTATACTTATCTTCCCGGCAGACTCTGGGCTGGATCCTGCCTACGTCATGCTGCAAAGCGGCCGCGATCTGCCGGGTAAAGTCACAGGAACCGGGGCTGATGTGGAAGGAACATGGTTAGCCGGAGCGAGTGAGGGTTTAGGCTCCCCGGTACCAACACGTATCGCTGATCGGCTGCGCGACCGCGAATTTAGCAGTTTCGATGCGTTTCGTAAGGCGTTTTGGCAGGAGGTGGCAGCAGATCCGGAGCTGGCAGCGCAGTTTACAGCGCAAAATGTTGGCCGTATGAGAAAGGGTTCTGCTCCACGAGTTTCAATGAAAGAGGGTGTTGGCGGTCGTCGCTCCTTTGAGCTTCATCACACTGAACTTATCTCGCTCGGCGGTGAAGTTTATAATGTTGAAAACATTAAGGTAATGACACCAAAACATCATATCAATACCCACTCAAACAAGTAAGGTGCTGCATGGAACTCAAAAATAAATATGAAGATTACACGGAAGCTGAATTCACTCAGCTTGTAACTGAAATCTTTACAGTTGAAGGTAGTGAAGCATATCAGGATGAGCTGCTTGAGAATTTTATTGCAGTATCGGAACATCCGAATGGTTCTGATCTGATTTATTACAATCAAGATGAGAATATTACGCCCAGGAAAGTCGTAGAGGAAATTAAAAACTGGCGCGCGGATAACAATAAATCAAGCTTTAGATCCTGACTTATAAATTTATTCGCTGAAATTTAGGTATGTATGGCCGGAATGTGATTTTCATTCCGGCCCTTTTACTAACAATAAGTAATCTGGTTATGTCGAAAAGGTCTTTAGAATGGAACGGAAAGGAAAACTTCAGGATTATACGGAAATAGAATTTACAAACCTCATCGAAGAAATTTTCTCTGCGGATGGTGGTGAGGAGTATCAGGATTCACTCATTGACCATATATGTGAGATTTCAGGTTATCCTGATTGTAATGACCTCATTTTTTGGAGTGACGATGACTTGACACCGCAGGATATCGTGAATGAAATCAAAACCTGGCGCACAGCCAATAACAAGCCAGGTTTTAAATCCTGATACAGATCGCGAATCACTGGCTGGTCGTCAACTCTCTGCTGGCTGCCGGGAAACCATGATTTCCGGCACGCAGTGCGATGGTGAACGCCGCCAGCAATAGAACGATCAACGCCCAGGGAAAGGATCGGCTACCGACATGTTCCAGCA
The DNA here is from genome assembly GCF_059730475.1 of Pantoea sp. X-Soil-TKNS-1280. NCBI lineage: Bacteria > Pseudomonadati > Pseudomonadota > Gammaproteobacteria > Enterobacterales > Erwiniaceae > Pantoea > Pantoea sp. X-Soil-TKNS-1280. The sequence goes on along the minus strand of NZ_AP035963.1, from coordinate 623,524 downwards.
ATAATCCCCCTACCAGACCACCCAGCGCGATAGCGCCGTTCCAGGTCACCACGTTCATGGAAAGCGCGACATCAGCATGTTCACCCGCCGCGTCCGCCAGTGCCGTTTGCAACAGGGTCGCTGCGCCGCCAAACGTCAGGCCCCAGACGCCGATCCCGACCAGCATCACCGCCGGGGATGCTGCTCCGATGGCAAACACCAACGCCACAGCAGCAAACACCGCCAGAGACAGCAACACAGCATTGCGCAGGTGGCTGTCGATAATCCGGCCCGTGATATAAATCCCGCCCAGTGCCGCCAGGCCAAATATCAGCAGGACCACGTCAACCCTCGGGGCTAAACCCGCAGGCGTGATAAACGGAGCGATATAGGTATAAAGAATGTTGTGCGCCAGCATCCAGGTAAGCACCACGCCAAGTACCGAACGGACCCCTGGAATCAACAACACCGCACCGATACGCATTTTTTGCGTGGCTGAGCTGCCCGGATAATCCGGCACCGCCAGCAGGATCCAGCCAATCAACAGCACTGACAACCCCGACATCACCGCAAATGTCAGACGCCATCCCAAAAACGCCCCCATCCAGGTACCCGCCGGTACGCCCAGCGACAGCGCAATCGGCGTGCCGACCATCGCCAGCGCTAAAGCCCGTCCCTGCAAAGAGGGCACCACCATTTTGCGTGCATAGCCTGCCAGCAGGCTCCAGGCGAGTCCGGCGGATGCTCCGGCAAGGAAACGGGCAACCATGATCACTGCAATGTTGTCAGAGATGGCGGTCAGCGTATTAAAAAGCAGAAACCCTCCGACGGTGCTGAGCAATACCAGGCGACGTGACCAGGTGCGGGTCACGATGGTCAGCGGGATGGCCGCCAGCAGGGAACCGGCCGCGTATGCGGTAACCATCTGCCCGGCCAGCGAGGGGGATATATGAAGCCCTCTGCTTATCTCCGGCAGCAACCCGGCGGGAATCGTTTCGGTCAGAATGCAGATAAAACCTGTCATGGCGAGCGCCAGCAGGGCAAGGATGGGCAGGTGCTGGGCCGGTTCAGCCCGATGTTTTTTCTTCATAAATACAGCCTTAGCGGTGATTAATTAATGTATCGATCGGTATATATATTGGGATGGGGTTGCGGCGATTGTCAATAAATTATGTATCGATTAGTATGTATTTAGTGGAGGAGAGAAAATGAGAACAGGCCGACCAAGACAGTTTGACCGGGACGAAGCGGTGATTCATGCCATGCATCTATTCTGGGAAAATGGTTACGAGTCCACCTCGCTTGCCCAGCTCAAGGCAGCCATTGGCAAAGGGATTACTGCGCCAAGTTTTTATGCTGCCTTTGGCTCCAAAGAGGCGCTTTTTCAGGAAGCGGTGGGCTGCTATCTGCGCACCCATGCGCAGGTCACGGAATCTTTATGGGATGCGGAACTACCGCCGCGCCAGGCACTGGAAACAGCGTTGTTCAATTCCGCGCGCATGCAATATGAACCCGGTCATCCGCGTGGTTGCATGGTGGCATTGGGGGTGATGTCCTCATGTTCGGAGGAAAACCGTCATCTGCTGCAACCGCTGAAGGATTCACGGCAACGTACCAGTGCAGGGATAAAAAATTGTGTTCAGCGCGGCATACGTGCGGGTGAGCTGAGAGAGGGTGAGGAGACGCTGGCGCTGGCGGTAAGTTTCAATAGCTTTCTGCTGGGGATATCGACGCTGGCGCGCGATGATGTTCCGCTGGCTGAAACGGAACGAGCCATCACGCAGATGATGAAACTGTGGGATGCGGCCAGCATCTGACGCAACATAGTGCCTGCCCGTATCAGAAAACGGACAGGCAGTTCAGCGTCAGTTAACGCTCGTCAAAGGGAATGCCGCCCTTCGATTTCATATGCAGCGGGGTTTCTACAATCGACACCACAACCGCATTCTTGTCGATCTCAAAAGATTCCGACACGGCAGTGGTGATGGCTTTCAGCAGTTTCTTTTTCTGTTCAACAGAGCGGCCTTCCGCGGCATAAACGACAACTTCTGGCATAACGTCTTCTCCTGTAAGGGTAATTTGCGTTATTCAGCATACTCCTGGCATGAGCAGAAAGACGTAGCCAATTGTTGCTTTCTGTACCTTTATGCTTCCACCGGGTCACGTTCGAACCATTCCGGTACCGGATCGGGCAATTTCACCCAGTTTGCCGGGCCTTCAGCCATCTCTGCGGGTGTCAGCAGGGCGTGATCCAGCGCGCTCCGCACCTGGTCTTCATCCATCTCAATCCCGATAAAGACCAGTTCCTGACGTGCATCGCCGATGCCTTCCTGCCAGTGCTGGGCAATAAACGCCAGCGATTCGCTATCCTGCGGCCAGCGTTCGCGCGGGATGCTGGCCCACCAGTGACCGGCATAGCCCTGACGCGCCACGGCTCCGGCCTGCGACCACATCGCCGCATATTCCGGTCGGCTGGCGAGCCAGAAGTAACCTTTCGAGCGGATCACGCCATCCAGCTGATGGTTCACGGCATGCCAGAAGCGCTGCGGATGGAAGGGGCGGCGTGCGCGATAGACAAAACTGCGGATGCCATATTCTTCGGTTTCGGGCTGATGTTCGCCGCGTAATTCCTGCAACCAGCCGGGGGCCTGAGAAGCGGCATCAAAATCAAAGCGGCCGGTTTCCAGCACTTCACTCAGTGACACCTGACCAAACCGGGAAAACACAATATGCGCGCGTGGGTTGAGGGATTGCAGCATGGCAAACAGCGTTTGTTGATCGTCCGCGTCGATTAAATCGGTTTTATTCACCACCAGCACATCACAAAACTCGATCTGATCGACCAGCAAATCGACGACCGAGCGTTCATCAGCCTCACCCAGCGACTCGCCTCGCGCCTGTAGCGAATCGGTTGAGCGGTAGTCGCGCAGGAAATTAAAGCCATCCACCACGGTGACCATGGTATCGAGCCGGGCAAAGCGTGACAGGCTCTGGCCGTCCTCATCCTCAAAGGTGAAGGTTTCTGCCACCGGCAGCGGTTCGGAAATCCCGGTAGATTCAATTACCAGTTGGTCAAAACGACCTTCCTGGGCCAGACGTTTTACTTCCAGCAGCAAATCTTCACGCAGCGTGCAGCAAATGCAGCCATTACTCATTTCCACCAGCTTCTCATCGGTGCGCGACAGCTCTGCACCACCGTCACGGACCAGCGCTGCATCAATGTTCACCTCTGACATATCATTGACGATCACCGCGACGCGGCGGCCTTCCCGGTTGTTGAGAATATGGTTGAGTAGCGTGGTTTTGCCCGCGCCAAGAAAACCAGAAAGAACGGTAACGGGGAGACGGGAATCTGAATCGAGCGGCATAGCATTTCCTCTGAATCATTTATTGATATGTTATAACATAACAATAATAACCCAGAGATGACAAGGGAGATTGTTCGGGGGGACTCAAGGGAAGGGGGAGGCGCCGGGAAACGACCCGGCGATGACGGGTTTAAAGCAAACCCCAGTAGGCACCAAATTCCGGCAGGATATGACCCTGTAAAGCCACCAGCGCACTGTCGTAATCATTGTTGCGCAGGGCGGTCACAATGGTGACGTGCTGATTCCAGGAGCGATGCATATGCTCGTCATTGCTGCCGAGATAGTTACGGATGGTCGCCATGCGCGATGAAATCAGCGTGTAGGCCTGCTCCAGATAAGGGTTCTGGCACCAGGTAAATAGCGCCTGATGGAACAGGTTATCCAGCCGGATATATTCCACAGTGGAACCGTTGTTAATGCAGAATTCCATGCTATCGAGAATCGCCGAAATCTCCTGCACCAGCTGCTTCGGATTTTTTTTCAGCGCCAGCTCCATCGCCTTCGATTCGACATAAAAGCGAAACTCCAGCAGATCCTTAAATTCCAGATCGTTGAGGCTAAACACAAAGGTGCCGCTCTTCGGTTTAATCTGCACCAGACCTTCGTTCTGCAAACGTCGTAAGGCATCACGGACCGGGGCTTTGCTTGCCGCTAAGCGGGTGGCGAGGGCCGATTCTGAAAGCTTACCGCCCATTGGCAGCGAGCCATTAACGATCATGTCCTTGATTCGTTTGTACACCACATCTTTCAGAAGATCCTGCGCCATAGTTTTACTGTCTGCTCCACCACTAATCGGAGCAGTATGTATACCAGAAATGCAGCCATTCGGACATGAGGGAAATCCCGCTCCGTACACCCGATTAACGCTTAACCATCTGTCCGCCATCCGCATTATGCCGTCGTCCGGCGGCCGCTAACTCAGGACCATAATTTGCCACCAGCACCGAGAACGTTTCCTGCGCTTTGATGCGATACAGTTCCTCTGAGGGGTGAATACAGTCTGGCGATAGCAGCGATTGCCAGTCTTTCATCTGCAAAATACGTTGATACTGCCTGACCAGTGGCACCGATTCCGCGTGTGCCACTGCATCAAGTTTGCTGACATAAGGCGCGATATGCCATTTCTCTCCGCCGCCACAAATAGGATGAGGCTCCTGAAGAATCACTTCTTTTCCTGCTGCGCGGGCAATATTCACTAATTGCGTCATTACCGTAGTGTATTTATCCGGGCTGACACGATAATCCGGCTCAATATCCCGAAAATGAAAATGACGTGCATCGTTAGTCGCAAAATTTAGCAAAATGATCCGGGCAGGCGATTTTTCCATCTCCTCACGCCAGCTTTTATTGTTTTTATAGAAATACTTTCCATTTAACAGGTCCATCGCTTGCGATGACGAAGCACCTTTATTGACCACAGAAATACCATCACCGTATTTTTCTTTGAGGAATTGGTTGATCAGACCTATTTCATTATTTTTTATGAAAACAGGATGGACTTTGCCATTTTCCCGGACTGCCATCGCCCCCTGGGTGCTGGAACCGCCGTAAGCTTCAATAATGAAATTATTATTGGCAGTGCCAGTGGCAGAAATCGCTGGGGTAAGTGCTGTACTTAACGAGAAAAACATTCCGATGTGAAACGAGTATGGCTTCATGACGGATGCGCCTTTAGTCACGGAAGATGAAAGAATCTAAGATTGTGAGTATATATGCCATATGACAGCAGCTAAAGTGCCATCAGAGCAATCCTAAAGAAAACAAAAATAAAATGAACCAGGGCGTAATTAATGTAAAGTGTTTATTTTGTTTTAAATCAATATGTTGATTATTTTTTTCTGTTGCATTGTAAGGTGGTTTTATTTTTATTTTGATTAAATAATCATTACATTACCTTTATATTTTCATTGCGAAATATCTATAAATGAAGTGATCGTTAAAGGATGGAAAAAATAGCATCATACCCGATAAATCATTCGCTTAATGAGTGAGTTTTCATCCCAATAAGTGCCAGAAAATATCAGGGTGTCTCATTTTATCTGGTGTGTTTATTTTTCCCGACATTAACGATATTACATGATTTTAATTATATGCAATAGCGATTTTCTTAAACTGTGTAAACGAACTGTCAATGAGAGAGTGAAATGTTAGCATTATTTTGAGTGAGGTCATTTCCCCTTTAAATAATTCATTGCTGAAGGTGTGAACGTGAATACACAATCATTTCTCTCTGGCCGAAATATCGGCCTCGACCTGTTGCGCGCAGGATTAATTCTGGAAGGTGTGCTTTTACATGCTTCCAGAAGTCTGCCTGGTGAAAATGGCTGGTATTATGTCGCGCAGCGCGATCCATCCGAGTTATTTACTGCTTTTCTCAGCATGTTTCATACATTCAGAATGGAAGTGTTTTTCTTTCTTTCGGGCATGTTTGCAGCATTAATTGTATTACGCAAAGGGCAAAAGATTTTCCTTGAGAATCGCCGCAAAAGGGTACTTACGCCACTGATCACGGCCTGGTTGCTAATTCCCCCACTAATGTATGTGATTGCCGGACAAATGAAAGGCACGCCCTTATCCCTGACGGGCTGGTTACACAGTTATCTATGGATGCATCACCTGTGGTTTCTGGTTTCACTGTCGGTTATGTCAATGGTGATTCCGGGTCGCTTTTATCAACTCGCCTCGCGGCAATTGGGCAAATTATCGCTGCCAATGCTGCTGGCGACCCTGATCCTGTTGGCCAATGCCTGTTTTTTTCTCAAGTTTCTGGTTAAAGGGCAGGGCGAGTTTATTGAATTGATCCCGGTTACCGCGCGTTTTCTGGTTTATTATGCCGCTGGCTATGCGCTGTATGTCAACAGAGAGAAAATTGTGGCATATGCGGATTGCTGGCTGCTCAATAAGTGGTTGATCGCGGCTATCGCGCTGGCTACCTGGCTGGGATTCTATGTGGTTGCGCATCAGCATATTGCCAGCGCTGTGAAGTATCTTCCGGTGCTGATGGGCAGTGTGTTGTCGGTTGTGCTTTCTTACTGGCTGGTGTTTACCTTCGAGCGTTTGCCGCTGAAAGAAAACCGTTTACTGACAGGGGTAGTGGATTCCGCTCTGGTCATCTATCTGTTGCATTATCCGGTGGTGATTACCTTCTCGTGGCTGATGGATGTCTGGCTGCCGGCCAACCTGTCGATCATCTATGTGCTGATTAACTGCGCCATCGGGATTGCGGTGAGTACCCTGTGTTATTGGCTGATAAAACGATCACGCTTTACCTCAATGTTATTTGGGCTGAAACCGAAGGCGAAGAAAGTCGTGATGCCAGCTGAGGTGAGTTTGTAGCGAAAATGCCAGCCTGCGGCGCTCAGGCGCAGGCTGGTCAGTTAACGTGTCGCGTGGAGAAACGTATCCACCTGAGCGCGGCCTGGGATGGGTGCTACAGCACCATAGCCAGTGGTGGTCAGTGCGGCAGCGGCGTTGGCGTACTGTAAGGCTTGTTGTGGGGCATCTCCTGCCAGTAAGCGAGTAAGAAAAGCCCCGGAGAAGCAGTCCCCGGCACCGGTAGCATCGACGGTGGCTACGTTATGGCCTGCCACGACTACCCGCTCAGTGGTGCTGGCGTACATCGCACCTTCGCTACCCATTTTCAGTACCACCTGTTTGACGCCGAGATGCAGATAGAAATCGGCGATGGCATCGGCATCCTGTAATCCGGTCAGCAAACGTGCCTCATCGAAGCTTGGCAGGCAAATATCCACCTGGCGTGCGACTTCGTGGATCACCGCACGCGCTCGTGCCAGCGGCCATAACTTCAGGCGTAGATTGGTATCAAATGAGGTGAGGGTGTGATGTTTGCGCGCCAGTTCCAGTGCGGCAAAAACGCTGTCACAGGCGCTGTCGCTGATTGCCAGGGTAATCGCAGAAGTATGCAGCAGACGCGCTGCTGCGATGGCCGTTTCCGGCAGATCCTGGGGGCGCAGGTGTGCAGCGGCGGAGCCTTTACGATAGAAGGTAAAATGGTGACCACGTTCATCGTGACTAATAAAGTAGATACCGGTAGGGGCCTCGGCATGGCGTCGTACCCAGTCGCAGCGCACGTTTTCCTGCTGCCACAATGCGACAAACTTATCACCAAAGACATCGTTGCCAAGCTGCGTAAACATTGCCACTTTAGCTCCCTGACGCGCGGCGCTGACGGCAAAGTTTGAGGTGTCACCGCCATATCCGCTCAGATAACTGACCGGCTGTTGTGCCCCGGGTAACTGGCTGAATTCGTAGAGCGGCTCACCGAAGGAGAGAATATCCAGATCTTTCATTTTAAAGGTCCTGTCAGGCGGCCACGGCGGGGTGCCGCAGCCGCTTACACGGTTAAATGCGGCCGTATTTGGCCAGTCCTTCACGCAGCGATCCTGACTGGATAATCAGTTTGGCCTGTTCCAGCTCGCGCTGGTCGATGGATTTGGACAGTTCCAGCACTGCTGCAACCTAGGCTTGCGGCACACACACCACGCCATCGATATCACCGACAATCAAATCACCAGGGTGAATCGTCACCTCGCCCAGGGTTAAGGTGACGTTGGCGTCCAGAGTTTTGAAGCGACCCAGGGTGGTGCCAGGGGTCACGGTTTTGGCAAACACCGGGAAATCGTAATCACGGCGGATCTCGGTTAAGTCGCGCACGCCCCCCATCAGCACTGCGCCTTCATGTTTATTCGCCACTGCGCCCGCGGTCATCAGGCCACCCCAGACGGCGACGTTCTCCAGTGCCGGGCTGCCGCCAATCACAATCACGGAACCGGCTTCTGACTCATCAATCGCATCCAGCGCGTGCTGAGGCGGTAATTTTTCATCGGTGACGTCTTCGAGGATGGTCACCGCCGGGCCGACAATTTTTTTGTCGTTGATACGGTTCTTCACCTCAAACGGCAGGAACATGGTTTTACCCACAATCTGGTCGCAGGCATCCGCAATCGAAGCGGTGGAAAAAATCGCACGGTAACCTTCAATAATCTCTTGGCTATACATCTTCTCTTCCTCTTGGCAGGGTGGGTGCTTATCGATTCACCCAATTCAGGGGGGTGTTGCCTTCAAAGACACGCAGCACTTCCTGCGCGGCTTTGCGTTGCAGTTCAATCACTGATTCCTCAGTGAACCAGGCGGTATGGTCGGTACAAATCACCTCAGGTAAGGTCAGAAGCGGATGGTCGGCACGGATCGGTTCCTGCTCAAACACATCAAGCCCGGCAGCAAACAGCTGACGATTTTGCAGCGCCTGGAACAGGGCGGTTTCATCGATCAGGCCGCCGCGTGAGGTGTTTACCAGCACGCTGGTGGGTTTCATCATCGCCAGTTGTTGCGCGCCGATCAGATAGCGGGTTTGCTCTGACAATGGGACATGCAGGGAGATGAAATCGGCTTCACGGCACAATGTTTCCAGCGAGACGCTGACCACCCCGGCATCTTCAGCGGCCTGCGTATCCAGCAGCGGATCGCACACCAGCAGCGAACGGAAACCGATGCCGCGAGCTTTAGCCGCAAGGCAGCGGGCGATACGGCCAAAGCCCACCACGCCCAGCACTTTGCCGCTCATGCGGAACATGGGTTCAGCCTGGCCGATGTTCCACTGGCCCCGATGGACCTGCTGATTGCGCGAGGTAATACGCCGTGTGGCGGCCAGCAGCAAGGCCAGCGCGTGTTCGGCGACGTCTTCTGATCCGTAATCCGGCACGTTGGCGACATAAATCCCTTTTTCTTTCGCCGCGACCAGATCGACGTTATCCACCCCGACGCCGTAGCGCACCACTGCCTGGCATTTATCGAGAACGGCGATCATGCCGCTGTCGAGGCGTGCTTCACGCAGCATCACGGCATCGGCATCCCGCAACTGTTCCAGCAGTGCATCCCGCGCGGTGTTGGCAGGGATCACCACAAACTGCGGATGAAAGGCGGCGAGAATGGCTTCTTCTTCACGGTAATGCACGTAACCCGGCTCAAGAACCACAATCTTTTTCATGAAAACCTTCTTAAACTGACATGTTAGTTTTGATTGATTTTGACGATTTATACCCATATCAGCAATGTTAAATTCTGATATTAGTGATATTTTCTATGTTTTATTGATTAATTCTGAAATGTTAGATTAATACCCTGACATTGGAGCAGCACTCGGTTCACGCTGACGTTGCAGCCATTTGATGATCATCATGGTGCAGATCCCCCCCACCAGCATGACGATGCTGAGATAGACCATCGGCGCGGTGGCGCTTTGCATTTGATCGCGTACCAGCGGGATAGTGTTTTGCGCGAAGAAACCACCGAGGTTTGCCAGCGAATTAATGATGGCGATACCTGCCGCCGCTGAAGCACCGGAGAGGAATTTGGTCAGATTCCAGAAGCAGGGCTGGATGGCAAACACCGATAACACCACGCCGCAGATAAAGGCAAAACTGATGACCGGCTGGCTGGCAAACCACACCGAACCAATAAGGCAGGCGGCAGAGGTAAACATCGGCAGCGCGACATTGATAAACGGGTTATTGGTACGTTCCGGCTTTTGCGTCAGCCAGCGCAGCATAATCATCACCATCGCCCAGGGGATCATATTGACGAATCCGTTGGTCATATCGGAAACCCCGAAGGATTTCACGATGGTAGGCATCCAGTAGCTGATGCCATAAGCGCCGAAGCAGATAAAGCCATACACCAGCGCCAGTGCCAGCACGCGTTTATCGGTCAGCGACTTGAACAACGTATCGACAGACTTATCCGTTTCCTGACGGCGTTCGTCCTCCAGCCGTTGTGATAACCATTGTTTTTGTTCGGCTGACAGGAACGTGGCGTGTGCCGGACTCACCGGGAACCAGAACAGCACCGGAACGATGAGCACAATCGCCAGCAGGCCGGTGATCAGGAACAGCCATTGCCAGCCTTCGTAACCCATAATGCCGTGCATGCTGAGTAGCGCACCGTTGAGTGGGGCACCAATCATATTGGCGAACATGCTGGCGGTAACGAGGAAACCGACGATACGCGGACGGTATTTAATCGGGAACCACTGTGTTGAGTAATAAATCAGGCCGGGATAGAAACTGGCTTCCGCCAGCCCGAGAACAAAACGCAGGCTGTAGAACATGGTCAGGCTTTGTGTGAAGGCGAGGGCAATAGTGATGATGCCCCAGGCCGCGAGGCTGAGGGCAAACCAACGTTTGGCACCGACCTTCGACAGGATCAGGTTGCCTGGTACGCTAAAAACCAGATAACCAATAAAGAACAGCGAGGCTCCGAGGCCAAAAGCTGACTCACTCCAGCCGAGGCTGCTGACCATCTGTAACTTGGCGAAACTGATATTTTGGCGATCGATATAGGCCACCACGTACATCGCCACCATCAGTGGCACCAGCATGGTGATAATTCTGCGGATAGTGATGTGCTCAATGTCGTTCACGGCATTGCGCGTTTTACTCTCTGTCAAAGTACTCATGGCTGCTTTCCTGATTCTTATACGATTGAATGACAGCGTGAGAAGCCGCGAAAAGAAAACGCTCGATCCCTGGTGGGGGTTATGCCAGGCGAGGTTGAGGTAATGCCTCGCCAGCTGTTTACGTTAACTTCGCGCTGAATGTCACTGGGTGTTTAATCTGACATGTCACAAATCTATCAGTAGGCAGGAATAAAGTTAGGCGTATGTTAGTTCTTTGCTGAATTGATCACAAAAAGTGCAGCAAATAGCGATTGATTGTGATGGTCGTCACGGGTAAGGGGGTTTTGAGCACAGTTCTTGCAGTCAGGGGTAAAATAATCAAAATTAAAACTAACATGTTAGTTGTATAAATAATTTAAATTCATAGAGATAGTTATAATTTGATGCTGAGCTTGTGGCGTGAAGCAAAGCACGAAAAGCGCTAAAAGCAGCCAGGACAGAGGTGACGATCACATATCATCCCCGCTGATAGCCGCCATAACCGCAGCTGATGACAGCCGTGGATTTTGTGAAGTAACAGGCAAAATCATTAAATCGTCTCTTTACCCGATAAAAGAGGATGCTAGATTCTGACATGTCAGAAATAGACAAATAACCACAATAAAACCATCCTTCAGGGGTAAAATTATGTTCTATGCATCTTCCTCATATCCGCTAAAAAAGCGTTCTGCACTGCTGCTGTTGCTGACGGCGGGCGGGGTTGGATTACCTGCCATGGCGGCGACACAACCCAAACTGGATGTGGTCGCTGAGTGGAATCGCCTGCCTTATGACCTGAGCGACCCTGCTGCCGCTGCGGCATGGCAAAAAAACGACACCAAAGCGATGCTGCATGGCGTCAAAGTCGATGCACACGGCAACCTGTATGTCAGCACGGCGCGCTGGGGCGGCCCGGAAGTCCCGGCGACGTTGTCGAAGCTGGTGAAAAAGGATGGGCAATGGATGCTGAAGCCGTTCCCCAGCGAAGCGATGAATGATGTTCGTAATCCGCAGGGTTTAAAGGCGGTGCTGGGATTTGAGATCGATCGTAATAACGTGATGTGGATTCTCGACCAGGGCCACATTGCCGGTGCGCCGAATAAACCCGGCGATGAAAAGCTGGTCGCCTGGGATTTGAATAAAAACAAAGAAGTGGCGCGCTACACCTTCACTAACGATCAGGTCGATTTTACCTGTTCATTCCTCAATGACGTGGCGGTGGATAACGATGCCGGAGTGGTTTATATCACCGATTCCGGCATTATGTGCCATCCGCTGAAAGGCGGTTTGCTGGTGTACAACATGAAAACCGGCGAGGCGAAGCGGGTGTTATCCGCACCCGAATGGGTCAATGATCAGCCCGGTTTCACCTTCAGTATCCACGGTGAGAAAGTGCTGAAGGATAAAGACGGTAAAGCCAATCCGATGCTGACCGGTGCCGATGGTATTGCGCTGTCTGGGGATAAGAAAACCCTTTACTGGACTAATCTGACCGGCAATCGTCTGCTGAAAGTGCCCACCGCCGTCCTGCGCAATTTTAATAACAGCGAAGAGAAGATCGAGCAGGCGATAAAAGTGGATACGGTGTTACCGTCAAATACCGACGGTATCACGGCGGATCGCCAGGGTAATCTTTACCTCACGGCCCTCATGCTCAATGGTTTGATGAAACGTGATGCGAAAAGCGGCAAAGTCACTCCCTGGGTGACCAGCGACGCCATCGCCTGGCCGGATACTATCGGCTGGGGACCGCATGGCGATCTCTACTTTGTCAGTAACCATCTGAACAGCTGGGTTGGAGGGGAGATGAATTTTAATAACCCGCCGGTACCCAATTTCCGCATTTATAAAGTCCATGTCGGTGGTGAACCGTACACAGCCAAATAATTGTTAAACGGCGGAGTATCACTCCGCCGTTTAATTCTCCTGAGGTTAGTTATTTCGGGCGTCGTCGAGTGCATCCTCGGCATCGGCCAATTTCTGACGCAGTTCTTTTACTTCACGTTCCCGGCGGCGAATTTCTTCAGCGTTACCATTACGCGAAGCCGAATTACGGCAATGTCTTTTCACTTCGGTGATGGCGCGTTCCAGCCCGGCAATTTCATGCCTGTTGTTATATTCCTGCGCATAACCCATCTGGCGCTGTAGCGCTGCTTCTCTTTGTTCACAGCTTTGGGTTTGCTCTGACGCATGGCTGGCGACAGTGAATGCCACCAGTGGCAGAGTTAAAAACATTTTCATCGATAAATCTTCTCTCCATAGATAGTGGCAGGCGTTTCCTGATATTTCGCCTGTGGTTGAATGTTGCTGGAAAACCTTTTCTGGCTCTCTTCAACCCTAATCTAGCGATATTTATTTTTCGGGCTTTCGAATTTGGCTGGTTTCTTCTGTTTATTGCCAATCAGATAAAAAACAGGTTTGCCTGTCAGTTGAGCGAAATTCGATAGTTCAGGTTTTTCCCCGATAATCCCGCCGGGTTGTTACCGGTAATCTCTCCTGATTGATTTTTTGACTTTATTAACATCAGGGATTTCCATGGTTAGCAGCGTTAACAACACCAGCAATCTTTCAATAGCAACGACGATCGTCACGGCCAGCTCATCCACACCGGCCAGCGAGCAGTACTATCCGCCATGCGATAAGTCCGCCCTGAACATGCTGAACAGCAGCATACGTTTTGCCAGTGATAATAAACTCGACTGGTCTGATAACAGCTTTATCAGTGGAACATTTGCAGCGTTGTGCACGCATGAAGTGGCGCACTGGCTGCAGGCCGAAGCTGGGCTTAGCTACAGGCAGCCTGCCCATCAGGAAAACGGTACTGCAACTCCACTGGCATCACTGTTCTGCGGGCAAAAGGAAAGATTAACGGAGAAGGAGATGAAGACACTGGCTGACGCGCTGCTGAAGCTGGAGAAAAACTGTCTGCCAAGGGAGGAGGAAACTGAGACGGCGGTTCCGGAGATGGAAAACTGGAAAGAGGGTCTGGAGAAGCTGAAGGAGTTCCGCCGTCTGGGGAAAAACCGCAAATACCTGACAGTGGATATGCCGCGTCTGCAGGAGAAAACGGTGGACCTGGCGGAGCGAGTCTGGATGCCGGATACGCTCCATGCCGGCGCATCGCTGCAGCTGCTGTGCCAGGAACTGTCGTCACGACCCCCAAAGAGTCCTGATCAGAATGTAGGAATGAAGAATGCGGTGCATTCATTGTGCAAACTGGCTGAGGCGCTGGAAAAGGCGGATACCCTGCTAGCCGGGGTGGCGGAATTCAGGATGACTGGAAACGCACTGGCACTGCCTGTCGGGCCGGAAGCCATTCTGCGAGATCTGCAGCGCGCGCGGGAAGAGACCCGTTTTGCATCACTCTGGGAGGCCGTGGAGAAACCCAAAAACAAAGAGTCATGGTCAGAACAGGAACCCCTGCATAAGCGGCTGGATGACACTTTCTCAGCGCTGGAATCCGGGTGCCGTATAACGGAGCAGGCGATAAGCAATGCACGTCCGCTCTATCTGAGGGAAATGCGGGCGGAGCAGGTATGGCTGCATGAAGAAGCTGAAGCAGTGATGAAGGAATGCCGTGGGAGTAGCATCCCTTTTGTCCACAGGGCGGCAGAAGCACTGGAGACGATGTGTCACCTGACGGCGCAGGCGATGTCTGTAGCGGGCGACAGTAAGGAAGCGGTCATCATGGCACTGCGCAAGTCAGCGGGTGATCTGTGCATCCTCTCAGCAGCCTTGCAGAATGCAGTGACCATTGGGCCACTGGTGCATGAAGGGAAAGCGGGTGGGAAGGAGGCGCGTGCGCTGGCGGAGAAGGCGCTGAATTCTGTCATGCATGATGTGAAAAAGGCGCTGAAAAAGCTGGAAAAACACCAGAAACCTCTGGCAAAAGTTCAGTTCACCGGGCTGGAGAAAACAGCCATGCATGACGCGCTGATACAGCTGAAAACACCGGTGGGTCTGCTGGCGGGTAACATGGATACGGTCCGTCATGAAATGAAAGACCCGCTGCCAGATGATGTGCTGGAATTCCTGCTGCGGGCGCTGGACCACAGCAGGATCGCGCGCTGGCTGGGTAAACAAGATGACAAGACGGCGGATGTGCTGTCGGCGCTGGGACACCTGACAGGAAAAGGCGTGCGCAGCGTGCAGAATGCCTACGCACATTACACACACGCAGCAAAACGCAGCGAGTTCAACGTGCTGATGCGGGCAGCCGCACGCGGCCCGCTGGGAATGATGCTGAGGGTTTGCCGCGCCACCGAGAAATTGTCGTTTGCCGCACTGGAAGCCTCGGAGAAAAAGCCGGATGTGACGCGTCTGCACGCCGACAGAAACAGGAAAATCAGGGAGGATAAGCCTGCGGAGAGGGTAGCGCAGCATCGTCAGGCGAAGATGGACGCGCTGGAGGTGGCTCAGAAGACAGCAGAACGCGAGATAGAGACGCTGGCGCTGGTGCATGGCCGGCTGAACAGGGATCTGGACGGGATGCTGTCGGCCTTTGCTGCACCGGAGAAGCATAATGAGATTAGCAGGCTGCGCGCGCGGTGCGAGCGGTCAATGGACCGCTGCCAGCAGGAGGCCGGGAAGATACGCAGGGCGATGGACCGGCTGGTCAGTCCGGCAGGCAAGGGTGCGAGCCAGCAGCTATCTGCGGCGTTGCGAGACAAAGAGACCTATGAGGAGGCAAAGCGCAGCATCACCGACGGGCTGGCCGGGATACGCACAGCGATGGGCGAGTTTGAGCTGGAGGTGGCGCTGATTACCGGTAAATGTTTTGACCTGTTTTCCAATGACTCCCGCATTGTCAGGTTCAGTGCTGAAGTCGTGGATATGTGTGGTGCGATGCTGTTGCCGGATAACCCCACGGTTGAGGGCCAGGAAGAATCAGAGCGGGTGATGCGCGGGATGGCGCTTGAAATGGGGCGCCTGCTGGCCAAGCCTCAGGACCCGGAGGGGCATGATTTTGCCGGGCGGGTGCTGCAGGAGGTCGGGCAACGCCGTGAAGATACGGCGGTGAGGGCCCAGACGGCAGAGGAGGTGATGAAGTTTGTGCACAACTGGGAACAGCAGAAGATGGGTAAAGCCGCCGGTAAAACGGTATCGGCTTTTGTTAGCCGTTCGGGGAGAATGCTGGCACGGCAGGCACTACCAGAGCTGTTTGGCGGAGCGATACATATCGCCAGGATAGCCAAAGCGCTGTACAAGTGTGCAAGCACACTGGCCACCTACTTCGAGACGCGCAAGAAACTCAACGACGCGGTGGAGGTGGGTGAGCACATGCTGGCCGTGCATAAGGATGCTGTCCGCGACAGGATGGTCAAGTCACTGGTGGAAATCTGTCTCAAACTCATCGTGCCGTCAGAAATCCAGATGGGCGTCAATGGTGCCCTCACCGTGGGGGCCATAAAGCGTGATGGCTGGTCGGCGGTGAAAGATCAAGCGGTAAAGACGCTGAAGGAAGATCTGGTAATAACAACGGTTGCTGAGGGTATAGCGGCAGGAGGAACCCGGATCATCGGTGATGTCGTGAAGTCGCTGAAGGGTACGCCAGCAGATAACGTCAAGCTCAGGCTGGCTGAACTGGAGAAAATCAAAACCAGCATGGAGCCGAGACAAAAGACGGCCAATGCAGGACTCACGCAGGGAACCGCAGAAGCCACTCAGCCCGGAAAGTCACGCATCAAACGTCATGCGGTCGCCGAGGACGATACCGCCGTGGGAGCCTCACAGAAGGCGCCTGGCAGCATAAATGACGATATCGGATTCTCGATGACCGAAAAAGAATATAAAGACACACAAATCGGTATTGAGACCAGGAATAGCGCAAGCCACATCAAATTTATCGAGCGACAGATTCAGGCAATCATAGATAAGCACCCGGATGGACATGGCAAGATCTCATCTCCATACAGTTACGTTAATATCCTCATCCCCGGACCACCCAATGAAGTCAAACGGGCGCGTATAATCGATATTTACACTGGGAATGTGCCCTGGAACGCTGAAGTCTTGTGGCTTGGTAATTTCGGCACCACGGATTCTACCGAAACCACAAGGCCCTTCCGCAAAGAATTGTTTGGCCAGAAGGGGTATAAATCATTCGATGGATTTCCCCACTCTTACGAGCGGGTTACAAATGCGGAAAAACGCACTGCTTTACATACGCACTCAGCGGCTAAACTGAGAAGCAGCTGGGAGCAACATCTGGCAACAATGAGAGCGAAAACGCCAGAGATGGCGGCCCTTTACCGCAACGTGTTTAAAGTCGGTTTCCAGAATACTTTGTATGAATCGTCAGGTGCGCAATTGTCCCCGCTTGAGCGGGATACAGTCAGGGCATTTATTGGCGGGGATAACAGCCGCGTTATCACCCTGAACTATAATGGTCAGCCAGTTACGGATATTATCGCTTTGGAAGTTCCAGGCAATAATCCGAACGAAAAAAAGTTACTGCTCATGGATTATAATGGCAATCTGCTACGGACTTCGGCTGGTTCTATTAATAACGGCAACACCTTTAAACCAGATACTGAGACCCAGGCTTTTATTACCCGAGGAATGACTAAGCGCGATAAAGAAGAGGTGGCGAAACAAACAACACCATCCATAACTATAGAGTTTTCTGGCAATAATTTCGATCGCAAACTGGTAGATAATTATCTCACCACACAAAATAACGCTTTTTATTATATGGTCGAAGATCCGCAAAATGAAGAACTTTCAAGAACATATAAAAAGATTGATGATATTGCGGATAATATTAATGTGGTTATTGGTATGTCTGGCGCACCCAAAACCACCCCCCAGGGTATGATTGCCGCCGCAATCGTGAACATTGGTAAGAACGTGATAAAATATATTATTACTCCGGACGCGGCCGCCCGAAGAAATATCCTTATCAAGGCCTCAATAGATACGGCGTCAGGTTTAATTACGGATTATACTGGTGGGAAAATTTTAGAAAAAGTTGAAGTTCATAACCCCAGATTAATTCAAGCGACGAAAGCCTCGAATGATTCAGGTAAGACGACGGAGAAACCAGGTGAGAAGGTCACCGCGAAAGTAACTGAACTCTTTAAATATATAGGGATAGAGGAAACGCCGACTCCGCAAAGGCCTTCTTTTTCAGGACCTCATGCCGAGCAGGCATCAAGGCCCGAGGATGCACTGAATGCAAGCCCTGATGTTACGAGGGCGATGCTTACATCATCAACCCTCTGGGAACGCGCTCTGAATGACATAAAAAAGGGACTGTTTGAAGATAATAAAGACAACAAATTATCCGCTGATACCATAAGGTTTCTGGAAATGGCTGGTGTAGATATTAAAGCATTGCTGAAGAGGTATGGCTCGCCAGCCTCTATTACTCGTGCTACAACCGATGGTGTCATAGATTACAGCCAGGTAGAATTTGACTCCGATGGGGTGAATGAAATTCTTGATAAAACTAATAAGGCTTATAAAAAATGGGACCAGACGCTACGTCGTAATGAAGCTATCCAGGAACTGGAATATATGGAAAGCAAGCTTCCAAAGAATCAGGAAGTGATTATGCCTTATGATATGCTAATTAGCTTGCGTAAGGCGGGGTCAAATATTGATGAATTCCTGTCTGGTAATTCGATTGATGATGATAATAATCCATCTACAAAATATACGATTCCAGCTGAAAATTCCCGCTTAGATCGTAATCGGCTGCAAAAGTTAAAATTTATGCTCAAAGCCGAGCAGCTCGATAAATCCGATGTTCAGGGAGCCATTCTTTTACTTAAAGAAATAAGGGACGCAATGAGTGAGGGAGATACTATTGCGATTCCAGAAAAATTGATAAAAATATTAGAACAAGCGGGAATAGATGTTTCGAATTACATCAGGATTCAGGGGGACAGTTTCCCGGCCAGAATTGCTGCAATACAAAGAGGGCATCAATATCCACAAGCACACCATTACCTGCATGACTATCAAGTGAGACGGGAAGATGTGGAACAAATTATTGCTATGGCTGAGACGCTTGAAAATCATAAGAAGATAGACAAAGATTGGGTTGATCTTAAACTCACTCTCAAAAACCTCAATTACATGCACTTAGATCAGCCGACCATTGATTTTCTACGCGATAAGGGTATGCCTATTGAGAAACTACTGTGGGAGTATGGTACGCCGCAATCGAAGTTAGCAGCAAAAGATAAGACTACGCTTCGGGTTGATTATTCAAAAATTAAAATAGACTCACATGGACAAGCAGCCATTGACCGCGCAGTGGAAAGGGAAATAAGAAGGTTGAAGTCAACGGATATGCTTAGTGATCTGATAGAAATTGGGAGGCTGCGGAAAGGTACGAACAGACCTTTCTATTTGCCGGAACATATAAGGGAATTTTTGCAGGGTAATCCATCAATTCATTCTAACGTTGACTTTATTCGTATTCTTAGAACAAATAAGATCTCCATGGAGGAATTGCGCATGGTGTACTGGTCGATAAAGGCTGAATTTTCCTTGTCAGAAAGCAGTAGCAATGAGGATCTGGCCAGCTTTGTCGGGATGATGGCAGAAACTTTGCCTGCTGGTGAACGTTTAGTGCTTCCGGGTTATTTAATCAAACTATTACGTGATAAAGATATTGATATTGATGCGTTTCTTTCAGAAAACGGAGGTCACTCTGCTGTTGGGGGACGAAGAACAGGTTTTGAACTCAATGAAAACAAACTTAACAAACTCAAAGAAATGATCATTAATAATAGAAAAACAGAAATCCAGGAGATGATGCGGCGAACTAATGATCTTGCAACATTCTTTGGTAATGGCGGTGACATGATGCTGCCATCAGATATTCGGGAGTTTGTGCTGGCAAGTCCAACTATAGATGATGATGATGTTTATATGGAGATGACTAAAACCAAGCCTGTAAATAGTAATGATCTTAAATGGATGCATTGGGTATTGAAGTCAGAAGCTGAGCTTCCAGAGGATAGTACGCGCGAACAAACACTGTCCTTCATGCAGGAATTAGAAAACACAATGGGGCCGGATGATAGCATCGCATTACCACCACGCTTAATTGACCGTTTAAGAAGTCATGGTATTGATATCGACAATTATCTAAAAAATAATGGAGACACAGAGTTTGCAAAACAACTTGCTGAACTAAGAAACGATGGAAATGTACTTCATCCGGAAGATATTGGAGTAAGCAAAGCGCATGTCACTAAGCTAAGAAAAATGTTGGATTCTCAACGGCAAATGAGTGACACGATGAATACCAGCTCACGCTAGATTTTGCCTATCCAGCATCAGAGGCTGGCAAATGATACTCCTCTGCCAGTAGTAGTCTGTGCCACGAACAAAAGGCGATGAATTATCGTCGCCTTAAATCCTCAGTATTCAATACTGCTTTGAACGCCGAACTGTCTCGATTGGCTTACGGCTGCAGCAGGCAACTTCCTCAAATCTATAACTTCAGGTCTTTTACCGATAATCTTGCCGGGCTGTTACCGGTAATCTTACCTGATTATTTTTTGACTTTCTTTGAATCAGGGATTCCCATGGCTGACTACGCGCTCAAAACCAACACCAACTGCATTCACACCCTGGCAACAGAGTCCCCCGGCACCACGGGCAGCTTCGGGAGTAAGAGATTTCCAAGTCTGCCAGAGGAATCCGCCAGGAAATTGAATGATTCCCTCTTACTTGGGTCCTTTGATTCTGACGCTTTAATCAATACTCCGGGTACCGACAGTCTGCTGGACGGTATTGCCGATCAGCCGGATCTTATGACCTTTCTGCAAGCTGAGACTGAAGTGACGCTTGTACTGCGGAAAATGAATACCCTCCCTAAACCTATGGCAGAGAGTCTGCTCTATGAAGGAAAACCGGTAACGAAGGAAAAACTCGATCAGGTGATGGATGTTCTGGTGGCTACTGTTGAACACAACCCCGTAGTTGAAACCACACTGAACGAGTTGGAGACAACGCTGTTCGGGGATGCCCTGGAAGGCCTGGAGGAGCCGGAAGAGGATCAGATGGAGCCGGAAGCGTTCGCCCTGCCGGATCTGCTGAAAGAGCGTGGGAAGCTGGATGAATACCGCCGTCTGGGCAAGCTCCGGGATTACCTTGAAGTTGATATGGAGGAGATGAAAAAGATCCAGACAGAGATGTCGGAGCACAAGTGGTCCCCCGCCGAGCCGTCTCTGAAACAGGCGGGTGTAAATCTTCGCGAACTGAGCAAGTCACTGGCGGCATTTCCCCCGCAGGACGGCCCTCAGAAAGTGGGGATGATGAACGCGCAGCTGTCACTGCACGATATCGCGGAGGCGCTGAAAAAAGCCGATACAGTGCTGGCTGGCGTGGCAGAACATCGTAAGAGCGGCGGCGTAGCGGAACTTTCGGAGGGGCCGGAGGCAGTACGGCGTGAGCTGCTGCAGGCACTGGACAGAAGCCGTTTTCTTTACCTGTGGCAGGCGGTGGAGTTGCCGGAAAACGTGAAAACGTGGGAGGAGCAGGCGCTGCTGCATAAGGGCATGGATAAGGCTTACACAGATATGAAGGCCGACTGCAAGAAAGTGGTCAGGGCGCTGGAGAAAACGCGTGACGCGTATCTGAAGGATGTACGCTCAGAGCTGAAGGGGCTGCAAGAGGAAGAGGTGGCACTGTCTGAATTAGCTAAAGATACGGACGGGGCGGACCCCATGTCGGCGAAAATCCGCGATGCAGCACGGGCGCTGATACCGGTGTGCGTGGAGCTGGGGAATGCACTGTCAGAGGCGGCAGCAACAAATGACGACACGACGCTGAAAGATCTAAAAAAAGCGACCGCAGACCTGCGAAATATGTCGGCGGCGCTGTGCAATGCCGCAATCATCAGCGGAGTGGCAGACGCAGCAGAAAAGACCAAAGTGGGAGATCCGTTACGGGCGCTGGCGAAAAAGGCGCTGGATACGGTGGCAACGGAGGTGGAAAAGGCCCGGGACAAACTGGAGGGGCGCCTGAAGCCTGGATTTTTCACCAGGAAGGAAAAACACCTGAGCAGGCACAGCCACACAACCTTCGCTGAGGCACTGAAGAAGGCGGACGGCATGGTGAAAATCGTGAAGCAGGCGATGGGGAAGAGCAGTAATGCCCTGAAGCAGGAAGAGAAGGTGGAGGAGGGCGCGGCGCATGTTTTGCTGCATGTTCTGAGACATGAGTCGATGCTGAAGAAGGCGGGCAAGCAGTGGGACAAAGCGAAAGACATGGCGTCGGCGCTGGGGCATCTGACGGTGAAAGGCTGGCGTGCCACCCAAACGGGCATGGCGCACGGACTGAACCCGGCCCAGCACAGCGACTTTCATTCGCAAATCAGGGGGGTGGTATCCAGCCCGCTGGGTATGATGCTGAATGTTCACCGTGCGATGGAAGATCTTGCCGAAGCGTCAATGGCGGCGTCAGAGAAGAAGCCGCAGGTGAAAAGACAGCTGCGTGATAGCGGCAGCATACTGACACCGGACCAGCGCAAGGAAACGTTGCATCAGTACCAGGAAGCAAAGCTGGCCGAGCTGGATAAGAAATGGGTGGAGGCAGAGCAGCAGATAGAAACGCTGGGGCGGGTGATGGAGATGACGGAGCGTGAGCTAGGCGATATGCAGAAAACCTTCCTCATGCGGCAGCACCAAAACAGCATCGGGGTAATACGTACCCTCTGCCGCGCTTCGGCAAAGCGGTGCCGGGATGCGATGGCGGAGATGAGCCGGGAGATGAAGCAGCTGGTTAATCCGGGAGGAAACAGCGAGATACCGGCCTCAGCGCTGCGCGGTAAGAAAGATTACAAACAGGCCCAGCGAGCCATTATGAAATGCCTGCGGACTACCGACGCGGCGATGAAAAAGCTATCGACCGAAGTGGCAGAAATCACTCAGAAGCAGATTAACCTGTTTTCGAAGGATGCGAAGCTGGTGAAGTATATTGCCGGGGTGCTGCACGCCAGTAAAGCGCAGATCCCGGAGGCAGCAAGCGCGGAGGGGCGGGCGCATCTGCTGTCGCTGTTCGACAGGGTGGTTGATGAACTGGGGGACGTTTTTAAAACGGATAAGGACCCGAAGGGTAAAGCGTTTATAGATCGTGTCAGGCGGGAAGGCGTGCTGCTGGAGATGAAAGCGAACCTGGCAGCGGAGACGCCGGAAAAAGCGGCGGCCCACCTGGAGGGCTGGGTGCAGAAGATGACGAAAAAGTCGTCCGGGGCTGTGTCAGGGGAGTTTGCGAAAAGGATGGTACAGACGCTGTTTGGTCAGACAGCGAAGAGCCTGCTGGGGGGGATGTTCCACGGGGCGAAGATACTGAGTTTCGGCTACAGGATAGGGAAAGAAATTGACCGCTTTGTGACGGACAGGGCAAGGCTGGATAGTGCGTATACGCCGACGCAGTTTGTTCGGGCCGCTGATTTAGATGCGGTGGAAAACCGGCTGGTGTACGGGATACTGGAACAGACAGTGAGTTTATTCACTCCTTCGGTGGTGAAAACAACCGTGAAGAGCGGTTTTCTGGTGCAAAAAATCAGGCAGGATGGTTTCCGCAAGGTGTTGAAGGATACCTCTGGTGGTCTGCCTGGGGACGTTGGAATCGAGTTAGGTTTACAGGGTATGGTCGCAACCGGAGTGGCAGGAGTGAATGAGCTGCATAAGGCTGCAGAAACCAGGGCTGCACAGTCAGCCGCCAGCGCTGAAGGAAAGTCGGGTGAAGCGGAGAGAATTCCGGTGGGTAATAGTCGTCCGGCAGAAGCTAACCGGATAGAGGAACAGCAGCGGAAATCCGGGGTAGCACGGGAGAAAACACAGGAAGAGAGGCGGGTCAAACGAAGTGCACCGGCTGCGGCAGTTGCAGAGGCAGAGGACGATGCCCTGGTAGGTTCCAGCCAGAACTCGCCTGTTGACAGTACCGACGACATCGAATTCACGATGACCGAAGAAGAATTTAACGATACGCAAATCGGTATTGACGTCCGCAATAGCACCAAAATCAGAACGTTTATTGAGAAAGATATTCAGGATGTCATCGACAGACATCCGGGCGGGAATGGAAAAATCACCTCACCCTATAGCTGGGTGGATACCGTTAATACAGGAACAAATCCGTACACTTTTGAGCGAAAGCGCGTGATTGATATTTACACGGGTAATGGTGTTACTGATGATGTTAAAATATTGTGGGAAGGTAGTACGGGTAGACGTGATTCAACTGACACCTCAGATGAATTCCGCAAGGATCTTTTTGGACATAAGCCGTATAAATTCAACAAGGATAAACCTTTTGAAATTACACGTCTTACCCCTGATGATATAAATAAATCTCAGCGTTCCTACACAAGACTGCGTCAGGCATGGACGAATCATATGACTGAGATGCGAAAACGCATGCCTGAACTGGCAACACTTTATCGTAACGTATTTAAGCTTGGTTTTACTAATGCACTTAATTCGTCGGGAAATGATCTTTCCGAAACTGAAAAAACGACGATAAGAGGATATTTAAACGGTAACACCAGTGGGGTTATTACTCTGAGATATAATGGAGAGAAGGTACCGGACGTTATTGCTCTGGTCATACCAGGCGCCTCGGAGAATAAAACACATATATTAATGATGGATTATGATGGTAACTTCAAACGGGTTGAGGCCACTCGTACCCTTGGTGAGGTCGAGAATAATAGTCCCCGCTACTCGTTTGAGCCTGATGAAGAGACGCAGCAATTTATTTCGCGCCGTTTGGTTGTGGGTGACAGGGAAAAAGCCTCAGCTCAGAAAAAACCAAAAGTAATAATGGATCCTTCCAGTAACTACGACACAAAACTGGCAGACCGGTATCTTAATGCTCAGGATAGAGAGTTTAAGCGGGTGGTGGCTGACTCTGATGTCGAGATGCTCGATATCAAATATAAAGCTATTGATGATGTCGCGAGTAATCTGGGGATGGTGGTGGGGATGACTGGTCTGCCGAAAAGTACGCCGATGGGAATGTTTGCTTCTGCATTAATAACCACTGGAAAGGGGTTTGCAAAATATATTATTACACCGGAGCATGAAACGAAAAGGTTGAATAATATCCGTAACCAAACCATCAGAGATGTCTTTACAGGGGGATTCTCCGATTTGACGATTGGGAAGACGATGGATAATTTACCACAAGATTTTAATGAACTGTCAAAAAAAGGCATGGAGTGGTATCAAAAATCAACAAGCTGGTCTGGAGATATGGGCAAGGTAGTCAATCAATTTGCTGATCAGGCATATGACTGGATGGGGTTGACCATAGAAGATACCACGAGACCCGACACGTCCTTTTCAAATGCTGAACGGACGTCAGCCCCCTCAGAGGACGCGTTGACTTCATCTTCCCGAACCGGCGGGGAGAGGTCAAGAACGGAAATGTTATGGGGCCAGACCGCAAATGATCTTAACAAGGGATTTGACGAACTCAGATATAATAAACTATCAGCAAACACCCTGAAAAACCTGGATGAATTAGGAATAGATTATAAGAAAATACTCAACAAGCATGGTACCCCGGCTTCCATTAAAAACGCCACCACCAACGGTGTTACGGATTATAGCCAGGTAGTATATGACAAGCACGGAGTGAATGAGCTTTGGGGTAAAGCCTCGAAAGCTTATAAGAAATGGTTACAGTCTGAGCGCCTTGAGAGAATGAGCGACAAACTGGAGGTGCTGGAGAGTAAAGTAACAGGCGATCAAACCATCCTGATTCCTTACAGTTTATTAAAAGACTTTCGCGATGCGGGGTTTGATATAGATGGTCACATGGCAGGGAATGCTATCGATGATGATAATAATCCTGAAACTAAATATACGAAAAGACCTGAACAGGGGCGGTTGAATCACACCGAGCTTAAAAGATTAAGATTCATAGCTAAAGCGAAACAGCTGGAACCTTCAGATATTAACGGCGTACTAAAATTGCTTGATGAAATGAGAAATTCTTTAAGTGGTGATGAACGGACGACCATACCCCATGAGTTGCAGGAAATTCTTGAGAAACATGGAATAAAGGTTAAGGATTATATCCGGGTGCATGGTGACATCAGACCTGCTCGTAAGGCAGCGCTTCAAAAAGGACATCAATACCCAGAACAACATCTATGGTTATCCGATCGTACCATGGATAAAAGCCATTTCGGCGACCTGGCCGCCATGGCCCGTCTTAAACTCCTTGAGAGAAACGTGCAGGTACTCAAAGATGATGTGGAATCCCTTATTAACGGCGGAACTCCAGGACGTTTAAACCCGGCGACGATTAAATCCCTGAGAGATAATGGTATAAATATTGACGCTCTTGCCCACAATTATGGTACACCGTCTTCAAAAGAGGCGGCAATGAGCGATGCAGGCGAACTTAATATTGAAGAGGTTGACATTGATGTGGCCGGGGCCAGATTACTCAAAATAAAAATTGAGCAAAGAATCAGGCAGTATAAAATAAAGATAATGATTGAAAGAATGAAAACCCTTAAAGAATTACCTGATGGTGGATATCGCCTGCCACATGATATTATTGACTTTATCAAAAAAGGTCAGGCAACAAGGGAAGGAGAGCTCTATCTGGAATATGTCAGACATAACGATATCAGCGATTCGCAATTGAAATCGCTACGCTGGATGTTAGAAGCTGAAGTTGAGTTATCTCCTGAAAGTACGCATGAAGAACTGGCTGCATTTGTCCACAAAATGGAAAGTGATACAACATCAGGTGATAGCGTTACTCTTCCTCCTTCTTTAATTCATTTTTTAAGAGCGCGTGGGGTGAGTGTTGATAAATATCTGCGGGAGAATGGAGACACAATAGTTGCGATTAGTCGTGCTAAAAAAAGAAGTGATGAAAATCAGCTTAATATGGCAGAAATTAATGTCAATAAAGGTCAACTCAAAGAAATAGAGGACATGATTATTGCTCAGAAAAGAAAGACTGAGGCCTCTGGCATGATAAAGAGGTTAAATGATCTCAGAACATCAATGAATCCAACCAGCGAAGTTGACCTGCCTGAAGATATCAGGAAATTTGTACTTGCCAGTCCGGAAGTTGATGATAACAACCGGTATCTGGAAGAGTTGAAATGGAGGACCGTGACCAAAGCCGAATTGGATTGGCTATATTGGACATTAAAAGCGGAGGCTGAACTAGGCACGGACAGTACTCCGGAACAAACCATTGCCTTTATGCGGAAAATGGAAATTTCAATGGTCGGGGATGAGGTCAGAGCATTTCCTCCGCGTTTAATTAACCGTTTGAAGAGCCATGGCATTGCCGTTGATGATTATCTTAACCAGTTTGGTGATACCGGGCTTGCAAAAAATCTTGCGCTATTACGAGGCAATGAAAACATTCTCGACTCGAGAGATATTAAACTCAGTAAGCCCAGATTGACGAAGTTGAGAGAGATGCTTGCCGCCATGCCAGCTGTTCAGCAGGAAACGACCACCCCTGTTTCCGCTGCAACTTGATCTTGTATCACTTAGTGATGCATCTGATTCAATTCTGCTCTGACAGCTGCACTGCCATGGTATTTGGCTCCAGCGCTTCAAACAGGTGCGGCTCGTCAGCGGGATAGCAAATGTAGTCGCCGGGGCCGAGCAGCACCGGTGCATCGCTCGGGCCGACCAGGGCGCGTCCCTGGGCGATGATCACATGTTCAACCGAGCCGGGCGGATGCGGCTTTGACGCCCTCGCTGCGCCGGGTTGGCTGGTGATCAGATAAAGATCGCGACGCCCGCCTGGGGGGCAACTCGCCAGCAGTGCGGCCTGATAATCCGCCAGTTCGGCAGAGATCACCATTCCTTCACCTTTACGAATCACCTGTAACCGCTTCACTTCTGGCTCCATCAGGCGCGCAAAAGGAATATTCAGCGCCACGCACAATGACCATAGCGTCTCAATACTGGGATTGCCATTGCCTGCTTCCAACTGTGACAGGGTCGATTTCGCCACTCCGGCACGACGAGCGACCTCAGTCAATGAAAGGCCGGCGCGCTGGCGTTCACGCACCAGTCCGGCAGCAATAATATCAATCGGCGGGGTCACAGCTACTCCTGTTCGATATAAAGAACAAATTGTTCATCTTGAAAAACAACATTGAGACGTTCATTATAACGGCTTTCCTGTTCGATATGAGATCAAATTATTATGCGTCTGGGAGCAGTACCTCTCGATAAAGGGGTGATCAAAGCGATTTTTCTCGTTTGTCTGGCCGATGGAATCGTCGGTCTTTCTTATGGATCGCTGGCGGCTGCGGACGGTTTTCCGCTCTGGGTGCCGATCGCGCTATCCACCCTGGTGCTGGCGGGGGCATCCGAATTTCTCTTTATTGGTATTGTCGCCGGTGGCGGCAGTCCGCTCACCGCTGCGGCCGCCGGGTTGCTCGTCAACGCCCGGCATTTACCGTTTGGCATCGCGGTTAAAGATTTGGTCGGGCAGGGCAGCCGTGCACTGTTTGGCTGTCATATCATGAATGATGAAAGTGTGGTGTTTGGCATTTCGCAACCGAAGCTGGCCCAGCGCCGTGCCGCCTACTGGATCTGCGGCCTGGGTATTTTTGCCATCTGGCCACTGAGCGTGATCAGCGGTGCGGTGATTGGTCGCTTTATCCCGGATGTGTCGGCGATTGGTCTGGACGCCGTGTTTCCCGCGATTCTGATTGCGCTGATCTTCCCGGCACTGCGCCAGCGACGCACGCGCTTCCCGGCTTCGCTCGGGGCATTGCTCTCGGTATTAGCTACGCCGTTTGTTCCTGCCGGGATGCCGGTGCTGTTTTCTTTATTAGGTTTGCTGAGCTGGCGGGAGCGTAAATAATGGAAAATGGCTTAATCATTGCGGGTATTGTGCTGCTGGCGAGTGGAACTTATCTGATCCGTTTTGCCGGATTTCGTCTCGGCAGCCGCATGCAGATGTCCGAACGCGCGCGCACCATGTTGTCCGATGCCGCCACTGTGTTGCTGCTGTCAGTGGCTGTCACCACCGCGCTGTTTGAAGGCACCCACTTCGCGGGCATTGCCCGTATCGCAGGTGTGCTGTTTGCCGTCTTCCTTGCCTGGCGCAGAGCACCGCTGATTGTGGTGATCATCGGGGCGGCGTTAATGACGGCAATCCTGCGTTACCTTGGCGTCTCCTGATCGCGCCAGGTTTGCGCACGCAATTCATACACCAGGCTGGCGGGAGCGCCGGGAATGTCCTCAACCCGGTCATAACAGCGTAAACCCGCCTTCTCCAGCACCTGCTGAGAAGCCAGATGATCTTCGCGCACCGCCGCATCCACCACCGGTAGCTGGCAGCGATCAAAAGCGTAGGCAATCACCGTACGGGCAAATTCAGTGGCGTAACCGTTGCCCCATGCCTCTTTTGCCAGCCGGTAGCCAAGATTATTCACCGGCTTGCCGGCAAACTCCCGCACCGTCAAGCCACCAAACCCCAACACTTGTTCAGATCGCTCGCGCAGACAAATCGCCCAATTGCCAAACGGATAGGATTGCCAGTGCGCCAGCCAGCGTGTTAACACTTCTTCTGTAAAGGTGAGGTCAGGAAAAGGGCCGGTTGGATTAAACATGTTGGTGCCGGGATCGCCATAAATGGCGAACAGAGTGTGCAGATCGCGCATTTCAACCGGGCGCAAAAACAGCCGTGCCGAGAACAGTTGCATCTAACTCACCTTAATTATCTTCCTGATCGCGTTTCTGGATTATAAGCACAGCAGGAGAAACCATGACACCTCGTTTAGCTCGTCCTGATGAAGCTGCCGCGCTGTGGCGTATTCGTAACCTCGCGATTCGTCACGGTTGCCAGGCCGTGTATTCCGCCGATGTGATTGCCGCCTGGACCCCCGACGCATTGCCAGAAGGATACTTTGAAGCCATTCGCGGCAATCCTTTCTTTGTGGTTGAAGACCCTTTGCATGGCGTTGCCGCCACCGGTTTTCTCGATCTGGCGAATGGTAGCGTTGAAGCCATTTTCACGTTGCCATCCTGCCACGGCAAAGGTTATGCCAGTGCCATTATGCAGGCGATTGTGCGGGAAGCACGTCAGCGTGGTTTTCGCCAGCTGACGCTGGCAGCAACCCCCAACGCCTGGGAGTTCTATTTGCGTCACGGATTTAGCGTGGTGAAAGAAAGCCTGTATCACTCGGCGCTGGCCGGTGCGGCTTTACCCTGTGTTGAGATGAAATATGACCTTTAAGACTATGATTACAGGACATCAGCAAAAGAAGGATCTGGATAAGATGGTGATTAACTGCGTGGTCTATCGCCACGGCAAGCGTGAAGAGAATGTCAACATTGCCGACATCAGTGAGGTGCTGAAAGAAGACAACACCTTTGTCTGGCTGGGATTATATCAGCCAGATGCCGCCTTTATGCAGACGCTGCAACAGGAGTTCAGCCTGCATGAGCTGGCGATTGAAGATGCGCTGGTGGCGCATCAGCGCCCGAAAATTGAGCAGTATGGTGAGTCGGTGTTTGTGGTGGTCAAAACCGCGCATCTTGATGGCCAGCAACGTATCACCTTTGGTGAAACGCACTTCTTCCTGGGCAAAAACTTTCTGATCACTGTGCGCCACGGTTCTACCGATGGCTATGGCGGCATCCGCGCGCGTGCAGAAAAAAACCAGGCGATGATGAGCGAAGGGCCAGGTTACGCCATGTATTGCATCCTCGACTGTATTGTTGATAACTATGCCAAAATTACCGCCAGCCTGAGTAAACGCATCAGCGAAATGGAAGACCAGATGTTCACCACCCGTTTTCATCGCGATACGCTGGAAGAGGTTTATCATCTGCGGCGCGAGTTGCTGTCGCTGCGCAATGCGGCGATGCCGGTCACCGAAATTTGCCCACAGCTGGTGCGCTTCCACGAAAATCTGATCCCAAAAAATCTGCGCGCTTATCTGCGTGATGTCCAGGACCATGCGCATCATGTGATGATCGATGCCGAAGATATGCGCGAAATGCTCACCAGCGCTATGCAGGTAAACCTGGCGCTGGTATCGGTGCAGCAAAGTGAGGTGAACAAGAAGCTGGCCGGATGGGGTGCAGTGCTGATTGTGCCTACCATCATTTTTAGTATGTATGGCATGAACTTCTCTGATATGCCGGAGCTGCATACCCACTTCGGTTATCCGATAGCGCTACTGGTGACCTTTATGATCTGTGGTTTTATGTGGTGGCGACTGAAACGTTCTGGCTGGTTGTAATCGGGCACGGCGATTTTTTGGTCAAACGATTTTGTTATCACTGTGCGCGGAGAGGGGGCAATTTGTGGGTTGTCGCACGTTCCGCGCGTTCATCGTTCGATCAGCGCAAAAACTGCTGACCCTACCAGCAACGGTCATTCCGGTAGTTAAATATTCAACCTTGTGTCATTTTTCTGACATTTTATGCTCTCTCCCATCATCACGCTTTCCTATCACTCACTTCGGATAAATACAACATATCCCACATTAACAACATAAACCGGTCTTGCATCTCTCTACAGCTATGCCACTATCAGCTCAACAGTTGGTCGGATGGATAGAGCGTAAACATGCAGGTTATGCCGGATTTATTAAGCGCAGCGGCACAGATTCGTCAGGGCGAATGCAGCAGTGTGGCATTGGTGGAGTTTTGTTTGCAGCAGATTAAAAACCACAATCCCACATTGAATGCCTTCGGTGATGTCTATTACCAGCAGGCATTAGCAGAAGCGGAGATCTGCGACCGTGAAAGCCAGCAGGGAAAATTGTGCGGTCCGCTGCATGGTGTGCCATTCGGTATTAAAGATCTGTTTTCCACTGCCGGATTGCGGACCTGCAAAGGTTCCCTCACCGCAGTGGATAATGTCCCGGATAGCGACGCGCCGATTATTGCGCGCTTAAAAGCAGCGGGGGCGATCATTATCGGTAAAACCGCCACCACTGAATTTGGCTGGACCGGCTCCAGTTATTCTCGCGTGTATGGTCATGGTCGTAACCCGTGGGATCCGTCACTGACCAGCGGCGGCTCCAGCTCTGGTTCGGCAATCAGCGTGGCGGCACGTATGGTGCCTGCGGCACTGGGGTCGGATGGCGGTGGCTCGGTACGTATTCCCGGTGCGTTTTGCGGCATTTTTGCCCTTAAGGCATCGCTGGGTCGTATTCCTACCTGGCCGTGGTCCGCGACGGAGATGCTCAGCCATGCCGGGCCGATGACCCGCACGGTGCGTGACAGCGCGCTGCTGTTTGATCTGCTCTCCGGCCCGGATGCGCGCGATCATCAGGCGTTACCGGCGAAAACCGAAAGCTGGCTGGAACGTTGCGATGCACCACTGCCGCCCCTGCGGGTGCACTACAGCCCGACGCTGTTTAATACGCCCGTTGATGCCCGCATTGCCGCCTGTGTTGAGCAGGCCGTTGAACAGATGGCACATGCGCTGCCGATTGCGCTGACCGTTAAACCGCTCAGTTGGCAAAGCCCGTTCGACACTTTCGATACCTTGTGGAGCGGAGGCCGCGGTATCGCTTATGGCGCGGCACTCCGGCAGCAACTTGACCAGCTGGACCCCGGCTTCGCTGCCTTAATCGAACGGGCGCAACGTATCGGTCTGGCTGATTACCTGAACGCGCAAAAGCAGCGCGCTGTATTTGCCAGCCAGGTCCATGCGCTGTTTGACGAGGTGGATTTACTGATTACGCCCACGCTGCCGATTCTGCCCTTTGCCGCTGACCGCCACGTCCCGCAAGGGCAACAGGAGGGGGACAGTGGCGTGGAATGGGCGCGCTGGACGCCGTTTACCTGGCCTTTCAATCTGAGCGGCAATCCGGCTGCGACGGTGCCGTGCGGCTTCACCCCGGAGGGTTTGCCGGTGGGATTACAGGTGATCGGACGTCGTTATGCCGAAGGGGATGTATTGCAGTTCTGCGCGGCACTGGAAGCGTTGATGCCATGGGATCAGCATCAGCCAGTATTGTAGCGGCGCGATTTATCGCGCAAAACCGCGTCAGGGTACAGGTATACTGCGGTTTTCCCCGCAGAAACAGAAGGGTAAGTATGATCAATCAGCCGCGACTCGATGAGATCAAACGGGTACTGAGTCACGATAAACGTGTGCGCGTCACCGAACTGGCGCAGAAGTTTGTGGTATCGGAAGAGACCATCCGCCGCGATTTAAAGTATCTGGAGGAGCAGGGAGTGCTGCGACGGGTGCACGGTGGCGCAATTTTGCCCGTACCCAGCGAAGAGCAGCCGCTGCAAATTCGCAGCCGCATCAAACCACGCGCCAAAGTGCGTATGGGGCAACTGGCGAGTGAACTGGTTGAGGAGGGGATGGCATTGTTCCTCGATACCGGCACTTCGACACTGGCGCTGGCGCAGCAGCTGACGCGTTTTGCGCGACTGAAGATTATTACTAATTCACTGGATATTGCCACGCTGCTGACGCAGCAGAGCGAGAATGCTGTGACGCTAACACCAGGGCGCGTCCGGCGAAACGATAACGCACTGATTGGCCCCCATACGCTGGATTTTGCCCGGCAGTTTCACTACGACATCGCCTTTATGGGCATTGGTGCGGTGGATCGGGACAACGGCTTTATGGACTACGAGGAGCCGGAGGCGTTATTACGGCGTGTGCTGAGCACGCATTGCCGCCAGAGTGTGATTCTGGCGGATGAAGGCAAATTTGGACTGCGTACCTTTGTTAATACGCTGCCGTTCAGCGCGGTCGACACCTTAGTGACCAATGCGCCGCCACCGGCAGCTTTTGTAGCGAGTCTGGAGAACGCACATGTCAACATCCTCCATCCCGGCACTGCCGCGGATGACCTCACGCGACTATCAGGCATTTGATGCGCTGTTTGCCACCAGCAGCCGCATTGGTGCCACGGCAGCAGGCGGTTTGCATCGTCTGACGGCCAGCGCCGAAGATCAACAGGTGCGCGATGCCTTTTGCACCTGGCTGACCCAACAGGGTTTTGACGTAAAGATTGATGAAATCGGTAATATTTTTGGTCTGATGACGCTGCGCCCGGGAGCCCCCTGGCTGCTGTGTGGATCGCATCTCGACAGCCAGCCGCTCGGTGGTCGTTTCGATGGTGCTTACGGCGTCACCGGGGCAGCCGCCACGCTTGCCGCACTGGCGCGGCAGTTGCGGGACCATCCCGCTGATGCGCAATGCAACCTGGCGGTGGTCAACTGGACCAATGAAGAAGGCGCGCGTTTTCAGCCGAGCCTGATTGGCAGTTCGGTCTTCACTAAAGCGGTAACGCTGGATGAGGCGCTGGCCTGTACCGATGCCGATGGCATTACGCTGGCTACCGCGCTGGCAGACATTGGCTATCGTGGTGAAACGTTACCAGCTTTGCCGTTGCGCGCTTACCTCGAGCTGCATGTGGAGCAGGGGCCGCACCTTGAGTTTCAGGGCAAGCAAATTGGCGTGGTGACAGAAACCTGGGCGGCACTGAAATGGCAGGTGACGTTTCGCGGTGAGCAAAACCATACCGGCCCGGCATTGATGAGTCGCCGTCGCGATGCGTTGCTGGCGGCGGCACAGACCATTGTTGCGGTGCGTGCTGAGGCCGATCGTCACGGAGAAATTCTGCACACCTCGGTGGGGCGTCTCGAAACCACCCCCAATTCTCCCAACGTGGTAACGTCTGAAGCCACGGTCTACATCGAATTTCGCTCCGCTGATGAGGCTTTGTTGCATCAATTACGCGACAGCTTCAGCCAGCAGATGCAATCGATTGCTCAGGCTACTTCTACCGATGTCAGCCTCGATCGGGCGCAATTCCGTGCGCGGCAACAGCTGGATGCCGGACTGGCACAACGCGCGCTACAGCAGGCAGATCGCCTTGGCCTGAGCGCCATGCCGCTGCGTAGTGTCGCCGGGCATGATGCCATCAGCCTGAGTTATCACTGTCCCAGCGCGCTGCTGTTTGTACCGAGCGCGGGCGGGTTATCCCATAACGAACGTGAATTTACCGCCACTGAGGATCTGCATCGTGGGTTGGATCTGCTGATGGCGCTTTTGAGTGATCTCATCCTGCAACCCGTCCCGGAGGAAACCGCATGATGACGCGCTTAGAACAGGTCCTGGCGGCATGGCAACCCGGCCAGCGCTTTGTTGTCGAACCAGGTTGCGCCGGGGTGGCATCACCACATCGTCTGGCGACGGAGTGGGCAGGATTCCGACTGGAGAGCGCCGGGCAACACTTTTACGCCAAAGTGTTATACGACGATCAACGCACGCTGCTGGATGTCCGCCGCAGTGCTGAAATCAGTCGCCAGGCCGGTGAGCTGGGTATTGCCCCGGCGCTGTGTCATGCCGATGAACAGGCTGGGGTATTGATCTTCGCCGCGCTGGATGCCGATTTTCGCTGGGCCAAACTGGCGAGCTTTAGCGACCCGGCGCAGTTCGACGCCCTGACCCGCACCCTTGACCGATTACATGATGCCGCGTTACCGCTGCCACAGCGTACGCGTCAGCAGGACATGCTGCGACTGCGCCAGCAAATCGGGCAGGCGAACATTGCCTTGCCGGAAGAGATGGTATGGCTCGGTGAATGCGTGGATCTGGCCTGGCAGGCACTGCTGGCTGCGCCATTTACGCCGGTGCTGATTCACGGCGACCCGATTGCCAGCAACTGGATGGTCAACAGCAAGGGTGACTGGCGTTTGCTGGATTTCGATTACGCCGCGCAGGGGGATGCCTGGCACGATATCGCCACCTTAATTCATGAACAATTACCCACTGACGATCGCTGGCGCGATGCGATCCGCGCCTGGCGCGGTGAATGCAGCGAAGCTGATGTGGCGCGCTGCCGCCTGTACGCGCTGGTGGATGATTACCACTGGACGCTGTGGGGAATGCTGAACGGCCACACCAGCGCGCGCGGGCTGGAGTTTGCCAAGCTCGGCCAGTGGATGCTGCTGCGCTGCCGTCAGAGTGCGCGCGATCCCCGATTCGAACGTTGGTTAACCCTGACAGCGGAGCAATCCCGATGAGTAAACAACCCGGACAAGCCGAAAGCTGGCAGGAGCAACGTCTTGAGCAGGCGATTGCTGCGATGCCTGGCTGGCAAAACAAAACCATCCACTATCGCCCGGTACACGGGGGAATCTCGAACGCGAACTGGCATGTGGCGGTTGCGGGCGCGCCCACGGCTTACTTCGTCAAAATTCCCGGTGAAGGCACCGAGCGGTTTATAAATCGAGACACCGCACACGAGGCCAGCGTCAAGGCGGCACAAACCGGTTATGGCGTGCCGGTGGTGGCTTATCTGCGCGAGTTAGGTGTGGAGATATTCGAGTTTATTGACGGCTGGCGTGCTTCATCCAACCTCGATTTTCAACAACCGGCCATTCGCCACCGTGCGTTGCATGCGCTGAAAAGCTTTAATGACCAGCCGCGACTGACCGAGAACAAAACCGTGTTCGATATGCTGAATGAACATATTGAACAGGTACAGGGGCTTAAAGCGCCCTTTTCGGCGGATGCCGTCTGGCTGCATAAGCAGGCGCAACGTGCGCAGCAGGCGCTGGAAGCGGCGGGACTGGATAGCGTGCCCTGCATGAATGACACGCTGGCGGGGAATTTTATGCTGAATGCCAGTGATGAAATTCGTCTGGTTGATTTCGAGTATGCCTCGAATAATGACCGGTGTTATGAACTGGCGTTATGGTTTGGCGAAATGTTTTTTACACCACAAATTGAACTTGAATTGCTGGAGGATTATTTCGGTAAAGTGGATAACGCGATATTTGCCCGCGTACAGATCCACAAATATCTGGCAGATATGAAGTGGTCAACCTGGGCGATTATTCAACATCAGGTAGCGGATATTGATTTTGATTTCTCGAAATATGGTCGCTGGAAAGAATTGCGCGCCCGCAGTGTATTAAATCATCCCGACTGGGAAAACTGGTTGCGCGCATTGTAAGTTTTATCGAATCACACCACAGGGGAAAGGCTGTCTGACAGCAGGTAAAGGAGTGCGAACACCATCATTCTAAATTCCGGAGGGGGTTATGAGTACCATGATCATGGCGCAACAATTGCGCGATCGCATTCGTATTAAAAATAAAATCTTTGCCATCTATCTGCTGGCTTTATTACTGCTGGCGCTCTGTCCGCCGTTATATTTAAGTGTCAGTGGTAGTGGGGTATTATTTCTGGGTATTCCGTTGCCGATTATTTACTGGCTGGCTATTGCGGTATTTCTTGGCGTCGGATTATGGGTGATGTATCTCGCTGAATGTGCATTTGGCGAAATTCCCGCGGATGAGGAAGTATCATGAAAATTAGCGCCGCAGAACCGCATTATTTAATTACCTTTGGCATGATTGGTTTATTTCTGGCGATCATGATTGCCGTACTCTATGCCACCAACCGTAAAAGCACCTCGTTCTCTGACTATGCGGTCGGCGGGCGCTCTTACGGTCCCTGGTATATCGCCATGAGTTACACCAACTCCTGGTGGCCGGGGGCGACCTTTACCGCGTTTTTTGCGCTCTCTGTTAGCGGCGTGATTGGCTTCTACGGCGCGGTATACTCCACGCTCGGCGTCACTGCGATGTATCTGATGGCACGCCGCGCCTGGAAATGGGGTCAGCACTTTAACCTGACCACGCAGCCCGATTTGCTGGGGATGCGCTACAACAGTCCGGCTGTGAAACGTGTGGCATCGATCATTGGCATCATCTGCGTGTTTCCGTGGGTAGTGATGGGCATTCAGGCACTGGCATTGCTGGTGGAGTTTGCCAGCTTTGGTCGCTGGGGCGTCACCACCTGTTTGATCGCGGGGGTACTGCTGATTCTGGTACGCCAGTACTGGACGGTAAGTATGGGGATGCGCGGATTAATCATGACCGATATGTACCAGGGTATTATCGCTTATGGCCTGGGCGCGCTGGTGTGTGTGGTGCTGTTGTTCAACGGCGATCACAGCTTCGGCCAGCTATCGTCGCTGCCGCCAGCCATGTTACAGATTCCGGGTGCCGAAGGTTCGCATTACGGTTCGTGGTATATGTTCAGCCTGATTTTCACCGGCGTGGTGGGGTCGATGTGCTGGCCGATGAGCTTCCAGCGTATCTACACCGCCAGCGGTATCAAGGCGGTGAAGAAGGGCACGTTACTGACCATTCTGCTGGTGGGCGGTTTCTACGCCATCCTGATGTTGTTTGCTACGGCGGTCAGCCAGGATCCGAATGTACAGGCCAACCCACAGAACGGTTTCTTCACTGCCTTGTTTGATCAGGGTGGCCCGTGGCTGCTGGCGTTAGCGTTGGTGATTGTGCTGGCGGCGAGCATCGGCCATGTCGATGGATGTGTGCAGGTATGCGGTACGCAATTCGCCAATGACCTTGCCACCTGGAACAAACCGCGCAGCGATCGTCAGTTAACGGTGCTGGCTAAATCGGGCATGGTGGTGTTTATTGTCGCGGCAGCGCTGCTGGCGTATTTCACTTTTAACTATTCACGTTTGCAGTTGCTGGCACAGATTTCTTACCAGGGGATTATCCAGCTGGCGGTGCCTCTGTTCTTTGGCATCTTCAGTCGCTTTGGCAATAAGCAGGGCGCACTGCTCGGCATGATGACCGGCATTATCATCGCCATCGTGCTGACGGTTTTCTTCCCTGATGACATTCCGGCCCTCGGCTCGCTGACCAGCGGTATTGTCGGTCTGGCAGGTAATCTGCTGGTGTTTGTCGCCTGCGGCGTGCTGGTACCGGTGGATGCCAAAGAGAAAGCGCGGGTTGAAGCGTTGTTTGCACTGGCAGAACGCCCCACGCAGCCACTGGGGAAACCGGTGCTGAATTAACGCGGAGGTAAAAAAAGCCCCATTTATTGGGGCTTTTAATCAGATAGCGAAGACATCCGGCCCCTTTATTGCAATGGTATTGAGTACGCGAAGCGCCGCACCATTGGGTTTTTTCTCACCTCGTTCCCATTTTGAAATGGTCACAACTGACATATTCACGTACAACGCCAGCATGGCCTGGCTTAAGTGGAAACGGTCACGTAAGGAGCGTATTTCTTCGCCATTCATATCCTGAACAACTGGCAGACTGGCACGTAGTTCTCGCAGTTGGACGCGGGCATCGATATGTTTTACCAGCTCATCAGAAACCACGCCGATTTCGTTGAAATCGTGAGCAATTTCCTGCAAGTCTTTAAGATGATTCACCATCACACTTAACCTCTCTCATTTTCCCTGCCTTTATGGCTCTCAGTGCCTGTTCAGGCGTCATACTCATCAATTGCAATGCAATAGCTTTATAGAACGCAAGTTCATCATCCGGAATTTCCTTGCTGTTCTTCTTCACATCGCTTTTAACCCAGCCATTCATAAAAAATACATCCTGACCTGACTTAAACGCGATGATTACGCGTGCACCGTAACTTTTCCCCCGGGTTAATGGGATACGTTTTTTATAAACATCCCCACCCAGATTGGCCTCATAGTGACCAGCCATAACTTCCTTTGCAGCTTTGCATAACTTCCCGTTGTCGACTTGAGCACCTTTAAGGTTCCTGTCGAACGGTTTTAAGACGTAATTTGTCATAACTTTTCCTTGTTGATTTTATTAGAGCTTCCCTGCTCGCAATCACGCTATCTATAGTACTAAGTATCGTACATGGCAGCAACCCCATCAATTGCTGCTTAGGATGCAGATGCATCTTCCCCCAAATAAGTCCA
The DNA here is from genome assembly GCF_059730475.1 of Pantoea sp. X-Soil-TKNS-1280. Taxonomy (NCBI): domain Bacteria; kingdom Pseudomonadati; phylum Pseudomonadota; class Gammaproteobacteria; order Enterobacterales; family Erwiniaceae; genus Pantoea; species Pantoea sp. X-Soil-TKNS-1280. Next base: position 584,043 of record NZ_AP035963.1, on the reverse strand, counting down.
TGATAAGCCGATGATTCCCAACAGGAGCTGATAATGGCGATGTCCACCCCTTTCAATATTGGTCTGCTGCTTTTCCCCTCTTTGACGCAACTCGACCTTACCGGCCCGTGGGAAGTCTTCGTGCGGATGCCTGGCGTTAATAACTACCTGGTGTGGAAAGATCGCCAGCCGGTGATGTCCGACCGGGGTTTAGCCATCATGCCGACGGCGACGTTTGCGGATTGCCCACCGCTGGATCTGATCTGTATCCCCGGTGGTCCGGGCCAAATTGCGCTGATGGAAGATGACGAAACGCTGGATTTTGTGCGGCGCATGGCGGAACAGGCGCAGTGGGTGACCTCGGTCTGCACCGGTTCGCTGGTGCTGGGTGCGGCGGGGTTGTTGCAGGGCTATCGCGCCACATCCCATTGGGGATCGCTCGATCAATTGAGCTTGTTTGGGGCAACGCCGGTGCAGGAGCGGGTGGTGCGCGACCGTAACCGCATCACTGGTGCCGGGGTGACTTCCGGCATCGATTTTGCGCTGACGGTGGCGGAAGAATTGCTGGGGCGGGCAGCGGCGGAAAATATTCAGTTGCAGATGGAGTACGACCCGGCCCCGCCGTTCCACAGCGGTTCACCGCGCAGCGCTTCAGCAGAGAGACTCACTGAAGCGCAGCAGCAAATCGCGGAGTTTATCGCCCGCCGCCGGGTGGCGAGCGAAAAAGCGGCCGGGCGGCTTAAGCGTTAAGTAGCTGGCCCAGCTCCAGCTTCAGGCAGCGATCGGCGAGGTGAAAATAGCGATCGTCATGGGTTATCACCAGCACGGTTTTGCCACGCGCTTTCAGCGCGGGCAGCAGCTGGTGATAAAACACCTCGCGAAACGCCGGGTCCTGATCGGCTGCCCATTCGTCAAACAGATAAAATGGCCGATCTTCCAGCCACGCTACCAGCAACGCCAGCCGTTTGCGCTGCCCGGTAGAGAGCGCCAGTGTGGAGAACACCCCATCCTGTAACGTGACTTTGTGGTTAAGCTGCAATGCTTCCAGTAGCTGTTGTGCTTCATCATTCCAGCGTGCGGCATCAATCCCCTGCAGATCGTCGAACAGGTGGAAATCGTTGAATACCGCCGAGAACAGCTGCCGATAGCGCGCGCGGCTGGCATCGGTGATGGCAACACCATCCAACAGCAACTCGCCACCATCAGGTTGATATAAGCCGGTAATCAGCCGGGCCAGTGTGGTTTTGCCGCTGCCATTACCGCCGGTGAGATACACCAGTTCCCCCGCGGTTAACTGCAACGAAATCGGTCCGACCTGAAAACCCTGCGCTGCGCCATGATGGTAGATCAGATCGCGCAGCTCCAGTCGCTGAAATTCCTGCGGGGCGGCGTCGATGTGGGTTTGCTCGGGCGGCAATTGCAGCTGCATCGCATTGATGCGCTTCAGGGCAACCTGGGTCATGGTCAGCGAGGGCAGGGTGGATAGCGCGCTTTCAATCGGCACAATCATATAAAGAAACACCATGGCGAAACCCGACAACACCGCACCGTGCAAGTCCAGCACGCGGGTCAGCAGAAACATCACCACACCGATAAACGCGAAGAAAAAAACGCTGGCCCAGATATTCGCCAGGGAATACAACACATAACCGCGCGTGCGCTCGACGCGTACTTTCTCAATAGTGGTGAACAATCGATTATGCAGAAACGCCTGCTTGCGCGCGGCGTGCAGTCGTAACTCTTTGGCTCCGCTGAATAGCGCATTGACATCGCCGGTCAGGGTTTCTTCCCGCTGGCGCGACTGGCGCATCAGTTGCAACGCACGGCGATGCACCCAGCTGTAGCCGAGGGAGCCAATCAGCACGGTAACAATCGCAATCCCCATCACGGTGACAGACAGATAACCCAGATAGGCCATGCAGCCCATGATTACCGCCAGCGACATGACAAAAGCCGGGAGCGAAACGAAAAAGATCACTACCTGATCCAGGTCCTGGGTCAGGATGCTGAGTGCGCGCGGCATGCCGTGCAGCTCCAGATCGGCATAGCGCGCATCCGCCACCTGCTGCACCAGCATGCGTCGCAGCTGGGCTTTGCTGCGCTGGCCCATCGCCATAAACAGCGACTGACTGAGCGTTCGCGTGCCGAGCATCAGCAGCGCCAGCAGACCAAATTGCCACGCCAGTTGCAGGCGCTGCGCGTCCGTGGCGTTCAGCCCCTGGTTGATTAAGGCCAGCAGCGCCGCGTTACTTAAACCGCCCACTATGCTACAGCCCAGCGCCACAAAAAATAACGCACCGGTGGTGCGCAGTAACATCAGGTAAATCGCCACCTCATCTCCTATGAGTTTGTACTATTCAACGGACGCCACAGCAGTAGCGCCAGCCACGGGCCGCCGATCAGCGTTGCCATCAGTCCGGCCGGAATTTGTCGTGGATAAAGTAGATTGCTGCCTGCCCAGTCAGCCAGCATCATCAGTACTGCCGCAATCAGCACCGCCAGTATCAGTTGCCCGAGCGGACGGCGTGCGCCCAGCTGCCGTGCCAGCTGTGGCCCAAGCAGGCCGATAAAGGACAGTGGGCCGACAATTAACGTCGCCACGCCGGTCATCGCCGCCGCCAGTACCATCAGCAGCAGGCGCGCCTGTATGACGTTAAGTCCCAGTGAGGACGATACCGTATGCAGCGGTAACAGCAGCAATGCGCGGCGCAATAGCGGGGTCAGTGCCAGCAACAGCAGCGCCAGCATCAGCGCGATTGCCGCGGTACTGGCATTGACGTAGTAGGTTGAACCGGTCATCAGCTGACGCAGCATCGCTGCCGCCATGCCGTTGTTGCTCATTACGATAGCGGCGACTGACTGAAACAGCGCGGTGATAGCCAGGCCACTTAATAACATGCGTTGCGGATTGAGAGCGTAATGGCGCGCCTGCCACAGCGTGAGCGCCAGCGTCAGCAATGCGCCGATGGCGCTACTGGCCAGCATCAGCATGATGCCACCCAGCGGCCAGAGCAACAGTTGTACGGTGATACCCAGTGAGGCGCCAGCGCCAATGCCCAGTAATTCCGGGCTGGCCATCGGGTTACGGCTGACCCGCTGGATGATTACGCCAGCCGCCGCCAGCAGCACGCCTGCCGACAGTGCTGCCAGCAGACGTGGCAGACGGAATGGCAGCAGGGCATGGAGTTCAGCCAGCGAGTTCCAGTGCCAGCCGTGAATGCCACGCGCAAAATCGAGCGACACCGCCAGCAGCAGAAAAAACAGCGCGATCACCGGCAGCAGGATCATGCGATGGGTGGGAAAGGGCGCCTGAGAAGGTTCACTGACGTCGGGTTGAAAGATATGACGCAGCCGGGGTAAAAACCACAACAGCAACGGTCCACCCGCCAGCGCTGTCATCATACCGGTTGGCAGCAGCAAACCACCGATGCCGTTCAGACGGCTGACGCCCTGATCGGTCAGCCACAGCAACCCGGCAGCCAGCAACGGCGACCAAATCAGTTTCTGGCGCAGATGTTTTGCGCCCGCCAGCATGGCAAGATGCGGTGCCGCGAGGCCAATAAAACCAATCACGCCGACCACGCTGATCACCAGGCTGCTGATCACCAGCGCTGACAGCAGTGCGATGCCCCGCACCAGCCCGGCGGGCATGCCTATTGAATGGGTTACCCGCTCATCCAGTGCCAGCAGCCGCAGAGGCCGCAGGATCAGCAGTATCGGCAAGGCGGCCAGCAGCACTCTCGGCAAGAGCCACCAAAACGGGCTGGCATTTTGCTGGGTTAGGGCACCACCGCCCCAGATAAATACCGCCGCCAGCGAACGGTCATAGATGATCGTCAGCAGCAGATTGACGGAGCCACAGTACAGATTGACCAGCATGCCCGCCAGCGTCAGTGCCAGCGGGGTAAAACCCTGACGAAAACTCAGCAGGAACACCACAGCAAAGGCCAGCAATGCGCCGCTCAGCGCGATCCATTCACGTCCTGCCAGCAGCCATGCCGGGCCAGCCAGGGAAGCGAGCGACAGCGCCAGCGTGGCGCCGGAAGCGATGCCCAGTGTCAAGGGCTCCGCCAGCGGATTGCGCAGCGCCTGTTGCATCACCACCCCGGTAAAACCCAGCGCCAGCCCGCACAGCAACGCCATTCCCTGGCGCGGTAACCACATCTGGCTAAAGATCTGCTGCGCCAGGCTGGGATTGGCTGAACCGTGCAGCACCTGCCAGATATCTGGCCATGCCAGCTGCTGGCCGAGTTGTTGCAGGCTGAGGAGCATCGCTGTGGCGAACAGCAGGGTGCAGAGCAGGGCGGGATGGCGTGTCATCATGCGTTTGCCTCCTGTAACGCGCTGACCAGACTCTCGGCAAAACGTACCGCCGTCAGCACACCGCCCTCGGTGGATAATCCATCGGGCATTACCCGCAACCGGTGGCCAACGCGCGTCAGGGTCTGCCACAGCGGGGAGTGAATGACCGGTGTCAGGTCCACCTCCGGCCAGGAAGGCAGCAGCACCAGCCAGCCGGGCGGCATTTGTGCCAGTTGTTCCAGCTCCAGCGTTGCCATGCCCTGTGGGCCGACGGCGAAGGGGGGGCGATGATCCAGCCCCAGCAATCTCAGCATGTCGTTAAACAAACTCCCCGGGCCGAGCGCCAGCACATGCAGCGTATCCAGCGGATGCAGCAGGTAGATGGGCCGTGGCTGAAATTGTGCGGCTCGTTGCCGGGCCTGGTCGAGCCGCTGCAGCAGGGTGGTCATCACCAGGTCCGCCCGGGGCCCCTCTCCCGCCAGCTGTGCCATAGCACGCAAATTCTGCTGCGCCTGCTGCCAGGGATGGGGGCTATAAATTGGGAAGTAATGCAACGGCGCGATGCGTGACAACTGCGCTTCGGCCATACGATGTGCGGGGGTGACCAGCAACTGGCTGGGATGCAGTTCAAACAGGGTTTCATAGTTGGGTTGAAACAACAGGCCAACGTCGGTCACCTGGGAGGGCAACGGCGGCTGGCTGAACAAGCGGCGATACCAATCTGGCGCGGCGACCCCCACCGGCGTGACGCCGAGCAGCAGCGCCATTTCGGTTAATCCCCAGTCGAGGATCACCCAACGTGGCCGGGTTGCGGCCAGCAACGGAAACGAAAACAGGGCAGCGCCTGCCAGCGCGCCCTGGATTACCTGCCGACGGCTAATTACCACTGATAGCTTACCGTGGCGATCAATTGCCGCCGCAGGCCAAAGTGGCAACCGAGATCGTTACAGTTGCTGATGTACTGTTTATCGGTCAGGTTTTGCAGATTCAGCGCCAGCTGCCAGTCCTGCCAGCGGTAACGCATCATCGCGTCATAAATCATCACCGCCGGTACTTTCAGGCTGTTGTCAGTGGTGGCGTAGTTGGTACCAACGTAGCGTCCGCCACCGCCGATGGTGACGCCATCAAGCACCCCCGGTAAGGCGTATTCGGTCCACAGGCTGGCAGTCTGCCGGGCGATCGCTACCGGCTGTTTACCCTCGGTATCATCGTTAGCCGAGATCACTTTCGGGTTGGTCAGCGCGTACGAGGCATTCACCAGCCAGCGTGACGTGATGTTCGCTTTCGCATCCAGCTCGAATCCCTGAGAGCGGATCTCGCCGGTTTGCACCGAATAATTAGCATGCTCCGGGTCGGCGGTCAGGACATTGGTTTGACGCAGGTCATAGAGCGCTGCGCTGAACAACGCGTTAAAGCCATTCGGTTGATACTTGATTCCCACCTCCGACTGTTTGCCTTTGGTCGGCTTAAAGGGATCGCCCGCCCAGGAGGTGCCGGACTGCGGCTGGAACGATGTGCCATAGCTGATATAGGGCGCAATCCCATTGTCAAAATGGTACATCAGACCGGCGCGACCGGTCGTGGCGTAGTCGTTCAGCTCGGTGCGGGTATCGGTGACCCAGTTCTGCGCGCGGCTTTGCGCTTTGTCATAACGTCCGCCGAGATTGAGGATCCAGTGGTTCCACTTCATGCTGTCCTGGAGGTAAAAACCCAGCTGGGTCATAAAAGAACGACTGTGGTTATCAATCGACGGGCTTGCAACCGGCGTACTGTAATCCGGGTTGAGATAGCTGATATCAGACGCAGTACCGTAGCCGCTGTTCTGACGTAAATCGTCGTGCACATAATCCATGCCCACCGTCACCGCATGGTTAACCGGGCCGGTATACAGATTGCCTTGCAGGTTAGTATCGACATCAAACGCATTGAAGGATTCGATCACGCGCATGCTGTCACGGCTTACCGTCGCCGAGCCATCAACCACAGTATTGGTCGGGTAGACCATCTGGTAATCGCTGCTGGTGTGCAGATAACGCAGGTTCTGGTGCAGGCTCCAGCTGTCATCGAACTTATGCATAAAGTCATAGCCGATGCTGGCCTGCTCGCGACGATAGTAATCAAAGCCCGGCTGGCCGCCGTAGAAGCTGTCGGAGTAATTGCCCTGCGCGAGGTGGATTAAGCTCCCTTCCAGCGGCATCTGGTTATAAAACCCGGCGTAGGGATCTTTGCGGAACTGCCCGAGCAGCGTCAGACGCGTGTCGTCATTGGGCTGCCAGGTCAGCGCCGGGGCGATGTCATAGTGTTTATATTTGGTGTAATCGACCTGGGTGTCGTTACGAGACCAGGTGCCGGTAATACGGCCCAGCCAGTGTTCGTCATTATCCAGCGCGCCGGAGAGATCCAGCCCGGTTTGAAACAGATTATGGCTACCGGTGCTGACAAAAATCTGGTGGATAGGTTCGGCGGTGGGACGTTTGCTCACCAGGTTAACCACGCCGCCCGGGCTAGCCTGACCAAAGGTCACTGAGTCCGGGCCTTTGACCACTTCGACGCGATCCAGCAGGAAAGTATCGAAACTCGGACGTGACCAGTAAGTCACCGTAGGCAGACGCAGGCCATCCAGGAACTCGTCAGCCGCGAAACCACGAATGTAGATATCATCGAAACGGTAATCTGCGCCACCGCCTTCGGAGCCGATGCCGCTGTTATAACGCAACGCCTGGGCCACGTTCAGTGCACCCTGGGAAGCCATCTGCGCCTGAGTGATCACCGAGATGCTTTGAGGTGTTTCGATTAACGGGCGGCTGCTTTTGGTGGCAGAATCCGCTTTTTTCGCCACCTGGTTCCAGCTGTCGGCATCACCGCCATCGGTATCCACGTTATTGGCGGTGACGGTCAGCGTATTGTCATGCGAATTATTATTGTTATCAGCCGCCAATGCCGGTGTGCTGCTGAACAACACCAGCAGTAAGGCGTTCAGTGGTGTGCGTTGAAAAGTGCGATGACGCAAGATTTTTATCCCCGATATAGTCCAACGGCCATAAATAGTGATACAAATGATAATCATTACTATTTTATTTGATAGCGCCGCGCTGGCGGCTTCGCGCGATTGGTTGGTTCAATAACGCAAAGCGGACAGCAATCGGCAATCTGACAGGATTGGATGTGATGGTGTTGAACAAACCACGGCTAACCGATGCCAGCCCGACCTTACCCTTATTAACCACACGGGAAATGCATTATCACGCGGGGCGTGAGGAGCGCTGGCATGCCCATGAAGTGGCGCAGCTGGTGCTCTGTTTGCAGGGAGTGATGCGGGTGCAGACGCACAGCGCATCATGGACATTAACACCGGGCAGGGCGCTGTGGCTGCCGGGGACTTTACCTCATGCGTTAACGGCACTGAGCGATATTCGCAGCCTGAGTCTGTATCTGGAACCGGTGGTGGCTTGCACCTTCTGGCCGGAAGCTCGCAGCATGATGATTTCGCCCTTGCTCCAGGCGTTAATGCAGACGCTGGTGGAGATGGAACAACAATCTAACCCCGATCCGTTGCGGGTGGAACTGATTACACCGTTGTTGCTGGATGAAATCCATCGCGCACCCGAAGGGGCGGTCTGTGTGTTGCCGTTACCTGCCGATCGTCGTCTGATGAACATTTGCCAGCAGTTGCTGCAAACTCCGGCCAGTAGTGACACGCTGGAAGAGTGGGGCAATCGCGTTGGGGCCAGCTCGCGTACCCTGGCGCGTCTGTTCCGCGATCAAACCGGTATTACCTTTACGCAATGGCGGCAGCAATTGCGATTATCAGAAGCGCTGGTGCAACTGGCACAGGGACAACCGGTACTACGCATTGCCAGTCAGCTCGGCTATCAAAGTCCCAGCGCGTTTATCTCCATGTTCCGCCGTTTGCTGGGTGATACGCCACAGCGTTTTTTGCGGATTTCAGGGTGAAATCGCCAGCCTGATGATCACCGATGCCCGCCTGTAGTGGGGCATCGGGCAAGGGTATCCGTGCTAATTTCGCCCGTTGATCTTCCCTGTTTCTCAACGCCCGTTCAAAACTATACTGTGTTGGAAAAGCCATTTTTACATAGCATGCGGCACACGCTGATGAGTTGGTGGAGTCCCGATTCTACTTCTGCCGCAGAACTGGTTGCCGGAAGGCGTAACAGGGCTAACAGCGCAGTCTTATCGGCATCCGTTGCCAGCATCACCGGGCTGGAATAGTTAAGTTGCAAGACTCTTTGCAAATCATCTACCGTGTTGGGCAATGGCCCAACAGGACAACACATCTCCAGCGTATGGTCTGACTCATTGAAGTAAATGGTCAGTTCCTTATCAACGATTAAAACCGGGTCATCACCGTCTATTTCCAACCCGAGAGCGTCATAAAGACTATAAATAATATTCGACATAATTCCTCAGCTATAAACCAGTTTTGATAACCCTTGTGTTGCTTTCAATACCTGGTTGTTTCCAATACGCTCATTAAATGACAGATTCATTCCGGGAAGAGGTAAGGACTTAATGACTTTATTACCTGCAACACTGGTGTTATACGCCTGAACCTCTGCATTACCACCATTAACCAGGACGTTCTGAAATAATTCCTTATCGGCTTTACTTTGCAGACGACCCGGTTGACTTAATGGTTTTCCCTGATGCTGGCTTATCACCTCCCTTTTGATTTCTGCATCCAGCATGCCTGTTCTGTCTTTGCCACTTTTACAGTTCCAGCACGGTACAGCACCAATTTCATATGCCAGCATGGTGATGCGTTGTGCTGCCTTGTAGGGCTCACCTCCATCATGATGGTGGGATTTTTTAATAAAGATATCCCTGAGCTGCTGGCTAAGTTCCCGTACTTTTGCTCCATTCTCAGGGTTGGTTTTCAGATATTCGCCAACCATACCTTGAGGTTGCGTAGTGAATTTCAGTTCAGGGCCAAATAGTTGCTTCAGTGCCTGATCATTATATTTATCTGAGGCAGTCCAGCCCAGTTTGAACTTCAGTGCCATTTCGTTAACCCCCAGACTGAATGCAACAACCTTCAGATTGACCTTTATCTGTTTTAATTCGCCCTGTTCATTCCTGATGGTAAGACTCAGAGGCGTTTGTTGGGTCAATGCTTGCCAGGCATGCATTTGGTCAGCGACCATACCATCCTCTTTTCCTGGCTTGCTTGCGGTGGCGAGTGAGGTGGAAACCAGGTTCAAAGGAACGACCTGGCCGGAGAGCGCGCGCTGTAACAAATCTGGTTTTGCATATAAAGCTGCAGTTAATACTTCCTTTGCCCGAGTGATGGCACCGGCCTGACGAGCAGGATCGCTCTTTTTCAATCCGTAAGGTGAGAGAATACCGTGGCGGATGCCGTTAAATAACGCCTCAGGGCGACCATCCTTATCAGGAACCGTAATTTCCGACATCCATAAATTGGTGGCGTGTTGGGTATCAGTAGTGGTTGCACTGCAAACACCTTTATCCAGATAGGATTGCTGGAAGATATCATGGATGCCAGCCTTCATTTTCCCGGCGGGAGTCAGGGTGCTGATATAATTATGGTCGCCGTGTGCAATCTTTGTATTTATTTTATCCCAGTTATTGCTGTTGCGTATTTTTATTGCCGCTGCTTTGAATTCTTTTTTTATGATGCTTTTAACGTCTTTCAGGGGCACTCGATGTTTATTACTGAATGCAGTTGAAATATTATCGATGAGTTTGCTATTTAATTTTTTTGAGGTGTTTATTTGTTCTTTACTGGCCATCTGCATACCTGACCCTGTCGTTTTTAAAAGTCCTGGTATCAATTGCAACGTGTTTTTATTGAGTTTCAATTTGTCCATGACAAATTCTGCGATGTTCAATTGCTCAGTCTGGAAAGCCAAAAGCGCATTGACCGAACGTGCAGGCGGGGAAATATCACCCCCCGGTTCTGAACAGATTGGAGTGGCAAGGTAGGGGTTTGCAGCATTACCGCTGGTAAAAGGCAGCGGATCCTGCGAGGCCCGACGGGGCTGGATTTGTTCTGTGTTCAAATCATAGGTTCTAAGTTCTGCATGTGGTATTGAAGCCCGAATCACATTAATCTCCTGATAGTAAAACAAAATTTATGAAGCCGTCTTACTAACAACGAGCATCAAATAAACCCAGTTTACTGAATCAGATGAATGGCTTTTATGAATTACCGCATACGCTTATGGTTTTGGTACAACAGCCAGATTGCCTAAATATCCAGCAATCGTTTGTTCAGTAACAAAATCAGAAATACTGATGATCCGCAGCCGATTATGAATGTTATGACTGCTTCCTTTCCCGCACATGGATTTTTATCCTGCTTTCGCAGGGGATTAGCAAAATATCACGAAAATTCAGCAAGTAACCCGCAAGATTGCGCGTTGCATTCTGCCAGGGGCTGTGAATAAATACAGAGACTTTCTTCATAAAAATGCCATATAGGCCGGGCGCAAGCCTGAAAAAGATCACCGCAACCATGAAAGACCATCAAGCCACTTTGGCCCGGGAAATCAGTGCCAGAAGCGAAAGCCTGGAAGCACATCTCATCAATATCCGTCGTGATATTCACGCCCATCCTGAACTGGGTTTCGATACTCACCGTACCGCGAAAATCGTTGAGCAGGAGTTGTTAGCTCTTGGCCTGACGCCGAAAACCGGCGTAGGGAAAACCGGTGTGATGCTGGACATCGTCGGTGCTCATCCCGGTAAAACCGTATTATTGCGTGCCGATATGGATGCGCTGCCGATTCACGAGCAAACCGGGTTGCCGTTCAGCAGCAATTATCCGGGTAAAATGCATGCCTGTGGCCATGATATTCATACCGCGACGTTGCTGGGCGTGGCATCCATCCTGCCGCATTATCGTGACCAGCTGCACGGCACGGTACGCCTGATTTTTCAGCCTGCGGAAGAAACGCCGGAAAGTGGTGCGGAAGCGATGATCGCCGATGGCGCGGCAGATGGCGTCGATCTGGCGATTACGCTGCATAACAAACCGGAACTGGCAGCCGGTGAAATCGGCCTGACACGCGGGGCCAGTACTGCCTCCAGCGATGAGTTTGATTTGGTGGTGCACGGCACCTCAACCCATGCGGCGCGCCCGCATATGGGTACCGATCCAATCATTGCGGCGGTGCATCTGATCACCCAGTTGCAAACTATTGTTTCCCGTGAACTCGATCCGGCTAACTCGGCGGTGCTGACTGTTGGTCATATCCACGGTGGCACCACGCACAATATCATTTCTGATAGCTGCCTGATTCAGGGCACGGTGCGGGCGAAGTCTCCGGCGGCACGCGCACATATCGAGACGGCGTTCAAACGTATTTGCGCGGGGGTGGCGCTGGCGCTGAATACGCGTATTGAGGTCAATTATCAGCGCGGTGTACCACCACTGATGAATGACGATGCGCTGATTGACCAACTGGAAACCATCCTGTCCCATCAGTTCGGTAAAGCGATTATCGCTAAACCCAGTGCCAGCTTTGGCGCTGAGGATTTCTCGCTGTTTACCGAACGGGCACCGGGATGCCAGATCCATATTGGTTCCGGCGCGCCAGGACGCGACGATCACCTGCACAACTCGGATTATCAACCCGACGAGCGCAGTATTCATGCAGGCACTCAGGCGTTAGCCCGTTTAGCCATCGATTTACTCTCCAGCAATCAATAACAAATCCTGAGGTTTTATGATGATGCGTAAAGGGCTTTTCACCGCTTCCGTTGGCATGCTGCTGCTTGCCACTTCTGCTCTGGTCCAGGCGAAAGATTTTGGCACCCTGAAATTTGCCACCGAAGCGGCTTATCCTCCGTTCAACCAATCCACGCCGAGCGGTAAAATTGTCGGTTACGAGCCGGATATGGTGGCAGAACTGGCAAAACGCGTTGGCTTCAAATACGAGCTGGTGGCACAGAAATGGTCAGGCATGATCCCCGGCCTGGTCGATGGCAAATACGATGCGGTGGTGGATGCGGTAACCGTCACGCCGAAGCGTGAAGAAGTGGTGGATTTCACCCATCAATACACCGTCAGCGTGTCGGGCTTTGTCACCCTGAAAGGTAGTGCGCTGGATACCCTGCCAGGTAACAACGAAGTGGTGCAGGCCGGTGATGAAGCGGGTATGACCAAAGCCATCGACGCGCTGAAAGCGAAGTTCAAAGGCAAAACCATTGCGGTGCAGGTTGCCACCATCCAGGCTGACTTCCTTAACAAATATCTGTCTGATGTGGCGACCATCCGCACCTATCAGGGTGGCCCGGAAACCTTCGCCGATCTGCTGAATGGCCGCGTTGATGCGGTGATGGCGTCACGTACTAACCTCAATGCCTATGTGAAAAAACATGCGGATACCGTGAACAGCACCGGCTATGGTTTTGTCGGTGGTGTGCTGGGTCAGGGGTCAGCGATTGCGTTGCGTAAAAACAATCCAGAGCTGAAAGCCGCGCTGGATGCTGCGCTGGTCTCAATGATCAAAGATGGCACGCTGAAACAGCTTTCTATTAAGTGGTTCGGCGAGAACGTCGCACCTGCGGAATAATGCCTGACGCTTATGACTATCGACTGGCAACTGTTAGGATTCGGTGATGAAGGGTGGGGCGGCGTATTGCTCAATGCTGCTACCGTCACCGTGACCGTTTCTCTCTGCGCCTGGTTGCTGGGCGCAATTCTTGGCAGCTTGTTGTGCTGGATGCAGATTGGTGGCTCGCGCTGGCAACAACGGCTGGCGGGTGGCTATATCACGCTGTTTCGCGGTGTGCCGGAATTGTTGGTGATCTACCTGTTTTACTTTGGTGGCCGCCAGGTGGTGGGCTTCTTTGGCGCGTTGCTCGATTTACCGGGGCCGTTCGATGTGAACGGCTTCGTCGCCGGAGCCATCGCCATCGGGTTGATCTCGGGTGCGTATCAAAGCGGCGTGTTCCGTGGGGCTTACCACGCCATCCCGAAAGGGACGCTGGAAGCAGCGACCGTCACCGGCATGGGGCGTCTGATGTTGTTTCGCCGCATGATTGTGCCGCAGGCGCTGAAAACTGCGTTACCTGGCATGGGTAACCAGTGGCAATCGGTGATTAAGGAATCGGCGCTGGTCTCAGTGACCGGCCTGGTCGAAACCATGAACCAGATTTCTACCGCCTCCAATTCAACGCAAATGCCGTTCTTTTTCTACAGCGTGGGTGCGGTGATTTACCTGATCATCACCACCTGTTCCGATTTTGTCTTCCGCTATGTGGAAAAAGTGGCCATGCGCGGGCAACAACGCGCCCGGTTGTAAGGAGGCCCGATGGATTTTTCCTTTTTGCAGCACACGCTGGTGGCGCTGCTGCGCGGATTACCGCTCACGCTGAATCTTGCTGTCCTGTCGCTGCTGGGCGGCGGGATGCTGGCGCTACTGCTGAATTTGCTGCGACAAAACCGCGTGGGCAGCTATGTCGCGCGGTTTTATGTCTGGCTGTTTCGCGGCACGCCGTTGCTGATTCAGATTTTCATGATCTATTACGGACTCGGCAGCTTACCGGCGGTGCGCGAGAGCCTCTTCTGGCCGCTGCTGCGTGATCCTTACTGGTGTGGCCTGATAGCCCTGATTCTTAATGATGCAGCGTACACCTCGGAAATTCTGCGCGGTGGCCTGAATGCGGTGAGCGTGCAATCGCTGGAAGCGGCGAAGGTGTGCGGCATGTCGCGCTTTACCATGCTGCGTCGCATCACGCTGCCAATTGCCGTGCGTCAGGCATTGCCTGCTTACAGCAATGAAATCATCTCGATGATTAAATCAACGTCGCTGGTCAGCACCATCAGTCTGATGGAGATGACCGGCATTGCCGATTCGATTGTGTCCGAGACCTTCCGCGCGCTGGAGGTATTTATCAGCGCGGCGATTATCTACCTGCTGCTGACCGTGCTGGTGAGCAAAGGTGTGGCGCTGCTGGAGCGCCGTTTGTCCCCTTATTACGCTGGAGCACGTTAATGAGCAAACCGACTATCGCCCTGAGCCATCTCAGAAAAAGTTACGGTGGCCATGAAGTGCTGCACGACATCAGCCTGACAGCACAGGATGGCGATGTGATTTCGCTGATCGGTGCCAGTGGTTCGGGCAAAAGTACCCTGCTGCGCTGCATCCCGTTCCTCGAAATTCCCCAGGGGGGCGAGATCGCGGTAGGTGACGAAGTGGTCACCATCGATAATCCGCATGAAAAGCTGAATCGCGAGCAGCGTAACCGCATCAAGCTGATGCGGATGCAACTGGGTTTTGTGTTCCAGAGCTTTAATCTGTGGCCGCATAAAACCGTGTTGCAGAACATCATGGAAGCCCCGGTGCATGTCCAAAAGCGCAGTTCTAAAGAGGCGCTGGAAGAGGCCGAAGCGCTGTTGCACAAAGTGGGGTTGTATGAAAAACGCAACGCCTGGCCGTCACAGCTTTCGGGCGGACAACAGCAACGTGTGGCGATTGCCCGCGCGCTGGCGCAGCAGCCGAAGGCGATTCTGTTCGATGAACCGACTTCGGCGCTGGATCCTGAACTGGTGGGGGAAGTGCTGCGCGTGATCCGCGGGCTGGCGGAGGAGGGGCGTACCATGATTATCGTGACGCACGAGATGGGGTTTGCCCGCGATGTTTCCAATAAAGCGGTGTTTTTGCATCAGGGTAAAATCGAAGAGTCAGGCTCACCGCAGCAGGTGTTCAGCGACCCGATTTCGCCGCGTTGTAAGGCCTTTGTCAGCAGCCATTTGCAACGCAACAGCTAGTCCGCCTCACTTGAGTGTAAGTAGATTTTACACGATGCCTTAGAAATATCTGATTTCGCACTGGTGTGGTGCAAAAAGCAAGACCACGCCAGTGCTGGAGTCAGATAATTATCCTCCCGATGTGCCTGACGTTCGCAGGATATGCTGTTTTTTAACCTGGTGCTATTCACACAAATCCCCGGCGGAATGCGGCTTTATGGCTGATTTTCGCCGGTGGAGATGTGGCCGTACGCAGACTATTATCAGCGCTCGCATGACGTTTTTAGCTGCGGGGTAAATTGATGATTGCGACGGTCTGGTTAGTGGAAGACGACGTATCCGTGAGCGAATCCCTTGGGTTCCTGTTGAAAGCGCTGGATTATCAGGTGGTGGACTTTATTGATCTTACCGATTTTGAGGCCGCCACAGCGGGAGCCAGGCCGTTACGGGGTTGTCTGCTACTCGATGTGCCGCTGCCGGACATCAACGGACAAAACTGGCTGGCGGAGCACACCCAACGTCACCCGTTATTGCCGGTGATTATTATGGCCGACCATGACACGCCAGAGGAATATCGCCACGATGCCTTTGCCTTTTTCATCAAACCGCTGGATATGGAACCCTTGCTGGCCAGCATTAAACAGGCAGTGGAGGAGAGTGCGCGGCGCGTGGAGCGCTGGCACTCAGGGTGACGATGTTATACCAGCGCGACTTTCCCCTGTTGCAGACGTCGCGAAGTGACAAAGCACAGCAGCGGCACCGGTAAGGTAAACAGCAACAACAACCATAGCAGCACATACACGGCATCGACGCCGTCATTTTGCAGGTTGTTGTACAGCTGTACCGGCATCCCCTGGGGGAAGTAGGCAAAGATCATCACGATACCGAATTCGCCCATGGCACGCACCCAGGCCAGGGCGGTGGCGGAAGCCAGGCCCGGAGCGGCCAGCGGCACGGATAATCGCCAGAAACGTTGCCAGGGCGGTGCGCCGAGGGTGCGACCGGCTTCAAGAATTTCTTTCGGCACGCCAGCGAAGGCGGAACGTGCGGCAGTGACAAAGTAAGGCAACGCGCCATACCATTGCGCCAACACAAAGGCTGCCGGGTTATTCACCAGCGTCATGCCGAACCGTCCCAGTAACTCGCCGGGCAGACTGTAAGGCCCATAGGCACTCACCAGCAAAATCCCCATCGCCAGCGGTGGCGTGAGTAGCGGGATCAACACCAGCAATTCCACGATCAGGCGCGCTTTTCCCCGCGCCTGTGACAGCCACCAGGCCACCGGTAATCCGCTGAGAAAAATCAGCAACAGCGCCACCCCTCCCAGCGCGAGGGAGGTGGCGATGGCATGGCTATCGCCCCATGCCAGCCGCAGATGCTGCCAGTGCGTCACGCCAATCAGCGTGACGAACGGGACAGCCAGCAGCAACAGGGCCGGAAGTGAGAGCCACAACGCGGTGGACTGGCGTTTTCTCATGGCTGGTACAGCACGCCACCTTTCGGTGCCGCATAGCCGTTCTGTTTCAGCAGCGCCTGGCCTGGCTGGCTCAGCATAAAGTCAACGAAGGCTTTACCGGCCGCGGTGCCGTTCGGCGCATTTTTCAGCACCGCAGCGTAGTACACCATCGGCTGAGTATGCAGGGTTTTTTCCTCGCCTTTGCTGTCTTTCACCTGGAAGCTGACCGTGTCATACCACTGTTTCGCCTGATCCGGATTGCTCAGATTGATTTCATCCGGCAGTGCGATATAGGGCAGATGGGCGGAGATCACCTCACTTTCGTAACCGGCCGCAGCATCAACCTGGCCGCTCTCCAGGCGTGCCAGCAGGCCACCTTCCAGATGGGTTTGCGCCGGGTTTTGTACCCCGCCCATGATTTTTTCGGCGATGCCCGGCTGGTGGTAATACTTCTCAGCCAACAGCAGGGTAAAGACGATATTCTGACCTTTCGGATCGTTAATAGGATCGGTGCGGCCAAATTTCAGTCCTGGCGTTGCCAGCACTTTCAGCCAGCTGGCATCGCTGCCTTTGGCCTGAGCAAACTGCTGCGCGTATTTACCCTTAGGGCTGTAGGCGATCACCATGCTGGTACTGGCAACCGGCACCGCGGTATCAATCAGTCCGGCATCTTTCAGGATCTGCATCGGCCCTGGGGTGATGGAAACAAACACATCGGCAGTGATTTTCTTACTCGCCAGCAGGCGAGCCATGCCGTAAGCCCCCTGGCCTTGTCCCTGGTAATTACCGTTATTTTCTTTAGCAAACGCTGGACCTAACGCCTGGTCCATGACTTTGCCCATCGAACCGGCGTAGGTGACGCGGATGTCGGTATTTGCCAGGGCATTAAGACTAAGACTCGCGCCTGCGGTGAGCAGAAGCGCGCTAAGCAGTTTATGTTGCATTCCATTTCTCGCTATATAATTAGGTAAATAACGATTAACAGGATAAGCATAATGAGGCAAGGAGTAAACTATTGCGAAATATAGCGAAAGGCCCGACGACGCGGGCCTCGGGAGTCAGGCAAGAATACGTTTTGCCCAGGATTCGATCTCATCACCACTGCCAATATCCGCCTGCACCAGCCCATTGACAATAAAGGTGGGTGACACGTGGATACCGTTCTGGCGTGAATATTTGCAATGCCATTTGATTTCATTCTGCAATTCGGCACGGTCAAAAGGCTCGCGTGCATTGACACCGCTGTATTGCTCCAGACGATCGAGGAGCTGGTTCGGCGTGGTGTCCATATTGGGGCCGCGGGCGTGATCGGTGAACTCAAACTCTTCGCGGTGATCGGCCACTGCTTTCAGCACCGCTTTGGCGGCGGCTTTGCCTGCGGGCAGGGTGGACGCGGCAAGAATGTAGCGCACAATCAGGCCGGAATACATATGCCACGGCTGTGATTGCAAACGGATTTTCAGCGTCATCTTCTCTTCGCCGACCAGGTTTAATAACGCATCGAACTTATTAAATGCGCGCACCGAAAACGGGCAGGTAGGTTCGAGAAACACTTCAAACACCTTCGGGCCGTGGCCCCAGACCAGTGGATCGGCATGCAATGCGGTTGACTGACTCATCGTGACTCCCTTTAGAGAGAAAAAGTTTTCCTACTTTGACAAAGCGTTGCGGCGGCGACCAGCACAAGCTCAGGCTTTTTTGTTACAAAGCCATTCTCAGGTGTCATAATCCGTGCCAGATAAAAATCAGTTTACAGATCCGCGAGCTACGAAATTGTCAGGCGCGATGCCCTTTGCCAGCCAAATAACCAACTATAGTTATCCTACATTTTCGTTGTTTCAGGCGCTGCGACCGCCGCGCCTTTTTTTATTCATTTGCCCGGAGCTGAAAGAGATAAAAAAGAGGTTAATTGTGCTTGCCGAAATTTCCTGGAAAATCATCCATCAGGTTATCAATCAAACGATTGCGGAGATGGTGGATGAGCAGCAGACGCTGGATGTGTTGACCCTGCGTGGGCGGTTAAGGGAAATGGCCGAAAACGAGAGCGATGAAGAGATGGTGCTATGTTACTGGCAGGCGATGAAAGTGCTGACGCACCTGCCGCCGACGGTGACAGCCAGTCAGTTGATTGAGGCGGCGCGTAACGCCTTTCGCAGCCCGATTAACCATGACCCGTTTTAACGCTGCTTCGCAGCAGGTGCTAACATAATCGTATGATTATTCAGCATAATAATGGGGCGTGATTTGATAGACTCCTGTCATCAGAGACCAACCACTGAGGACAGCGATGAAAATTACGAGCTATGCCGCCATGCAGGCGGGTGAGGCGCTGGTGCCTTACGAATACGAGGCCGGCCCCCTGGCTGCTGAAGATGTACAGGTAGAGGTGGATTATTGCGGCGTCTGCCACTCTGATCTGTCGATGATTGATAACGAGTGGGGTGGTTCAACCTATCCGCTGATTGCCGGCCACGAAGTGATTGGCCGCGTGGTGGCGCTGGGGGACGCGGCGCAGAATAAAGGGCTAAGTCTCGGCCAGCGTGTCGGTATCGGCTGGACAGCCAAAAGCTGCCAGCATTGCGATGCCTGTATCACCGGTGACCAGGTTAACTGCGAAAACGGTAAGGTCTCCACCATCAATAACCACGGTGGATTCGCCAGCCATCTGCGCGCTAACTGGCAATGGGTGATCCCGCTGCCGGAATCGCTGGATATCGCCACCGCCGGTCCGTTGCTGTGTGGCGGTATCACGGTGTTTAAACCGTTGTTGATGAACAACATCACCGCGACCAGCCGCGTAGGGGTGATTGGTATCGGTGGCCTCGGTCATATGGCGATCAAACTGTTGCGCGCGATGGGGGCGGAAGTCACCGCGTTCAGTTCGTCTGCCGGTAAAACCGAATCGATTCTGGCGATGGGCGCTGACCGTGTGGTCAACAGCCGTGATCCAGAGGCGCTGAATGCGCTGGCAGGGCAGTTTGATTTGATTATCAGCACTGTGGCGGTGGATCTCGACTGGAAACCCTATTACCAGGCACTGGCGCGTCAGGGCAAGTTCCACACCGTGGGTGCGGTGATGAAGCCGTTTGAAGTTCCGGCATTTAGCCTGATTGTTGGCGATCGTGCGGTTACGGGTTCTTCCACCGGTTCACCGGGTCAGCTGCGTGCGTTGCTGAAACTGGCATCACGCGTTGATATCGCGCCGACCGTGGAAGAATTTCCGATGTCGAAAGTGAATGACGCGCTCGATCATGTCCGTGCCGGTAAAGCGCATTATCGCGTGGTGCTGAAGGCTGATTTTTAGCAGGACATGCGCGATAAATCGCGCCGCTACAATTCATGTACTGGTTCGTAGCGGCGCGATTCATCGCGCTGTTTTTCTAATCGCGCTGCTACGGTTCGTGCGGGGTATTAACCCTGCGCATCATCCTTTTCGCCGAGGAAAAAGTACCACAGCGGAATCGACATCAGCGCGGTAAACACCGTAGTGTAGAGCGCGATCATAAAGCCCTGGGTCAGATACATGGTCAGTGACCAGCGGCTGAACGGGATACCATATTGTTCAATCACGCCACCGATAATCGCATTACTCATCACCGTGCCGACAATCAGCGCCAGCACACACAGCCCATACAGGAAGTGACGCATCTCCTTGCGTTTCACGGCAAATCGGGCGCGAATAATGCCAAGCGGCGATTGCTGCGCGGCCAGCAGCACCTGCGCATCAACCGGTGCGCGTTGCTGAGCACGGAAGCGCAGGATATCGACCAGCAAAAACGCCAGCAGACTCACGCCCATGACTGGCAGCGCATAACCGAGCGCCAGTGCCAGCAGCAAACAGGCCCCTTTGGCATAGTGTGGTAACGCCAGCCAGGCGGCTGTCAGAGTCTGGGTCGGACTGGTTTCTGCCTGCTGTGGACGACGCAGCCACCACATGCGATAACCCAACACAATCATGGTGCATAAACCCAGACCGAAGGCCGCCAGCAGCAGCTGATTTGCCAGGCCGAACAACACCCCCATGTGCGCATCCACACCCCAGCGTGTCAGCTTCGCCACCAGCGGGAAACGATCGAAATACACATGATCGACGATGGTGAAATCCTGTGGATTCACTGACACGGCATCCACCTGGGTAGGCCAGCTGCGATCGATTTCGCTTACCGTCCATGCCTTATCCGTATTTTTTGGCTGACGTAACTCCAGTTTGGTAGCCGAAATTCCCGCTGCTCGCGCTGCGTGCAACGCGCGATCCCAGTCGCCATCGGCGACATTGACCGGGCCATGTTGTACCGGCATCGCCATCATCGACATATCCATACCCGGCATACTTTGATGGTCGGCATGGGGGTCGGCGGCCATCGCAGGTTCATCGTGGTTGAGCGCGGTGTTGACCTGTGGCGTCAGCCAGTTCAGTTCGGTGCGCCAGCGATCAATATTGCCACCTGCCCATTGCGACCAGGTCAGTCCGGTGACGGAGAAAAACAGTAAGCCCAGCAGCAGCGTCAGGCCAAGGGTGATGTGCCAGTGTCGGCTAAAGGCAAAGCGTCCACGTGGCGTTTTTGCCTTGCGGCGTGGACGCGTCCCCAGCCACAGCAGTACACCGCCGAGCGCCGCCACCCACAGCCAGGAAGCTGCCAGCTCGCTGTAGTTGCGGCCAAAGTCCCCCAACAACAGGCTGCTGTGCAGCAGGTCGATGGTCATGCGCAGTGGCAGCACGCCACTGGTGCCATAGACCGTCATATCGCCTTTCACCTGTAAGGTGTAGGGATCGATAAATACTGAACGTGACTGCGAAGCACCGAGGGAGGGATCGCTGAACTGCACACGCGTGGTATCGCTGGCACCCGGTGCCGGGCGAACGGCATAGATACGTTGTTTCTCACCAGCATAAGCGCGGGCAGCGGCGATTTGTGCCGACAAGGGTTGTGCGTGATCACCAGGCTGAACACTTAACGCGTCTTTATACAGCACGTTTTCCAGCTGGGGTGTCAGCACATACAGCGTGCCGCTCAGCGCAGCGATAAAGATAAAAGGGGCGACAAACAGGCCGATATAGAAATGTAAGCGGCGTAGCAAATTAAGCACCGCGCCGCGCGGTGCTACAGAGTGAACAGCAGACAAAGCCGTCTTCCTTGCGATAAAAGAATGCTCAAGCGTCATCCAGCGGGATGCGCTACCGATTGAATCATGTCAGCAGGAGAGAAGGGCAGGCGGCGCGCGCGGTCGGTGGGTTGCGACTTGACGACGGGTCACCGGCGCGATGACGCAGGGCAGCGGTGGGGCGCGGGAAATGACCAGCATCAGCCAGATGAAGGGGATAAACACCCACATCATCAACGGCACATGCACCAGCAAATCACAGTAGCCACAGGCGAATTCGCCATCGTCCATCATATGATGATCCATGCCCGGCATCGCCATATCCGGCATGGCATCGTGATGCATAGGCATGTCGGCCATCATGCTTTGCATGTGGTTCTGACGTTCCAGCAACGTTTTCGATACCACCGGCGCAACAAACAGCAACAACACCGCCACGATGGCGATGCAGGCAGTCAGGCGCTGGCGAATTGCAGACGAAAACATCATGGCGGAAACGGAGGTTACTGATTAAATTGGGCGGAAGTGTAACGCGATTACCTGTGATGGGTTAAAAAAACTGAAGGTATTGAAGAAATAATTCGCATCTTTTGAAAAAAATCACGTAACACTCAGCTTTTGTTAACCTTAATGCAACCTGGCAAGATCAATAGAGAAACATTAAAGCGGAGAAGCAATGAAGATTGTCACCCTTGACGGCGATACCCTGCCGCGCGCGCCACAACGTCCCCAATGGTGTACCGACTGGCAGTATCGCGCCACCACCTCGCTGGCGGAACTGGTCCATGTGCTGCATGATGCGGAGATGGTGATCACCAACAAGGTGCCGTTACGCGCTGATACGCTGCGCCAGCTGCCCGCCTTACGTTACGTCTGCGTGGCAGCTACCGGTTATGACTGCATCGATCTGGCGGCCTGTCGCGAGCGGGGCATTGTCGTCAGCAACGTACCGGGCTACTCCACGCGCAGCGTGGCGGAAGGGGTGATTGCGGCACTATTTGCCCTGCGACGTCATCTGGTGGACTACGTCAACAGCACGCGTAGCGCCTGGCCTGCCTCATCGCATTTTTGCGTGCATCGTCAGCCGATCCAGGACATCTATGGTGCGACCCTGGGGATCATCGGAAAAGGCG
The DNA here is from genome assembly GCF_059730475.1 of Pantoea sp. X-Soil-TKNS-1280. NCBI lineage: Bacteria > Pseudomonadati > Pseudomonadota > Gammaproteobacteria > Enterobacterales > Erwiniaceae > Pantoea > Pantoea sp. X-Soil-TKNS-1280. The sequence goes on along the minus strand of NZ_AP035963.1, from coordinate 561,335 downwards.
ATATTGGCCGCGCCGTCGGCGAGATGGCTCAGGCGCTGGGGATGAAAGTGTTATATGCCGACCGTAAAGGCAGCAGCGTCTTGCGTGATGGGTATGTGCCGTTTGAGCAGGTACTGGCGCAAAGCGATGTGCTGACGCTGCATTGCCCGCTGACGCCAGAAACAAAGCAGCTGATCAATTTATCCGCGCTGGCGCAGATGAAGCCTTCCGCCCTGCTTATCAACACTGCGCGTGGCGGTCTGATCAACGAAACCGAGCTGGCCCACGCCCTGCGTCAGGGGGTGATTGCCGGGGCGGCGCTGGATGTGCTGACCAGTGAACCACCTGCTGCCGATCATCCGCTATTGCAACCTGATGTACCTAACCTGATGCTGACGCCGCATATCGCCTGGGCCAGCCAGCAGGGGGTGACCAACCTGCTGCGCGGGATCGAGAGCAATCTTGCTGGCTTCTGGCAGGGCACTGCGCAGAATGTGGTGAGTTAAGCGCGATCAAAAAATCGATCGTCCCAGCCGTTCCGTCAGCATCTCCAGCATCATCGTACCTGCCAGTGAGTTGCCCGTGCTATCCAGCGCGGGCGACCACACCGCGATACTCATTTCTCCGGGGATGACCGCGATGATGCCGCCGCCTACGCCGGATTTTGCCGGCATTCCCACACGCCAGGCGAACTCGCCCGCACCGTCGTACATGCCGCTGGTCATCATCAGCGCGTTGACCTGACGTGCATGACGCGGTGAAATCACCGTGATTTCATCACCGAGGCTGCGTCCATGATTCGCCAGGTAGAAGAAAGTGCGTGCCAGTTCGGTGCAGCTCATCGCCATCGCGCAGTAGTGGAAATAGGTTTCCATCACTTTGCTGACATCGTTGTGGAAATTGCCGAAGGATTTCATCAGCCAGGCAATGGCGGCATTGCGTGCCGAATGTTCATATTCGGAGCGAGCCACTACCCGGTCATAATTGATGCCATTGCGCTGCGCCAGGCGGCGCACAATCTCCAACATGCGCTGACGCGGTGCCGTGAGTCGGCTTTCCAGCAGGTCGCACATCACCAGCGCCCCGGCGTTGATAAAGGGATTGCGCGGTTTGCCCTGTTCCAGCTCCAGTTGCAGCAGCGAATTAAACGCCTGGCCGGAGGGCTCTTTGCCGACGCGCTGCCAGATTTCCGGCTCGTCATATAACGTCAGCGCCAGGGTCAGTGACAGCACTTTCGAGATCGACTGAATGGAAAAACGGGTATCGGCATCCCCAGCCTGATAACAGGTGCCGTCGGCAACATAAATTGCGATGCCTGCCTGATCGGGTGATACCCCCGCCAGCGCGGGAATATAGTCCGCCACTTTTCCCTGCCGGGTCAGCGGGCGAACCTGTTCGATAATCTCTTCCAGCAATGCGTTACTGAGTTCAGACACTTTTATGCTCCGTGCATAGCCATTCTGGCCGGGGATGATCGTGACTTGCCGCCTGCGCGTCAATCAGTGACACAAAAAACTGTGAGCAATCAGGGTGAAGCCTGCGTTACAGTGCATTGATTATGCACCGATAATGAGACATCACCATGTTAACCAATCTGTTGCAGGCCTTCCCTGCGGCGGCCCAGGCAGGCAGTGCTGAAACCTTCGAGCAACTTTTGCAACGTCCCAATCTGCGTATCGAACGTATCGTTTCTACCGGCCAGGCCAGTCCGCCGGATTTCTGGTATTGCCAGACGCAGGGCGAATGGGTGTTGATTGTGCAGGGAGAAGCCGGTTTGCAGCTTGAGGGTGAAGCCGAACGGCAACTGCGCCCTGGTGATTTTGTTGATATCCCTCCCGGTTGCCGTCATCGTGTGAACTGGACGGCACCCGATCAGCCCACGGTATGGCTGGCGATTCACTACGGTGAGTTGCCCAATGTAGAAGAACAATAAATTTTAAGATAGAGGATGGCATGTCTGTGACACAAGATTCTGCGCAGCCGGAAACGGTGATGCGCGCGGGGCGTTTTTTGTTGCTGCAACGGCTGATGCGGCGCGATAAAACCCCGGTAGCGTTGCTATTACTGGCGGCACTGGTCGGCATTTTGACCGGCCTGGTGGCGGTAGCCTTTGATAAAGCAGTGAACTTTATTTTTCATTCACGGCTGAATTGGCTGGCTGATCAGGCGAGCAATCCACTGCTGAATGTGCTGTGTGCTTTCTTTGCGGCCGCCCTGTTGGGGGCGCTGGGCTACTGGCTGGTACGACGCTTTGCGCCAGAAGCCGGGGGCTCGGGCATCCCGGAAATTGAGGGCGCGCTGGAAGAACTCAGGCCGGTGCGCTGGTGGCGCGTATTGCCGGTGAAGTTTATCGGCGGGATGGGCGCGCTCGGGTCGGGCATGGTGCTGGGGCGTGAAGGTCCGACGGTGCAGATCGGTGGCAATATTGGGCGTATGTGTACCGATATGTTCGGGGTGCGTTCGTCAGAAGCGCGTCATACCTTGCTGGCAACCGGTGCGGCTGCCGGGCTTTCTGCCGCGTTCAACGCACCGTTGGCGGGGATTCTGTTTATCATCGAGGAAATGCGTCCGCAGTTCCGCTACAGCCTGATTTCTATTAAAGCGGTGTTCGTTGGTGTGATTATGTCGAGCATCGTGTTCCGCCTGTTTAACGGCAATGAAGCGATTATCAACATTGGTCAGCTTAAAGATGCACCGACGTCCACCTTATGGCTGTATCTGCTGCTCGGCATTCTGTTTGGCGGCTGCGGCGTGGCGTTTAATCGCCTGATTTTCTGGACCCAGGATCAGTTCCAGCGGCTGCATCACGGACGTACCGCGCCCTGGGTGTTGTGGGGCAGTGTGCTGGCGGGTATTTGTGGTGTGCTGGGATGGATACTGCCGGAAGCCATCAGCGGCGGCATCACGCTGATCCCGGATTTCTCTGCCGGACACTTCACCGCGCTGGGATTATTTGCCCTGTTCGCGTTACGCGTGGTGATCACCATCTGCTGTTTTGCATCTGGCGCACCCGGTGGAATTTTTGCGCCGATGCTGACACTGGGTACCCTGCTTGGTACCTGTTTTGGTCAGCTTTGCGCGCATTGGTTTCCTGGTTATCAGCTGGAAGCGGCGACGTTTGCCGTCGCCGGAATGGGCGCGCTGTTTGCCGCCTCGGTGCGAGCACCGCTGACCGGCATCGTGCTGGTACTGGAGATGACCAATAACTATCAGCTGATCCTGCCGATGATCATCACCTGCCTTGGAGCCACGCTGGCGGCGCAATTTTTTGGTGGCAAACCGCTGTATTCGTCGTTACTGGCGCGCACGCTGGCGAAAGCCCAGCGCCGCGAAAATGCGACGTAGCGGCTGTCGTTCAGGGCCGTTTACCCACGCTGTGGGTAAGCGTGGTCCATTTACGCGCCTGTTCACTCAGGCTGAAACCGAGGCCGTGGCGGTCAGAAATCAGCATGCGCCCATCACGCAGTTCCAGCTGTTCATTGAATAGCGGATTGAGCCACTCAAAATGTTCCAGCCAGGGTTCAATCGGGTAGGCTGCCGCCAGATGGATATGAATCTCCATGGCGAAATGCGGGGCCAGCTTGCGTCCGTGACGGGCCGCCAGATCCATAATCTTCAGAAACGGCGTGATACCGCCGACGCGCGGTGCATCGGGCTGGACGAAATCGCTGGCGTTGCCGAGGATCAGCTGCTCATGTTCGCGGAAGCTGGTGAGCATCTCACCGGTGGCAATCGGGGTGTCCAGCGCGGCGGTCAGGGCCGCGTGCCCCTCAACATCGTACGCATCCAGGGGTTCCTCAATCCAAACCAGATTGAATTGTTCCATTTTGCGGCCCATGCGAATGGCGGTTTCGCGATCCCATTGCTGGTTGGCATCGACCATCAGCGGGAAATCATCGCCCAGCGTCTGACGTACCGCCGCCAGGCGACGCAGGTCTTCTTTGGTATCAGGCTGGCCGACTTTGATTTTAATGCCGCCAATACCATTCTCGCGTGAAATGGCGACGTTCTTCAGCACCTGATCGAGCGGGGTATGCAGGAAGCCGCCCGAGGTGTTGTAGCACTGCACCGAATCGCGATGCGCCCCGAGCAGTTTTGACAGCGGCAGGCGGGCGCGTCGTGCTTTCATATCCCACAGCGCGATGTCGAAGGGTGAAATAGCCTGCACGGCCATGCCGCTGCGGCCCACGGATGCGCCTGCCCACAGCAGTTTGGTATAGATTTTATCGATATCGTTAGGATCTTCTCCGAGTAACGCATCGGCGATTTCGCAGGCGTGAGCATAAATACCCTGGCCTCCGGCACGTTTGGAATAGCTGAAGCCGATACCCTCAAAGCCATCACGCGTGGCGATTTCCGCCACAATGATCGCGACTTCGGTCAGTGGCTTCTGGCGTCCGGTCAACACCTTGGCATCGCTCACTGGCGTTGCCAGCGGCAGAAAGGCCAGCGATAAATTGACCCAGACGATACGGTCGCCACTTTCGGCAGCGGTGGCGGCACCCTGCGCTTTGGCATAAGTCACTGCGGCGGAATTAACACCTGACATGCGAGTCTCCTGTTAAAATGATTGCGCTAACATTTTTGCTTCGCAAGGACTATGCGCCATGATGTTAGGTCATTAATGTTCACATGATCACATTTTTGGTATTGCGATGAAAAAAATGATAGCCCTAACATTTACCGGGGAACACCGTTTTACGTTATGCTAGCCGCTGGTTTTCTCCAGGCTAAGTGGCAATGAAACAACGCAATCTGGCGCGCAAAGGTGCGCCCACGCTGGAAGATGTGGCACGGGTGGCCGGTATTTCACCGATGACAGTCAGCCGTGCGCTCAATTCGCCACAGCAGGTCCGGCCCGCTACGGTTGAAAAGGCGCTGGCCGCCGTGCAGGCCACCGGCTATATCCCAAACGCGCAGGCGGGTAGTCTCGCCACCAATCGTAGCCGTTTGATTGCCGTGGTGGTGCCGCAAATTAACAACAACATGTTTGTTGATACCATCCAGAGCCTCAATGACACCCTCAGCGCGCAGGGTTATCACATGCTGTTGTGCGTGACCGGCTATGAGGCCGAAACTGAGGCGGAAACCGTTGCCACGTTGCTATCGCGACGGCCCGATGGGGTGGTGCTGACCGGTATCCATCACAGCAGCCAGCTGAAGAAGGTGTTGTTGCAGGCCGGTGTACCGGTGGTGGAAATTTGGGATATGACACCCACTCCCATCGACATGCTGGTCGGCTTTTCTCACGAAAAAGTCGGCGCATGCGTAGCGGCCTATCTGGCGCAACGTGGGTATCAGCGACCGGCGTTGATCTGGACTGACGATCAGCGTGCATTGCAGCGTAAGCAGGGTCTGCTGGAGGCATTAAAAGCGCAAGGCATCGCTCTGCTTGTCGATGCTCCGGTCGCACTGCCCGCGCTGATGACGCGTGGTCGTGAAGCCTGTGCTGAGGTATTGGCGGCCCACCCCACGGCAGATGTCCTGGTATGCAGTTCCGATACCCTGGCGCAGGGGGCGCTGATGGAAGCGCAGGCGCGCGGCCTGGTGGTTCCCCAACAGCTGGCGGTGATTGGTTTTGGCGATCTCGATTTTGCCGCCGCTAATTTTCCGGCGATTTCCACGGTGCGTATCGATCGTCAGGCGATGGGCAGGCTGGCCGCACAACAGCTGCTAACCCGGTTGCAAGGCGAAGCGGTGACCACGCCGATTATCGATATGGGTTTTACCATGATTCCCCGTGATTCGGGTTAAGGTGCGTGATCCTCATCACTGGTGAAAAATATTTTCCATGTTATAAATTGTGGAAATTTTATTTCATATGGAGAGGAAACCCTTATGTCATCATCGCTTAGCCTTGAAACCCTGTTGCAACAGGAAGCGGAACACCGTCTGCCGCAGTTTGACTTCGATCTGGCCTGGCAAATCGGTCAGAGCATTCAGCAGCGTGGCCGCGAAGCGCAAGCACCCATCTCGATTGAAGTCTATGCTTTTGGTCAGGTGCTGTTTCTGGCGGCGTTGCCAGGATCCTGTCCGGATAATCTGGAGTGGATGCGACGCAAAAGGAATACCGTATTGCGTCATGGTCACTCTTCAATGTATGTGGGGCTGCTTAACGAGCAGAAGGGCGAGCGGATGGATCGGCAGGCTTTTATCAGCCAGGCGGATTACACCGATCACGGCGGCTCTTTCCCGTTGCTCAATCCTCAGGGCGCGATTATCGGCGCTGTCAGCGTCAGCGGTTTACCTTCTGAAGATGATCACGCGTTAGCGCTATGGGGAATTGCCCAGTTGCTGCGCTGATCGCTCAACCCGGGAGAAGTCAACATGCACGAGAAAACCCTGGTAAGTGGTTTGCTGTTAATGGCATCCAGCGCGATGGCCGCCGATGACCGCCTGTTAATTAAACATGGTTATGTGATGACCATGAATGCGCAGAATCAGGTTTACCCTGATGCTGACATCCTGATTGAAGACCGGCGCATCGTGGCGATAGGCGAGGCGTTGCCCGCTAGCGGTGCGCATGTGATTGATGCTCGTGGTGGCTATGTGCTGCCAGGTTTTGTCGATGCCCATAATCATTTATGGGTCACGACCATGCGCGGCCAGTTTCGTAACGCGCAGGGTAAATTTTTCCCGGTCAGCAATAAGCTGGGGCAAAAAATGCAACCGGGTGACATCGAAACGGCGATGTACACTGGCGCGCTGGAATTACTGAACAGCGGCGTTACTACCACCGGAGATTTCTTCGATAATATCCAGGGGCCGGCATGGGGAGATGCCGGGTATCAGGCGCTTAAACACGCCGGTATCCGTGCCATCATGTATTACGGCGGGCCGGATAAAACCACGCACCATCCCATTGATCTTACCCATCTGCGTCAGCTGGCACAACGCCAGGACAGTCTGGTTTCGCTTGGGCTGGCCTGGCGTTTGCCGCGTAATCTTAACGATGCACAGAACTGGCAAATGCGTGATGCGGAACTGAAGCTGGCGCGCGAGTTACGGTTGCCGATTCAGGTTCACGTCAGCGGCGATCATGACGCGATGTTTAATGCACTGATCGAGCATCATATTCTGGCGTCGGATATGGCGGTGATTCACGCCACCGATGCCACCCCGCGACAACTTGAGGCGGCACAAGCAGCCGGGGCCAGTGTGGTGATCACGCCGGTCAGCGAGCAGCGAGTGGGTTATGGTCTGACGCGCATCGATCATTTTGCTGCGGTACAGCATTTTGGACTGGGCCTGGATGGTAACGCGCTGGCCGGTAGCGGCGATATGTTCGCCTCGCTGCGGCTGGCTGCACTGACTTTCAGCGGGGCGACCCGCGACGAAACCCTGCCTGACCCCATGCAGTTGCTCCGCAGCGCAACGCATGGTGGTGCCGAGGCGCTGGGATTGCAGGCGATAACCGGTTCCCTCGAACCCGGAAAACGCGCCGACATCCAAATCATCAGACCAGATACGTTGGCGATGAGCGGCTTTGGCGGTGGTGATCCCGCTGCGCTGCTGGTGTATTCGGCGCAGCCGGAGAATGTCGATACCGTGCTGGTGGAGGGGCGAATAGTTAAACAGGGAGGCAAGTTGTCAGGGGTGGATATGCAGCAAGTGATGCAGCGTGCGCAACAATCGGCACGCGAGGTGGTCGCCCGAGCGGTAGAATAAGCGAAAAGACTGACCATAAATCGCATGGTCAGCCTGATTAGCGGTTACTGCATTGCTGGCGTCTTCAGCTTATCTCCGGCACCGGTCATCTGGCGCAGTGTTGCCACATCGCTGGCTTTTACCTCAGCCGCCTGATTGCCCCACGAATTGCGCACATAGTTGAGCACATCTGCCATCTGCTGATCGTTCAACTTCCAGGCGAAGGCGGGCATCCCCGCAGCCGTTGGGCGATCTTCAGTATGTGGCGCACGCGCGCCATCCAGCAGCGCATGAATCATATTGGTGGGATCGTTAAGCATCGCTGTGTTACCTGCGAACGCCGGTACCATACCATGAATGCCTTCCCCGGCCAGACCATGACATGCCGAACAATCCACTTCATAACGTAAGGCTGCCTGATCACGGTGTGTTTTGTCCATGACGAAACCAGTCGGTTGCGGTGTGGCAGAAGCTGGCAGGCTGCGCAGATAGGTGGCGATAGCGTGCAAATCCTGATCGTTAAAATATTGTGTCGAATGCTCGACCGCTTCAGCCATCGGACCCGCCGCCACGCTGCTGCCATTGGAGCCGGTTTTCAGGTAATCGGCGATCTCTTCATCCGTCCACTTGCCAATACCGGCATGAGGATTCTGTGAAATATCCGGTGCATACCAGCTGCCGAGATTGCCACCCTGAAGATACTGGCTGCTGATCTCGCCACCAAGGGCATTACGCGCGGTGTGGCACACACTACAGTGCGCCGGGCCATCGACAATGTATTTGCCGCGATTCCAGGCATCGGTCTGGGTACTTTGTGGTTTAAACGCGGCATTATCGAAGAACAACAGGTTCCAGCCGGCCATCGCCAGACGAATGTTATACGGGAAATTCATCCCGGCATTTTCGTCGATGGCGTTTTTCACCGGTTGCTGCACGGAAAACCAGGCCCAGAGATCGTGCATATCCTGATCGCTGATCTGCGTATAGGCGGTGTATGGCATGGCTGGATAGAGGAAGCCATGCTCGCCACGTCCCTGGCGCACCGCGTTGAAGAAATCGCGCTCAGTCATCTTCCCGATACCGGTTTCACGATCCGGTGAGATGTTGGAGGTCAACAACGCACCGAAAGGCGTATCAATCTTATAGCCACCGGAAAAATCGGCGTTATGGCAGGCAGCGCAGTCGGAGAGGCGCATGACGTATTCGCCGCGTTTGATGGCGGCATCGTCGTTGCTGTGAAAATCCGCCAGCTGCACCTTATCATCTGCCACGTCTGAGCGGGCGCTATCCAGTACCACCCACATTCTACCGGTCACGCCAATCGCCGCGACTACCGCCAGCGCCGCGAGGGTATAAGTTATCTTTTTCGCCTTCGCCATGATTACGCTCCCACCAGCGGTGCCGGGTTTTTGATGTAAGTCTGGTGGATGGCTTGTGCCGCACGTACCGCCAGCGCACCCACGGTAACCGTTGGGTTGTAACCGCCATTGTTGGGGAAGGCTGATGCACCGACCACAAACAGGTTGTGGGCATCCCAGCTTTGCAGGTACGGATTCAGTGCTGAAGTGCTGGGATCAGCCCCCATCACTGCGCCGCCGATAGTGTGCGAGCTGTGTTGCATATAGGGGTTCCAGCTTTGTTCTGCCTGGTTATCCACCACCAGATGCTGGCCGCCCACTTCCTTCATGATGTTGATAGCGCGTTCGGTGACGTATTTCGCCATGCGCACATCGTTCTGGTTCCAGTCAAAGGTCATACGCAGCAGCGGCTGGCCGTGGCGATCTTTGTAGTTGGGGTCAAGATCGAGATACGCCTCGCGCATCGGCATCGAGGTGCCCTGGCAGAAAATGGTGCCCGCGGTCTGATAATCACGCGCATAGCCCGCTTTCCACTCGCTGCCCCAGCGTTTAGTCCCTGGACGCAATCCGTTCATGTTCTGAATCGGGCGGCCGTTGGTGGAGAAGCCCATAATTCCGGCACCACCAATAAAATCGAGGCCGCTATGATCGAAGTTATCGCCATTGAAATCATCGATTTGTACTGCCAGCGCGCCGCCGCCAATAAACGGGTTCATATATTCGTTATCGAAAAAGCCGGTGACGCTGGAGCAGGTCTGGTAGTTGTAGTTACGGCCAATGGTGCCGCGTCCGGTACGGGGATCGTACTGCTCACCCACTTTTGAGAGCAGCATTAAACGCACGTTGTCCATCTGATAGGCGGTGATGCAGACGATATCGGCAGGCTGGAAACCTTCCACGCCTTCTTTGGTGATAAATTTCACCCCTTTCACCGTCTTACCGTCATCATGCTTTACCGCATGCAGCACTTCCGTTTCCGTCAGCAGGGTGAAGTTGGGGCGACGCATCAGCACCGGCAAAATGCAGGCCTGGGGAGAGGATTTGGAAAAGTTGCCGCAGCCGTGGAAATCGCAGAAACCGCAGTAGGTGCACGGTCCCATGCTGACACCCAGCGGGTTAACGTAAGCCTGCGACAGGTTGCCCGCCGGAACGGTGAACGGGTTGTAACCCATCTTCTCCGTAGTTTGGCGGAATTTGCTCATCCAGTGGGTATCTTTCAGCGGAGGCGTCGGATAGTCGCGCGAGCGAGGTCCTTCAAACACATTGCCGCCTTTGCGACGCTCGCCGTTGAGATTACCGGCGAAACCGGAGGTACCGGCGATTCGCTCGAAGCGGTCGTAGTAGGGGGCCATTTCATCATAAGTGATGCCCCAGTCCTGCAACTGTAATCCCTGCATTCTGGCAGCGCCGTAGCGTTCACGGGTTTGCGTCGCGACCTGAAAATCCCACGGGGTAAAGCGCCATGACATCCCGGCCCAGTGCGTTCCGGCACCGCCGACGTTCCAGCCAAACTGAAACGCCGACCAGTTACGTACCGGTGCGGCCAGCTGATCGCTCCGGTTGCGAAAGGTCGTGGTTTCAACGCTCATCGGTTGCAGAATTTTACGCCGGGTATGGAAACGCAGTTCATCGGCATCAATGGAAACCGGGAAATCGGTGGAGGTATCGCGCCAGGCACCACGCTCAATTGCGACGACATTTAATCCGGCGCGCGTCAGTTCTTCGGCCATCACCGAACCGGCCCAGCCCAGGCCGACGATAACCACGTCAGCCTTATTTCTGATTTGTGACATTGACTCAGCTCCGGCGTATTAATCGTTGGGAATCAGACTGACGGGAATCAGCGCCAGGTTTTCGTTGCGGCGCTCAATATAAGGGCGATAGTCATAGCGTGCGCCGGGGAAGCCAATCATCTTCCAGCCCGCCATATTTTTATTGCCACCGTAAATCGGATCGGATAAATAGCCCTCACGCGCATTTTGCAGCATTAATTCAAAAAGCGCCTGGCTGTTTACCGTATTTCCCAGATCAATTTTGCCGTCTTCCATCTTTGTCAGAAAGTCATCGACTTGTTGCGCATTTAAAGTATGAAATGACGCCTGATGGTTTTTTTGTGCCCAGGATTCCAGTGCGGCCAGCCCGGTTAAATAACGTTCCTTCGGCGTGGAGAGAAATTGTGGGCTACCCATAATTTTCTCTTCATTTTCCGGGTGCAGCGGTGCGGCTAAATAAAGCGCCGCGCCGGAGCCATAATCGCCAGCCAGTTGACTATCGAGAAATTCAATACAACCGGCTTCACTGGCCGAGGGGCCGAGGTGATCGGCGGGAATTAAACGATCAAAAATTGCGGCCAGATTCTGGCGAACCAGGGGGGCGGTCAGTACCTGATAGCCCTGCTGCCACGCGGGCTGCGGCAGGTGATCGGCACTCATTTGGGTTTGCAGCGGGACATCATGTAACTCCTTCGCGCGCAACTGAGGGGCGACGGCAAGCGACGCCACAATCGAGCTGAGCGAAAAGAGCGCTTCTCTTCGGTTCATACATCTTTCCTTTCATCATTCCGTCTGCTGACGGATACGGCAGATAAATTTTACAGAGCACGACGTTCTAAACGGATGGCACGGCGATACCGCGCGATAAATAGCGTGCAGGCAACAGCGACGAATCGCATTCGTTATTATTTTCTCAGAAGGTATTTAAATACGGTCAGGGTGTATTGATATTTTTGACACACTTATCCGCAGGCTGTAATTTCCTGGCCATAAATAATAAAAATTTAATTGATATATTTTTTCATGCTGCCATCGCTGCGGGTCCTGACGGCAGCAATTCTGGCAGCGATATTCATGTCGTTGGCAGGATAACGCTCCTCCTTATTACCTTATGGCTTCAGGTGAGAGCGTCGTATACGCAATTCTCCCTGCGTCCAGACGCCGCCTGGGGTGGCACGTTCATCAATCAGCCGGTTTAAAGCTTCTTCAATTAATAAATCAATGCGCTGGCTATAGGTGGTGAGTTGCCAGCCGGGCAGAGCGGCTTCCTCGATACCATCAAAACCCACCACCGCCATATGTTTATTGCCAGCGCCCTCGCGCAAGGCTTCCAGCGCACCCAGCGCCAGTGCATCATTCTCACAGAACAACGCGTCAATGCGATCGGCAGGCGCGTGGGCATTGAGATACTTCGTCAGCACCGCATAGCTGCGCTCCTGGGCGTAGCCACCGGCCGTCAGCATCACTTCCAGCGTTAATCCCACTTCAGCCAGCGCCAGCTGTAGACCATCAAGGCGCTGCAAATGGTTGCTGCTGGTTTCCGGCCCGCGCATATAACCGAAGCGGGTATATCCCTGCGCCAGCAGCAGCTCTCCCAGCTGTTTCCCTGCGCGCTGGTCATCGATTTTCACCACATCAATACCCGGAACATCATTGTTGCGACACAGCTGCACCAGCGGGATATGGTGCAGTTCCTGTGCGATGTCCACCAGTTCTTCCGTCAATACCGTGCCGAGGAACAGCAACCCATCCACCTGCAATTGATCGGCCAGCATCATCACCGATTTATGATTCTCGCTATTGGTGATGTTGAGCAGCAGGGCCATGTAGCCGCGTTTCTGCAACTGGTTGGTTACCGTATCAATTAACAGTAGCGAATGCGGATTCCTCATCTCATCAATCACGACCCCAATAATGTGCGTCTTCTTTTGCGACAGACTGCGCGCCAACAGGTTAGGGCGGTAGCCCAGCTCAGTTGCCACGGCCAGCACGCGTTCACGCGCTTTGTCGGAGATTGACGCACCTGGCGTAAAGGCACGCGATACCGTCCATTTCGACACGCCCGCCTGGCGTGCAACATCGCTGGCGGTGGCTTTGTGGGGTTTTGTGATGGGTTTGCTCATAGCACCTGCATATCGGAGTTAGCGAAAGACCCCTGCATTGAACGTGAAACCCAATCGAAAATAAACACCCAAAGCGCGTTTGTGCGTCGAAACCTGTCGCGAAATAACCCTGTTTTTATGATGTTGCGATTATGTTTGATCTTTGCACCCGATTGCAATGTTTTTTGCAATCGGGTGCAAATGATTAACATTTTGTGATCGCTTCCGCTGATTTACGTTTTGCCGGATTGACTAAATTTTCGCCGTGGACGACATTTTCGCCAGTACCTCCCCTGAAGATATGACTGTCCGTCTCTTTTTTTTGCTCGTTTTGCACCCGGGTGCAAAATGGTGAAAATCAGCAGTGTCGTTCTTCCGTTCGGATCATAACACCATGACCCTACAGGAAATGACCATGAAGATTGTGAAAACGATAGTTCTGATATTAGGTGTACTCGCCATCGCCAGTGTGCAGGCTAAAACCTGGCAGGTGGGCGTTGCACTGGCCAATTTCGATCTCAATTTTGTCTCGATTCTGCGTACCCAGATGGTGCATGAACTGGATAGCTCCGGCATGAAAGGGCAGTTCTCCGATGCCAAAGGTGATGTGGCACTCCAGGTTCAGCAGGTGGATGATTTTATTAATCAGGGTGTTGACGCCATTATCCTCAACCCGGTGGATACCCAGGGGGTAAGGCCGATGATGGATGCGGCCAGACGCGCCAATATCCCGCTGATCTTTGTGAATCGTAAACCGGAGGTGAAGCTGGCTGGGCAGATGGCGTATGTCGGTTCCGATTCGGCTCTCAGCGGTAAGATGGAGATGGAAGCGCTGGCGCAACGCATGAACTACAAAGGTAATGTCGCCATCATCATGGGTGCGTTGTCAAATGAAGAGGCGCGTGAACGCACCCGCGCGGTGGAAGAGGTGATTGCTGCGCACAAGGATATGAAGGTGGTGGAAAAGCAGACCGCCAAATGGCAGCGCAACGAGGCGGTGGATGTGGTGTCCAGCTGGTTACTCAACGGTACGCCGATCGATGCCATTGCCGCCAATAACGATGAAATGGCGATTGGGGCCATCATGGCGCTGAAGCAGGCGAAAAAGGAACACTTACTGGTGGCGGGCATTGATGGCACGCCGGACGGTCTGCAATTTATTAAAAGCGGTGACATGGCGGTGACCATCTTTCAGGACGCGAAAGGACAGGCCACCGGTGCGGTGCAGGTCACCAGGGCGATGCTGGATAAACAGAAAACCGCCCCCTACAACTGGATTCCGTATGCCACGGTGACCCAGGCCAATTACCTGCAGTTTGAACAGAAAAACCAGAAATGAACCCTTACCTCTGACCTCAATTGCACCCGAGTGCAAATAATTAAGGAATGGCTATGCAAAACGGTGAAAAGAAGATCCCTCGTCCTTTACGCTGGGCAATGATTGGTGGCGGGCGTTTAAGCCAGGTGGGCTATAAACATCGCTCCGGCGCGCTGCGCGATAACACCGCTTATCAGCTGGTGGCCAGTGCGTTCGATATTGATGCGGAACGTGGTCGTGATTTTGGCGTCAACCTCGGCATGAACGCCGAACGTTGCTACGACAACTATCAGCAGCTGCTGGCAGAAGAGGCGCAGCGTGATGATGGCGTTGAAGTGGTGACCATCGCCACCCCTAACGGCACTCATTATGAGATCACCAAAGCAGCACTTAATGCCGGGATTCATGTTATCTGCGAGAAACCGCTGTTTTTCACGACTGAGGAAGCACGGGAAATTAAGGACCTGGCGGCAGCGAAGGGGCTGATTGTCGGTGTCACTTATGGTTTCTCCGGCCATCCTTTACTGATGCAAATGCGGGCGATGATCGCCAAAGGCGATATTGGCGAAGTACGCATGGTCGAACTGCAATACACCCACGGCTTTAGTGCCAGCGATAGCGCCGACAAATTCAGTGATGCGCAAAAATGGCGTGTTGACCCGAAAATCGCCGGGCCTTCTTTCGTGCTGGGCGACATCTCTACCCATACTTTCTATATCTCGCAACTGGTGTTGCCACAGTTGCATATCCAATCGCTGTTATGCGATCGCCAGAGCTTTATCCCGTCGCGCGCCCCGCTGGAAGATAACGCGCTGGTGTTGATGCATTACGACAACGGTGCCGTGGGCCGCATGTGGGCGTCATCGATCAACGCCGGTTCGATGGATAGCCAGAGCATTCGCGTGATTGGTTCGCGCGCCAGCCTGGAGTGGAGTGACTACAACCCTGGCGAGCTGAAATATGAAGTACAGGGACAGCCGAACCAAATACTTCATCACGGTATGCCGTATCTCGATGACAGCGCGCTGGCGGATGAACGCCTTGGTGCGCTGCACACCGAAGGGTTGGCGGAGTCATGGGCCAATATCTACCTCAAATTTGCCATTGCCATCAGCGCCACACAGCGCGGCGATCAGCAGACCCTCGACAGCCTGATCTATCCCGATATTAACGCCGGTCTGGAAGGGGTGCGCTGGATCGAAAACTGTGTCCGCTCGGCGGATAACGGTGCCTGCTGGGTCAACTATCACTAAGGAACCCTCATGAGACTCTCTTTTTGTACTGATAGCCTCGGGCATCTGCCGTTTGCAGCGATGCTGGATAAATTGCTTGAACTGGGCGTGTATGGCGTGGAAATGACCACCGGGGGCTGGTCATCGGCACCGCATCTGCGCACGGAAGCACTGCTCGCCAGCGCCAGTCAACGCCGCCAACTGCTCCAGGCGCTGGAAAGCCGTGGTATGACGATCGCGGCGTTGAATGTATCGGGTAATCCGCTGGATGTTGGCGAGCTGGGGCAGCGTCATAAGCGGGACACCGAACAGGCACTGGCGCTGGCCGGTGAGCTGGGCGTGGAGAAAATCGTGATGATGAGCGGCCTGCCGCCCGCCAGTCCTCACGACACCATCCCAAACTGGATCACTTACACGGTAAGCTGGCCGCCAACGCTGAAAAATTGCCTCGATTATCAGTGGAATGAGGTAGCGATTCCCTACTGGCTGGGGCTGGTGGAGCAGGCGAAAGCCAGCGGTGTGGCACGTTTCGCGCTGGAGAACTTTAGTTCGATGCTGGTGTGGAACCCGGAAACCTTGTTCCGTTTGCGCGATGCCGTCGGGCCGATGGTCGGTTTAAACCTCGATCCCAGCCATCTGTTATGGATGGGAGGTGACCCGATTGCAGCGGCGCGGGCGCTCGGCCCGGCGATTCACCATGTACATGGTAAAGATGTGCGACTGGAACGCGGGCTGGTGAATATCAACGGGCTGCTGGAAACCAAACCGGTGGAAGACGTTGCCCATCGGGCCTGGAACTATGTTGCGGTGGGCTGCGGCCAGGATCTGCAATGGTGGAAGGAGTTTTTCTCGGTGGTGCGCATGATGGGCTACAACGATTGGGTCTCACTGGAAATGGAGGATCTCACCATGTCCGTGGAGGCGGGTGTCACCTCGTCAATCGCCGCCCTGCAACAATCCATCAGTCAGTAAATCCATTCACACGGCGGGCGATAGCTCGCCGTGTTCTGTACATCCCGCCGCGTCTGCCCGATACTTCGTATTTATACGTACCATTGAGAGACAGCTTATGACCAGACATCCACCGCGCGCAGAGATTCGCCTGGAAAACGTGCTGGCGGCGCTGGGCAACCCGATGCGGATGACGGTGGTCAGCATCCTTGCCGATGGTGGTGAGCATACCTGCGGTTCGTTGTTGCAGGGCGTGTCGAAATCCACGCTAACTCATCACTGGCGCGTGTTGCGCGACAGTGGTGTGATCTGGCAGCGGCCCTCCGGGCGTGAAAACCTGTTGTCACTGCGCCGGGAAGATTTGAATGCCCGTTTCCCCGGGCTGGTGGAGGCTTTGCTGGCGGCAGCCGAACAGGATGCACTCACGCGCGCCACCCTCGCTGATTTTCATCCCTGAAGCAGGTTGCATTTGCCACAGAGTGGCAACAGCGGTACAGGCCTGATCAGAGATGGCGCGCCCGGCCTGCCAGGGGTGCCATCACCATTTGTATCGCGGCAATCACCACCAGCAATGTCAGCGGCAGCAGCCAGTTGCCGCTGACATCGTGCAACATACCAAAGCACAGCGGCCCCAGCGCCGCCAGACCATATCCTACGCATTGTGCCATCCCCGATAGCTTCGATGCCTGGCGATGATCCTGGGTACGGAGATTAAATAACGCGAGGCAAATCACCATTGATGCACCCGCACCCAGGCCCGCCAGTACCAGCCACAATAGCGCCAGCGCCGGAGCCAGCAGTAAGCCGGTTACCGCAATAAAAATCGCCAACGAAGCTGCAAAGCCAATGGCACGCTGATCGCGGAATTTTTTCAGCGCGCTCATACAGGCCAGGTTGGCGACAATCGCCACAATTTGATAGACGAACAGCATCCCACCGGCTTCCAGCTGGCTGATACCGTTGTCCTGCGCAAAGGGGGTGAACCAGCCAATCAGGGTGTAAAAGGTCAGCGACTGGCAGGCCATAAATAACGACACCTGCCAGCCGATGGCGGAACGCCACGGCGAGCGTGTCAGGGATTGGGCTGATGCGACATGAGGATGTACTGCGGTTTTTTTCAGGAGTGGCAGCCAGGCCAGCAGCGCGACCACCGCGGGGATTAACCAGACACCCAGGGCCAGATGCCAGCCTGCACCAGTGAGCTGCGCCAGTGGCACCGCCACGCCTGACGCGATGCTGGCGGTGATCGCCATGGTGGTGGCATAAAGGCCGATATAACGCGCGGTGTGAGCGGTGAAGTCGCGCTTGATGAGCGGTGGCAGTAAGACGTTGGCGGCGGCGATACCGGCGCTGAGCAACAGCGTACCGGTCCATAACGCGTTTTCACTGCCGCTGATGCGCAGCAGCGAGCCCAGCGTAATCAACAGCAGCGCCCCCCATAAACTGCGCTCCAGTCCGAAACGGTTGCCCAGCCAGGCCGCGGGTGGGGCGAGAGTGGCAAACATTAGCAGCGGCAGGAAATTCAGCACGCCTGCGGCGCTGGCACTCAGGCCAAAGGTCAGGCGAATATTTTCCAGCACCGGCCCGGTGGCGGTGATCGGCGTGCGCAGGTTGGCCGCAGTCAATAGCAACAGGAACAGGAAAAAGCCGGAACGGCGCAGGGCAGGGTTTGCAGAGAAAACAGTCTGGGTCAATTTTTCGCACCATAGAAAAAGTCAGAACAATTCTGCTCATGGTGCGTTGGTTGACGTTAACGCTTACGCAACGGCAGGTTGCCGTTGGGAGTTGGTGATACTAACGAGGCTGGGAGGGGATGTAAAGGGGGAATGCTTGCCAACGGAACAGGCATAAATCTTTAGGACGGTTAGAGTTGCAGAGTCAGCTTTTTGTTCATAGAATTACTTTGTTCATGAATCATGAACATTGATAAGGTGTGAACAAATGAACGAAGAACAGCTCTTATCAGATGCGATTGAAAACCTTGCTGATGGTTTTAGCCTGACTTATGTCAACAGTTCGGAAGGGGCAGGGCATGATTACTGTGCAGAACTGATAGCCCCAAATGGCGAGCGGGTTCATTTGGCATTGGAAGTAAAATATATTCATCGTAAGCAGACACTTTTGACTGCAAAAGAGCGAATGACACATGATGCAGGCGGTCTTCCGTGGCTGCTGGTATGTAATCGACTCACGCCTGACTTAGCTGCATTTTGTGCCTCACAAAAAATTAATTATCTTGATAGCGCCGGAAATACCCGTATCCAGGTACCAGGGCTGTACCTGATGGTAGAAGGACGGTATGAGAAAAAGACTGTGCCTTCGGGTAGCAAAATGGCTGAAGGTGTGATGAAGTTGCTTTTTGTTTTGTTATCGGATCCCGATACGTTAAATAATACCTATCGTAGTCTGGCGGAGTTATCCGGCATTTCTCTTGGGATGGTTAGTAAGGCTTTTGGCTATCTTGAAAATCAACGTTATTACCGTAAAGCTCAAGGCGGCAGGCGTCTGATGAAAGAAGATGAGCTGGTAGCATTATGGATTAATGATTATGCAAACGCGTTACGCCCCAAACTAAAGCAGTTATACGCAGACTTTCCCAAATCATGGGAGCAATTGGCACTTTTACCGGATGAATATTCGGGTGGAGAAATTGTCGCAGCAGAATTGAGTGAGGGATACTTACTTCCCAGTACGGGAATAGTTTATACCCCGTATCCGTTATTGCAACGCCGTAAAGAACTTGGCTTAAAACCTGCGCGCGATGGTCATTTTCAGTTAATAACATGCTTTTGGGGAGGTTTTAAACTGAATACCCGAGCTAAAACAATCTTGTGCCTGGCGGAGCTACTAGGCAGTGGCGATGATAGAAATCGAGAAGTTGCGAGGATTATTAATGACAAATATCTTAACCTTAACGAATCCGCTCTCTTCAGTTATTGAAAAACTGTTGGCTACTGTAAGTCGTGTTTGTAGTTCACAGAGTATTTCATTTTTTATTGCTGGTGCCAGCGCCCGAGAAATATTAATTCATCATGTTTATGGGAGAAGTGTTGGACGCCAAACTCGTGATATTGATTTTGCCGTTTTCGTTAATGGTTGGGAGCAATTTGAAGATTTAAAACAAGCATTCATGAAAGAAGGGGCTCGGGCCATAAAAGGAAACGCCCATCGAATGGTTGCGGAAGGTGTAGAGCTCGACATTATTCCGTTTGGCGGTGTCGCTGAAGATAAACAAGTTGCATGGCCGCCTGACCGGGAAATCATTATGGCAGTGGATGGTTTTGAAGAAGCGTATTTGCACACTGTGCGGGTGAAACTAAACAGTGGAGAGGTTCTGCCATTTTGCTCATTACCTGGTCTGGCTTTACTAAAGCTTTTCGCATGGCGAGATCGCGGAGCGGCAAATGCCAAAGATGCTACTGATCTTTACAAGATCATCGGTGAATACGGACTCATTGAAGATCAACGCATCTATGAATTACCGATAGACACTGAAAAATTTGAATGGGATCCAGTCCGTATGGGGGCATTTTTGCTGGGCAGTGATGTTGCAATCATTAGCGCGGGTGAAACTCATATGGCACTTCTCAAACTGGACAAAGAGAAACTCATTGATGCAATTGTACGCCAATCGCGTGATGGAAAGGTGCAGGAAATTGACCAGCTCATTAATGATTTTTGGCAGGGTATCCATACCCTCAGCTATTGACGTTACTGACGGGTCTTAGCCCGACCTGGAGAGCAGCAAAGCGACGTGGTGATATTGCTGAAAACGATGTTGGGAAAGGGAGATTGAAGTTAATTATAAAATTCAGCAGCGTTATCAATATGAAACAATTTTGTTTCTTCGGGTAATTTCGCGACTACCTTCACTATTTCAGATCTAAATGCTTGCTGGAATAAGCGGATTTGGGGGAAAGTTATTACAGGAATCATATCCAGGCTCAATAAGTATGGCCTGAATAACTTTCATTTTCAGTCAGCAGAGCATTGATATTATGCCAGATAATAATGCCATCGTGCCGATGACCGGGCGCGGGGTTATTCAGCCTTTATCACAATCACGTCCACTGCCAGTTTCCAGGGTGGCTGGAGTAATTAATTATATTGCCCCGACGACTGCGGTAATATCCTCATCAGTATCACAACGAGAAAGAATATCTTTTAATAGAGCATGTCATGCTGCTGTTGTCAGGCAGGAAGCCAGAACAACCCGGCCATCAATATCGCAAAAGCATGCTTTGGTAAAAGATAATATTCTCGCCTCTGCCGACGCTGAACCACTGACAGCCAGTTTTATTCTGGCTGCGAAATCACGAGGGAATCGACGAGTCGCGGGAAAAGTTAAATCAATCAGAATCAACACGCAGCATGATCAGGATCGGCTGAGTCGGCAGAAATGGACGGCGGAATTAACGCAGTCACAACAAAAGTTATCATGCATAAACATCTGTGATGAAAATGAGGTATTATCTCAGCCCAGCTCCACTGACGCATTGCAAATGCGATATATGAATAGCGGAGCCGGCACATCGCAACAGCAACCACCCCCCGTCGCAGATATACCACCGGCAAGTGTTGCCACAGCGAAATTTCCTTACCGAGGCGAGGGGGACCCGTGTGAAATTTATGCCCAACAACAACAGCGCATGGTGATTTTGACCCGTGGTGCGGGCGTGTACGCGCAATTGCCTAATCTGCGACCCGCGCTGGAATTAGTGAATAAAGTTGTGGGTGAAGTTTTCAGGAAAATAAAAAACCCGGAACATGTCGGTGAAGTGATGGATGCTATTGCCTTTTGCACGGGTATTCGGCCAGAACGGGTCACCTTTACTATCTATCGCGACTTTTTAGGGCAGGTTCAGTCTTTATTACGTCAGGCGGGAACTTACCTGTCTAAGGCGTTAAATGAAAACCAATTTGCTGTGGTTGAACCTCCGCCAGGGAACATTATGGCTGCCGCGACCATCCCTCAGGATCCCCATCATAGAATCTGGTTTTCCCGAAATCAGTCGTCAGCAGGCCTGGCCGAGTTTTTTAAAAATGTCATACATGAGCTGTGTCATATGTTTACGACAGTTAATCCAGCCTTTGATTTTATCTATCTTATCCCACAAGGTTGTAATGAGCAGGAGATTTGTGATGTTGATGAATTGCAAAAAGCGTTGCTCAATGAAGTTGCTTATATTGGGAGTAATGTTTATGTCCGTGAGGCTTATTTCAAAAAAACCATGACTATGCTCGGCAACAGCTATCCAGATGCACCGCTATATCATCTGTTTAATGCAACGACCTCCGCCGAAGCCGCTCATTCAGTTGAATACAATGACTGGTTGAGATATGTGTTAGTCAGCAGGACATCTGACTTATTAAGTATGCTGGTGATTAAGTTAGGCTATGAAAAATTTCTCAAAAACTTACCGCCACAGGCGCGTTCCACTGCCGATCCTGTATTGGACATGGCTAAGATAGAGGCAATTAAAGATAGAACCTCGATTAATCTGCATCTGAATACCATCTGTCATGTTATGCGCGAGATTACAACGGATTTCAGAACGGCCAATGGCATAATGAAAAAGCTAGCCAGTATCGCCTTACCTTATCCCGCCGAAACAGCACAATGGTTGAAACTTATGGGAGGGGAACTTCCCAATATGATGGCGCGCCTTTATCACAATGAACCCAAAAATTCTGCGCATGTGTTGGGTACGATTAACTGCATTTTAACCTGGCTAATGGAGCGGGGTAATTTACCCGCGAGTTATGTGAAGCAATGTATTCTGCCAATCCCTTATACCTATGCGTTTTATGACACTAAAAACAGCAAAGAGATATGGCAGGATAAATTGATTAATTGCTGGGCTGACTTATTGCGTAGTTTCCTCAGACGGTCTTCTCACATCCCGCAACAAAGAGATATAGAAAACCTTGTCAGAATACTAATCCAAAAGTCGATGGGCTACAGGAATATACCCGGAACTGTGCAGTTTTATAAAATGCTGGCGCTGGAGCTGGAACGACGGATGAACTGGTTTAATCATGTGACTAAAAATAAACAGCCCCAGAGTGATGAACCGAAAAGCAAAAAAGTGAAAACTTCCCCAGAACAGCCGGATAGCCGCCTGATAAATCTGGCAAAAAAACAGCGCTGGTATGTCGCGATTGAAGATGAAAATGGCGAGTTTTTGCGAGGCTTTAATCCGACAGGAGAACGGATTACGGTCCGGGAACTTTTCACGGAACAATTCAGGAAACCAGGCGTACCCGGAACGACAAAAATAATCTGTACCCTGCGAGAATGGCAGGAAAATGGACAGGCTTATTATCATGGAACCACGCGTGATGGGGAGGATATCCGCTGTGAAAATGATGAAAACAACTTAAGTCGGGCAGCAATGGCTGCTTATCGGGGGGAAAAGCCTACTGAAGAGGAAGTGATCATGCTGGGAAGAGATTTAGCGGCCGGGGAAGACAACCTCTGACAGAAATCTGGGCTATTTTGAGTAAGGATACTGACCCGTTAACAAAGAAGGACGGATGATGCTCTGGTTATTGAATACGCTAATCCTGCTTTCCACCGTGGTGTTGATGGAGGTGGTTGCCGCGCTGGCACATAAATACATCATGCACGGCTGGGGATGGGGCTGGCATTTGTCGCATCATGAGCCACACGACAACAAATTTGAACTCAACGATCTTTATGCACTGGCCTTTGCCCTGCTGGCGATAGTGCTGATCCTGGCTGGCGTGCAAGGGCTATGGCCGATGCAGTGGATTGGAGCAGGTATGACGGTATACGGTGCGCTGTATTTTATGGTGCATGATGGTCTGGTTCATCAACGTTGGCCGTTCCGCTATATTCCGCGCCGCGGCTATCTCAAACGCCTGTATATGGCGCACCGTATGCATCATGCGGTGCGTGGACGCGAAGGGTGTGTTTCGTTCGGCTTTTTATATGCGCCGCCGTTACCTAAGCTACAGGCAGCGCTGCGTCAGCGACAGGGACGAAAAAACCACTTCAAATGATTGCAACGCTGCTGTTATTGTCATGGTCGTTGCCATAGCCCCGCCGGGCGGGCCTCAGGCGAAACCAGCCGCGATCGAATTGCCAGCCCGGCCCCCCTGAGCAGTAACGCCAGTTTCTCCCCATTACTGGTATGCTGGCGCGAATCCCACGCCTGCGCGCCGGCCTGCAACACTTTCATGCCAATTTCACGATACACGCCGTGAGCAGTGGCGATCGCCCAGGCTGAACGCAGCGGTAACCCCGCTAACCCGGCGTGCGCTGACTGATAATAAGGTTCTGCTTCCGTCACCAGGCGCGCGGCGAGTGTGGCAATCGCCGCACGATGTTGCATATCGGCCAGATTATCGCTGCGCAAACCCAGCGGTTGCAGCCACTCCTCGGGCAGATAACAGCGGCCATTGCGTGCATCCTCGACGATATCGCGTGCGATATTGGTCAGCTGGAAAGCCAGCCCTAAATCACAGGCGTGATCCAATACCTTTTCATCACGCACGCCCATGACCTGCGCCATCATTAAACCCACCACTCCCGCGACGTGATAGCAGTAACGCAGGGTGTCGTCGAAGCTCAGGTAGCGCTGGTGACGTGCGTCCATCGCAAAACCTTCGAGGTGATCAAAGGCCAGTTGCGCTGGGATCCGGTGCATCAGTGCGACCTCCTGAAAGGCGGCAAACGCCGGTTCTGCCATGCTGGCACCGCTGTAGGCCCGGCGCGTTTCCAGTTGCAGATGCGCCATGCGTGCCAGCGCATCATCGATAGCATGCTGTGATCCAGGCGCTCCCAGCGTCTGACCATCAATAACGTCATCGCAATGACGACACCAGGCATACAGCATCAGCGTGCTGCGGCGCGTTGAGGCATCGAACAATTTGGCGGCAGTCGCGAAGCTTTTTGAGCCAGCAGCCATGGTGTGGGTGGCGTGCGCCATTAACGGCATACTCATCCGGCAAGATCCTCCAGCATCAGTTGCGCAGTGGCTTTGGCCGAAGCAATCACCCCAGGAACTCCGGCACCGGGATGTGTGCCTGCGCCAACCAGATATAAATTGTGAATCGCGGCATCGCGATTGTGTGGCCGAAACCAGGCGCTCTGCGTCAGGATCGGCTCCAGCGAAAACGCCGACCCCTGATGGGCGTGCAGCGTGTCGCGAAAATCAACAGGTGTGAACATGCGTTCGGTGACCAGCTGAGAACGCAAGCCCGGCATCTGGTGCTGCTCCAGATAAGCAAAGATACGATCGCGCAAACGTGGGCCTTCCTGTTGCCAGTCAATATCCGCTGTGCCCAAATGAGGCACGGGAGCAAGTACATAAAAACTGCCGCAACCCGGTGGCGCGAGGCGCGGATCGCTGGAGCAGGGGGCATGCAGATACAGCGAAAAATCCTGTGAAAGCTGGTTGCTGTGAAAAATATCATCAATCAATCCGCGATAGCGTGGGCCGAAACACACGGTGTGATGTGCCAGCTGCGGATGAGGCTGATTCAGACCAAAATACAGCACAAACAGCGAGTTACTCATACGTTTACGTTTCAGCGCCGCCGCGCGTTTTGCCGCTGCGGGATGATGCGCCAGCAGGCTGGCATAGGTATGGACCACATCGGCGTTTGAAGCCACTGCGGCAGTGGCAAAATGTCGTCCATCAACCAGCTGTACGCCATTAATCCGGTCACCCTCAGTCTCAAGCCTGCACACCTGGGCATTCAGCAGCAGCTCGCCACCAAGGTCCTGAAATAACTTCACCATGCCGTTGATCAGCGCGCCGGTGCCACCACGCGGAAACCATACACCCCATTCACGCTCCAGCGCATGGATTAAGGTATAAATCGACGATGTGGCAAACGGATTACCGCCCACCAGAAGCGAGTGAAAAGAAAAGGCCTGACGCAAATGATCATCCTGCACAAACTGCGCCACCATGCTGTAAACACTGC
Source organism: Pantoea sp. X-Soil-TKNS-1280 (assembly GCF_059730475.1). Lineage (NCBI taxonomy): Bacteria > Pseudomonadati > Pseudomonadota > Gammaproteobacteria > Enterobacterales > Erwiniaceae > Pantoea > Pantoea sp. X-Soil-TKNS-1280. The sequence continues at coordinate 536,018 of NZ_AP035963.1, read as the reverse complement.
GCCACGCCTGCAAACGACCAAGCTGCGGCGCGGCACGCAGCATAGCGCGCAGCGATAAAAAGGGTACGGTGCCGAGTTTCAGATAACCCTCATTAAACACATCGCGTGAATAAGCAAGGAACTGACGATATCCGGCCACATCCTGCGGGTTAAAGGTGGCAATCTGCTGTTCCAGCCGTGACTGGTTGTTGTCGTAATCCAGCGTGCGGCCATCTTCCCAGCACAGACGATAAAAGGGGGTCACCGGCAATAGCTCGACATAATCACGCATGGATTTGCCCGCCAGCGTGAACAGCGCCTCGATTGCGGTGGGATCGGTAATCACCGTGGGCCCGGCATCGAAAGTAAATCCCTGATCGTGCCAGACATAGGCACGTCCACCGGGCTTATCACGCTGCTCCAGCACCGTGGTCGGGATGCCAGCTGCCTGTAAACGAATCGCCAGCGCCAGGCCGCCAAAGCCTGCGCCCACCACGTAAGTGCGTTTCATGGTTTCTTCCCTGTCTGCGGTTGTGTCGTCAGCAGCGCGCGTAGCGCGGCACCGGGTGGGACCGGTGGTTTACCGCAAATAATGCCTGCCTTATCGGTGAGGGTCAGCTGTCCGGCATAAAATCGGCCAATTAATCCGGCATTCAGCTGGTAAAAACGCTGCATCACACGCCAGCGCTGATCGGGCTGACCAGCAAGAAACAGCATGCGATTCAGCAGGCGGAAAAAGCGTTGTTGACGCCACTGTCGCCGGGCAAAGGTTTCGATATGCTGGCTGAGTGTCGCGGCATCGGTGGGCAGCAGGCTGGAAATATGTTCCGCCAGTATTACCGCCGTGGGTAATGAATAGCCGGTAGTGGCGTGGAATAATCCGGCGCGCAGGCCGCTGCAGGGTTGTCCACGCTGCTGTTGCCAGAAAGCATCAATATCACCGCTCAGGGTGATGGGCAAAGCGCCACGTTCTTCGCGTATCAGCAAGCTCAGGTGCCAGCGCTGCTGCCGGGCATAATCGGCGATATTCTGCCGGGCCACTTCCTGCGCCAGCAGGGGGGTGTCGATATAGTGGGTATCCTCAATCAACAGCCGGTCGCTGTTGAGTGGCAGGGTGTAGACAAACCGATAACCCTGATGCTGTGGCACCGTGGCATCCATCAATATCGGTTGCGTCAGCCCATGCGGCTGCGCCAGCTGCCATTCCTGACCAATAAAAACCTGATAGCCGAGGGACAGATGCGGGGAATATTGCACGCCACGGCCGTCAATCACCACCGGAGCCTGCCACTGACGGCCATCCGCCAGAGTGACGCTGTTGGGGGTAATCTGTTGCACGGCACAGCCGGTGCATAAATTATCGCCGAATGTGGCGCGCAGCTGGCGGGCAAAGGTGGCTGAAGAGATAGAGAAATAATCACCGGGCAGGTTGCGCTGCAACGCCGGGAAACGCACCTGATAACCCGACCAACGTGAGGTGATGAGTGGCGCGATCCAGCGATGCTGGTCAGCCTGTAAATCGTCCTGATGAAACGACCAGGTATGGTTGCCGCCCGCCTGCGGCTGGCTCTCCAGTAGCAGACATTTCAGCGTGGGATGTTGCTGATGCAACCGCAGGGCGATCAACCCATTTGCCAGCCCGGCACCCACCAGAATGACTTCATAGCGGCTGGTCAGTTGAACCTCGCCAGCTGTTGATTAAACAGGGCGTGCATATACTGGCGGGTGGCCATACCGCGATGACAGGCACAGGCCAGGTGGGCATCGGCGCTGCGCAAATGGTCACGTAAGCGGCGCTCGGCACCTTCTGCGCCCAGCATCGCTACCAGTGTGGATTTACCCTGGTCCTGGTGGCGATCTTTCCCGGTGTGCTGACTGCCATCGGCGAGATCGTCAAGCAACTGAAAGGCCTGACCTAAATCCTGCGCAAAGAAACTTAACTTGAGTCGCACCGATGGCGAAGCGTTGGCGGCGATTGCCGCCATTTGCAGCGTGGCGCGAAATAACACGCTGGTTTTGAGCTCATTGGTGAGTTCGATGTCTGCGGTGCTGCGTGTGTGTGCTCCATCATGCAAATCCTGAAATTGCCCCTGCACCAGTCCCTGCAAACCGACTGCCGAGGAGAGTTCGGCAATGGCGGCGGATTTATGTTTTGCTGCCAGGCCGGGTGCCAGTGCGATCACTTCGAAAGCGCGACTGAGTAAGGCTACCGCTGCGAGGATCGCCACATTCTCGCCAAATTCGCGGTGCACGGTGGGGCGGCCCCGACGCATCTGGGCATTATCCATTGAGGGGATGTCATCAAGGATCAACGAGGCGGCATGTACCATCTCCACTGCGCAAGCCAGATCCAGCAGGCCGGGTTGTTGCGTATCACAACCCATATCATGCGCAGCCAGCAACAGCAGCAGGGGACGAATACGTTTACCGGGAGCGAGCGTGCCTGCCCGCATGGCTGCCCGTACCCGATCAGTCTGCTGTCCGCCGGGCAGCAGCTGCTCAAGGTGTGACTGCAACCGCTGTTGCAGGCGGTGCAATTCGCTGTACGAGTTGGCAAGGGTATCGACACGGGCGGTCATAGCATGTTCCAAAGGTTGTTAAGTCTTTGTGGTTTTTTTAACCGTAGACCGCACAGGGAGAGTTCGCCAGATAAGCGAAGCGATTTGTATAGAGACTCTGATTATGGCTGGCCCCAAATAGCACATTGGCTAACGTGATCGCTGCGACGAAATACGTAACCACTCGCCGTAACATAACGTTAATCCGTTAGTCTGAGGATCAACCCATTTTTATCGCGGAAAGAAAAATGCCAACTACACAACCTGAAATCCTTATTATTCAGCCGTTGATGCCGCAGCTGGATGAAAAGCTGACGCAACATTTTCACTGCCATCGTTTATATGAACAGGCAGACCCGGCGTTATTTTTGCAGCGTCAGGGACAATCAATCGAGGCAATTGTCACCCGGGGTGATGTTGGGGTGGAAAATGCGATTGTGGCGCAATTACCGGCCTGTAAAGCGATTGCCGTTTTTGGTGTTGGTACCGATCGTATCGATCTCGCCAATGCCGCATCCCGCCAGATTCAGGTGAGTATCACCAAAGATATTCTGACTGAAGATGTGGCGGATCTGGCGCTGGGGCTGACGCTGGCCTTTTCGCGTAAATTGCTGCATTACGATCAGTTTGCCCGCTCCGGGCAGTGGGAAGTGCAGGCTCCGGCGCTTTCCAGCAAAGTCAGTGGTAAAAAGTTAGGCATTGCCGGGCTTGGCGCGATTGGTCTGGCCATCGCCCGCCGTGCAGAAGCCTTTGGCATGGAGGTGGCTTACACCGCCCGCAGTGCCAAAGCGGTGAACTATCGCCGTTGTGACAATATTGAACAACTGGCGGCATTCAGTGACTTTCTGGTGCTGGCCTTGCCGGGCAGTGCGGAGAATCAGCATATCGTCGATAAAACGGTGCTGAAAGCACTTGGCGCTGAGGGTGTGCTGATCAATGTGGCGCGTGGCAATGTGGTGAATGAAGCCGATCTGATTACGGCGTTGCAGCAGGGAATAATTAAAGGCGCGGCACTGGATGTTTATCCGCAGGAGCCAGTTATTAACCCGGCACTTTGTGCGCTGGAGAATGTGATATTAATGCCGCATATTGCCAGTGCCACGTATGAAACACGGGAACAAATGGCAAATAATGTGCTGGAGAATTTGTTGTCTTATTTCGCCACCGGAAAAATTGTCACTCCGGTATAATATTATTATCTGACTTCAGAAGAAAAACTTATATCTTTTCCATCAATGAGGCTGGCGGAAATTTCCTTTCCGCTGGCAGCGATTGATTATGATATGGTTGATTTTTTTTCAGGGAGCCAGATATGACAGCACAAAAAATTGCAGTAATGGGTGGCGGCGTCATCGGCATGGCGGTGGCGCGTGCGCTGGCTTTGCAGGGCGCGCAGGTGACCATTTTCGAGCAGCAGCATATTGGCGCAGGCACCAGCAGCACCTCATTTGCCTGGCTGAACTCCAATGGCAAACAGCCGGAGAGTTATCACCAGCTCAATGTGTTGTCGATGGAAGAACACGTTAAATTGCAGCTGTCGCATCCTTCTGCTTTGCGCTGGCTGGAAACCTGTGGCACCTGGGAGTGGGCCTCGGAGGCCGGTCAGACCGAACTCCAGCAGCGTGCCGCACGGCTGCAATCCATGGGCTACCCGGCTCGGGAAGTCACGCTGAGTGAATTGCAGCGCGCAATCCCGGAACTGCGCAGTACGGCGGTCAGCGGCAGCCTGTGGCATTTCCCTGCTGAATCACTCCTTTATCCCGCGCTTTATCTGGCCCGGTTATGGGCGGATGCCCGTGCCGCCGGTGCGATCTTACACCAGCATTGCCAGGTGACGGATGTGCAGGAGAGCGCCAGTCAGGTCAGCTTACAGCTGGATAATGGTGAGCACTGGCATGGCGATCGGCTGGTGGTAGCGACCGGGCGCTGGTCCGCTGAATTTCTGACACATCTCGGCCTGCAACTGGCGCTGACGGATGCCAGCCAGCCCAATAAAATCGGCTGTAGCTTCCTCGCGCGTACTGCGCCGCAGCCGTTATCGCTGGGCACCAACCTGATTTCACCGCAGTTAAATGTTCGTCCGGACGGTGGCGGACGTTTGCTGTTACAGGCACTGGATCTGGATGACCTGGCCGATCCCGCCGCGCCTCCCGCGACCGATAGCGATATTGCCCGTCAGATGCAGGCGCGCTACCGCGAATTGTTTGATGACGCCGGTTCGCTACAAATCGAGCAGATTGTGGTGGGACAGCGTGCACGTCCGGCCGATGGCTTACCGGCGCTGGGATTTGTCACCCCGCATCAGCGGGTGTACCTGGCGGTGATGCACAGCGGGATGACGTTGTCGCCACTGATTGGCCGCCTGGTGGCAGAGGAGTTAAGCAGCGATAGCCCCAGTGCTTTATTAACGGATTTCCGCCCGCAGCGCTTGCTGGGAAAAACGGCGGCGGACTTCCCGACACCGGTGCATTACTTTCCGGCTGCTCAGTAATAATGTTCCGAATATCTCATTTATGAAATTTTTGTGTTGTTTGCTGGTGCATATTTGCTACCGTTGCCAGTAATGCATCATCAACAACTTAACCTGTTTCACGGAGGGGATATGAGAGTCGGATTAGTGGGTTACGGCACCGGTGGACAGAATTTCCATGCACCATTTATTTCAGCAGCTAAAGGATTGGAACTGGCAGGTATAGTGGCGCGCGCCCCTGCCACCATCGCTAAAGTCAGGGCTGATTTCCCGGATGTCCCCATTTACCCCAGCCTGACGGCGTTGCTGGCTGCGGGGGTGGATATCGTCACCATCACGACACCACCGCAAACGCGGCGTGAACTGGTGCTGGAAGCGATTGCCGCGGGTGTGGCAGTGATTGCCGATAAGCCCTTTGCCCCGGACGCGAAGACCGGACGCGAATTGGCCGCTGCGGCGCGCGCGCGCGGCGTGGTGCTCGGTGTCTATCACAACCGTCGTTTTGATGCGGATATGCAGACGCTGCGCCAGCTGATTGAACAACAAAAGGTTGGCAAGTTATGGCGCTTGCATAATCGTATGGATCTCGACGAACCACACACGCTGGAAGGCGGGGAAACGGGTGGATTGCTGCGCGATATGGGCAGCCATCTGGTGGACCAGGCAATGTGGCTGATGGGGCCGGTGACCTCGGTGCTGGCGCATCTGGATATCGTCGATCGCCCCGAAGGGCCGACGGATGCCAGCTTTGTGCTGACGTTAACCCATAGCAGCGGCGCGCATTCTTATATTTCCTCCAGTAAAATCAATTATCTGTCGATGCGTGAGCTACGTTTATACGGTGCCTTAGGCAGTTATGTTGCCCAGGGTTCAGATGTGCAGGCGCGTGAGATCTATGCCGGTAAGCGTCCGCTGGACGATCTGGCTGGCTGGGGATTCGAACCCCCGGAGCACTGGGGCACGCTGCATACCGCGGCGGGTGCTGAGAAGATCCCGTCGGCGCAGGGGGCATATCATGATTATTACGCCGCGTTTGCGGCGGCGGTGCAAAACGGCAGTGCGCCGCCGGTGACGACGGATCAGGCGATTAGCGTGCTGGAAGTGCTGGATGCGGCGTTTGTCAGCGCGCGTGAAGGGCGGATTGTTAATCTGAACCCGTAACCTGCCAGCAACGCACCGATCGTTCCCCCTCGATCACCCGCAGCGTCTGCGGTTGCCCACAGGCTTCCTTCGCCTGTGGGCAGCGATCGCGAAAATAGCACCCCGCAGGCAGGATACGGTTGCCGGGCAGGTCGGTTTTGCGTAACGCAATATGCTCCGCGAGGGGTTCATGAATGTTGGGCACCGAAGCCAGCAGCAACTGGGTATAAGGATGTTGTGGCTCGGATAGCACCTGTTCTGCTTTCCCCAGCTCGACAATTTGCCCGAGATACATCACGGCCACGCGATCGCTCATATGCCGCACCACCGACACATTGTGTGAGATCAGCACATAAGTCAGGTTGCGTTGTTGTTGCAGCGTGACCAGCAGATTGAGGATCTGGGCCTGTACCGAAATATCCAGCGCCGATGTCGGTTCATCCAGCACGATAATATCCGGGCTGGAGGAGAGGGCTCGGGCGATGGCGATACGCTGACGTTGTCCACCCGAAAAAGCGTGTGGCAGGCGATCAAGATATTCCACGCGAATCCCCACCAGCTGCGCCAGTTCTGCCGCCAGCTGCCGCCGGGCTGACTCCTTCATACGCCGCTGAATCCAGACCGGTTCAGTGATAATGCGCCACACCGGCAGGCGCGGGTCCAGCGACGATAACGGATCCTGAAACACCATCTGCATTGAACCGGTTGCCTGTGCTGTGCGCTGACACTGGCCCTGCTGGGGTTGCAGCATCCCCATCAGTAGCTGGGCGAGGGTGCTTTTGCCGCAGCCGGATTCACCGACAATCCCCAGCGTTTCACCGCGTTGCAGTTGCAGGTCGAGACCATTTAGCGCATGGGCCTGCTCGGTAACACGCCCACGCCAGTTACGGCGTAACGGAAAATTGACGTGGACATCACGCAGTTCCAGCAGCATCTCAGACATAAGCGTTCTCCTGTTGCGGATACCAGCAGGCGGTAAACTGGCTGGCGTTGCCGCAGGGTTGCAGCGTGGGGATTTCAGCGCAACGCGGCCCGGCAGCGAAACAGCGCTCGCGGAAGGCGCAACCGCCAGGTAAATGCGCCAGATTGGGTACGGTGCCGGGGATTGCGGGCAGCGTTGATCGTGGCGCGCGCTGTTCCGGTGCGCACTGCAATAACCCCTGGGTATAGGGATGAACCGGGTGCTGAATCAGATCCTGCGTCGCCCCGCGCTCAATCACGCTCCCGGCATACATCACATACAAGCGATCGCATAACTGCGACACCACCGCCATATCATGGCTGATAAACAGCACCGAGGTGCCGCTGGTACGCGCTTTCTGCTTCAGCAGGCGCAACACCTGAAGCTGCACCGTCACATCCAGCGCGGTGGTCGGTTCATCGGCGATGATCAGCGTCGGGTCGCAGGAGAAAGCCAGAGCAATCATCACGCGCTGACGCATGCCGCCGGAAAGTTCAAACGGATAACGTTTCATCACCTGCGCGGCATCGGGGATTTGCATCTCCTCCAGCAGGCTGATGGCTTTTTCTTGTGCAGCTTTGCGCGTCAGTGCCTGGTGATGACGGATCACCTCAATAATTTGCCGACCAATGCGCCGGGTCGGGTTGAGTGCCGTCATCGGCTCCTGAAAAATCATCGCCACGCGCGAGCCGTGCCACTGACGCAGCTGTTTCTCGCTGGCGCGTAATACATCCTCCCCGAGCAACGTGACCTCGCCCTGCGGCACACGATAATGCCCCTCTGGCAGCAGGCGCATGGCCAGCATCGCCGTGACCGATTTCCCGGAACCCGACTCACCTACCACCCCGACAATCTCGCCACGCCCTACGTTGAGAGAAACATGATTCAGTGCGTGAACTTCGCCCTGATAGATCGGGAAGCTTAACTGCACATCGCGTATTTCCAGTACCGGAGCCACCATCAGTGTTGTCCTCCCGTTTTCGGGTCGAGCAGGTCGCGCAGGCCGTCACCAAACAGGTTAAAGCCAACCGCGGTGATCAGGATGGCCGCACCAGGGAAGGTGCAGTACCACCATTGATCCAGCACGTAATTACGACCGACCGCGACCATCGCCCCCCATTCAGCGGTAGGTTGCTGTGCGCCAAGGCCGATAAAACCCAGGGTTGCTGCCATCAGGATCGCGCTGCCGATATCCAGCGATGCCTGTACGATCAACGGTGGCAAGGCGTTGCGCAGGATATGCCAGCTGATCAGATGCCAGCGTGAAGCACCAAAGGTGCGTGCGGCCTGCACATAGGTAAACTGGCGCACGATCAGCGTTTGTCCGCGTGCCAGTCGCACGTAAAACGGGATGCGTACGATGGCTATCGCCAGCATGGCATTCACCAGGCTCGGGCCTAAGGCGGCAGCCAGCGCCATGGTCAGTACCAGCGAGGGAATCGATAACATGATATCCATCAGTCGCATGATCAGCGCATCACCGCGCCCGCCGAGCACGCCGGAAAAGCAACCCAGTAGCGAACCAATCCCTCCGGCAATCACCACCACCATCAATCCCGCCACCATCGATTGCTGGCTGCCGACCAGCACGCGGCTGAACAGGTCGCGGCCCACTTCGTCGGTGCCAAACCAATGCAGCGCGGAGGGTGCCTGCAGCCTGGCCGTGAGGTCCAGCGCGTTGGGGTCAAAGGGTGCCAGCCACGGCGACAGCACCAGCAGCAATAACATCAGCAGCATAATCAGCCCGCCCACTAAGGTCAGCGGACTTTGGCGTAGCAGCCAGAAGATGCGTTTCAGGCGGGCTTGCCAGGCTTTGCTGCTGCGGACGCGCGGTTCAACTTCCGTCATCATCATGCATCACCTCCACGACCGATGCGTGGGTCGATCCACAGGTAGAGCAGATCCACCGCCAGATTGACCAGCACATAAACAAAAGACACCACCACGGCAAAACCCATCACTGCCGGGAAATCGAGTGCCTGGATGGAGGCGACCACCCACGCGCCCATGCCGGGCCAGGAAAATACCGTTTCGGTCAGCACGGCACCGTATAACAGGTCACCCAGCGCCAGACCCAGTACCGTGACTGAGGGGATTAGCGCATTCGGCAATGCATAACGCAGGATAATCACCCGGTTCGGTAAACCGCTGGCGCGCGCGGTACGGATATAGTCTTCGCTGAGTTGTTCCAGCATCGCGCCACGAATCTGGCGCGCGACAATGCCAAGATGAACAAAGGCCAGCGTCAGCGAGGGCAGAATCAGATGCTGCACCGCATTGAAAAACACCTCACTGTCGCCTGCCAACAGGGCATCGATAGTGTAAAAGCCGGTGACACGCGCGGGCGGATCAAGCCAGTCATCCAGCCGTCCGCCACCGGGTAACAGTTGCAGATGGCCGTAGAACAGCACAATCACCCCCAGTCCGAGCCAGAAAGCCGGGGTGGAGATGCCGGTGATCGCCAACAGACGGACCAGATGGTCCAGCCAGCGATTACGATACACTGCCGACAGCACGCCGAGTGGAATGCCAATCAGCAGCGCCAGCAACAACGCGCAGCTGGCCAGTTCCAGCGTGGCGGGGAAAAAGGTGCGCATCTCCTCCAGCACAGGACGACCGGTGCGGATCGAGGTGCCGAGATCGCCATGCAGTAAGGCCATCACATAGCGTCCGAACTGCACCCATAACGGTTGATCCAGCCCGAGTTGCTGGCGGATATGCTGCACAATCGCTTCACTGGCGCGGTCTCCGGCCAGCAAACGCGCCGGATCGCCCGGTATCAGGTGCGAGATAATAAAGGTGATCACGCATACCCCAGCGACCACCAGGACAAGTCCCCAGCAGCGCTGGCGCAAAATTTGCCAGAGTGTCATCGGCGCTCCCTGACGGCGTCGGGACCGACGCCGTACGTTGAGTTGCTTACTTACTCATGCTGGCGATGTTGAACACCTGTTCCAGCATTGGGTTAAAGACATAACCTTTTACCTGCTTGTTCATCGCCAGCTGGTAGTTCTTCTGGAACAAATAAACGTAGGCGGCTTCGTCGATGACGATCTTCTCGGCCTGCTGATAATCTTTGGTACGGGCCTTTTGGTCGGTGGTTGCCAGCGCGCTTTTCATCAGCTTGTCCACTTCGGCGTTTTCATAAAAGGAACGGTTGCCCGGCAGGCCTTTCTTATCCGACTCGAACCAGTAGTTCATAAACATGTAGGGGTCGGCGAAGTCCGGGCTCCAGTTACCGATGGCGATGTCGTAATCCCCTTTGCCAACGCGCTCGCGCAGGGTGGCGTTCGCCAGTTTTTCTAACTTCACGTTGACGCCAATCTTGCTCAGGCTGGCCTGGGTCGAGAGGGCAATCGGCTCCCAGTTGGGATCGTTATCCGAATAGAGGAAAGTCAGGCTGGTGGGTTTCTGCGGTACTTTGTCCAGCGCGGCTTTGGCTTTTGCTTCGTCCATGCTGTATTGCATGGCGGAGGCATCGTAACCCCACATCCCTTCGGGAATCGGGCCGCGCATCTGTTTGCCGTAGCCGCTGAGGATGCCTTTTACCATGCCCTGATAATCAGTTGCCCAGGAGATGGCACGACGCAGATCGACCTGGCTCATCGGCCCCTTACCGTTGTTGAGGTAAAGGTAAGTCACGCGCAGCGAGGGATATTCCGCCACCTCGACTTTGCCTTCCTGTTTCAGGGCGGTGAGTTGATCGACCGGCAGCGAATCGGCGATATCGATATCGCCGCGCGACAGTTGCAGACGGCGCGAGGCGCTTTCACCAATAATTTTTACCGATACGCGTTTAAACGCCGGTTTGGCTCCGGCGTAATACGGGTTCGGCACCAGCACCAGCTGCTGGCCTTTCTGCCAGCTTTTCAGCATAAACGGGCCGGAACCGGCGGTATGCTCCGCCAGATAAGCACGCGCATCATCATCAGGGTGCGCTTGCAACACCGCCGGGTTAATGATCGAGGCACCATCATTCGCCAGGGTATACAGGAACGGGGCGAAGGGCTGGCTGAGGGTAAACGTCACCGTGTGTGGATCGACTACGTCGATTTTCAGGTCAGCCGGATAAGCCTCTGCCGGGCCTTGTTTGATTTTTAGCAGACGTTCAAACGAGGCTTTTACCGCATCGGCGGTGACGGCACTGCCATCATCAAATTTGGCGTTATCTTTGAGTTTGAAAGTCCAGGTTTTCTGGTCTGCTGAGGCCTGCCAGCTGGCGGCCAAATCACCTTCTACTTCGGTAGACCCTTTGCCATCCACCGTTTTGTAGCGCACCAGACGCTGATAGGCCGGGTAGGTGACGGTCCAGTCGTTATTATCGATGGTGACCGCCGGATCGAGGGTTTGCGGATCGGCGGCTTTGCCGATCACCAGCATATCTTTTGGCACCGCCGCCTGCACGGCAGCCGGAAGGGTGAGTGCCAGCGCGCTGGTCAAAAGGGCCGGGCGTAACAGCGAACGGAACAGGTGTGTCGTCTTCATCGCAAAGCTCCAGTTAACATTAAAGAAAGGTGTTGTCGTAACAGGAAAAACGATCGTCCAGCAGCGGGTAACGCAGCGCATCAGGTAGTTCGAAATGCCACCATTCGCTGCTCATGCCAACAAAGCCGCCGCCAAACATAATCGCGTTGAGTAACAGACGATTACGCTGTGCGGCGACCGGTACGGAAGGATGGTACTGATGAGAACGTTCATGCATCTCATCAAAACCCGCACCCATATCGAGGATCTGCCCCTGTGGGTCCATCAGCGTGAGGTCAATGGCGACGCCACGACTGTGATTGGAACCGAGGGTGAGATCGGCGACATATTGCGGGTCGGGGCAGGCTTGCCACAGCATCGCCTGCGCCTGGCGCGGACGGTAAGCGTCATAGACGCGCAGTTGCAGACCGGCCAGCGCGGCAATGGCGAGGCTTTTTTCCAGCGCGGCAACGGCATCAGGATGCAGCAGGCAGCGCGCTTCGCGGTAGATGGGGCGTCCGGTGATGTTATCGTCCGTGGCATATTTCAGATCGATCAGCAACTCTGGAAAATGCTGCGCGAGATCGACCAGTTCACAATTGTCAGACATAGCAATCCTTAACGTTCAAATTGACCAAATTCCTGCTGCAACTGGCGATTGGTCGCCAGGCGGGTGGCAAGGCCATCGCCCAGCTGATCGACCACACCCGAGAGCAGCAGATTAAACAGGCAGGAAATCGGGGCCAGCGAATCCCAGAAGTGTCCGGTATCGGTTTTCACCTGCAATAAATCCAGCGGATAGTCCCGCGCCCACGGGCACCAGATGTCGGTGATTAACGCCAGCCCCACCTGTTGTTCGCTGGCGACGCGACAGTATTGGCGTGCGATGGCGGAGTAGGCACGCGTATCGGTAATCACCACATAGGGGCGTTCAAAACCAGAGTTGAGTGATTCCACCCAGCTGCCAGACAGCCCCTCGGCGTAGCTGACGCGTGGACGCAAATATTCCAGATGGCTGAAAAAGGCGTTGGCGATACCACGCGTGGACTGAATGCCGAGAACAAACACCGCATCGGCGTGGGTGAGTTGCTGCACCACGCGCTGGAAGACTTCGCTCTGTGCCAGTTGATAAACGTGCTGGATGGCATCCAGCTCCAAATCCAGCGACTGTTGCGAACGACGCGGTAAATGATTTTGCTGCTGCCAGGCGTCAAGGCGCTCGTTCATGCCCCAGGCCTGATAAGGGATAGCAGGCAGATCGCGCAGGCTTTTTTTCACATCGTCGAGGTTGCGATAACCGAGTTTGCGCAGATAGCGGCCCACGGTAATGCCGGTTGTGCCGGTGGCGCGGGCGATGCTGTCCGCCGTTTCAAACGGAATCTGCGCGCTGTGCGTCAGCAGCCAGCTGGCAATGCGCCGGGCGCTGGGCGTTTGCTGGCTGAAACTGGCTTCAATGCGGGCGATCAATTCGGGTTTTGCAGTCATCGCGGCCTCCGTGTTAGCGGGTTGTCATCGGCTGACATCCTGTTAGTTGAATAACAATGCAGAACGCGTGCCAACGCCGCAGAACGCAGAAAACCTGCGTAATGACGCGGTGCGAGTTAACAACAGATCAACATTTGTGCAGCGTAGTTCACTTTTGGTGCAACACGGCAGGAGGTGAAGATGATTCTGTGCGGCGGGTCAGACATTTTTTACAGAGCTCACCTCAAAGCGCGAATTGGTTATTTTTTGTTCCGAATTAAATTCTATTCTGACGCAAATCAATAAAACTTATATCTGATGGCTCAACCATGGAGATCAAATCACCGATGAGAGGAGGTTATGATGCGTAACTCAGTCATGACGTTGCCGGAAATGGCACGCTATCTGGGGGTTCCGCCAGCGACGTTAGCACGGGCGATTTGTAATCGCGGAACGCTGGAGAGACTTCCGCTACCAGAAGCGGTAGACGAAGATGTGCCCCTGTCGCGCCGTTGCTGGTTCCCGCATGACGTAAGGCAATTCCGCCATGCGTTGCAACGGGCAAAACATGGAGGCTAGTCACGCGCAAACATACTCCCGAGTGCTGGGAGCGGGGTGAGGTAAGGGTTGATATAACCTCACCCTTGAAGCGCCTGAAACCTGCCGATGACTAATCTCTGAAATTCACACCCCTTTCCGCCTGATTTTTTCCTGACTATTTACCGGACACCTGTACTTTCATCCTTTCCACTGACAAAACATTGAGTCGGTCAGGGACCGCAGTGTTGTGAGTCCCGGCTGTGGCATGACGCCAGAAAACGCAAAAGGAAACCGGTCATTATGCAAATGCGCAGCACTTCTCTGCCGTTTATCCTGCTGGGAACGATGTTTACCGCCGGGGGATACGGCGGCACTTTCCTGATTTCTGCCTGGTTCCATGCACAGGGTGGTAGTGATATCGATACCGGTAAAGCCCTCAGCCTGGCACTGGTCGGCACCTTGCTGGGTGTCCCCCTGGTCGGCTGGTGTGCTGGAAAAATTGATGCGGCCAGACTGGCCGCAGTAGCCTCACTGGTGCTGGCCGGGGGTTATGCGTTGTTGGCTAACCTGCACGGTATCGACCCTGATTATCTGCCCCGACTGGCGACGTTGCTGATGGGGCTGGGATGGGGCATGTTTTACCTGGCCGCGCCGCTGGCGTTATCGGAACGCCTGAGTGACGCGGAACGTGGAACGGGTTTTACGCTGTTTAGCGCTTTCCAGATGACCGGGATTTGCGGGAGTCCGGTGTTGCTGGGAGCAGGCATGGTGCAGGCAGGGTTGTCGTTGCAAACCACATTTTTCTGTGTCGCAGCGATGGGGCTGACGGCCGCGTTGTTGCTGCTGATATTTGGTTACAGGGAACCGCGACCAGCATGCGAACGGGTTTTGTGTCCGTGGGTGCGAAAATTGCCTGCGCTGGTGGCGGGTGCTGCGTTGCGCCCGGTGATCATGGTCGGCCTCGGAGGGGCGGTGTTCTCTGGAATGATGGCGTTTCAGGTGTCTCTGACGGCAGGAACCCGCGTCAGCGCGGGGACTTTTTTCACGGTACATGCGGTGACCGCCGTAGTCGCCCGTCTGCTGCTGGTGCGACGTTTGCCCACCTGGCCACGCTTGCCACTGATGGTGGGGCTGCTGGGGTGCCTGATTGCGGGGTTGATTTGTCTGCTGGGGCTGGCAATCCATCCCGCATTCCAGATTGCAGCCGGGATGTTGACCGGTGCCGGTTATGGTTTGCTCTATCCGGTGATTCAGACCTGGGCGGTTAACGACTCACCACCGACGGATCGCCACGCCGCCCTGACATGGTTTGTCGTGTCATATTTTGTCGGCATATTTGGTTTTCCGGCTTTCGGCGGCTGGCTGCTGGTGACCGCAGGCAAAAGCGCGTTTGTCTGGTCGCTGGTGCTGCTGGCGCTGCTGGAACTTGTGGTCGCGGTGGTGAGAAAACCGCGACCAGGGCGCATGCTAACCCTGAGCGATTAACTGCTGCAATGACGCCGCGCTGGCGGCATCGTCAGGCACATACACCAGCAAACGGTCACCGTTGCGTGAGGCCGACCACCAGTTGTTCTGGCGCAACGTCATTTCACCCACGCTGGCGCGGTGAAAACGCTTCACGCGATTTTCCACTTTACCCAATTCATAACGCTGCCAGGTCCGGCCAAACTCGTCGGAGCTGGCGAGCAGGCGGGCAAGAAAACTTTCCCAGTGGGGATCGCCAAGATGCTCGCCCATTTGTCCGCGAAACATCGCCACCATTTGCGGCATCACTTCTTCCCAGTCCGCCATGGCAGCACGCCAGCCGGGATGATTGAACGCCAGCCAGATACAGTTGCGATCTTCCAGCGGGATCTCCGCCATCTGTACTCCCATCAACTTACACCAGGCGGCGTTATAACCCAGAATATCGAAACGCGGTGTTTCGATAATTGCCGGTAACTGGATAGCATCCAGCATTTGCTGATTGTGTTCGGCAATTTTGCAGCAGGCGGCAACCTCGCGCACCGAGGGGAGAATGTGCCCGGCGAGGGAGAACAGATGCTGCGTTTCCACATCATTACATTGCAACGCGGTGGCGATGGCGGTGAGGGTTTTCGGGGAAGCCTTGATATCGCGTCCCTGTTCCAGCCAGGTGTACCAGGTAACACCCACATCGGCCAGCTGGGCCACTTCTTCCCGACGTAAACCCGGCGTCCGACGATGGCGCATGCGCGGCAATCCCAGCCGGTTCGGATCGAGGCTTTCCCGGCGTGTGCGCAGAAAAGTGCCGAGTAATTTACGGTTGTGATTAGCGGTAATGCTGGCCGGTTGCGCGGTAATCATCAGCGGAACTCCTGACAAGACGGGTAGTATTTATACCATGATAAACAAGCACTGGTACCCGTTTAATGGTTGGGTAATGCTATGCTCCACTGCAGACAAAAACAAGGGCAAAACCGATGCATACATCGCAACTTCAACGAGCAGGATTGGTGGTCCTGCTTTCCGGGCAGCTTCTGCCTATGATCGATTTTTCCATCGTCAACGTTGCGCTTGACGCCATGGCGCATAGCCTGCGCGCCACGCCAATTGAACTGGCGCTGATTGTGGCAGTTTACGGCATTGCCTTCGCCATCTGTCTGGCGATGGGCGGCCGTATGGGGGATAACTATGGTCGCCGTCGGGTCTTCCTGGCGGGCGTCTGGACTTTTGGCATTGCCTCACTGCTGTGCGGTATTGCCAACAATGTGGGCATGCTGATGTTTGCCCGCGTGTTGCAAGGGGTTGGCGCTGCATTTATCGTGCCGCAAATCCTCGCCACCTTACACGTCACCCTGAAGGGGCGGGCGCATGCGCGCGCCATTGGTCTGTATGGGGGTATCGGCGGGCTGGCGTTTATTGTCGGTCAGGTGCTGGGGGGCTTTTTGATCAAGGCGGACATCGGCGGTTATGGCTGGCGCAGCGTGTTTCTGATCAACCTGCCGATTTGCCTCTTTGTGCTGCTGACCGCACGGCGTTTTGTGCCGGAGACGCACAATAACCAGCGCGTCGCCATTGACGTCAACGGCACGCTGCTGCTGGCAGGGGCGGTCGGGTGCCTGATGCTGGCCCTGGCGCTGGGGCCGGTGCTGCACTGGTCATGGCCGTGCATGCTGCTGCTGGCGTTGTTCCCGCTGTTTCTGCATCGCCTGCGTCAAAGTTCATTGCGTCTCGAAGCCGCACTGGGTGCGCCACTGCTACCGCCTTCGCTGATGCGTCTGCCGGGGGTGCGTTTTGGTTTAACTATGGCGGTGCTGTTCTTCTCCTGCTGGAGTGGTTTTATGTTTGCGGTGGCGCTGACACTGCAATCCGGTCTGGGGCTAAGCGCTTTCCAGTCAGGTAACGCCTTTATCGCGCTGGGGATCGCCTATTTTATCGGTTCGTTGCAAAGCACGCGCATGGTCGAAAGGCGCGGTAAACGCGTCACGTTATTGACCGGTTGCACCATTCAGATGCTGGGACTGCTGGCGCTGATCGCTACTCTGCAATACGCCTGGCCAAACGTGGGCGTGGTCACGCTGATCCCGTCAACCGTACTGATTGGCTTTGGGCAATCGTTTATTGTCAGCACCTTTTATCGTATTGGCATGACCGGCGTGCCGCATCATCAGGCTGGCGCGGGGAGCGCGATGCTGTCAACGGTGCAACAGTCGGCGCTGGGGTTAGGGCCAATGTTGCTGGGGAGCATATTTACCCAGCTTTATCTGCATGGCAATCATCTGTCGGCGATTACCGGCACCCTGATTGTCGAGTGGGTATTAATGGCGGTGCTGGTGGTGTTAACCAGCATCAACCGTCGCTCCTTCCAGACGGCGGCGGCGGAAGGTTAATTGTTTACCTGGTGTAATTCTTCTGATGTGATTTAAGCAGCGGATTTTCAGCTTATTGTAAAATAACCGAAAATCGGCCTGTCGCAATGAATTTACCATAGGCTTTGCGGTCTTTTTTCCGGAACATAACGCCACTACCGATGGGCTGAACCATGTGTTCAGCCCATTTTTTGTGGTGCGGGAATCAAGGCATTCGCAACAGGCACAGGAATAGCGGCAGGCTCATAGCAGATGAAAAAGATGTTAACCGGGTTACTTTTCATGGTAACCACCACTGCCTTTGGTGCAGATGATTTCACCCTCAGGGATATTCATTTTGATGGATTACAGCGTGTCGCACCGGGTGCGGCGATGCTGAGCATGCCGCTGCGCGTCGGCGACCGTGTCAATGATGACGACATCAAAAATACCATTCGTGCCCTGTTTGCTACCGGCAACTTTGAAGATGTGCAGGTGTTGCGTGACGGCGACACGCTGCTGATTAAGGTGAAAGAACGTCCGGCGATTGCCAGCATCTCATTCTCCGGCAACAAAGCGATTAAAGAAGATCAGCTGAAACAGAATCTGGATGCGACCGGTGTCCGCGTGGGTGAAGCGCTGGACCGCACCATGCTCTCGTCAATTGAAAAGGGGCTGGAAGATTTTTACTACAGCGTCGGGAAATATACCGCCAGCGTCAAGGCGGTGGTCACGCCGCTGCCACGTAACCGTGTCGATCTAAAATTTATTTTTACTGAAGGTGTCTCGGCGAAAATTCAGCAGATCAATATTGTCGGCAATCATGCTTTTTCCGATGATGAGCTGATATCGCGCTTCCAGTTACGCGATGACGTCCCGTGGTGGAATTTCATTGCCGACCAGAAATATCAGAAAGAAAAACTCTCCGGCGATCTGGAAACGCTGCGCAGTTTTTATCTCGATCGTGGTTATGCGCGTTTTAATATTGATTCCACTCAGGTCAGTTTAACGCCCGATCGCAAAGGGATTTATATCACCGTTAATATTAACGAAGGCGATATCTATCATGTCAGCAGCGTGGTGGTGAACGGCGATTTAGCCGGGCATTCTGCTGAGATTGAGAAACTGGCGCAAATCCCGAAAGGGGGTTTGTACAGCGGCGCGCAGATTACCCAGAATGAAAATGCCATCAAGAGTCTGCTCGGCCGTTATGGCTACGCTTTTCCGCAGGTCAGTACCCAGCCAGAAATTAACGACGCCGACAAAACGGTAAAATTGCACGTCAATGTCGAAGCTGGCAATCGTTTCTACGTGCGTAAAGTTCGCTTTGAAGGTAATGACACCTCGAAAGATTCGGTGCTGCGCCGCGAAATGCGCCAGATGGAAGGCTCATGGCTGGCAAATAATCTGGTGGATCAGGGTAAAGAACGCCTCAACCGTACCGGCTATTTCGAAACGGTGGATGTTGATACCGAGCGCGTGCCAGGCACCCCGGATCAGGTTGACGTGGTGTACAAGGTCAAAGAGCGTAACACCGGCACCTTCAACATTGGTGTCGGTTATGGTACCGACAGCGGCGTGAGCTTCCAGCTGGGCGTCAGCCAGGATAACTGGATGGGCACCGGGAATACCGTTGGCTTTAGCGGCACCAAAAACGATTACCAAACCTATGTCGAAGTTTCGGCAACCAACCCGTATTTCACCGTGGATGGCGTCAGTCTCGGCGGCAAATTGTTCTACAATGATTATAAAGCCGACGATGATGACCTTTCTGAATATACGCTGAAAAGTTTAGGTGCGGGCACTACCTTAAGTTTCCCGATTAGCGAACATAACAGCATCAATACCGGATTCGATTATGTCTATAACCGCGTCAGCAATATGGCTCCGCAGGTGTCGATGTGGCGTTATCTGGGGTCCGTCGGAGTGCATCCAAAAGTGATCGAAACCGATGACGACGATGATGATGATTACGCAACCAGCTCCAATACTTTCAGCGCCAATGACGTCTTCTGGAATGTTGGCTGGGGTTATAACACCCTGGACCGTGGCTTCTTCCCGACGTCAGGGGTAAGTGCGGGCTTCAACACTAAAGTGACGGTGCCGGGATCAACCAACAGTTATTACAAAAGTACCCTCACGGCCAATGCCTATTTCCCGCTCAGCAGCGATCATCGTTGGGTGTTGATGGGACGGACGAAGGCGGGTTACGCCGACGGCCTGGGTGGCAAAGAAGTCCCGTTCTATGACAACTTCTATGCCGGCGGTTCCAGTTCGGTGCGCGGTTTCTCTTCCAACACCATCGGCCCGAAAGCGGCGTATTACAGTTGTAGCGGCAGCGAAAGCAGCTACAGCGATTGTGCGGTGAAAAAGTCGGATGACGCGGTGGGCGGTAACGCGATGGCCGTCGCCAGCGCCGAGTTGATCGTGCCTACGCCGTTTGTCAGTGAACGTTATGAAAGTTCGCTGCGGACTTCGGTATTCGTTGATGCCGGTACGGTATGGGACACCAAATGGGAAAATACCGCTGCGACACGCGCCGCGGGTATCCCGGATTATGGCAACCCAGACGAGATCCGTGTTTCCAGCGGTCTGGCATTGCAATGGCAATCGCCGCTGGGTCCGCTGGTGTTCTCTTATGCTGTGCCGATCAAGAAATATGAAGGCGATAAGTCTGAGCAGTTCCAGTTTAATATTGGTAAGACATGGTAACTGTCGTCAGTCTGTTAAATAGTGAAAAGGCTTTTACATTTTCTTTAAACAGAGAAGACAGACGAAAGCTGATGAAAAGGTAAAATAGTGAATCGTGCAATGCTCAGGGAAAGAGGGTTCGCGAAATCATCGTTGTTATGCGTTTTTAATTAACTGAATTTTATTTCGCCACCCTCATTTTGAGGGTGGCTTTTTTATTTTCAGCTATTGGATTCGTTTAAACGATAGCCCGTTTCACTATCAAAAAGATGTATTTTCTCGCTATTAAAGCCAAGCATCAGCGCATCACCGCTGCTGGCGGCATGGCGTCCGGCAATCTGCATATGCAGCGCGTGTCCATGCCAGTCGAGGTGCAGCAGGGTAGATTCACCGGTGATCTCCACCACGTTAACCTGTGCCGGTGCACCATTACTGACTTCGCGCAGGTCATGCGGGCGTATACCAATGGTGACAATGTCACCGTCACGTTCACGTGCCACACCCTGCCAGCGTTCGGGTAACGGCTGCCATAAATCCTGACATTGCACCCCCGGCACGCCGTCGTGCGCAATCAGCTGCGCCGGTAACAGGTTCATCGGTGGCGAACCAATAAAACGCGCCACAAAGGTATTGGCAGGGCGATCGTAAATTGCCAGCGGGGCACCTTGTTGCACAATATGGCCCGCCTGCATCACCACGATCTGATCCGCCAGCGTCATCGCTTCCACTTGATCGTGCGTGACATACACCATGGTGGTTTTGAAACGCTGATGCAGCGATTTAATCTCGGCGCGTAATTCCATACGCAACTGGGCATCAAGGTTTGACAGCGGTTCATCAAACAAAAATACCTGTGGATTGCGCACCATCGCCCGACCCATTGCCACACGCTGGCGCTGCCCACCCGACAGCGCCCGCGGGTAGCGTTGTAACAGCTGGTCGATGCCAAGAATCGCCGCAATACGCTGGATTTTGCTCTGCTGCTCCTCGCGTTTGACCTTCTTCACCTGCATATGAAAGGCCAGGTTTTCAGCCACCGTCAGATGCGGATAAAGCGCGTAGCTCTGAAATACCATCGCAATATCCCGGTCAGCAGGATCGCGATCGTTGATCTGCACCTGGTCCATCAGAATAGCCCCTTCTGACAGGCTCTCCAGCCCGGCCAGCAGACGCAACAGCGTCGATTTGCCGCAACCGGAAGGCCCAACCAGCACGGTAAAACTGCCATCAGGAATGGTCAGATCGAGCGGATGCAGCACCGACTGCTTGCCGTAGCGTTTGGCGACTTTGATCAGTTCAACACTGGCCATAATTACTGTTCCTTTGCCGAAAATTGGAGTTGTTGCCAGGTGGGGTAACGCCGTGGGGCGGTGCTGATTGCCAGCGCGGCCACCGCGATCCCCCACTGTAGTGCCTGGGCGGTATCCTGCTGATGCAGCAGCGCGGTAAGAAAACCGGCGTTAAAACTGTCGCCAGCACCAATGGTATCGACCACCGTGACCAGTTGAGCTGGCTGGCTCAGGCTGCGATCGTGTAACCAGCAGCGTGCGCCCTGTTCACCGCATTTCACCACACAGCCGCCGCGGCCACTGAGTTGCAACGTTAGCTGCATCGCACTGGCGTCTAATGATTCCGCCGCCCCCAGCCCGAGGGTTTCCACCTCGTTCAACAGCAGCCAGTCGCATTGCGGCAACCAGCGGGCGATATCCTGCTTAACCTGATCCGTCCAGCCTTGTGGCGGCCAGCCGGTATCCACAGCGATCAGGTATCCGCGCTGACGAAGTTCGCACAGCAGGGCAGGATATTCATCGTAAAGATGCAGGCAGAGAAAGGTGCCGCATAGCAGCACGATATCACCTTCCGCCGCTTGCTCCGGCAGCTGTTCCAGCACCTGCTGCGCCGTCAGTTGCACAATATGACCATGATTACTGATAAACGAACGTTCATGATCGGAATGCGTGACGCCGACGGTGAGTGAGGTTTCGCACTGGCTGCGTGGCCAGTGCGCTGCGCTGTGCGGGAAATAACCGGCCAGCCACTGGCTGAGGCCATCGTCACCCTGGTTAGCAATGGCGCGGTGGCGCACCTGCATCGCTTCCAGCGCCAGTGCGCAGTTGCCCGCAGAGCCGCCCGGGCGCAGCTCACTGTTTTTGACCATCACTTCGGTCCCGCGCTGCGGCCACTGATCCAGCGTCCCCATAATTAAATCGACGTTAATGTTACCCACCACATACAGCGTGGCGGTGGTAGCCGTTGTGCTGATCATCCCTTACTCCCGCCGCTGGCAAGTCCGCTTACCAGGGTTTTCTGTAGCCAGATAGCAATAAACAGCGGTGGCACCGAAGCCAGAATACCGACTGCCGCAACCAAACCATCATCAGTGGCACGCCCGGCGGTAAATCCGGCAATGGTCACTGGCAGGGTCTGCGCCGCGATATTGCTGGTGAACAACAGGGCATAGAAAAATTCGTCCCATGCCAGCAACCAGCCAAACAGCGCTGCGGCACCCAGTACGGGTTTCGCCAGCGGTAGCGTTATCCGCAGCAGCACCTGCCAGACACGCAGACCATCAAGGCGTGCCGCCTGTTCGATATCCTGCGGCAGGGCATCGAACTGGTTTTTTAGCATCCAGGTGAGGAAAGGTAAGATCAGCGAACAATAAACAATGATCAAACCAGGTCGGGTGTTGAGCAGGTCGAAATGCTGCAACAGGAAATAAAGCGGCAGCACAAAGGCGACCGGCGGCACCATGTAGATGGCGAGGGAGGCAAACAACCAGCCGTCGCGACCACGATAGCGTGAGAAACTGAACGCGGCCGGAATCGCCAGCAGCAAACAAATCACCGTCGCCCCGGTGGCGACCATCAGGCTGTTGCCCAGGGCGTGCAGGAACAGGGTGCCAGGCTGATCCGGTGCCAGCGACAGCAGCCTGCCGTAGCGGGTGAAGTCCCACTGGCGCGGCACCCATTCCAGCGGTATGCGCGTCAGGTCGCTGGTGGCACTGACGCTCATCAGAAACAGCCAGCCCATCGGTGCCAATACCGAAATGGCGACCACCAGCGCGGCAAGGTATTTCGCCACCGCGCGTAATTTAGCCTTCATAGGCACTCCCACGACGACGTTGACGCCACAATAGCGACATGTAAATGATGATCAGCACCGCACACAGCAGGGTCATCAGGATGGCGTAAGCCGCACCACTCCCGGCGCGCAGATAACTGAATGACTCCTGGTAGACATAAAAGCTGAGGGTTTTGGTGCTATCGACCGGGCCACCACGCGTCATCACGTAAATAATGTCGAAGATTTTAAAGGCATCGATAGTACGTAACACCAGCGCGACACTCAGAGGGCCGACGATGGCCGGAAAGGTAATCGCCCGGAAACGTCGCCAGGCCGATGCGCCATCGAGTCGCGCGGCCTCATACAGATCCTCAGGAATGGATTGCAGTGCAGCCAGCACCAGCAGCGTGACCAGCGGATAGTTTTTCCAGATATCCGCTAACATCACGGCGTTCAGCGCAGAATCCGGTGAACCCAGCCAACTGCGATAGCCATCAATAATACCGAGCTGCGTCAGCAGCGCATTGATGCTGCCGTAGTCCGGGTTGAAGTTGAGTCGCCACATCATGGCGTTGACGATCGTTGGCAGCGCCCACGGCAGGATCACCAACACGCGTAAGACATTCCGCCCGATGAATTTCTGATTCAGCAGCAGGGCGACCAGTACGCCAATCACCCCTTCAATCGCGACCGACACCACGGTGAAGTAGAGCGTGCGCCAAAGCGAAGACTGAAAATCGGCATCGGTGAGGGCAAAAAGGTAGTTATCCAGTCCCACCCAGCCAGGCGCTTCACCGCTGCCGATTAGGGCGGCATCGGTAAAACTGAGCCAGATGGTGCGTAGCAGAGGCCAGGCGGTGAGCAACAACATCACCAGTAACATGGGTGCCAGTAGCACCCATGCCTGCCGCTGTTCGCGTTGACGCAAACTCAGCATACTGACTCCTTAATGCAGATGCGCCGCGCTTTTATCGACCGCCTGCATCGCCGCTTCCGGCGTCGCACTGCCCAGCAGCACCTGCTGTAATTGCTGTTGCAGTGTATTAGACAGGCGGGAATAATCGGCGGTTTCCGGGCGAGACAGCATCACGTTCAGCGATTTATCGGCGGCGGCAATCAGGCTTTCCTGGTTTTTCAGTACGGCGGGATCCTGATACGAGCTTTTCCAGATGGGCAGGCTCAGGGTGGCGTATTTATTCTGCACCGGCTGGGAAGTCATATAGCTGATGTATTGCCAGGCTTGTTCCGCATGGCTGCTGCCTTTAGCGATGCCCAGACCCATCGAACCGTTAACCGCGCCCACTTTACCGGGTGCGTCACCCGGAGCAGGCATAATGCCCACCTGGCCCGCTACCTTGCTCTGTTTCGGATCGTTCGCCATGTTGTACATGTAAGTCCAGTTCAGTGCGAAAGCGGCGTCACCGTTGGAGAAGGATTTACGCACGTCCTCTTCCAGATATTCGCGGGATGCTGGATTGCTCAGACCTTCATCCAGCGAGCTTTTCATCAGTTTCACGGCCTGTAACGAGGCCGGGCTGGAAAAATCAAGTTTGCCGTTCTGGTAGAACTTGCCGCCAAAACCGGACACCAGCGTGGTGTAATCACACACCAGCGCTTCCGCCTGTGACCAGCTCCACACCAGCGGATATTTAACAATATTCTTCTGTTTAATGGTGCGGGCATCATCCATCACCTGTTGCCAGGTTTGCGGCAGGGTGGTGATACCGGCTTTTTCCAGCATCGCTTTGTTGTAGTAAAGATATTTGGTATCGAGGATCCACGGCATGCCGAGGGTTTTACCTTTGAACACCACGGTATTCATCGCGCCAGGGAAGATTTGTGATTTTTCTTCCGGGGTGATGCGGCTGCTCACGTCCTGGAGTAAATCAAAACGGGTAAATTCGGCAGGCCAGATGGCATCAAACAGCACCACGTCATAGCCGTTACCACCGGCGCCGCGTGCCGCAACGATTTTGTCGTGCAACGCTTCGTAAGGGACAAACTCCAGATTAACCTGCACATCCGGGTGCGCTTTTTCAAATTCCTGGGTCATGGCGCGAATATCATTTTCACTGTAAGCGGCCTGGGTCATAAACAACGCATTGAGCGTAGTGGCCGCTGAGGCGCTTCCTGCGCTTGCTAACAGCAGGGCTGCAAAACATCCTTTCAGCGTGGGGGTGAATCGGGTTTTCATGGTTTTCTCCGCCTTGATGCAAAAAGAGGGTGTTTAATTAAATCAATTTGATTGATTTAATAACGCGCACAGGTTGTCAGATTGCTGCGGCTGACATCAATTAGCTAAAGCAAGTGACGTGCCAGGGTAGAAACCCTGGCGACTACTGCGCTTAACTCTGCACAGATTTTTGCATCTGTCAGGTGAACAGCATGGAAAATGTGTAGCCGATCATAGATATTGATGCCGATGCGCTTAAGAGCTAAGGGAGTACGATGAGAACTTCGGGAACCAATCTGGAACATGCGCGTGCGCATAATCGCCGCGTGATCATCGAAGCCATTCGCCTGCATGGCGAATTGACGCGTGCCGAGCTGGCACGGCTGACCGCTTTGACGCCGCAGACGGTGTCAAACATTGTGGCGGAGCTGGAAGAGGCAGAGCTGCTTGCCAGCCGCCAGCCACGCAAGCAGGGACGGGGGCAACCGGCCATTCCTGTGACGCTGAACCCGGCCAGCGCCTGGTCGATCGGCATTCATCTCGATCATCAAACGTTATTGATTGTGCTGGTGGATTTGACCGGCGAGATTCACTTTCGTCGCCTTATTCTGGTGCAAAAGCCCCAACCCGGTGCCACCTTAGCGCGCATTGCTGAAGTGCTGGCGGAGATTAAAACCCAACTGGGTGAGCGCTGGCATAAGGTGCTGGGGATGGGTGTGGTGATGCCTGGGCCGTTTGGTGTCGAGGGGATCTCATCGGTAGGGCCGACTACGCTGAATGGCTGGGAACAGGTCGATATTGAGGCTGAACTGGCGGCCATGAGCGGCCTGCCGGTGACGCTGGAGAATGATGCGACGGTAGCCGCTATCGGCGAACGTTTCCACGGTGTCGCGCGCCAGCTTAACTCCTTTATTTACCTGTATATCGGTACCGGGCTCGGGGCGGGTATTTTCACCGATGGCCATATTTATACCGGGCATGCGCATAACGCCGGAGAAGTGGGGCATATCGTGATCGAACCGGGTGGACGCGCCTGCTATTGCGGCAATCACGGTTGTCTGGAGCGTTATGTGTCGTTGCAGGCGGCCTATGAGTTTTGCGGGCTGGATCCGATGAGCGCGCTGCCGGATGATTTACTTGAAGTTGACCCGGCGCTGTTTGATCGCTGGATCGACAGCGTGCTGGCACCGTTACGACAGGCAATTAACATGCTGGAGTGCATTTTCGATGCCGAGAGCGTGATCATTGGTGGCATGATGCCTGCTACGCTGCTGGATAAAATCATTCAGCGCCTGCCGCCGTTATATCAATCGGTGCGCGGACGCTATCTGACCGGTTCACGGCTGAAAACCGGCATGACGGGCAGCGATACCGCAGCATTAGGTGCTGCGGCATTGCCCATCTTCGATGAATTTAATCCACAATTTCAGGTGCTGATGAAATAAGGATTAGAAGGTTTCGGCGAACAGCGCGAACATGCGTTGAAAGGCACGTTCTGCCACCTGCGGATGGTACTGAGCGACACCAGGGTTGTTTGCGGCCGGATCGGTGAAAGAGTGCACCGCACCGGCATAGCTGACCAGCTGCCAGTCAACCTGCTTCGCACTCATCTCACGGGCGAATTCGCTCAGTTGTTCACGCGGTACCAGCGGATCGGCGGCACCGTCGAGCACCAGCACGCTGCCTTTGATGCCATCAATGGCATAGTCGCCTTTGGTATCCAGCGTGCCGTGGAAGGAAACTGCCGCTTTGATATCAGCACCGCTGCGTGCCAGTTCCAGCGCACAGTGACCACCAAAGCAAAAACCAATCGCCGCCAGCTGATCCGCCGCCACAGGTGCGAGTTGTTGATGTTGTAGCGCCGCCAGAGCGGCCTGCATGCGCGCCACTTCTGCCGGGGTATCTTTCACCGCCATCATCATGCTGCCAGCTTCTTCGCCATTTGTTGGACGCTGGCCTTCACCATAAAGATCCGCCACCAGTACCACAAAGCCCTGAGCGGCGATTTTTGCTGCCACATCTTCGGCCATCGTGGTGACACCCATCCAGTTTGGAGCCATCACCACACCGGGGCGTGGATGATTGATGCCATCCTGATAAACCAGAGAACCGGCTAAGGTTGCGCCGTTTGATGAATAAGTAACTGGAGATGTGACGATAGAATTCATAAATAATTCCCTGATAAATAAATAGGTTAAAACCCGATACCGTGCCGGGAAACGGTGATCAATGCAATGGTTTCAGCAGGTGATAGCAGGAAATGTTAACGGAGTCGATGTGCTGAAAATTTGGCTGGAGCGCTACGATTTCGCGGCCAACTTCATAAGCTCACGCCTTTTTTCTGGATAGATACAGTCGTGAAAAACACCCCGACTTGTAAACAAGCCAAATCTTATAACCGTAGTCAAAAAATGGCTTATTGAACTTAAACGGAAACAGCGCTAAATAGACGGATGTTAGACTATAAATCCGATAATCACTCAATCGCGAGATAAGGAGTTTCTATGCAGGTATCAGCACGTAATCAACTGGTTGGCACAGTCAGCGCAGTCACCACCGGCGCGGTCAATGACGAAGTCGAATTGACGCTCGCTGGTGGCGTCAGACTGGTGGCGATTGTCACCCACAGCAGTAAAGAAGCTTTAGGCCTGGCGGTGGGTAAAGAGGCCATCGCGCTCATTAAAGCGCCATGGGTCACCCTTGCCACTGAAGAATGTGGCCTGAAGTTCTCCGCGCGTAACCAGTATGCCGGTAGCGTCACCCGCGTGACTGAAGGCGCAGTTAACGCGACAGTGCATATTGCAACTGATGCCGGGTTTGAAATCATCGCCGTCGTGACCAACGAAAGCCAGGAAGAGATGAAGCTGAATCAGGGCAGTCGCGTACTGGCTCTGATCAAAGCATCAGCCATTCTGATTGCAACCCGTGCCTGACGCGCAGTTTCCTTTTATGTCAGGTAATCAGCGTTCTAACGCAACTTGCGTTCATCGTCATTACCATGAGGTAGAGAGCGCGAGTTGCTGATCAAACCCTGGCTGCCATGCCCAAAATACCCTTTCCGGGCGTGATATCAGTGAACAATACCCATCGTCCTGGCAATAGCGACAGCCGCTGCGAAAAAGCTAATCGCGATGATGCTGATGCAGGTTCCACAGGTAATGAGCTTAGCAGAATGCCCCGTGCCCAGATAATGCGTCTCAAGAACGATGATATTGGCTGCCGGAGGAAGGAGGCAAAGCAGATAAAGTGTCCCAGGATTTTGTGTTATCAGCCGGAAGTCGAATGTTCTGGCGAGCATCAAAAGCAGTGTGAACAGAATAAACATCACACCAAATTTAACCAGATACGGGCGGACTTCCTGGCGGAGATCCTGAAGAGTCAGCTCAATTTTGGACAGCCATATTCCAAGCACGGCCATGCCGAGAAAGCTCATCAGAAATTTTGCGACATCATAGAGTTCGGCAAACCACAGTGTGATTTGCTGGCTGAAGGGAATGAGCATCGCCCCGAGGATTAGCGCCAGCACAGGTGGAGTCTGAATTAATTTAACGGGATTAAAATGGTGGCCTGAAAGCATCCCCGCACCGACAGAGTTGCCCACAATCGAGCTACCGACATAGGCGGCGATGATGATGGTTGCTGCTTCATTGCCGAACAGGGCCGTAGCCACAGGTAACCCAAGCCAGCCAATATTAAGGTAACTGAAGCACAGGCTTTTAATGGGATCACGCATAATGTAGCGCGACGCCATCAGCATAATCAGCATACTGATGGCCGTGGTGATGATGATGGTACTCATACTGCCAAAACGCGTCGATATGTTGAATACGATGACAATCGGAATGGCAACACGCGTTAATATCCAGGACGCAGCTGTTTTGAAGTCCCAGGCCGTTTTTCCCATCAGCCAGCCAGCAAAAAGATAAATCAGCGGAACAAAAATCGTCACAATGCTTCCTTAACAGCGTTTTCGCAAAACTTAACGGCTCACCTTTCTGCCCAATTTTCAGCACAGCGCGTATTGAGTTAAGACGTGATATCCACCTTGTCAATGATCAACTATTCAGCTTAATCATTTGGTGGATTTATATAACCGTATGAAAGCACACAGGTAAAGAAAATTCACAGCAGGCACGGCATAGACTTTAACCCCCAACTGATGAACAATGGCGTAGCGCTTAAATTTTATGGCATCGTGGATAAGTACAAGGCGGAAGTGACAAAGCCGGTAAGCGAGTCAGAACCTGATGCACTGGCGCAATGAATAGACGTGAGAGTGGGGGCTGCCCCCAAAATTTTTAAGATGGTTTAGAAGCGAAGATGACAAAACTTACCTTACAAGAGCAAATACTGAAGGCTGGTTTAGTGACCAGCAAGAAAATGGCCAAAGTCCAAAAGACGGCTAAAAAATCACGCGTTCAGGCTCGTGAGGCCAGAGAGGCGGTGGAAGAGAATAAAAAAGCGCAACTTGAGCGAGATAAGCAGCTAAGCGAACAACAAAAACAAGCGGCTTTAGCAAAAGAATATAAAGCTCAGGTGAAGCAACTTATTGAGATGAACAGAATCGTCGTTGCAAAAGGTGATATTGAATTTAATTTCACCGATAACAATTTAATTAAAAAAATCAGTGTTGATAAGTTGACCCAAACGCAACTGGTGAATGGGCGTCTTGCTATCGCCCGCCTGGTGGTTGATAGCAATGGTAAGAGTGAATACGCGATTATCCCTGCAGTGGTCGCTGACAAAATCACCCAGCGAGATGCGAGCCATATTGTATTAAACAGCCCCCTGAGTCAGGAACAGCATGATGAAGATGATCCCTATGCTGATTTTAAAGTGCCTGATGATTTGATGTGGTAATCAGAGCGTTGCCCGTTCAAAACGGGCTATTATGGCGCGCATTGATCCACTCTTCGCTGACAGGATGCACAAAATCCAGTGCACTGGCGTGCAGCATTAGCCGTGGGGCTTTTTCCGTGCCAGGCAGCAGGCGACCGCCATACAGGTCGCAACCTAAAATAGGGTGGCCCAGCAGCTGGCAATGAATACGTAGTTGGTGAGTGCGACCGGTCTCCGGAATTAGCTGCACCCGCGTTAACGGCAGTAACGTCCCATCTTCCAGCTCATGATTGAAACGTTCAACCACCTGATAGCGAGAACGGGCGGGTTTGCCGTGGATTGCACAAATAGACATCAGTGGAAAGCGCGCCGGATCTTTGGCAATCGCCGCGTCTATCACCCCTTCATGGTTTTCAAGATGTCCGCACAACAGTGCGCTGTAAACCTTGGTCACGCTGCGCTGACTGAATTGCTGGCACAGGGCGGCGTTGATCATCTTATTGCGCGCAATCACCATTAAGCCGGATGTGCCGAAATCAAGACGGTGAACCAGGGTGCAGCCCGGAAAAATCTTGACCAGCCGGTGATGTACGGAATCGATATTTTGCGGATTTTTGCCCGAGAGACTGAGCAGGCCGGCGGGTTTATTGATCAGCACCAGGTGTTCATCCTGATAGAGCGTTTCTATCTGGTCATGACACAGTGGGGCAATAAAGGTATCAAAAATAACAGACATCAGGTCGCCAGGGGGGAGTGTGGGAGCGGATAATAACCAATTTTTAGCCAGCAGGCGAATTTCCTTCCTCGGTGAAATCGCAGCCAAATCCTTATCGAAAACTCCATGACCGTTAACAGCGAGCACGCCGTCGTGTTCAGGTGCTTAATACCTCCACGCTTAACGTCTGGAGGATAATATGGCTTATACCATTCGCGGTTTGGACAGCAGAGAGTTTACACATTTATTTGGTCAGGATGAGCGCTATCTGGCGTTACATCTGGCGATACGTAAGCGGGCTGATAGATCCTCGGGTTTTCCGGATCGCATTGCATTACGTGATGTGCCGGAGGGGGAGTATGCGATTCTGGTCAATCACGCCTACCAACCCGCGGCAACGCCTTATTCAGGCAGACACGCCATCTATATCCATGAAGGATGTACCACACAAGGTGTTTATCAAGATGAAGTCCCTGCGTATCTGACAACCCGGCTACTCTCGCTACGAGCCTTTAATACAGCACATATGATTATTGCGGCGGAGGTCACGCAAGGCGGGGAGGCGGAGCCGTTAATTTTGCAGATGTTGCGTCAACCTGAAACCGCTTATATCCATGTGCATAGCGCCCGGTTTGGCTGTTATCTGTGTGTCATTGAACGCAGTTGATATAAAGAAAAACCCCGTACCAGGTAGCACGGGGTTGAGACTTACAGCGCCATATCGTGTTGCGGCGAGGAGGTCGCTTTAGCCGGAGTCGTTGCCTGCGGCTGAGTGGCAGCGGCTGGCATGTTGATCACCGGGGGTTTGGTCAGTTGCAGCGTTGCAGCTGTGTCATCCCAAACCTGCTGAGCCAGTGCTGCATTGTCGTTCAGTTTCTGGCCATAGGCCGGAACGATTTGATGGATCTTCTGCTGCCATTCCGGGCTGGCGAACTCGGTCGGGAACAGCTGCTTGATCACGTTAATCGCGATCGGCGCTGCGGTTGAAGCTCCCGGTGACGCACCCAGCAGAGCGGCAACGGTTTTCTGCTGATCGGTCACGATTTCCGTACCCAGCTTCAGCACACCACCTTTCTCGGCATCTTTCTTGATGATCTGTACACGCTGACCGGCCTGAATCAGTTTCCAGTCTTCTTTCTTCGCTTCCGGGAAGTACTCTTTCAGTGCGGCGAAGCGATCATCGTCGTTCAGCATCACCTGACCAATCAGATATTTCACCAGGTCGAAGTTATCAATGCCTACGTGG
The DNA here is from genome assembly GCF_059730475.1 of Pantoea sp. X-Soil-TKNS-1280. Taxonomy (NCBI): domain Bacteria; kingdom Pseudomonadati; phylum Pseudomonadota; class Gammaproteobacteria; order Enterobacterales; family Erwiniaceae; genus Pantoea; species Pantoea sp. X-Soil-TKNS-1280. Next base: position 503,906 of record NZ_AP035963.1, on the reverse strand, counting down.
GTCATCGGCATAAAGTTGCTGGTGGTGGTGGTGCCTAACAGGTCAAACAAAGAACCATTTTTCAGGAACTTGGTTGAGAAGGTGGCGAAAGGTCCAAACAGCACCACACGCTTGCCATCGAGAAAACGGGCATCAAGATGCGGTACGGACATCGGCGGTGCACCCACGGAAGCCTGACCGTACACTTTTTCCAGATGACGGCTGGTAATCGCCGGGTTTTCGGTGACGAGGAATGAACCGCCCACCGGGAAGCCAGCGTAGTTTTCACCTTCAGGGATACCGGTTTTCTGCAACAGTTTCAGCGCGCCGCCGCCTGCACCGATAAACACGTAACGTGCATCGATGGTGCGGTTTTCACCACTTTTCACATCTTTAATGGTGACGTGCCAGCTGTTATCGCTGTTACGTTTGAAATCGGTCACTTCTGATGAGGTTTCCAGCGAGAAGTTATCGTTCTTTTTCAGGCTGCCAATCAGCTGACGGGTAATTTCGCCGTAGTTAACATCGGTGCCAACCGGGGTCCAGGTCGCCGCCACTTTCTGCTGCGGATCGCGTCCTTCCATAATCAACGGCGCCCACTGCTGAATTTGCGCGTGATCGGTGGAGAATTTCATTCCCTGGAACAGCACGGTTTTTTGCAGCGCTTCATAACGTTTCGTCAGATACTCAACGTTTTTATCGCCCCAGACAAAACTCATGTGCGGAGTAGAATTAATAAAGTTATGCGGGTTATTTAATACACCGCGTTTCACCTGCGAGGTCCAGAATTGACGGGAAATCATAAAGGCTTCGTTGATTTCCAGCGCTTTGCTGACATCAATACTTCCGTCCGGACGTTCTGGCGTATAATTCAGCTCCATATTCGCGGAGTGGCCGGTACCGGCGTTATTCCAGCCGTTCGACGATTCCAGTGCCACGCCGTCCAGCTTTTCGACCATAACCTGTTTCCAGCTGGGCTGTAATTCTTCCAGCCAGGTTCCCAGAGAAGCACTCATGATGCCCCCGCCAATCAGCAGTACATCGGTCTTTTCCGGTGTGTCGGTGGCATGAACAGCAGAGCTGACAAGCAGTGCAGTGAGCGAAAGCGAGGTGAGTAATGTAGTTGATTTTTTCATTGCGATAACAACGTTTCTTAGCGATGAGTAAAAAGTTCGCAACAAATTTAAAACATTGTTATTGAAATTTTAAAATTTATTTAGTTTAAAAACTATTGAAGCAAAATGGCGGATTTATTTGGTTACAAATGTATTGAGTTATTTCCATGCGAAACAGGCGGTTATTTTACTGGATTGCACATGATGTATAACCGCTATTTCAGCAAGGGAAATCCTGAGGGGGAAAATTAATTTCGCTTAAGGAATCGATGTAGTGGAAAAATTTGTTGCCCTGAATTATCAATATTTTCTTCGTCTATCCAACGCGTTATCGCCTGATAAATGACAGGCCATTCGGTATCAATAATCGACAGCCAGTCAGTATCACGGTTACGTTGTTTGCGCGTCATTGCCTGGCGAAAGCGGCCTTCAAACGTGAAGCCGATACGTTCCGCTGCGCGACGCGATGCATGGTTCAGCGAGTCGCAGCGCCACGCCACCCGACGATAGCCCAGCATGAAGGCCTGGGTCAGCAACAGAAACAATGCCTCCGTGCCCAGCACATTACGCTGCATCAGCGGTGACCAGGTCACATGGCCGATTTCAAGCGCGCCATTTTGTGGGTCAATATTGGCGAAACACACCACACCCACCGCCTGTTGGCTGGCATGGCTGATGACGGCATAAGGTACCAGCAAAGCATCAGCAATTTTGTGTGCGACCCAGTGCTGCATCTCTTCCAGCGAGTGGGGTTGTTCGGCACCGAGCCATGTCCAGTCGCGATCGTCTTCAGCCTGAGAAAATGCCGCAAACAGCGATGCGCAGTGTCCAGTCTGTAAAGGTTGTAGCGTACAAAACCGCCCCACCAGGGGGGTGAAGGAGGGACGCGCGACGGGCTGCCAGTCCGGCAGAGCAAACCCTACGGGTTGACCATATTGATTAAAATGAGACACACAACATTCCTTGATTAAAGTAACGGGTAGCAATCCTTATAACGTAACGTATTTTCCCGGCACGGCGCACGGGAATGCGCGATAAATCGCGCCGCTACGGATCCGTGCGATTTACTGATCCATCACCCAATGCCCGGCGCTGACTTCGCGATAGCGACGTGTTTCCGGCACATAACCCAGTGGCCGGACCGGGCTTTTCAGCTCGCTGACCTCCATATGTCGTCTGAGCTGGCGGCGTGCCGGATCCGGTACCGGCACCGAGGAGAGCAGCTTACGGGTGTAATCATGCTGCGGGTTTTCAAAAATTGCCGCGCGCGGGCCAATCTCGACAATCTCACCCAACAGCATCACTGCCACCCGATGGCTGATGCGTTCCACCACCGCCATATCGTGAGAAATAAACAGATACGACAAGCCCAGGTTTTGCTGTAAATCGAGCAGCAGGTTAATGATTTGCGCTTTCACCGTCACGTCCAGCGCTGAAACCGATTCGTCGGCAATGATCATTTTCGGATCGAGCATTAACGCACGCGCGATGCAGATACGCTGCCGCTGGCCGCCGGAAAATTCGTGCGGATATCTTTTCAGCATCGTTGCCGACAACCCCACACGCTCCATCAGTTCAGCGGCTTTTTGTATTGCCTGGGCTTTGCTGCCCAACCGATGCTGCAAAAAGGGCTCGGTCAGCGCTTCCTGCACTGACATGCGTGGGTTCAGGCTGGCGAAGGGATCCTGAAAAATCATCTGCATTGCGCAACGCAGTTTGCGTAATTCGTCCGGGCCGAGACTGAGCACATCATAACCGTCAAACTCTACCTGACCGGATGCGGCGCGGGTCAGACGGGTGAGGGAGCGACCGGTGGTGGATTTACCACAGCCTGATTCACCCACCAGCGACAGGGTTTCACCTGGCATCAGGTCGAAAGAGATATTTTCCACCGCGTGGACCGCACCGGTTTTGCGACTAAACAGTCCCTCATGAATACTGAAACGGGTAGTGAGATTTTTTACCGACAGCAACGGTTGCGCCGACAAGCGCGGCATCGCACAAGGCGAGTGAGGATCCGAAAATTTACGGGGTCCCGCGATACCGCGCATCGCCCCGAGCTGAGGGACGGTGGCAATCAGCGTGCGTGTATATTCCGCCGACGGGGCGGAGAAAATGGCGGCGGTGGTGCCGGTCTCCACGACATCGCCCTGATACATCACCAGCGTTCGGTCTGAAACTTCGGCCACCACGCCCATATCGTGCGTGATAAACAGCACCGCAGTGCCTTCTTCTTCCTGCAGGGTTTTAATCAGATCAAGAATCTGTCCCTGAATGGTGACATCCAGCGCTGTGGTGGGCTCATCGGCAATCAGCAGTTTGGGTCTTAACGCCAGCGCCATCGCGATCATCACCCGCTGACGCATCCCACCCGAAAAATGGTGTGGATAGTCATCAAAGCGTTTCGCGGCGTTGGGGATGCGTACCTTTTCCAGCAAACGAATCGTTGCTTCTCTGGCGTCTCGCGACGAAATTTTCCGGTGTGTGGTCAGCACCTCGGCAATCTGATGACCGATGGTGAATGAAGGATTCAGGCTGGTCATCGGCTCCTGAAAAATCATCGCCACGGCATTGCCGCGAATATCGCGCATGGCGGCTTCGCTCAGCAGCAGCAAATCACTGCCGTTGAGTAGCACCTTACCGGTGATGCGTGTATGACGGGTATTCAGCAGGCGCATGATCGCCATAGACGTAACGCTTTTACCGGAGCCGGATTCACCGACAATCGCCAGCGTTTCGCCAGCGTGAATGTCAAATGAGACGTTATGCACCACTTCGCGCCAGTCATCCTCGTGGCGAAACGCCACGGACAGATTTTCTATACGCAGCATCGGTTCCTGTGTCTTCATGGCTGCGGCTCTGCCATAAAGCGTGCGGACAGGGTGCTTACCGGCAGGAAATCAAAATCGGTATCAAACGGATAAGCAGGCTGAGTCTTACGCTTGCGGACCAGACGTTCCACATACTGATCGACCACGCCTTCTGATAGCGCCATCAGGTTAGGATTGGCCAGCGGTGCCAGTTCGGGGGACAGATAACCGGATTTTACTACCACAATATTGGCGGTGGCCGGATCCAGCCCCAGCAGCGCAAAATCCGCCAGATTATGGTAGGGACGACGTCTGTCAGCGACCACCACGGTAATGCCACCCGTTTGCAGCAGCGCCTGTTTCGCGACGGATCGTGCGTCATCCACCAGGTTAGTCACCACAAATTGCGCACTGGCCTTGCCACCTGCCGGATCAAGCGTCGCGCCGATAGTCAATGGCAGCGTTGCGCCGACTCCGGCAGCAAAAGCCGCGTCGGTCGCCGGTTTATCCGTAATACCGGCGACAATCACCCCCTGCGCACCCTGGCGAATCAACTCGGCCAGCATATCGCCGCGGTCGCCAACACCGCCTCCGGTGGGGTTATCACCGGAATCCGCCAGAATCACCGGATGGGTAGGGCTGGCCATCGCCATCCGTACACACTCCTCAGTGCTGCCGGTGACACAACCAAAGCTGAATTGTTCTCGGGCTTGCCAGTACGCCAGCGCCAGTTTTGCCGCCTGTTCAGCCAGCACATCGGCATCGGTACCCGTCATGATGGCTGCCGCCGTCGCGCGCGGTTCATCGGCCCAGACGTAACCCACCATCAGTGAGGCATCCCAGATATGATCGATCGCGTTAATGGCGGGCAGGTGGGCATACAGGCTTTTCGCCGGTTCATCTTCGGTACTGGTGCGTTCGCCAGGCAACACCACCGGAATCGGTGCCCAGACAACGCCAGGTTTCACGCCGCTGTGCAGGCTTTTCACCAGCATCGCGACTGAGCGACGCATGGTTTCCTCCACATCGATATGCGGCGCAGTGCGGTAGGTGGAGAACATATCGATTGCATCGATGATGCGTTGCGTGACGTTACCGTGCAGATCATAGCTGACGCTGATCGGGCAATCGTCACCAACCAGCTCACGGGTGGCGGCAATCCAGTCACCCTCGGCGTCTTCCATTCCTTCAACGTAGACCGCGCCGTGCATCGCCAGGTACACGCCATCTACGGGCAACAACGTCGCCAGTCGGCTTAAGAAATCCTGCTTAAAATCGTCGTAAGTGACGCGTGCGACCGGACCACCAGCGATGGCGCGGGCATGAAAGGTCGGCAGGAAGAGGGCATCGTAATCGGCAAGAAAGGCAAAATAAGGACTCGCCGTGAGTTCATCGCCGCGCAGAATACGGAAGTCGTCAGCATAATTCAGCACCGGGTTATAGGTACTGCACTCAGTATGAATACCACCAAAAGCAATGCGCATTGCCGCCTCCGTTACTCGGGTAAATGAATTAAAAAACGATAGGCCGCCACACTGGCAGCGGCTCTGGCCCAGCTTTCGTCGCTGAGAACGATGGTCGAAATCGGCGTCTTACCCATGATGGAAGGTAGGACATTGGCATCAATGGCCTGCATCACCACGGTTTTTAGCAAGCCATCAAACGCGCCGGGATGATGGGCAATCACGATCAATTCCGGGTCGTTCATCTGAATGATATTGGCAATGGCAAGGCCGAGCGCATTACCCGCGCGGTGCAGAATGGCAATTGCCGCACTGCTACCTTTCACCGCCAGATTTTCCAGCTCCGCCAGGGTTACGGCATCGAGCGCTTTCTCGCGCATGTTTTCGCGGATGGCCGTTAAGGATGCCAGCGTGTCGAGACAGCCGCGTTTACCGCAGCGACAGGGGTGGCCGCCGGGCTCAATGGTGCAATGGGCAATTTCTCCGGCACCACCGTGAGCACCGCGATGCAGTTGCCCCTGAAAAAAGTGCGCCGAACCGATGCCATCGCTGTGCGAAATCAGAGTGAAGTTGCGAACTTTCTTCGCCAGCCCGAAGATCTTCTCACTCACCGCCAGGGCTTTGGCATCATTTTCCAGCGACACCTCCAGCCCGGTTGTCTGCTTCAGCATCTCCGCCAGCGCGACATTTTTCCAGCCGAGCAGGGCTGACTGCACGCAGACTGCCTGGTGTTCATCGACAAAGCCGGAAAGCGTAACGCCAAGGCCAATCAGTTGATCCGGTGAGATACCCTTGCTCTGTACCAGCGGGGGGATGGCTGCGGCAATGGCCTGGGTGAGTTGTTGCGGGTCGAGACTCAGGGGCAGCACGCTGCTTGCCAGCACGTGCCCATGCATATCGATCAACACCAGGGTGATTTGTTCACCGAGCAACGACGCGCCGAGAAAATAAGCGCTATCGGCGCGCATTTTTAATAACACGGAAGGGCGACCCTGCCCGGTGGCTTCAGGAATACTTTCTTCCAGCAAACCGGCATTGAGCATCTCTTTAATCAGGGTGCTAATGGCCGCTTTACTCATTTTCATCTTCTGCGCAATAGCCGTGCGGCTCATGCCATGTGAGGCAATAAGCAGACGAATGATTTGTTGCTGATGAGCATTGAGCATTAAGAGTCCTGCGATCAAAGCACTGTTTCACCGACAATAATAAGTCACAGGAACAAATACAACGGCATTTAGTTAATTTTCTGAACCTGGATCGAGATATAAGTAAAATATATGAACTAACCTATTGGCTTTTGTTTGGGAGTTGTGCCTTATATGGCCTGGATAATTCACCAATCGTATCTGAGGGCCTTCATGGAAAGCACACTTAAGCGTTTCAGGGTTATTACTCTCGCGGGCTGCATGATGTCGCTATTTGCCAGCGCCTCTGCGTTTGCCAGCCAACTGGTTATTATGCAGAACGAACCGCCACGCAGCATGGATCCGGGTAATCAGACCGCCACCTTTACTGGTACGGTGCTGGACCCGATGTATGAAGGCCTGACGCGGCTGGGTGATGATGGCAAGGCAGTTCCGGCGCTGGCGCTCTCCTGGAGTAGCGATGCCAGCGGGCTGAACTGGACTTTTAAACTGCGCCCCAACGTAAAATTCCATGATGGCACGCCCTTTAACGCCGATGCAGTGGTGGAAAACTTTCAACGCCATCTCGATACCAAACGCGGCCTGGCCGCCAGCGGTAAAATCCGCACCTTTGTTCAGGACGTGAAGAAAAAAGACGATCTGACGGTGGAATTTCAGCTGAAAAAAATAAACCCGGCATTTTTGACGGTACTGGCGTCGGGGCCGGGATTAATGGTCAGCCCCAAAGCGGATAAAGATGGCAGCATCAATAATAAAGCGGATGGCACCGGGCCTTATAAGCTGGTGCAATATAAATCCGGCGAATACGTGCTGGAACAAAAGAACGCGGATTACTGGGGTAAATCATCCGGGCCGGATGAAATAAAATGGACGTGGAGCAGTGAGCCTTCGGTGATGAATATGGCGCTGCAATCCGGCCAGGTCGATATTATTAACCCGGTGCCACCACAATTCGCTGGCATGTTAAAAAACAATCCCAACATCAATCTGAAACAATCGCCGGGTGCGGCGGTGTTCTGGGTTGATCTTAATACGCAAAGTAAAGCGTTGAGCGATGTCCGCGTGCGTCAGGCGCTGAACTTCGCCACCGATCAGCAGGCGCTGAGCAAGGCAGTGATGTTTGGTTATGCCCAGCCCGCCAACTCGGCGCTGGCACCGGTTGATGTGAATTACGATAAAAGCCTGCATGACTATCCCTTTGATCTGCAGAAAGCTAAAGACCTGCTGAAAGCGGCGGGTTATGCCGATGGCTTTGCCATGTCGATTGCGGTGCAGGCACCGGATGCCCGCACTGCGCAGGTGTTGCAGGGCATGTGGAGCAAAATTGGCGTGAAGCTGAATGTGCGTCAGATGGAAAGTGGTGTCTGGACCAAAGCGGCCTTCGCCGATGCAAAAGAGAAAGCCTCGCAGGGCACTGATGCGGTGCTGGCTTCATGGTCATCCGGCCTGTACGGTTCTGACCTGCAACTGCGCCCGCTGTACCACACCAGCAGCTTCGCGCCGGGTGGTGCCAACCTTGGTTTCTTTAGCGATAAGCAAACCGATGATCTGATCGATACTGCCGCCTCCACCATGGATGATGCCAAACGCAAAGCTCTCTACTTCGACGCGCAGAAACGCATCAGCGCGCTGGCACCGCAGGTGCTGCTGTTCTACCAGGATGACCTGTATGCAGCGCGGAAAAATATCAGCGGCGTGACCATGCAGCCGGGTGGTCAGTTAGTGGTGCGGGATGCCGTCAAAAAATAACCCAGGCGAGTTGCTATGAAAGCGTATGTCGCGAAAAAGGTGCTTTCACTGCCGTTGATTATATTCGGGGTGTCCATCATCGTTTTTATCGCCATCCGTGCGCTGCCGGGCGATCCGGCACGCCTGATGGCGGGGCCGGAAGCACCGCAGGAAGCGGTGGATAACATGCGCATCCGTCTGGGTCTTGACCAGCCGCTGCCGCTGCAATATGTGAAGTTTGCAGCGGAAGCGCTGCACGGCAATCTGGGGATGTCTTTGCAGTCGCAACGTCCGGTGATCAGCGAAATCAGTGAACGGCTGCCTTATACCTTATCGCTGGCGGCACTGGCTTACCTGCTGGCGATAGCTATTGGCGTACCCGCCGGGATGACCGGGGCGATTTATCGCCAGCGCATTCCGGATCAGGTGGTGATGGTGCTGACCATTGCCGGAGCGTCGATTGCCAACTTCTGGCTGGCGCTGCTGGCGATGAACTATTTTGCGGTACAGCTCGGCTGGTTACCGCTGCTGGGAGCCGATTCGTGGCGTAATTACATCATGCCCACCGTGACGCTGGCGATTTTGCCGATGGCGATGATCGCCCGCATGACGCGTTCCAGCATGCTGGATGTATTAAGTCAGGACTACATTCGCACTGCCAGGGCTAAGGGGTTGTCGGCGCGCAGCATCCACTGGAAACACGCGTTACGCAACGCCCTGATCCCGATTGTGACCATTGTGGCGCTGAATTTCGGCAGCCTGATTGGCGGTGCGGTGGTGACGGAATCGGTATTCAACTGGCCGGGCATTGGTCGTTTGCTGGTGGATTCGGTGCGCTATCGTGACTACCCGGTGATTCAGGGTATCACCCTGGTGGCCGTCACCGGTGTGGTGCTGATGAATCTGGTGGGGGAAATTCTCATCGGCTTGCTGAATCCAAAAATAAGGTTCGACTGATGAACAGCATCGAAACTTCCCTGGTGTCGCGCCGATCGCGCAGCAGGCAGCTGTTGCGTTTCCTGGCGGCATATCCGTCGATTGCCATTGGCGGTGGATTGGTGCTGCTGGTGGTGCTGGCGGCACTGCTGGCCCCGCTGATTACCCATTGGGACCCGATCGAACAGGATTTACTGAATACCTTACAGGCACCCTCCGCCGCGCACTGGTTTGGCACTGACGATTATGGCCGTGATATCTTCGCGCGCGTGATCTATGGGGCGCGTATCTCGTTATTTGAAGTGTGCCTGAGCGTGGCGATTTCGATGGTGATTGGCATTCCGCTCGGTATCATTTCGGGTCTGGCGGGGCGCAAAATCGACGCGGCGATCATGTGGATGATGGACGTGATTTTTGCCTTTCCGGGTATCGTACTGGCGATTCTGATTGTCAGTGTACTCGGCGAAGGGCTGACCAATATGCTGATCGCCATCTCGTTATTCTCCATCCCGGTTTATGCCCGTCTCAGCCGCAATCTGACGCTGGGGCTGAAAAATATGGAGTACATCGAAGCGGCGCATATGCTGGGGGTGCGTTATCCGCGCATTATCACCCACTATATTTTGCGCAACGCGATCGGTCCGCTGATTGTGCAATCAACCCTGACGGCTGGTGCGGTGGTGTTATCGGCTGCCAGCCTGTCATTCCTCGGGCTGGGGGTGCAGCCCCCGATGCCGGAGTGGGGCACTATGATGAGCGATGGACGCAACTTCCTCGGACTCAACATTTACGTCTCCCTTTTCCCTGGCCTGGCCATTCTGATTACCGTACTTGGCTTTAACGTGCTGGGTGACGGCTTACGCGATGTGATGGATAAGCGTTTATGAATACACAGCAACCTGCGGTGATCTGTTTCGATTTAGGTGGTTCATTTATCAAATTGGGGATGGCGACGGGCAACGGGGAATTGGCTCTGCTCGGGCAGGAAAACATGCCAACCACGTCCTGGCCTGAGTTCACGCGGTTAATCCGAACGATGATCGACCAGCATCAGCAGCATTTTAGCGCCAGCAGCCCGGTAGCGATTTCCACCGCCGGGATTGTGGCACCAGATAGCGGTGAGACCTTTGCCAGCAATATTCCGGCCTTCCATCAGCGCAACCTGGCACGAGAACTGGCTGACGAACTACAACGTGAAGTGATCGTCCATAACGATGCGGACTGCTTTACTTATGCCGAAGCGCTGGTCGGGGCGGGACGGGGCCACAGGGTGGTGTTTGGCGCGATCCTCGGTTCTGGCGTCGGCGGCGGCCTGGTGGCGAATGGCCGCATTATCATCGGACAAAATGGGTTAACCGGCGAATGGGGGCATGGCCCGATTACACTGACGGAAGTTGAGATTGACGGTGAATGGCGACGGCTGCCGCGCCAGCGCTGTCCGTGTGGACAACGAGGCTGCCTCGATAGCTACGGTGGTGCGCGTGGCATGGAAAATCTGCATCGCACTTTGCATAACGAATCCGCCAGCAGCCTCGACATTATTGCGCGCTGGCAACGTCAGGAGGCACTGGCCGGACAAACCATCAGCGCCTGGCTACAGTTGGTCAGCCAGCCGCTGGCGTACTGCATCAATCTCACCGGGGCTTCAGTGGTGGTGGTGGGGGGCGGCCTGGCTTCGGTGTCACCACTGATCGCGGTGCTGGATGCGGCGGTGCAAGGTTATGTGTTACGACGCAGTGCTCAGCCATTAGTGGTGCCGGGAGCCTTTGCCCATCATGGCGGCATGCTCGGAGCGGCGTTGCTGGCTGGAGAAGCGGTGTCTAAAGATATCTCTTTGCATCCTGAAGCTGGCTCAGCACCGCGGTGATCGCAACACCATTTGTTAACTGTGCCGCTACGCCAGCTTCTGTTGCAGAAACGCCATAAACACCCGGTTGACCTCGCTGCGCTGGCGATGCTGCGGATAGAGCGCATTCAGGCTGAGCGAGGAGGGGTGCCAGTCATCCAGCACGGTGATCAGGTCACCACTGGCGAGGGCGGGGGCAACGATAAATTCCGGTAGCAGGATCAACCCCAGCCCGGCAATTGCTGCATCGCGCAGCATTTCACCGTTATTGCTGACCATCGGTCCCTGCACGTTAATCACCTCACGTTTTTCCCCCTGAAAGAGCTCCCAGCCGGTCTGGCTTTCGCGACCGTAGCGCAGGCAGGCATGATCAAGCAAATCTTCGGGGTGACGCGGGGCATCGGCCCCTTGCAGGTAGCTGGGGCTGGCGCAGATCACCCGGCGGAACTCCCCCAGTTTTTTGGCGATCAGCGTTGAGTCGGGCAATGTGCCGATACGAATCGCCATATCGAAGCCTTCGCCAATCATATCGACATAACGGTCCGCCAGTTCGACCTGGAATTGCAGCGCCGGATGCAGGCTAAGAAATTCCGCGATAAACGGCGACAGATGGCTGATGCCGAACGACATCGGCACGCTGAGACGAAAACTGCCCTGTAAAACCTGGCGGCGTCCTGACACGGCAAGCTCTGCTTCCTGCACATCATCAAGAATGCGCTGTGCATGGCGGGCAAACAGTTGGCCGTTATCCGTCACTGATAACTTACGCGTGTTGCGATTGAGCAGGCGTGCGCCGAGCGTTTCTTCCAGCGCGGCGATGCGGCGGCTGACATATTGTTTGGAAAGCAGCAGCTGTTCTGCGGCGGCGGTAAAGTTGCCGGCTTTAATCACGGCGACATAAATGCGGAGGTCGTCTATCTGCATATTGTCCACTTATTGGTGACGGTCATTGTCAATGCAACACATTGTTGGGCGATTCAGTTTACGTATACTGAGTCACATCAGGAAGCAATATTGTCTTCCGCCAACAAATTTGAGGAGCAGATCATGATTGAACAAAGACTGTCAGCCCAGCGCGGCCTCGGTGACCACGGCTGGTTGAACTCACGCCACACGTTTTCTTTTGCCAACTACTGGGATCCGAAACAAACCGGTTTCTCCGATTTGCTGGTGATTAACGATGACCGTGTTGCGCCGGGACGGGGTTTTGGTGCCCACCCGCACAGCAACATGGAAATCATCTCCTATGTGCTGGAAGGTGCGCTGGAGCATAAAGATTCCATGGGCACCGGTTCGGTGATTGTCCCCGGTGATGTGCAGCTGATGAGTGCCGGTAGCGGCGTAACGCACAGCGAGTTTAACCACTCGAAAGCGGACAACGTCCACTTCCTGCAAATCTGGATCGTTCCGGCAGAACGCGGCACGCAGCCAGGTTACCAGCAGGTATCGGTGGCGGAAAACGACAAACGTGGTCAGCTGCGTCTGATTGTTTCCCCGCAGGGTGATGAAGGTTCACTGAGCGTGCGTCAGGACATCCGTATCTATGCCGGATTGTTTACCGGTGCAGAACAGCAGACCTTTACGCTGGATGCCGATCGCTACGCCTACATCCATGTGGCACGCGGCAGCATTGAGGTGAACGGTGTGGTGTTCAACGAAGGTGACGGTGCGCGTGTGCGTAACGAAACCGCGCTGCAATTCGCCAACGGTAAAGACGCGGAAGTGCTGTTGTTTGACCTGCGTCCGCTGGAAGTGAATCACCCACAGCGTTAAGCAGAGAAGGGGAGGCCTGAGTGCCTCCCTTTAGTGGTAGCAGCAAACCCATTACCATCCCCGCGACTTCCTGCCCTTTCACGGGCGTAAGACACACCACAAAATAATCACGCCAAATACGCACACCAGGATGGCGGAAATCACTGAATCAGCACACATAATTTTCCTGCCAGACGTTGTTTCTATTAATCCAGATCTTGAGAGCATACCAGGCAATCGTGGAGAAAAGCGCATGATGCTGAAACAGGAGATTTTGAAAGGTTAGGCTTTGTTGCGGTGCTGATGCTTGACGAAGTCAGACGACTACAATACAAATAGACGCGTCGGGGGAGTCTCGCCAGAGAGACTGAGAGGCTAAAAGCGCATTGCGCGGCTTAGCGACCCTTTGAACCTGACCCAGTTGATACTGGCGTAGGAAGACTGACAACCTGCATCGCAGGCTGTCTGGCAGCGGGGCGTTTTCGTGCAACGTATGCTATTTCCCTTCTCCTGTATCCGGGTCTCAGTGCAATGACTGAGAGGCCGATATGCAATTTCCTGTTTCTTTTCCAGAATGTCCGTTATGAGTCGCTGGTCGGTGATTGGCGGCGGTGTGACGGGCCTGTGCGTGGCTACCCTGTTAGCGGAACGCGGTGAGCAGATCGAAGTGATTGTCGATGCAAGCCGTACTCCGGCATCCTGGTTCGCGGGCGGTATGCTTGCGCCCTGGTGTGAAGCCGAAAGTGCGCCGCGTGCGGTGATTGATCTTGGTCAGCATGCCGCCGCGTGGTGGCAGCAACGGGTCAGCAGCGTCGAACATCAGGGTACGCTGGTGGTGGCACCCATGCGTGATAGCCAGGAGCTGAACCGTTTTGCCCGCATGACGGAACAGCATCAATGGGTGGACCCGGCCGCAGTGGAACCGGCACTGGCCGGTCGTTTCGCGCGGGGTTTATTTTTCTCCCAGGAAGCCCATCTTGATCCGCGTCTGGCGCTGGCTGAGATGCGTGAAAAATTACAGCAGCGTGGGGTGACGTTTCACAGCGGCAAAGCCTCCGGGCAAGTGATTGATTGCCGAGGCATCCACGCTGCCTCTGAGCTGCCGCGTCTGCGCGCGGTACGCGGTGAAATGCTGATTTTGCACAGCGATGAGGTGCAGTTCTCACGCCCGATTCGTCTGCTGCATCCGCGTTTTCCCTGCTATCTGGTGCCCCGCCGTGGCGGCCATTTTATGCTCGGTGCCACTATGGTGGAGAGCCATGATGCCAGCGCCATCAGCGCACGTGCCATGATGGAACTCCTCAGTGCGGCTTATACCCTTCATCCGGCGTTAGCCGAAGCCCGCATTATCGAAAACGCCAGCGGTCTGCGCCCGGCGTATCCGGCCAACCTGCCGGAAATCCACTATCAAAATGACACTTTTTATCTGAACGGCATGTATCGCCATGGTTTCCTGCTGGCACCGCTGATGGCGGAACAGCTGATGCAGCGTCTGTCTGAGGAACATCGTTATGAAAATTCAGCTTAATGGTCGCCAGGTGCTGACTGCCGCCAGCACCCTGAGCGAGTTGCTACGTGAGCAGCACATTGATGCTGCCTGCGTCGCCACGGCGTTTAACGGCATGTTTGTGCCCAGAACACAGTACGACAGCCAGCTGCTGGAAGAAGGATGTCAGCTGGAAGTGTTATCACCGATGCAGGGAGGCTAAATCATGTTTTACGACTTTGAACCACAATCACGTTTTTTACTGGGCACGGCAGGTTATCCCTCCCCGGCGATTCTGCAACAGGCGATTGTCGCCTCGGGCAGTGAAATCATCACCGTCAGCCTGCGGCGTGAAGGCGTCGCCGGTGCGGCATTTCGTGAATTGCTGGCGCAGCTGGATAGGCGCGTGCTGCCGAATACCGCCGGTTGCCATACGGTGCAGGAGGCGGTGACCACCGCGCATATGGCGCGGGAATTATTTAACACGCCGTGGATCAAGCTGGAGGTGATCGGCCATGCCGATACGCTGCAACCGGATCCTTTTGCGCTGGTAGAAGCGGCGCGCATTCTGTGCGCCGAGGGTTTCCAGGTCTTCCCCTATACCACGGAAGACCTGATTGTCGGCGAAAAACTGCTGGAAGCAGGCTGCGAAGTGCTGATGCCGTGGGGCGCGCCTATCGGTTCCGGTCAGGGGCTGCGCAATATTGATGGTTTGCGGGCGATGCGTGCCTGGTTTACCGACATCCCGCTGATTATTGACGCGGGCATTGGTGCACCATCACAGGCAGCGCAGGCGATGGAGCTGGGTTTTGATGCCGTTTTGCTGAATACCGCGGTGGCAAAAGCGGGCGATCCGGTGCTGATGGCGACGGCGTTCCGCCAGGCCATTGAGGCCGGGAAAGCGGCGCGCGACGGCGGGTTGATGGAAAAACGCGATATGGCGGTGCCTTCGACCCCGGTTTTTGGTCTGGCGAATCTTTGCTGAGGAGAGTCCCTATGGATCGCTATCAACGTCAGACGATGTTGCCGGAGATTGGTGAGCAGGGTCAGCAGCGACTGGCCGGGGCGCGGGTGCTGGTGGTGGGAGCAGGTGGATTGGGTTCGACGCTGCTGCCGCTGCTGGTGGGCGCGGGCGTGGGTTTTATCCGCTTGTATGACGACGATACGGTGGCGCTGCATAATCTGCATCGGCAGACGTTGTTTGATATGCAGGATGTGCAGCAATCGAAAGTCGCCAGCGCCCAGCGTGCGCTGCTGCGGCGAAATCCACAGGTGCAGGTGGAACCGGTGCCGCAGCCGCTGACGGCCAGCAATGTGCAGCAGGCACTTAGCAACATCGATCTGGTTATCGATGCGGCAGATAACTTTGCCGTCACTTATCAGTTATCGGATGCCTGTTATCCGGCGGGGATACCGCTGATCAGCGCTTCGGTCCTGGGGCGTCAGGGCTATGTGGGGGGATTTTGCGGCGCAGCCCCCAGCTATCGTGCGGTGTTCCCGCAGTTACCCACCAGCGGCGCGAACTGCAATACCGCCGGGGTGATGGGGCCAGCAGTGGCGACACTGGGCGCGATGCAGGCGCAAATGGCGCTGAGCGTATTGCTTGGCCTGGAACCTTCACCGCTCGGTTGTCTGGTGAACTGTGATTTTGTGCACTGGCACTTTCGCCAGTTCCGTTTTGATCGTGCTGCGGAGCCGGATCAACCCTGGGTGCCGTTTATTGATACGCAGCTACTCACGGCGGAGGACTGCATAGTAGAACTGCGCAGCCGCGAAGAAGCACCAGTCAGTGTGGCGGCATGGGCGCAGCGTATCCTGCCGCAACAGCTTGACGCATGGCAACCCCCGCAAGGCCAACGCATTGTGCTGGTTTGCGCCAGCGGTATTCGTGCGGCGCAGGCCGCCACGACGCTGGCGCAGCGCGGTTGTGCGCAGCTGGCCATTCTGGCAGCGAATCGATCATGAGCCAGGATATCACGCTGCACGATCTTGGCTTTAGCTGGGGAGCACAGCCGTTGTGCCAGCAGATGAATCTGCGGCTGCGTGGCGGTAAAACCACGGTGATGCTGGGACGCAGTGGTATCGGTAAAAGCACGCTGCTGCGGCTGGTGGCGGGCTTGCTCCAGCCACAGCAGGGGCGCATCAGTGGCGTTGCGGCCAGTGTGGCCTGGATGGGGCAACAGGATTTGCTCTTTCCGTGGTTATCGGTGCTGGACAACGTGATGCTGGCGGCGCGTCTGAAAGGCGACAAACCCGAACCGGAGCGGGCACGGCATCTGCTGGAGCAGGTGAAACTGGCACAGGTCGCCAATGCCCGTCCTGATACCCTGTCGGGCGGCATGCGTCAGCGTGTGGCTTTGGCTCGCACCCTTTACGCGCAACGGGATGTGGTGCTGATGGATGAACCTTTTGCCACCCTCGACGTGATGACCAAACTCAGCTTGCAAACCCTGACCGCGACCCTGTTACAAGGCAAAACCGTGCTGCTGGTGACGCACGATCCGCTGGAAGCCTGCCGCATGGCCGATGACATTCTGCTGCTCAGTGGGCAGCCGTTGCATATTGAACGCTGGTCGGTGCCAGACGGGCAGGTACCTCGTCCGATTGACGATCCCGGCCTGTTGCTGGCGCAGGGCCATCTTTTTACCCGACTGAATCAAGATGAAAAAGAATCTGTTTAGCGCCGTTTATCTGCTGGCAGTGTTGCTGTGCGGCTGGTTGCTGGCGCTGCGCAGCGGTGTGCCCAAATTTCTGCTGCCTTCACCTGAGGCGGTGCTGGAAGCCCTGTGGGTACACCGTCAACTGTTATGGCATCACATGCTGTACACGCTGGCGGAGATTGTGCTGGCGTTGCTGCTGGGCGTCGGTGCGGGGGTGGTATTGGCAGTGCTGATGGCCGCCAGCACGACATTGCGCCGTTTGTTATTTCCGCTGGTCACTGCCAGCCAGGCGATTCCGGTGTTTGCGCTGGCCCCGCTGCTGGTGCTGTGGCTGGGGTTTGGCATCGCGTCCAAAGTCGTGGTGGCGGCGTTGATCCTGTTCTTCCCGCTGTGTCTGTCGCTGTTTGACGGCCTGTGTCGCACTCCGCCGGGCTGGCTGGAGCTGGCACAGACCCTCAACTCATCGCGTCTTCGTCTCTTCTGGCAGGTACGCTGGCCGGCCGCGCTGCCGCAGTTCTTTTCCGGCCTGCAGATGGCGGTGGTGCTGGCACCGATTGGTGTGGTGATTGGCGAATGGGTTGGCGCGAGCGAAGGACTGGGCTACCTGATGATGCAGTCCAATGCCCGGCTGGAAACCGCCACCAGCTTTGCCGCGTTGTTGTTGTTACTGATTCTGGCGTTGTTGCTGTCCGGTAGCGTCGCCCTGATACGCAAGAAAACTCTCTGGCACTTAACCTAAGGATGCACTTTGAACACCCTACGTACTGCGGTCACCGCCTTGCTGTTGCTGGCAACCACCAGCGTCGCCCAGGCCAATGAAAAGGTTCGTCTGCTGCTCGATTGGTTTGTGAACCCTAACCATGCGGCCATTTTTGCCGCGCAATACAGCGGCGCGTTTAAAAAAGAAGGGCTGGATGTGGAGATGATCGCCCCCGCTGATTCGGCCTCCGTACCCTTGCTGCTGGCGGCGGGCAAGGCTGATCTTGCTATCAGCTATCAACCGCAGCTGTACACGCTGGTGGATAAAGACGTGCCGGTCATCCGCGTGGGTACGTTGATCAATCAGCCGCTGAATACCCTGACCACGGTGTCTCCGGACATTCACTCGCTGAAGGATTTTGCCGGGAAATCGCTCGGTTATGCCATTCCGGGCTTTGAAGATGTGGCAATTCGTAACATGCTGAAATCCCAGGGTGTTGATGTGGACTCAGTCAAACTGATTAACCTGAATATGGATGCGGAGTCTGCGCTACTGACGCACAAAATTGATGGGGCGATGACGGTGTATCGCAACTATGAGTTGCTCGACCTGAAAAATAAGGGCGCGAATCCGGTGGTATTTAAGCCGGAAGATTTTGGTGTCCCGGTTTACGACGAATTGATCATCCTGGCAAACCAGAAAACGGCGGCGCAGGACAAACGCATTCCAGCCTTTTTACGCGGTCTGGATGCCGGTGTCGCCTGGCTGCGTGCCCATCCGCAACAGGCCTGGCAGGCCTTTATTAAGCAATATCCTGAGCTGAACACACCGCTTAATCATCAGGCGTGGCAGGCAACGTTGCCGTATTTCGCCAGCCATAGCGCAATGCTCGATACGCAACGCTATCAGGCTTTTGCTGCATATATGAAAGCCAATGGCTTAATCCAGCAGGTGGCTCCGATGGCAAGGTATTCGTTGCAATAACCTGTTGCTGACTCCCCAGGCGGCGGTAAAATCGCCGCCTTTTTTGCATTGCGTGCGGCGCAGGGGCTGAACGGGGGCGGAATTCAGATAATACTGGAATTGTGTGACTGTCATCACTGATAGCCGCGCGTTAAAATACGCCTTTATCTTTCAGAAAAAGGTTTTTCGTCACGATGCTCTCACGTTACACGCTGGCTGGCCTGATGGCCGCAACATTGCTTACCGGTTGTGCCCGTCATGCTGCTGATACTACGGCTGCTGTCACCGCTGCCACCCCGGCTCCGATTGAGAACAACAACATGGCATCGCCGTTTGATCAAGGCCCGACGGTAATCAATATCACTCACGAAGTCACGCGTACCGATGACGGCTCTGCCATCTATGTAACGGTGGATGGCCAGGATGCGGGTCTGCTGACGAAAGGTGAAGAAAAGCAGGTTCATGTTGCGGCGGGTAAACATAAGGTGGGTGGCTACGTTCAGACGCTGTTTGGCTTTGGCCGAGTGACCATTCAGTCTGTTGACGTGACGACGGACCCGAACAGCGCGAAAAACGTGGTTTATTCGGTCAGCAAACAGAAACCGGCGTTTAGCGAAACAGCAGCGAGCAAACCTGATAATTCCTGATTGCAGCAAAGTTAGCAGGACGTCGTAGCGGCGCAATGTATCGCGCCGCTACGAAATGCGACTCAGTGACGGCTGAAGACTAATTTTAGCCCGGCAATGGCAAAGCAACAGGCCAGCAGCGCATCCAGTCCGCGTCTGATTTTGCGATAGAACGTCGCCATCGGCGCGGTGGAAAACAGCAGCGCGTATCCACAGAAAACCAACACGCAAATTCCAGCGCACCCGGCGATGATCATCGGCAGGGTTGATGCAGCCGCTTCTGGCTTCAGCGCCACTGACATAATTGCTACCCAGGTCAGAATCGCTTTTGGATTGCCCACATGCATCAGCAAACCCTGGCGAAACATTCTGCCGTACTGCGCAGGCGTGCCACTGTGCTGCGCAAATTCCGGTGCATCTGGTTTACGCAAGGCCGATCTGCCTGCTTTACTCGCCAGCCACAACAGATACAGGCCACCACCGATTTTTAATACCACCAGCAGTTGAGCAAAGGTTGCCAGAACGGTAAGAACGCCGCAGGCTGCCAGCAACGCCCATAGCATCGAACCGCCAATCACCCCACCCGCCAGTGCCAGCGCAGAACCGCGCCCTTGCTTCATCGCCGTACCCATAATCGCCATGTTGCTCGGACCGGGGCTGGCCGTGGCAACAAAATAGGTGGTGTAGATCAAAATCAGTTCGTGAGAAAGCGCCATAATTTCCTCTGTGGCCGAATAAGTCCAGATTTAGGGTTATATCGTCAGACGCGACATTTTTCCATGCCGGATCTGTTAATTAGGTGTTAATTCGCTATGCTGTGATTCCACTTAACCAAGGCACCAGGAAGGAGAGGGACTGTGAATCTGAGCCAGCGCGAGCATATCGCCAATGTGGTTAGCAGCGTCGAAAAAGCGACCGCCGCCAATGTGCTAAATCCGCAGGATAATACGGTGCAGGCCTCCTGGTTGCGCTGCGTTACCCGGCACGGTCTCGATCCCAGTCGGATGCAGGAAGCACGTATCTTACCCGCCCATCAGCTGCGTGAGCATCGTCAGCAACTGGAAGAGCTGCGCTTTGTGGCACAGCATGGCCTGGAAAAGTTGTATCAACAGATTGCGCCTGCCGGTTACATTTTACTGCTGGCCGATGCGCAGGGTGTGGCGGTGGATTATCTTGGCGATGCCAACGCAGAAATCAGCTTGCGTCGCGCCGGATTGTTCCTGGGTGCGCAGTGGTCAGAAGCGCTTTCCGGCACCTGCGCCGTCGGCACCGCCCTCGCGACCGGGGAAGCCATCACCATCCATCAGGCAGAACATTTTGATGCCACCCACATTCCGCTGACCTGTAGCGCGGTGCCGCTGTTCGATTCACAGGGCCAACTCCAGGCGGTGCTGGATATTTCCGCGCTTTCTTCCCCTCAACCGCGTGCCAGCCAGCATCTGGTGATGCAGCTGGCGCGGCAGCAGGCGCAGCAAATCGAGAACGCCTGGTTGTTGCATCGTCATCGTCACGATTGGGTGCTGAAACTCAGCCGTAATCCGGCATGGGCGGATGTGCAGCCAGAATTCTTACTGGCGTTTGACGGTAACGGGCAACTGGTAGGGTTGAATCCAGCAGCCCGACGCTGGCTGGGTGCCGGACAATTGCCCGCAGGATCATCGGTTTCAGCGCTGTTTGATCTTTCACTGGAGCAACTGTTGCAAACGCAGCAACTGGACGATATCCACGGGCAACAACGTTTCTATGCGCACACCCTCGCGCCAGCACGGGTTGTCGCATCCTCCCCTGCGACGAAGAATGTCACGATAGCGCCTGAACTGGCGGCGTTAACCGGTGGTGATGCGCAACTGGCGCAGCAATTACGTCGCGCAACGCGTCTGGTGGACGCCCCGCTGCATTTGCTGGTGCAGGGGGAGACCGGCAGTGGGAAAGAGTATTTTGCCCGTGCTTTTCATCAGGCCAGCACCCGCCGCCACGGTCCCTTTATCGCGGTGAACTGCGCGGCAATTCCGGCCAGCCTGATTGAAAGCGAGTTGTTTGGCCATCTGCCGGGAAGTTTTTCTGGTGCGGGTAGCAAAGCGCGCAGCGGGCTGATTCAGGCGGCGCATGGCGGCACACTGTTCCTCGATGAAATAGGGGATATGCCGCTGGAGATGCAGACGCGTCTGCTGCGAGTGCTGGCCGAGCAGGAAGTGCTGCCGATTGGTGCACGTCAGCCGCAGAAGGTGGATATCCGCGTGATCTCCGCTTCGCACCATGCGCTGGCGCAGCGTGTGGCCCAGGGGTTGTTCCGTGAAGATTTGCTCTATCGTCTCCAGGGGGCCTGCATCATGTTGCCGCCGCTGCGGGAACGTACGGATATTAACTGGCTGATTGATACGCTGCTGGCGGAGCGGGCACAACTCAGCGATCGCGCGCGTCATCAGCTGGTCAATCACCGCTGGCCGGGTAACCTGCGCGAGTTAAATCATGCGTTGCAGTATGCACTGGCGATGTGTGAGGCAGGGATCATTCTGCCGGGCGACTTGCCCGATACCCTTCAGGCGGTGGCACAGCAGCCCGATCAGACGCAAAGCGAGGCGGGGCAACTGATTCAGCAGCTCCGCGCAGTGCATTGGAATATGAGTGAAGCCGCACGCCAGCTCGGCATCAGCCGCATGACGTTGTACCGACGTTTGCAAAGATACGCAATTCAGCTGCCGGAGCGGCATTAAAGGCGGGCCAGCCTGGCTGGCCCGATTAATATCACTGTGGTGGACGTACCAGAATTTTGACCTGCTGTTTTTCTTTCACCAGCGCCTCAAAACCCTGCTCGACCAGATCGGCCAGTTCGATGCGTTTGGTCACCAGTTTGTCCGCCTGGAAATAACCCTGCACCATCAACTCCATCACCGCCGGGAAAATATGGCGATAGGCGATAATGCCTTTAATGGTACGTTCGCTCAGTACCACTTTGTTTGGGTGGAACGCCGCTTCACCTTCCCAGATCGACACGATAACGGTTTCGCCTTCGTAGTTAGTGCTGTCGATACACTGCTTCAGCACCACCGGTACGCCGGTCACTTCATAGGCCACATCAACGCCGCCATCGCTCAGCTCACGGATCTTCGCTACGGCATCTTCTTTGCTCGGATCGATGACCACTTTGGCACCCAGTTCGCGTGCTTTCTCAGCACGTTGCGGTGACAGTTCCACCACATAGATTTCAGCGGCACCGGCAGCACGCAGCGCTTCGATGACCAGCAAACCAATCGGACCGGCACCAAATACTGCCGCTTTGTCGCCAGCTTTCAGTTTGCTCATGCGTACCGCATGCAATGCCACCGCAGCGGGTTCCACCAGCGCACCTTGCTCATAGGAGAGGGCGTCCGGCATACGATGCACCATATGTTCTGCCACTGTGGTATAGCTGGCAAAACCACCACCACCACCGGACAGGCCGTGGAAACCAAGGTCGCCACACAGGTTGTATTTGCCTTCACGACAAGCCGGGCATTCGCCGCAGGAGAGAATCGGCTCGACCACGACACGGTCGCCGACTTTGACTTTAGTGACACCGGTACCAACCTCAACCACCTGACCCGAAAACTCATGACCGAGAACAATCGGCGCAATGTCATGGCTGATTTTGTGCGGTTTTTCTACCGGGACGAAGATCGGACCCGCGATGTATTCATGCAGATCGCTGCCGCAGATGCCGGTCCATGCGACTTTGATTTTGACTTTTCCGGCTGTGACCTGGGGTTCTTCAATGTCATCGACGCGAATGTCGCGTGCTTTATACCAACGTGCCGCTTTCATTATGTTCTCCTTGAGGCTGGCATTATTTCTGTCCATTGCCACTTAAGATGGCCGGTGCAGAAGCTCAGCGTGGCTATAGCGAAAACTGTGCCAGCCGGAAGATGATGGTAACTGTATGAATTTAAAGGATGGATGGTTTGGATGAAGTGTCTCGGTGTTACAGCTGTATCAGGTGCAGGTGTAACGTTGTGACATAAATCGCGCGTTGGTGGCAATTATGCCGAAAGCTGCGCAGTCAGCGCCCGCAGATGGGTACGCAGCAGCTGATGCAATGCGCGAATGGCCGGAGAAAATTGTTTGCGATGCGGGCAGATCAGATGCAGCGGGGTGCTTTCGCCAGGCTGCTGTGGCAGCACCACTTCGAGCCGCCCCTCCTGCACGTCATCATATACATCAAGCCAGGATTTGTAAGCGATTCCCATCCCAGCCACCGCCCAGCGGCGGGCGACATCGGCATCGTCACACAGCATACGGCTTTTTACCGTAATCTGGCGGCGCATCCCTTCCTGCGGAAAGGTCCATTTATCATAGACATGGCCGTTCATGACAAACAGCAGACAATCATGCCGCGCGATCTCCTCCAGTGTCTCCGGGCGGCCATGCTGATCGAGCCAGGATGGAGACGCCACCAGCACCCGACGATTATCTTCGGCCAGCGGCAGGGCAACATAACTGCTGTCATCCAGTTTGCCGTAGCGAATGGCGATATCCACCGGATCGCGGAACACATCACTGATTTGATCGGAGAGCGAGAGACGCAGCGACAATGCCGGGTGCTGACGGCAAAATTCGGTAATCAACGGCAGCACGATATTGCGTCCGATATCGGAAGGCAGGGCGATTTTCAGTTCGCCGGATAACGCATCTTCATGGCTTTGCAGGCTGTCGGCACCAGCCTGCATCAGTGCCAGCATTTCCTGGGCGTAGGGCAGGTATTTTTCCCCTTCAGCGGTGAGACGCAGGCTGCGGGTGGATCGGGCAAACAAGCGTTTATCCAGCTCACGTTCCA
The DNA here is from genome assembly GCF_059730475.1 of Pantoea sp. X-Soil-TKNS-1280. NCBI lineage: Bacteria > Pseudomonadati > Pseudomonadota > Gammaproteobacteria > Enterobacterales > Erwiniaceae > Pantoea > Pantoea sp. X-Soil-TKNS-1280. The sequence goes on along the minus strand of NZ_AP035963.1, from coordinate 479,887 downwards.
GACGCTGAATCGCAGCACTGACCTGGCCTGGCAACAGGTCAGCCTCGCGCGCGGCACGAGAAAAGCTGCCAAGCGCAGCGGAGCGCACAAATAACGTCACATCTTCCAGTCGAATCATTTCATTTCTCCAGCGACAGCAGATTTTCACTCTAAGAGTGAAAGTGTTCCCCTGCAAGTGACGTTTTTCGCAAGGAGAGGGCAGCGTAGGCTAAGCGTCATTCACTAAAACCCTTGAGATATAAGGATCAACCGATGAAAGCCATTGTTTACAGCCAGAATGGTTTACCGATTTCTGATGAAAATGCCCTGTACGAACTCGATGTTGCCAAACCGCAACCAGGCACCCGCGATCTGCTGGTCAAAATCAATGCCATCGCGGTTAACCCGGTGGATACGAAAGTTCGTGCTGGTGCGCCCACCGATACACCGCGCATTCTGGGCTGGGATGCAGTGGGCGTGGTGGAAGCGGTGGGCGAGGCGGTGACGTTGTTTCAGCCAGGGGATAAGGTTTATTACGCCGGTGATATCACCCGCCCCGGCAGCTATGCCGAGTATGGGTTGGTGGATGAGCGTATCGCCGCACATCAGCCACAGTCATTGAGCGATGCGGATGCTGCTGCACTGCCCCTCACCGCGTTAACCGCCTGGGAATTGTTATTTGACCGTCTTGAAATCGAGGCAGATGACCATTCTGAGCTGTTGATCATTGGCGCAGGCGGTGGTGTGGGTTCGATGCTAACCCAGCTGGCCAGTAAGCTCACTCGCCTGACGGTGATTGGTACGGCATCCCGGGCTGAAACGGCGGAGTGGGTGCGTTCACTGGGAGCGCATCATGTTATCGATCATCAGCGCCCGCTGGGCGAGCAACTGACCGCGCTGGGCATCAGTAACGTTCGTTATGTCGCCAGCCTGACGCATACCGACAGCTACTATCCGCAGTTGATTGATGTGCTGGCTCCGCAGGGCAAACTGGCACTGATCGATGACCCCGAAACGCTGGATGCAGTGCCGCTGAAACGTAAAGCGATTTCACTGCACTGGGAGCTGATGTTTACCCGTTCGCTGTTCCACACCGCTGATATGCAACGTCAGCATGACATCCTGCAACAGGTGAGCGCGCTGATTGATGATGGCACCCTGCAAACCACCGCCGGTGAGCATCATGGCACCATCAATGCTGCCAACCTGCGCAAGGCGCATGCCCTGATTGAGAGTGGTCGCGCACGCGGCAAAATTGTACTGAGCGGTTTTTAACGTATTGAAACACAAATCGTTAACCCGTGGGTTAGCGAGGCGGATATCGTATTGCCACATTACCCGTTACTGCTCTGGAGAAAAACATGACGCTGAATGATGCTGTGGTCCGTCGCCACACTGTGAAAGCCTTTGCTTCCGGTAAAAGCCTGCCGGATGCCGAGATCGAAACTCTGCTGAATGTGCTGCGTAACAGCCCTTCCTCAGTGAACTCGCAACCGTGGCACTTTGTGGTGGCGTCTACCGCCGCAGGTCGTGAGCTGATCGCGCAATCAACCCAGGGGCCCTTTGTTTACAACGGCCCTAAAGTGCTGAATGCCTCGCACGTTATCGCGCTGTGCATGCGTACCGACCTGGACGAAGCCCATCTGCAAAAGGTATTGGATCAGGAAGATAAAGACGGTCGTTTTCTGAAACCGGAAGGGAAAGCCGGTCAGGATAAGAGCCGCCGCGGCTATGTCGATATTCACCGTTACGAACAGCGCGATGTTCCGCAATGGATGGAAAAACAGGTATACCTGGCATTGGGTGGCCTGCTGCTGGCTGCCGCGATGCTGGGCATTGATGCCACGCCGATGGAAGGTTTTGACCAACGCGCGCTCGATCAGGCGCTGGGCCTGCGTGAAAAAGGGCTGACCAGCGTGGTACTGGTCTCACTTGGCTACCGTAGCGAAGAAGATTTCAATGCGGGGCTGCCGAAATCACGTCTGCCACGCGAAGAGATTTTCACGTTTATTTAATTGTTTGCCGTCGCGGCGCGATTTATCGCGATGTTTTAAAAGATGCGCGATAAATCGCGCCGCGACGGGTTACATAAGTATTTATTAAATCAGAGGGTAATGGAGTTTAATGGCTTTATTAATTTCTGCATCGCGCTCACCTCTAATTCTACAGGTTGCGATCATATCCGCCACAATGGAGGAACAAGTATAAGTTTTGCTTAATTCTGGGACCAGGCGTTCCTTCCAGTCTGCGGCATCAACAGGATCAATAATGCCTGGCCAGAAAGCCATGAGGTCATCAATTAAACACCAGGCAAGCTGACGTGGGGCATATGCCGACTCTTCTTCTTCAGCATAAAAACGCGTGGAAAAAAGTTCTGTGAGTAATCGGATGTTGATCATAAAGGCAATGACTTTTTTCTCATCATCAGTGAATTTTTTGTGACTTAGCGCCAGGCGCTGCTGAGTCAGTTCAATTAGTTGCCAACGCAATTGTCTGGCATTGTTCCGGTCATCTTTCGTCTCGGCAAGATAAAAAGGCACCAGAATCTCGCTTAACAGACATTCATCGGCCCCTTTGGTGAGTTTTGTTGATGCATCAACCTTGCGCATCAGCAGGGAAATCATATGGTTTTCAATCTCTGCGGCCCGGTTTTTTTGCAGGCTATCAAGGCCGGGAGAATGGGAAAACAGAAAACGAATCACCGGTGTCATAATGCCGCCGGAACGGCTCCATAGCGAGTGCAGTTTAGGGAAATCTTCCAGTACGCTGCTAAGATCCGAAAATACGGCTGGGATGTCCGTCACGATTTTCTTCTCATCGGGTTGGTAACACAATAAGGCATAACGTTCGGGTGTCTGGCTGGAGCGAAGCAGATCTCTGAAATCGGTTGCCGGAAGATATAAGGCTTTCTTATTATCCTGATGATAGAAAATATGATGCGGGGCATCCTCATCTTCTATCATCATTTCTTTTTCTATAAAGCTGACAAAATCTTTAATTGGCGTTTTCTGATAGAACTTTTCCCGTAATTCCGGGTGAGCTGTGATGAGCTGGTTTATCGGGAACTGATAATCGAGTAGTGCTTCTTCCTTCAATTTCATGAGTAGTTCAGAGAGATCTGCATGCGGTGTCTCTGAAAGTAATGCATTTTTGCTGTGATTTAATAATTCACGATCGATAAAATCCTTGATAATTTCGGAGTCTTTATAACAATTATTTGTCATCTCCCTAATGAATGAAAGTTTTAACGATGTGGAGTGTCTGTATGTTTCTGCTAATAAACTATCCCCATCGAGCATCGCGACCAGTTGTTCAGCAAAGGCGCAACGGACAGCATTATTTTTAAGTGTGGCAAGTGTATTAAAAAACAACGCACCGGTATCAGGATTATGAATGCTGTCCAGATGTCTGTCTATCTGGTTGATGCCGTAAAACATTTCAGGATCGAGTTTGATAACATCAGATGCGTTACTACTAAAAATTGCGCCGGTTAATTTTGTCCCTTCCAGAAGAGAGAGTTTATCGATCTTTGCATTGGTAAAGTCAACGTTCTCCAGGCAATTAACATTCTGCAGAACGAATTTTCCTGCTTGAATATCTTTGAAACTAACATTCTTGAATCTATACTGCTCACTCAGGTTGTTGGAGAATGTTATATTGTCCAGGGCGCTTTTGGAAAAATTAGTTTGTTCTATCTGGCATGAGGCATTATCTACAATACGGATGTTTTTTAGTTTACAGCCAACCATTTCAACCTGTGATAACTCGCAGTCTCTGATGATGCTTTGCTGTCCTTTATATGAACCATCAATTATGGTGCTTTCCCAACAGGATTTTTTGAAATTTGACCCATACCAAATTAGCTTGTCATTTTCTACTGTGAGTACGCAGTTATGCATTTCAATGCGGTGGTTAGTGCAATGTCCCCGGAAGTTTAAGTCGTAGAAGGTGTCACCATTAAATACTAACGGTTCATAAAAAACACCAGGTTTACAGACAAGATCATAACCAAAACCCAGCCCGCGAAAGGTTCTGGGGCGTTGATCATGGGGCCGAATGTTATGCATATAATCGATAAAGGTTGTGGGGATAATGTCTTTCAGTTCGGAGGTATTGTCAGCATCCAGAGTGTTGATGACTGATGGTGTATTTGACGCGAGGGTCACTGAATGATTATTGATTGCCGGGCGAGATAACGCTCCAGAATGAAGCGCTTCTGATGAAGTGGCCATGGGTGAGGCTAAGACATTAACAGAAATATCGGACATAAAATCGTTCCTGAAAGATATGATATGTCACAGGCGTGTTCCTTTGCCTCTGCGACAAAGGAACATATAACCGGGAAATGGGTTAACTTAGAGGATAATAAAGTTGCATGATTTTATTCATTTCCTTTCCGTGCTCTCCGGGAAACGAGTAACTAGCCATCCTGCGGGATAATTTATCAGAACTGGGTAATTCATTTCTTGATTCTGGCATCAGCAGGCTGCTCCACAGCACTGCTTCTTCTTCAGAAATGGCCTCAGGCGAAAAAGCTTTAAGGTCCTCAACCAGTTTTTGGGCTAGCTGGCGTGGTGCATAAGGAGATTTATTTGATATTGAACTATAGCGTGTATAAAAGACATCAGACAGCGTTTTTATTAAGCACATAAATGCAATGGTTTTCTGCTCGCGTTCAGAGAATTGTGTTATTTTTGGTGACAATTCGCGCTGCATTAATTCAACCAACTGCCCGCGTGCATCGGCGGCACTCGCTCCATCGATATAAAAGGGAGACAAAATTTCGCTGAGTACAGAGGCATCTTTTGTTATGTCTAGTTCCATAGTTTGATAAGACTTGTGTTTGAGCATCGAAATCATCTGATTTTTGATCTTAAATGCTCGTGAGTTCTGTTCTGCATCAAGCGTGTGGTTATGTTCGAATAGAGAATGGATGACAGGTGTGAAGAGGCCATCCGCACAACTCCACAAACTATGTAAAGCGGGGAACGCAGACAGAACACGACTTCGAGACTCTACAGTATCCGGTTTCTCGATAACACTATTTTTCTTATCCACCTGGTATTGCAAGAGCGAAAAATTCTGTGGCACCTGGTTTTCTTCAACTAACTTTTTAAATTCAGCGGCGGGGAGGCATAAAGCCGTTTTCCTGTCATCCGGGTTATAGAAGATATGATACAGTGAACCTTCATGAGAGATATCGTGTCCATTGATGAGCGTTTTTTCTTCTTCGATGTACTCAATGAATTCCCTGATGGGCGTTATCTGATAGAACCGCTCTTTTAATGCGGGATATTCAGCGATCAATTGATTGACCAGGAATTGGCGACGAAGCGGCGCATTGTCATCAAGCGAATGAAGTACCGAGTAATACATAAAGGGTCGCAATCTTGCGGGGATAAGAATGTCATTGCCTTCTTTTAACAATTCCTGAGAGATAAATTTCTGAATCTCAGCGGATGAGTCATAATCAGAATGGGCCAAATGATTAATGATGGACTGTCGCAGCGTGATTGAGTTGGGATAGATTGCAGATAATACTGGTTCATTTTTTATCATCTCAATCATTTGTTCAGCGAAATCTTGTTTAACGGCCTTATCCGGTATCGAGTCAAGGGTATGCAAGAACAGTGCACCCACTTCCATGTTATTTACACCGTCGAGATAGGGATCCACTTTCCTTACATCGTCAAACATTGCCGGATTTATTGTAATCCTGCCTTTTTCGTAAATACCAAACTTCGCGCCAGTAAATTCCGTTCCTCCCAGCGGTGAGAAATATTTTATTTTAGCATTGCTAAGATCAACATCTTTCACACATCTTACTACATCCCATATCAGTTTATCAGCTCGCATATTACGAAAACTGGTATCTTCGATATTATAATAGTTTACGTCTCTATAGTTTCTGAAACCTTCAAATGCCATATTTGTCATGACAGAATCAATAAATTTAGCCCCATAAATCGAACGGGTGTCGCTATCAAATATTATGAAGTTTTTCAATTTGCATTGAGACATGTTGACTTCAGAAAAATAACACGATTTTATTTCTGATCTTGAGCCATTATAGGAACCATCTATGGTAGAGCCTTCCCAGTTCGTGTTTTTTAAGTCAACCTTACGCCAGTTAAGTTTTCCTTTATCTGTTCCAAAAAAGCATTGATGGAATTTAATGCTGGTGTCATTGCTAATATTAAAGCAATAGAGTTCAAGATCGATAAAATTATCGTTTTTGAAATGCAGAGGTCCCTGGTACAAGCAGGGGGCGTGTTTCGCATAGGGCGAGAATTTGATACCACGAAATGTCATCGGGGTGGGTGCTTTCGTGCTGCGGTTATTCATATATCCAACATATGTCTCTGGAGTCACTTCATGCGGTACAGAGGCCGCCATTTGCGTGGTCTCTGCAACAGCATTTGAGGTGGGTTTGGTTTCTACATTCCTAATATCCCGTGGGACAGGTTGGGGCTGATTATTTTCTTGGGAAGTGGTGGGCAATATCGGGGAGCCAGCGTTGACTAAGTTTATTGGCATATTCATTCATCCTGAAAGGAACAGTATAGAGATATAACCGATGTATTATCTCTAAATGGCAGAATTTGATTCTGAAAGTTGAATGAAAAGATAATGATACAAATGTGATCTCACAGTGTGAACCTAATTCTTAGTCTGGAACCGAAACAAATAGCCCTGCTAAGGCTTTAACAAGCAAAGTGATGATGACGTGGGGCGTTAGTGGCATTCCGCACACAGCAAATCTTTCTGCGCGGCTGGCGTGCCCTGGCGGACACGCCCTGATTTCACAGTCTGCCGTAAAATGTCATACGCGCTGTTTCTGATAACGCAATGCCGGGCTGAGTATTGTAAGCCAGCACGGCCAGCATCCGGGTGACTTCCCCCTCGGTTGGGGTCACGCGGTGCAGAGAATTCCGGCCACGAAACAACACCAAATCACCGGCTTCAATCGCCAGCGCTTCCACCGGCTGGCGTTCATCCAGCACCGCCTCGACACCTGCGAAGTTCATCTCACCGGCGTCGGCATCACGCAGATCCTTCACGTACTGAAACACGCCGCCTGCCAGCGGTTTTTGTACCAATAAGGTGATGGCAAAAGAGGAGTTGTCGAAGTGCCAGCCCAGCTCCTGGCCGTGGGGGGCGTAGTGCAGGTTGATAGAGGAAAGAGGGTCCGCGTAGGGATACAGCGCTTCTTCACCCAGTACCTCGCACAGGAAATTTTTAAACAGGGCATCATTATAAAGCTGACGCAGCGGTGATTCGGCAGCGATGGCATCATCGGTGATACAGCCTTTGGTACTGATCACATCACGATTACGCGGGTGCTCAGGGTTGAACGCCTCATCAGGTTTCATCAGATAAACATTATGTTTGCTGAGGGTGTGATAAGCCAGATGGCGCTGCGCAAGGCCTTCATCGATGATCGCCTGTAAGGCTATGGGTTGTAAAAACTGACGCAATACCAGCGCACCAGATTGGTTTAATTGCTCACGACAGCGTTGACGCCAGTCATGATTGGCCAGCGGGTGCCGGTCGAGACGAACAAGAGAGCCAGACATAGCAACAATTCTCATGATTAGCAGGTGTGATGTTACTCTAACTGTCACCTGTAAAGCTGTGTAACGATAAATACTTAATACCCTGATAAGGAAGACTTAATGCCTGCCCAATCGCCGCGGTTGCCAAAAATCAGTGTTATCCAGTCATTTAAAGTTGCCGCCGAACTGGGCAGCCTGGCAAAAGCGGCTGCCCAGCTGGCGTTAACGCCGGCTGCGGTCAGCCAGCAGATTCGCCAGCTGGAAGAGCAACTGGGTAGCGCCCTGTTTTTGCGCACGCAAAGTGGCGTGATGCTGACCGAAACCGGGAAGGAATATTTACGCTATGTCACCGAAGCCTTTGATATTTTGCACCTCGGTCAGCAAAACATTCGCCATACCGCCAGCGCCCCCAGGTTAACGGTGTATGCGCTACCGGCGCTGGCGTCGAAATGGCTGTTGCCACAGCTGGCGAGCTGGCGCACCTGTTGCCCGGATATCAATCTGTCGTTATATGGCACCCATGCCCAGGTGGATTTCACCGCCATGCCCGCCGATTTTGTTATCTGCTTTGGCGAGGATCGTTATCCGCAGCTGGATAAGCAGTGGCTGTTTCATGATGAGGTGCTGCCAGTCGCCAGTCCGGCGTTATTACAGTGCTTTGCGCCCGGAGAGGCCTTCAGCCATGCGCCTCTAATCCACCTCGACTGGGGCAACGAAGGGCGTTTTCTGCCTGACTGGCGTAGCTGGTTTCAGGCCAAAGGCATGGACGAACCGCCACCGCAACCTGCGTTTAGCTTCAATCTGACCTCACTGGCGATTGATGCCGCTGTGGCTGGAGTCGGATTGCTGTTGGGGCAGCGGCGACTGATCGCGCCGGAGCTGGCGCGTGGCGAGCTGGTGGTGATTGACGAACTCTGCCTGCCCCTCAGTAAACCCTATTTTCTTGCCTGGCCACAGCGCACCCTGAGCCAGCCAGGCAGTGAAGCGATGATTCACTGGCTACGTGAGTTGGGAGCGGGCTGCCAATAGTTGGTGGCTGTTATCCGGCCTGATATAGTTTGTTTCTTTTCTGTTGCGCCAGCCAGGAGCCGTTATGCCAGCCAAAATCGCCAACGCCAGCAGCCAGGACTGGGTCGATTTTCGCCGCGATGACGAAACTGGCATCGAAAGCGTCAATGCCCATTTTTGCGGGCACGCCTACGATCCCCATGATCATGATGAGTTGCTGGTGGGGGTGACGCAGCAGGGGTTGCAGCGCTTTAATTGCCACCGCGCATTGCATACCAGCACGCCGGGGCGGTCGATTCTGATTGAACCAGGTGCGGTACATGATGGTCATGCCCCGGATACCGAAGGCTTCACTTATGTGATGCTTTACCTGCCACAAACGTGGGTGGCACAGATGATGGAGCGGCGTGGTCTGGGTGATATCGCCAATATAGAAGCGGCTTTTCGCTCAACCCTGAACGATGATGCGCTGCTGGCCTGCGCGATTCAGCAGGCATGGTACGTGGTGCACCACGGCGAAGGACGGCTGGCGCGTGACCAAAGCCTTGATCATCTGCTGACCATGTTGTCTCGTCATCTTGATCCCCGTCCGGGGTTGCAGCGAACTGAGACATTGGCACCGATGCAGTTGCTGCGTGATTATCTGCACGATTTTATGGCGGAAGATATTGGCCTCGAGGAGCTGGCGCGGTTATCGGGTATTGATCGTTTTCGCCTGTCGCGCCAGTTCAAAAAAGCCTTTGGGCAATCTCCTCATGCGTATCTGGTACGGTTACGGCTGCGTAGCGCACGTAGCCTGTTGGCGCAGGGCGTTGAACCTGCTCAGGTTGCCTTGCAGGTGGGTTTTTCTGACCAGAGCCACCTTGGTCGCTGGTTCCAGCGTGCTTATCGCATGACACCCGCCTCTTATCAGCGTCAGTGCACAAACGTTCCAGACCGCCTGCCTCGCTCCTGTTTATGATAGGGTTTTGACCCGAACGGAGTTGTTGCAGATGTTTGATACTAAAATCGCCCTGATTGTCCGTGATGATTTAGCCACCTGGCAGCGCTTAAATGTGGTGGCCTTTCTGGCCACCGGGATTGCCTCGGCTGCGCCAGAAATGATGGGCGAACCTTACGTTGATGCTCGCGGACGTCATTACGGCAATATGGCCGGGCAACCGATGCTGGTGTTTGCCGGGGATCTGCCGGGCCTGCAACGCGCCCATCGTCAGGGACTGGAACGCGAATTAACCATCATTCCCTATGTTCACGCGATGTTTTCCACGGGTCATGATGCGGCGAATCGCGAAGTCTTCCTTGCCGAGGATGCAGATAACCTGAATCTGGTGGGCATCGCGCTACGGGGTCCGAAGAAAGCGGTTGATAAAGCCATCAAGGGTTTGTCATTACATGGTTGATATTTTTATTTTTTGAAAATTTATATTTTAATCAAGGTTAATATTCAATAACTAATAGACGTGTCGCGTTGCCCAAATAATGGGCAGCGTTCTATCAGTTTATTGACGGTTTTTAAGCCAGCACTTTGCTGACTGCAACATAACAGTATGATTTAACTACATAGGCTCTCCATACGCTTTCTCGCCTTAAGTGCATTACATCGGATTTCCTTACCAGTTTGCTACAAGAATCATTATGAAAAATGATAATTAAGAGCCTATGAAAATCAATGTGAAAAAGGAAAAATATTTTTTATCTTAAAAATCATGCAATTAAAATTTCACCCCTAACTCAAATTCATAAATATTTTTTACATTATTTTCTGTTAAAAAATATATCTGCATAATGAGATTTTAAATGCTTTCCTATGAAAAAGGGGAAATTATTCGTAATCAGCCCTTGCTGAAATTTCCAGAAAAAATCTGAATACCCCATGTTAATCATTTAAATATTTCCTCGCACAGACCTGGTAAGGGGGTTTGCACAATAAAAAAATACGATGATAATAAGTTCGTTCCCGCTCGGAACACCGTTGTAAATTGTCTCTGAGTACAGATGTTTTTATTAACTTATCCTGAAAGGAACAACTTATGTCTTCCTATTCTCTCTCTGTCAAAAATTCCAGCGGCGGCCCTGCGAATGTCGCCATTTACCAAACTTATCCTAATCTCATCGCGGGTTTGCCACTGGTCTGGTTGTTGCAAACCGTCAACGATGGCAATACTAATACTTACAACTGGACCATTGATTGGGCGTTAAACTGGGGTACATCAGAGCAACCATTAGCACCCGGCGTGCAGTGGAGTTCTGGTGGCCCGATTCAAAGTATGAATCCTACCGCTGCAGGAGGAAATAACGCGATGGGGGTGACTTATTCAAATGGTCAATTCCAGACATCGCCTACGGCGTTTAATAATGCCAGTGTTTCTAGCGGAAGTATGCTGGTAACAACCGATGCGACATTTACGGTTGCCCAATCGAGAGCAATGAGCCTTGCAGTATACATGAATTCTTTGCCAGCATTTGCTATGCAGGGCAAACCCAACGGGAATTTCCTGTTTGACACGCATCCAACCTATTGGATTTGTACTACGGATTCAAAACAGGGTGTTGCCGTATCAGGAACTTACGTCAGTAGCCCAACGCAATTTTCCTTTGCGGATGGAGTGACTTCATTGAAATTTGAACTTAATACGACTTTGCAATTTGTTCCTGTTTCCTGATATCGATACTTTTTGCGGTAAATAGTTTTTGCACAGCTAAAGATTAAGAAAGCCAATCTGCTGTTTATGCAGCAGGTTGGCTTTAGAATAGATTTTCTGCTAGAAGGATATCTAATCGTGGCTTATTCGGTGCAGGTGATTAATAACAGCGGTGCAGCGCAATATATAGCGATATTTCTTGCCGATGCTTCGGGAGGGAATGAATCTTCCCTGGTCTGGATGGTGAATGGGACAAATAATGGTGGAGCAGTATCATTCAGCTGGGACCCAACTGATTTTAGATTAGGTTGGGGGAGTACGCCTCAGCCGCTGGATACCAATGTCCTTTTTACTACCGGACAACCACCGGTTGCTGTTTTTCCCTCTACCGTGGGTGGATATAATGTCCTTCCGGTACTACATAACCAGTATGGATTTGCTTCCGGTAATCCTTATAACAAAAGTAGTATTTTTAATAAACTGGAAATTACCACTGACAGCAGTTTTACCGTCTCGGATGCGGCTAATATGGCGGTCGCGCTTTATGTTGAACAATATCCAGCCTTAGCGATGCAAGGTGCGCCTAATACGTTTTATTATTTTGATGTTGCGCAAATATCCTGGTATCTGACGGTCACCGATTTCGCACAGGGGGTAGCGCTACCCAAGATGAGCAATTCATCAAATAGCCGTTTTTTTTCTGTTTCAGGTTCCAGTATGAGTACGCCGGTTAAAATTGCTTTCGGATCCGGCAGTACGGATTTGAAATATATGTTGAACGGAAATTTAAATTTCCTGCAAATCTGACTCTCAATCACCAGGTAGTCTCGCTTTACAACGTTGTGATGTTGCAACAAACCACTGCATTTATTGCAGATTTCTATCGATGAAAAGGATGTGTATCATGCAAAAAAAACGTATCTGCTACTACCTGACGGCTGGCGTGATTCTGAGTACATTTTCTGCAATGTCGCTGCCGGCATTCGCCGTTGATCTGCCGTTCAGTGCCAATTGTACTAACTATTCGCAGATTCAGGTTACGGCACCTAATACCGGGATTACTTTCCGGAAAAACCCGAACAGTGCAGCCACCCGCGCGGCCACCGCCACAATTTTCGCTATTCACGGATTGCACAACATCACTATTCCGGCGAATGTCGTCTCCTGTTTCTTCGCGGTGCAAGCACCAAACACCGATAGCTATTGTTTCCAGGCGTCTAATAACGCGGCAGCCTTTACTAATATCAATGCGGTGGCTAACACCAATGTGGCTGGTGCGCCAAACTGCCAGTAATCCGCAAAACCTTGACCATTGCCGCCGTCGTGGCAATGGTCGATACACATACAACCTTACCTGCCGAACTCCGCCATCTGCGCTGCTGCATATAGCAACAGATCTTCCCGTCCGCGCAATGCCAGCAGTTCCATGCCAATCGGAAGTCCCTGGGCAGTGAAGCCCACCGGGATGCTGATAGCAGGTGCCCCGGTTACCGCAGCCAGCAGGGCGTTGCTGCCGGGTTGTAACTCGCCATGTTTCACCGGGGGATGTTTGACCACCGGATAGGCCAGCAGGTTAATTCTGCGCTGGGCAAACAGCTGGCTGAGGGTTTGATAAAGTGTGCGCTGACGTACCTGCTGGACGGCATAGCTTTCACTGGTCTTACCTGGATGACTGGCGCGTGCGGTAAACACCGCTTTCAGCTGAGGATGATGCCGCTCCGATGCGACCACTTCGCTGAGCGTGCTCACCTCGGCCTGCGGTTTGTCGGCCAGCCAGTCTGCCAGCGCTTCGGCAAACTCCCAGGGAATGATACTGGCATCCATTGCGAGCGCTTCAAGCTGCGGGAAGGCAATCTCCTGTTGCGTGCCGTTTTCTCCCGTCAGCGCCGCCACCGCAGCGCGTATCGCCTGGTTGATCGCCGGTTCCTCTGCGGCAAATCCTTCCAGCCACAAACCGATACGCAGGGGTTCTTCGCCATCCACGAACTGCTGCCCGCTCAGGATCTCACTGGCAAGGCGCAGATCGGCTGCATGACGTACCAGCGCGCCGGGAATATCCTGAGTCGGTGACAGCGGCACAATGCCGTCAATGCTGATGGCACCGTGCGTCATGCGCAGGCCATACAGATGATTAAATGCGGCCGGAATGCGTACCGAGCCTGCGGTATCGGTACCGATCGCCAGCGGAACATAACCTGCGGCGACAGCCACCGCCGAGCCGCTGCTGGAACCGCCGGGTGAATGGCCCGCCAGCCAGGCGTTGTCAGTAAAACCACTGAGGGAGGATGCGCCAGTAATCCCTGCCGCCAGCTCATGCATCGCCGTTTTACCCAGCAACACCGCACCTGCGGCACGCAGCGCCGTCACTAACGGGGCGTCCTGTTCGGCAATGACGGCGCGTAACAGCACCGAACCGGCGCTGGTCGGCCAGCCTTGTACCTCGATGTTATCTTTGATCAACACCGGGATACCTTCGAGGCGACCCGGTGATTCACCGTGGCTGCGGCGCGCATCACTGGCATCAGCCGCAGCCAGTGCCTCGTCGGCAAACAGCCAGGTAATGGCGTTATAGTGCGGGCCGCTTTGATCGGCTTCCGCAATACGTTGCAGGGCAAACCCGGTTAACTGGCGAGAGGTGGTGGTGCCTTGATTCAGTGCCTGGGTCAGGTCGCTTAACGAAGCACGAAGATAATCAGCATATTGCATCCGGTTCAGCCTCCAGCGGCATCCAGTGAAGCTGCCCATCGTCAGCAGGTAAAACCCTGCCGCATGAGCTGGCAGAAAAATGGGAACTGAACCAGATTGCCTGATTTTGCAGGCACCAGTCTATCGCCCGTTGCCGCGAACGCACCGCCAGCGCTTTATCTTCACAAAATACCGAGTTCCAGAGGGGGAACTGAAACTGGATTGGATGATGCATCACGTCGCCGGAAAAGAGCGCATGCTGGTGCTGGCTGCTGAGCATGAGTGACGCATGATCGCTGCTGTGGCCGGGAGTAGGCAGATAACGCAGTACACCGGCAAACCGTGGTGAATTATCGATATCAACCGTTTCCAGCTGACCACTGTTAATCAGCGGCAGAATGCTATCGAGATATAACGCCTGCATCGCCGGGGTGTTTTGGCATCGCTCCAGCTCCAGTGCAGAACAGATGTAACGCGCATGCGGAAACATCGGCTGCCAGCGTCCTTCCTGCCAGTGGGTATTCCAGCCGACATGATCGGTGTGGATATGCGTCATCAGTACCAGCGTGACATCCTGCGGTTGCACACCGGCTTGTGCCAGGCGTGCGGCATAATCGGTTTGCAGCTGATGAAACAGTGGCTTATGGTCTCGTTCGCGCTGATTACCCGTGGCAGTATCGATAATGATGATGTCGTCGCCGCTTCTTACCACCCAGCTGTGGATCGACAATTCAGCCGTTTGTTGTGCTACTGCGCTGGACATTTCATGGCGGTTCTCTGGATAGAGCGCGCTAAACGGAACTGCGGCGGTTTGTTCGGTCACTTTCGCGATCAGGCAGTCGCCTACACGGATTGGCATAATTTGCTCCCGGTCAGTTAATGACGCCACTATACTGAAGCCTGAAGCATTATTTAAATCGATTAAAATCATGAAAATCATCAATGAAAATGATTTAACTCGCGTCGATCTTAATCTGCTGGTGCTGCTGCTGGTGATGTACGAAACGCGCAGCGTTACCCGCGCGGCGCAGCGGTTGTATCTTGGACAGCCTGCCGTCAGTGCGGCACTGAAACGTTTACGTGAGATGTTTGACGACCCGCTGTTTATACGTGCCTCGCACGGCATGACGCCGACGCCGCGCGCGGAACAGCTGATACAGTTAATTGCGCCATTATTGCAGGGTGTACAGCAGGCAATTTTTAGTACGCCAGCGTTTAACCCGCTGGAGGATCGCTACAGCTTTCGCCTTGGCATGAGTGACTGGGTCGAGCAATGGCTGATGCCGGATTTACTGGCGGACCTGATGACAGAAGCGCCGCAGGTGGATGTTACGGTGTTGGCCGCCGATCCCTGGCAGGCCATCCCGCTGCTGGAGAAGCAGCAGGCGGATATGGCGGTAATGGTCGGCAATGAAAGCAGCCGTGATTTGTTGCGCGAAGATATTGCCAGCGCGGGTTTCTGCACCTTGTGGGATAACCGGCAGATTCGTCTGGCTTCACCGCTGACGCTGGCTGATTTCGTTCAGCACGATCATGTGCTGGTGTCCTATCGCGGCGTCAGCGAAAGTGCGCTCGATGAGCAACTGAGACAACTGGGAGTTGCCCGCCGGGTAAGGTTTGTCACGCCGCACTTCTCCGCATTACCGATGATGCTGAACCGTATGCCGCTATTCGCCACTGTGCCACAAGGGCTGGTCAGCAGCTGGTGCAAACGTTATGAACTGTGCGCAGAACCGGTGCCGGTAGCGATGCCTGATTACCGGTTATCGCTGCTGTGGCATAAGGCGGGGAGCGAGGATGCGGCCCATCGCTGGATGCGCGACAAACTCCGTCAGCTGGTGCTGCACAAACTGGGTTAAGGGGGTTACCACGGCACCTCGCGGCCAAGATAATCGAGATAATGTAACCCGGTGCGGCCACGCCATGTTTCCATGGTATTCAGCAGGTTGGGGATGCTCTCTTCAATGCTCAGGCGTGCTTCAGGACCCCCCATATCGGTACGTACCCAGCCTGGTGCCATCAGCAGCAGGGTGCGTCCATCATCCTGATGACGCGCGGCAAAGCTGCGCATCAGCATATTCAGAGCGGCTTTGCTGCCGCGATAGACTTCGTAGTTGCCATTGGTGTTATTGGTGATGCTACCCTGGCCGGATGACATCACCGCAAGGGTGCCGTCAGCGCTGACATTGTCTTTGAAGGTTTCAATCACGCGCAGCGGACTGAGCGCGTTGGTGACCATCACGCGAATAAATTCGTCAGTGGAGACATCGGCAATGGTTTCACCATCCTTATTTTTCACACCGGCATTAACGAACAACATATCGAACTGACGATCGCCCAGGCGCTGCTTCAGGGCGCTAACCTGTTCCGGCAGGGTGATATCCACGCTTTCTACGCTCAGGGTATCTGGATAGCGTTGGGCGAGAGACTCAAGTGATGCGGTGGAATGCTGGCGTCCGGTCGCCACCACATGGTAACCACGCTGAAGCATGGTCTCAGTCAGGGCAAAGCCCAGCCCGCGTGAGGCGCCAATCAGTAAAACGCGTGGGGTTGCTGAAGGGGTCATAAGGTTCTCTCCTGTAATGAACGTTACAGCAAGAGTGTAGCGCCGCTGGATAGCAGGCGGAACGCGCAGTATGTGCATTGATAACCTGCAGCAAACGCCTGTAGTGCCGGCCTTGATGCCGACCGGGTCAATAATTGCAAGAATCGGTAGCGGCGCGATTTATCGCGCAGATTTTAGGGTGTGGCTAAATATCTGGAAAAAGCGCGATAAATCGCGCCGCAACAGGTCCATGCCAACATGTTCAATCAAGAGTGAGCCCACTCAATGCGCAGCCAGCTCAAGATAAAATGCCGGATTTGCCTGGATAGTCGCCAGCACCTTCGCTGCCAGCGCGGTTGGATTCCTGCGTTTGGCTTCCCAGCTTTTGATCGTATCAATGCTTGTACCCAGGGCTCTTGCCATTTCTGCCTGTGAAACGTTCAGCTGTTCTCTGATGGCTTTTACATCTGCAATCTCATAGCGAGCAACACGAGCAGGAGCCTTAACGCCGTTTTTGATATCAACAGCTTCTTCCAGCGAAGTTTTAAGATCGTCAAAAAAACTCATTTCATCCCTCATATTTCTTTGGCGTAAGTGCTATTTACACCGATTAATCATAATGACAACCAACGGCAGTAGTAGCGAAATCCAGCATGGGGCACACCTGATAATTTCCTGAAGAATCACCGATGGCTCCCTCACATTAACCTTTCTCACCTGGAGCAAACGCCTTGTTTCCGCAGCACTAATCAGAGAGGATGAAGTATGACTGAACCCGATCTGAATCTTCTTTTCGCGCTTGATGCGCTGCTGACTGAAGGCAGTGTGACGCGGGCTGCGCGCCGTCTTGGCCTGAGTGAATCTGCCATGAGCCGTACGCTGGGGCGGTTACGCGCCACCACAGGTGATGCGTTGCTGGTGCGGGCCGGGCGCAATATGGTGCTGACACCGTACGCCGAAGAAATTCGGCAGCGAACCCAGCATAGCGTCAGTGAGGCGCGAGCGGTGCTGCAACCGGCAGCAACAGCACTGGATCTGGCGACGCTGGATCGGGTTTTTAATCTGCGCACCAATGAGGGCTTTGTTGAGGCTTTCGGTAGCACCTTAATCAACGCGGTGGCGCAGGTTGCGCCGCGTGTGCGGCTGAACTTTGTGGCGAAGCCGGAAAAAAGTTCACGCGATTTACGTGAAGGGCGGGTTGATCTGGAGATCGGCGTGCTCGGCAATATGGGGCCGGAAATCCGCATGCAGGCGCTGTTTCGCGATCGGTTTGTTGGTGTAGTGCGCCAGGGGCATCCGCTGGCGCAGCAGGTGACGTTGCGCGAACTGGCTGCCTGGGGGCATATCGTGGCTTCACGCCGTGGTGAACTGGGCGGACCGATCCATGATGCACTGGTGGCAGCGGGCTACACCCGGCAGATTGCCGCCGTGGTGCCTGCGTTTTCCACCGCAGTGGCGATTGCGCAAGGCTCTGATCTGGTGGCGCTGGTGCCTCGTTCGCTGTTTCTCTATCACCCGCTGATGAAAGCCAGCCCGGCGCTGGTGAGTTTTGAGCTACCGTTCAGTACCCCGGAGATGACCGTTTCGCAGTTCTGGCATCCGCGGCTGGAAAATGATACGGCGCATCGCTGGTTGCGTGGTCTGGTGCGTGATCAGATCCCTTTGCCCTGATAAGGTGCAACCCGGGGGCAGGGCTGCTTTGCTGATGATTCATCGTGCAGTAAAAACCCGCTACCTCCCTCACGAATATCAAACTTTTCCCGTTTAAGAATGCTGTCGCGATCGCGAATACATGGCATGGCACTTGCTTGATCTACATTGATTAGCCTAAAGCTATGCAGACCCTTCACCTGACAATATTTCTATAATGGTTTTTCTCATGACACATTTCACGCTCAAGCAACT
This sequence comes from Pantoea sp. X-Soil-TKNS-1280, assembly GCF_059730475.1. Taxonomy (NCBI): domain Bacteria; kingdom Pseudomonadati; phylum Pseudomonadota; class Gammaproteobacteria; order Enterobacterales; family Erwiniaceae; genus Pantoea; species Pantoea sp. X-Soil-TKNS-1280. The sequence continues at coordinate 461,567 of NZ_AP035963.1, read as the reverse complement.
TAAATATTTCGTCACTGTGGTTGAGACCGAAAGCATCGCCGAAGCGTCACGCCAGCTGCACATCGCCCAGCCTTCGATTTCGGTCGCCATCAAAAACCTTGAGGACGCTTTTGAACAGCAGCTGTTCATTCGCCATCATGCACAGGGCGTATCGCTCACCTCCAGTGGGAGACGGTTCTACGAAAAAGCAAAGGAGTTGCTGCGGTTGTCCTATGAGTTTGAGCAAAGTTCACGCGCAGAAAATGAGCTGGTTTGCGGCACCATCGCCGTGGGTTGTTTTGAATCGGCGGCTCCGCTGTATATGCCCAAGCTGATTGCAGGTTTCAAAAAACTCTATCCAGAAATCAATATTCAGCTGTACGACGGTGAACAGCATGAGCTGATGCACGGTTTACATCGTGGCCGTTTTGACATGGCATTTCTCTACGATCTTGACCTGGACAACGCGATTCAGAAAGAACCGCTGAATGCGCCGCATAAACCCTATGCGCTGCTACCGGCGGCTCATCCGCTGGCGAAAAAAAGTGCGGTGACATTACAGGAACTGGCAAGCGAACCGATGATCCTGTTGGATGCGGTACCCAGCAAAAATTACTTTATCAGCATTTTCAAAGAGAATGGTTATTACCCTGAAGTGGCCTATAGCTCGCCGTCAATTGAAATGGTGCGGTGCATGGTCGGGCAGGGGCTGGGCTTTTCGGTGCTGGTGACCCGGCCCTGTTCGGATATGACATACGATGGGCAGCGCCTGGTGCAACTGGATATTGTCGATGAAATGGCGGCATCGACGCTGATTATGGCTTATCTGCAAAATAATGAACCAACACGGCCGACGCGGTTATTTATGGATTATTGCCGCAGTGTTGAATTAACTCCGGCCGTCAGCAGCCATTAAATTGTTGCTCTACCCGTTGCGGGTAGAGCAAACGTCAGTTGTATTTAACGTAATTCAATCCAGGTGGTTTTTAATTTGGTGAATTTATCAAAGGCATGTAAAGACAGGTCGCGGCCAAAACCCGATTGCTGATTGCCACCAAAAGGAACGGTCACATCCAGCGCATCAACGGTGTTGACCGACACCGTTCCGGCGTTCAGTTTGCGCGCCACACGATGTGCCTGATTCAGGTCGTCCGACCATACTGATGCGGCAAGGGCGTAAATATGATTATTCGCCAGTTCGATGGCTTCCGACTCATCATCAAAGACTTTTACCGCGAGCACCGGACCGAATACTTCATCACGCCATAAGTTAACGTTTTCGCTTTCAATCTCAATCACCGTCGGCAGGATGTAGTTAGCGACTGTCTCGATTTCGCGTTGCTCGCCACCCGCGCGCACAATACCGCCCTGAGTCACTGCGGTCTGAATAAAATCCATCACCTTATCTTTATGCGCAGTCGAAACCATCGCGCCCATCCTCGCATTGGGGTTAAGCGGATGGTCAGGTTGCCAGCCGTGCAACTTCGTGATCAACTTCGCCATAAAGTCGGGATAGATCTTACGTTCAACTAATAATCTGGAGTTGGCTGAACAAACTTCACCCTGGTTGAAACAGATACCGAAGGCGGCTTTTTCGGCGGCTAAATCGAGATCCTGGCAATTGGCAAAAATAATGTTGGCGCTTTTGCCACCACATTCCAACCACACCTGCTTCAAATTGGATTGGCCGGAATAGGCCATAAAGGCTTTGCCCACTGCGGTTGAACCGGTAAAGGTCAGCACATCAACATCGTTATGCAGGCCCAGCGCAGCACCGGCTTCGATCCCCAGCCCGGTAACAACGTTTAACACCCCGGCGGGCAATCCGGCCTCCAGCGCCAGTTCTGCCAGTTTCAGTGCGGTGAAAGGCGAATTCTCCGAGGGTTTCAGGATCACACTATTTCCGGCGGCCAGGGCCGGTCCGATTTTCCAGGCAGCAATATCGAGGGGGAAATTCCACGGTACAATGGCGGCCACAACGCCGACAGGCTCACGAGTGATGGTTGCCAGCGTGCCTGGACGGGTCGGGGCGACTTCGTCATAAATCTTATCGATACTTTCTGCGTACCAGGCAATCACATGGGCAGCCCCCGGCACATCAACGTTATATGCATCGAGCACTGGTTTTCCCATGCTGACGCTTTCCAGCAGTGCCAGTTCTTCCCGGTGCTCCAGCATCAGCTCCGCCAGCCTGCGCAGCACCGCTTTGCGTTGCGCTAACGGGCACCCCGACCAGATGCCAGAGGTAAACGCCTGGCGGGCGGAATCCACCGCAGCGTCAATATCCTCAGCCTGGCAAGCGGTGACTTCCGCTAACACCGCATTGGTGGCGGGATTCACTACCGCCCAGGTTTTCTCCGCTTTGGCGAAGTAAGGTTTACCCCCGATAAGGGCATGCGTGCTAAAGCGTTGTTGGTTCAGCAGACCTTGCCAGTAATCACGATTATGCATACGCGTTCTCCTTATTCGTCTCGGTCTCAGCTACCGGCGTTCCTTGCAGGATCATGCTTGCCGCACGTTCGCCAATCATTATTGAAGGGGCATTGGTGTTGCCGCTGATAAGCGATGGCATGATTGATGCGTCAGCCACGCGCAAATTTTCCACGCCATACACTTTGAGGGTATCCGGTGCGACAACGCTCATTTCATCCCGGCCCATCTTGCAGGTGCCCACCGGATGGAAAACGGTGGCGCAATATTCTCTGACGTATTGATGCAGCTGTTCGTCGGTCTGAATATGTTTGCCCGGCAGCATCTCTTCACCCCGCAATGCGGCGAATTCCGGCTGAGCAAGAATGTTCCTTGCCACTTTTATCCCCTCAACCAGCACGCTGGCGTCATAAGGGTCGGCGAGGAAATTAAAATCAATTGCGATTTGTCCATCGCGCGTTAACTGCAACGCGCCGATCGATTTCGGGCGTAACACGCAGGTGTGAATCGCGTAGCCGTGGCCCCATTCAAATAAGCGCCCCCGGTGGCTGCGATAACCCGGCACAAAATGGAACTGAATATCGGGTTCATCGCTACTGAGTTTCGTCGCGGCAAAACCACCCGCTTCTACATAATTGGTGGTTAACCAACCTTTGCGGCGAAACAGATAGTTGAAGGGTGAGGTCAGGATCGGTTTCCAGGCGGAGAGGGAAAAACCCAGCGTTAGCGGGTTACCGGACCGCACGGTGACCAGACCATCCAGATGATCCTGAAGATTTTTACCCACGCCGGGGAGAGGGTGCACCAGCGGGATACCTGCGGCTTCAAGTTCGGCGGCAGGCCCGATGCCTGACTTCAACAGAATATGTGGTGAGCCAATGGAGCCTGCTGACAGGATGACTTCCTGGCGGCACAAAATTGACGTGGGTTGATCGCGGCCATGCTCATTAATACGCACGCCTTTGACCACTTTGTCTTCAATGATCAGCGTTTGCACGGTGCAGTCGGTCATGACCGTCAAATTGCTTTGACCAAGATGGGGATGCAAAAATGCGCGATAGCTTGATAACCGTTTGCCATCTTTTTGCGTAACGTTATAAATCCCGACGCCTGCCAGCGATTTACCGTTAAAGTCGGTGTTCTCCGCTAATCCGACTCGCTTGCCCGCCGCGACAAACAGCGCTGATACTGGATTGGGATCGCGCGGTTTATCGACCAGTAATTCGCCGCTAAAACCATGATATGCCGGATCCTGAGACAACAGATTCTTTTCCGAGCGTTTGAACCAGGGCAGGACATTATTCCAGCCCCAGCCCTCACAACCTTGCTGTTCCCAGCGGTCATAATCAGAAGGTAATCCGCGAATATAAATCATACTGTTCATGGATGAGGAACCCCCCAGCGCCTTGCCGCGCGGGACGTGGAGTTGTCGCCCCCCTAAGCTTTTTTGTGGCGTTGAATAAAAGTTCCAGCTGAACTTTTTGCTTTTATACAGGGTAATGGTTCCCGCAGGAGTCTGGATGCGTGGGGTCTCATCGCGACTTCCAGCCTCAATCAGGCAGATCTTCAGATCTGCCTGCTCAGCCAGCCGGGCGGCCAGCACGGAACCTGCGGAACCCCCACCAATAATGATGTAGTCGTAGGTATTACTATTGTTCATAGTCATTCCGGTAATTATTTAGCAACAGAGGTTTGCGCCACTGCCTGAGTACGGCAGAGGAAATAATAAACAGGCGAGACGATGGCTAAACCAATAATCCAGGAGATATCGGCACCACCTAACATATTCGCTGCCGGACCGGTGTAAATGGCGGTGGACATAAAAGGAATCTCGACCACGATCCCCAGCAGATAACAGAAAATGGCTTTTGAATTGAAGTAACCGTATATGCCACCGTCACGACGGAAGAATGAAGCGACATCATAATTACCGTGGGCCACCAGATAGTAATCAACCAGGTTAATTGCCGTCCACGGCACCAGCACATACAGCAACATCAGAATAAAGTTGGTGTAATTCACCAGGAAGTTTTCCTGACCATAAATCGCAATCAGCACTTCGATAAGGATGGTGACAATTGATACCACAATGCGAGCGCCAGAAAGCGGCGACCACTTAGGCAGGAATGTCTGGCCAAGCGTCAGGGTGCAGAGCACACCGCAATAGAGGTTCATTGCATTGGTCGCGGCAATGCCTAAGGCAAACACAATAATGACGGTGGAGGATAATCCGCCGGTCATATTAACAATACCGGTGATTAAATCACCATCCACGATGCAAATAGAAACCAGAATGCCAAGAATCATCGGGAACAATGAACCCAGTACGCATCCCAGGTAACTACACCAGAAGACGCTTTTTTCGCTGATATCTTTTGGCATGTAGCGGGAATAATCGGATACATAAGGCGCGTAGGCCAGCTGCCATAACGCGGCGATGGAAATGGCACCGAGGAATCCGCTGAGATTAAAGCCATTACGCGCGAGAAAATCAGTCGGCAGACCATGCACGAAAACAATCCACGCAAAGGCCGCGAGCAAAATAATACCGGATACCCACGACATCACCTTGGTGTAGGCATGAATCAGGTTATAGCCGAAGGCACAGGCCACCAGGCTGAGTACCGCAGAAACCAGGATGCCGGTATCCGTAGAAACCGGTGCGTAGATGGCGTGCAGTGACTGACCGCCCAGCACCAGGTTTGATGCCAGAAAGCCGATATACATGATGACGACTAACGCCACCACCAGCACGGAACCATAAGAACCAAACTGGCCGCGGGTTTGAACCATCTGCGGCACACCTAATTGTGGTCCCTGCGCGGAATGCAATGCCATAAACAGCCCACCGGCAAGGTTACCAATCAATACGGCAATGGTGGCCCACATAAAAGATAAGTGGAAAATACTTACCGCCAGCGCGCCGGTAATCACGGTAAGCAACATGATGTTTGAACCAAACCAGATGGTAAAAAGATCCCGTGGCTTGCCATGACGTTCATGCGCGGGAATAGGCTGGATGGTGCTCAACTCTATTGTGGTTGCAACAGCATTATCTTTTGGGTTGTTTGTCATCATAGTTATCTCAACAAAGTCATTTGCAGGCTTGCCGCATGGCTGCGGTTATAACCACCCAAAAAATTGGGAGGGGTGAAAATAACGTTGATGGGATGTTGCAACAGTTGGCTATAGAGAGAAATGAAGAAAAATATAGCCAGCTAATATAAAAAAAAGATGCAATCTCGCTTATGGATTGGTCGCCCCAAATTGAGACGTTAAAGAATGACAGGTGAGATCTTTTTGAATCTAATTAACCTTATGATTATTAACATCTAAAATAAAACTCTCTGGCTGAATGCTTTATCCTGGTGCGCGCCTGCACGTCGATGAAGCATCATTGGCAATATAAAATATCGTTAATTCTGCAAAGTTAATAAGTAAAAATGTTGCCTGTGAATTGCGTGAATTTGATTTATCTCAGCACCTTTTTATCTTGCCTGTGCAGTGCGGATGCGGCTTTAACAGGACTTTGTATTTTATTTCGGCGATGAAGGTTGCCGGCAGGTTAAATATTTTCTATCCAGACGCTCACTTTATAATATTTTACCGTCTGCATGCGCTCCAATAGTCTTGGGTCCTTCTTAAGTGGTTAATCCCCTGCGTGATGCGGGATGAAGGACGTTGAAATGACATCATTAAAAACTGAAACAGATACGCTGATTATTGGCGCAGGTCAGGCGGGGGTTGCCATGAGCGAACACCTGACGCGTCTGGGCATTCCGCATCTGGTCGTGGAGAAAAACCGTATTGCCGAATCCTGGCGTAGTCGTCGCTGGGATTCGTTGGTTGCCAATGGCCCGGCCTGGCATGACCGCTTTCCGGGCATGGAATTTCCTGGCTGCTCACCAGACAGCTTTGTGGCAAAAGAACAGGTTGCTGATTATTTTGTCAGTTACGCCGCCATGAACCAGTCACCGATTCATACCGGCGTCGAAGTGTTAAGCGCTGAACGCAATCAGGGGCGCAGTGGTTTTACCGTCACCACCTCCGCAGGCGTGATCAATGTGCAGCGTATCGTGGCCGCTACCGGTCCTTTCCAGCGCCCGGTGATCCCGGCGATTGCCCCTCAACATAGCCAGGTACAACAGCTGCACTCGGCAGACTATAAAAATCCGCAGCAGCTGCCACAGGGGGGCGTACTGGTGATTGGTGCTGGTTCTTCCGGCGTGCAGATCGCCGATGAGCTGCAACGTGCCGGTAAGCCTGTGTGGTTGTCGGTGGGACCGCACGATCGCCCGCCGCGTTCTTATCGTGGCCGGGACTTCTGCTGGTGGCTTGGGGTGCTTGGCCTGTGGGACGCCGCAGCCAGCCAGCCGGGTAAAGAGCATGTCACCATCGCCGTAAGTGGCGCACGCGGTGGGCATACCGTTGATTTCCGTCGTCTGGCGGCGCAGGGTGTTAACCTCGTTGGCCTGACGGAAAGTTTCACCGATAACACCGTACGTTTTCAGGATGATCTGGCGGAGAATATTGCGCGTGGCGATGCGAATTATCTCGCGTTGCTGGATGCTGCCGATGCGTATATCGAGCGCAACGGCCTCGATTTACCGCCAGAACCACAGGCGCGTGAGTTCCTGCCAGACCCCGCTTGTGTCACCCATCCGCAGCTCGCATTGAATCTGGCAGAGGCCGGAATCACCAGCATTATCTGGGCGACGGGCTACGTCACCGATTACAGCTGGTTAAAGGTCAATGCCTTCAATGAACAGGGCAGACCGCAGCATCATCGTGGCGTGTCCAGTGAGCCGGGCGTTTATTTTCTTGGCTTGCCGTGGTTGTCACGTCGTGGTTCCACCTTTATCTGGGGCGTCTGGCACGATGCCAAATTCATTGCTGACCAGATCGCTATCCAGCGCCAGTACCAGCAGTATCGCGCACCCTCTGACTCGCTTTAAGGAACTGTTATGCCTACACATCAACGTATTCGTATGTTCAACACCAAAGAAACCTATCCGAATCAGACACTGGACAACGATCTCTGCCAGGCGGTACGCGCCGGTAATACCGTCTACGTGCGCGGCCAGGTGGGTACCGATTTTGCAGGGAATCTGGTCGGGCTGGGCGATCCACGCGCGCAAACCGAACAGGCGATGAAAAACCTTAAACAGCTGCTGGAAGAAGCCGGTAGCGACCTGAGCCATATCGTGAAAACCACCACCTATCTTACCGATCCGCGTTATCGCGAGCCGGTTTACCAGGAAGTGGGGAAATGGCTGAAAGGGGTGTTTCCGATTTCAACTGGCCTGGTGGTTTCGGCGCTGGCGCAGCCGCAGTGGCTGATGGAAATTGATGTGATTGCGGTGATCCCGGATGACTGGGAGGCGAAATGACGCTTTCGATTGCGGCACGCTGTGCGGAGTCCGGCCAGCTCGGTATCGCCATTAGTTCGTCGAGCATTGCCGTAGGTGCGCGTTGCCCGTGGCTGGTGGCCGGAGTGGGTGCGGTATCCAGCCAGAACATCACATTACCGGCGCTGGGGCAGCAGATTCTGGCGCGTCTGGAAGAGGGCTTAACGCCGGAACAGGCGCTGAAAAGCGCACTGGCAGAAGATCGCTTTAGCGAATATCGCCAGGTGACGGTCATTGACGCCAGCGGTCGCAGTGCCGCCTTTAGCGGTGACAAGACGCTGGGTATTTATCATGTGGTGCAGGGCAAAGAGTGCGTGGCAGCAGGGAATATGCTGGCGGAACAAGAGGTGATCGCCGAGATGGCGGCGGCTTTTGAAGCTGCCACCGGTGAGCTTACTGGTCGCCTGCTCACGGCGTTGCAGGCAGGGATCGATGCCGGTGGTGAGGCGGGGCCGGTGCATTCTGCTGCTGTGAAGGTGGTGGATGATTACACCTGGCCGCTGGTGGATCTGCGCGTTGACTGGGCAGAAGAAAACCCATTGGCAGAACTGCACAAGTTGTGGCTGGCGTATGAACCCCAGATGCAGGCTTACGTCACCCGGGCACTGGATCCACATGATGCTCCGAGCTATGGCGTACCCGGCGATGAGTAGTGCGGTGCGCGATATCCTTGCGGCGTTGCTGGCGTTTGATACCACCAGCCGCGAATCCAATCTGGCCTTGATTACCTGGATTGAGGATTTTCTGGCGCAGCGCGGGATCGCATCGCAACGCATCATGGATGACAGCGGGCGCAAAGCCAATCTGTATGCCCGGCTGGGGCCGGGTGGTGATGGCGGGGTGATGTTATCCGGTCACACCGATGTGGTGCCGGTCGATGGTCAGCAATGGACGCTGCCGCAGTTTGCCCTGACACAACAGGAAGGGCGCTACTATGGTCGTGGCAGTGCGGACATGAAAGGCTTTCTGGCCTGCGTGCTGGCATCGCTGGATAGCTTTCTGGCCCAGCCGTTGCGTCTGCCGCTGCATCTGGCTTTTTCCTATGATGAGGAAGTGGGCTGCCTCGGGGTGCGGAGCATGGTGGAGTTTTTGCGTGCGTCAGCAGAAAAGCCCGCCATATGTATCATCGGCGAACCGACAGAAATGCGCCCGGTATATGGACATAAAGGCAAGGTGGCGATGCGTTGTCAGGTGCATGGTCGCGCCTGCCACTCGGCCTATGCACCTTCTGGCGTCAATGCCATCGAATACGCGGCAAGGCTTATCAATCAGCTCGGCGAAGCGGCGCAGCAACTGAAGCAGATAGAGGATGCGCGTTTTGATCCCCCCTATAGCACGCTCCAGACCGGTGTGATTCAGGGCGGCAGCGCGCTGAACATCGTGCCGCAGGATTGTCAGTTTGATTTCGAAATCCGCTATCTGCCGGAGGCGCATGTTCAGGGGGTCATTACCCAGGTTGAGCAGTACGCGCAACAGCAGCTGTTACCGCAAATGCAGGCGGTGGCGGCTGAAAGCACGATTCATTTTCTGCCGCTCAGCCACTACCCAGGCCTGCTCACCGATCCCCAATCACAATTTGCCCAATGGCTGGCGCAATGGAGCGGAAGCGACGATTTCTCCACCGTGGCGTTTGGCACTGAAGGGGGGTTGTTTGATGAAGCGGGGATTGCCACCCTGATTTGCGGGCCGGGCAGTATGGAGCAGGGACATAAACCGGATGAGTTTATTGCCATAGAGCAAGTCGAAGGTTGTATGACGATGCTGGATAATTTGTGCCTGTGGATGCGTGCGACATCGTAAAAACCATGTGGCAGGAATGCAGCATTGCATTCCCGTGGCGACGATGCTGTTATAAAGCTCTTTTCGCGCAATGGGTCCGGATTTGTGTCGCTGAACGCTTCTGAATGGGTAAACCGTAATGGTATTGAATGTTCCCGCGTCACCGCCAGTGACAGTGGTTTTCCACGACATTTACATGATGAATATGTGATTTGTGCCAACCTGAGTGGCCGGGAAGCCATCTGGCTGGATGGTAAAGAACATGAGGCCATGCCTGGGCAGGTGACGGTGTATAATCCGGCGTCGATTCAGGCGTCAGCGTTCAGTCTGGAACCCGTGAGTTTTATTAGCGTGCATCTGCCGCAGTCGGTGTTGCGCGAGGTGGTGCAGCAGCATGGCCTGCATAGCACCAGTCAGGCACCGGTGCTGCGTGAAGGGGCGTACTACGATGCGCGGGTGTTTGCCGCGATTTGTCGCTTTGCGGATGTGGCGCAGCAGGATGATGAACAGCTGCTGATGTGGTTATGCGGCGAGCTGCTGGATGATAAGGCCAGCTGCCAGCAGGGCGATGAACAGCTTATCGCCCAGGTGAAAGATTTGCTGCGCGCCGATCTGGGTGTGAAACCGCAACTGGATACGCTGGCGCACCAGGTGGGTTTCAGCAAATACCATCTGGTGAGGCGTTTCACCCAGCTTACCGGCATGCCACCGCTGCAATACCATATGCAACTGCGTTTACATCATGCTCGTGATTTGTTGCGGCGTGGCGTGCATCCCCAGGAGGCGGCGCTGCAACTCGGTTTTTATGACCAGAGCCATTTTATCAATGCGTTCCGCAAGGTGATGGGCACCACGCCGCACCATTATGCCCATCAGCTGAGGATAAATTCCCGATAGCCGGAGCTGATCACATAGACAGCGAAGTAACAGAAAATCAGCGCTGAAGCGAGGTAGGAATACTTCAGCAGACGCTGCCCCAGCAGTTTTCCCCCCATGCTGCCCACCAGGCACAATACGCAGGTCCAGAATACCCCGGCGATAAAGAAGCCGCTGAGAAACCATGAGGTCGCCCCCGTATTACCATGCCCCATGCGTGAAATCAGTGCGCCCCCGACGCTGGCAAACCACAGAATGGCGGTGGGGGACGATAACGCCAGCATCACGCCACGGCTGAATTCACGCATCAATGAACGTTTTGGCTGTTGTTCAGACATATTGATCGCCGTGACCGAACGATATGCCGCCAGCAGCATTTTGATCGCAAACCAGACTAACAACAGCCCGCCACCAACCCACAGCACCCAGCGTACCGCCGCGAACTGCAACACCACCGCCATCCCCGCCAGCGCCAGCAGCGCATAAATTAAATCGCCAATGCAGGTACCAATCCCCAGCCAGAAACCGTGGAAATAACCGCGCTGCATTGCCAGAGTGATCATGGCGATATTCGCCAGACCGATATCGAGGCACAACGACAAACTCAACAGAAAACCATTGGAAAACTGCAACATAATCAAATACGCATCCCGCGCTGGTAAAAGTTGAGGTATTTAACCATGTTGTCGTATATGGGTATTGGAAAGAATTGCGCATTATAGCAGCGGATAATTCTGCTGAATCAGCATCGCAACTCGCCATCCTTCCAGCCCAGGCGGATGATAAGCCGCCATACGGGATGCGAGCAGAGCGAGACGATTTGCGGGGGTGTCCTGCTGCGATGAAAGCAACTCCTTCCAATTGCTGCGGTTTTTTGGGGCAATATCCGACCATAAGACAATGGCATCGTCAATTAATGCGCTGCCGGTATCGCCTAATGGATAGGGGCTTTGTTCTTCATTGCCGCACTCAGCAGCGGAAGAAAACTGAATCAGTGCCCGTGCCAGGATCACTGCGGCGATGGCTTTTTCCTGTTGCCCGGAAAGTCCGGTATGATTCAATCCCAGCTTTTCGCGCGTAAGGTTGATCAGTGCCTCACGTTTTTCTTCCGCTCCGATGCCCGCATTGAACGGTGAGAGCATTTTTCCTAACGTATTCAAATCATCAAACGACGTCAGATCTTTTCTCTCCCGAGTTTGCCGGGTAAGCCGTGCAATAATATGATTTTCAATCTCCGTTGCCCGGTGTTGCTCGACGGTATTAAGACCTTCGCGGAGGGAGAATAACGTGGTGATCACCTCTGATAAATTCCTGCCACTGGTGGACCAGAGTGAATGCAGGGCAGGAAAAGTCCGCAGCAAACTAATAAGATTGTCAGCCGTGCCAGGCACGGGTCTCAGGATGTATTTTTCCGGGTCATACTCTAACAGTTGAAAATTTGGCGGGATTGCCTGTGCGGTAATCAGGCGGTTGAATTCATCATTTGGTATTGCTAACACTTTCCTGGAATCAGGACAATAAAACAACGCATTGTGTGACCCCAGCCCCAGGGTTTCATAGAAGATATGGATTAATAAATCCATAGGAGGGTGTCGATTCAGCGCTTCCACTAATTCCGGATATTCCTCCTTCAACTGATTAATCAGGAATTGATAAGTGGATAAGGCTTTCTCGTCCTCATTTCGGAGCAGCTGTGCCACCCCTGCTCGCTCACTATCCAGTAGCAGCGCATCTTTGGAGAGTGGCAACAACACATGTTGCAAAAAGTTCTTTATTAATGTCGAACTTTCAGCATATTTTCCGAGCAAGTTACGCAGCATCGATTGCCGCAGGGTAGGCGATTGAGTCAGCTCCTTATAGGCCGGGCTACGTGGGGCGAATTTTCTAATACATTGTTCAACCAGATCCAGCTGTGCGACGTCATTATTTATCGTTGCAACATTTTTAAAAAATGTCGCACCGTATTCAGGATGGGCAATGTCATCCAGATTAAGGTGGATTTTTTCATCGGATGCGAACATATCACCACTTAGCCTGAAATCACCACGTTGGTAATTATTCAGTTTCTCGCTAGCCAAGGGACTAAACGCGATAAAATCCTGCGGGTGAACTTCAATATATCCTTTAGGACTATTTTCTGGATGAGGGCGTGTATTTGATGTGACGGTATCGTCACTGTTTCTGACAACGATGGGCTGCTGTTGTGTTCGTGATTCACCTTCTTGTGGCTTAACGGGGGTGACTGAATTTACTGAATTAATGGGAAGGTCTGACATATTATTTCTCCTTAAATAATGATGAGATTTTTCTGATGCTGACAGGTTTTTTTAATTTCGGTAATCATCAGGAAAAGGAGGTTACAAACATACGGAAAAATAAAACATAGCGATTTTATGAGCAAGATATGAAATCAGAAATTGCAAAGGGATTGTTCTGCGTTCGCCTGTTTGCCTGGGCAGCAGACGGGTTATTATCTGGATGCTCATGACCTGGTGGTGGAAAATCTGGCCCGGAGCGCGAGTATTGGGCACGGAAAGCTGCAATGTTATGACGTAAAAATTATGGCTACCGGACAAAAGATTGAAGTTTCTACCTATCATTTTTGCTTTCCGAGGTGAATACTACCCATCTGGAAAGTTGCAGTTTCACTGACTGTTATCTTGATAATGTTATTGGTAACGAAAAAAACATATCTACGCTAAAGGGGAGTCAAATAAAATAAACCCCGGAGTCGCTGCATAAAAAACCGGCTAGTGTCTGGCTTAAAGATTTCACTATGGAACGATTGGCCTTAATCGGCACTGAAACAGTCCCAATTCGTTGGTTAGTGCAATCTCTGGGACAAACTACCGCCAGAAAAAATTATTAGAAAAACGTGCAATTCAATCTCAATCAATGCAAGAAAGATGAGATCTCCGGTTTTGATTTGAGCCATTCACAATTGAATAAGGCTATGCGTCTTCCATCGATATCCAGCATTGTTGTGAATGGGCAATGGATAAACTTTATAGTGCCTTGCGCACTCAGCTACTCGATCAACGTATCAATATTGAGGGGCAGCATCATATTTTTACCCGTTACTTACCCGTCCTGGGAAATAATGCTTTATTGAAATATCAGCTTTGGATCCACCAAAGGTATAATCAATTGCCACCCGCGGTTAAAACTGCTGTTCTGACCATCCCGGAAATCGATGCCGTACAACGTGCGCGCCGCTCTAAACCCATCCCCTCTGCACCGCCGTGGTGCCAAACGCTGCGAAAGAGTGCAATAGCACCTGAATTTTCATTCACACTGGCCGCATAACCCGCGAATATTCTGAGCAGGTATCAGGGTATTAAGGCTGGCCCGGTTATTGCTTTCTGAAAATATTGCCCCAGCGTTGTGGCAATCACATCTTTTTTCATGCAGACAGCGTTGTCTGCCAGCTGCTGGTTTCACCCTGTCCGGTTATCCCGGAAACCCATTCTATTGTTCTTACTGTCTCATCACTTCATTCAGAGGGTGCTATGGCTATTAGTCGTCGTTCATTTCTTCAGGGATCTGCATTATCGGCATTAGGTGTGGCTGCGGGCGTTGCACCGAAAATCAGTTTTGCGGCGGACAATAAGGACGCCATCAAAGTGGCGACCATTCTCGACCTTTCCGGTGGTCTGGATATCTACGGTAAACCGATGTCCAACGCCATCAATCTGGCGGCCGACGAAATCAACGCTGCCGGGGGGTTACTGGGCCGACCGTTACAGATGATCAATTATGATGCCCAATCCAATATGCAGCTGTATGCACAATACGCGCAGCAGGCGGCGTTAAAGGATAAGGTCTCCGTGGTGCACGGCGGAATTACCTCGGCCTCGCGCGAAGTGATTCGTCCGGTACTGGACCGCTTCCGCACGCTCTACGTCTATCCGACGCAATATGAAGGCGGCGTGTGTGACCGCAACTATTTCTCAACGGGTTCTACCCCGGCGCAAACCGTGGAAAAACTGGTGCCCTATGCGATGAAGAAATGGGGCAAAAAAGTCTATGTGCTGGCGGCTGATTATAACTATGGCCAGATCGTCTCCGCATGGGTGAAAAAGTCGGTGCACGATAACGGCGGCGAAGTGATGACGGTGGAATTCTTCCCGCTCGATGTCACCGACTTTGGCGCTGCCATCTCAAAAATCCAGAGTGCGAAACCGGATATGGTGTGGTCGGCATTGGTGGGCGGCGCGCATATCTCCTTCTATCGCCAATGGCACGCGGCGGGTATGAGCGGCAAGATCCCGATTGCATCGACGGTGTTTGGTGGCGGCAATGAACATATCATCCTGTCACCGGAAGAAAGCAACGGCATCCTGGTGGCGGCCAACTATATGCAGGAAATCGCCACCCCGGAAAATCAGGCCTTTGTACAAAAATTCCATGCCAAATACGGTGCCAGCACGCCAAATATCAGCGACCTGGCGATGGGGGCTTATCAGGGCATGTTGATTTGGGCGGAAGGGGTGCGCAAAGCCGGTGATGTTGATCGCATGAAGGTGATTGAAGCGCTGGAATCGGGCATCAGCGTGACCTCGCCAAGCGGCAAAGTCACGGTCGATCCGGCCACGCATCACTGCTCGCTGGATGTGCACATTGCCGAAGTCGAAAACCATCAGATGAAGATCCTCGAAACCTTCACCGATCAGCCACCGAGCGATACCGCGATGGTGTGTGATCTGAAGAAAAATCCGCGCGATACCAAACAGTATCAAATCGAGCTGTAACAGGAGCCACTATGGATCTGTTAATTATCTACGGCATTGAGGTGCTCAATGCTATCGCGGTGCTGATTATCATGAGCCTCGGTCTGGCGGTGGTGTTTGGCATGATGAAAATCGTCAATATGGCGCATGGCGAATTTATGATGCTCGGTGGCTATAGTGCGATTCTCGCCACCAACCGCCTCGGCTTGCCCATCTGGGTAGCCATGCTGGTGGTTGCTCCGCTGGTGGTGGGGTTGTTTGGCATCGTGATTGAGCGGGTGATTATCCGTCACCTTTATGGCCGGATGATTGACACCATGCTGGCAACCTGGGGATTGAGTCTGGCACTGATCGGTGCCGCGACCATGGTATTTGGTAATACCACGCTGGGTATCAGTTCGCCGCTACCCAGTGTCAGCGTAGGCAGCTACAGCACCAGTGGCTATTCGCTGTTTACCATTTTGTTTGCCTTGTGTCTGGTCGGTGGGTTGTGGCTATTGCTGCGTTTTACCACCCTCGGCCTCTGCGCGCGCGCCACCATGCAGAACGCGCGCATGGCGGCGGCGCTGGGTACCAATCCCGGCAAAATCTACAGCCTGACCTTCGGCCTCGGCGCGGCGCTTTCCGGGCTGGGCGGTGCGCTGCTGGCCCCGATCACCGGCGTGATTCCCACCATCGGCATCAGTTTTATCGCGAAGGCATTTATCACGGTGATTGGCGGCGGCAGCGCCATTATTGCCGGGACGCTCTCCTCATCCACCCTGTTTGGCACCATCTCCCAGTTGGCAACCTACGCCTGGACGCCGGTATTTGGCGCAGTGGCGTTGTTGCTTAGCGCGATTGTGCTGCTGCGTCTACTGCCACAGGGCATCACCGGACGCTTCTTCAGGAGGTCGCTGTAATGAAACGGATTGCTGAACGGGTGCAGATTATCGTGGTCGCGCTGGTGGTGATGCTGGCAGCGTTCTGGCTGTCGGGCGCTCTGGAGCTGTATACGCTGCTGTCGGTGACGGTTTTTCTGGTGATGGGACTGCTGGCGCTCAGCCTGGCGTTTATCTGGGGTTACGGCGGAATTCTGTGTTTTGGTCAGGCGGCGTTTTTCGGTCTTGGTGCTTATACCTACGCGATATGCGCCATCAACTGGGGCGACTCCACCTGGGCGGTGGTGATGGCAGTTCTGCTGCCGACGCTGTTCTCACTGTTGCTCGGGTATGTGATTTTTTATGGCGGTGTGAGCGATGTGTATCTTGGCGCGATCACCCTGGCTGTCAGCCTGGTGTTGTTTAACTGGGTAAACTCCACGGCGGGCAGTGAATACCATATTGGTCAGGCGCTGCTTGGCGGCTTCAATGGTATCCCGTCGGTGCCCACCCTTAATCTGCCATTCCAGCCTGATGCGATTTTGTCACCGGAAGCGATCTTTATGGTGACGGCGGGCTGCCTGGCGCTGTGCTATGCGCTGCTGAAATTCATCCTGCTGAGCCGCTTTGGCAAAACGGTGGTGGCGATCCGGGAGAACGAACAGCGTGCCGGTCTGCTCGGATATAACGTGCCGGCCCACAAGCTGGTGACCTTTGCCATCGGTGCTGCCATCGCCGGGCTGGCGGGCTGTCTGTACGTTAACTGGGGCGCATTTGTCAGCCCTGGCGTGTTCAGTATCAGCCAGTCCGCGCAGATCATCATTTGGGTGATTGTCGGCGGACGCGGCACGCTGATCGGTCCGGTGATCAGCTGCATTCTGTTGCAGTGGATGGTCACGCGGCTGGGTGCGCAACAGACGATAGATGTCAATCTGGTACTGGGGGTAATTCTGGCGGTATTTGTGCTGCTGATCCCCGGAGGCATGTTGCCAACGATACAACGCCTGGGGCGACGTAAGCAGCCAGCCGCAGCGCAGGCAAACCCACCGCAGGTCAGCGAGGTGAAACAATGAACGCGCCGGTATTGTTACAAACCCGCAAGATGGGCGTCAGTTTTGGCGGGGTCCACGCGGTGAAAGAAGTAGATTTCACCCTGCACGAGGGCGAATTACGTTGCCTGATTGGGCCGAACGGTGCAGGTAAAAGTACCTTCTTCAAGATGCTGAGCGGGCAGGTGACGCCGAGCCGGGGGGAATGCCGCTATCGCGACCAGGTGATCTCCGGTCTGCGTCCGTGGGCCATCGCGCGTCTGGGAATTGGTATCAAGACCCAGGTCCCCAGCGTGTTTGAAGGGTTGAGCGTGCGCGAAAATCTGTGGCAGGCGGCGGCCAATAAAATGGTTAAAGCGGAGGTGCCTGCCGCCATTGCTCGTGTGTTGCAAGATATCGGACTGGCACATCTGGCAGACGTCACCTTAGCGGAGCTGGCGCATGGCCAGCGGCAATGGGTCGAACTGGGGATGATCCTGATCTCCCGCCCGCAGCTGGTGTTGCTGGATGAGCCAGCCGCCGGGATGACGCATCATGAGGTGCGTAAAACTGCTGAACTGATTAAAGCCATCAATCAACAAAGCACCGTGGTCGTGGTGGAACACGATATGGAGTTTATCAGCATGATCGCGCAGAAAGTGACGGTGTTTAATCAGGGGGCGGTGCTGGCGGAAGGGAGTTTCCGCGAGGTAACCAGTAACCCACTGGTCAAAGAGGCGTATCTCGGCAACGTGGAGATTAAACATGCTTGAAATTAAAGAGATGGTCTCGGGTTATAACAAGATTCCGGTGCTGCATTTGGCTGATCTGTTTGTTGGCGCCAAATCCTTTACTGGCGTGCTGGGGCGCAACGGCATGGGTAAAACCACGCTACTGCGCGCCATTATGGGGGAGCTGCCTGCGTGGCAGGGGCGTATTGCGTTGAATGGTATCGATATCACCGCTTATCAGGCGCATCAGCGAGCGGCGGCCGGGATTGGGTTTGTGCCGCAGGGGCGACAAATCTTTCCCTTGCTGACGGTGGAAGAAAACCTGCGCATGGGGTGCGTGAAGCACTTCTCGCGAGCCGGGCAGATTATCGAGCAGATGCTGGAGATTTTTCCACGCCTCAAGCGGCTACTGGCCCAGCCGGGAGGGGCCTTGTCTGGCGGTGAACAGCAACTGCTGGCGCTGGCGCGTTGTTTATGCGGGCAACCGCAACTGGTGTTGCTGGATGAGCCAACCGAGGGGATTCAGCCGAATATTTGCGAGGAGATTATTGAGACGTTGCAACGGCTGCGACATGAGATGGATATCTCGATCATCCTGGTGGAGCAGGATATTGAGTTTCTTTATGCACTGGCGGACCAGATCCATGTGATTGAGAAAGGGGAGATTATTCACCACATCGATCCGCAAACCACCTCAAGCGCCAGTATTGCGGAGCAGTTTTTAGGGTTTCATGCCTGATGGGCGAACCGGGCTGTCCCATCTGACACAATCTCCGACCGCCACAACAAAGCAGCCACCGTTTGGGTTGCTTACTGTAATGCTTTCCACTCCATGAGGGTGAAGCATGATTGAACAATCTTTAATGGCGACGCTGGCGGGCGTGCGGCTGCATCTTTTCCATCCTGATACTCAGAGCGTCCGTGCATTCTGTGCTTCGCTGACGCAACTGGGTTGTCAGGCGCAGCACAGCTGGCCGCTGCCGACCCTCGCACCTGATGATGTGCACCTGGTGATTGTTGCGGTGGAGCCGCATTATCAGCAGGCGATCCAGCCGCTGATGCGTGCCTGGCGGCAGGCAAATATCCCGGTGATCGCCCTTGCTGATTGCCACAATGCCCGGTTATTTCCCTTGTTAATCGAGCTGCAACCCAGTGCTATCGCCGAACGTACCCTCAATCCGTTTGCGCTAATTGTGCAGATGATCGGCACGCTACAGGCCGTCAGACGGCAGGTCAAAGGGAAAAGTGAACGTCTGACCCAGGCGAAAGGCATCCTGATGCGCGAATACGGGCTGGATGAATCGGGTGCCTACCGTTTTATGCGCAGCGAAGCGATGAACACCCGCAGCAGCATGGAATATACCGCCGAGCGGGTGATCAACAGCCTGCAAAAGTAGTCAGCCCTGTGGCTGACGGATCAAACTGCTGGGGGTGTAACCAAAGGCTTTACGAAACGCCAGGCTGAAGTGCGACATATCGCTAAAGCCGTGATCCATCGCCACCTGGGTGATATTGCGTGCTTTACCTTCGGCCAGCGCTTTGTGGCTGGCCTGCAAGCGCTCCTGCCAGACAAAATTCATCGGCGTGGTGCCATGGGCAGCAAATACCCGGCTGACGGTGCGTGGCGAAACATGATGCGCATTGGCGATTTGCGCTACGGACAAATCATGTTCGTGCAGATTCAGCCGCAAAAAGCTCACCATGCGCGAGAAAAGATCGGGTCTCAGCGCATCATCGCTTTTCTGCAAATTGAGGCTGACGGCAATCATATTCAGCAACGTGTTGGCGAATTGTTCCGTGAGAAAGGCATTCTCGCGCTCGGCGTTAAAGGAGAAGGTTTCGGTAAGCATCTGCCTGAGCGACAGCATGCCCGGACGGGTGATATCCAGTGCTTTTCCTGCCAGCCGGGCAATCGCCGGGGCCTCTTTTTCAATCATCGGACGTGGCAAATGGACGATATTGATCGCGACATTGTCCATCGCGAAATCAAATGGCGTGGCGGCATCATAAATCACCACATCCCCGGCACTGACGTGTGAATGATTGTCGTTCTGACTGAGCGTGCCGGAACCGCTGCAGATGTAGCCAAGATAGAAATCGTGATTGGGATGGCGGCGAATGCATTCCCGGGTGCGTTGCCACACCAGCGCGGTACGGGAAATATGGTTGGCGATATCCACATGTCCCAGCATCGAATAGCCAAAACTCCCGGAAAATTCCCCGCTATGGGTTTGTCTGGCCTCGGCTTTGATCAGTCGTGAGCATACTGCATCACGCCAGGCATCGAAGCGATGACGGTTTTCCAGGTTATCGGTGGTGAAATTTTCTTTCATGACAACGTCCCCTAAACATGGCGAAAAGGGCGGCAGTGGGAGAAATAAAGCAATTTTTGGGCCATGAAAGCGACAAAAAAAGCCGCCGCGTCGGGGAGCGCGGCGGGAAACGGAGCAGGTTTACAGGGCCGGATGTTTTTTATGCCAGTCGGTAACCTGCTGATAAGCCCACGCGCCCTGAATCATGGTGGCTTCAGCAAAATGGGCGGCTACCAGCTGAAAGCCGATAGGCGCTCCGGCCGCGGTCATGCCGCAGGGCAGCGTGATGGTGGGGTGGCCGCTGGCATCGAATGCACTGGTATAGCGCAGCACGCCGTTAAACAGTGCCTGATCGGTGCCAAAACGGGTCATGGTGTCCCAGGTTAATCCGGCGAAAGCAGTGGCAGGAGCCAGTACCAGGTCCACCTTGCTGAACAGGGCGGAGATATCCCCCCGCAGTGCCGCCCGGCTGAGCAGCAAGCGTTGATATTCCAGTGCGGTAACCTGATGCCCCAGGTCCAGCAACCCGGCGAGACCCGGTCCATATTTCTCTTTCTGTGCCGGATAGGTGTCTTCATGCGCCAGTGCGGTTTCCACTGCACACAGCGCGCTCCATTCTGCTGCTGCTTGCTCGGTATCTGGCATGGTGATATCGACAAAGGTGGCACCGAGTTCACTCAGAGTGGCAATGGCAGACTGCAACGCGGCGCGGGTGTCATCATCCACCTGATCCAGCGACCAGGCTTTATCGAGGCCGATACGCAGTTTGCTGACGCCGCGAGTCATCAGTGCCAGGTAGTCCGGCACGGGTTCACTGCTGGAGGTGGGGTCTTTCTCATCCCGTCCGGCAATCGCCTGCAACATGGCGGCGGCATCCGCGGCGGAGCGTGCCATCGGGCCAATGTGGTCGAGGGACGCTGCCAGTTCACAGGCACCGTGCCGGGTGACACGGCTCCAGGTGGGTTTGATGCCGGTCAGGCCGTTGGCGTTCGACGGGAAGCGGATCGAACCGCCGGTATCGGTGCCTATCGCGCCGTAGCACAGACCCGCGGCGGTAGCGACGCCAGAGCCACTGGAGGAAACGCCGGTCCATAACGCGCTACCCCACGGATTGGTCGGGCGGGTGATCTCCGGGTGGTGATCGGCAAAGGCGCTTTCGGTTTGCGTCAGTTTGCCCATGATTACCGCTCCGGCCGCGCGGAAACGCTCCACCACTGTTGAGTCTTCCGTCGGATAGCGATCTTTGTGGATGATCATGCCGTGGCTGGTGGGCGCGTCTTTGGTCCAGATCAGATCTTTCAGTGCGATGGGCACTCCATGCAGCGGGCCACGTAACGTGCCGCTGGCAATCTCGCTATCCGCTTCGGCGGCTTGTTTTAACGCGCTTTCACGCATCACGTAAAAATAGCTGTGCAGCGTTTTGTCCAGCGTATCGATACGCGCCAGCAGGGCGGTAGTGACCTCAATCGAGGTGATTTCACGCGACTGAATCAGGCGGCCAATTTCCAGCAAACTTTTGTAGTGCAGGTTGTTCATCGTGTGCTTTCCTCGCAGAAAAAGGTGGATGAACAACAACGTAAAGCAGACGTGCCAGCCCGGCTTTGTTAAGCCGGACAACCGCTGTGCCAGGAATGACAGGGCTGCACGGGGGAGCTTATGTGCTAACCAGGGAGCGGCTGAGGTGCTGGCGCAGATGGTCAACGTAATAGCGAATTTTGGGTAGCTGCTGCCGGTCCGCAAAGGTCAGGATATGTACCGCTCTGGCGGGTGTCGCCATGTGGCTAAATAACCGGGTTAATCGCCCGGATTTGACATCTTCAGCCAGTAACACCTCGGGTTGCATGATAATGCCTGCACCATTCAGGGCTGCGTGGCGTAACGCTTCGCCATTGTTCAGCGACATCACCAGGTTGACTGGCACCGAAAACGGTTTCCCAGCCTCAATAAATTGCCAGCTGCCACTGGCGAGTGGATGAGCAAAGCCGAGGCAACGATGTTGAATCAGCTGCGCTGGGTTTTCCGGCACACCGTAAGCCGCCAGATAGGCGGGCGATGCGCAGACCAGGGAACGATAGCTTGCTAAGGGGCGCGCAATCAGGGAATTCACATGCTCAGGCTCACCGATTTTAAGCATGACATCAATACCATCCTCCACCATATCGACGGTACTATCGCTCAGACGCATATCCAGCGTTACGTCAGGCCAGGCATGAAGAAACTGCGCATTCAGCGCTGAGAGCACATGTACTCCCAGAGAAACCGGGCTGGCAACCCGTAGCAGCCCGCGCGGGTACTGATGCAGGCTGGATGCGCGGGATTCTGCTTCGTCAATGTCCGTCAGAATTTGCTGGCAGCGATGATAATAGTCGTGACCAAAATCAGTCAGGCTTTGGCGGCGGGTGGTACGGTTCAGCAACCGAACACCGAGATAGTTCTCCAGCCCCTTGATATGCAGACCGACCATCGTACTGCTGATGCGCATCTCTTCGGCGACAGCAGTGAAACTGCCTTTCTCCACCGCGCGCACAAAAACTGCCATACTTTCCAGCTTGTTCATGATTACAAAGTTTTCCTTGATAGTGATGCAAGATTTTTGGCGTTTTTCAAAGTTTAACATTGAGTTTAAATCAAGACTTCACGTAACTGGAGAAGCAAGATGATCACTCAACCTGAATTACGTCAGCGTGGGATGACGCTGTTTAATGAACTGTATGGCGATGGTGCCGGAGAGGCGCTGCGTCAGGATATGGCTGACATTTGTCCTGATTTCACGGATATCACCATTGAATGGGCGATGGGGGGGATTATGAGCCGCGATGGCCTTGATCCGATGACACGCGAGCTGGTCGTGATTGCTTCCTGCGTCACGCTGGGGCATACGGTGCCACAGCTGAAAGCCCATACCCAGGCTGCGCTCAATGCCGGGGCCAGCCGGGAGCAGATTATTGAAACCATTTTACAACTGCTGTTTTATGCTGGTGGCGCTGCGGTGCGCAATGCGCTGGTACATGTGCGGGACATCCTGAATACCCCACAAGATAAATAACCGAAAGGTTTTCGCGTTGTCGTTCTGGTGCGACTTCGTTGATAACAGCCCGGATTCGTAATGGCGCGATTTATCGCGCTATTACGGATAGATACATCCTGCAATTACTTAGAAATATTTCTTCTTAAGAAAAAAATTATCGTTATTAATTTAAAAATACGCGTATCCACGCCGAAGATAATAGTTATCTCAATAATGAAAACTCTTGCGCAGATATAGCATAACCGTGCTATTTACTTGTTTTATACCCGCTGCTTATTATCGCTTCCATTCGGTTATTTCCCCCTGTGTAGCCAAAAGTGAAATAAATCATGACGAAATTAGTGAATAATGACGCCGAAGCGCTTGACGCTGCGCGCCATCTGGCAGAGCAGGCAAAAGCAGGCGCGGTTGAACGCGATCAGCAACGTATTTATCCCACTGCTTTGTTGAATCAATTTACCCAGTTGGGGTTGGGTAGTATCAGTGTGCCGCGGCAGTTCGGTGGGGCCGGTTTATCATTCCGGACGGTGGCGGAAATATTCCGCCTGATTTCTGCCAGCGATCCGTCGCTGGGACAAATTCCACAAAATCATTTCGGCCTGATTCAATTCATCCTTGGCGAAGGAACGCCAGAACAGCAGCAACGTTTGCTGAGTGCCGTGGTCAGCGGCAAGCGGCTGGGCAACGGCGGACCAGAAAAAAATACCCGCCATACCCGTGATGTGCAGGCTCAACTAGTGACAACGTCACAGGGATTGCAACTTACCGGCGAGAAATTCTACTCCACCGGGGCGTTATTCGCTGACATCCTGGTGACGACCGCGATTCATGATCAACAGCCGGTGATGGCGTTTATTCCGCAGCCCGCCACAGGTGTTGAGATAGTCGATGACTGGTCGGGGATGGGGCAACGCACCACCGCCAGCGGGACGGTCCGATTGCAGCAGGTGGCGGTGGATCCCCAACTGGTGATGCCGTTGCCGGCACCGGAAAAACCCACGCTGCGCGGCGCAGTATCACAACTGATTCAGGCGGCTATTGATGCCGGTATTGCGCAGGGTGCGCTGGATGATGCGCTGGCGTTTGTACGCAGCAGCTCTCGCCCGTGGGTGGATGCCGGTGTCACCCGCAATGCAGACGATCCCTACATCATTGCCGATGTTGGTCGCCTCAGTACCGAGCTGACGGCGGCAAATGCCTTGCTGGCACGCGCTGCGCAGGTGCTGGATAGCATCGATCAACAATCGCTGACGGCGGAAAACTGTGCGCAGGCATCGATAGCGGTTGCTGAAGCCAAAGTACTGACCACCGAGGTTGCGTTACGCGCCAGTGAAAAGTTGCTCGAATGGGGTGGCAGCCGCGCCACTTTGCTGCGGCATGGCCTCGATCGCCACTGGCGCAATGCGCGCACCCACACGCTGCATGACCCGGTACGCTGGAAAACCCATGCCATTGGTAACTACTACCTCAATGCAGTATTACCGGCACGCCATGCCTGGATTTAAGGAGCAATCATGACCCAGGTTCAGCCCAAACAACCCGCTGCACGCCTTGCTGATGCACATCAGGCGCTGGCGGCAGCGCAGCAACTGGCTGCACAGTACCGACGCGATGCCGCGTTGCGTGACCGTGAACGCCAATTGCCACACGCCGAACTGCAGCAATTTTTTGCTGCTGGCCTGGGGGCGATTACCGTACCCCAGGCTTATGGTGGCATCGCCATCCCTTCTGGGTTGCTGGCGCGAATTGTTGTCATTCTCAGCGAGGCGGATGCAGCTATCGGCCAGGTACCACAAAACCATTTCTACGCACTGGAGGTGCTGCGCGTTAATGGCAGCCCGGCGCAGCAGCAGCGCTTGTATGACGAAGTGCTGGCGGGCGTGCATCTGGGTAATGCACTGGCGGAATTTAGTTCCCCAACGGCGCATCAGCGCAGCACGCGCATCGCCGCTGGGCAGCTCAACGGCAGCAAGTTTTACGCCACCGGCGCGTTATTTGCTGACCGTATCCCCACCGCTGCACGTGGCGATGACGATAAAGAACAGCTGGTATTTGTCCCGCGCCATCAGGCGGGTGTCAGCGTTATTGATGACTGGAGCGGCTTTGGTCAGCGCACCACCGGCAGCGGCAGCGTGCAGTTTGTTGATGTTGCCGTCAGCGCGGCTGATGTGGTGCCATTCCAGACCGCCTTTGAACGACCCACGGCGGTTGGTCCCTTTGCCCAGATCCTGCATGCGGCCATCGATCAGGGCATCGCGCGGGCGGCCTTTAACGACATGCTGGATTTTCTGCGGCAGCGGGCACGTCCGTGGCCGGACAGTGGCGTTGAACGTGCCGTTGACGATCCCCTGACGCTGGACCGTACCGGCCGCCTCGCGGCACGGTTATCCGCGGGTGATGCGCTGCTGGCGCTGGCGGGGGAGGCTGTTGATAGCGCACAACAGCAACCCACGGCCGAAAGCGTGGCGACGGCGTCGGTCGAGGTGGCGAAAGCACGGGCGTGGACTACGGAAGTGGCGCTGGAAGCCGGTAATTTGTTGTTCGAACTGGGTGGCTCGCGTGCCAGCCTGCGTGAACACAATCTTGATCGCCACTGGCGCAATGCGCGCACCCATACTCTGCATGACCCAGTGCGCTGGAAATACCCGGCGATTGGTAACTATCTGCTGAATGGCGTGTTACCGCCGCGTCGGGGGACATTATGAGCCACAAGCAGATTCTGCTGAACGCTTTCAATATGAACTGCGTGGGCCACATCCATCACGGCATGTGGACGCATCCGCAGGATCGTTCCGTCGATTTCAATTCACTGACCTACTGGACCGATCTCGCCCGTCTGCTGGAGCGCGGCTTATTTGATGGCATTTTTATCGCCGACATCCTTGGCGTTTACGACGTTTATCAGCAGAGCATCAATCTGACGGCCAGCGAGTCGATCCAGTTGCCGGTTAACGACCCGCTGATGCTGGTCTCCGCCATGGCGAGCGTCACGCAACATCTGGGTTTCGGCGTCACTGCCAACCTGAGCTATGAAGCGCCATACGCTTTTGCCCGCCGTCTTTCGACGCTCGATCATCTGACGCAGGGGCGCATAGGCTGGAACATCGTCACCGGCTATCTCGATAGCGCCGCCCGCGCAATGGGCCAGCGCCAGTTACTGGATCACGATCGCCGTTACGATCAGGCCGATGAGTTTCTGGATGTGGTGTATCAGCTGTGGGAAGGCAGCTGGCAGGACGATGCACTGGTGGTGGATCGGCAACGACGGCTGTACGCCGATGCGCAGAAAATTCATCAGGTAAACCATCAGGGCGAGTTTTATCAGGTGCAGGGTTATCACCTGAGCAGCCCGTCGCCGCAACGTACGCCGTTGTTATTTCAGGCGGGTAGCTCGGCGCGCGGGATACAATTTGCGGCACGTCATGCCGAATGCAGTTTTGTCAATGCCAGCTCCCCGGCAGCAATGCGTCAGCAAACCCAGCGGCTACGTCAGGCAGCAGTGGAAGCCGGGAGGCTGGCTGAGGATCTTCGCATTTTTATGGGCGTCAGCGTGATTGTTGCCCCTGGCGAACGCGAAGCGCAGGAGAAGTATCGCAGCTATCTCGCCTACGCCAGCCCGGAGGCGGGGATCGCTCACTTCTCCAGTTCAATTGGCATGGATCTGGCCGCTTTCGGGCTTGATGAGCCGATTACCAGCGGCGACACGCGGGCAATTGAATCAGTGAGCAAAGCCTACAGCGGCTGGACACGTCGGCGTCTGCTGGAGCAACACGCGATGGGCAGCCGTTATCCGCTGGTGATGGGTAACCCTGCGCAGGTGGCGGAGCAACTGATCAACTGGATCGACGAAGGGGATATTGATGGTTTCAACCTGACGCGCATCCTCAATCCACAAAGCTATCAGGACTTTATTGATTTAGTCGTGCCAGAACTTCAGCAGCGTGGACGCTATAAAACCGCCTATCAACCCGGTTCAATGCGTAAAAAGATTTTTCAGCATCAGGACCGCCTGCCCGATCGCCATCCGGCGGCACGCTGGCGGCCTGCGACCAACCTTCGTTAATCCATTGACCTCAGGGAATTGCTATGAAAATTGCGTTAAAACTGGCCGCTGCGTTGCTGGCCGTAAGCTCGGTAGCGAGTGCCGCTAATTACAGCGGCCCGTTAAAAGTTGGCACTACCGCAGCCTTTGCCCCGCCGCTGGAAACCGCCGTTGCTGAAGCAAAAAAGCAGGGGCTTGATGTCCAGCTGGTGGAGTTTACCGACTGGACCGCACCCAATGTCAGCGTGGAAAATGGCGATATCGATGTCAATTTATTCCAGCACAAACCTTTCCTTGAAAACGCTAACAAAGAGGGCGGTTTCCATCTGGTGCCTTACGCGCCTGCCATCATCAATAACATCGGCCTGTATTCGAAAAAACATACCTCGCTGGACCAAATTCCGCAGGGCGGCACGGTCGCCATCGCCAATGACCCGATTAACGGTGCACGCGGTCTGCTGCTGTTGCAAAAGGCCGGGTTGATTACCTTAAAACCCGGCGTCGGTCTCAAAGCCACCGTTGATGATATCGCCAGCAACCCAAAAGATTTGAAGATTATCGAAGTCGAGGCGGTGCAGCTGTCGCGCTCACTGGATGAAGTTGACCTCGCGCAGGGCTATCCGCACTACCTGCGTCTGGCGAAAACCATCGATCCGGAAAAAGCCTTGCTGTTTGATGGCCTGGAACACCCGGAGTATGTCATTCAGTTCGTGATTCGCGACGGTCATCAGGACGATCCGCGTCTGGCGAAGTTTGTCGATATCTACCAACACTCGCCAGTGGTGCGCGCCAAACTGGACAGTTTCTACGGCAAGCTGTACCAGCCAGGCTGGAGCCAGTAAGCATGGTCAGCCTGACGTTGCCCGGCGAACAGGATGCTTTGCTGGAACAGACGCGCGAGGGATCGGGCAAGGCGCATGTGCAGATCCGCGACGTAACGAAACGCTACGCCGGGCAGACGCAGGAGGCGTTGAAAAATATCAACCTGCAGGTTAAGCGGGGAGAGATTTTCGGCATTATTGGTCGCAGCGGAGCCGGTAAATCCACGCTGATCCGTTGCCTCAATCGGCTGGAAGCGCCGACGGCCGGGCAGGTGGTCATCGACGGTATCGACCTTGGCACACTGAGCGCTCGCGAACTGGTGCAGTGGCGACGCCGCACCGGCATGATCTTCCAGCATTTCAATTTATTGTCGGCGAAAACGGTACGGGAAAACATCGAGCTGCCGATGAAGGTGGCTGGGGTGCCCGTTGCACAACGCCAGCGCAAAGTTGATGAATTGCTGGCACTGGTGGGGTTGGAACAGCGCCAGCACGCCTGGCCCGCGCAACTTTCTGGCGGGCAAAAGCAGCGCGTCGGCATTGCCCGCGCGCTGGTGCATGACCCGGAATTGCTGCTGTGCGATGAGGCCACCTCGGCACTCGACCCGGAAACCACCCGCGCTATTCTGGCGCTGCTCAGGAAAATTAATCAGCAGCGCCATATCACCATCGTGCTGATCACCCATGAAATGGACGTGGTGCACGATCTTTGCCATCAGGTGGCGGTGATCGATCAGGGTGAGATTATTGAACGTGGGCCGGTGTGGCAGGTATATAGCGATCCGCAGCAGGAAACCACCCGCCAGCTGCTCAACCCACAACATCAGGCGCTGCCGGAATATCTTGTGCCATTGCTTACGCCTCAACGTCAGCAGGCCGGTTCACGTTTGCTGGTACGGTTGCGCTATACCGGGCAGGGCGCTTTACCGGATATCGGTGCACTCAGCCAGCGCGTTGCGGGGGAAGTGACCTTGCTGTTTAGCGCTATTGAGTGGGTGGAAAATAAACCCACCGGCCAGCTGTTGGTGCTGCTGGATGTACGTCATGACGCGCCGAACGTGCAGCAGGCGCTGAGCGGCATGGCCGACCAACTGGAGATTGCAGGTTATGTCACTGGGCTTTGAACGTTTATGGACCGGATTGCTGGATACCTTGTTAATGGTCGGGGTGTCGTCGCTGTTCGCGCTGGCGCTAGGGTTACCGATGGCGGTGATCCTGGTGGTGACGGGGCGAGGCGACTTGTTCCCCAATCCGCTGCTGAATCGTCTGCTTGGCTGGCTGGTGAATCTGTTTCGCTCTATCCCGTTTCTGATTCTGATGGTAGCGCTGATTCCCTTTACCCGCTGGGTGGTTGGCACCACCTATGGCGTGTGGGCGGCGACAGTGCCGTTGACGCTGGCGGCGACACCCTTTTTTGCCCGTATTGCCGAGGTCAGCCTGCGTGAAGTGGATAAAGGGCTGACTGAAGCGGCGCAGGCGATGGGGTTTCATCGCTGGCATATTGTCTGGCACGTCTTGTTGCCGGAAGCCCGCCCTGGCATCGTCAGCGGTTTTACTATCACCCTGGTGACGATGATTAACGCCTCCGCGATGGCAGGCGCAATTGGTGCAGGCGGTCTGGGTGATCTCGCCTATCGCTACGGTTATCAGCGCTTTGATATGCAGGTGATGCTGACGGTGATTGTGGTGCTGGTGGCACTGGTCACGCTGCTGCAATTCTTTGGCGATCGCTTATCCCGGCGGCTGAATCATCGTTAACGAATGGGCAACTGACTGAGCGCGCTGAGTAACGCATCCACCTTCGGCAACAATTGTTTGCGGCGCGGCCAGACCAGGGTCAGCGCCAGCCCATCGGGTTGATGTTCGGGCAGGATCATTTCCAGCTCTCCACGCGCCAGCTGCTCACGCACCAGCCATGAAGGCATCTGCCCGACACCCAGCCCGGCACAGACCGCCTGTACCTGGGCATCAACATCACCCAGCGCCATGCGATGCGGTACGTTGCGCCATTGCAGATGGCCGTCCTCCGCTTGCAGCAGCCAGGGCTTGGTGCTGCCATCAACACGTTCATACATAATGGCCCGATGCTGCATCAGTCCGGCGACATCGGTGGGGCGTCCGATACGTGCCAGATAATCTGGCGCGGCGCAGAACACCATCCGCTCACGTCCCATCTGACGACAACCAAGCGAGGCAGGCAGATCCGGGGTGTCACCGATGCGCACCGCCACATCAATCCCTTCCTCAAACAAATCGACAAAACGATCGGAGAAACTCAGGCTGAGTTCCAGCTCCTGATGTTGCAGGCAGAAGGGTAACAGCTGCGGCATCACCGCCAGTCGGCCATAGGTGTTGGGCACTGCCAGCCGCAACCGGCCGGAAGGAATGCTGCGCTGTGCCGCCAGCACCGCTTCAGCCTCCGCCAGTTCCTCCATAATGCGAATACAGGTTTGATAGTAAGCGGAACCGGCGTCGGTCAGTTTCAGGCTGCGCGTGGTGCGTTCCAGCAGACGCGAGCCAAGGCGTGTCTCGAGGCGGGTGACGCTTTTGCTGATCGCTGAACCGGTGAGGTGCAGCCGTTCCGCAGCTGCGGCAAAGCTGCCGCTTTCCACGCTGGCAACAAACGGGACGATGTCCTTCAATCGTTGATCGTGCATCTATTCATGAACTCAGGTTGGGAATGATGTGAATTAATGCCAGAGATAGGAATTAAATTCTCAATTACGCTAATGATTACGCAAACTGAGGAGAATTGAAATGCAAAAGCAGGCGTTAATTGTCGGGATCAGCGGTGTGATTGGTCGTGCGCTGGCGGAGAAACTGATCAGCGAGGGCTGGCAGGTGACGGGCCTGTCACGCGGACGTGGGGCAGTGCCGGAGGGATGCCACAGCCTGACGGCAGATCTGACCGATGCGGAAGCGGTTCATACGGTGTTGGCCGGGATAAAACCGGATGCGCTGTTTTTTAGCGTCTGGTCACGTCAGGAGAATGAAAAAGAGAACATTCGCGTTAATGGCGCCATGGTGCGCAATGTGATTAACGCGCTGGGCAATGGTTTGCAGGGGGCGCATGTGGCGCTGGTAACCGGACTGAAACACTATCTCGGTCCATTCGAAGCCTATGGCAAAGGGGCCGTACCGGTCACGCCTTTCCGTGAGGAACAAGGGCGTCAGCCAGTCGATAATTTCTATTACGCGCAGGAAGATGAAGTCTTTGCCGGGGCAGAGAAATTTGGCTATCGCTGGAGCGTGCATCGCCCCCATACCATCATCGGCTATGCCCTGGGTAACGCGATGAATATGGGCCAGACGCTGGCAGTGTATGCCACGTTGTGCCGTGAAAAGGGCTGGCCCTTTATTTTCCCCGGCTCGACGGAGCAATGGAACGGTCTCGCGGATGTGACCGATGCTGGCTTGCTGGCGGAGCAACTGCTGTGGGCGGCGACATCTCCTGCTGCGGCTAATCAGGACTTTAATGCAGTCAACGGTGATGTGTTCCGCTGGAACTGGTTGTGGCCGCGACTGGCGAGCTATTTCGGGATCGAAGCGGCAGCGTATCCGGCGCAGATGATGCCGCTGGAAGGGCGGATGCAGGACGCAGCGGCAGCATGGCGTGAGATCGCGCAGCGTGATGGCTTACGCGAAGCTGATATCAACAAACTTGCCTCGTGGTGGCACACCGATGCCGATCTGGGCCGGCCGATGGAGGCTTTCACGGATATGAGCAAGAGCCGTAAGGCCGGGTTTACCGGGTATCGCAGCACGCTGGATTCGTTTACTCAGCTGTTCGATAAACTGAAGGCAGAGCGGGTGATTCCATAACGTTGCATAAGAATCTGTCACGGATCCCAGAACGCAGAAAAAAACGCGGGTTAGCGTAACGCATTGGATAAAAATTTGGGATAAGTCAGGCGGTTGGATTAGAATCGCGACGGGTGCTTGAGGCTTTCTGCCTTAAGCATTTGCCAACGGCAGAAAGAGAAAAGCCCCAGTTAACATATGACGTCTTGCAGGACGTTTTACATTAAACTGAGGCCACATTCCAAATGCCACACGCGTTTAGAGTAGCCTCTTACGGACCTTCGGGTCAAGGAGAAGTAGGCTATGAAGCAGCATAAGGCGCTGATTTTCGCCATGATCGTTATCTGTACCACCGTTTTGATGGTGGTGCTGGTTTTGAGGAAAGACCTTTGTGAGGTCCACATCCGAGCTGGCAATACGGAGGTCGCTGTCTTCACAGCCTGTGAATCTGTCAAGTAAGAGACCCGGCGGGGAGTTGTTCCCCGCCAACTCTTTAGGTTGTTGCGGCTGGCCTCAATGCACCCGCTCTTCAACATTCGTTCCCTTTACGTTATCGCCACCCAGCGTTTCCCCAGCAACACCGTTAACGCCACAATGGTAACAATCGCTGCCAGATGCATCACAAAGTCCTCTTTATGCAGATGCACCGGATGGCAAAATGCCAGCAAGGTTACCGCCATGCAGGCAACCCCAAAGCCTGCCATCGTCAGACTGCGCACCGGATGCAGCGCACGGGTACGGCGCAGGCTGGCAATCATCATCACCATCATCGGTGTGCTGACCACCAGCAAAAAGGTGTAGCAGTTGGTGCCATCGCCCACATGTAACGGCGGCTCCACGCGCGGAATGTTGAGAATACTCAACGCCAGCCACAGCAAACCCAGAGGCAACAAGGCTCTCCAACTGAGGCTGCGGCGTCCGGCAATGCTCATCGTAAAGGCGCTACGAATAGCCAGCGTGCCGAGCACAAAGGCCAGTGCCAGTTGTAGCATTGCCCAATGTGCACCTGGTTGTGACCAGTCAGTCAGGCTGCGTTGCACCAGAAAACTTGCCAGCACGCCGCAGGGCAATGCGCCAGCCAGCCAGGTCAGCACCCGCCAGCCCGTGGCGCGCGGACGTTTGACCGGCTGCACTGATTGGCTGAGTTTTTCAATCAACAGGTTATGATCAGTCATGATGTGCTCCAAAGCGGCGTAGATTGATCAGCGCACGATGCAACAGCGATTTCACCGCTGCGACGCTCAGGTTGTTATGCGCTGCCGCCTCTGTCAGGCTCATTTCACGTAAATGGACATGTTCGACAATTTCCCGCTGGCGTGAAGGCAGCTGACGCAAATATCCCGCCAGCTCTTCCTGTGAATCCTGCCGTTGTGTATCCGCCGGGGCGGATGCTTCCGACAGATGCTCCTCTGCCACTTCCCAGCGCTGATGACGTCCCCGGCGGCGCAATGCATCCACGGCGCGCGCTGAGATGATCGCCATCAGCCAGGGTAAGAAGGGATAAGCGGGATCATAGGTATGACGGACCCGGTGCACTGTCAGTAGCACATCCTGGATCACGTCTTCGATCAGCGCGTCGTCAGCGAGCTGTTTTCGTACCTGCGAACGAATCACCGGCACCAGTGCTTGCAGCAAGCGTGTATACGCCAGCTGATCGCCTGCCTGCGCCCGTTCCATCAGTGCAGGCCAGCTGTCGCGCCCGGTATCGCTTGTATCCATATTCCGCCTTGTTGGGTCAGGCTTTTTTGTTCGCTGCCTGAGTCAGCGCATCAACCACGATGCCGGGGGTTAACACCTGCGGCAACACTTTTGGCGGTCCGCCATCGGCCGGATACACCAGGTACATCGGCAGACCACCCTGACCAAACTGTCCCAGTGCATCATCGACATCGGGATTAAATTTGGTTGAGTCTGCAACCATATACAGCGTACCGGTTTTCGCCAGTGCGTCTTTAACCGCCTGGGTCGAAAGTGTGGTTTTCTGGTTAACCTGACAGGTTATACACCAGGATGCGGTGAAATCCACAAAGATGGCTTTACCGTGACCACGCTCTGCCGCAACGGTTTGTGGCGTCCATTTTTCCTGGGTGAGGGTTGCTGCCACCTGGTCGCCCGGCAGTCCCGCCCCGGATTTGACCATCCCCGGCAGTGGGGCAAGCACCACAATCACCAGAACGGCAGTGACGGCGAACAGAACTTTATGGCCTTTTCCGGCAAAGCGACGTCTCTGTGCCATACCGTATAACCACCCGGCAAAGCTCAGTACCACTGAACCGGCCAGTAAGGTTGCCAGTGCATCGCTACCCGACTGTTGTGCCAGTACCCACACCAGCCAGGCATAAGCGCCGAACATAGGAAACGCGAGGCCGCGTTTCAGAATATCCATCCATGCACCGGGCCGCGGCAGGAATTTTGCCAACGCCGGAAACAATGACACCAATGTAAAAGGAGCGGCGAAACCCAGCGCCAGCGCAAAGAAGATCACCAGCGCAACGGCAGGGGGCTGAACCAGCGCATAGCCGATGGCACTCGCCATAAAAGGTGCAGCGCACGGCGTGGCGACAATAATCGCCAGTGCTCCCGTCAGGGCTGAACGAACGAAGGCACCGCGTCCGATGTCGATAGCCCCCACCTGCTGCACGGACAAACCGACTTCAAACACGCCAAGCAGATTGAGCGCGGCCGCGAGGATCACCAGTGCCAGTAAGGCGATGACCAGCGGTGATTGTAGCTGGAAGCCCCAGCCGACCGCTGCGCCGCCAGCACGCGCCGCCAGCAGAATTCCCGCCAGGGCCATCATGGTCACGACCACACCGAGTAAAAATGCCAGACCTTCACGGCGCGCGCTGGCGCTGTTGTCAGAATGACGCAACAGTCCCAGCGCTTTCAGTGACACCACCGGAAATACGCAGGGCATAAAGTTGAGAATGATGCCGCCAATAAAGGCGGCCAGCATGGCGGTTAACATCGCTGGTCTCGTCGATTAGTTAGTCGCGGTTTGCGGGTGTGCGTCGCTGTACTGTTTCACGGCGGCGAGTGCTTTCTCGATATGGGTGTCCGGGTTTCTGTCAGTATAACTCAGCAGGATGTCGCCATTTGGTGCGATGACGTAAGAGGTACGGTCAGACAGGGTTTTACCCTTCATCTCCATGGTGGTTTTGTATTCGGCCGCGACTTTGGCACCCGGGTCGGCCGCTACCGTGAATTTATCGCGGCACTCCAGTTTGGAGAAATCGCTGACCTGGTCGGTGTTACCGGCAGTCACGCCAATCACTGTCGCCCCCATTTTTTTGAAGCTATCAGTGGCTTCAGCAAAATCATGCGCTTCAAGAGTACAACCCTTACTGAACGCCGCCGGGAAGAAGTAAAGTACCACCGGACCTTTCTGTAGTGCCTGCTGCAATGAGAAAGTCAGTGGTTTGCCTGCCAGGGCGCCCTGTAGTTCAAAGTCAGGCGCTTTGGCTCCGACGGGTAGTGCGGCCTGCGCGGTAATTGCGGTGGCGGACAGGCCCAGTACGGCAGCCAGGGTCAGGGTACGAACGAGGTTTTTCATGGGTTTCATTATCTGCTCCTGCGGGTTTGAGGGTGTTCCGGTTTTTCAACTCTGTTAATCAGTTCGCTGGATGAGCAGGGAAAGTTTCGGTCAGGTGAAAAGATTTTTACAGGGGTGCGTTAAAGACCCGGCAACAAATGCCGATATCACGGATGTGTACCTATATGAATTTAATCGGGATATATTTCCAAAGGAGCAGGCATGCAAGGGTTGGTAGTGATCGTCATATGTATTGCAATCACGATTTTAAGCTATAAGAAGATAGCGAATCGTTGCCGTGATAAAGGCCGGGGGAAATTCAGAACCTTTCTTACTGCAACAATAGTCAGTTTCTTTATCTTTGCCGTGACGATGGGTGTGGGTGTGGCTAATTTTTTTCCCAAAGACCCGAACTCAAATATTGTGGATGTGCCTAAAGTCCCAATGATTAAATGGACAGAAGCAAAGGACATGTCGCTGGTCCATAAATTAATTGCGCAGGACATGAAAGAAAATCCTGCTCTGACCCAGGAAATTCTGAAAGAAATTTCTACCTACTCTGAAGGTTCTCTTGATAGGGGTTTGGCCGAAAGTAATTATATCGATTATGGCGTTGGCAACAGTAAGTATATGACAGCAATTGAAAATTCAGATTGTCGCCAGCAATATAAAGCACAGCTCGCCCCGTACAAAGCATGGCGTGATGCGCAGGACTGGCGGCCTTTCTCCGAATTTCCCAAAGAGATGCGGAAGCAGGAAATGTACCGAAGAGACCGGGTAACGAATGATTATCTCAACAAGGCAGCGGAGGTCGGTAACGTCTTGAATCGGTGTGTTTTTGCTCTGATCAGTTCGCTCCCTCATCTTTCACGCCCTGATGCAAAACCCATCTTTTTGCCACCCTACGAATCAGAAGGATTAAAGTGCGTGCGCAATAATGGGGGCGATTATAATGCATGTTATTAATAAAATAATGCTGCCTGCCTTGCTGGTGCTGGCATCGGCATCTGTTTTCGCCGCACCAATGGATGGGGTGGTGGGCGAGCCTTTTAAAGTCGATAATGAAGTGGTGTGTCTGAAAGAAATACAACAACAAATGACACCCTATCTTAAATCCTTCGAAGAAGAAAAAGGTGTTAAATATACATTCATCGTTAAGTCAGGGTTGCGCTATAACGACATGGCAGGGCTTCGCCTGGAAGTGAAGCGGGTTGATGCCGGGTTAAATGATCATATCGCGGATATGGATTATTACTGGATTCAGGAACGCGGCAGCATGTGTCAACCGGCGTATCTGATTCTCGATAGAACGGAAAAATAACCTCCTGTAGCAATAACGTGCCCCCGTCATGGCGGCACGTACCATCTCCATTCGCTCACGCAATCCCACCCGTTTTTCTACCAGATTTATGAGCTGATTCGTCTCGCTTAATAGGTTAAGGATTCGTGCGGTTCCACCCCGAGCCGACTAAGCTAATTCTCCCGGAGAGAAAATCTCTCTTTAAAAGGAGTTTTATGATGAAAGAAGGAATCAGTCATTCATCCTTTCTTAATATCAATCTGTCGTTCACTCAGGCTATATCCACCTACAATTGGTCAATAAATAAGATCAGCCATGTTACGAATGCACCTTTTGCACCGTTGTCGCAATCGGTAGAGAAAGGGCTTTCATCTCTGTTTTCACATATTTTTTCTGCGGCTGATAAAAGGCCAGATGATTATCGCCATCAAACCCTGCCCTATGCGCGCTTTATTTATCTAAGCACGGCATTACGCCTGCTTAAAATAAAGGAAAACAGGGAGTTATTGCTTTGCTTATTTACGCCTTCACCTTTCCCACCGCCCGAGAAACTGACCGGAAACAAAAACGAAAAAATTATCACGGACTTTCTGGCGATTACCGGCGTTGCCAGAGTCACCCCCCTCGCGGTAAATCTATCGGTGTTTAAGCAATTAGTCGTGGTGTTAAAGCAGGGGAATGCGCTGAAAGAAGAGGACGGGAGTGACACCTCCACCTTCGCACCAGAATGGGTGCTGCTTAACTTTTTCGCTTCGCTGATCCCGGCAAATAGCGAAATATCACCAGCGATGACCATGGCGATAAAACAGGTTTTCTGGGAGGGATGTTGTCAGTTGGTGCCTCAGGCAAAATGGCTTAGCTGGCTCTATGATGCAGCCAATCCTCTGCATTGGATAACGCAGGACACCGCTACCAGCCAGATCCTGCGCACGGCAAAAATGCAACGCCATCTCGGGTTACAACCCAAAAAAACGCCGGGTATTCTCCCCATCGCTGGCAATCAGGGGCTAAGATTCCCGGCGGCCGATGCCGCTAACCCACTTGCCCGCTGGACCGAATCCTGGTGGAACAATCCTTCTGTCAGCCGGATAAAGCGTTCCATTGCCACTGCCCGAACCGGAAATGAATTACAACCACAAATCACAAACGTGACGACGCCTGCCATATTTAAAGTGAATGCCAGAAATGAAGCAAATTGGCAGATGGACAGGCAAACCTACGTGAATACCAGCAACGAGGTGATTGATAACTTTCAGGGGATTTTTGATTTTATCGGGAATGAGGTGAAACAGGCGATTAATAAATGCTGCGATATCGACCTCGACCCACTCCATACTTATTATCATAAATTCAGGTTCGCCAGTTCTTCGCAATATACCGTTACTGGTTGGGAACATGTTGGGCCACCAGAAAAATCCCGTACATTAACTGAAAAAGCCATGGAAAATTTTAACGCCGATGAACGGATTGATGACGATACGCTAAATGGCAATGCTGGTATTTATAAAGATGATAACAAGGCTTTGATCTATAATGAAAGCAATCAGGTTGCAATTACACCGAGGAAGTTGAAAGACATTTTTATTAATATGGATTTTGCCAATGATTTTCAGCAGTTTCAGGTTGATTACTGGAATAAATACTCAATTGGGGTCCGGCTATTGGCTAAAGGAAAGGCGATTAGCCAGGCGATGAAACAACGGGTCCATAAGAAATTATCGCCGGAGGGACTGGACCTACTGGATAGCGCTATTTTTGGTAATGTTCTGAAGAATTCCAATATCTCTATGAAGACACTGAAGGAGGAAGTGGGTAGTAGGGCGGGTGTCACACTGACCACCTTTGATATTAATGGCTACCCAGCCAGTAATATTTTTATGCTGCGTAACCGTGAAGGGAAAATCATTGTCTATCTGCCCGCAGAAGATGGATATTATCAGGAATTTGACTCTGAGCAGGACATGAAACAATGGTTTGTCGACCAAATCAAAGATCCGCGTAAGGCAGAGGCGCTGGCGCGACATTTTACCCTGCTTAACCGCCAGGATGGCATGCTGGTAACCGGGGTACTTTCCGCAATGAAAAAAATCCAGAAAGGAAACTGGGGGAGTGGGGCGATTAATATCGATCCCCAGACCATTCCCGGCGATGCCTTTAACTGGCTGCGGGATCGGATGAAAGATCGTGTTTTTAGTGACGCCGAAGTACTGACCACCTCAAACCATGAAGTGTTAAAACAGCAAATCATTATGAATATCGAGGCGGCGAAAAGCACCGTCGGCACGCTGTTTATTGTTGCGCCAGCCTTCGGTGCCGTTGCTTATCTGGGAATGGATACAGCGGAAGCCGGTTTGGATCTGGATCAGGCCATTAACGGCGATACCTATGCACAGCGTAAAAAGGCGATTAAAAGTCTGTTTTGGGATGCAGCGGCGATCTTATTCGACGGTATCGCTGCTCTGGAAAGTATTGGTGTGAGAGAAAATAATGGCCTGCGATTTGGTAGCAACTTTATTTCTGATGAAGTTAATATTTTTAAATATCCACGCAATATGGAAGCAGCAGATGAAATTAAAGCCGAAACGGTATCCGCCGCCAATACACGTCCGGTCCTGAAAGACATAAAATTAAATTTCTGGGAGAAATATTTTCTTCTGCCAACCAGCAAAGTTGCAGTGATTGCCGGAAGCCTGAAGAAGTTGTACAAACGCAGTCCGCAGCGCGGGCAAATGTTAAATGCGGCAATGGTAGAGGCCGTGCCTACTTTGAAAAAAGCGATCAAAATGCTCAATACGCCCAGAGGGAGGGAAATCCTGTCATTGCATCTTGGTTATATTGAACGCACTGAAGACTTCCGCGCAGTGGTTCGCGAATTCGATACTTTTACACCACAAGACCTGAATATAATCAGGAAGTACATAAAAAAAGATCCGACAACCCATTATTATACTATTGATACCAGTACGACACCGATCGGAAAAATAGCGGAAGCTCTGGGTAAAATAAGCCAATTAAAGCTTGATGAGAGGCGCTCGCTGCTGCATGAAATCAAAACACTGGAAGGATATGATTTAGGCAATCGTTTCAATCAGTATCTAGAACAACTGACTGTGAAGGATATCGCCGATGCTAAAGCACGTATTGAAGCGATGATTGCCAGAGCCGAATGGGCATTAGCGCATGATAAAAGTTTCCGTTATGACATCATCACTGACAAGGCACACCAGAATATTATTGCTGCCTGGCATCAGAGTGATAAATGTTTCAGTGTCACTGAAGTCTTTATGACATTAGAACCCGATGCTCAGTTGCAAACTCTGCTGCATGAATATGTCCATCCGAGCATATTGGTGAATGGCAAGCCTTCTCCCGATCTGATTTATATGCTGCCCAGATTTGGCGGCAGCGGCGCTGGCTTTGTCAAAGCCAAGCGTGATAAATCCATTTTGTTCGCCAGGGGCGATTTCGACACGCAATATATTACCGGTGGCGGCGATCATGTGAAAAACGGTGAATTTGCGAAAAGATTTGATCCTGAACATCGATCTGCGGTGATAGCTGATTTGCGAGTCAGGGAAAATCATGCGCTCCGGCGTCAGGTTTTTTGGGAGAATGCAGATTCATTTTCCCTGTTTGCTGCCGAAGCCGGGGGAGCAATTAGCGGGACCACCAATCCGGATGGGACGCTCAATACACCTTTCCAAACCATAAATTAACCGTCCCCGCGCCCTGCCAGCGATACAGCCATACTGACAGGGCATGGGGGCCATATAAAACGCCTATCCCCTGAAAGGCATTCCTTCTTACCGCCGCAAAATCAAAGCCGATATAGTCGCAGCAGCCTGATGGCATGAGCTGCTCGGGTATAGCTGCGATGAGAACACGATGAACATACGGCGTTTAAAATCCTTCATCACTATTGTGGACATGGGCAGTATTACCCGTGCGGCAGATGCATTACATATTGCGCAACCGGCGCTCAGTCAGCAGCTGGTGGCACTGGAAGAACATTTTCAACGGCAATTATTGATTCGCAGTCAGCAGGGCGTGGTGCCAACCGAGGCTGGCAAAGTGTTGTACGGTCATGCCAACGCCATGCTGCGTCAGTTTGGGCAAGCGGAGGTGGATGTATTGAGCGCCGGGCAGTCGCTGTCGGGCCGTGTTTCCATCGGACTGGCCCCCTTCAGTGCCGCCGCAAATCTGGCGGTGCCTCTTCTGAATGAAATGCGCTTACGCCATCCGGGGATATTACTGCATCTGGTGGAAAGCGTTGGGCAGGCCTACAGCGAACTTATCGCCAATGGTCGGCTGGAGATGGCATTGCTGCATGGCAGAGGTGGCATCAAAGGTCTGCATTATGAACCGCTGCTGGAAGAATCTTTCTGTCTTGTCGCCAGGGCTGATGTGGATTTCGACGCTGATGATGGCGGGATACGGGTTAACCAACTCGTCGGACTCCCGTTGCTGCTGCCACCTGCCTATAACTTTGTCCGCCGTGCCATCGACGAAGCTTTTTATCAACATCATCAAAGCCTGAATGTTGTCGGTGAACTGGAGGCGGTGAATAGTATTGCCCGTGCTGTGTATGCGGGTCTTGGCTGCACCATCATGCCAAAAGCAATAGCAGAACAGATTCAGGCGGGGTCGCCCAACGTGGTGATCCGCACCATTCGCGCACCAGTCATTAGTCAGACTCTGTCCTTATGTATTTCCGACCGCACACCGTTGTCGGAGCCCGCTGCGGCGGTACGTGAGCTGTTGCTTGAACTTACTGCTGGCCTGACTTCGCTGGTTTGATGGTTGCAGGCCGTATCCCGTTACAGAACAGGCTCAGGGTATGCTGCACAATCATTTCGCGGTTGAAAGCGGGATCGCCGGCAAAACGGGTAAACGGCACCAGTACCATACTTAGTATTGAGGTCATTAGCAGCTGCGGTTCCAGGTCAGCATTTAACAGCCCTTGCTGTTGCCACCCTTCGATCAGACTTTTCACTTTATCGCGTTCTGCATGGCCAAAGCGGTTTTTAATGTGATGACCTAACCCCCCCTGGCCTTCGGTGACTTCCTGCATCCACAGCGGGGCGAACCAGTTATGAGTTTCAATGATGTCGGCGATCTCGCGGATAAAAGCGCTAAACGTTGTGACAGGGTCACTCGGTTCATGCATAAAGTGGCCAACGAGGCGTTGTCGCAGCGGCAGAAACCGCTCCTCAACCACCACATCCAGTAAGGCTTCGCGTGACTGAAAGTAATAATTCAACATTGCCGGGCTGACACCCGCCTTGCGCGCAATGGCGTTGAGCGATGTCTCACCAATGCCTTTCTCCGCGTATAGCGCCAGGGTGATATCCAGCAGATGTTCGCGCTGCTGCGCATTAATGGCACCACCGCGTGGGCGGCCGGGACGACGCGGTTCGGATTTTGCTGATTTTACGTCTAAAGGGACTTTCTGTGCGGTCATTTTTGCGTGCTCACTTGTTTCCTGCCAGACTTCGATCAATATTAATTGTGTATTTAATTAATTTCAACATGGTGTTCCCTATGAAATCCCATTCTCTGGCACAGCCCGCTGCCAGTACGGACACAAAACGGCAGTCATTTGGCTGGCTGCTGAGTGCGTTGCTGCTGGTCATGTTGCTGTCGGCTCTGGACCAAACCATTGTTTCTACGGCTTTACCGACCATCGTTGGTGAGCTGGGTGGATTGGATCGCCTGTCATGGATCGTTACCGCCTATATGCTGGCCTCGACCCTTGTTGTACCGCTCTACGGTAAATTTGGCGATCTGTTTGGTCGTAAGCCGGTGCTGCAAATTTCCGTGATTCTGTTCCTTGTCGGCTCAGTGTTATGCGGACTGGCGCAAAACATGGAGCAGCTGATTTTTACCCGTGCTTTACAGGGGCTGGGTGGGGGCGGCCTGATGGTGATCAGTATGGCGGCGGTTGCTGATGTGATCCCGCCTGCCGATCGCGGTAAATATCAGGGTTTGTTTGGAGGCGTATTTGGCCTCGCGACGGTGATTGGTCCGTTGCTGGGGGGATTTATTGTGCAGCACGCTTCCTGGCGCTGGATTTTCTATATCAATCTGCCGCTGGGGTTGTTCGCTCTGCTGGTGATTAACGCGGTGTTCAAAACCGACAGCAAACGCAAGGCACATGAAATCGACTATCCTGGAGCCTTTTTCCTCTGCCTGGCGCTGGTGGGGATCACACTGTTCACCAGTGAAGGGGGATCGGTACATGCCTGGTCCGACCCGCAGCTGTGGTGTATTTTGGCCTTTGGCGTGGTGGGGCTGATTGGCTTTGTGTATGAAGAACGTCGGGCGTGGGAACCGATCATCCCGCTGACGTTGTTCCGTAACCGTAGTTTTCTGCTGTCCAGCCTGATTGGCTTTATTGTTGGGATGTCGCTGTTTGGGAGTGTGACTTTCCTGCCGCTCTATTTGCAGGTGGTAAAAGCATCAACACCGACCGAGGCGGGCTTGCAATTGCTGCCGCTGATGGGCGGCTTACTGGTCACCTCGATTATCAGTGGACGGGTGATCAGTCACACTGGAAAATATCGTCTGTTCCCGATTGCCGGGACCTTGCTGGCTACCATCGGTATGGCGCTGATGACCACGCTGACGCTGGACGCCCCGGTCTGGCACATTTATCTGTTCTCCAGCATTTTAGGCATGGGAATGGGCATGGTGATGCAGGTTCTGGTGTTGGCAGTGCAGAACACCGTCACGCCTGACAGCATTGGCGTGGCGACTTCGTCAGTGACATTGTTCCGTTCAGTGGGCGGCTCTATTGGGGTCGCGTTGTTTGGTGCGGTGTTCAGCCAGGTATTGAAATCCGGGCTGACAAAGCTGGTGGACAAGGGGGTTGAACTGCCACGCAGCCTCGACCCTGATGCCATCCATCATCTGGCGCTGGATGTGCAAACCCCGTATCTGCAGGCGTTTGTTGATGGGGTACACGCGGCATTTCAAATGGCGGCGGGCGTAATGTTGCTGGCGTTTATCCTTTCGCTGTTTATGCCGGAATCACCGCTGCGTAAAAAAGACGCCTGACCGCTTTTCACACCTTCGCTGATGCGGCATAGTAATGCCGCATCGCGATGCGCCTGGATCAGCAGACAGGCAATAACTGAGCTGGCTAACCCTTATGTTTAACCACTGAGAGGAGCCAGCCATGTGCGCTGCCCGTATCTGGATCAAAAACCCGCTTGCCGTGTTTCTCCCCGACAACCTTGATGGCCGTGGCGGCCTGGTGATTGAAGGTTCGCGTATCAGCGAAATTCTGCGCCTGGGGCAGACCCCGTCTGAGTCTTGCGACAGCGTGGTCGATGCCCGTAACCACGTGGTATTACCCGGACTGATTAACGCCCATCATCACTTCTATCAAACACTGACCCGTGCCTGGCTTCCGGTAGTGAATCAACCGCTTTTCCCGTGGTTGAAAACGCTATATCCAGTATGGGCGCGCCTGACCCCTGAGGCGCTGCATCTGGCAAGTCAGGTGGCGATGGCGGAGTTGTTGCAGTCCGGCTGCACCACAGTGAGCGATCATCACTATCTTTTCCCTGCCGGGATGGAGCAATCACTTGATGTGCAGGTGGAGGTGGTACAACAGCTGGGCATGCGCGCGCTGCTGACCCGGGGTTCGATGAATCTGGGAGAAGAACAGGGTGGCCTGCCTCCACAGCAGACCATTCAGGATGCCGACACCATTTTGCAGGATAGCCTGCGTCTGATTAAGCAGTATCACCAGCGACACGAAGGAGCACAGATTCAGATCGGCCTCGCACCCTGTTCCCCGTTTTCCGTGACCACCGATTTAATGCGCGAAATCGCCCGCCAGGCGGAACAGCATGATATTCGCCTGCATACTCA
Source organism: Pantoea sp. X-Soil-TKNS-1280 (assembly GCF_059730475.1). NCBI lineage: Bacteria > Pseudomonadati > Pseudomonadota > Gammaproteobacteria > Enterobacterales > Erwiniaceae > Pantoea > Pantoea sp. X-Soil-TKNS-1280. The sequence goes on along the minus strand of NZ_AP035963.1, from coordinate 417,032 downwards.
TCTGGGGGAGACGCTGGATGAAGAGGCGTTTTGCCAGCAAACCTTTGGTATGCGCACCGTTGATTATCTGGAACATGTGGGCTGGCTCAGCAATCGAACCTGGCTGGCGCATGGCATTCACTTCAATGATGACGAAATCAAACGCCTGGGTGCCGCAGGCACCGGTATCTGCCATTGTCCGGTATCGAATATGCGGTTGGCTTCAGGCATTTGCCCGACGGTAGATCTTGAGGCGGCTGGCGCGCCGGTTGGTCTGGGTGTGGATGGTTCGGCCTCGAATGATGCGTCGAATTTGATGTACGAGGCACGCCAGGCACTTTATCTGCAACGGTTGCGCTATGGCGCAGAACAGATAACCCCGCAGCGGGTGCTGCGATGGGCGACAGCCGGGTCGGCGCGCTTGCTGGGACGTGCGGATATTGGTGAGCTGGCGGTGGGCAAACAGGCGGATCTGGCATTATTTAAGCTGGATGAACTGCGCTTTAGCGGCAGCCACGATCCGTTATCTGCGTTGATTTTATGTGGCGCGGAACGGGCAGATAAAGTGATGGTAGGTGGGGAATGGCGTGTGTCAGACGGTGAGATCATCGGGCTGGATGCGGCAGAGCTGATGGTGAAACATCGTGCAGCAGCAAAAGCGCTGATTGCCGGATTGTAATCATCATATCCCGTAACGGCGCGATGCGCCGTTACGGATCATGTTACACTGTCACGCCTGCGCGCTGCTGAAGGATTTTCACCGCATCAGCGGCCGCTCGTCCCAGCGCTGACAAATCGACGCCCGGAATCACATCATCCTGCATGATAATTTTTCCATGGCAGAGCAGCGCCTTGATACGCGCCCGCCCGCCACAGGCAATCGGCCCGATGGCCATATCGTGCAAACCGAAGTAGCGCGGATCGTCGAGCTGATAAATTGCGATATCTGCTGCCATACCTGGAGCAATCACGCCGGTTTGCAATCCCAGCACTTGTGCGCCGCCGTGGGAGCCCCAACGCACCACATCTTCAATGCTGGCGGCATCGCCACCGCCTTCAAAAGTGCCACCGGCATAGCGCGGTTGCGCCAGCATCCCTTTACGGGCGCGTTGTAATTGCCAGGCAGCATGGGTTTCGCTCTGCATATCTGCGGCTTCATTGGATGCTGCTCCATCAACACCAATCGAAACTTTTACCCCGGCCTGCTCGAGAGCAACCAGGTCAGCAATACCGCTGCCCAGGCGGGCATTACTCTGGGGACAATGGGCGATACCGCTGCCTGCTGCACCGAGTAAGGCGATCTCTTCCGGCAACAATTTCACCAGATGGGCGAACCACACATCGCTGCCGATCCAGTCATGCTCGGCGCAGAATTGCAGCGGTGTCATGCCAAATTTGGCTTTGGCGGCATCGAGATAATCAACCGTTTCGGACAGGTGACTGTGCAGACGAATGCCAAGCTTGCGCGCCAGCCGGGCACTTTCCCGCAACTCCTGCGGTGTGGTGGAGTGCAGTGTGGTGGTGGGTGCCATCACCACCTGACGCATGGCGAAGGCGTTGGGCTGATGGTACTGCGTCACCAGCCGTTCGACATCGGCCATCATTGTCTCGAACTTTTCCGGGCGCAAGGCAGTGGGTAGATCGCTTTCCAGCCCGCGGCTCTGGGTGGCACCGCCACGGCATAACACGAAACGTACGCCGAGCTGTTGCGCCTCCTCAAACAAAATCTGCGCGCCATCAAACGGCATCTCAGGCCAGTAAAAATAGTGGTGATCGGCAATGGTGGTGCAGCCGGAGCGTACTAACTCCACCAGACCAATGCGCGCAGCGATGCGGAAAGTCTGTTCATCAAACGCACCACGAAAACGATAAGGGGTGGCAGCCAGCCAGGCGCCGAGACTTTGGTTCAGCCCTTGCGGTTCGCCTTTCAGCAGCGATTGAAACAGGTGATGATGGGTGTTGACCCAGCCCGGATAGACCACACAATCGCGCGCGTCGATCACCTGCTCATCGGCCTGTGCCTGAAGCGAACCCAGTTCGCTGATCAGACCGTTTTCGATACGGATATCACGCGTGCGACTGCGGGGCTGCTGAGCATCCCCGGTGAGGATGGCCTGGCAATTTTTAATCAGAATTTTCATGCCTGTCCCTTACATGGCTGCCTGACGATAGAACTGGGTGGTAAAGGCTTTTTGCCACGGCGTGGCGGCATCCAGCAACCCGGCTTTTACCATAAAGTCGCGGGTGGTTTGCCAGCGTTTTTCCGTCATCACGCCCAGGCCCTGTTTCGCCGCATCGCCGCCATCAATCAAATGCAGGGCTTTCATCTGCGCTACGCCAAACGCCAGAATCGCATCGGTCATCTGCGGATTTTCTTTTTTGATCAGTGCGTCACCGGCAGCGGGATTGGCCAGATAAGATTTCCAGCCCTCCATTGAGGCTTCGACAAAACGTTTCAGCACATCGGGTTTCTGCTGCAACAGGTCATCACGCGTCACCAGAATGCCGCCATACGCCGGATAGCCGTAATTGGCGAACAAATAAAACTGGCTGTCCGGCTGCACTTCTTTAATTTGCTGGACTTCTGAGGTGGCGTACGCCTGCTGTGCGGTATTTTTATCGGCGAGGAACGGCTGCATATTGAAAGTATAAGGACGCACCTGGCCGTCGCTGAGCTGATATTTGCTTTTCAGCCACGGCCACCAGCTGGCCTGGCCGCTGGCGGAGACCAGCACAGTTTTACCCTTCAGGCCGGCCAAATCCTTTACATCACCGTGGGTGATAATCCCCTGTGGATCGAACTGGAAGGGGGCGGCGATGGCTTTTAGCGGGAAGTTACGCTGGATGCCCTGCAACACCTGAAGATCATAGCTGACGATAACATCGGCACGGTTCGCCAGCAGCAGCGTCATATTGTTCAGCTGCGGCCCGCCCGAACGGACTTCCACATCCAGGCCATACTTTTTATAGATTCCGGTGGCGACAGCCTGGTAATAACCGCCTTGTTCGGCTTGAGCGACCCAGGTCGTTTGCAGCACCAGCTTGTCAGCGGCGTGGGTGAGGGAAGATGCGCCGATAAGTGCGGCAAACAGCGGTAAACGGAAGGACGACATTGACATAAAAACCCCCAAAGCAAACGCAAAGTGTGTTCGTGTTCAGGGGATGATGCGGTGTATGAACCTGCTCACGATGCATAGCACCGTCCCCTGACGAGGTACAGCCGAAGCTGTAGAGCAATGTTCCGCATGGCAGGCGCGCCACGCTAACCGCTTATACTCTGCATGGAAAATAGCAAAGCCCATGCCATTTACCATGATTATGTTTATCGTTATGAATTTATTAAAATAAATCTCTTAGCGACATTATGGATTAGTGAGATGTTTGTTAGATTTTGCTCATTTGTGAGTCATTGGTTGCTGATTTGCATTGTTTTGGTGCAATAAAACGGTATTTTTCCCGTTGCGGCGCGATTTATCGCGCGTTTTTAAGCCGCGCCACCGCCACAACCGCGCGATAAATCGCGCCGCGACGGTAGCGTGCGATTTGTGGCACAGATATTGCCAGATTGCTGTTGAGTAGAAGCTGTCAGCCGTGGTCGTTGCCCGGTGGGTCATTGCTCGATCGTCCAGCCAATGGACGCGGGGATGGCCTGCCAGTTGCGGTACAGGTCATCCGTTATCTCTTTATAACGAGGTGCACCAATGGAAAAGACAACGGCTTATACCATGCATGAACTGGCTAAAGAATCGCGGATGGGCGCACGCGGCAGTGAAGCGGTGCGCGAAGTGCGTATCATCGATCTCGCTGATTTCGACCAACGTAAACACGAAATCGCCGACCAGCTGTGGCAGGCGGCCATCGACATCGGGTTCTTCCAGGTCTCCGGCCATGATATCCCACTCGACGATATCAACGCCGCGTTCGCTAATGCGGAGCGTTTTTTTGCGCTACCGGAAAGCGAAAAGGCACGTCATCCGCTCAGCCGCAATGCGGGTTGGGAATATCGTGCGCAAATCCGTCCTTCTACCGGCAAGCCTGATCAGAAAGAGTCGTACCAGATTACGCTGCCACGTATGGATGGCCTGTGGCCGGATGATGACACCCTGCCAGGTTTTCGTGATGAGGTAATGAAGTTCGAGCGTCAATGCTGGGGGGTGGGGATGAAGCTGCTTTCATGCTTCGCGCTGAAGCTTGGTTTCCCGGAGGACTTCTTCAGCCATGCACATGACCCCTCTCACGCTACTTACCAAAGCACCTTACGTATGCTGCATTACTTTGCTATCACCGGTGAAGTGGATGGCCCGTGGCGTGCAGGTGCACATACTGATTTTGATTGCCTGACCTTATTGTTCCAGCGCGATGGGCAGGGCGGTTTGCAGGTATGTCCGGGTAAAGAGATGGAGGAGCAGGTCTGGACGCCAATCGCGCCGCTGGATGGGCTGATTACCTGCAATATTGGCGATATGCTGATGCGCTGGAGCGATGATAAATTGCCGTCCAATTTCCATCGCGTGGCAAATCCTTTACCAGGTGAATCTGTCCCTGTGCGCTACAGCCTGGCGTTTTTCTGCCAGGCGAATGAAGATGTTATTATCGAAGGGCCGGAGAAAAAATATCCACCGATTTCGGCGAAGGATTATCTGGCACAACGTATCAGTGCAAACTTTTCCGGTAAATATTGAGCGAAAATAATACCGCTTCGCTTCGTGAGTCAGCGCTGAATTAATTTTAAGCCAAATTTGTGTGCAGGATGTGCAATACATCCTGCACCTGTCGATTAATTCATCAGAAAGTGATTTAACTATTTACCTGCGGAAATATCCTGGTATTGTAGTGTAAGCCTGAGTAAGTGAAGTGTAAGGTACTGCAAGTCTGAGCGGTTCTGATTTTTCCGGCGTTCATTACTGCGGTATAAACCTGAAACCAACTTCAATGAGTGACACACGACACCATGAATTCCCCTGCAATGTTTAAGGCACTGGCCGCTCTGGTTTTTCTCTCTCTCGCAGGGTGCTCGTCCCATTCTGCTCATCGCGACTCTCAGGCCGATAATGACAGTGCTCAAAGCCAGGAAGATCTTATTCCGGTTATTGCCGCGTTGCATGACCAGATGCATTCATGGCAGGGAACCCCTTATCAATGGGGTGGCACGCAATTATCTGGTGTTGATTGTTCTGGTTTCGTGTGGCGCACCTTAAAAGATCGTTTCAATATTCCGATGGATCGCGTCACCACGCGTGAATTAATTCAAATGGGCGAGCGGGTCCAGCCTGACCATATGCAGCCTGGCGACCTGGTATTTTTCCGTATCAATCATGAATTGCACGTTGGTTTTTATGACACCGATCAACAATTCCTGCACGCATCGGCCAGCCGTGGCGTGATGCGTTCCTCTCTGAACAATCCTTACTGGAAATCGGTATTTATTCAGGCGCGTCGCTTGCACCGGGAATACAACTCTGAAATCACCCTGAATAAAACCACCTGATTTACACCCAGCAGATAAACTGTTTATCAATGCCATCAACGTAAAGGATGTCTGGTGAACAGTTCCCAACCGCAACGTCGGCGACCAACAGAATTTGCCGTACGCTGGCCTAATCGTGGTGCGATGGTCAGGCAGGCATTGTCACAAAGCCTGCCGTGGTTTGCCTTCGTCAATATTAGCTTTGCTTTACTGATCGCCCTGCGTGATCGTTTGTTTGATCACTACGATGATAGCCTGGTCACACATCAAACGCTGATTCCTGTCGTCGAAAGTGGCGTCTATCTGGTGATTGCCGCATCGCTGTTGTTATTGATGGCGGTATGGCGTGGGCAACATCATTTGTCGATGTTGGGTCTGACGTTGCTCACGCTGATCGGTGTGATTTGGGCATTCAACTGCTACTGTTTTGCCGTTTACTGGCAACTTCCTTTAACTTATCCACTTAGCGTTATTTTGTTGCTGACGGCAGTGGCTGCCTTCTATTTTTATCCCGGTGGGTTGCTATGTTTTATGTTGCCGCTGTGGCTGGCTGTGCCGTTCGCCAGCGTGCAGCTGAACCAGGGTATCAATCACCGCTTTGCCATCATGTGGCTGATATTCACCGTTATCCTGATTTACGGTCGCTATATTTTGCTACGCTGGTTCAACGAGGCCTGGCAGCGCTACGAACAAAACCAGTTGCTCATCTCCCGGCTGGATATGCTGGCGCATCAGGACGTGTTAACGGGCACAGCAAACCGGCGCGCGCTGGAAAATCATCTCAGCCAGGCGATAACGCAACAGCGCCCATTCAGCCTGATTATGCTCGATGTTGATTACTTCAAACGCTACAACGACCACTACGGTCATCAGGCTGGAGATGAATGTCTGGCGGCGGTAGCTGAAGTGCTGAAAGAGGCCGTGCGTACCCCGGAAGATGTCGTGGCGCGTTATGGAGGCGAAGAATTTGTGGTGATGCTTGTGGATGCTACGGTTGCTCAGGCAGAATCCGTAGCCGCGCGGATCCAACAGAGTTTTCAACGGCGTGCGCTGCCGCATGCGACATCTGACGCTGCCGCGTATGTGACGGCCAGTATGGGTATTGCCCGTGCAGCGCCCGGTCTGACGGCTGAGGCGATCATTGCTCTGGCTGATAAGGCGCTGTATCGCGCTAAAGAGCGCGGCAGAAATTGCTGGGTCAGCTGACATCCGGGTCTGGCTTGCGCGCCGGAGGGGGGTACCAGTTTTCCGGCGTGACCAATACGCTTCCCTCCGGCTGCACAACGAAATTTGGCGACATAATCTGCACACCAAACTCATTAAATACATCCTGAATATGGCTATGTAGTTCAGTTCTGGCGGCGGCCAGAGATCCCCCTGCTGGCAGCCGCACCTGAAGTTCATAGGCGATGTACCAATCCATCAGCGCCAGTTGACGTACCAGCGGAGGTTCCTGATGTACAATGGCCTGCGTGCGGCTGGCGGCTAGCTCAAGCATACTGTGCACCTGACGCCATGGTGTGTCATAGCCGATCGTCACGCTGGTGGTCAGATTAATCCCTGTGCCTTTAAGTGCGGTGCTGAGATTGGTGATCTTGCCACTGACCACCACCGCATTCGGCACCGTTACCTCATAATTTTCCCGTGTGATGATTTTTGTCGCCAGCATCCCGACTTCAGTGACCACACCTTCATTGTCACTAATACGAATCACATCGCCTTTACGCAGGGCGCGTGAGTAGGTGAGCACCAGACCACTCATGGCATGGTTCATGATACCTGCCGATCCCAACGTCAGCATCAGACCGAAGAACACGCTAATACCTTTGAACGCCAGGGAATTGGCACCAGGCAGAAACGGATAAGCGGCAGAAAGCGCAAACAGCCAGATAGCAACGCTGATCAAACGGCGCGTTACGCCGATAGTTTCAGGATGCAGGCCGGGAATATGCATATTTCCGTACTCGACCCGGCGCAGTAGCAGCCGAATAATACGGGTAAAAAGGGCGGTGATCAGGATAATCACGGCGACGATAAACAAACCCGGCAATGCCGAGAGCACCGCCACGCCGATCTCCTGCAACAGCGCCAGCGCATAATCACCCAGATCCAGTCCCCAGATGCGGGTATAAGGAAACAAGCGCAATACCCAGCTTAACCACAGGTAAGTTATGACCAGGCAAAGCAGCAACATTAAGGTCTGATACATCCGTAAGCGGACTGGCCCGAAAAAAGTCCGCACCGGCGCAGGTAGCAGGTGTTTGCGGCTGACCGGACGTTTGGCCGCTGCGCGTGCCTGCCATTGATTCAGGTGCCAGCACAGCGCCACCAACAGGACTAACCCCGCTGCGCCAGCCAGGCTTTTCACCAGCGAAATCAGCAAATAGTGCGGAGAGTACTGCTCCTTCAGTAAGGCACGTAATTTTTCCAGACGCTGATAAACACGGTCTGCCGCCTGCATCAGCGTTAAATCGTCACCTTCATCCAGGTCGGCCTGGCTGAGTAACATAAATGGTTGATGGTTGACGGAAAATAGCACCCCTGGCTGGTGGTAGCGCATCACGGGTTCCATAACGACCGGTTGTTGCAGATCGTCAGCGTTTAGCCCGCGTAACTGTGTCAGGGTGCGTTGCACGCGTTCTTCCGGGCTGGTCATGCCAAAACGTGCCTGCAACATCACGACGGGTTGATTCAGCAGTACCAGGGTTCGTGCTTTCTCCTGTGGTGAAGGTGACTGACGCGGTTCAGCGCTAAACACACTTGTCGCGAGAAAGAGTAATAGCCAGCAAAGCAGATAAACGCCTGTTTTCATTACGCTCATCCTCGTGCCAGGTTCTGACGGTAATCAGAACTGATAGCTGTAATTCATGCTGAAAAAATAGATATTCGGATCGTTATAGTGACCTTTCACCAGTGGCGATGAAACGGACGACGATTCCATATTCAGGTATTCAAAGGCCACCCCAATATTGCTGGACGTTGTCAGCTGGTATTGCGCACCAACGCCATAACGCCACGCTGCACCCGAGGGCATGGTCATTGAGGTGTCATCCTGGTTTTTATAGAAACTGCTGTCATAGGCGATACCCGTGTTCAGACGCCATTGGTCATTTGGGCGGAACTGCACGCCAAGTGCGGTGTGCCAGGTGTCGTGCAGGCGATTGTCGCGCGTCAGTGGTTGGCCGCTGACAGTGATCTGATTGGCACCGTAAGCGCTCCAGTCCTGCCAGCCGAGGTCGGCTAACAGCGACCATTGCTGATTCAAATCATGAACCGCACTCAGCATCAGCTGTGCCGGGGTATTAATTTGCGCCGCAATTGGCAGGGTATAAGAAACATTATCCAGCTGCGGGAAACGTGCCTCGCCATTAATATTGAAGTGGTATTCCGTTTTGCTGGTATAAGTCAGACCGATACGCGTGGCTTGCGTGACTTGCATCAGCAGACCGGTGCGGAAATTCAGCGCCCAGTCATGGTCAGTGGCTTTTTCATCCTGCCCATCGACATCACGCGTTAGCGATAGAAAACCATAGTTGATGCCAAGACCCAGCCCCCAGGAAAGGCGATCATTAATTTTCCAGGCAATCGCCGGGCTAAATGTCATCCCCACCAGAGTGCTTTTTTTGATCAGACGATCACCCGCCCAGTCACCAAAATCCAGCCCCAGGCCGTAATTGCCATACAGGCCAATGCCAGCAGACCAGGCATCATTGATACGCTGATGGTAAAAAACGCTGGCACCGGGGAACCAGCCAATGGTGTTGCCTGGACTGTTGCCCTTCAGAAGGGCATCGTTATCCAGTTGGTACGGCGTGTCGCCATACAACGCTTGCAGGCCGCCAGTGATCATCCGATCGGGCAGGCGTGTCATCCCGGCGGGATTCGTCATCAATGTGGAAGCATCCTGCGCACGCGCCGCCTGGCCTGCACCCGCCAACCCAACATCTTCCGTCGCGATTTCATACAGATAGAGGCCACTGGCGCTGACAGGTAGCGGCGACATGACGGCCACGAACAGGACAATATGGCGCATAATGGCTCCCGGCAGTTTATTTGCTCGTCAAATCGGTTGGGCAGGTCACTGCTGATATTTTTTGCTGGTAAAGTTGTTTTTTACCGCTTTTAAGCTCGTATGCGGCGCTGGTAATGGCGTCGTGGCTATCCGGGTTATCCATAAAATGTTTTTTCATCACGTCATCGGAAATGGTGCTGCTGACATGGCAATGGGCGCGTAAATCCTTGAGGATGGTTTGTTCACGCAATGCCGTTGCGAGGCTGTCATAAGGTGATGCGGCCAGATGCTGAAGGGGGATTGCCGCGAAAATGATCATCAGTAGAAATCGGCGCATGTTGTACTCCTGGATTACTCTTTGAGGTTGTTAAGGATGCTGGCGATTTGCTCTAAAGCGGGCATAGCTGATTTAAAGAATGTTTTGATACCGGGACATAAATAATTAAGTCCAGTCTCCCCATCGGGAGCGCGTACGATGCGGTTTTTGGGGCATTCACCCCAGCACAGTTTCAGGTATGGGCAGGTTTTGCAGTAGCGGGGTAGCGTGTCTCTTTTCCCTATGCCGAACTGGCGTTGCCGTTCGGAGAACACCAGATGCGCCAGTTTATGGGTGGTAACATTGCCCAGGCGATATTCCGGATAAACGTAATGATCGCAGGAAAAGACGTCACCATTTTTTTCTATCGCCAGGCCTTTGCCGCAAAATTCAGCGGTGATGCAAAGTTGCGACGGTAATCCCATGGTTTGCACCACCGCCGTTTCGAACAGGTTGACCTGTACACGTCCTAAATCCTTGCTCACCCATTCCTGAAACGTCACTTTCAGAAACTGACCCCAGTCTTCGGGATCGACTGACCAGTCGGTGACGACAGAGTCGAGATCGCCCGGTTTCGCCCGGCGGGAACCGGTCACCGGGATGGTATCGTCACGCCAGAATTGAGGGGCAGTGCTTTTAAAATCAACCGGTTCCACACAGGGATTAAATTGAATGTAGGTCGCCCCCAGCTCCTGGGTTAAAAACCGATACACTTCCAGTGGAAACCTGGCGTTAGTGCGGTTCACGACGACGAGGGCATTAAAAGGAACGCTGTGGCGCTTTAATGCGTCGATACCTTTCATCACGCGATCAAAGGTGGGTTTTCCACTGCGCGTGACACGATAACGGTCATGTAACTCCCGTGGCCCATCAATTGAAACACCCACGAGGAAATGATGCTTCTTCAAAAATCTGGCCCAATGGTCATTAATTAACACCGCATTGGTTTGCAGATCATTTTCAATCCGCTGGCCGTGGGGTTGGTATTTTTTCTGTAAAGCGACAACCTTTTCGAAAAATTCCAGCCCCATCAATGTCGGTTCACCGCCTTGCCAGGAAAAAATGATCTCCTCCCCGTCCTGGCTGGCAATGTATTGACGAATAAAGTCTTCCAGTATTTCATCACTCATACCTGCATCACGATGCTGATGTAATAACTCTTCTTTATGTAGATAAAAGCAGTAGTTGCAATCCAGATTACAGGTGGAACCGGATGGCTTTGCCATCATGTGATAACGACGTTTGTAGTTCACTCCCAGCTTTTCAAAAGTCGGCAGCGGAGTCAGCGGAATAGTCGTGCTATGTTTCATCGGATGCCTCACTGAGATGCCGGGAAGACGGTGTTCCAGTCTTTTTTCATGCTGACAACGGGCCAGCCATGCCGATGTGCTTCATCCAGTCCTTTATCCAGTCGTCCAAAAGCGGATTGACGGTCGTAGGCATATTCACGCTCAGCGTCATCGTGATGAAGATAAAGCACCAGATTGGTTTTAGAGCCAGAGGAGACATATTGCAGCATCGGCAAATCGCCATCGGAATTGCCAAAGGCGAGGATGGGCATCCGGCCAATATAACGATTGATGGCCACCGGTTTATTATCACCATCGTCGATAAAGTTAATAACCCCTTGTTTAATCAGACGCGGTTTGCCGTCTTTCCCCATTTCGAATTTGACCTGGTCAGTCGAACCAATCACCTGTTCAGGTGGGATGCCATAGGTTTTTTCTACCCACGGACGCATAAAGTCAGTGCCACCGCCGGAAACGATATAGGTTTTAAAACCGTTGGCGCGTAGATAGCTCAGCAGCTCCAGCATCGGCTGGTAAACCAGTTCGGTGTAGGGGCGTTGGAAGCGAGGGTCGCGCGCAGTATGCAACCATTGTGTCACGCTGGTTTTAAAATCGTCGGTGGTCATTCCGGCGTCAGCGGCGTGTTCAATTGCCATCAGTCCCTGATTGCCGGTTGCGGCCACGGCATGCATATCGTTTTCCAGTATTCCTTTAAAAGGCTGCTGGTTTTTCCATGCCGGATGCTGGGGGGCCAGCGCTTTGATACGATCGATCAGGTACACCAGTTGCACATACGCAGGTTGTTCGGTCCAGAGCGTACCGTCATTATCGAATACCGCGATACGTTCCTCTGGCGGCACGTAATCCGCACTGCCTTGTTGTGTGACTTTCTGGACAAAACTCATAATCTTTTCTTTTGCCGCAGAGTCATTCCAGGAGGGGAGCTCCGTCGCAGCGTGGACGGCTTGCACGGCACAGCAAAACCACAAGGTGAACACAATGATTGAATGCGCGAATCTTTTCATTTCGATACCTTCATGAAGGCAGAAAAAATGGCCCATAAAATATGGGCCACGCATTAAATACTCAGTTACCGGTTGGTAATCCCAACTGGAAACCTTCTTTATCGAGCTGATCGCGCACATTCTGAAAACGTTCGTACTGGCTGATGGTGATCGGACCGGTGTAGGTCTCACTCTGTGCTTTACGCGGTGGATATTTGGCATAGGTTTTCATCAGGTCACCGATAGCCTGATTGAACGTTACCAGGGTCCAGGTGTGCTCGGTGTAGTTATTCATAAAGATGTCATAGCGTTCCTGCGGGTCCTGCCAGAGATCAAAAATCTGCGGCACGGTAGCAACATAGGACGATGGGCCTTTCCAGCCTAAGTTACTGTCCACTGCCAGGCCTCCGGTTGGCATACCATTGTCACCGCGCAGGTTAAATTCTGCCTTGTAATGCCCAACCCTAACCGCTCCCGGCGTCAGTTCATTTTCGGTGAAGTAGAACCATGAGGTACGTGGGTCTGGGCCCGTGCCGAACAGCACCGGTGAGATGTCGTAACTGTCGAAAATAATCGGTTTACCTGCCCGATCATTTTTGGGCAGTTCTTTAATGCCGGCAACGGAGGCAAAGGTCGCCATTAAATCAAGCCCGCCGACAATGTCGTGGTTTTTAACATCCGCTTTGATTTTGCCTGGCATCCAGGCGATGGCCGGAACGCGACTGCCACCTTCACGGTCGGTGCCTTTGGTGCCACGGAAGGGCGTATAGCCAGCATCAGGATAGACATCCTGCCAGGCTCCGTTATCGGTGGTGAAGACAACTAAGGTATTTTTATCCAGTCCCAGTGAACGGATTTTGTCCATGATATGACCAACCCGGGCGTCCATTTCGACCATAGAATCGGCATATTTCGACTTGGACATCGATTTCCCAATGAAGTCGGGGTCAGGCATATTCGGTTGATGGTTCTTCATGAAATTGATGCTCATGAAAAAAGGTTTGCTATCTTTTGCATGAGCGTCGAGGTATTCCAGTGAGGCTTTTTCTACATAGCGATCAAAGAAAGGAATACCGACCACACCCTCTTTGCCATTAATTTCGGGGGTATTAACGTACTGACCATTTATTTTGAAATCCTCATGGGGCGCTTCACCCGCTTTTCCTGATAAGGCACCACGCGTCACGCGGGCGAACATTTCGCGCAGTTTAGGATCCATGTCCGGGAACCAGGTTGGATCGGCGTAGGTATAGGCATTGAGATGGTAAAGCCCGACATAGCGCATCTCGTCATAGCCCTGGGCGTTAGGCAGGGCATAGTCGGATTCCCCCAGGTGCCATTTCCCGGTAAAGAAAGTGTCGTAACCTGCTGTTTTAAGGACTGAAGCCAGCGTCCATTCTTCTTTTGGCAGTCCGCCACCTTGTCCCTGGAATGCCACGGTGGTCATGCCGCTGCGGTTAGGTATGCGGCCGGTTTGCATTGCCGCACGGCCTGGGGTGCTGCTTGGCTGTCCATAAAAACTGAAGAAGGTCATCCCTTCCTGGGCCATTTTATCGAGATTTGGTGTTGGCATACCCCGGCCCTCACCACCCCCATATGCGCCGAGATCGCCGTATCCGGTGTCGTCTGCAACAATCAGAATGATGTTAGGTTTACTGCCATCACCCTGATTATCAGACACATTTTTCGCTGGTTCTTCGGCCCGGCTGGCACCGGGAAACAATATTGAACCAGCAGCCAGTGCCAGAACGCCGACGCCTTTGTAGGATCTGTTCATCGTATGAATCCTTAGAAATAGCGGTTGATTAATAAAAATTAAATTCAACAGGGGTACTGAAATTGAGCGAAATCCTGGGTCGGAAATTTTTATAAAAATAAGGCATGGCGGGTGCTAAAAAACACGCCATGAAAAGAAACAGGCTGCCAAATAATTCAGCAGCCCGTTAAACGATTACGGTGTCACCATATTGAACCAGAACTCGAATTTATCCATGTAGCCAAGTAACTCATCGACTTTGGCGGGATTACCGCTGATTTTGACTTCCCCCTTATCCTGTGCCTGCTTCAGCGTTTCTTCCTTCAGAATGATGTTGTTCAATGTGTCGCGATTGAGGGTGAGGGTGGCATCCGCTTTTGGTGCCTGGGCATCGGACGTGTGGTTGAGTACCCCGTTTTCCAGTTCCAGCTTGTACTTGCCGCCATCATCACCCAGATCGACATTAATCAGAGCCTTAGCATTACCGGCTTTCTCACCATTGATATGTACGGCAAGGAAATCGAAGAACATTTCTGGTGTCATGGCTTTAACCGTATCCGGACTGGCGGTATTCGGTGTGGGCAGTTTCATTACGCCATTACGCAGCTCTTGTGCGCCGGTCAGATAAAAATTACGCCACGGGCCGGATTCGGCCTGATATCCCATCTGCTCCAGGGCATCGGCTTCGAGATCGCGTGCGGCTTTGTTGTTTGGATCAGCAAAAACCACTTTGCTAACCACCTGCGCCACCCAGCGATAATTCCCCTGATCGAAGTCGGTTTTGGCTTTTTGCAGGATATTGTCCGCGCCGCCCATATATTCAACAAATTTCTTCGCCGCTTCTTCCGGGGGGAGTTCATCCAGTGTGGCCGGATTGCCATCAAACCAACCCAGATAAAGCACGTAAGTGGCTTTAACATCGTGGCTGACTGAGCCGTAATAACCCCGGTTAGCCCAGGTTTTTGCCAGTCCATCCGGCAGTTTGAAGTTGGCGGCAATTTCGTCACGCGTCAGGCCTTCATTCGCCATCCGCAGCGTCTGGTCGTTGATGTAACGATAGAGATCGCGCTGGGTTTTCAGCAGATTGTTGACGTTATCATTGCCCCAGGTCGGCCAGTGATGCTGGGCGATAATAATCTCGGCTTTATCGCCCCAGCGGGTAATGGCATCGTTGATGTATTTTGACCAGGGCAGCGGTTCACGAATTTTCGCACCGCGCAGAGAGTAGGTGTTATGCAGGGTATGGGTGACATCTTCAGCCGCCTCAATCATTTTTTTCTGTTCGACATACCACAACATCTCTGATGGCGCTTCAGAACCCGGTGCCATCATAAATTCATAGGTCAGGCCATCAATGGTGTGCTTCTCACCGGTTTTGCTGATGGTATCCGTTGGGGCGATCAGGGTGACGGTACCCGCTGAAGTGGTGGTGCCTAATCCCGCGCCGACCTGGCCTTTCGGGTCCGCTTTTAACAGGTTGCCGTACATGTAACTGGCACGGCGGCTCATCACGTTACCCGCCATGATATTTTCAGCCACCGCAGCCTCCATAAAACCTGCCGGGGCATAAATTTTTACTTTGCCGGACTTCACATCCGCTTCGTCTACTACGCCACGTACCCCACCGTAGTGGTCAACGTGGCTGTGGGTATAAATCACCGCTACCACCGGCTTTTTACCACGATGTTTATAGTAAAGATCCATCCCTACTTTGGCGGTTTCAGCGGAAACCAGTGGATCGATAACCGTGATACCTTTGTCACCTTCGATGATGGTCATATTGGAGAGGTCAAGATTGCGGATCTGGTAGACGCCATCGGTAACCTGAAATAGCCCACTGATATTGATTAACTGTGATTGACGCCACAGGCTGGGATTAACGGTATCCGGCGATTTCTCACCCTCTTTAATAAACGCGTACTGGCCTGGATCCCAGATAACATTTCCGGCTGCGCCTTTAATCACAGCCTCGGGTAATGCGGCGATAAATCCTTTGTGGGCATCACTAAAATCGGTTTTATCAGAGAAAGGTAAATAGTTATACAGTGCATCATTGGTCGTTTTGGTAGCCGAAGTGGCATCTTTGCGCAAGTCTTCCGCAGCTAAGGAATTAAATGCGGTGCTCAAAAGCGTAGTAAGTATAAGGCAATGCAGGCATTTCCGTTTCATTGACTGACCTCAACTGGGTGGACTAAAAAGTTTAATCAGGTTGAAGCCTGGTGAATTTAAGGCCAGTAAATAATGGAGGGGTAGCCCAAAGGTAACGATTTAAAATGCGAAAAGAAATTCATATTTTGATGTAAGCGTAGCCGATGATTTACGGCAATCAAGCGAAGCGATAATAATATTTACCTTTTGTTTTTGTCAGGTTTTTCATTCTATCATATTGATCTGTTTGTATATTGCGTTCTGCGTCTATCTTTCTGTAAATATTGCCATTTATTTCAATTTTCGCTTCGCTAATAAATTTCTGATAGTGGCGTTTGTGTGCTTAAAAATAGGTGGAGTTATGGGTTGGATAGTTGCAATATTTTTATCTCGGTCTAAAAATTTAATTGCTGTGATGCTCAGTCCGTATTCAATCATCTCTGAGGTGTGATAATGAAAAAGATTCTGGCAGGAATGATAGCGTGTATTACCGCCTCGCTAATTTGTGTTTCGGCCTTTGCTGCGACGGAAATCAGTAAACAAGAAGCGAAAAAACATCACAAAATAGGAACCGTCAGTTCCACCAAAGAACATACCTCACCACGAGCGGTGATGGAGGAAATATCTCAAAAAGCTGATGCGATGGGCGGTAAATATTTTGTCATCACCTCCGGCAATGAAGGTGACAAAGTCCGTGCGACGGCAACGGTATACAAATAAAAACACTGCGCCCTGTTAATTCAGGGCGCAGGCATCGGTTATCAGAACTGATATGACACGCTGACCGAGAAGTTACGCGGTTCACCGTACACATAGTTGCTCATGTAGGCGTAGTAGGTGCGATCAAACAGGTTATCGACGTTAGCCTGAACCGCTACCTGTTTAGTGACCTGATAACGGGCAAACAGGTTAGCCAGCGGATAGCTGCCCTGGTAGACACGTTGGGTGCTGCCATCCGGTGCGGTCAGGTCGTCGAACACGCGGTTTTGCCAGTTGATACCGCCACCAATGGTGAGCTCTGGCAGCACGGGCAAGCGATAACTGGTGAACAGTTTGAAGTCTGTTTGTGGTTGGTTCGGATTGTAGCGGCCATCCGAATCACGTGCGACATAACGTGTCGCTCCAAAGGTCAGTTGCAGATTATCCGTGAGTGCGCCATTCAGCTCGAACTCAGCACCTTTACTCCGCGCTCCCTTAGTCGCGGCATAAGCCTGTTCGCTGCTGTTATTGACATACACGCCATCAACAGCCTCACCCACATTGTTTTGCTCAATACGGAAGATCGCCATAGTTGCGGTCAACCGACCATCAAACCACGCCGATTTCAGGCCGGTTTCATAGCTTTTTCCCGTTACCGGTGACAGGTAATGGCCGCTGCTGTCGCGATACGTTTGTGGCTGGAAGATGGAGGTATAACTGGCGTAAGCCGACCAGGTATCGTTGATGTCATACACCAGGCCGGCATAAGGCGTGATGTTGTCTTTATCCATATTCCCGCTGCTACCGTTGGTGCTGTATTGCGTGTAACGTGCACCGATAATCAGCGACAGCGGATCGGCCAGTGAGAAACGCGCGGCGGTGTAAGCCGATTTCTGACGTACCACGTCATCGGCGTTTTGATACCAGTCGCCCCACTCAGGTTCCGCGATATTGCCATTCCAGTGATTGTTAAATATCCCGATATCATCACTGGCAATATCTCCTGCATCTTCATCAGTGATGCCATTCTGGCTATAGGTGCTGTTGTGCTGACGGCTGTAGCTAACGCCTGCCATTAACTGGTGCTGACGACCGAACAACTCAAAGGGGCCGCTGGCATAGCCATCTACTGAAGTCAGTTCACGTTTACCGCGGTCCTTACTACCAAAACCATCGGCACCTTCACCGGTGGTTTGATCCGGGTAAGCCATGTAGCCCACATACAACAACTTATCGCTGAAGGTGTTTTCGGCATGTGTGCCGTTCAGACGGAAACTCCAGCCATTATCAAAGTTATGCACCAGGTCGGCATACACTTTGCGCACTGTGGTGTGGTAGTAAGTCCAGTCGGCGGATGAGTTCAGGCTGCGGCGGTAATGCGTCAGAGAACCATCGCTGTAAAACACCGGGTTGCCACCCCAGGTAGGGTCACGCGTATCGGCGTCCTGATAATCGTAAGCGAGCGACAGGGTGGTGTTATCGGTGAGATCTGCATCAAGGGTGCCGTACAGGAATTTGGTATTTTTATGGTAACGATCCAGCCAGCTGTCCTGATCCTGGTAACCTGCGATAACGCGCCCACGTACCGAGCCTGATTCGTTTAATGGCGCAGAAAGATCAGCGACATAACGCTGTTTATTCCAGCTTCCGTAGCTGGCACTTACCGTTCCGGTGAAATCTTTGCTGTCGGCATGTTTACGTACCATGTTGACTGACGCCGCCGGGCTACCTGCGCCGGTCATCAGGCCAGTGGCACCGCGCACGATCTCGATACGATCGTAAATCGCGGTATCCGAGGCGGTATCCCCGTAGTTCCATGCATCCCCCATTGAGGTAGGGATGCCATCATAAGTGAAGTTGGTCAGCAAAAAACCACGGGAATAGTAGTAGGCGCGTTCGCTGTCGTCCTGGCTACTGGTAATCCCGGTGGCATTATTCAGCACGTCATTAATGGTTTGCAGTTGTTGGTCCTGCATACGCTGCTGGGTAACGACGCTGACTGATTGCGGCACATCGCGCGGCGTCAGCAACAATTTGGTACCGGCACGGGTGGTTTTGACCTGATAGTCCTGCTTATCCTGGGCGGTGTTGTCGCCGCTGGTGGTGGCATCCACCACCAGATCCTGCTGAGTATTGCTGCTGTTATCCGCCGCCTGTGCCGTCATCGGGTTGAGAAGGGCGTGTACTGCCATTGCCAGCAATGAAACCGTAAAGGTTTTGCGCATGCCGGACGCGTGAGTATCCCTGCAAATCAAAGACATGATATTTCCCGTCAAAAAGAGCGTGTTTGTTATCGCTTCTTTTTTTTATTTAGCCGCACCATCCTGCGGCATTTAACGCAAAGAAGCGCATTAATTGAGAAAGCCAATGATAATCATTTGCTTTAAAAACTCTAAAAAGGTTTCATTCAATTATGTAAATATTTGTATAAATTAAGGTAATCATAAGGATAGGGTGTCAATAGACCCTTTAATTACTCAAGTTAACGTTTTTACTGACGTCAATTCACCTGCCAGCTGGCGGATTTTTCAGGCAAATGTTCCGTTTATAACGAGGGGAGTGGGCTTCTTCTAAGCTGTTGTTTAAGGGGGATTTGCTAAGTTTTCGTTAATGCGTATGATTCTCATTCTTTCTACGATCATTTCCGCCAGGGCTTTGCCCTGCCGGAGACCGTTATCCATTGATGGAGTTCAGAATGACATCGTTTTTCAGTCCGCGTCGGGCAGCGCTTGCCGCAGCGGTCATTGCCGCATTTAGCCTGACAGCCTGCCAGGCACCTGCTCAAAA
Organism: Pantoea sp. X-Soil-TKNS-1280; assembly: GCF_059730475.1. NCBI lineage: Bacteria > Pseudomonadati > Pseudomonadota > Gammaproteobacteria > Enterobacterales > Erwiniaceae > Pantoea > Pantoea sp. X-Soil-TKNS-1280. The sequence goes on along the minus strand of NZ_AP035963.1, from coordinate 397,575 downwards.
AGCACAGACATCCGCCGTGGCGGTAGCCCCAAAACCCGCTGATAACCAGGTTACTCAGCGTGTGATTGGTGATGGCTTGTATGAACTGGCTTACTCTCCGGTAGCCAATGCGTTGTATGTCGCCAGTGCGCAGAGCTTCAAGGACGTTAACGGTGGCATGTTGTATCGCCTCGATGCGACGACACTGGCAACCAAAGGGGAAACCCATACCGATCTGAAAAACTTCGGTATGGCTATCGATAGCGAAGGTAGCGTGTTCTACACCACCAACTCGCTGGATGGCGGCGTGTCGAAAGTTGATGCGCAGAGCGGCAAAGTGCTACAACGCCTGATGCTGGGTGGTAAGAAGGATAAAGACGGTGACGTGCCCGGTGCACGCGAAATGTTGCTGCATGGCAACGAACTTTACGTGGGCCGCGTCGCTGATCCGGGCTTTATCTCGGTGGTGGATACCAAAACCTTCAAACCTAAAACCACGATCAAAAATGTCGGTAAATGGGTAACGGGCATCATCTATTCACCGCTGACCGAGCGTATCTACGCTGCCAATGGTGCAGGGGAAATCGCGGTCATCAATCCACGTACGCATAAAATTGAACAACGCTGGACGGCAGGCGATGGCAAAGAGTATCTGTTCCTGAATATGGCAGAAGATCCGGCCACCGGTCGCCTGTTCGTTACTGATGATTCCAAAGGCAAGACCACGCTGGTGTTTGACGAGCATAGCGGTAAGGTGATCAAACGTATCCCGGGTGACGCGCTGGGCATCAAGTTCAACGCGAAACGCAATGAGATCTACATCAGCCAGCGTGAGTCGAAGAAAGTGCTGCAACTGGATGCCACCCGCTATACGGTGAAAAACAGCTGGTCGTTCGATACCAACCCGAACAGCCTGCTGGTGTCACCTGATGGTGAAACGCTGTATGTTTCCCTGAAGCAGGCGTTCAATAAAGACAACTCCACCAAAGGCCCGGATAGTGTGGCGCGCATCGCGCTGAAATAAGCGGGAAAAATCTGTAGCAGCGCAATACACTATGCTCCCGATTGCGCTGCTACCCAAGGTGACTCTCCGTTATGCCTGATCACTACTTCTCGCAACATGGTTTCGATGTCCGTCTGGAATGGGGGCTTGCCGCCGCACAGCATCTGGCTCAGGATGCGGATTGTGTGATTGTGGTAGATGTCATGTCGTTTTCCACCTGTGTCAGTGTGGCGAATGACAATGGCGCATTGATAGCCCCCTGGCCCTGGAAAGACGCGTCTGCCCAGGCATATGCCGCAGAAATGGGTGCGCAGGCCGCGAGCATTGATCGGCGCTTCTCTGCTGAAACCTTTACCTTATCGCCCGCTTCATTATTGAATATTCCTGCCGGGACAAAACTGGTGTTGCCATCACCCAATGGTTCCACCATTGCGTTTAAAGCGCGCGACCATGGCGGCGCGGTATTTAGCGCCGGATTACGTAATCGGCAGGCAACCGCAGCGGCCTGTGGTCATTTTCAACGGATTCTGGTGATCCCCTGTGGTGAACGCTGGCCGGATGGGAGTTTGCGTCCGGCGATTGAGGATTATGTTGCAGCGGGCGGAATCATTCAGGCATTAGGCACGCGTCTGCGTTCCCCGGAAGCGGAGATGGCGGCTGCGGCCTTTCAGGCGGCGCAGCAGCAGAATTTTGCCGTATTAAAAGAGTGTGCATCAGCCACAGAGTTAAGGGGGCGGGGCTTTGCAACAGATGTTGAGCTGTGTTTGCAGGTTGATGTGAGTGCCAATGCTTGCCAGCTGGCAGGGAAGTTTTTTGTTCCCTGCCTGAAATAGCCATTCAAATTGTATTAGCCCGTATAACTGCGCATATTTTCAATCACTTGTTTGGCTAACTCCTTATGATCCATTTCCCAACGGGCCGGGCTAAACAGTTCCGCCGACCATACCCCATCAAACCCAGTGGCTTTGACGGCATCGGTCCATGCCTGCATATCAATATCGCCTTCGCCCGGCATATAAGCGCGCAATACCGTCTCTTCCCAGGCTTCGCCGGATTTAGGTTTACGGCCATCGCAGAAGTGCACGCCAAAAATCAGCGCGGGATCTAACGCACGAATGTCTTCTGGAGTGACGGTGCCGGTGGCGAAAAGATGCCAGAAGTCGATGACCAGCCCGACATTGGCTTTGCCGATGCGCCGGATTACTTCCAGCGCCTGACTCAGGGTATTGAACTGGGTATGGGCAATGACCTCGATCTGGTAGCGCACGCCATACTGCTCACCAATACTGGCAATGGCGGAGATATTTTCCGTCATGATATCCATGATTTGTGCGGTTGGCAGGTGATCGATGCCATGCTGCGCCAGAATCTGGATCGTCGGACACTCCAGTTCGGCGGCAATTTGCGTCAACCGGACGGCTTCCGCCAGTAACTGCTGCTTCTCTCCTTCACGATGACGTTCAATATCAATCAGCGCATTCAGGCAGGCGGTTTGCAAACCATAGCCCTGTACCAGCTTAAGCAGTGAACGGGTGCTGCCGCCGTTATCGAGGTAACGCAGTAGTTTGTAGTGTAAAAACTCCAGGCCATCGTAGCCGGTTTCCGCTGCGATACGGGTTTCTGTGATGACGTTGCAATAATGCGTTGAGATACCGTGCAGAGCTTTAATCATGATTTACCTCGCAGGCTGGAAGAGGAGATGGACGCTGCGTTTGCGGCTGTCGCCAGCTTCATACGGCTGGCCAGCAGTTGTTCAATGTTCTCAAGTGCAACGCCGCGCGTCTCAGGCACGAAGCGCAGTAAAAACAGCAGACAGAACAGATTCAGTGCCGCGAAAATCCAGAACGAGAACGCGCCATGAAACGCCTGCTGTAACGCCGGAATATCGTTTAGAACCGGGAAAAACTGGGTAACGAGGAAGTTGAAAATCCACATCAGGCTGACGGCTAATCCCATCGCATAACTTTTAATGCGCGGCGGGAAAATTTCGGCAATCAGCACCCAGCAACCTGCGCCCCAGCTAATGGCAAACATCACCATAAACAATAATGCGGAGAAAATGGCCAGATAGCCGCTTTGCTGATTGAGCATGCTCCAGGAAAGCAGCAGCAGGGAGGCAATGGAACCGATGGTGCCCGCTTTCATCACCGGCAGACGGCCAAAGCGGTCATACAAGTTCATGGCAACAAAGGCACCGACTGCATTCAGCAAACCGATAAAAATGGTCTGAAATAGCAGTGTGTCTTTACTCATTTCACCGGTATTGAGAATCAAAGGTGCGTAATACATCACGATGCTGGCACCGGTGAGTTGCTGCAACACCGCAATGGCGCAACCCACCATCAATGCGTAACGCAACACCGGGGTTTGCCAGATATAACCCAGCGAGCTGCTGCCGTTGGTGGCATTCTGCGATTCTTTGCGTATCGCGATGATGTCGCGCGCCTCAGCTTTATTCAGGTCGGGATAGATTTTCTCCAGCACGCGTAATGCGCGTTCTCCCTGTTGATGATTGATACACCATTGCGGAGACTCCGGCAGAATCAGGGTGCAGAAGAACATCATAATCACGGGCACAAATTGCGCACCCATCATCCAGCGCCAGCCTTCATCAACCAGCCAGACTTCGGACATGCCACGCCCGATCAGGTAGTTGATGAGAAATACCAGCGTTTGGGACCCCACTAATGAAAGGTTAAAAATGCCGGACGCTTTGCCGCGAATACTGGCTGGCGCGATTTCGCTCATATACATCGGGGCGACAGTTCCCGCCAGACCAATGCCCAGTCCCGCGATGATGCGGGCGCAGGAAAATATCATAAACGAGCCAGCAAACGTGGAGCCTACAGCGGAAAGGGCAAAAGCCAGCGTTGCCAGCAGCAAAACCGGTTTGCGTCCCAGTTTTTCGGCGAGCTTGCCGGCGGTTAATGAACCGAGAATGCAGCCGACAAAAATACTGGATACAACCCAGCCGGTTTGCGAGGGATCGAGATGGAAATACGCCTGAATGGAATCGACGGTGCCGGAAATCACCCCGGTAGAATAACCGAACATCACTCCGCCAAGGGTAGCAATACAGCAGAGTGAATAAACATAACGGGCATTACAGCGATTACTCATCATCGCCTCCGTACAACCGCCAACTGGAATGCAAAGTCACCAGATACATAGTGGATCCTTACTCAGAATAATAAAGGTTCTGCAGGCTTAGCGAAATAAGCCTGTGCAGGGTACGCGGTCGGAAGTGCTAACCAATGACGCCCTTGATAATTTAAGCGAAATTACGCAGGGCTAACTTTTAACTTGCCCGGTCAGCCAGAATTTTTTATAGCGTGCAGGTGGAATGCCAATAAGATTATGAAATATGCGATGAAAGTTATTAACGTTATCATAGCCAACGGCATTGGCCACTTCGGTCACGCCAAGGTCGGTCGTGAGTAATAATGATTGTGCCTCACCGATACGCCGCCGGGTCTGATATTGTTTGGGGGAGTAGCCGGAGTAGGCCTTAAATACATGAGCCAGATAAAACTGATTCAAATTAAGCGCAGCCGTTATCGATTTTAACGCTATCTCATCTTTATAATGATTATCGATGTAGTCTTTAATCCGTTGACCCAAAAGGGTGCTGTCGCTTTCATGCTCCAGCTTGTTTTCAATCCAGATATTGCGACATAACAACAGTAAAACATTGAGCAGACTATCACCAATAGCAGAACTGTATAACCGCTTGCTGCTGACGTGTGACCACATTTGATCAAACAGCTGGCAAATCTCATCATAGAATTCACCACTGGGCATCACCGCAGTCTGAGCACGCGTGGTCAGCACATTTTGCGGTAAACCTTCGACTTTCAACTGCTCCACGCCGCAGCTATAAATCAGCAGATCATCAGAGGCGTGTGGGTTTTCATCATGCAGTACGTTAGCGTTGAACAGCAGCAGGTCACCGCGCTGCACGTTATAGCCACGTCCATCAATGTTGTAGATGCCGCTACCCGAGCGAATAAACATCAGTTCAAAACACTCATCATGCTTGTGCATCACGCGAGGGATCGCTGCCTCAGCCCCTTCTGCTTTACAGATAAACATAAGGCGAGGGCGGTGTCCGTTTTCGAATCCCCGCAGAGAGGGATGTTCATTGAGGCAGTAGGTCAGCATGATGTCTCCTGTCAGTGTGTTGCTATTCTTACATTACTCAGGGCTGCGGGTAATCATCAATTTTGCTTTTTAGACATATCTAAGTCACTGACTTTTAAAAAACTCACTGAATTTTAGCGCAACTAAATGCTGATTATTGTTATTGGCTCCGTCGATAGAAAATTAATTTTGATCGCCATCACACTTTTATTTTGCGCGAAAAATAGCCAGTTCCGGATATTATCGCCACGCGATATGACGAGCCACTACGAATCTGCACGAAAGTACTCGTCTGATTATATTTATCATCAAAACTGTTGTTCCCTGAACCATTGTGATGCCTGGCTCAGGATTAACTATTCCTTTTTAAGGCGGATGTTAAACCATTAAAAAAGATATATGGTAAAAAATCATTTTTTCGACTCTCTTGATTCTTGCTATGTCAAGGATTTGAAATTTATTCGTGATACGAATCACTCTATTCGCCATTTTTTATGCGAAATTTATGATCACCAGCACGCTGTTAAATCGTATCTGACTGGGTATATAGTTTTTCGATTTCACTTTGATATAACGTTGTCGCAACGATAAGGGAACTGATGCACCACTGCTGTGGCATCAGAAAATAAAAAACAGCATATTCTGGCTGAATAATATTAGTCATAACCGACCCAATTCAACGGCTGCTTCGGTATTACCTTACAACCAGATGGAAAAGTTATGTACAACAAAACTCACCTGCAAAATCCTCAGCGCATGAGGTTAATCACCATAGTCTCTACGATAGGGGGGTTATGTTTCGGTTACGATACCGGTGTTATTTCCGGTGCGTTGATATTTATGAAATATGATTTAAACCTGACGCCCACCCAAGAGGGATTTATTACCTCTTTCCTGCTATTTGGTGCCGCACTGGGTTCGCTGTTTGGTGGTTATTTATCTGATAAACAGGGGCGTCGGAAGAATTTGCTGTGGGTCGCCGCTATCTTTATTTTCGGTGCATTAGGCACTGCACTGGCGTGGAGTGTGCCATCGATGATTGTGGCGCGATTTATTCTCGGACTGGCCGTTGGCTGCGCCTCGGTCACCGTTCCGATTTATATTTCGGAGCTGGCGCGGGCCGATCAGCGTGAAAGACTGGTGACGGTAAACGAATTAATGATTGTGACCGGGCAGTTCCTTGCTTATACCGTCAACGCGGCGATTGTTAATCTTTATCCCGAAATGGCGCACAACTGGCGCGTTATGCTGGCAATTCCCGCTTTGCCTGGGGCATTGCTATGGCTGGGTATGTTAGTGATGCCGGAATCACCGCGCTTTTTTATGCGACGAGGTGAAACGGATAAAGCCGTTAAAGTGCTGAAAACACTGCGTCTGCCGGAGGAAGTTGATCGTGAGGTCAGGGAGATTCAGCAGATCGTCAAAGCCGACGAAGTAAAATTTAACCTGCTGACAGAAATGAAAAAAAGCTGGGTTATACAGCTGGTGTTGATTGGCCTGATGATTGTGCTGGCAACGCGGGTTACCGGGGTCAATACCATCATGTATTACGCGCCGACAGTATTAAAATCCACCGGTTTAGGGGATGCGGCAGCGGTGACGGGTGCCGTGGCGAATGGCGTGATTTCTATCGTTGCGACGTTATTCGGCATGGCGCTGATCGGCAAACATTCGCGGCGCAAAATGTTTTTTACTGGTCAGGCTGGAGTCACGCTCAGTCTGGTATTGATTGGACTGGCATTTAAAATGTTTTTCCATAATGAAACTATCAATGGTGTCGAGACGTTACAGGCTAATTTCGCCGGTGCCAGTTATGTCATTCTCGGGTTGATGCTGGTGTTCCTGGTGTTTATGCAGGGATGGATTGCTCCGGTATTTTGGCTGATGCTGGCGGAAATTTACCCGCTGAAAATGCGTGGTGTCGGCATGGGCTTTGCGGTATTCGGCTTATGGATCTTCGATTTCATTATTCAGTCAATTTTCCCGTTCTTGCTTAATCAATATGGCGGAGGGATGACCTTTGGTTTCTTCGCCGCGACTAATGTCATCATGTTAATTCTGCTGGTGAAATATTTGCCGGAGACGCGTGGTCTGACGTTGGAACAAATTGAAAATAAATTTCGCTTTTAATGCATGGCTATTGAGGATGTGAAAATGACAGTCAAAATCGGCTTAATTGGTCTCGGTATGATTGGCCGGGATCACCTGAAACGTTTTAATCAGACTATCACCGGTGCGCAGGTGACAGCGGTGTGTGATATTAATCAATCGACGGCGGATGCCCTCGCCACTGAATATGGTGCCACCGCGTTCTATGATGCCGTGGAGATGATTAATTCTCCGCTGGTCGATGCCGTGTTTATTTGCTCAATTGGTCCGGTGCATAAAACACAAATTCTGGCGGCATTTAGCGCCGGTAAACCGGTGTTCTGTGAAAAGCCGCTAACCCCAACGGCGGATGAAGCCAGAGAAATTATCGATGCCGAAGTTCAGGCGGGTAAACGCCTGTTGCAACTGGGTTTTATGCGCCGCTTTGACCCAGGATATCAGGTCCTGAAACAGGCAGTTGATAAGGGTGCGCTGGGCGAGATATTGCTGATGCACTGCGCTCATCGAAATCCCTATGTGCCGGAAAGCTACACATTGGAGATGGCCGTCAATGATTCTGCCACGCATGAAATTGACATTATTCGTTATCTGCTTAACGAGGATATTGTTGCAGTGCGGGTGGATAAACCGCGCAAGAAAACCCGTCGTGCTCTGCCGCATTTGCAGGATCCGCTGATCGTCATTTTCGAAACCACTTCTGGTGTGCGTATTGATGATGAGTTGTTCGTTAACTGTGATTACGGCTATGACATTCGCTGCGAAGTCATTGGTGAGAATGCGATAGCGGCACTCACAGAGCAGGCACCGATCAGTACCCGTTCCACGGCGGGCAGTGCGCAGCACATCACGCAATCCTGCATGGAACGTTTTGCCACTGCGTATGACCGCGAAGTTCAGCATTTTGTCGATAACGTGTGTGATGGTAGGGCGATGAGCGGACCTTCTTCCTGGGATGGTTATGTCGTCGCGCTGGTCTGTGACGCCGGTCTTGCATCATTAAAAGATGGTGAAAAACACCCGGTGAATATTCCGCAACAACCTGCGTTGTATCAATAGCAGAATTCATTCTCGCAAATAAAGTGAGGAATAAATATGTTGCAACTAAATGAAAACGATCTTTTTCTGCAATGTCAGGCTGCAAATAAGACCGAGGCGATACAAATTGCTGCCCGGGAATTAGAACGCGCGGGGTATGTCAAAACCGGTTTTTTTCAGGCAATGATGATGCGCGAGAAAAACATCTCTACTTATATCGGTGCCGGTATTGCCTTTCCACACTGTGCAAAAGATAACACTGACCTGGTGATTAAACCGGTTTTCAGGTATTTCAATTTCCCCACGGCGTCAGTTGGGGAGCAGGTAAGGTGGCTTTTATTGTGGTCGCCGTGGCTGCAAAGCAGGATGAACATATTCAGTTGCTGGCTGATATTGCTGATTTATTGGGTGACGAAGTTAAAACGACGTTATTAGCCAATGCCAGAACGAAAGTCGGATTTATTGAGCAATTTGAGAAGGCCTGATTTTTCTACCAGATAAAGGAATTGTTATGAAACTCGCATTATGTACCGATGTGTTGGCCGATTTATCCTTTCCAGCCATGCTGGATAAAGTTAAAAGCTATGGTATCAGTGGCGTGGAAATGACTGCAGGTGGCTGGTCGCCCTGTCCGCATGTCAAAACCGAAGAATTACTGGCGTCGCCGGAAAAATTGCAGCAGTTCCAGGCGGAGTTGACCCAGCGGGAAATGCGGATCGTGGCGCTGAATTGTTCCGGTAACCCACTGGCACCGGGCGTGCTGGGCGAGAAGCACACGCACAGCAGTTATCGCGCGGTTGAACTGGCGGGCAAGCTGGGGGTGAAAAAAATCGTCATGATGAGTGGGTTACCAGGCGGGGGACCAAACGACAGCGTTCCTAACTGGATCACCTCGACGGTCTCCTGGCCGGATTATATGCCGGGCGTGATCGATTATCAGTGGAATGAAGTGGCGATTCCGTGGTGGAAAAAGTTTGTCCAGCATGCGAAAAAGCACGGTGTTGAACAAATCGCCATCGAAGAGTTTCCCTGCCAGCTGGTTTACAACCCTTCCACGCTGCTGCAACTGCGCAACGCCGTGGATAATATGATCGGCATTAATCTTGACTCATCGCACTTGATTGCCATGGGGGCCGACCCGATTGCTGCTGTACGCAAGCTTGAAGGCGCTGTCTTCCATGTACACGGTAAAGATGCGCGTATTGAGCGCGGGCTGGCTGATGTTGACGGGCTGATGGAGTACCAGCCCGTCACCCATACCAAAACCCGTACCTGGAACTATGTGGCCGTGGGCTGCGGTCAGGATCTCAAATGGTGGAAAGAGTTTTTCTCGGTGTTACGTATGACGGGCTATGACGGTGACGTGTCTCTGGAAATGGAAGACCTTACCATGAGCGTTGAAGCGGGCTTGCAAACCTCCATTGATGCGCTGAACGCCACGATCAGCTGTTAAGTAAGGCAGGTGGTTTGCGGGTTTTGGCGTGGCAGAGATGGAGTGATAATTACCAGGATCACAATGATCGCACTAATTATCAATAATGAAATGATAACTATGGTTACTATAACTTCCATCGAAGGCATACAGCCTTTTAACAAATAAACGAAGGAATAAGACCATGAAAACCATTAAAGCCATGTCCATCGCCGCTGTCGCTGCTCTTTCACTGATGTCATTTGGCAGCTTTGCTCAGAGTGTTTCCGTTACAGCTTCTACGCTGGACGGTGCTGAAGCGAAAATCGCCGCGCAGGCAGCACAGCAGGGCGCTCAGTACAAAATCACTGAAGCCAACACCAATAACCGTGTGCATATGACCGCTGAGTTATACAAATAACAGCGAGTGATGCCCGGAAGCACTGGAAAGGGTCGCCGTGGGGTGGCCCTTTTTTTGATGGTATCAATCTTTATCAATTTTTTTGATTTGTTTCAGCAAAACGCTCAGCTTTTATCCTCCGGGTGACAGGTCTATTCTTTCTCACATCGGGGCACAACGCCTCACAACTTAAAATAATCTCTGAGGAAATGACCATGAAATCTATCAAAACTTTCGTTGCAGTTGCGGCCCTGTCACTGGTTTCTTTCGGCAGCTTCGCACAAAGCATTACCGCTTCCGCCTCAACCCTTGATGGTGCCGAAGCCAAAATTGCCGCACAGGCCAAACAAGCGGGCGCATCTTACAAAATCACCGGTGCGCGCGTAGATAACGGTGCTTACCTGTCGGCTGAACTGACCAAATAATCATGCTCGCAAAGGGAAGTGCCGAAGAGGGCCGTCCTGGTACGGCCTTTTTCGCCCTTCACCCGTAATGAGGAGTTAATGCCATGCATCACAACCACGAAATCGCAGCCCAGGCAGCGGCATTTGTCCAGTCTCTCAAATCTCATCGTCACGCCAATATGCCCGCTATCCGTTTTCGCCACTGGCCGCAATTTATCTCGACCGTGCGCGAATTAATGGAAAAAAACTAACTTCCTGCAATCCAGATTTGCAAATCCTTCAGATTGTTCCCAGAATTGAGACTCAATGTGTGAGTTTTCAGAAGGATAAATCATGCGAAGTTATCTGGTGGCTTTGTATGTAACCTTGTTTATCTGTGCGGCTCCGGCACAGGCAGAAGGAACGATGAGTTCAGGGTGGAACTGGTTAACCAACGACATCTCCCAGACCTGGGAACAACCGCAGAATTACGATCTCTATTTGCCATTCATCGCCTGGCATGCCCGCTTCGCATACGATAAAGAAAAAACCGATAACTACAATGAAACGCCGTGGGGCGGAGGTTTTGGTGTGTCCCGTTACAATGAAGAAGGTAACTGGAGCACGCTGTATGCCATGATGTTTAAAGATTCGCATAATGAGTGGCAGCCGATCGTTGGCTACGGTTGGGAAAAGGGCTGGTATCTCGATAACGCGCGTGATTTTCGCCTCGGCCTCGGCTTTACCGCCGGGATTACGGCGCGTGATGATTTCGCCAACTATGTGCCGTTACCCATCGTATTGCCGCTTTTCTCAGTGGGTTATAAGCGCGCAACCGTGCAGTTCACCTATATTCCAGGCACCTATAATAATGGCAATGTGCTATTCGCCTGGCTGCGTTTGGCCTTTTAACCGACGGATGCTGATATGGCGAGAACCCACTTTGATGGCTGGCTGAAAAAAACCGGGTTAACCGTTGCCAGCCTGGCAAAAATCATCCTGGTGGGTCTGGTCGTCGTCGTCATCGTATTCTTTATTGGTCGGATTTATCAGTCAGAACGCGGTGCGCCTTTACATCGCTGGCACACCTGGTCAGCAGATGAAATGAGTGAGAAAGAGATCGACCGCGCCAGTTTTTCTGATTATCAGACGCGGGAAGACGCGATTTTTCTCGACATGAAGCACAGCATTACCGATAAGCTGAGTGACGAAGAGAAAACGACACTAAACCGTTACTACGCACAAAGCCGGGTTTATCCTGCCCGTTTTCAGCCTGACTGGAATCGTTCTTTTATTCTGATGCCACAGGGCACCCCGCGCGGCGCGGTGGTATTGTTACATGGCCTGACCGACTCACCCTACAGCATGCGCTATCTGGCGGAAGATTACCGGCAGCAGGGCTTTGTGGCAGTCGTCCCGCGTCTGCCAGGGCATGGTACCGCGCCGGGCGCACTGACCACGGTGAACTGGGAGCAATGGCTGGCCGTAACCCGTCTGGCGGTGCGCGAAGCCACGCGACGCGCCGGACCTGATGTCCCGCTCCATCTGGTGGGTTATTCCAACGGTGGTGCGCTGGCAATGAAATACGCCCTTGATGCTCTTAATGATCCCTCGCTGCGCCAGCCCCAGCAGATTGTTCTGATGTCACCGATGATCGGTGTGACGGCTTTTGCGCGCTTTGCCGGGCTGGCGGGATTGCCTTCGCTACTGCCTGGATTTGCCAAAGCAGCATGGCTGAATGTGGTGCCGGAGTTCAATCCCTATAAATACAACTCCTTTCCGGTTAAGGCGGCACGCCAGTCCTGGCTACTGACCCAGGCACTTCAGCAACAAATTTTGCAGGAGGCACGTAATCAGCAGCTGGCACAACTGCCGCCCGTGCTGACGTTCCAGTCGGTAATGGATTCCACGGTCAGTACCCGTGCGGTGGTGGATTCGCTGTATCGTTATCTGCAAAGCCGGGGTAATCAATTGGTGATTTTTGATATCAACCAAGCTTCTGATTTGCGCGCGCTGTTCCGGCCCGCGTTATACACTGCCGTGAGCAATTTGCTGCCGGCTGCACCACGTCATTACGGCACCACAGTGATCACCAATGCGACGCCAGCAACCAGCGAAACCGTTGCCCGCAACACAGCAGCCGATCAAACCAACGAAACCGTTCAGCCATTAAATATCGCGTGGCCGCCAGGTATGTATTCTCTGTCCCATGTCGCGGTGCCGTTTCCCCTCACGGATTCGCTCTATGGTCTGGAACCGACGGAAAAGAACCAGTCGGGTATTAGCCTTGGTACCATCTCATTGCGCGGTGAAACCAACACGCTGATTGTCGGGCTGGATACCCTGATGCGCGCCAATTCCAACCCGTTTTTTGACTATATGATGACGCGTATTAATCACCACATTGCCTGTAGCAACCAGCCTGATGTTGCCGCATGTCTGCAACGTTGGTGAGCGATCGCAAAAAAATAAAATTTTTCCCGAATAGAAATCGCCGTTGAGGTGTTTACCACCAGACAAGGTGATTTTTCGGCGTCTTTCTCCCGGTGAACCTTGCCTCCGGTCGGTGTGAAAACACTGGCCGCCTTATGCCATGCCACTTCGCGAGGTTCAATGATGAAAACGATCAACTCTGTTCGCTGGTTGGTTCTGCCTGCCTTGTTACTGGCCCTGCACGCACCCGGTGCATGGTCGATGGGGGATGATGACAGCAACAGTAAAACGCCGGATTGTCCGAAAGGCCAGGTGTACGACAGCAAATCGAAAAGCTGCGTGCCGGATAAAACCAGTTCACTCAGCGATGAGGACAAAACCAACTACGCCTACCATCTGGCCAAAAAAGGAGAGTATCAGGCAGCGCTGAATCTGCTGGATACGCTAAAAAATCCCAACACCAAAGAAGCCTGGAATTACCGGGGCTACGCCACACGTAAACTGGGCCGTACAGATGAAGGGATGAGCTACTATCAACGATCAATCGCCATCGACCCCCATTATGCCAAAGTGCGTGAATATCTCGGCGAGGCCTGGATGATCAAAGGTCGTCCCGATCTGGCGAAGGAGCAGCTTGCCGTCATTAAAACCTTGTGCGGCGTAAGCTGTGAAGAGTATCGCGACTTGCAGGCCGCGATTAATGGGCATCCGGAGTCCTGATAGCGGTGTTTTGCGGAGGGTGGAAAAATCACCAGCACTGAAGTCCGACAGCATCTGGCAACACATCTGGCGCGCTTATGGCGTTACGCCATGGTGTTGTCACGTAACCGTGATGTGGCCGAGGAGCTGGTGCAATCCACCTGCGTGCGGGCGCTGGAGCGCAGTGCGCAATTTACGCCCGGCACGCGCATTGATCGCTGGTTGTTTAGCGTGCTGCATTCGGTGTGGATCAATGAATTGCGCGCCCAGCGAGTGCGCATGGGACAGGGATTTGTCGCCAGTGATGAACTTATCTCCCCGGATCATCAGCAACATAATGAGGAGCGTATGCAGTACCTCAAGGTGATGCAGCGCGTTGGGCAGTTGCCTGAAGCACAGCGAAATGCGGTGTTTCTGGTGTATGTCGAAGGCTTTACCTACCAGGAAGCCGCTGAGACGCTGTCGGTGCCGGTGGGTACGATTATGAGCCGCCTGGCTGCGGCCCGAACTACGCTGGCAAATGCCATCAATGCTACGTCTTCGGCACAGGAGAAACGTTTGTGACTGCGATTCGCTTTACTTCACCTTATCCGGATGAAGCTATTGTTGCCTGGCTGGATGGCGAAATGCGCGCGGATGACGTCCAGGCATTTGAGAAGGAACTGAAACGCAGCCCGGCGTTATCTGCCCGTACCGCAGAACTGATGAAAAGCAATCAACCCTTTGCGGAAGCGTTTGGTGTGATGCTGGATCAGGCCCCGGAACAACGTATGCAGCAGCAACTGGCACAGTTGCTGGCGCAAACGCCAGTGCTGCCCGAACGGCGATCGGTACAGGTGAGTCGGCGGGCGTTAATCGCGGCATCGTTGGGTTTTCTGCTGGTGGGAGGGTGTGTCGGCTATCTGCTGCGTCCGGTGACGCAACCGGATGAAAGCGCAACCATCCGTGAGCTGGAAGCACAATATATGTCGTTATACAGCCCGGAAACGCTGGCGGATGTCGATAACTCACCACAGCTACTGCAACAGGCGCTGGCACGCACCGCGCGCGATCTGGATCTCCATCTGACGCTGACGCAACTCAGGTTACCGGAAGCGGATCTGAAAAGCGTCAGAATGCTGCGCTATGACGATGCGTTAATCAGCCAGATTGCCTGGAACCATGCCAGCTATGGTCCGATGGCATTGTGCATTTCACGTCAGGACCCGCAGCCCTCCAGCACACTCAACCAGGAAAAACGTCACGGTATGAACCTGGTGTGGTGGCATCGTGATGGTTATCAGTTTGTGTTGATAGGACGTAATCCGGCGGAGCAGTTGATGAAAACCGCGACCTCGCTGAGTCGCGGTTTGCAGGTATAAACGTCAGAAACGCAGTGAAAGGCAAGTCAGGCCGCCGTCCATCTTACGGATTTCACTGGTATCCAGTTCAATAATCGGCATATCCAGCGTGCGCAGTTGTGCCAGGGTTGCCGGATAACCCGTCGGGGTAATAAGCGTGCCGTTAATCAGTAAAGTATTCCCGGCGTAGATTTCTTCGTCGGGAATAATCAGGTGCTGATAGTGGGAGAATTGCGGCAGGCGGGCGAACTTTTCGGTCGAGATCAGGGTATTTTTACCGACATAATTGATCGCCGATTTAAGATGCAAACCTTCGTCAACTTCAACAGACGTGACACTGTAACCGTAAGGTTCCACCAGGCTGGCAAACTCGCTGATACCGGCCTCATTGGTGCGGGTTGTCAGGCCGATATAAAACGCCTTATCGATTAACATGACATCACCGCCTTCGAGCGTTCCGCGCTCGCTCATCACTTTCAGCGGACGAAAATCCTTCAGCACCGCTTTGATTGATTCGACTTCGCCCGCCCGCTGTGGCGCGCCAGGATGGGTGATCACCGCCAGTTCCGGCAGGACCACGGCGGTATCTTCGACAAAGTGCGCATCGGGAAAGTCGGCTTCTGCGGGTAGCAGTGTCACCTTCAATCTGAGCGACAGCATGGCGTTCAGATAATCCCAGAACTGCCTGCGGGTAAGTTCAGCATCCGGTGCGCCGAGAGAGGCGGTGGTCAGCCCTGCCGCGCAATTGTCAGCCGGGAGTCTTGCAATGATTTGAGTAAAAGCCATCTGTCATTCCTTTAATAATGGTTATGCCTGACAATCAATCTAACTTGCAGGCGACTCACAGTAAATCAAGCCGCGCGTGCAGCACGGCGATCTGCTGTCGCCACTCTTGCTGTAGCGCCGGTTTCTGGTGTTTTGGCTTACGGCTGAGGTCATCAGCCAGTTTTTGCTGTAAATCCAGCAAGGTTGCCAGCAGGGTATCTTCGTCGTGGTCCAGTGTATCCGCAACCTGAGACACGGCTTGTCTGCACGGCTGCACAGGTTGGTCAACCCCCATTTTGGCTGTCATGGCTGACAGATCCTGCCACTCGGTAAGCTGCTGTTGATCAATCAACCAGAATCGATTGCAGCTCTGCTCCATCAGTAAACGATCGTGTGTGATTAATAACACCGCACCAGCGAACTGATTTAGCGCTGTGGCCAGCTCCTCTTTGCCCGCGATATCAAGATGGTTTGTTGGTTCATCCAATAACAATAATGAATAGCGTGCGAGGGTCAATCCGACAAATAACAGCCGCGAGCGCTCTCCGCCACTGAGTGAATCCACCCGTTGTTGATGGCGCGCATAAGGGAAACCGGCGGCGATCAGCGCGATTTTGCGCTGGTCAGCGCTGAGAGAGACGAAAGGCATCAGCGCATCGCTTAAGGTAGCGTCATCCGCTAACTGCATCAGATTTTGATCGTAATAACCAAGCCGGGCACGGGGATGAAACATGCCAGACGCTGGCTGCTGCCAGCTCTGCCACAGATGACGCAGCAGGGATGATTTACCTGAACCGTTACGGCCAGCCACAGCGATGCGATCGCCACTTTTCACCTGTAAAGCCGGTAATCTGAACAACACCGAGGCTTGCGGGGCCGGGCGCACTGTCATTTCCGGCAGTGCCAGCACACGATCGGCATCCAGCGCTTCTCCCTGCAATTGCAAACGCCAGGGGCTGCCGTCGGTGAGGGTGGTTTGCGCTTCCCTCAGCCAGTCAACCCGTTTCTCCATCTGCTGCGCTTTGCGTGACAGACCTTCGTTATCATAGGTGCGTCCCCAAATCGCCAGCCGATGCGCGCTTTTTGCCAGCCGATCGATTTCCTTCTGCTCGCTGTGAAAGCGTTGCGCATCGGCTTCATCCTGCTCCGCCAGGGCGGCACGCGCGGCGCTACAGGGCAGGTCAAAGAACTGCAAAGTTTTATCCCGCAGCATCCAGCTGCTGCTTGTCACGCGGTCCAGCAGGGTGCTGTCATGCGATACCAGCACAAAGCTGCCATTCCAGCTATTAAGGAAGGTTTCCAGCCATAGCAACGTGGGGAGATCGAGATGGTTGCTCGGTTCATCCAGCAGCAACAGATCGGGTTGCTGAATCAGCGCACGAGCCAGCAACAAACGCATATGTTGGCCACCACTCAGGGTTACGGCGGTTTGTGCTTGCTGGTCCACGCTGAATCCGAGGCTGTCGAGCAGAGCTTCCGCACGCCAGCGTTCACTCAGTTGCAGCGTGGGGGGTAGCTGTGCCACTACGCTAGCCAGTAGCGTTGCCTGTGCAAGTGACGGTGGCAGGTGTTGCTCAATTCTTGCCAGTAAACAATGGCTGGCCTGCACGATATTACCCCTGCTGACATCCAATTCGCCGCTGAGGATTTTTAGCAGGGTACTTTTGCCGCTGCCGTTTGCCCCCAGCAGACCAATGCGGTCGCCTTTTTGCAGACTAAAAGTGATGTTGTGAAAAAGGGTGCCGAAGGCATTATCAAAGCCGACAGCCTGTGCTGATAGTAAAGTGCTCATGTGCTTACTCATAAGTTGCAGGCACAAAAAGGCCTGACGTCAAACAACGCTGACGACAACCCGGTAAGCCGGAGGGAAGGGAGTTAAATTTTCAGTGACTTCGCTCAGGACGCGGATTATCGCAGCACGATACCGGTGACGCCTGAGCACGGCCAATTACTATAGAGGTGTGAGTAAATAAACAATTCACACGTCAGCATAGTAATCCTCCTTAGTTATCAGTGGGTGAAGGGATGGAATGACTATTGATACCTTCTTGTCTCTTTTCAGACAAGGCGTTTTTACTGCTTGATGCACAACCTGGCACGCCCTTGACAACTTCACCCGCAAAATGGTTGTATTATACAACCTTATTTCACGCCGAATGCTAACCATGACCGATCCCACCCTTATCCAGACGATCCGTGCTTCATCGCGCCTGATGGTGCGCGAGCTGGGATTTATGAACACCACCCTGGCGGCGACCGAATATTCTCCCTCGGCGGTGCATACCCTGCTGGAAGTTGCCAGCCATGACGGGATGACCGCCGCGCAGCTGGTGCAAATCCTCGGGCTGGAGAAGTCCAGCGTGAGCCGTATGCTGGGCAAATTGATCAAAGCAGGCGAATTAACCGAAGTGCCATCCACCCAGGATGCCCGGGTGAAGCAACTGGTGCTGACCGATCAGGGAAAAATCACGGTTGCCAGAATCAATGAATATGGCACCAGCCAGGTCATCACTGCGCTGGCGCATCTCACGGGACAGCAGCAGCAAGCGGTTGCTCAGGGATTAGCGGCCTATGCCGGAGCATTAAAAGCGCGCCGCGATCAGGATGAAGTGGTGCCGGAAATCGCCATCACCACGGGTTATCAGCCTGGCTTGATTGGCCGGGTCGCGGAAATGCACGGTCGCTACTATGCGCAGCAGCATGGTTTTGGCCCGTTTTTTGAAGGCAAAGTGGCAACGGGTCTGGCGGAATTTGCCGGTCGGTTGGATGCGCCACGCAACCAAATCTGGGTCGCCAGCCAGCAGGGCCGTATTGTCGGCTCAGTTGCCATCGATGGTGAAGACCTGGGAAATAATCAGGCGCATCTGCGCTGGTTTATTCTCGACGATGGCTGCCGTGGGGCGGGTGTCGGCAGAAAATTACTGAGTGCCGCGATGGCATTTTGTGATGCGCAGGCATTCTCTGCGGTTCAGCTCTGGACATTCAGCGGATTGCACGCCGCCCGCCGTCTGTACGAATCTTTTGGTTTTACCCTGACACAGGAGTGGCAGGGCGACCAGTGGGGAAAATCCATGCTGGAACAGCAATTTACCCGCGTGACTAAATAACCGTTATCTGTTTTTGCGCCAGTAATCGCGCCATCGCGTCATCAAGCGGATCATCAACGATCAGCGTGCTGGCAAGCGACAAATCGCCAATCGCGAACGCCGAAGCGGAGTTCATTTTCTCTTTCGATACCATCACCACGGTCTCGGCAGCTCTGGCAGCCAGTGCGCGCTTCACGCCAGCCTCTTCATAATCCCCGGTGGTGAGGCCGGCGGTTTTATGCACGCCGGTCACGCCCATAAAAAACAGGTCGGCGTTAATACGTGCGATCGACTCCAGCATAGCCGCGCCAACTGTCACCACCGAATGGCGGAATAAGCGCCCGCCAATCATGATCACCTCAACGCGCGGGTAAGGTAACAGCCCCATGGCAATGCTCGGGCTGTGCGTCACCACGGTAAAATCTACATCCTGCGGCAGCAGTTTGATCATTTCTTCTGTGGTGGTGCCACCATCGATAATCACCACCTGGCCGGGCTGAATCAGCTGCACGGCTTTCTGTGCAATCTGCTGTTTTGAGCCGATTTGCACGTTTTTGCGTGTTTCAAAAGGCGCAATGGCTGCCGATACCGGCAAGGCCCCACCATGCACACGCTGGAGTAATCCTTCCGCTGCTAACTCCCTTAAATCACGACGGATTGAGTCTTCAGAAACGCGGAAGCGCTGGCTCAGTTCGCTGGAAAGCACCTGCTTTTCGGCGGTCAGAATATCAAGGATTTGCTGTTTTCGCTGACTGGAGAGCATGCGTTTTTATTCCTGTTTTTTCTTGTATGTGCACGATTATGCATGATAGCGTGATTATTGTCACCTTCAGGAGAGTAAAACATGCAATCAACATCACCACGTGTGCGGCATATCCACGAACAATTGCTATCGAATAACTGGTACACGCTGAAAAAATACACCTTTGAATTTTTACGGGCTGATGGTAGCTGGCAGGTGCAAAGCCGCGAATCATACGATCGTGGCAATGGCGCGGTAGTGCTGTTATTTAATCGCGCAAAAAGCAGCGTGGTGCTAACGCGGCAGTTTCGTTTTCCGGTGTTTATCAATGGACACAACGGCTTTTTGATTGAAGCGGCGGCTGGCCTGCTCGACAACGCGTCACCCGAAGAACGCATCATTGCCGAAGCGCAGGAAGAAACCGGTTTTCGTATTCAGCGTATCGAAAAGGTGTTTGAAGCCTTTATGAGTCCGGGGTCAGTGACCGAGAAACTCTATTTCTTTCTCGCGGAGTATCAGGACAAGGATCGCAGTAGTTCGGGCGGTGGCCTGGCAGAAGAAGGGGAAGACATCGAAGTGCTGGAGTGGCCTTTAGCGCGCGCGCTCAGAGCGATTGAAAGCGGTGAAATTATGGATGCGAAAACGATTATGTTGCTGCAACACCTGGCATTGCGCCTCAATACGGAGATGAAATCATGCTGATTCTTATCGCGGGTCCGGTTCGTAGCGGTACGCAGGGCGATCAGGCGCTGATCCACGCAAACCTGCGCAAAATGGAACAGGTAGCGCTGGCGGTGTATCAGAAAGACCATACGCCAGTGATTGGTGAATGGCTGGCGTTGCCATTGGCACGGGTGGCAGGTTCGGAAAAAATAGGTGATGAAATCAGTGAACAATTTCTCTATCCGGTGGCGCATCGTCTGATTCATTGCTGTGAGGCGATTCTGCGTCTGCCGGGTACATCGAAGGGCGCGGATAATGATGTGCAGGTGGGAATGGCCGCCGGTCTGACTATCTTCACCAGCGTTGATTCTATTCCGGTCATTGAGGATTGAATTTAGCAATACACAGGAAATAAACGGTTTCCTGTGTATTTTCTAATATCTTATTATTCAGCGGAATAGCGTTTATAATGATCGAGAAAAATATGAATAAGGCCCATCGCGCCATGTGCGTAAAAATAGACTTCAATAAAAGTAGTAAGAAATTTATGCCAGTGCAGGATGGAATGGGCGAAAGCAGAAGATGGACCCTGAATAGTATTCACGACAAACCATAATCCGCCCGAAACCGCCACGGCCAGTAAGGCGACTACGCCCAGTCCCTGGATGGTGGCGGCAATACCTCCCGGCAGCGCCTCTGGCAACTGCAACTTTGCCAGCGTGTTGAGATCCTGGCGTATGCCCCTGAAATCAGCCTTTGCCCATGCAAAATACCAGTTAAAGCCGCGTTGCGAGAACATCCACCACAGCAGAACAATCCCCAGCACGATCAACCCAAATCCGGATACGATATGCATCCAGGTGATGGTTGTCTCCAGCGAGTGACCTCCCAGCGCTTCTCGTCGGGTAAAATTAGAATTAATAATCTGTGCCAGAATCAACACTGCAACCAAAATATGTAATAGCCGGAACAACGGCGCATTTTCATGTGGCAAGCTACGCCAGATACTGACCTTCATGTTATTTACCTTCATTGCATCCTGGGTGGATAACATGAATTTTTTCAGAGGAAGATTAATCCAACCTTAACGCTAATTTTAATATTTATGCTGAGAAATACGCTGCAATTGCAACTGATAATATTTATCATCCAATTTTGAGGGTTTTAACTCAACTCAAGAGAAACTTTTTCTCTTCTTCAGTGCTAGATTCCTGTTGCGGGTTGGTTAAAATCAACCTTTAGTCACTGACAGGAGCGCTCCATGCTGGACATCACCCACTTTCCTCTTTTTCTCGCCTCAGTCTTTTTACTTTGCATAACCCCCGGCCCTGATCTGGCCTACGTGGTAGGCCAAAGCGTGGCGAATGGGCGACGTTCCGGAGTGATCTCGGCTGCAGGTGTGGCGTTAGGCAGTTGTACTCATGCGGTTGCCAGTGCCATTGGCCTCACGGCCTTGATTGCCGCCTCGCCGCTGCTATTTACGGTGATTAAATATATTGGTGCTGCCTACCTGCTATTTCTCGGCAGCAAAATGGTGTGGGGGACGTTTGTCAGCCGTAACACCGCACAACAGGCTGGTGAGGCTGCCGTCAAAATGCCTGTCAGTGCGCGTAGCCTGTTAACTCGTGGGCTGATTACCTCGGTGACGAATCCGAAGGTATTGCTATTTTTCATCGCCTTCTTCCCACAATTTGTCGTGGTTGACGGCGATCACCATGCGCAATCTTTCCTGATCCTTGGCCTGACTTACGCCCTGGTGGGTTTAACCACTGATACCCTGTTTGCGTTGTTAGCCGGTGGTGCCGCCAGTGCAGTGGCGAAAAACGCCGCGATGCAAAAGTTACTGGATCGGGTGGTTGGCGTCACCTTTATCGGTCTTGGGATTCGTCTGGCCTTAACCCGTCGTGGTTAAACCTGATTGCAGAAGGAGCCTTTCATGGCAGCAAAGCACAATATCATCGGTATCGTCAGCGATGAGTTCGCTAATCCCAGCAGCGTAAAAATGCTGAATGAAGTGACGCGACAACTGAATGCGCGTGGATGTTTGTCATTGTTGCTCAACGTTAATTCGCGCGAACATTACCTGTCGTTACTCAGTAAGGCGACTGAACTGGGCGTTAACGGATTGATTTTCCTCACCTCCCTTTATCGCGAAGAGGCATCATCATTCCCGGCGATCTGGCTGAGTGGGGAGAACGCGCTCAGGGCGGATAACTATGATGCCGGTGCTGAGATTGGTCGTCTGCTGCTGGCGCAGGGGCATCAACGTTTTGGTGTTATGCACGGCGAAGATCCCGCAACCGAACCGCGTCAGATGCAGGGGTTTGTCGCGAGCTTAGCCGCTGCGGATAAAACCCTCGATCAGCGACTGATTGCCGGTAACAATGATCGGGAACTGGCTTATCAGGCGATGATGGCATACCTGAAAAAAACGCGTGCTGCTGAACGTATCAATGCGCTGTTCTGCGAAAATGACGTGCTGGCTTTCGGTGTCATGCAGGCAGTGCGCGATTTTGGTCAGGGTGTGCATATTGGCGTGGTGGGTTTTGATGATGTGGACGAGGCTCGCTCTCCGACCTGGCATCTGACCAGCTGGGCGCAGCGTGGTGATTTGCTGGTGGCTGAGGCGTTAAATCGCTTGCTGGATAACAAGGCAGATGACAGCGCGGCGTGGCAGCAGGGCGAATTGCAGGTGCGTCATTCGCATCATGGCAAACATGTGCACGGTGAGATGTCAAAGTGCGGCTGTGCCAGCCGCCATTGATAACGATTGCGCGATAAATCGCGCCGCTACAAAACCCCCATCGGTCCGTAGCGGCGCGATTCATCGCGCTCTTTTGACCTTACTCATCAAATCGCATCAATCATCCCGCCATCCACCCGCATGATGGTGCCAGTAATATAGCTGGCTTGTTGACTGGCAAGAAACGCCGCAGTGGCACCGTATTCTTCTGGTGCACCATAACGGCCCGCTGGAATGCCCTGACGGCTTTTCTCCGCTACGGCGTCCGCGGTACTGTTTTCACGTTTCGCCTTGATGGCATCCAGCTGGCTGACGCGATCGGTAGCGATACGTCCCGGCAGCAGCACGTTAACCGTTACACCATCCGCCGCCACTTCACGGGCCAGGGTTTTTGACCAGCCGAGTAAACTCATACGCAGGGCATTGGACAGCGCCAGATTAGGGATTGGGGCAATCACACCAGACGAAGTCGAGGTGATAATACGACCCCAACCGCGCTGGCGCATGGCGGGCAGCACTTTGTCTGTCAGCTGAATCAGTGAGGAAACCATCAGGGAAAACTGCTGCTGCCAGATACCGGCATCAGTGCCCTGAGCAGTGGCAGGAGGCGGGCCACCCGAGTTGTTGATCAGAATATCAATATCGCCCCAATGCTGGTGGATGTCGTTCAATACATCATCAAACTTTTCGGGCGCAGCCAGGTCGAGCTGCCAGGCCTGCGCGGTGCCGCCTTGCTGCTGGATCAGTGCCACCGTTTCTGCCAGCTTTTCCAGGTTGCGGCCGGTCACCGCGACTTTTACCCCTTCCTGCGCCAGAGACAGCGCCATCGCCCGGCCTAAACCACTTCCCGCACCACACACCAGCGCGACCCGTTGTTGTATTTGCAAATCCATAAACCACTCCTGATTGTATTTTCAGGATCATGATGTGCAAAATTGATGCCGATTATTTACGTGGCCGCTTAATATTTACCTGGTCATAGGCAAATTGCAGATGTTGCTGCATCAGGCTGGCGGCCAGTTCCTGCTTGTTTTCCCGTAACGCATCAATGATCGCCACATGTTCTTCACACCATTCTTTGACGCGACGCTTGTTGTGATAACTGCCGAATTCCATCAGGCGGCGTAAGCGGTTTTGCTGCTGAATGGCCTGCAACACAAACAGATTGCCGCTTGCTTCCGCCAGTAGCTCATGAAAGGAGGCGTCGGTTTCGAAGATATCTTTCGCCGGGACTTGGGTGATATCCGGGTGGGTAATCAGCCACAAATGCTGTGCACGCAGCCGTTTGAGTAACTGGCGATCAACATGTAAATGCGGGGTCAGCAGGGCGGCGGGTTCAATCATCAGGCGGAAACCATAACTGTTGCGCAAAGCCACATCCGAGTTCAGCGTTTGCAGGAAGCGCCAGCCATGCCCGGCATTACGTGCAATCAGGCCATCTTCCGACAGCTTCACCAGGGTGCGCGTCAGTATCCCGCGGTCCACCTCATAGCGCTGCACAATTTCGGTCTGGGTGAAGGACTCGGGCAGCGTACCGGCAATACGATCGCGGACCAGCAATTCATACAAATTCTGATCATTACTTTTGGGTTGTTCGATACTCAGCTGTTGCAGTTCATCGGCGCTCTTTAACAGAAAGAAACCCTGATTGGGCCGGGCTTCCACCGCACCGAGGCGGGTCAGTTCTTTTAATCCGGCACGTACCGGCGTGCGTGAAACGCCCAGCGCATCGGCAAGATGTTGTTCACGTAAATGATGACCTGGATCGAATCTTGCTTCATATATCAGGTCAAGGATTTGCCGGGCTATCCGGCGACTGCTCGCAGTTGAGTCAGGCTGCATGGAGAACGTTCCCTGAAAGTGTATTGTTGTGGTCTGAATATACAATAACACGGGAAAAGTTTTGCAGCGAAATAAAGCAGGAACTGCACGATAAGCGTGCAAGTGCACCAGGAAGGGACGTGTTTTTGTCATCATGATTGTATTTGTTGATTCATAAAATCCAAAATATTAACCAGGAGACGACTATGTCCAGCTCGTATTTCACTAAAGGCCGCATGCGCGGATTGATGTTCACTCTGGCGCTGCTGCCACTTGCCAGCCATGCCGCAGGGGAAAGTGTCACCCCTGGCAAACTGACTTATGGCACTGCTGCCACCTTTATGCCGTTCGAATTCGTCAAAGACGGCAAGCTCACCGGCTTCGATATCGATCTGATCACGGCACTGAGTAAAGAACTCAAACTGACGCCCGCACCGATGGCTATGGAGTTCAAAGGTCTGATCCCGGCTTTGCAGGGCAAACGCCTCGACATCATCAACTCAGCGATGTACGTCAACCCAACCCGCGCCACCCAGGTGGATTTTGTGCCTTACCTGAAGATCGGCAGCCGCGTGGTGGTGCGCAAAGGCAATCCGGCGGGTATCACCGGTCGTGATATGTCGCTGTGCGGCAAAACTGTCGCCGTCACCCTTGGCGGTATCGAAGAGAGCCAGGCGCGGGTGGACAACAAAAACTGCGTGGCCGCCAGCAAAGCCGCCATCAACGTACTGACCTTCCCGGCAGCCACTGACTCAGCTGTTGCAGTCGCTCAGGGTCGCGCTGATGCCGAATACCTCTCCACGCCCGGCACGGTGGCGTTGTTCAGTGAAAAACCGGGCATGTTCGAAGCGGTAGGGGCGGAGTTCGAAGCCGACACCCATATCGCCTTTGCGGTACGTAAAGGCGACAGCGAAACCCGTGCACAGCTGGAGAAGGGACTGCAGGCCCTGGTGAAAGATGGCACCTACAAGCAACTGATTGAGAAATGGAACTTCCCGGATTCCGTTGCCATTTTTTAATGCGTTTCAAGCCGTTAACCGGAGATAGCTATGTCGATTGATTTAATGTGGCAGTACTTCCTTTCCCCTGAGTTTTTGCAGGGTGCGTGGATGACACTGCTCATCACCCTCTGCTCACTGTTGTGTGGCGTGGTGCTGGGTCTGGTACTGGCCCTGCTACAGGAGGCTCCTTTCCGCGCCGGAAAGGCACTGGCCTTTTTCTACCTGTGGCTGTTTCGTGGCACGCCAGTGCTATTCCAGATCATCTTTGTCTACAACGTGCTGCCAGGCTTCGGCTTACGCTTCTCCGCGTTTACCTGTGCAGTGCTGGCGCTTTCGCTCAATGAAGGCGCGTATATGGCTGAGATCCTGCGTTCTGGTCTTCAGGCGGTGAAAAGCGGGCAACGTACCGCCGGTATGGCGCTGGGTATGACCAACGCGCAGATCATGCGCAAGATCGTGTTACCGCAGGCGGCACGCATTGTACTGCCACCGATGGGTAACCAGATGATCAGCATGCTGAAATCGAGTGCGCTGGTGTCGGTGATTGCGGTGCAGGAGCTGCTGCTGGTGGCGAATCAGGCTGCCAGCGCCAGTTTCCGCTACTTCGAAGCGCTGTGCGCTGCCGGTATCTACTATCTGCTGCTGACCACGCTGTTCATGATTTTCCAGTCATGGCTGGAGCGCACGCTCGACCCGAAACAGCGCCGCCGCAAAAGCCAGAAAGCGCAATCCCATGAAATGAAGCTGCCTAAACCTGCCCGGGAGGTGTCATGAGCCAGGAACGTAAACCACTGCTGGAAATGATCGGCATCGACAAAACCTTCGGTCGCCAGACCGTGCTGAAAAACTGTTCGCTGAGCGTGAATCGCGGGGAAACCGTGGTGCTGATTGGCCCGTCCGGTTCGGGTAAATCCACGCTGCTGCGTTGCGTCAATCTGCTGTCCCCGGCTGACAGTGGCGATGTGTTTTTTGCCCGGCAAAACATCAGCCGTGGCGAAGTGCCACCGCATCAGTTGCGCCAGCGTATTGGCATGGTGTTTCAGAACTACGAATTGTTTTCCCATCTCACCGCTGCGGAAAACATCATGCTGGCCCCGATGACGGTACTGGGCGTCAACCGCATTGAGGCGCGCAAACAGGCCGAAATGCTGCTGGCAAAGGTGCGCATCAATGAGCGTGCTGACCACTTCCCGGATGAACTTTCCGGTGGGCAGCAGCAGCGGGTGGCGATTGCCCGCGCGCTGGCGATGAAACCCGAACTGATGTTGTACGACGAACCGACCTCAGCGCTGGATCCGGAGATGATCCGTGAAGTGCTGGATGTGATGGCAGAGCTGAGTGCCGAAGGCATGACCAGCATGGTGGTGACCCATGAGATGGGTTTTGCCCGCCGTGCTGCCAATCAAATCCTGTTTATGGAGGAGGGCGAAATTATCGAGCGCGCCAACGCCCAGGACTTTTTTACCGGCCAGGTCAGCGAACGTGCCAAACGTTTCCTCGACCAGATCTTACATTAATAGCGGAGTACCTATGAGTAGTTACCAGGCAGACAGTGTGCGCATGAAGCGGGATCTTACCGCGCTGGTCGCCATCAATACCGAAAACCCGCCCGGTCACGAACGTGAGGCCGCCGAGTGCGTAGCAGGCTGGCTGCGCGAAGCGGGTTTTGACCTTTCGTTCAGCGAGTATGCGCCAGGGCGCACCAACGTGATCGCGCTGCTGAAGAACGGCGACGGCCCCTGTTTTGCCTTTAATACCCACCTCGACACCGTCCCGGCCGGGACCGGTTGGTCGAGCGATCCTTTTACCCTGACCGAGCGTGAAGGACGTTTATATGGTCGGGGTGCCTGTGATGCCAAAGGCCCGCTGGTGGCGATGGTAGAAGCGCTGCGTATGCTGGCGGCCAATCGTCATAGCTGGTCCGGTACGTTGATGGGGGTGTTCACGGCGGATGAAGAAGTGGCGAGTGAAGGGGCGAAGTTTTATGTGCGCGATCAGCCGCCGGCCATCGACTTTGCAGTGATTGGCGAACCGACCTCCAACGCCACCTTTTCGGCCCACAAAGGCAGCCTGCGCCCGCGTGTGCGGGTGAAAGGCGTGACGGCGCATTCCGGTACGCCGGAGCTGGGCATCAACGCAATTTACCAGTCGGCGAAGCTGCTTGGATTGATCGAGGAAGCACATCATCAGCAGGTGCGTTGCCGTTGTCATGCGCTGGTGGGTAACGCCAGTTTAACCGTCACCCGTATCCACGGCGGGCACGCCGATAACGTGGTGCCGGATAACTGCGAACTGCTGCTGGATCGCCGCATGGTGCCGGGCGAGGACGAAGCTGCGGTGAAAGCGGAGCTGCAACAGCTGCTCGATCACGCCAGAGAACAATCCGGTGTTGAGGCGGAAATTATTGCCTGGCAGCCCACCACCGGCGGCGCAACCGAAACCGACAGCAGTGAAGCCATTGTGCAGCACAGCCTGGCAGCCTGCCGTCGTCATGGTCAGCCGGAACCCGGTCCGTTTGGATTCCAGGGCGGCTGTGATTTGGTGCATTTCCGTACCCTCGGTGCCAAAGGTGTGGTGGTCGGCCCCGGCGCGCTGGCGGTGGCCCATAAACCGGATGAGTTTGTCCCGGTGGAGGAGTTTATCGCTGCGGCTTACATCTATCTCGATATCGCGCTGGCGATGCTGCCTGCGGAGGCCCACGCGTGAAAGCCCAACTCTGGCGTGGCGACCTTCATTACGCCGGTGTGACGCTGCATACCGCAGCATCCGGCGCGGTACATGCGCTCGATACCCTGTGGCTCCAGCTGGAAGATCAGGGTGTGCAGGGCATCGGTGAAGTGCGGCTTAACATCGCTTATCTGCATGGCTACAGCGAACAACAGGTGCTGAACAATCTGCTCTCTACGCTGGCACAGTGGGACTGGCAGGCCGATGCGCACAGCATGCTGGCGGCGGTGCACGCCGAGGATAGCCCGCTGCTGGCTCCGTCACGCATGGTGCTGGATATGGCGCTGCATGACTTACTGGCTCGTCAGCAGGGCGTCAGCCTGGCCGCCTGGCTGGGGGCACCGGCAGCGGCATTGGGTTTCGCTACCAACCAGACGCTGTTCTGGGGCAGTAAAGCGCAGATGCTGGCGCAGGCGCAAGGCTATGTCGAACGCGGTTTTACCCAGTTGAAACTGCGCACCGGGGTGGCGGATTTCGCCACCGATCTGGCGCGTTTACAGGCGTTGCGCGACACCTTCGGCGACCAGATCTCACTGGCGATTGACGTTAACGGCCAGTGGTCGCTGGCGCAGGCACATCAGGCGTTGCCGCAACTGCGGGCGCTTCAGCTGAGTTATATCGAGCAGCCGCTGGCCGTCGCTGATGACCGGCATCTGGCGGAGCTGCACCAATATGCTATCCCGATCATGCTCGACGAAAGCCTTAACAGCAACGCGGCCATCGATCGCCTGATCGCGGCCGAAGGGGCGCTGTGGGGCCATCTCAAGCTGGTCAAATTGGGTGGACTGGCACCGACGCTGGCGGCGGCGCGCCGTCTGCAAAACGCGGCGGTTCCTTTCATGATTGGTCAGATGAACGAAGGCCATGCGGCGACGGCAGCGGCGTTACAGCTGTGCCGCGTACTGCAACCGGCGTTCGCCGAGCTTTACGGCGCTGATGGTTTAACCGATGACCCGGTCAGCGGTCTCGCTTATGCCCACGGCCAGGTCACCGTGAACGATTCTCCCGGCCTGGGTGTGCAGTTTTCTGCCGCCGACGCCACTTTCCTTCAGGAGTTTAGTGATGCAACAGCTTAATAATGTAGTCCAGGGCAGTGAGTCCGCCTTCAGCGCGGACGAGTATGCACTGCGTATGCAGCGCACCCGTGAGCGTCTTAGCGCCGCCGGAGTCGATGTGATGATCGTCACCGGGCCGGAAAATATCTTCTGGCTCACCGGTCAGCAAACCCCCGGTTATTACACCTTCCAGGCGCTGCTGCTGCCGGTAGAAGGGGATCCGGTGTTTGTGATTCGCCAGCTGGAATACTTCAACTTTATCGCCAACACCTTTATTTCTGACGCCGCCATCTATCAGGACGGTGATAACCCGGTGGATTTTCTCGTCGGTATGCTGCAACAGCGCGGCTGGCTGAATAAACGCATCGGGTTGGACAAACGCGGCTGGTTCCTGCCGATTGCCGTCTACGAACTGCTGCAAAGCAAACTCGGCACCATCGCCGATACCGCTGGCGTGATCGAACCGCTGCGCGCGGTGAAATCCGCCGCGGAAGTGGAAAAAATCGCCACCGCGGCACGTTATGTCGATGCCGGTATGCGTGCTGGTATGGCAGCGATTCGCAGCGGCAGTGATGAAAACGCGTTGGTTTCCGCGATGATGGGTGCCGCCATCGCGGCCGGTTCTGAATATGTCGGAATGGAGCCGCTGGTGTCCACCGGACCGCGCAGTGGTGTGCCGCACGGCACCTGGCGTCGTCGCGTGATGCAGGATAACGAACCGGTATTCCTCGAAATGGCTGCTGCCCATGACCGTTATCACGCCGCGCTGATGCGTTCCGCCTGGATTGGTCGTCCGCCGGCGATTGCGCTGGAAATGGAAAAAGTGTGCCAGGAAGCATTGCAGGCCGCGCTGGATGCCATCCGTCCGGGAGCCACCTGTGCCGAGCCGCATATCGCCTGCCAGAAAGTGATCGACCGCGCCGGTTTCACCGAGCATTTCAAAAAGCGCACCGGTTATTCCATCGGTGTCTCTTTCGCGCCTGACTGGGGCGAAGGCGGCATTCTCAGCCTGTACAGCGGTGTTACCACCGAATTACAACCGGGCATGACTTTCCATATTCCACCGGCACTGCGCATTTACGGCGAATTCACCGTTGGCGTCAGTGAAACCGTGGTGGTCACGGAAACCGGTTATCGCCAGCTTGGCAGCCTCTCTCGTCCATTAACTTTGCTGTAAGGAATTTCCATGAAAGACATTAACGAATGCCGTGAACGCCTGCGTGGCATTTTCAACATCACCGTTACGCCGTTTGACGCTAGCGGCGCTATCGATTTCGCCGCCCTGCGTGAAAACATTGAGCGCGTCATCGGTCTTGGTTATGACGGCATTCTGATTGGCGGCACGTATGGCGAGTTTCCGGTGATGTCCCTGGCGGAACGCCGTGAATTGTTCCATCAGGTCATGGATTGTGTGCAGGACCGTATCCCGGTGATGTTGTGCAGCGCCAGCTCAGACCCGCGTGATGCGCGCGAACTGACCATTCTGGCTGGCGATCTGGGTGGATTACCGATGGTGACTGCGCCTTACGTCAGCGAAATCACTGACGCGCAAATCCTGACCTATTTCAAAGAGATGGCCCCATTTTCCAAAACCGGTATCCTGGTTTACAACGCACCCGGCATTGGTATCACGCTGTCACCCGCTTTGCTGGAACAACTGGCGGATGTGGTGGGTGTAGTCGGTATCAAGCAGGGGGATCTTAACCCGACGGCCATCGACCAGATCGCCAACCGCCTGCGTGGACGTCTGCGTCTGTTCTGCGCTTCGGATCTTGCCTTCTTAGGCCCAATGATGGCTGGCTTTGACGGCATCAGCACCACCAACAGTGGCGCGCTGCCGGAGCTGGTGTTAGCCACGTTCCGCGCGGTGGAAAAAGGCGATGCGGGCACGGCGCGCGATCTTCATCAGCTGTGGTACGACTACCGTGCCCTGGCGCGTCAGCACGGTCAGCCGCAGTTGGTGAAAGCGGCAATGGCGTTGCGTGGCTTTAACGGTGGTCGCGTACGTGCGCCGCTGCTGGATATTTCTGCCGAAGCCCAGACAGCGCTGGCCAGCGTGATGCGCAAACTGGCCAGCGATGCGCGTACCGGCGTTACCCTCGCTGAGTAAGCGCCGCCTGTAGAAACGCGGTGATCAGCGGGTGCGGGGCGTCCGGACGCGATGCCAGTTCGGGATGGCCTTGCACCCCCTGCCAGAACAAATGATCGGGCAGGGTAATGGCCTCAACGATGTCATCGGTCTGCGCGTTGACCTGAACGCCACTGGCGCTGAGTTGCGGTAATAACTGCGGATTAAAGCGATAACGATGGTTGTAGTGCATGGCACCGTCATGAAATGGCAGCACCCCGCAACGGTGATGACCATCAGCAAAGGCGATAAAGCTGTGCAGGACAGCATCGGGGGCGACCTCCGCCAGAATCGCCTGTTCGCACGCTGGCTGCTGGCGCACGGCAGCCGTAGCCATGCTCTGCATCCCGAGACACAGCCCGAGGGTGGGGAGTGGGCGGGTCACCGTGGTTTGCGCGACGCGGATTTGTCCCTGTACCGCCGCCATTGATGATCCACCCGGCAGCAACACGCCATGCAGCCCCTCCAGTTCATCCAGGTTGGCGGAGAGCGAGGCGGGTGGCAGGAAGTGGATGTCGAGCGTCAGCTGCAATGCGGATGCTGCATCGCCCAGCGCCGCCAGCGTGGCCGGATAAGCCTGACGATGGTCAGCTTCGCGGCCAATCAGGCCGATACGGAGCGTGCTTGCAGGTTCAGCGGCTGGCGCGGCAGACCAGCGACCATAGTGGTCGGTATGCAGGGTGAGCAGCGGCTGGGTGTCATCGCGCAGTACCAGCGTCTGTCCGCTGTCGTGGCTGAACAACCGGATGCCGGGCAGATCGACGATCGCAGCGGCACGCGCGGCAGGTAAGACGATCACTGCGTCAGCGTTCGGTAGCGAGTCGGCGCTGCTGATTTCCTGTTGCAGCGTATCGCTGCGATACAGGCCGCTGGTGACGCAATAACCGGCGGGAATAACGTGTTGATGGCTATCGGGCACATCGCCCTTAAAGCTGGGACGCAGGCTCCATAACGGCAACCCGAGTTGATTAGCCCACAGGCTGGCGGTGACACCGTAACGGGCCGGTAGAGGTGAATCATCGAGAATGAATATCAGTGACACGGCAATTTTCCTGCTGATGTTGGATGAATAATTGTATTAGTTGAATCATCAGATACAAAAGAGGATTTATGAATAACAGTCAAACGGCCCGGCGCATGCAGCGGGTACGACCTTCGCCAACCGCGACCATTTCTGACCAGGTGCGTGAACTGGAAGCAGCAGGCAAAGCGGTGATCAATCTGGGCGAGGGCGAGCTGGATTTTGCCACCCCGGCGTCAATCAGCTATGCCGGTATCGAAGCCATTGTGCAGCAGCAAACCAAGTACACCGCCGTGGCGGGTACCGCAGCATTGAAGGCGGCGATCGCCGGTAAATTTGCCCGTGACAATCAGTTGCAGTTCGCGCCAGATGAAATCATCGCCGGTAGCGGAGCGAAGCAGCTGATTTTTAATGCGCTGCTGGCGACGGTCGATGCAGGCCATCAGGTGATCATTCCCGCCCCGTACTGGGTTTCTTATCCCGACATGGTCACGCTGGCGGAAGGTGAGCCGGTGATTGTTCCCTGCACGGAAGCGGACGGCTGGAAGCTACAACCGGCGCAGCTGGCGGCGGCCCTGACGTCGGAAACACGCTGGGTGATCCTCAATTCGCCGGGCAATCCAACCGGTGCGATTTATAGCGCCCAGGAGCTACGGGCGCTGGCAGATGTGCTGTCCGATCATCCGCATGTGCTGATTATGGCCGATGATATCTATGAACCGCTGCGTTATGACCAGACACCGTTCGCGACCTTTGCCGAAGTGGCACCCCAACTGGCACATCGCACCTTGACAGTGAACGGCGTGTCAAAAAGCCATGCCATGACCGGCTGGCGTCTGGGCTATGCGGCGGGACCGCGCTGGCTGATTGCGGCGATGCAGGTGCTGCAATCGCAAAGTACCTCTAACGCCAGCAGCATTGCACAGGCTGCGGCGGTGGCCGCGCTGAATCAACCGGCTGATTTTCTGGTGGGCTGGCTGGCAAAACTGGAACAGCGTCGTAACCAGGTGCTGGCGATGATCGCGGCCACCGACGGACTGAGTGCCAGTGCCCCACAAGGCGCATTTTATGTGTTTGCCAATTGCCAGGGGTTGATGGGTCGCCGTACGCCGGGCGGAGAGGTGATCAGCGATGATAAGGCGCTGGCATCCTGGCTGCTGGCGGAAGCACAGGTGGCGGTGCTGCACGGCTCGGCATTTGGTACGCCGGGTTATCTGCGTATTGCTTACGCGGTGGACGATGCGCTGCTGGAAACGGCGTGCCAGCGATTGTTGGCTGCCTGCGCAAAACTGCGTTAGCGCCAGATCTTTGCTTTGCGCGATAAATCGCGCCGCTACAAATGTGGCGGTAGCGGCGTGATTTATCACGCGTTTCAGAAACACTCCCGGTGCCACTTTGATTACAACATACTACAGCATCGACTAACTAAAACCGGCCACAGCGTCGCTGCCACTCTGCTGCATAAGCGAAGCAGTAAATAAAATCTGGCCTGAATAAATACCACACTGAAATTATCCACAAGTTGAATGATGTTTAATTTAATTGTGATGCTTTGCACACATCGAGAATAATAAACGCAGAAAGCACAACCGCGTGCAGGGGAGTTATTAAGCTTAGAGGCGCAGAGTATGATCCTATGCTCAACGGCGACATTTAAAAATTAATACTTTCTGAAAGGTGCTCACATGTCTGAAAACCGCGGAGTGGTATACATAGGTAATGGCAAAGTTGAAGTCCAGTCGATTGATTATCCGAAAATGCACGATCCCAGGGGCAAGAAAATAGAACACGGAGTGATCCTCAAAGTCCTCTCTACTAATATATGCGGATCCGACCAGCATATGGTGCGCGGGCGCACCACCGCCCAGGTTGGGTTAGTGCTGGGGCATGAAATCACCGGGGAGGTGATCGAAAAAGGTCGTGATGTGGAACGCTTTGAGATCGGTGATGTGGTCTCAGTGCCGTTCAACGTCGCCTGCGGGCGCTGTCGTTCCTGTAAAGAACAACACACCGGCGTGTGTCTGACGGTAAACCCGGCGCGTGCCGGTGGGGCCTATGGTTATGTGGACATGGGGGATTGGGTGGGAGGGCAGGCTGAATATGTCCTGGTGCCCTATGCCGATTTCAACCTACTCAAGCTGCCGGATCGCGAGCAGGCACTGGAGAAAATCAAAGACTTAACCTGCCTTTCCGATATCCTGCCCACCGGCTTCCACGGGGCGGTGACGGCGGGGGTAGGACCAGGTAGCACCGTCTATGTGGCGGGTGCGGGTCCGGTCGGCATGGCGGCCGCTGCTTCTGCACGCCTGTTGGGTGCGGCGGTGGTGATCGTTGGTGATATGAATGGCGCACGCATCAAACATGCGGCAGAACAGGGTTTCGAAGTGGTTGATTTAAGTCAGGATACACCGCTGCATGAGCAGATTGCTGCCATCCTCGGTGAGCCGGAAGTGGATTGCGCCATCGATGCCGTAGGCTTTGAAGCCCGCGGGCATGGTCACGAAGGGGCGCAGCATGAAGCACCGGCAACCGTTCTCAATGCGCTGATGCAGGTGACGCGAGTCGCAGGCAAAATCGGTATTCCCGGCCTGTATGTCACGGAAGATCCTGGCGCTGTCGATAAGGCAGCAAAAATGGGCAGCCTAAGCATTCGTCTGGGACTGGGCTGGGCCAAATCACACGCCTTCCACACCGGGCAGGCACCGGTGATGAAATATAATCGCCAGCTGATGCAAGCCATTCTGTGGGATCGTATTCCGATTGCCAAAATAGTCGGGGTAGAAGTGATTTCACTGGAAGATGCACCGCGTGGTTACAGTGAATTTGATTCTGGCGTACCGAAAAAATTTGTTATTGACCCACATTTCTCTTTCTCGAAACCCTGATCAGATAACCTATATTCTGTGTGGTAATAGCATCAGATAAATTCTAAAAAACTGCGCCAGCATTAACCAGAGAAATAAGGTGCTGGCGCATCTTTCATTAAGATGAAATATTTACAATATCTGACAAACCATTATTCACCATCGGTTGAACGTGTCAGATTTTCCCAGCGTTTAATATCCTCATTAAAGGTGGTTAATTTATCCCGTACCAGCGCCAGGGCATCACTGCCTAACAACAGATGCGCCGGAGGGTTGGTGCTGCCGATAATCTCCAGCATCGCCACAGCGGCTTTTTGTGGGTCACCCAGTTGCTTACCACTTTTTTCCACGCGCGCCTGGCGGATGGGATTAAACAGCGCGTCGTAATCAGCAATGCTTCTTTCACTGCGCACCATCGAACGACCTGCCCAGTCGGTACGGAACGATCCCGGTGCGACGGCAGTGACGAAGATACCGAAAGGCTGCACTTCTTTGCCCAGCGCTTCAGAAATCCCCTCCAGCGCGAACTTGCTGCCGCAATAATAGGTGATACCCGGCATAGTGATAAATCCGCCCATTGAGGTGATATTGATGATGTGGCCGCGACGGCGCTGGCGCATAAACGGCAGCACCGCCTTGATCATGGCGACAGCACCAAACACGTTGACATCAAACTGACGACGCATCTCCTCCAGGGAAGATTCTTCCATCACCCCTTCATGGCCGTAACCGGCATTGTTGACCAGCACATCAATCGGCCCCACTGCCTTTTCCAGCATAGCAACGGTGCTGTCGATGGCGGAAAAATCGGTCACGTCCAGCAGGCAGGCGGTGGCAAAACCGGGTTTAAGCGCTTCAAATGCCTCTCCGGCGGCCTGATTACGCACGGTGCCGATCACCCGATGACCCTGGCTTAACGCCTGTTGCGCCAGTGCACGACCAAAGCCGCTGCTGACGCCGGTGATGAATAATGTTTTGCTTGATGACATAAGATTGGCTCCCGCTAACAAGTGAGGATGCATAATATTCTTCATTTCTTGTTGTGCTGAGGCCGTATCTTCTGGTTTTATTGCCTAATCTTATGAGTGGGTAATTTTATGAGTGAGCAGATTCAGACCAGCATGGTGGCATTGCTGCGCGCACTGGCACCGGAGGAGGGCTATAACCTGACCGCACTGGAGCAGGTACGTATCCTGCGATCCGACCGTCCTCTGACACGCACGCCGGTGCTGTACGATCCGGGTATCGTTATTGTCTGCCAGGGGTGTAAGCGCGGTTATTTGGGCGATCGGGTTTATGTCTATGATGCCCAGCACTACCTTGCGGTTTCAGTGCCGGTGCCCTTTGTGATGGAAACCGATGCCAGCCCGGAGCAACCATTGCTGGCTATTTATCTGCATCTGGATTTCGCCGTTGCGGCAGAGTTGATGCTGCAGCTCGATCAACAGGGGGGAACCGAACCGATACCGGCACCGCAAAGCATGATGTCCAGCCCGATGGATGCGGTGATGCAAGGTTCTGTGCTGCGTTTTCTGCAAGCGCTGCTTCATCCGCGTGATGCGGCCATTCTCGGGCCAGCCCTGATGCGTGAATTGTATTACCGGGTGTTGACCGGCGCACAGGGCAGTGTAATGCGTTCGGCGCTGACGCAGCAGGGACAGTTTGGCAAAATTGGCAAAGCGCTGCGCCAGATCCACGCCACTTATGCGCAGGCACTGACGCTGGCGCAACTGGCAGCAGAGGCGGGGATGAGCGTGCCCACCTTCCACAGCCACTTCAAGACCATCACCGGTACCGCGCCGATGCAGTATGTGAAATCGGTACGTCTGCATCAGGCGCGGATGTTGATGGTGCGACAGGAGATGACCGCTGCCGCTGCCAGCTTTGCGGTGGGTTATGAAAGCCCGTCGCAGTTTAACCGCGAATTCAAGCGCCTGTTTGGCCTGCCACCGGCGGAGGAAAGCCGCAGAATGCAACAGCATTTCGCCGTGCCGCCAGAGCATCGCGACGCGGCATTTGTTTCTTCGCATTAACTGGTTTGATAAAAAATTAACAAGAGGAGTGTTCGATGAGCGGAGCTGCGTCAGAAACGGAACAAAATTTTATTATCAGGCCAGCCAATATTGAGGATGTTCCGTGCATCCTTGATCTGCATTTTACCGGCTTAAAAGAGACCAACTCCTGCTCTGCCGATACCTCCTTAGATGCCGACCTCTATAATTTTAGCGAACATTATCAACGGGATGATGCGCACTTTATCGTCGCCGTTACCCGGCAGAATGTGATTGTTGGTATGGGGGCGGTGGTCGGTCTTTCCTCTGGCCGCTATGAAATAAAAAGAATGCGTGTATCGGGTCACTTCCGGCGTCAGGGGATTGCTCAGAAAATCCTTGAGGCGCTTCTGACATTTGCTGCCATACACCATCCGCAATGGGACATCTTTCTTGACAGTTCTCAGTCCCAAACCGCTGCTCACCGGTTGTATGCAAAAAACGGTTTTGTTCGTTACGGCGAACAGCTGATTGGTGGCGATATCCCCAGTTATTTGTTCAGGAAACCGGGCTTCGACCCAAAGGCGCAATAAATTGCGCCGCTACAACTGCCGGTATCGTCCTGAAGGTCAATCACCAGGGGTGGCATTTATGCCACCCGGTTCAAAACAGCATGAATGCGTAGCGGCGCGATTTATCGCGCAATGTCCGTCATCCATTGCAAAATAATCTCTCCATACAAATCCTCCGCTGCCACCAGCCGCGACAGCAGGCAATATTCATCGGTCTGATGGGCCATGGTCGGCTCGCCCGGTCCGAGAATAACGCACGGCGGCGAACCCAGTGCCGGTAGCAGCAGCGATGCATCGGTAAAGTAGGGCACAATCCGCGCAGTCAATGGCTCGGCGTGAAGAGGCTGACATAGCTGAAACACCTGTTGCATCCAGCGATGTTCTTCTGCACTCAACACCGCAGGCAAATCGACCAGCGTGGTGATGAACACGTTTTCCCCGAGGGCAGTTGAGAGGCGCTGGCGGATTTCGCCATGTTGCAGATTTGGCGCGGTGCGGATATCGACATCAAAGGTGGTGCGATCGGGCACCGAGTTGATGTTTAACCCACCCTGAATGCGTCCCACGTTCAGCGTGGGTTGCTTCATCAACGGATGCGACGCGCCAGGCGAGAAGTGCTGGATCTTACCCAGCGCTTCTGCCGCCAGATAGATAGCGTTAATGCCCAGATGCGGCATAGCACCGTGCGCGGTTTTCCCCCGGGTTTCGCAGCGTAACCACAACGCCCCTTTGTGCCCAATCACCGGATAGTTAGCCGTCGGTTCGCCGACGATTAACGCGCCCGGCTGAGGCAGTGCGATGTCACCGATCAGCGCCCGTGCGCCATCGCAGCCGGTTTCTTCACCGCCAGTGAGATAAAGCACCACGCCGCACCCCGCCATGATTGCGGGTTGGTGACGCTGGCAGGCGGTGATAAACGCGGCGATCGCTGCCTTCATATCGCTGCTGCCGCGTCCATAGAGGCGGCCATCAATAATATCCGCACCGAAAGGGTCATATTGCCAGTCAGCTACGCCCAGCGGCACCGTATCCAGATGTCCGGTAAAACCCAGCGGCTTGCCGTTAGCCTTGCCCGGTAACGTGGCAATCAAATTGGTTCGCCGTTCACCAAAACTATGCTGCTGCACCTGGAAACCCGCATCGCTGAGGTAATCTGCCAGCCACGCCATGCATGCAGCTTCATCACCGGGGGGATTGATGGTGTTAAAACGCAGCAATTGCTGCGTCAGGCGGGTTAACGTGCTCATGCGGGCGAACCGGTCAGCCAGTCGAGGCAATTGATCCACAGCTGGCGGTAACCGGGCCATTGGGCAAATTCCGGTGGCAGCCAGTGTGCAGACATATCGCTGGTCCACACCAGCGTGCGTCCCTGTTGATATTCGCGTACCGCCAGCAGCGGATGTGTGGTGCCCGCGATGGTCGCCAGCAATTCCCCCTCGGGCTGCATTTCGACTTCGTTATAGCCCAACAACCACGGCATCTCCGCAGGCAGGTTTTCCAGAATGCCATGCGTCTGGCTTTGCTCCAGGTAACAGCCTTCAGGGCGCTCAATCCGGTCATCCCAGGCGAGGCACCGTACGGGCAGCGTTTGTTCAACCGCCGTGTTGCGGTAGCGTGCGCCGCCATTGATGCCCTGGAAACTGTAGTAACCGCCAATCATCATCAGCGCACCCCCCTGTGCGACATAATCATGCAGCAACGTCAGGCGGTTAGCGGTGCGCTGGCTTTTCAGCCAGGTAGCGGGATGCAGCAGCAGGGTGTTAGCACCAATATCCGACAGAATGATCACATCCCATTCCTGTAATGCAGCCAGCGTCAGCGGGAACTGTTCAGGGGCTTCGTGTACCGGCATATGGGTGACCTGATACGCGCTGTCCTGCAACGCCGCGAGGAAATCCACCGCGCCGTTGTGCCAGGTGGCGGTCGCAAATTGATCGAAGCCTTTGATATGTGTTGAGGTGCTGGTCCAGGATTCACCCACCAGCAGAACCTTTTTCGTCATGATTTTCTCCATTACGCGCCAAATACCCGCTGTGGGTTGGCGATCATCAACGTTTCTAACTGTTCACCGCTGACACCGTGGCGGCGCAGGCGCGGTAAGAAATTTTTCAGGATGTGGCCGTAACCGTGGCCGCCGTAACGCGTCAGCATGGTTTTAAGGAACACGTCCTGCGACAGCAAAATCTGCTGGAGATAGCCGTCATCGATCAGTGCACAAATCGCGTTAGCATTCTCTTCATCGGAGGGGGACTGCGCCTGTTCATCGGCGTAGTAGTAACCCATACCGATCATGTCGTATTCGAGGTACGCACCGCGATCGGCCAGTTCTCGCTGATAACTTTTATCCGCATGGCTGGGGTTCATATGGCACAACACGGTATGCCGCAGATCGGCACCTTCCTGGGCCAGAATATCCAGCACCTTGTGGCCAAGACGTTCCCAGCCAGGCAGATGAACCTCAATCGGCACCCCGGTGGCCGCACTGGCGCGTCCCGCCGCCCGCAGTGACTTCTCTTCATCGGCGGTGAAACGGCTGGATACGCCAATCTCACCAATCAACCCGGCCAGCACCTCAGGTTTTTCCGCCAGTCCACCGAGGTCATAAATCAGTTTTTCCGTCAGCTGTTCCACGCTGGTGGTTTTTACCCACTCCGGGTGCGACGGTTGCAGATACAAACCGGTGCCCATGATGATGTTCAGGCCGGTGAGACGGGCGATACGTTGCAACGCTTTAGGGTCGCGGCCAATACCGATATTGGTGGGATCAACCACCGTTTCTCCGCCCAGCGCGCGGTACTTCATCAACTCTTCAATCGCCACATCAACGTCAA
Source organism: Pantoea sp. X-Soil-TKNS-1280 (assembly GCF_059730475.1). Classification (NCBI taxonomy): domain Bacteria; kingdom Pseudomonadati; phylum Pseudomonadota; class Gammaproteobacteria; order Enterobacterales; family Erwiniaceae; genus Pantoea; species Pantoea sp. X-Soil-TKNS-1280. Next base: position 356,633 of record NZ_AP035963.1, on the reverse strand, counting down.
ACAGCTGGCAGTTATCACGGCTCATCAGCGGATTGAGCGACAGCTCACCGAGATTTTCGATACGTACCGGCATCTCGGCGATATGACGCTCACTGCAACAACAGGGCGGCACCCATTTGCCCGAGGCATCCAGCAAAATGTGTTCATGCATCAGCGTGACACCCATCTGGTCCAGCGGCAGTGGGCCGAGGACCGTCATCACATAACCGCTCTGCACGCCAAGCGGCAGCGGTTCGGGATGACGAAAAAGAGAACCTTTCATCAGCTATCCTTTGGCAGAGGCGCGTGCCGGGTTGAGAATACGGGTGTTGATCCAGATGGCGAGGAGGATGATCGCGCCAGTGGCGATTTGCGTGTAGAACGGTGAGATATGCGACAGGATCAAACCGTTCTGGATAATGGCGATGGAAAGCGCACCCAATAACGTGCCGATCACCGTGCCAAAACCACCGAACAGGCTGGTACTGCCAAGCACCACAGCAGCGATAACCTGCAACTCAAAACCTTCGCCCTGATTAGATGAACCGCTGCCGAGACGGGCGGTGATAATCATGCCAGCCAGCGCGGCGGCCATGCCGCTGATGATGTAAACGCGCATCACCACCGCTTTGGTATTGATACCGCTACGGCGGGCACCTTCGGCGTTGGCACCGATGGCAGTGACATAGCGACCAAAACGCATATGGTTAAGCACCACATGCCCGACAATCAGCACCACAATGCCGATCAGGGCGGGCATCGGGATACCTATCACCCAGGCGCGGCCCATAAAGGTAAACGGGCTATCAGCAGGCACCGGGATCGAGTAGCCCTGGGTGATCAACAACGCCACGCCACGTACCACTGCCAGGGTGGCGAGGGTAACGATAAACGCCGGAATTCCCTCGTAAGCGATAAAGAAACCGTTAATCGCGCCGACTAATGCGCCCATTGCCAGGCCACCAATCAGCACGCAGTACCAGGGCCAGCCCCAGCTGTTGAGGGCAATGGCGGATAAAGCGCCTACCAGCGCCAGCGTCGATCCTACTGAGAGATCAATGCCGCCGGTGGTGATCACCAGCGTCATTGCCGTCGCCACAATCAGCAGCGGTGCGCTCTGGCGAATAATGTTGAGCCAGTTAGGCGTGGTGAGAAAGTTGCTGGTGATCAGTGAAAACACCACGCAGCAGAAGACAAAAAACAGCGCAATGCTGACCACGCCAGAATGGTTATGCAGCAGGCGTCTGGGCAGCGAATGCTGGATCATGCGTGTACCGGAGAGGTTAACCATACTCATACTCGTTCCCTTAATGGGCGTGGGCGGACGGCGCACTGAACTTCTCGCCGACAATCAGGTTGACGATTTCGCTCAGGCTGGTATCGGCCACCCGGCGATCCGCCACGTTGGTGCCTTCGTACATCACCATGATGCGATCACACACCAGGAACAGGTCCTGCAAGCGGTGAGTAATCAGGATTACGCTGACGCCACGGGCGCTAACGCGTTTGATTAACTCCAGCACCGCTTCCACCTCAGCCACCGCCAGCGCGGCAGTGGGTTCATCCATAATCAGCACTTTCGGGCCGAACGCCGCCGCACGGGCAATGGCAATGGCCTGGCGCTGTCCACCGGATAGATTACGCACCAGCAGGCGGGTGTCAGGAATGGAAATCCCCAGCCCCTTTAGCATTTCACGCGCATCGGCATGCATTTTTTGCTGGTCGAGGAAGGGCACGCCCAGCCAGTGTTTCATCGGTTCGCGGCCCATAAACAGGTTACCCGCGACATCCACGGTGTCGCACAGCGACAGATCCTGATAAACCATTTCGATATGGCAACGTCGGGCATCGGCGGGATTCGTAAAACGCTGCTCCTCGCCATCAATACGAATTGCTCCGCTGGTAGGCACCACGGCACCGGACAGCACCTTGGTCAGCGTGGATTTACCGGCACCGTTGTCACCGACCAGCCCCAGCACTTCACCGGGTGCCAGTTCCAGATTCACGCCACGTAGCGAGCGAATCGAGCCGTAGGTTTTAGTGATATTGACCATCTCAACCCGTGCCGGGGCGGCACGTTGCTGCTGTTGCATCTCAACACTCCCCTTGTTATTCAAACGGAGACGTTGCATCAGCGGACGCCTTACGCAGTAAGGGTTTACATCTTGTAAACCGGTTTACCCGATGTGCGTAATACGTGTCGCTGACCAACGCATGTCTTGCAGAGATATTTGTTCGCCACTGGAAAGATAGCAGAGACTGTGCCAGGTGAAAAAATCACCTCATGCAACCTTGTGCAACCTGATGTTTACTTTGATGAAATATTTTTTTCACTCAGGTAAACCGGTTTACCTGGTGGCGGAGATTTTAAGCGTAATGAGCCAGCAGGGTGCAACGATGCGCCAATTTAGCGCACGTTGAGCAGGGGACTGATGGAGTCGCGCGCAATCCATTCTACCGGTAAACGGGTTTCCCGCGGCAGCGGCAAATCGCCGTGCAGCAGATTCAGCATCTGTTCAACCGCTGCACGCCCCATATCCCGTGCGGGCTGGCGAATGGTGGAGATACGCGGCTGGGTGAAATCGGCATAGCTGGCATCATCGAATCCCACCAGTGACAGGGCCTCCGGCGCACGTAACCCGCGTTCACGCAGGCCATCCAGTAACCCGAGCACCAGATAATCACTGGCGGCGAACACCGCACTCGGGCGTGGTTCGCTGGCAAAGAAATGGTGCAGGGCCTGCGCACCAAAACTGCGCTCGTATTTGCCAAACAACACCCATTCCGGCACCACTGCCAGCCCGGCCTGTTGCATCGCCTGGCAAAAACCCTGGTAACGTTCGCGCACGCTCATCAACGCATCGGGACCGCCAACAAAGGCAATCTGCCGATGTCCGGCGGCAATCAGCTGCTCCGTCGCCAGTTTGCCACCCTGGACGTTATCGGCGAATACTTTCGGCACGTTGCTGCCGGGAATATCCTCATCCAGCAAGACGATACGCTGTTGGCGCTGGACCTCTTTGCGCAGCAGGCCATTATCCGGGCGGTTGGTGGTGAACAGCAGGCCATCCACCTGGCAGGTATCCAGCCAGCGAATAAACTGGCATTCCTTGTCCGGGTTGTTGCGGGTGATGCATAACACCAGGCTGTAGCCACGCTGTGACGCGGCTTCTTCGGCGGCATCGGCCAGTTCGGCAAAGAAGGGGTTAGTAATATCGGGCAGCACCAGGCCGAGTGTTTCACTGCCGCCTTTGCTTAAGCGGCGTGCCAGCGAGTTGCCGCGATAATCCAGCTGACGGATCGCGTTTTCGATACGCGTAACGGTATCCTGCGGCAGAACCAGCGAATGATTGAGATAGCGCGACACGGTTGCTTTTGACAACCCAGCCAGTTGCGCCACATCTGAAAGTAAAACGCGTTTTTTTGTCATGAGTGCACACCTTTTATCGGCCACAGCATTAACACATTTTTCCCTGCCAGCGACAGACTTTTTACTGCGGCTGCACTTAAAATATTCGCTTGACATTCTATTGCGTTCGGCGAATGTTAATACCCAGTTTATCCGATGCCGTTTTTCCTTTAGCGCTTTTCATCCAGCCACCGAACGGAGTTCGTGACGGAAAAGTAATAAAGGCCGCCAATGCAGGCAGCAGACATTATGTTTGCTGTTACAGATATTTGTCCCGCAAAAAACTTACCCACCAGGGTGCAGACACTTTTTGATGAGGGCAACGATGATGTTATTTAACACCAGCAAGAAAAGCGTTCTTTCCTGTGTTGTACTTCTCTCTTCGATAATGACGACTTCCGTTATGGCGGCTTCGGCTGATTATGCTTTGGTGCAGATAAATCAGCAGGCATTATTTTTTAATCAGATGAATAAAGGCGCGCAGGAAGCGGCAAAAGCCAGCGGTAAAAATCTCGTTATCTTTAACGCTAACGATAATCCTGTTTCACAAAATGATGCGATTGAAAACTATATTGAACAGGGCGTGAAAGGCATTATGGTGGATGCCATTGACGTTAATGGCATCATGCCCGCAATAAAAGAAGCGGCAGCGAAAAATATTCCGGTGATTGCTATCGATGCGGTATTACCCGCAGGCCCACAAGCGGCTCAGGTGGGGGTAGATAACGTTGAAGGCGGCAAGATCCTCGGCAAATATTTCCTGGGTTATGTTGATAAAAGTATGGGCGGCAAAGCGCGTGTCGGTATTGTTGGCGCGCTGAATTCTGCCATCCAGAATGAGCGCCAGAAAGGCTTTGAAGACACCATCAAAAGCAATAAAAACATCAGCGTGGCCGATGTGGTTGATGGCCGCAACATCCAGGATGACGCGATGACGGCGGCGGAAAACCTGATTACCGGCAACCCGGACATGACCGCGATTTATGCCACCGGTGAACCGGCACTGCTCGGCGCGATTGCGGCGGTGGAAAACCAGGGACGTCAGAAGGATATCAAGGTGTTTGGCTGGGACCTGACTGCCCGCGCCATCAGCGGTATCGATCAGGGTTATGTGGTGGCGGTACTGCAACAGGACCCGGAAAAAATGGGTGAAGAAGCCGTCAAAGCCCTGAATGCCATCAGCGCCGGTAAAACGGTGCAGAAACACATCCAGGTACCGGCGACGGTGGTGACCAAAGAGAACGTAGGCAGCTATCGCGCCATGTTCAAATAAATATTAAGGCGCACATCGCGCAATGCCGTTCAGCTAAGGCACATTCCGTAGCGGCGCGATTAATCGCGCGGGTCTGGCAGAACATGCAAATGTCTGAAAAGAGCGCGATAAATCGCGCCGCTACGACGGATTTGTGCAGGTCAAAATGGTTTGCAGTTCTGCGCGAGTAGGGAAAGCGCCCCAGGTCCCCCGGCGGCTGACGGTGATGGCTGCGGCCGCAGTGGCATGACGCAATGCCAGCGCGTCCGGCAGGGTCTGACGCAGCAGGCTGGAGGCCAGCATCACGGCAAGGAAGGTATCACCCGCGCCGGTGGTATCGACAACCTCGGCTTTGACGGCGGCGACCTGCCAGCTCTGCTGGTCACGCTGTAATTGCGCACCGGCAGCGCCCAGGGTGGTGATCAGGCTGCCGTGCGGTGGCAGCATCGGGATCAGTAAGGCCGCTTCTCCCTGATTGACGACCGCGATGTCTACCCAGGGCCAGCAGTGGGCAAAATCCGGATTCACCGGGGAAGGGTTAAATACCGTGGTCATGCCCCGGGATTTAGCCTGCTGGAACAATGCCAGAGTGGTTTGCGGGGAGAGATTTCCCTGCTGTAAAAAAATATCTCCCGGTTGCGCCGCTGTTAAATGTGCGCTAACGCTTTCCGGGGTGAGACTATTTGCGGCGGTATTGCTGGTCATAATGGCATTGTCGCCATCAGCCGTGGTGAAAATAACCGAGTTGTCACTAAAGGTAACGGTGGCCACGGAAGGTAGCAGCGTCAATCTTTCATCACTGGCGCGCTGGCGTAACCATTCGCCCTGTGAATCTGCGCCGGTGGCAGTAATTAATGTGGTGGCAATGCCGCAGCGGGATAATACCATCGCCTGGTTGGATCCTTTGCCACCTACATCACTATGGACTTTATTTCCCAGGGCGGATTCACCCTCGGCAGGAAAATGATCAACCTGCCAGAATTCATCAACGGTAATATTACCGCATACATAGATATGCATGGTTTTCTCGAAAAGGTGATTAAGATGGCAGTTATCTCATCAGAAAAGAGTGATGCAATTCAAGAAATATTTTCACGCTCAAAAGCGGTGATAGGGGTTATTCATTGCGATGCCTTTCCTGGTTCGCCAAAATATCGTGGTGCGCCTGTTTCCGATATTATCGATCGCGCACTGCGGGATGCGGAAAATTATCTGGCAGGCGGGGTGCATGGTTTGATTGTTGAGAATCATGGCGATATTCCGTTTTCGAAACCGGAGGATATCGGCCCGGAGACAGCCGCATTTATGGCGGTGATCACCGAAAAAATTCGCAGCCGTTTTGGTGTACCACTGGGAATTAACGTGCTGGCGAATGCGGCGATCCCGGCACTGGCAACGGCGCTGGCCGGTGGCGCGGATTTTATCCGGGTCAATCAATGGGCCAATGCCTATGTGGCGAATGAAGGTTTGATTGAGGGGGCAGCGGCCAAAGCGTTGCGTTATCGCAGCCAGCTACGCGCTGAGCATATCCGGGTGTTTGCCGACAGCCATGTGAAGCACGGCAGCCATGCGATTGTCGCCGATCGTTCCATTCCTGAGCTCACCCGTGACGTGGAGTTCTTTGAAGCAGATGCGGTGATTGCCACCGGGCAGCGCACCGGCGATAGCGCCACGTTAAGCGAAATCGATGAAATCCGCAGTGCCACCTCGTTGCCGTTGCTGGTGGGATCGGGTGTTACGCCGGGTAACGTCTGCGAAATTCTCGGTCGCACTCAGGGCGTAATTGTGGCCAGCGCGCTGAAACGTGATGGTGTCTGGTGGAATGAAGTGGAACTGGCGCGCGTGAAACATTTTATGAACGTGGCTAAAGCCGTGCTGGAGGAAGAGTGATGTCATTCACCGATCGTCTGTTACAGGAACATCAGGCACTCTGGCAGGAAATGCAACAACATCGTTTCGTGCTGGATATTGAACAGGATCAGCTCGATGAGGCGGTATTCAATCGGTATCTGGTGTTTGAAGGCAACTTTGTTGCCACCGCTATCGCCATCTTTGCGCTGGGCATCAGCAAAGCGCCCGGCATCCGCCAGCAGCGCTGGCTGATTACAGTGTTGAATGCGCTGGTTGATACGCAGATTGCCTGGTTTGAAGAGGTTTATGCGCGGCGCAATATTGATCCGGCCAGTGTTCCGGGCGATCTGCCGGGGGTACAACGTTTCGATCAGGGCATGTTGCACACGGCGCAGCAGGGCAGCTATGCCGACATCATCACCATCATGTTTGGTGCCGAATGGATGTACTACCACTGGTGCGCACGGGTGGTCCAGCAAACCCAAAGCGATGCAGATGTGCGCCGCTGGGTGGAGTTGCATGCCGAGGAGGCATTTTATCAACAGGCGAGCTGGCTGAAAGCCGAACTGGATGCCTGCACAGCCACGCTGCCGGAAAGCGAACGGCAGCGGCTGTCAAAGCTGTATGCGGAGGTATTGCGCTGGGAAATCGATTTCCATAGCGCTGCCTGGCTGGATTAGCGCAGATTAGCCGGGAAGTCGGCGGGCAGTTCGCTCGCCGCACAGGCAATCACGCTCTCATCATCGGGACCGCAGTCGCGCACAAAGGTAATGGTGGCAAATTCATCAATCACGGTGGTCGGATAAGTGGGGCCCTGTTCACGATACGCCGCCATTTCACTCAGATGTTCATTCTGGAAGCAGACGGTTTTTTCCGGATTCAGCATCACCCACTGCGGGAAGAAAATGGTGCCGTGAAAGACAAGGTCAGCGAGGTTGGCGATCAGGCTGACGTCGGTGCCGGTCGGTTCGGTCCAGGAAATTTTATACACCGCGTCGGCGACCCGCACGATGTAAGCCTGCTGATCTTTCACCCAGCGATTTCCCACCAGACCACTGTGAATACGGTAGTCGAGGGTGGTGGCATTTTTCACGTAGATCTCGTAATTCCAGCCATTGTCGTAGGTGTAGACCAGGTGTTTACCAATAAAACCGCTCAAATCTTGTTTATCAAAGGTGCTCATTTTTCATCTCCTTCAGTTGATGAACTCACAATACCTCTGTAAAAAATGAATGAATAACGCTAATTTTGGATAGTTTTAATCTAAATATTGGATGTATTCATGTTTAAGACCACGCTGGAACAATGGGCTATCCTCGATAAAGTCGTTGAACTGGGCGGATATAATCAGGCGGCGGAAGCCATGAATCGCAGCCAGTCATCCGTCAGCTACAATCTCTCGTTGCTACAGCAACGCATTGGGATTTCATTGCTGCGTATTGAAGGCAGGCGTGCGCTGCTGACCCCTCCGGGGGAAACCCTGCTGGCGCAGGTGCGTCCATTGCTGAATGCCTTCCATGTTTTGGAGTCGCGCGCGGCCAGCTTGCATGATGGGGTGCGTACCCAGCTGGAACTGGTGGTTGACAATATTTTTCCCCGCCAGACGCTATTTCGCGTGTTGCAGCAGTTCCAGCAACAATACCCGGCGACGCAAATTCAACTGACCGAGGTGCTGGAATATGACGATCCGCTGCATCCGGCGGTGCCTGACGCCGATGTGATGGTGATGACGCGCCGCGAAGACGTCTCCGGACGCGGGCAATGGCTGATGAATGTTGATTTTCTCGCGGTTATCCATCGCGACCATCCGCTACTGAGCTTAGCGCAGCCGCTGACGGAATATGACCTGTCACGCTATCCGCAAATCCGCATCGGTACTTCGCGCTCGCAGGCACCGAATGCCTCGGTGGGGCAATCAGAACAATGGTTTTTCTCGACGGTAGATACGGCGGTTGAAGCGGTGATGCACCAGGTGGGATACGGCTGGTTACCGCAGGAGCGCATCGATGAGGCACTCCGGCAGGGGGTGCTGCAACCGTTACCGCTTAATCACGGTGGTCGGCGCAGTACGCCGATGCATCTGATTGTGAAAAAGGAACTGATCCCGCTGGATGACCAGGTGATTGCATTGGTAGAGCTGTTTACCCGCTATTGTTCAGGGCAGGGTACGGTCTCCGGTACCTAATTCACGCTGCATAATCACCGTATCCAGCCAGCGGCCGTGTTTGAATCCCACTGAGCGTAGCGTGCCGGTAACGGTAAAACCGGCTGAACGGTGCAGGGCGATGGAGGCATCGTTTTCACTGTTGCCTACCACACCTATCATCTGACGATATCCGTGCTGTTCGGCCCATAACAACGCCTGCGCCAGCAATTTTCTGCCGATACCGCGTCCGGTATATCGCTGGTCGATATACACCGAATCTTCGAGGCTAAAGCGATAGGCAAAACGTTCGCGCCAGCGCGACAGGTAGCAATAGCCCAGCACCACACCGTCTTCGATTGCCACAAACCACGGCAGCCCGGCGGCGTTAATTTTTTGCAGGCGAGCCAGCAGGGTGGCTTCATCAGGCGGTTCGGTTTCAAAGGTCGCGCAGCCGTATAACACGTGGTGCGCATAAATCTGTTGGATTGCGGGGATATGTTGTTCTTCTGCCAGCAAAATTTCCATGGTACGACTCTCGTTTGTTATCTGCATTCAGGCTAACCTGTTGCCTGAATCCGCGGCAGCCCGTCGCGCTTATCCACGCTATAAGGAATTTTTAGAGATGGCCAGTCTCAATCTCGATCACCTGGATACCTTCCGCCTGGTTATCAGCCGGGGCAGCTTTTCCGGCGCGGCAGATGCGCTGGGCCTGTCGCAACCGGCTGTCAGCCTGCAAATCCGTCAGCTGGAGCAATCATTGCAAACACGCCTGATTGAGCGTACCGGGCGCGGGGTCAGGGCCACCGCAGCAGGGCAGGCGCTGCTGGAGCACAGCGAATATATTGCCAGCGTGATTGCCACGGCACGGGCCGCCGTCACCCAACATGCTGATGAGATCAGCGGTACAGTGATCATTGGCACGGGCGCGACCGCCTGTATCCATTTATTACCCCCATTGCTGCAACAATTACGCCAGCAGCATCCACAGCTGAAAGTGGATGTGAGGACCGGCAACACCGCCGCCATTATACGCGCGGTAGAAGAGAATCAGGTGGATATCGGCCTGGTCACGTTGCCGGTAAGTAGCCAAAGCGTGCATGTCAGCCCGTTATATGAAGAAGATTTCAGGCTGATTGTGTCCAGGGAGACATTAGCGCCGGTAGCAACGCCAGCGGAACTGGCGTCGCTGCCGTTGATCGTGTTTGAACCGGGTAGTGGTACCCGAGCGGTTATTGATGCCTGGTTTCGCGAGGCGGGTCTGCGCCCCACGCCAGTGATGGAGCTGGGAAGTATTGAAGCCATCAAACGTATGGTGCGTGCCGGATTGGGCTACAGCCTGGTGCCCGCGATGGCGCTGGCGCAGGAGGAAGACCGGGTGGGATTGAGCATCTTTGCACCGCAGCCTGCATTGCAGCGCAGTCTGGGTACCGTGATGCGCCATGATCGAATAGTCAGTCGTGGGATCACGTTGGTGCTGGACGTTCTGCGCCATGCAAAGGATATGAAGTATCTCTGACCTTCCAATGATCGAAAAAACGAGTGGGACAGCTATCGCAGCGGCAAACGGTACATCTTTTGTTGCATCAATTCAGCCTGACGCGCATTCATCACCGGCCAGGCATGCTGTGGAAACAAATACAGCCGCACGCTGGCAAGATGGAACATTGGGGTTAGCAGGCTCTCGTCCCACATCGCCAGACGTTCCAGCATCAGCAGCAAGGTATCGATTTCATCCAGCAAATCAGGATGGGGGGTGGTCTGCAACGATTTAAGACGTCGCTTCAGAAACAAACCCAGCTCGTGAAACATTTGCCCGCTATCGAGATGATATTTCGCCAGCAAATCTTTATGACGTGCATAGTAGTCAAAGCTGTTCACCCCCAGCCAGACCTCATTCAGCAGCATACCCGCCGAGGTCATATCAGGTTGCGGATCAAGGCGCAGACGCGGTAGCACCACATTCAGCTTATCCAGCATCAGGCCGATAAAACGTTGGCGTCCCAGTAACGATGAACCGTTACGCTCCGTCTCTTTAATAAACCGTAACAGTTCGCGCAGACCAATACGCACTGCACGGCGGGCAGTCCAGGACGGTTTTTTATTGCGCAGAATAGCGGTAAGGATGACTGCAAATAACACGCCGGTCATTGAAGAAATGGCAGTATTGGTCAGGGCAACAAGGTCAGGTCGCAGATGGTGGCCCAGGCCAATAAAACCCGGAATCTGAATGGCGACACTCAGGCCAATCATGTTGGTGGTGGGGCGGGCAATCATCAAGCCGAGTAATACCAGACCCGGAGCCAGGCAAATCATCAGCGCCTCAAAAGATGTCGCCTGCGGCAGCAGGATAGCCACGTAAATCACACTGATAAAGATGGCGACGATAACTCCCCGCACAAATAGCTTCATCGAAGTGAGCGGCGTATCGAGGCTGGCAAAAAACGAACTCAGAATGGCCGCCATCACCGGGGCGGATGCGCCGTCGCGCCAGCCCGTCGCCATCCACACCAGACAGGATCCAAAGGTGGCACAAAAGGCGGTTAGGGCGGATAGGCGGATAAGCCCCTTGTCAAAAAAGCGGTGGGTACGTTTGCCGCGCGCCAGGGTGGTATCACCGGAAAGATCGCTCACCAGCCCACCTACGCTTTGATAGGCTCCGGCGATGCGCACAAAGTCCGTCAGACGCTCCAGTACACCGATAAGTAACAGGTGGGATTCGGTAGGCAACTCGCCCAGACGCCAGGTTTCGTTAAGTTCCTTCTGACAGGTTGCCAAAGCCTGTTGAATATCGCTGGTTTCACCCACCGCCTCACCGTCATGTAACCACAGCAGGAACTGACGGAAGGTTTGTGCCACATTTTCCGGGAAAGTGATTTGCAATGCTGACAATTTTTGCAGGCGAATTTCAATCGCGATAAGCGTTGGGATCAGATAAGACAGATGCTGGTACTGCACGCTGACCAGACGAATCAATCGACGCGCCGCATCCCCCTCGTACACGCAGTGGGTGATAAGAATTTCTACCTGCTGCGGATTGGTCGCCATGCGGATCAGAATGTCATCACGCTCAGGGGATTTATCCGTCGGGATACCGGAAAGCAGGTCGCTACATAGCTTGCGTCCATTGAGGTACCACTGGCTGACACTCTGCTCCAGCAGGCTGCGCATGGAGACCGGAAACAACAGGCCATGTACCAGGCTGCTGCACACGATGCCTAGAGTGATCTCTTCAATGCGAGATAACACCGTATTGGTGATCGCCAGTGGGGTGGTGACTTCCGGGAACCCCATGATCGCCGCGCTGTAACCGGCCAGCATAAAGACATAACTTTTCGGCGTGCGATCGTGCAGCGACAAATACAAACAGACGCTGACCCAGAGCGACACGCACAGGCTAAACAGCAGCGGATGCTCCACTGTCAGCGGAAAGATAAAAAAGATAAACACGCCACCCAACAAGGTGCCCATCAGGCGGAACACCGATTTGGAGATGGTGGAGGCTGAATAAAGCTGTGAGGAAACAAATACCGTGGTCAATGCCCAGGCAGGTTTATCCAGGTTCAGTTCCAGTGCGAAATATAATGCCAGAAAGGCGGCCAGACAGGTTTTAACAGCAAAAAAAACGGCGTTTTTTGAAAACCACGGCATGACAGTAATAAGACCAGGAGGAGGCGCTAAGTGCGGCGTATCCTGCCAGAATTAAAAAACCACTCACCCCGTTAAATATGACAAATTGTTTCGCAATCAAAAATGATGTTCTTACTCTGTGATCAATTCGCGATTAATTATTAAATATTTCTTATGCGGAAAAGGGAAGGAATCGCCGGGAGGAAGGCCGATGTGGCGTTATTTTGTTCAGGTTTTGCCGTTTTCCGGGTTTTATCCCGACTCTGCCATCAATATGTTAAATGTGATCTGGATCATGTTTTTGCCAATTCCCACAATTTTCGTGTTGCCACCATAAAATAATTTCGCGCTGACTGACGTGATTCCCTGCGCGAGATCAATCCATTACCGCTAAAAATCCGTATTGCCTGAGAATCTGCTGCGCTGCCGGGGACTGCAGGAAATCGGCCAGCACCAATGCCTGTGGTTGACACAACGCCCAGGCATATTCAGCCCGAACGTTATAGGGTGCCGGGATGCTAAATACCTGGAGTGTCGGAAAGGATGTCAGGCGAGGGGCGTAACTGGCATAGCCAATAAACATATCGGCGTGATTCCGGGTCAAAAGCCAGCTGGCGGCAAGCTCACCCGGCGGGATGGTCAGGCTGTCTGTTCCGCCGACCAGGCAGCGGGCTTTAGTCTGAATCTGCTGACCTAATCCAGAATGATGTTGTTCAATGTTGGCGAACAGTTGCCAGGTATAGTCACCGGAGGGATCACTGTGCGGTGTCGAGGTGGCGAGCGTCAGATCGGGGCGTGCCAGTAACGAAAGCCAGTCATCCTGTTCGGTGACGCGGTCACGTTTCACGGTCAGGCAAAGCGCATTGGCCGCAAAGCGGCCAGTTTTCAGTGCCAGTCCGCGCTGGAATAAATCTTCAGCGTGGCCGAGATTCGCTGAGGCAAACAAATCACAGTGAACCCCCGCCACAATCCGCTCGCGCAGCAGGCCAGCCGGGCCAAAATCCGTCTCGACAGTCAACCCAAATTCTGCCATTAAAGCTGGCCATACCGGTTTCAGGCTACCGGCTGCCAGGATGTGCAGCGGCGTTGTCATGATAATGCGTCCGGTAAAATTGTTGATACCATTGGTCAGCCTGTTTCTGCATATCAATATCGCGGAATTTTTCCGGATAGAGTTTCTTCGCCATCCACAACTCTCCCAGCCCAATGGCTTCAGGCATCGGATAGCCCCAGGCTTTGGCATATTCCGGCATTAACCATACACGATGATTTTTCACCGCATCGATGGTTTGCCACTGCGGGTTATGGGTAATTTCATCCACCACCTGCGGGTAGCGATCCTGGACAAAAATCACCTGCGGATCCCAGGCAATCACCTGCTCCATGCTCACCTGTTTAAAGCCCTGGATAGTCGATGCAGCTACATTGAGCGCCCCCGCGTGGGCCATCATCAATCCGGTATATTTGCCGGAACCATAAGTGGTGAGGTCCGGGTTTGCCATATAGGCACGCACGCGTTGCTGTGCCGGAACAGACTGCAAACGGTCGGTTACCAACTGGCGACCTGCAAAGGCAGCATTAATCAGCGCTTTCGCCTGTTGCTGCTTATTCACCACCTCACCAATGAGCGTGATGCCTTCCTTAATTCCCAGATTATAGGCCCGTTCTTCATCCTGCATGGAGGGATTGATTTTGCCCTGCTGACCGGCGTCGTCATGCCGCAAAGAGATAGCGATCACCGGAATGCCGAGGGCGGAAATTTTATCGATCATCTCTTTGGGGGCGTAGTTGGTCACAAACACCACCTGCGGATGGAGCGCCACCAGGCTTTCCACATCCACATGGGTAAGATCGCCAAGCATCGCTTTGTGATTGAGTTCCGGCACCAGCGTGGCGTAACCGTCACCCAACTGTTGCTTCCAGTTGGCCAGGATGCCGACGATTTTGTCGGTGGCGTTCAGTTGCACCAGCAAATTCAGGGTTTGATGTTGCAGCACCACGACACGGTCCACCTTGTCGGGAATGGTGACCTGGCGACCGATCTGATCGGTGACCACCCGGCTGGCAAAGCTGTGCAGTGAGGTAAGCAGTAAAACGCTGGCTAAGGCAAAGCGGGAAAAAGGGCGGTTCATAATGGCTCCTGATATCGATATGCACAGGATTATATAGCGATATGTGCCATGACTAAATATACGATTGCTCTTTTAAAAATTAACGATATATAATAATTTACATAACGATAATAATAACCTTACAAAACAATACCATAAATCAATCTTTTTTATTCAGTAAAGCAATGGCCAGGAAATGAAAATTAATTCGCGTAACACCCCGGTTATCAGTTTAATAAGCTTAAGCGTACTGATAGCGATTAATGCCAGTGCGGCAGAAAACACCACAGAGCAACCTGCTCTAACCGTCACCGCAGCACCCAATCAAACCCCTTCATCTGTCGATAAAAAAGCCACTTTGGGTAATTTAGGCAGCCAGGAAATACGTAATACCCCGTGGTCGGTTGAGACAGTTTCTCCGCAATTGATGAAGCGGCAGCAACTGAAAAGCATCACCGATATCTATCGCTATATGCCCTCGGTACAGGGGGATGGCGCGCGTCCACAGACGCGGGGTATGCAGGGCAGCGTGGTACAAAACAGCATGATCGATGGGTTGAATGTGGTCTCAACCACCGATTACGCCGCGGAACAGTTTGATCATCTGGAAGTGTTGAATGGGCTGGCCGGTTCGCTTTATGGCCCTGCCAACCCGGCTGGCTTATTCAATTTTGTCAGCAAGCGTCCAACCGATACGCCGCAGCATAGCATTACGGTCGGGGGCGGAACCGGGCTCAGCCATCTGCTGTCTGGTGATTTTAGCGGTCCGCTGGATGACAACGACCGGCTGCGCTACCGCCTGAATATGCTGGATGATGAAGGTAATGGTTACGTAAAAGGCAGTAAGAAACGTCGTCAGTTAGTGAGTCTGGCGTTGGATGCTAACCTTACCGATAAGACGGTGCTGGAAACCAACTTTAGCTATTACCATTTCTATGACAAAGGCTTGCCGGGTAAATTTGCGCTGGGCAGTGGCCTGACATTCCCCGCCGCGCCTGATCCGAAAACTGCGCATCTGGGCCAGTCCTATGCTGGTGATAACAACCATACGCTGACCGCAGGCGTGCATCTCAAGCACGATTTTGACGGCAACTGGCAGGGCGAAGTGGGGGTGTTACGACAAATCGCCGATCGTGAGTCAACGGCGGTCACTAATACCTTTACCGACAATAAAGGCCATTACACCACCACCACGTCTTCGGCCACCGCCAGTCGTTTTACCATCAACAGCTACATGGCGAATCTGAATGGTGAAGTGGATACCGGCTGGATTCATCACCAGATTTCCACCGGCCTGCGCGGTTTTGTCTGGAAAAATATGAACCCGATAGCGGGGGGGACTTCAACGTTGGGCAGTGCCTCGCTGGATAATCCGCAGGCCTTTGCTGAACCTGATTACCCGGATTTCACCGATCGCTACCATTCGGCGACTGCCACCCAACACGCCTTCCTGTTGAGCGATAACCTGTCGTTTTCACCCCAATGGAGCCTGTTGCTGGCAGGAAGCGAAAGTTTGCTCAGTTCGTCCAACTACAACAAAGCAGGCAGCCGTACCAGCGAATCGTCGAACAGTGGCTTTAGCGGTTCTGCCAGTTTGATGTACAAGCCGGTTGACCCGCTGACGCTGTATGTCAGTTACGCGGATAGCCTGCAACAGGGGGATACCGCACCAACCGGATCGAATAACGCCGGGAACATCCTCGCGCCTTACCGCAGCCGTCAGGTGGAGATGGGCAGCAAACTGGCGATTAATAACAAACTTCTCCTCACCGCCGCGGTGTTTCAGATCAAGCGCCCTTACGCCTATACCAATGCCAGTGGCGACTATGCCATCGATGGCGAACAGCGTAACCGGGGTATTGAGTTGATGGCTGATGGCGATGTCACTGATCGCTTACATATTTACGGTGGCATGACGTGGCTGGATCCGCGTTTGTTAAAAACCGCCAGCAAACAGACCGAGGATAAGCAAATCGTTGGTTTGTCGCGCTACGTCGCCAGCCTGTTTGCTGCCTATGATCTGCCGATGCTGAGTGGCACGGATATCCACGGCGGCCTGCATTATGTGGGTCGGCGCAGCACCGATAACCAGAACAATGGCTGGGTGAGCGGTTATACCACGCTGGACGCAGGAACAGCATGGAAAACCCAACTGTTCAACACCGCCACCACCTTCCGCCTGGATGTGACCAACCTGACGAATCGCCACTACTGGACCAATATCGTACCGGGTGGACTCAACGGTTACAGCGGTTCGGGTTACGCCAGCGCCCAGCTGGGCGAGCCGCGTATGGTTCAGGTATCCATGCAGCTTAACTTCTGACGGGAATACACCGATGTTGAAACCGATTTGCCGGTTAGCGCTGGCGCTGCCGTTATTGCTGGCCAGCGCCACTGGCCTGGCGCAAACCGTGACTGACGATCGTGGTAACCGGGTGGAAATCACCCATCCGGTCAACCATATTGCGGACGCCTGGTTTGCCCATCATTCGTTGCTGATGACGCTGGGGGCGGGTGACCGCATTGTCGCGACGGTTAACCATCCGGCAGATCGGCCGTGGATGTTTAAGGTTCAGCCGTCACTGAACCAGGCTTTACAGGCGCATGGTAAAACCTTCGCCAGTGAAGCGCTGGTGGCGCGTCATGTGGATGCGGTCTTTGTCCCGGCAAATGATCCGGATGCCCAGTCCTATCGCCTGGCGGGCATTCCGGTGCTGGAAATGCAGTTTGATGACTTCGACTCGATGAAGCGTTCTCTCACCACTACGGCAGCAGTGATTGGCACGCCTGAGGCGCAGGCACGAGCTGTGGCCTATAACCAGTATCTGGATCAGCAAATCGCCAGCATTCAGGCGAAAACTCAGGGATTGAGCAACAGCCAGCGCCCGACTGTGCTGCATATTCAATCGCTCCATCCATTGAAAGTGGATGGCCGCAACACGCTGATTGATACCTGGATCAAGCTTGCGGGTGGGCGCAATGTGGCGGCGGGGATTGATGGCAATATGAAGCCTATTTCACCGGAGGATGTGATTCGCTGGAACCCGGACGTGATTATCATAGGTGCTGGTGCGGGCAATCTGGCGGATTCTGATTACGCGGGCCTTTTCAATAGCGTGAAGGCGGTGCAGAACCATCGTGTCTGGCAGAATCCGGCGGGAGTATTCCCGTGGGACCGTTATGGCACAGAGGTTGCGTTACAGATTCAGTGGGCTGCCGCGAAGCTCCACCCGGAACTGTTTCCCGCACTGAACATCAATGAGGCGACGCGACGTTTTTATCGCCAGTTTTATCAGTATCCGCTAAGCGCTGCCGAGGCTGAACGGATATTGCAGGCGCTGCCGCCAGCCTCCTGATAAATAAAATCCCTGTCATATCAATCTGTTTCCTTTACATATCTCTACAATCGCAAAATAACCTCTGCCAGCTGGTGAGTAAACCAGCTGGCAAAATTTAACAGGTGTGTATTTTTAATACAGAAAACCGCCAAACAAGAGCTCCTGATTAATCAGGAGCTTCCTTAAGGTTAACTTAATGTTGTGATGTTCGTCACGATGGTTTGCCAGATAATATCTGGCGAACCAGAGATCAAATAGTGTTTTTCCTTTTTTTACTGCGTCGCTGTTGGGGAATATTTATTATTTTCATGTGTAGTGATACTAATAATTATTATCATTACGCTTTTAGCGACTATCTGGAGCACTCTACTTGCTGGCGACGTTCATTATCGCATTGCGCGAAGGTCTTGAAGCTGCATTAATCGTTGGTATTATCGCCGCTTTCTTACGCAAAAATGGCAAACCACTGACTGCCATGTGGGTGGGCGTGGTATGTGCTGTCATTCTCTCCCTTGCCGTCGGTTTTGTACTGAACCTGACTGAGAATGCCTTACCGCAGGCGCGTCAGGAGATGATGGAATCCGTTATCGGCCTGGTTGCGGTGTTCTTTGTTACTGGCATGGTGATGTGGATGAACTCCCATGCTCACAACCTGAAGCGCAGGCTTGAAACCGAAGCTGCAGAGGCGATCACCCGTTCCAGTGCGATGGCGCTGGCAAGCATGGCATTTTTGTCGGTGCTGAAAGAAGGGTTCGAGACCAGCGTCTTCTTACTGGCAACCTTTTCTGCCTCGCAATCGGCAATCTGGGCGGCGGTTGGCGCGGTTCTGGGCTTGCTGGTGGCGATCCTGGTGGGATGGGGCATTTATGCCGGTGGGATTCGTATCAATCTGTCCCGTTTCTTCCGTTTTACGGGTCTGTTCCTGATTCTGGTTGCCGCCGGATTAATTATCTCCGCCTTACGCAGCGCCCATGAAGCGGGCTGGCTGAATGCGGGGCAGCAGCGCGTTGCTGACCTCACCTGGCTGGTGACGCCGGGTACGATTCAGTCTGCACTGATCACTGGCGTGCTCGGCATCCCGGCCGATCCCAGACTGGTAGAGTTTGCTGGCTGGCTGATTTACATCGTCGCAGTTGCGGCATTGATCTATTGGCCAGCCCACCTGCGACCGGCACCCAAACGTGCGGCGCAATTCACCGCCGTGACCGGAGCAGGCCTGGCGCTCACCGCTCTGCTGCTGTTTCTGGTTTATCCGGCACCGAATGCCGATATCCCTGATGAAATTCCGCTGGTGAGTCGCGCTTCGCTGCAAACCGTGGGCCATATCAGTAGCCAGCCTGCGACAGGCAAACCCCAGTTTGCCGTTACCCTTGAGGGGCTACCTGTCGCCGCGCTGACGGTGGCTGATGATCAGTTAAGCAAAGTCACCACTTCTGGTAAGCAGGAGTGGCAGGCGGATTACAGCTATGAACCAGCCGACGCCAGCTCGCCACTGACGCTGGACCAGGTGATGGAAGCCTATGGCAACCGCATTCCGGTGGGATTAAGCCCGGCGCAGCATCCCGGTCCGTATCAGGCGAAATGGACGGTGAATTGCAGCGTGGACGCGACCATGATGCGTGGCGTAGTGGTGACCGCAGAATCGCACTCGTCAACCTATATCACTTTATCCGGCAGTGGCCTGCAGTCGCCGCGCACCATTAGTGCCCGCGCCCGCAACGCAGAAGCGGGCTGCGACTGGCAAATCAGCCCGACGTTTTCACAGGATATCGAGCAGCGCCTGCGTGATGCGGTGGCTGCGCAGGATGTCTACCACTTCTGGGCCGTTATTTTACCTTCGCTTTTTGCCATTCTGGCCTTCACCTGCTTTTTCTCAGCCAGTCGTCAGTTCAGACGACTAAAAGGTGTTCGCGCCCGAGGACGCAGCAAACAGGGACTGCTGGACAGTTCAACTCACCAATGACATTGCCTGAAAAACAAACAGGAAGGCACGATGAAGACAAAACCGTTCACCAAAAAATATGCGCTCATTGCGGCAGGGATTTCCGCGGCTCTGCTGCTTTCGGTTGATGCGCAGGCCGCAACACAGGCACCTGTGAAAAACGGTGTTTCGCAGGTCAATATCACCATGACCAGTGAAGGCGATGGCACCTGCCATATCGACCACACCACCGCGAAAGCGGGCCCGGTCACCTTTACCGTCGTGAATAAAACGGCGACGTCACTGACTGAGCTGGAGCTGCTGAGCGACAACCGTATTCTGGGTGAAAAAGAAAACCTGGCACCGGGCCTGCCAGCGGTGAAATTCACCCTGACGCTGGACGGTGGCACTTATCAGATTTATTGCCCCGGCGCGAAGCAGGAGCTGACTAACTTCACCGTGACGGGCAAGAGCGCGGCGGCACCATCAGGTAGCGCGGCGACCTTACTTAACGAAGGTGCGAAAGGTTATGGCGCTTATGTCAGCGGCGTGGTCGATGCCATGGTGGTGGCGGTCGATCGTTTGAAGGCGGATATCGACGCGGGCGATCTGGAAAAAGCCAAAGCTGACTACGCCAAAGCGCGTCCCTTCTATGAACGTATCGAATCTGATGTCAGTGGTTTCGTGTTGCCGGGCTTTAAAGCCACCGATAATGCGGGCAACCTCGACTATCTGATCGATATGCGCGCGTCTAACCTCGATCCGAAAGTGGGCTGGCACGGTTTCCATGCGATTGAACGCGACCTGTTTGAGAAAGGCGCTATCACTGCAGAAACGAAGCAAACTGCGGTGGAACTGCAGGCCAATGTCGGCAAACTGGACAAACTGATCAAATCTATCAACTTCAAACCGGAAGACCTGGCGAACGGCGCCGCGGATCTGCTGGAAGAAGTGCAAAGCACCAAAATCAGCGGGGAAGAAGAGGCGTTCAGCCATCTTGACCTGATCGATTTCGCCGGTGATATCGAGGGTGCCGAGCAGGCATTTGCCTTCCTGAAACCGGGCCTGGAAAAAATCGATCCCGACCTGACCAAACGCGTGAGCGAGCAGTTTGCTGCCGTGCATGCGTTACTGGAAACCTACCGCGATCCAGCGATTCCGGGGGGGTACAAATACTACACCGCCGAGCTGAAAGCTTCCGATGGCGCAAAACTGAGCCGTGCGGTGCAGGCGTTGCAGGAACCGTTATCAAAAATCGCTGAAAAAGTCGCAACCAGCGGAAAATAATCGATGAGCGATAAGTCAAAACCGGCCAGGGAGGCCGGTAATTTCACCCGACGCGATTTGCTGAAAGGGGCGGTGGCCAGTGCGCTGGCTGTTCCGGCCATCAGTGCAGCGCATGGACAGAATGAAGCGATCCACAACCCTGAGGATCGTGTTGATCTTTCTCGTGAGCATGCTTTTTATGGCACTGCGGGTCAGGCGGGCATTGAGACGCCACCGCAGCGTCATATTATGTTTATGACCTTTGATTTAACCTCGCACAATCCGCGTGATTTGCAGGTTTTGCTGGCACGCTGGTCATCCGCCATTGCGCAAATGATGCGTGGTGAAACCATTGGTCAGGTAGAACCGACCCGCACCAGCGGCGTGGGCAATGATACCGGCGAAGCGATGGATCTGGGACCCGCCTCGTTGACCGTCACCGTGGGCCTGGGGCCGCGTATTTTCAGCGAAGCGATGGGGCTGGCGGATAAAAAGCCTGCGCTGATGCGTGAGTTGATTCAGCTGCCAAGCGACAACTTCAGCCCGGAACTGACTGGCGGTGATCTCTCCATTCAGGCCTGTGCGGATGACCCTCAGGTGGCTTACCATGCGGTACGCAACCTGGCACGTATCGCCAAATCGACAGGCACAGCGGCCACACGCTGGTCGGTATTGGGCTTTGGTCGTGCCTCGGCAGGGAAAGGGCAATCTACGCCGCGTAACCTGTTTGGTTTCAAAGACGGCACGCGCAATATCACCGAAAAAACCGATTTTAACCGCCATGTGTGGATCAAAGATGATGGCCCGGCCTGGCAGCAGCAGGGTACCTACCAGGTGGTGCGGAAGATTCGCATGCACATTGAAAACTGGGATACCGACCGCGTCAGCGATCAAAACAATGTGTTTGGACGCCATAAGCTTTCTGGCGCGCCACTCAGCGGGCACAAAGAGTTTGATCAGCCTGATTTTGCAGTGAAAGATCAAAGCGGAGAACTCGTTATTCCGGCAACGGCGCATATCAGCCTGGCCGCGCATGAGAATAACAAGGGAATTCGGATACTTCGTCGTTCCTACAATTATACCGATGGTCTTAATAACCTTGGCTTGCTGGATGCGGGGCTGCTGTTTATCAGTTATCAGAATGATCCGGCGCACTTTGAAACATTACAGGCCAAACTGGGCGCGGCAGATGCGCTGAATGAATATATTTCTCATATTGGTTCCGGCATTTTCTTTATTCCACCGGCACCGGCTGAAGGTTCCTATATTGGCGCTGAGTTATTCAGCTAAATAACGACACATCGCCAGGGGAAGCGTATCTGGCGATGTGTCTCACGCGCGTTAGCCATATGCCACTTTGTCATTGATGTGATACAGCGTTGCGGTGGCCGCCATCACATGCTGACCATCATTGCCGGGTTTATGGGAATCCACATTGGTGATGTGGTAACCCACTGCACCGGCTTCCAGGGCCTTTTTTACAAAGGCGTCATTGAGTTCTTCCATTGATGTCACCCAGCTCACGCTGGTCACGCCTACGGGGTGGATCGACGCAATTTCACGGTGAGATAATCCTGAGCGGACCAGTACCGGATTAATTGTCTTCTCGGTAAAAATAGAAATGATGTCATTCACTAATGCTTTCATATCTGACTCCTCAAACGCTACTGTTAAGCCAGTTATACGTATGGTATCGGGTTGTTGTCGTTTAATCTTCGTTGATAAAAATCGACGGTTGCGCACGGCAGGTAATCACCACCGTTAGGAATAATAAATACCTTTTAGCCGGATGACTTTTAGCTTTAACTGCTAATTAACACGCAAGCAACCTTCTGCCACAACTCAATTAACTTTGTGCGAATGTTTTTTCATTTGATTACAATTAGCGGCGGCGACAGCGCCCAACAACATCACTTCGCACCATATTATAAATAAGTTGTTAAGCATTGGTTTAATGTGGGTTTGCCTGATGAGAAGTATGTAAATATTTCTCCATGCCACATCATAATAAACATTCTCTACGTCCGATTAGCCCAAAATGAATTTGGGCTTTTTTTTGGCCCTGCCTGTTATGCGGCGCTTTTTATCCGTCTTTTTCTCAGCCAGCAGGATGTGTCTGAGCAAACTTTGCGTTACAAATTGTTATGATATAACATCTCCACTTTAACCAATGGAGAGTGCAGTTGTGATGGGTAAATTTAAAAAAATAGCGTTATCTCTGGGACTTATGACCATCAGCGTTCAGGCGTTTTCACATGGTGATCATGCGCATGGTAAACCCCTGACGCAAAAGGAGCAGCAGGCGGCGGACGGGGTGTTTGCTGATCATGACGTACAGGACAGGACGTTAGCGGACTGGGAAGGGGTGTGGCAGTCGGTTTACCCTTTACTGCTTAATGGCGACCTCGACCCGGTGCTGCGCAAAAAAGTGGAGAAAGACAACAGCAAAACCTTCGACAGCGTCAAAGCGTATTACCGCAAAGGCTATGCCACCAACGTGGATACCATCGGTATCGAAAATGGCGTGATGGAGTTTCACATCGGCGATCAGTCCACTTCCTGTCGTTACACCTATGACGGACACAAAATTCTGACTTATGCCTCAGGTAAGAAGGGGGTGCGTTATCTGTTTAGCTGTCAGGACGCCACCAGCCACGCCCCCAAATACGTTCAGTTCAGCGATCACATCATCGGCCCACGTCAGTCGTCCCATTTTCATATTTTTATGGGCAACACCTCACAGGAGGCGTTGCTGAAGGAAATGGACAACTGGCCGACTTACTATCCGTGGCAGATGCAAAAGGCTGAAGTGGTGGACGAGATGTTGCATCACTAAACCTGGCGCGATAGCCACTTTTCATACAGGCCCGGCCATGCCACGGTGGGGGTGCCGGGCCGTCCCATACCAAAGCCATGCCCGCCCCGGCTATAACGGTGTAACTCAACGGCAACGTGCTGTTGTTGACAGGCGTGTTCCATAATCAGGGTGTTTTCAGGGTTTGATACCGGGTCATCCTCAGCCTGTACCAGGAAGAAGGGCGGTGACTGAGGACGAACATAATTTTGCACTGACCAGGCGGCGTTCTCGGTGGCTGATGCATGTGGGCCAACCAAAATCCGGTGGGTGGAGGTGTGGGTATAGGGTTGCTCCAGCGTGATGATGGGATAAATCAGTGCAGCCTGGTCAGCAGTGGCTGGCAACTGGTCGAGATCATCCTGTGGGGAATAAGAAGGATAATCAGGGCGGGTTGCGGCCAGCCCGAGAAGATGGCCGCCCGCCGAAAAGCCCAATACGCTGACCTGTTTTTCGCGTTGCCGTACCATCCGCAGCGCCCGTTGCGCATCCTGTAGTGAAACCTTGTTGCCATCTTTCCATCCTTCACCCGGCAGACGATAGCTGAGTACATAGGCAGTGATACCGCGTGCCACCAGCCACTCAGCGGCAGGCCACGCCTCTTTACCCATCTCAATTCGTTTATAGCCGCCGCCCGCAGCAATCAGCACGGCCTGACCACGCGGAACCGCGGGCCTGATCACCGTCAGGGTGGGCAGGGCGATATTGCGCTGAGCACCCGTTGCGGAAATGATCAGGTTGCCAGTCGGCCCGCCACCGCCGGGCGGTTCCCCCTGCCACAGGGGAATGACCGAACGTGAAACTGTCGGTGCGGCGAAAGCCAACCGGGTATGCCCCGCAACAAAAACGCTGGCAGCAAGTCCGGTCAGAAAATGGCGACGATCCATAGCAACTCCTTGTTAACGCGCGAAACCTCTATCCCGCCATACAATCCGGGAGAAAAGATGAAGTATTCAGCCCGCTGTGTAACAAAATGAATCGCGGATTGATTGTGGTGCTCATTTGTTACTCATTTGTTGCTTGTTAATTAATCGATTTCACAATGGGTTATCATTTAGTGCTATTCCCCCTGCAAATATGCGGTGTTTTATAAAAACCTGATAACAGTTTTGAAACTTAACCGGTAGGATGTTACCCGTAACTTTATTGTTCCTTTCGCATTAACATCAGGTAACCCATGAAACGACAAATTCCGGCTAAAACCGTTTCTGTAACCAAAAATGGAACCGGTTCCACTCGCAGGGAATTTCTCTTTGCGACCCTTGGTTTGACGCTCACTGGCGCGGTCGCCACCCTGCCGGGCAGGGCTTTCGCCGCCAGCGTCCTCAGTGCCAGCGATGCAGTGAAGCAGTTCATCAGCATCTCCCAAGCCATCACCGAACATAAGCATCTGGATACTGTGCTGGCCGCGCGTTTTTTTCAGGCATTCAGTCAACGTGATGCGCAGTTTGGCCCGCGTCTGACCCAGCTGGCGCGGCTGCTGCAACCCGGCATGAGCGCGCAGCAGTTACTGGATCAGGCCGATAAAGCCGGCCTGCACGATTTCCTCTACCAAATCGTTACCGCCTGGTACACCGGTACGGTGGGGAATGACTACCACGGCACCCTGGTCGCTTATAAACAGGCGCTGATGTATCAAACCGTCAGCGATGGCCTGATCGTGCCGACTTATTGTGGTAACGGTCCGATCTGGTGGACCGCACCGATTCCGGATGAGCACAGCAGTCTGATTGACTCGCTATAAATTTCCCTTTCATAAAAAACGACGAAAATCATGAAAAAACCGATTTTTTCTGCGCAGGGTGATGCTGCTGCAGACATTGTTATTGTTGGCTCCGGAGTGGTGGGTGGCTTGATGGCGAATGAGCTGGTCAGCCAGGGCTATTCCGTACTGGTACTGGAAGCAGGTTTACGTATTGATCGTGCACAGGCAGTAGAAAACTGGCGCAACATGCCATTTGCTAACCGTGCTGGCTCTGATTTTCAGGGGTTATATCCGCAATCTAAATTTGCCCCGGCACCGCTTTACTTCCCACCGAATAATTATGTGAATGTTACCGGTCCGGATGCTGGCAGCTTTCAGCAGGGTTACCTGCGCACCGTTGGTGGCACCACCTGGCACTGGGCGGCATCGTGCTGGCGTCATCACCCCAGTGATTTTGTGATGCAGTCAAAATATGGCGTGGGTCGCGACTGGCCAATCAGCTATGACGAGCTGGAACCCTGGTATTGCCGTGCGGAAAGCGAAATTGGCGTGGCAGGGCCGAACAATGTGGCGATGCAATCGCCGTCGGAGCGTAGCCAGCCTTACCCGATGGACATGGTGCCTTTCGCCCACGGTGATAATTATTTTGCCAGCGTGGTTAACCCGCATGGTTACAACCTGGTCCCCATCCCCCAGGGACGCAGCACGCGCCCGTGGCAGGGGCGTCCTACCTGTTGTGGTAACAATAACTGCCAACCCATTTGCCCGATCGGAGCGATGTACAACGGTATCCACCATATCGAACGTGCGGAGCGTGCCGGTGCCGTGGTGCTGGCCGAAGCCGTGGTTTACAAAATTGATACCGACGGCAATAACCGCGTGACAGCCGTGCACTGGAAAGACAGCTCCGGCGCGTCACATAAAGCCACCGGCAAAGCGTTTGCGCTGGCCTGCAACGGTATTGAAACGCCACGTCTGCTGCTGATGGCGGCGAACGGCGGCAACCCGAATGGTATTGCCAATGGTTCGGATATGGTGGGGCGCAACATGATGGACCACTCCGGCTTCCATTGCTCATTCCTGACCGAAGAACCGGTATGGCTGGGTCGTGGCCCGGCACAAAGCAGCTGCATGGTGGGCTATCGTGATGGCGACTTCCGCCGCGATTACTCTGCTAACAAAATGATTCTTAACAATATCTCTCGTGTGGTTGCTGCGACACAGCAGGCGCTGAAGAAAGGGCTGGTCGGAAAAGCGCTGGATGAGGAAATCCGTTACCGCTCGATCCACAGTGTCGATATTTCGATCAGTCTTGAACCGCTGCCAGACCCGGAAAACCGTCTGACCTTAAGCAAAACCCGCAACGACCCGCATGGCCTGCCTTGCCCGGATATCTATTACGATGTCGGTGATTACGTGCGTAAAGGCGCTGAAGTTTCCCACGCCCAGCTGGAACATATCGGTCAGCTGTTTAATGGCAAGGAGTTCGCCATCAGCAAAGGACTGAATGCCAACAACCATATTATGGGTGGCGTGATCATGGGTAAAAGCGGCAAAGACGCGGTGGTGGATGGTAACTGTCGGGCATTTGATCACGAAAACCTGTGGCTGCCGGGTGGCGGGGCGATCCCTTCCGCAAGCGTGGTCAACAGTACCCTGACGATGGCGGCGCTGGGCCT
Organism: Pantoea sp. X-Soil-TKNS-1280; assembly: GCF_059730475.1. Taxonomy (NCBI): domain Bacteria; kingdom Pseudomonadati; phylum Pseudomonadota; class Gammaproteobacteria; order Enterobacterales; family Erwiniaceae; genus Pantoea; species Pantoea sp. X-Soil-TKNS-1280. The sequence continues at coordinate 329,495 of NZ_AP035963.1, read as the reverse complement.
GAAAGCGGCACAGGATATCGCCCAGCGCATGAGGACAATGGCATGAAGACGCTCATTGTCACCGGCTTTGCGGCTTTGGTCACCTTTGGCGCGCAGGCTGATTCCCTTGATACCACCCTGCTGAAGCAGGGTGAACAGGTTGCCATCGCGTCAGACTGCCAGGCGTGCCATACCGCACCGGGCAGTAAAACTGCGTTCAGCGGAGGTTATGGTATTGCTTCACCGATGGGGGTGATTTATGCCACCAACATCACGCCTGCCAAAAGTGGTATCGGGGATTATACCGAAGCCCAGTTCTCGGCTGCGGTCCGGCATGGTGTACGTGCTGATGGCGCACAGTTGTATCCAGCGATGCCTTATACCTCCTACAGCATGATGACCGATGCCGATCTGCACGCCCTGTATTATTACCTGATGCACGGTGTACCCGCTGTCGAGCAACATAATCCGCAGACGGACTTGCCATTCCCGTTCAGCCTGCGTTTTAGCATGCGTTTCTGGAACATGATGTTTGCTAACGACAAAATGTGGCAAAACGATGGCAGCAAAAGTGCGGAGTGGAATCGGGGTAACTACCTGGTTAACGGCCTGGCGCACTGTAATACCTGTCATACGCCGCGTGGTTTCCTGATGCAGGAGCAGCAGGATCGTCCGCTGGCTGGCGGACCGCTCGGTAGCTGGTATGCGCCGAATATCACCTCAGACCCGGTGAGCGGTATCGGTGGCTGGAGTGATGATGAGCTGGTGCAGTACCTGAAAACCGGTCGTGCTGCGGGTAAAAATCAGGCCGCAGGCGGAATGGCAGAAGCGGTTGAGCACAGCCTGCAATATCTGCCGGATAGCGATCTGCACGCCATTGCGGTTTACCTGAAAGGTACCGCCCCGATTCGTGATGAAGGTGAAACGCAACCGGCCTACAGCTGGGGCGCACCGATGGATATCGAAAATAGCGTACGTGGTCGCAACCCCAACAACGCCAATCTCTCCCTGACCAATGGCGAGGCGCTATTTAGCGGCAATTGCGCCAGTTGCCATCAGCCGGATGGCTCGGGTAGCGCCAATCAGGCTTATCCATCGTTGTTCCACAATACCGCCACGGGCATGCGCAATCCGAACAACCTGATTGCCGCGATTCTGTTTGGTGTGCAACGCGATACCGCAGACCATCAGGTGCTGATGCCAGGCTTTAGCTCACCGTCGTATGTTGATAAGTTGAACGATCAGCGGGTGGCGGATATCAGTAACTTTGTGCTGAAAAACTACGGTAATCCGAATGTGACCGTCACCGCGGAAGATGTTGCCTGGGTCCGTAAAGGTGGCCATCCGCCGCTGCTTGCGCGCCTGCAACCGCTGATGATGCCAGCCATCATTGGGGGGATTATTCTGGTGCTGGCGATTATCGGCATCATTTGTCTGCTGCGACGAAAAGCGAAAGCGCAGTAATCATGCGTCAGGCCAGGCTAATACCCTGGCCTTTTTTATGATTACATGTTTTTATCCTGGCACTGGATAAAGAGGAATGACGCACGCTTATGCGGAAAACAGATCATCTCGGCAGCATCACCGCCTTCGTTACCACGGCGCAATTAGGTAGCTTCACGGCAGCGGCTGAACGGCTGGGATTAACCAAATCAGCGGTGGGTAAAAGCGTCAGTCGCCTTGAGGAGCGGCTCGGGTTGCGGCTTTTCCAGCGCTCCACGCGCAGACTCAGCCTGACACCGGATGGTGAACGCTTTCTCTCTAGCTGCCAGAATGCCATCGATATCCTGGAGCAGGCCGAGGCCGAACTGACGTCCCATATTTCGCAACCTGCGGGCAGATTACGCGTCGATCTCCCGGCCGCCTTTGGGCGGCAACGTATTCTGCCCATTCTGCTGCAAATTACGCGTGACTTCCCGGAGCTGGCGCTGACGGTGACATTCAGCGAGCGCTTTGTTGACCTGATTGATGAAGGCATTGATCTGGTGATCCGCATTGGTGAGCTGGCGGACAGCAGCGGGTTGGTAGCGCGCAGGTTGACCACGCAGAAGCTGGTGATTTGTGCTGCGCCGGATTATCTGCAACGTCAGGGGGAACCGACTGCGCCTGCCGAACTCAACCAGCACCAGTGTGTGGTCGGTTTCCGCCGCAATCAGCCTATTTCGTGGCTGCTGAAACAGAGCAACGGGCAGATGCTGCGTTTTACGCCGCCCGCCACGCATGAGTTGGCGGATGGTGATGCGATGCTGGCGGCCACGCTAGCCGGATGTGGTCTGGCGCAGCTACCGTTGTGGCTGGTGGGAAAATATCTGGCCAGTGGCGAGTTACGTGAGGTGCTTTCCGGGCATTCCGGCGGGGAAGTGCCCATCAGTGCGATGTGGCCGAAAAGCCGTCAGCTGCTACCGCGCATCCGTTATGTGGTGGATACGCTGGTGAAAGCGGCAGAAGACGGCTTGCTGGATTAATCAGGTTACGCCAGTTCCTTTACCAGCACGCTGGCGTGGTCGGCACGATGTTTTATCACGATGCTTAACAGCGCCAGAACAGTGAAAATCACGCTACTCAGCACCACAGCATGGGTGCCGAGGTGCGCAATAAACCAGCCGCCTGTCAGGGAACCGATGGTGATGCCCAGATTTGAGAAAGACATATACAGGCTGTTAGCGAATTCCGGCGCTTTGCTGGCTTCGCGCATCAGCCAGGTCTGACTGATCACTAATCCCGAGGAATGGAACGCTCCCCAGAAAACCGTCAGCAGACACATACTGAGCGGTGAGAAACCAAATAACCACACCAGCAGAAAAATCACGCTAAATAACACCGGGTAGAGGTGAGTGGTTTTTACCACATTTTTCTGCAAAAAGTGGCTAAAGACGAAATTGCCGATAAAACCACACGCACCAAATAAAATAAGCATCGCGCTGATGGCATTGTTATGCAGTTGCGTAATGTTTGACAGATAATCGGCGACATAACTGAAGCTGGAAAACATGGCGGCGAATATTGATGTCACGGTGGCGATAGTGAGCCACAATTTACCGTTACGTAACACCGATAATTGGCTGGCGAACGATACTTTCTGTGTGGCGGGCATGGAAGGCATGAGAAACAACACGCCAGCAAAGGCCAGCACGCAGGCGGCAGCGCCGAAATAAAAAGCCGCAGCCAGAGAAATATGATCGGCAATTAATCCACTGAGCGGTACGCCCAGCACCAGACCGATGGCCACACCGGCAAATACACGGGCGGTGGCATGCGCGGCTTGTTCTTTGGGCACCGAACTGGCGGCAACCACCAGCGCTACGGCGAAGAACACCGCATGGGCGAGAGCGGGCAGGATGCGGAACAACAGCATCAGATTAAATATATCGGTAGTAGCGTAAATCAGATTGGAAATAATGAATACGCCCAGAATGCTCAATAATACCTTTTTCTTATCAAAGCCGGATAACAGCAGCGTAATAAACGGACCGGTAATCGCGACAATTACCGCATAGATGCTCACCAGAAAACCGACCTGCGTGGGTGTAACATGAAGTTGTGAAACTAATTTTGGCAGTAAGCCAATAATCGCAATTTCTGTGGTTATCACGCCAAATACGGCGACAGAGAGAGCCAGTAAAAGCAATGTGCTTTTATTTTGCATAGAACACCCTTACGAAAAAATCGCAAATGAAATAAAGGGAAAGCGGAATAGGGAACCTGACCTTTCCGGGACGGATATCATCCTTAACTTTTAGCCGCGGGGAAACAGGCCTCTGGATGTTACTGAGGAGACATAAATTCAACTATCGATGGGGGTTGATGAGTAAATGCAGCATTGTTGTTACAACCTGATGTTACAACTCCTGTGATGAAGCGCTGATTCTGCACCTGAAAGGCAGCCGGAACGCATGCTGTCAGGTTGTTTTATTTTGTTCCCGCCTCTCTTCAGGCGTTTAACCACGCGCTTTCCACCGCCACATCACGCTGTGTGTAACAGCTTTCCTTAACACGATTTGCAGTGATTCAGATCGCAAAAATAATATCCAGACTCTCTTTAATAGAGTGCAGAACTACGAATCTACACGAAGGGGGCATTATGCAGGACCGTATTCCCGGAACACGTTGGTATCGCGTTATTGCGCCGATTTTGATCGTTTGCATCGTCTCCTTCATGGATCGCGTCAATATCAGCTTTGCGCTCCCTGGTGGTATGGATCAGGACCTGGCGATTACCAGCCAGATGGCAGGTATCGTCAGCGGTATTTTCTTTATCGGTTATCTGTTTTTGCAGGTACCGGGTGGGCGGACGGCGGTGAACGGCAGCGGTAAACGTTTTATTGCCTGGTCGCTGGTTGCCTGGACGCTGGTCTCCATCGCTACTGGTTTTGTCACCAACCACTATCAATTGCTGGCGTTACGCTTTGTACTGGGCGTATCGGAAGGGGGGATGTTACCCGTGGTATTAACCATGGTGAGTAACTGGTTCCCTGAGAAAGAGCTGGGTCGTGCCAATGCTTTCGTGATGATGTTTGCTCCGCTAGGCGGCATGTTTACCGCACCGATCTCCGGCTACATCATCAATGTGCTGGACTGGCGCTGGCTGTTTATTATTGAAGGCTTATTATCGGCGGTGATCCTGCTGATCTGGTGGCTGGTGGTCAGTGACCGTCCGGAAGAAGCACGCTGGTTGCCTGAGAAGGAAAAAACCTGGTTGCTCGGTGAGCTGAGACGTGAACGTGCGGCGGTGCGTGCCGTCGCGTCAGTGACCAAAGCCCCTTTAAAAGCGGTGTTTCGTAACCGGGGCCTGATGAAGCTGGTGGCACTGAATTTCTTCTATCAAACCGGGGATTACGGTTACACCCTGTGGTTGCCGAGTATTCTGAAAAACCTGACCGGATCGAATATGGCGGGTATTGGTTTGCTGGCGGCCTTGCCGTTTGTCGCGACCATTCTGGGTATTTACGCGATTTCATGGTTAAGCGACCGCACTGGCAAACGTCGTCTGTGGGTGATGGTGTCGTTGTTCTGCTTTGCGGCGGCGCTGCTGGCTTCGGTGATCCTGCACAGCAACGTGGTGGCGTCCTACATCGCGCTGGTGGTTTGCGGTTTCTTCCTGAAGGCTGCGACCAGCCCGTTCTGGTCAATCCCTGGCCGCATTGCCGCGCCGGAAGTTGCGGGCAGCGCGCGCGGGGTGATCAATGGCCTCGGTAACCTGGGGGGATTCTGCGGGCCGTATCTGGTCGGGATTATGACCATGCTTTATGGACAGAATGTTGCGGTCTGCTGGTTGGCGGGTTCGCTGGTGGTAGCCGGTCTGCTGACCACCACGCTGCCCAAAGCCTGTGACCTGAAACCTTCAGAAGGGTTGGGGGATATGCAGCAGGATAAACTCGCAACGTATAAGCATTAACTGCATAGGCTATGGCGGCGCAATAAATTGCGCCGCCATAAAATTACCAGCCTTTAATAATGTCGCCTTTATAAATTTCGTTCGCTTTATTAAGCACTTCCGGTGACTGGAACGCTTCTTTCAGCTTCTGAATATTAGGGCTGTCTTTATTATCTTCACGCGCCACAATCGCGTTCACATACGGGGACGCTTTTCCTTCCATAAACATGCCATCACGTGAGGCGGAGAGATTCGCCAGCGCCGCGAAGTTATTATTGATGATGGAAACGTAAACCTGCGGATCATCAAGCGTACGAGCCAGCTGCGGTGTGTCCACTTCAACAAATTTAAGGTTTTTCGGGTTAGCGGTGATATCCAGTGTGGTTGGCAGCAGGCCCGCTTCGGGTTTCACGCTAATCAGCCCCTGGGCCTGCAACAACAGCAGGCTGCGTCCGAGAGTGGTGGCTTCGTTAGAGATAGTGATAGTGGCACCATCAGGCAGATCTTTTAACGATTTGATTTTGCGTGAATAGCCCGCGATGGGGAAAACAAAGGTGTTGGTGATCACCGCAAAATGGTAACCACGCTCTTTTGACTGCATTTCCAGATAAGGCAGGCTCTGGAAGGCATTGGCATCGACATCTTTGTTGAACAGAGCTTCGTTAGGCTGCACATAGTCATTGAAGGCCACCACATCGACATCCAGATGATACTTGTCATGGGCAACCTGCTTGACGGTATCCCACAGCGCCTGATCGGGGCCGGTGTTGATCGCAACTTTGACGCTGTTGTTGCTGTCTTTATTACAGGCGCTGAGCAGCGTCACTGAAGCTGCCAGCAACACGGAGACTAATTTCTTATTCATAACGAAGTTCCTTTCTAAACATCTGATGGTCTCTCCCTGCGTGGCAGGTCGGGTACAGGGAACGCACTATAATCTACATCTGGACGTCTGTACATCCAGATGGAAGCTGTTTGCTGGAATTTGCAGCGTTGCGTGCTATTTACCTGGGATACCGGGCTTTTTGTCGTTGATGTTTTTATATATTTTACATGGATTGATATAAGTCAAATAATTAATCTTTCGTTAGGTTTTTCATTGCCAATTTCCGAAAGAAATTGTAGGAAACAATAAAAAACATCATGTGGCGATGGTAAATTTTATTATTGTTTATAGACAATTTCATACACTGGAGAGTAAATGCACCCAACCATCCCTAACGCAAATAATATAAACTATGCTTTCGGAGAGGTAAATGATCGCAAGAATGATACTAAGCCATACAATATAAGCAAAGATGCACAGATTCTGAATTGCCATGATCATGCCTTACTTATGGATGCTGAAGCGAAACTGGCGGAACCTGAATGGGACAGAGATACCCGGCAACTGGTACTCGACATCCTCAGTGAGGATAGTGCTCAGCCAGATTTACATAACTATGACGCTCTGTTGAACGCTAATGAAAATAAAGATGATTTCATCAGGTTAGTAATTTCCAATGCCAAAGGGGAAAATATTACAAACAATAACAATGGTCATCTGTTGACCTGTGTAAGTAAAAAAGAGGTGAGTGAGTTTAAAGAAAAAATCGCCAGTATGATTAAGACGTCACCGGAAAAGACCGAGCTATTATTAAAAAATGGCACCTATGGATTGGCTCAGAAAATTCAGTCCGATAGATGGGACGATCATTGTTGCCAGAAGGTGATGAAATTAGTCGATTTTATGTGGGATGGCTCCCTGACAAAAACAGTATCTGACAACGAACATGTTCCGCATACGGTAAATAATGCTAATTTACATGAACATGTTAATAATCACTTTTCAAAGCAAAAAGATAGGCACAGTTCAGCCACGATAGACAGAACTCAATTTTTGCGATTACTTCTTGCTGCCAAAAATCAACAGGGTGCTTCATCACCCAGTCGTGAAGAAGTACAGCAACTACAAACTTCCATTGAAAAAGAGCTGGCAGAACGTCCATCGACAAGCCAGCAAGCTCTAATCCCGGAACATAATCCATTTGCCAATACGGAAGAAATCACTTTTAGCCGTGTTGAGAATGGACGAAGTTTATCGCAGATGACGCTGGCTCAGAAAGGAACATGGCTCCTTAATGCATCTTATGCCGCAAAGGGTATTTGTGCGCCAGAATTAAACAGGCCTGATAGAAAACACAAGGCACCGCCAGCCAGAATAACGGGTAAGGCAGATCCTGTTCCGCCATCAGAGAAAGATAAATTTGCATGCCCGAATAAAACACCGGACGCCGATAAAACTTTTGACGCGGATAACACCGTTAGCTGGTCTACACAAACCCTTATCACCACGGCGGCTGCGGCGGCCATGGGTGGACCAAAAGCCGCAGTAGCCGCAATTGCGGCCAATATGGCCACGCCAATCGAGGCCACTGTTTTACTTATGAAAAGTTTGTGGACTGATGAACGCACCGTTAAGCTGAAATCCAAACTATTGGATAGCATTAAAGAAAATATCAATGTTGATATTAAAGAGCCTCCGGGAGAGATGATAAAGAGTGCGCTTAAGCATGCTTACGAATGGACGACTTTATCGCACAATGCCGAAGAGCGCCTTGAGAACGACAAAATCATGGTGAATGTTGAACCAAGTTATTTTCCCGTACTTTATGCTAAGGCAAAAATTTTAGGCGAGAAAATCGAAAAAGGGTTTAGTCCGATCGAAGTGGCGAGCGGTATGGCCAGGAAATTTATTGAGGAAAATAGCAGCACCTTTAGGAATATCCTTAATATTGGCTGGGATTTCACCTGGCCTGATGATTACCCGGATCATTTAAAATCCGCCATTAATGATGGTTCTATTTTAAGCATTGTAGAAGATAAGTTTGATGCCGCATTAGATAATCCGACAAACAGAGAGGATATTAAAGAGGCGTTAAGAAGTAATGCCGAGTTAATGGCAAATATATATAACCTTACCCACCCCAGGAGTCCAGTTGGGAAATTAACCCATAAAGACCTTGAAAATGTTACGCAATTGGTTTTTCATGAAAATGTATTATCTAACATGTTTCTTCACAAAGGATATATATTTAGCCTGAATCCAGCATTTGAACCTATAAGTTATAATAGCATATCATCCTCACTTCATTCGCCATTGCCGAAGTCCCTCAGGGAGGAAATTGATGCAGGGCTTTCACAGAGGAGAGTGATTCAGCTGGCCGGTGAAGATAAAGCAATGAACATAAGAAATGAAAGCCCTCCTTTTAATAAGGTATTGGGTTTACTCCCTAGGCAGCAAGGTAAAGTTGAAAATATACTCACACCCACAGCCATTGAGCATGTTAAGAGTGATTTTGATTTTTCGACATGGACTCGGATGGAGTCCAATATTTTCGTTGGCGCAGAAGCGTTAAAGGCTGTGTTAGCGCTATTCCCTTTATGGGGACCTGCAATGAAGATAGGACCGATGGTTAACTTCGGTATCAGTTTATTAAGTTGTGCACCTTCAGCAATTAAAGCTGCAATTGCTGACAATCCAGACAAACAAAAGAAACATATTGCGGATGCGTTGCTGGCACTCGGCATCAGTTTTAGTGCTGGTGTACTGGCACAAGTTAAAACGGACGCGTTAACTAAACTATCAACAAATGCAGCTCAATCAATTGCAAAATATCCACAAAGTAAAATTGATGTACTGGCGCAGTTTGTGAAAGATGCTGCTGCGATTATTCAAAATTCAGCAAAAGGTGGAATAAAAAGCCTGGCCGAAATCTGGAGAACAATGCCACCAGGGGCGAAAATGTTGCTGGCTCGGGTTACCGGGAATAGTGGAAATTTATTATACGCTAAGTTGTCCAAACTTTTTGCAGATGAAAATGAAACCACCACAGCATCAACTGCGTCTACGGCAGCATCCAGCCCACAGACTTCAGAAGCAACGACGCAGGCGCAAGGAGTGAGAATCAGTCCGACAACTCAGACGGCTGATGACGATTATGACCCCTCGAAGGCCTACCATGTGAGCCGAAAAGGTGAAAGCTTATGGTCGATAGCGATGAGTTATAAAAGTAATTACAAAAATTCTGGAGCCGCTTTCTGGATGGCGAATAAAGACAGAATTCCAGGTAAACCTTTTTTGGTCGATGAACTTCCGGCAGGAACATTAGTAGAGATGCCAAAACAGGATGATTGAAGCTAAAAGTTTCTCGATGAGTTAATTAACTACCAATACGGTACAGCCTCAGGCCTGTGCCGTATTTTTCTGCACAGCAACTGGAGATTTCGCCAGTTTTGAAAAGTCGCGGACATGTTTTTCGCCGATAATGGCACGCGAAAACTTTGCCTAATTTCCAGGGAATATCACGATGTTTCACCTGATTTTCAGCATACCTGGCTGGTATGTCATCGCACGCTTTATTGCTCCCCTGGCGTTGCCGCTTGGGGTGAAGATTCTGTTCTCCGCCGTGGTGTTGCTTGCCACGCAATACCTGTTTTTCAGTCGTTTTACCTCCGGCAGCATCATGTCGCCGGAAATGCCGCGTCCGGTGATTATCCTGTTCAACTGGGCGTTCTGTGCGGTGCTGTTTCTCGCCATGCTTCAGGTGGTCATCGATGCGGTGGGGCTGATTGCGCTGCTGGTCGGGCATCCGCTGGTCATTTCCCCCGAGGTACGCTATCTGGCTGGCGGGATCGCCATGTTGCTGGCCGCAGTGGGTGTTCATCAGGCGATACGTGTCCCGCCGGTGAGAGATGTGGTCTTCAACATTAAGAACCTGCCGGCTGAGTTTGAAGGTTATCAGTTGTTGCAGCTGACAGACTTACACATCAGCAAACTGTTCAATGGAAAATGGACAGCGAAGATGGTGGAGAAGGCGATGGCGCTGGAGGTTGACCTGATTGTCGTCACCGGTGATGTGATTGATGGCACGCTGAACAATCGGCGCAATGATGTTGCGCCCTTGCAGGGTCTGAGCGCGCCCGATGGCGTGTTTGCCATTACCGGCAATCACGAATATTTCTTTGAACAGGCGCGCTGGACGGAGCATCTCGCCGCACTGGGGTTGAAACCTTTACTCAACAGCCACACGGTCGTGACCCGCGATGATGCCAGCCTGGTGATTGTTGGCGTGACCGATGCATCGGCCCCTGGCCGGGGTGCTCCGGGGCCGGATTTGGCCCGCGCACTGTCGGGTGCGCCGCTCAATGCACCGGTAGTATTGCTGGACCATCAACCGCGCAACGCGCGCCAGAATGCGGCGCAAGGGGCGGATGTACAGCTATCCGGCCACACCCATGGCGGCCTGATTGCCGGATTTGATCGCCTGTTCGCTAAACCGAATGGCGGCTTTGTTTCCGGTCTTTATGCCGTAGAAGGTATGCAGCTTTACGTGAATAACGGCACTGCGCTGTGGCCGGGCATGGCAGTGCGTTTAGGACGTCCTTCTGAACTGACGCGCATTACGCTGAAAAGAGCACACTGAGTGATGGGGGCGCGCAGCCCCATCACTACTTCGCGCGATAAATCGCGCCACTACGAGTGATATCGTTTCCACTGAAGCCCCATTTCATCAAATCCCTCATATCGATAACTTCAATTCAGAAAGAAGTAATAGCAATCAATTGTCTGATAAATAAATAAATTTCTAGTCTTTAGAAGAAGTTCGCACAGAATTATAATGTAAATGCTTTGTGATAACGTTTACACTAATGATGTAAATTATTTACAGTTGTCACGTTTTTTCCTTCAAGGTTAATAAAATGTCACGGGCATCCCGAATTTTAAATTTGTTAACACTCATCTTTTCAGTGCTTTGTGCTGCATGGCTGCTGATTGGTGGTGTCTGGTTGCTGTCGCTGGGCGGCAGTGCTTATTACCTGATTAGCGGTCTGGCAATGGCGGCGTTTAGCTGGCTGTTGCTGAAGAAAAAGCGCAGCGCGCTCTATCTTTACGCCGCGATTCTGTTGCTTACCGCTATCTGGGCCTGGCATGAAGCCGGGAGCGATTACTGGACGCTGGTTCCGCGTCTGGATATCTGGGTGTTGTTGGGTATCTGGTTAATCCTGCCTTTCAGCTATCGTCAATTCTCCACCACTAACAAAAAGCCGCTGGGAGCGATGCTGGTCGCCTTGCTGGCTAACGTGGCGTTGCTGGCGGGTTCTGCGCTGCACGATCCGCAGGAAATCAACGGCGAACTGCCGCTGACCGATAAAGCACCCGCTACTTCTACGGTTCCGGCGGAAGACTGGACTGCGTATGGCCGTACGCAGGAAGGGGTGCGCTATTCACCGCTGCAACAAATTAACGAGCACAACGTTAAAGATTTGCAGGTTGCCTGGCAGTTTGAAACCGGTGATCACAAAACCGCCAATGACCCGGGTGAAATCACCAACGAAGTGACGCCGCTGAAAGTCGGCAACATGCTGTATCTCTGCACCCCACATCAGATCCTGATTGCTCTGGATGCGGCGAGCGGGAAAGAGAAATGGCGCTTTGATCCTAAACTGAAATCGGATCCGACCTTCCAGCACATTACCTGCCGTGGCGTCTCTTACCATGAAATGCCGACCGCAGCCGAAGGCAGCGCCAGCCAGCCTGCCAGCTGTGCACGTCGTATCTTCCTGCCAGTGGATGATGGTCGTCTGTTCGCGCTCGACGCGCAAACCGGTGAGCGTTGCCAGTCTTTCGCTAACAACGGCGAACTGAATCTGCAACATCAGCAGCCGAATGCCTATCCGGGCGGCTACGAGCCGACATCTCCGCCGATCGTGACCGATAATATGGTGATTGTGGCGGGTTCGGTAACTGACAACCTGTCCACGCGCGAGCCTTCTGGTGTTATCCGTGGTTTTGATATCAACAGCGGCAAGCTGGTTTGGGCCTTCGATCCGGGCGCGAAAGATCCGAATGCGCTGCCGGCGGATGGCGAAACCTTTACCGCCAACTCACCGAACTCCTGGGCTCCGGCAGCTTACGATGCCAAACGTGACATCATCTATCTGCCGATGGGCGTGTCCACACCGGATATCTGGGGTGGCAATCGCACCGCCGATCAGGAACGTTTCGCCAGTGGGTTGTTAGCGCTGCATGCCTCCACCGGTAAACTGGCCTGGTTCTATCAGACCGTACACCACGATCTGTGGGATATGGATCTGCCGTCACAACCGACGCTGGCAGATATCACCGACAAAGACGGCAACACCGTTCCGGTGGTGTATGTCCCGGCTAAAACCGGCAACATTTTTGTTCTGAACCGTGAAACCGGTAAGCCAGTGGTCCCGGCACCGGAAACTCCGGTTCCGCAAGGTCCGGCCAAAGGTGATCACCTCAATCCCACCCAGCCATTCTCTGAGCTGACATTCCGTCCGCAGCAGAAATTGCAGGGCAAGGATATGTGGGGTGCTACCATGTTCGATCAGCTGGTGTGCCGCGTGATGTTCCATCGTCTGCGCTACGAAGGACCGTTTACTCCGCCTTCTGAGCAGGGCACGCTGGTATTCCCCGGTGACTTCGGCATGTTCGAATGGGGCGGTATTGCGGTGGATACCGATCGTCAGATTGCCATTGCCAACCCGATGGCAATGCCGTTTATCTCCAAACTGATTCCGCGTGGTCCGGGTAACCCGATTGAGCCAGGTGCGGATGGTGCTGCCGGTTCCGGCTCTGAATCAGGCGTGCAGCATATGTATGGGGTGCCTTATGGTGTGGAACTGAACCCGTTCCTGTCGCCGTTTGGTCTGCCATGCCTGCAACCTTCATGGGGTTTTGTTTCCGCGATCAACCTGCAAAATCATCAGATTGTCTGGAAAAAACGTATTGGTACGGTGCGTGACAGCGCTCCGGTGCCGTTACCGTTCAAAATGGGTGTGCCGATGTTAGGCGGTCCGGTCACCACTGCCGGTAACGTGTTCTTCGTGGCGGGTACGCTGGATAACTACCTGCGCGCCTATAGCGTCCGTGATGGTCAGTTGCTGTGGCAGGCTCGCCTGCCTGCGGGTGGTCAGGCAACGCCGATGACCTATGCGGTCGATGGCAAACAGTATGTGGTAATCATGGCAGGTGGGCACGGTTCATTCGGCACCAAACTGGGCGATTACGTTATCGCTTATAAGCTGCCGTAAACCTGATTAGCTCTGTCAATCTCGCCCCCGTCGGGTTCTCCGGCGGGGGCGATTTCGTTTAGTTTCCGGATAATTCGGTGGTTCTGCGCAATGCCGCCAGCACGCTTTGCTGTAATCCGGCAGCAAAATCACTTTTGTTCAGTTCAAATATGCCGTTGATACCGACGCCGCCCGGGGAATTGTTGATATCCATCAGCTGGCGCGGGTGGCACTGTTTCAGCTTCAGCATCTCCACTGCGCCGATAAGATTTTCGTACACCGCCTGGGTGGATTGCGTGCGCGTCAATCCCGCCAGTACACCCGCATCCGCTAACGATTCAATAAAGTAATAAACGTAGTTCACCCCGGCCACGGCAAAGGCGGTGAAGGCATCAATCAGACGTTCCTCCAGCAGCATTACCTTGCCAAAACTCTCGAGGAACGGCAGCAATGGGCCGCGCTCAACCTGTTGATTAAACGCCACACCACTGAAGCCCAGTCCGGTATCGGTGAGGGTATTGGGGATGATGCGCGCGATGGGGCGCGTAGCACCCAACAGCGCCGCCAGTTTCGCCAGCGTCACGCCAGCGATGATCGAGATGACGGTGGTGGTCGGTGCGGCATACTGATTAATCTGCGCGGCAACGGCGGCCAGATCATCCTGAGGGCGGATGCCTAGCACAATGTAGTCGGCGTCGGCCAGCGCTGCGGGTTCCGGCAGGGTGCTGGTGAGTTGATAACGCGTCTGGAGCAGTGCAATACGAGCCGGATCGATGTCCGAAAGAGTGACACGGCTGGCAGACAATGTGTGACGTTGTAACGATGCGCGGATGATGGCTTCTGCCATCTGTCCGGCACCAAAGAAGTGGATGTGGCTCATCGGGGCATCTCCTGATCAGAAAAACGCGAAGGTAATGACCGTTCCACCAGTGAAACCCACAAGCCGATACCAGGGGCGATCAGGTCATCATTGAAATCATAATTCGGGCTGTGCAGCGAAGCGGAAGGCGTCGCGCCGTCCGCGCCGAGCCATAAATAGGCTCCGGGGCAGGCCTGCAACAGATAAGCAAAATCCTCGGCCGCCATTGAGGGACGCGGATTGTCATGCACGCAGGTGATAGCAGGCGTCGCGAGGGCGGCCTGGCGTAATATGTCAGCCTGGCTGGCGTGGTTTTGGGTGACCGGGTATCCATAGGCCCACTCGACGCTCCCCGTGACACCCAGGGCCTGCGGGACAGTGCGGGCATAGTCGTCAATCAGCTGCCAGCAACGCTCGCGCGTCGCGGTGCTCAGGCAGCGCAGCGTGCCAGCCAACGTCAGGCGATCCGGGATGACGTTAATCGCTTCCCCGGCGTGAATCTGCGTCACGCTGATAACACATTGCTCCAGCGGCGACAGGCGGCGCGCGGCGATGGTTTGTAACGCCAGCACCAGCTGCGAGGCGGCGATAATCGGGTCAGCGCCCAGTTCCGGCATGGCAGCATGGCAGCCTTTACCCTGTAGCGTGATGGTGAAGTTATCCTGCGATGCCATCATGACCCCGGGACTGATGGCGCATTCACCCAGCGGCAGGCCGGGCCAATTATGCAGTGCAAATACCGACTGCATCGGAAAACGACTGAATAAACCGTCTTCAATCATCAGGCGGCCACCGCCGGCATTCTCTTCGGCGGGCTGGAAAATAAAACAGACGGTACCGCTAAACTGCCGCGTTTGCGCTAAATGACGCGCGGCCCCGAGCAGGATAGCGCTGTGTCCATCATGGCCGCAGGCGTGCATCGTTCCCGCATGGATCGATTGCCAGTCACAGCCAGTGCGTTCCTGCATCGGCAACGCATCAATATCTGCGCGTAGCCCGATAGTGGGACCTGGCCCGTTGTGCAGGACCGCCACCATACCGGTCCCGGCAATACCACGATGGACTTCCAGGCCAAACCCGCTTAATAACTCAGCGATCTTTTCTGATGTTTTGATTTCCTGTAAACCAATTTCCGGGATGCGATGCAATTCCCGCCGCCAGTCAATCGCCTGACGAATCAGCTCCTGAGAAATATCTCCCATAGCGCCCCGCAATATGATAGGTAATAACATGGCGGTGTGAATAACCGCCGCTAATTAATGATTCAAAGACTTAAATATATCCGCGCCAGGCCTTCTTTGGTCACAGCCACAGCATGCTCTGAACTCAGGGAAATATGTTGTTCCATTAAGCGGACGCCTTTATCAATATCACGGGCGCGCAGGGCGGCAATAATTTCCACATGTTCATCGTAAGCGTTATTGCGGCGTACCGGGGCTTCCAGATCGATACGGCGGAAGAAGCGGCTGAGGGAGTTTAAACTCTCCAGCATCTCGTATAGCCGGGTATTGCGGGCGATACGGGCAATCTCCATATGAAACAGCTCATCCACCTGGGCAATGCGCGCCCAGTAGTCGGCATCCTGCAACTCGGGGGGATGAAGGGTGACGTTTTCCCAGATGGCGGTAGTACGCGCAATATCTTCATCGCTGGCGCGCAGGCAGGCAAAGCGAAAGGTGGATTGCTCAATCACCATGCGCACTTCATACAGTTCACGCACACCGTCTGGCGTCAGATCGCGCGAGTAAAAGCCCCGGTTCGGTACAAAGTTCATAAAACCTTCCTGCGCCAGACGGTTCAGCGCCTCGCGCACCGGGGTGCGGGAAACCCCAAGCTCCGCCGCCAGCTCGACTTCATTGACACGTTCGCCAGGACGAAACTGGTAGTCAATTGCCAGCAGCTTAACCTTCTCGTATACCTTTTCCACGCTGTCGGCACTGCGGATTTTCTTTTTTGCGATGACCAATGCTGTCCCCTTAATTCCCTGCTGCATCGTGACTACCGCAGCGCTATTTTTAAATTGTTAGCACAATCCCGGGGCGCAACTCAACAAATAAATGCATACACTTCTGCGTGCATCTTCCCGAACAATCCCGCTTTATTTAAGTCGTCATGCTTATGTTTATTTGCACCATAAAATGACAGCACTGCACCAAAATAGCCTTAAGTGTATTCACTTGTGCATTACGATCAATCCTGCCTGATTGGTTTTTTAATCCCGTGATCGCTTGCCAGGTAAAATTATTTCTGCGGTCACCGGCGTTGTATTTGTTGAGTATTTTCTCACCAGCGGCAGAAACCCGCTGCCTCATCATGCCTGCCATTGCGGCGCATGGCACAGCCCTTGCTTAATACACAAGTGTATGCACTTTTGCATCGACTTTGCTTCACCTCGCCAACATCAGGGCCCCTGACGGGGATAGATACCGGCCTCAGAGCCGGAAATTATTGAAAACTGGAGAAAGATCATGAAAAAGATGTTCCCCTTTTCGGCTGTCACGGGTGTTTTGTTGTCACTGGTTGCACATAACGCGCTAGCGGATATCACGCTGGGGGCGATTTTGCCGCTCACCGGGACCAGCGCCAGTATTGGTGAAGATCAGCGTCGTGGTATCGAACTGGCGGTGAATCAGATCAATGCTGCGGGTGGTGTAAACGGTGAAAAACTCCAGGTGATAGTGGAAGACTCAGCAGGCAGCCCAGTGACGGGCCTGAGCGCGGTGCGCAAGCTGACGCAGGTCAACAAAGTGCCGCTGGTCGTAGGGGATTTCTCCTCCAGTGTCACTATCCCGGTGGGGCAATACCTGGTGAAGAACCAGCTGCTGCATATCAATATTTCCGGCACCAGTGCCGATATCCGCAAAATCGGTAAAACCTCGTGGAGCGTGATTGGTCTTGATGATCTTTCCGCGCGTTTCTCAGCCGCAGATGTGCGCAAACTGGGTTACAGCAAAGTGGCATTTGTCGCGCCAGATGGGGCCTACGGCCAGGGTATGGCACAGCAATTCACCAAAGCGTTTGAAGCCGCTGGCGGCAAAGTTGTGGCAAAGGTGCTGTATACCAGTGGCCAGCCTTCTTACCGTCGTGAACTGGAGCAAATCTCCCGCGCTCAACCCCAGGCTTACGTTTATACCAGCTACGGTCAGGATGCCATCGTCCTGAATCGTGAGGCGTGGGAACTTGGCCTGCACAACACCCCGTGGTACGGCATGTATTTGACGATGGCGATTGCCGACTCTCCTGCACAGTACACCAATGGTCAGCTTGGTATGGAAGTGGGCGGAGCCAGCGGTAATCAGGCGGCAGAAGCCTATAACCAGCAATATCAGGCACAGTTTAAAGAGAAACCGCGTTCCGTCTACGGTAGCTACGCCTATGACAGCATCATGCTAGCCGCAGCTGCGATCAAGCAGGCACACAGCAGCGCACCGGCAGCCATGATCACTGCCATGCAAACCGTCGCACCCGGTTTTAGCGGCCTGACCGGCAAACTCGATCTGGATAGCGATAACCAACGCCAGAGCCAACCGTATCTCAACGTGAAAGCGCAGAACGGTGAACTGGTGGCGCGCTAACCCGTGCCTTTACGGTCTTGATTGCAGGAAAACGTTATGTTGCCGTTTATGCTCGATACGCTAATGCGCACTGCCGATTTATCGCTGGTGGCGCTGGGATTAAGCCTGGTTTATGGGCTGGTGCGTTTTGCCAATATCGCCCATATGCAATACGCCATGACCGGCGCGTTTCTTACCGCCGGTGGTTTGCAACTCGGTATGCCGCTGTTGCTGGCCATGTCGCTGGCCGCTGGTTTGTGCGGCCTGTTGTCGGTGCTGCTGCATCACTGGGTGTTTCAGCCATTGCTGAAGAGTGGCACCGCCAACGCCATGATTGGATCGCTGGCGGTGTCGATGGTGATTATCGCGGTGATGTTAGGGGCCGAGGGATCGGCTCCTGTCAGCTTTAATCTGCCGATTGGCAGCATGTGGGAGTTTGCCGGTGTGCGTCTCTCCAGTGATCGGTTATTCAGCCTGGTGATGACGCTGTTGCTGATCCTCGCCTTTGCGCTGGTGTTGTTCTGTACCCCCCAGGGACGGGCGGTGCGCGCGCTGGCCAGCAATCGTGAGCTGGCGGCGGCATCGGGACTGAATGCCAACGCCATTGTGCATGTGGTTAATCTGGTGGCCGGGATGCTCGCCAGCCTCGGGGGTTCGATGATGGCGATGCAGGGCAGTGCTTACATCAACCAGGGTAATGACCTGATGCTGCCGGTGCTGGCGGCCGCCATTCTCGGTGGACTGGGTAACCCGCTCGGGGCGGTGTTTGGTGCGTTGCTGATCGCCATCACGGAAACCTTCATCACTAATGTCGATTTCGGCAGTCTGATTGACGGGCAAATGGCCTTTGTGCCGGTGACCTGGGTCAATGCCTGCTCGTTTGTCATGCTGCTGCTGGCGTTATGGCTGCGTCCTTTTGGCTTGTTTAACCGCGAGGTGCGACGTGTCTGATTTTCTCCTCAACATCTTCTGTCTGGCGGGTATCTACGCCGTTGTCGCGCTGGCGCTCAATCTCCAGGCAGGCTACGCCGGACTCCTCAACTTCGGCCATATCGCTTTCGTCGGTATCGGTGCCTACGCGATGGCATTGAGCAGCCAGTTCGGCTGGTCATTGTGGTTTGCCTTACCGGCAGGTATCGCTGTTGCCATGTTAGTCAGCCTGCTGATGGCAACGCTGGGTCGTCAGCTGGCAGCGGATTACTGGGGCATCGCAACGCTGGCGCTGGCGGAGATCATCCGCATTGTCATTACCAATGAGGATCAGATAACCGGCGGCGCACAGGGGATTGGCGCCATCAGCGCTCCCTGGAATGGCGGGCCATGGGTGTTTGCGGTGGTGATCCTGCTGGCAGTGATACTGAGTACCCTCGTTTCTGTCCGTTTTGCCGCCAGTCGCTTTGGTCGCGCGCTGCGCCTGATGCGCGAACAACCGCAACTGGCAATGTGCATGGGTTACTCGCTGCCATGGCTGAAATGCCGTGCGCTGATGAGCAGCGCGGTGATGGGTAGCCTGGCAGGGATGTTGCTGGCATGGTACACCAACTACGCCAGTCCGGATTATCTGTTGTCATCGGAAACTTTTCTGATCTGGAGCATGGTGATGATTGGGGGGCTGGGCAACGTGCGGGGCGTGCTGCTTGGTGTACTGGTGGTCGAGACCTTATACAACCTGATTCCGTTCGCCAAAGATTACTTACACTTCAGCGCTGATCTGACCGGCGCATTGCGCCTCGGTCTGGTCGGATTCACCTTGCTGCTCTGCCTGCTGCTGCGTCCGGCGGGGCTGCTGCCGGAAAAATTGAGGGTTTTATCATGACACCCATTTTACAGGTCACTGACCTGAGTAAAGCCTTTGGTGGTAACAAGGTGTTGACCTCCGTCAGTTTCACGCTGGGGAAGGGGGAAATCCTCGGACTGTTGGGACCGAATGGCTCAGGCAAAAGTACGCTGCTGAACACCATCTCTGGGTTTACGCCTGCGGACAGCGGCAGCATCCGTTTTGCAGAGCACACCATTGACCGCCTGCCCACGCATCGCATTATTGCTGCCGGTATCGCCCGTACTTTTCAATTACCGGTGATGCCGGAAAAAATGACGGTGCTGGAAGTGGTAATGGCTGCCGGAACGCGCGCCCATGGCTTGTGGAGTGGTCTGCTGGCCTTGCGGCAGGCACGGAAAATCGAACGGCAGGATAAAGAGAAAGCATTGCATCTGCTGGAAGTCATGTTGCTCAGCAAGGTGAAAGATTTGCCTGCCGCGGCGTTATCGGGCGGACAGAAGAAATTGCTGGGTATTGCCTGCGCGCTGATGGGCAATCCGCAGGTGCTGATGCTCGATGAACCGATGGCGGGGGTGCATCCGCATCTGCGCCAGCAACTGGTAGAGACGCTGCTGACGCTCGCGGCACAGGGGATTGCGTTGCTGGTGATTGAGCATGATATGCATTTTATCGCCAGCCTGTGCCAGCGCTGCATTGTGCTGGATCGCGGACAGATCGTCGCCAGCTGCCGTCCGGATGAACTGGCTAACAATCAACAGGTGCTGGAGGCCTATCTCGGCCACGGCACAGCTGCATTAAAGGAAGCAGTATGATCACGCTGAATGAAGTGGTGGCAGGATACACTCCAGGCATCGATATCCTGCACGGTATTTCGCTTGAGGTTAACGACTGTGAAATTGTTACGCTGCTGGGTCCCAACGGGTGCGGTAAATCGACGCTGTTAAAAACCATTGCTGGCTTTCTGGCTCCGCGTCAGGGAAGTGTCAGCATCAATGGCCGGGAAACCGGCGGCATTCCGGCACATCGCAAAGTGCGCGATTGTGCGTTGGGGTTTGTTCCGCAGTTAAATAACGTATTTAACAACCTGACCATTGCGGAAAACCTGCAAACCGGCGGGCAGTTTCTCGCCCCGGAACAGCGACGTCAGCGTATGGCCAGCCTGGCGGAAACCTATCCGGTGCTGAAGGCCAAATGGCGTATGGCAGCCTCAGCGCTCTCGGGGGGAGAACGACAAATTCTGGCGCTGGCGCGGGCGTTAATGCCTGCACCGCAGGTGCTGTTGTTAGATGAACCTTCTGCTGGGCTGTCGCCGAAGATGCTGAGTGATGTGTTCAGCGCGATTCAGACTATCCGTCATCAGGAAAAAGTGACGGTGTTGATGGTGGAGCAAAATGCGATGGAAGCGTTACATATCTCGGATCGCGCCTATGTGCTGGCGCTGGGCAAGGTCGCCATGAGTGGCACCGCAGACAAATTACTTAACGATCCGCAGATGCGTGAACTCTACTTTGGAGGGCGGGCGGCATGACATCCTCCCTCAAACCGCGTTTTGATCACGCGGTGATTAACGTGAATGACCAACTCGACCAGGCCTGTGATCGTTTCACCCGGATGGGGTTTCAATTGCTGGCGCGTGGTCATCACAGCATGGGGTCCAGTAATCATCTGGCGATTTTTGGCGAAAATTATCTGGAACTGCTGGGTTACGAACCGACGCGTGCCACCGGCAGCCGGGGATTGTGGCAGGTGACGATTGGTCTGGCGGGACTGGTGTGGAAAACTGCCGATGCCCGCCAGGCGTGGCAAGTGCTGAAAGCGCTGCATCTGGAGGGTGAACCACCCACGATGTTCTCACGCGAGGTGACTTTGCCTGATGGCGAACAGTGTGACGCCCGGTTCTGTATTACCCGGCTGCGTGCCAGTGCGGTTGCCGGAGGATTTAGTTTTTTCTGCCAGCACCTGACGCCACAGGCAGTGTGGCAACCGGAGTGGCAGCAACATCCCAATGGGGTGCAGGACATTACCGAGTTCGTGCTGGCCGCAGATAATCCCGGTGCTGGAATTGCGCTGTATGCCCGGTTATTTGCCAGCGAGCCGGTGCTGGATAGCAGCGGCGCGGGCTATGCGTTGCAGGGGGGGCGGACGCGCATCCGGGTGATCACCCCGCAACAGGTTAACAGGGAGTTTGGCATAGTGGTTACTGCACCTGAAGCCCGGATGGTGGCGTTGGTATTTGCGGTGCACTCCTTATTGGTACTGCAATCCTGTCTTGATCAGGGGGAAATACCTTTTGTCATGCGTGACGGTGCCGTGCTGGTCAGCGCTGAGGCATCAGGGTATTTGCCGCTGGTGTTTCGGGAAACGATGGATTAGTTCAGTTCCTGGTCCAGTGACCATTTCAGTTCCGCTTCCGGATCCAACAAAAAAGTCACATCGTTGTCATTGTCTGACACCATCGCCACGTCATACCACTGTTCCAGGGATGGAACCAGTGTTGTGGCGCTCATGGCGGTATAGGTCTGATTCAGAACGCGTGAATCCGGTATCCTATACTTCCCCTGAGCCTCGGTAAGCGCTCTGGCCACTTCAGCAAAACTCGTAGGGTAAAACTTCGATTCCCACAATAAACGCAGTGCTTTGGCGGCGGTGATCTGAGACAACGCTTCACACTGACTCAACATTCTCACCATTTGCTCATAGAGGGAGCCGAAGGCGGGGGTCGAATGATGGATGATACGAAATCTTGCGGCCTCCTCCCGCGAGACATGGGTTCTGACTGCCTCGTAAATCTGCCCCAGTTCAGTTCGATCAATGGGCACACAGGCGAGTTCCATCGCGTCATGCAACTGCGGCAGGGGAATATTTTCATGCTTCAGACAGAGCAACAACAACATCAGCTGATTGATATTGCAGATATTCTTCCCCCGATTGATGGCATCCCAGCGAGATTTAACCTGTGAGATATACTGGTCCTGCGCGATGCCGCGCAGTTTCATCACGTTTCTCACGGTTGCCATACTGGTCTCCGCCCCGCCATTGTAGAGCAGCAACCAGAATTGTGGCTCATCCATACCCGGTCGATCCTCTTGGCTCAACAGGCTTATTAGCCACTCCTGCTTGGTTTCTTTATGTTTTCTGCGTCGGCAACTATCAAACCATCTTTGCTGACGTTCGGCGATTCTCGTGCGGAAGGCGGTCTGCGCCAGCTTGATCATGTCATCGCTCATGCGCAGACCGGCGTTATCCAGCGCCGATTTTAGCTCTGCCCAGTGGCAGTCTTCATAACCGGGGAGTTGTAGTAAAGCGATCAATATATCCAGCGGCTTACCTGCCCGGTAGGCTATTTTGAGATTCTCTTTGACCCACTTTCCCATTCTTTCTGACAGGTTCACTTTAAACGGTTTCATCAGAGGACAGAGCTTAGGTAACGGGACATTCAGGCTATCTTTCATCCCCAGCAGGCCACGCCGCATCCTGGCGGGATTAAGATTGAGATAACTCAATTCGTCCAGTAGTTGCTTTAACCGCTCACATTTTCCTGCCTGATTGCGTTCTCTGGTAATTCTGTTCCAGGTCGTCTCAATTAACTGCTGGGTAGCAGCGTCCAGTTTCACTCGCGCCACTGCCAAAGCGGGGGGCAGAGTGGTTTTGTTGACCAGCACGCCATTGTTATTCAGGATGATCAGCAGCTCTGATGTTTGTGTTTCCTGCAGGAACTCGTCGCTCAACAGAAACAGCAATTTTTCTAAGGCGGTGACGACATCGTTTTCATTGATAAACCTTTCCCAGTGTTGGGCAATCAGCGCTGGCAGCTCAACCAGCCCTGCAGTGGGGATGTTTTTCACTGATGGCCCGGAGAGTTGCGCCGGGCTTTGACGCACCGTGGCGATCGCGAAGGGTGGGGTGAGCGGGTCCAGAGCCCCGCCAGCCGCCGCTGAGCCTGATACGGCGGAAAAAGATGTTGATGGGCTGAACATAATGATTTCTCTCCAGGGTTAGGGGTCCAGTTCCTGGTCCAGCTGCCATTTCCACTCCTGTTCCTGAAGGGGGAAAAGTTCGTCTTGCTCAGACAACTGGAATCGGACGGGCGAGGCTGGCATAGCAACAGCAGGAGGGGGAGATTCAGGTTCGAGATCGATCAGTTCCGGCAACAGATCATCCGGGATGATGATGTCATCACGTTGTTGTTTGATGGTGCCAAGCACATTACCGATGGTTGCCGGACAGACGTATTCGTCAATTTCCCATAACAAACGCACCACTTTGCTGGGGGTGAGGTTAGCCAGGTCCGGATATTGTTTGAGTAAGTCCATCATCTGCATAAACTGCGGTAGCTCTCGGTTGATGCGCGGCCAGGTTGACTTTATCCACGCCATATCGGCCTGGGTAAACTTCGCCCGAACCGCTGCGGCGGCATGTCCCATTGCGGTGGTATTGACATCAACATCCCCTTCCGTCAATGCAACCAGCACTTCAATCGGTTGCAGGTTGGTTTGATTTTCGAGCAGTAATAACAACCTCATTAGCTGCGGCACAATACTGTTGGCGTAGCGATGGTCGAGGGAATTCCAGGTATCGATAACCCGCTTAATCTGTGCCTGTTCGATGTTAACCGTTGCCGCACTGAGCATATTACGTACTGTCGTCAATCCTATGCGCTGTTCAGCTTTATAAAGTAGTAACCATAATTCAGGTGCCTTGAGTGGGGGTCTTCCCGGCTGGCTGAGCAGGCTTGCGAGACGTTCTTTTTTATTGATGCCGGAGACGTGCTTCCAGCTGGCATCAAACCATTTTTGCTGTGCGTCAGTGAGATTCGTCCGGTGAGCCGTCTGCGCCAGCTTAACCAGATCGCGGCTCACCTCCATCCCTGCCAGTTGCACAGCGCGCGTCAACGATTCAAGGCTACAGTCCTGATACCCCGGCCTTTTCTGTAACGCGATCAGTTGCTCCAGTGCAGCGCCTTGGCTGGCGACAGCTTTCAGATTGGTGCTGATCCAGTCCTTCCGCCATTTTTCATATTCCTCCATGCTGGTGTAATTATTGGGGTAAGCCGCGAGCGGGGGAAATGACAGAAATTGATCATCGGCGGAAACTACCGCTTTAACTGTCGCCAGCGCGTCACTTGCCGCCGTAGCGCTGACCTTTATTCCATTAAGCAGCAACACTTCTCTAAATTGATACGCCATCAAATCACCAATTTCATGCCGTTCGAACTGAAACAATAACTGTTCCAGCCGACTCTGCATGCTCCCCGCTTGCGGGATGTTGTCCCACCAGGATGTGAAATCCCCCATCAGTGCCATCAGGCAGGCATTTTCGATTTCCTGATTCAGGATTCTTAGCGCAGTTTTATGCTGGGAGGGAATATTACTTTCAGGTTGGTCAGAGGCGTGGTTAATCCGTTGCAGATTGTTCGTCAATTTACGCCTTTTGCCCGTGGCGGGCAGGGCGGAAGCTGTTACTGAACGAACGGATAGGGTCGGATTGATATCCATAGGAACTCCGTTTCACGATGGGTATTCATTGGCGTTAATTATATGTTGGTTGAAGAAAAAATGGATCCAAATTTAGTGGTACACAATGCACCTTTTGGGGTTGAAACGAATCTCGCAAGCTGGGAATAAAGTGACCCGGTATCTCCGGGTCACTGGGAGTTATTTATTGTTGCTATTGGTCATATTTTCGAACTGTGTGGTCAGATAACTACTCGTGCTGTTGAGTGAGCTGAGCATTGTGTCCAGATGAGTAAATTGGGTTTTATAGCGGGCAATAGTATTATCTATTTTCTGACTGGCTTTATTATAGTGATCGGTCAACGAATTAAGTTTTTTACTGATACTATCCGTTGCCCCCTGGAGCACCCCTTTGCTGCTCAGTATTGAAGTCATGCTGGTGGCCAGCACCGTCGCTACCCCGGTAGTTTTCCCATCTCCGGCAAAAATATCCCGGACAGCCTCCGGGGTAACGGAGAGTGCGCTACTGAGCTTGTCCTCATCCAGTTTGAGTTTACCGCTCACGGGATCGGAAGTGATGCCCGCCTGGGTCATGGTTTTGAACGTGGTGGAGCCGGAACTATTAGCCAGAATACTTTTTAATTGCGTCTGGATAATGCGCAGCGTTCCATCTCCAAGCAAAGCACCATTTTTACTGTCCTGATCCTGACCCGCATCTACCGGTGTGTATTTGGTCAGATTTCCTATTGTGTCCTGTAGCGAATTATACGATGTGACCCAATCAGAAATTGCGGTTTTTGCTTTGGCACTGTCACTGCTAACCGTGAGGACCTGGTTGCCAGTGGTCACATCGTTTAATTTAAGCGTGACACCTTCAACCGCATCCGTAATGACATTACTGCTATTTTCAATGCTGACGTTATTAATGCTGAACAGCGCATTTTTCGCAGCGACATTTTGTGTCATCCCGTTAGTATTGGCGGCGGCATCGTAACCAATAAAGCCATGTAACGTATCATCACCCGTGACCGCAATGGATTTCACCGCATGTCCGGTGCCGGTTTCAGTTGATGTTAACGACAGACGATACTCTTTATCAGAGACACGAATCAGGCTGGCAGTGATACCCGCATTGGCCTTATTGATGGTATCGCGTAGTGCTGAAAGCGAGGTTTGGTCTTTGCTGAGGGTAATGTTGTGCTCTTTGCCATCCTCCATGGAAATTTTTAGCGTCCGGCTATCCGCATCACTGCCAGCTGGCAATTTGGTGTCATTCTTTGCCGCGCTGGTGAGGGTCTGTGCCTGCGCGAGTTGCGTAATGCTGACGGTATATTTTCCCGGAATCGCTTTGCCGTCAGAATCGGCGTTAAACGCTGTGGAGCTGCTGACTGTGTTGGTCTGGGTATAAAGCCCGGCTTCCTGCAACTTACTGTTAGCTGTCTGAAAATTCTGGATTGCTGTTTTCAGCGATCCATAGGCAGAAAGCCTGGCAGTTGCTGCTGATTGCTGCTTTGAAATAGGGGTTAAAACCTGTTTCTCCGCAGTGGTTAGCTTGGTGAGAATCTCATCAAGTTTTAACCCTGAGCCTATACCTAACGTAGAAATCCCTACCATTTTCTCCTCCTGTTAATATTTAATTACATTTGCTGTCTCAAAAATTACAACAAGGTGGGATCTTATGATCGATAAGCTTACGCAATCTTTACGTTATGGCGTGTTTTTCAGGGCATTTGTACTGATGGATTGGTTGGGAGGTCAAAAAATAAGCAGCAGGGAAAGGGCGGCTGTAAAAAGCCGCACACCTTGCCTGGTTTGATTGACTAACTTCAGGAAGAAGTTGAGGGAGATTTCAGGTTAATTGCGTCTGGCGGCACGTTCATATGTTTAAGCACCGGCCCCATGATCTTGCCGAAAATAGGGGCCGCGACAGAACCACCAAAATGATCGCCTGCTGTGGGGTGGTTAACCATCACGACCAGAGCCACATCCGGATGACTGGCAGGCGCAACACCCGCTGTATAGTTGATATAACCGCCATCATATTTACCGTCGGTACCCATTTTTTCCGCCGTACCGGTTTTCGTTGCCAGACGGTAGCCAGGTACTGCCGCGCGTAATCCCGATCCACCCGGTAAAACGTCACTCTCCATCATATGAACGACGATTTGGGCTGTGGCCTGATTAGCGACCCGAACACCCATCACCGGCGGTGTCACTTTGGTAATTGAAAGCGGTCGATAAATGCCGAAGGAACCCAGCGTTGCATACTCACGCGCAATCTGCAGTGGCGTGACCCGCAGGCCATAACCAAAAGAGAATGTTGCACGCTCGATATCCGCCCAACGCTGGCGATGCAACGGGAAGTAACCCACACTTTCACCCGTCAAACCTAACCCCGTCGGTTTACCCAGACCAAACGCCTGATAGGTATCGACAATCGCCTGAGCAGGCATCGCCAGCGCAATATGGGAAGCCCCGGTGTCACTCGATTTCTGCAGAATTCCTGTTATCGTCAGGCGCGGCCAGTGCCCCACATCACGTATGACATGTCCGTTAACCACATAGGGGGAAGTATCGATAACCGAATCCGGATTAATTAAATGGCGTTCCAGCCCTTCAAGAACGACCAATGGTTTGACCGTTGAGCCCGGTTCATAACTATCGTTGATGGCGGTGTTACGCATATCAGCAGGGGAGGCGCTCTCATAATTATTCGGGTTAAATGAGGGATAAGAGGCCATTGCCAGAATTTCACCGGTGTCAATTTTTACCAACACCGCTGCACCCGAATCGGCTTTATTCAATAACACGCCATCACGTAACGCGCTGTAGAGAGTATATTGATCGAATTTATCGATGCTGAGTTGCACCGTTGGCGGTGACTGTGGAGGTTCGTAATCAATCATTGAAATGATATGACCATCACCATCCTGGCGATATTCCTCTTTACCAGGTTTTCCCTCAAGTACGGCGTTATAGCCTTTTTCCAGCCCATTCAGACCGGTATTGTCGGCCCCGACGATACCTAAAAGCGGCGCGGCGGCTTCACTCATGGGGTAAAAGCGGCTGTCATCGTCCACAGAGCTAATACCTTTAAGGTGCAGCTCTGTAATATCTTTGGCAATGCCCAGTTCGATTTTACGTCCGAGGTAGAGGAAACGTTTGTCTGGATTATCGGTAATTTCCGCACGTAATACTTCAGGACTCAGATTAAGTGCAGTTGTCAGATAGCTCCACTTGGCACTGGTGAAATCGGGGTTAGCTTGCAGTACGCGTTTGGGATCGGCAATGATGTCACGCGATGGCACACTGAGGGCCAGCGCCTCACCATCCCGGTCAACCAGCGTGCCTCGATTGGTGGGCAGAGTTACGGTTCGTAGCGAACGCTGATCGGCTTCATGTTCCAGCATCGGATGATTCAGCAACTGTAGATCAGCAATACGAGTCAGCAGCAGTCCCAGACAACCGAGTACGCCCACACATATTAAGTTGTATCGGTAACGATTAAATGAGGATCGGGACGAATCCGTTCCCTGGTGTTTTTTTTGGGGGGGCATATTATTCCGCTATGATCATCTAAATTCCCCAATCACTTATAAATAAATAATTTACCTGACGACAGACAAACTATGTGTCAGTTCGTTAAGAATCTTAATCAGAAGATGTACCTATAACATCTATGTAGCATAGGGCGCATTAACTGAGCAGATTGATGGTAAAACGTGCGGAACCGACCAGGAGAACATCTGCATCTCCGCCGTGGCCAATTTTTGTTGACCACTCCCGTATTTTGATGCTATCAGTCAGTGGGTATTAGGTGTGTTTACCGATAAAAAAGAATTGCCTTCTGCTGAGGCTATGCAAAAATGGTGCAGTGGGAACATGCATAATCTTCATGCAGCTGGCTGGAAACCATTCGTATAGGTTTGAAAGCTGGCGTATTGCCGGATCCATCGAAAGATTTACACGCTACTGGAATTTAATTTCCAGCGTAGCAAGACCTGCCTATTTTTCAATTGCGCCGGAAAAAACCGAACCCGGAAAAATGGACGACATATTTGATTTTCGGTCTGCCAGAATAAAAATTCTGGCTGGACTGAAAAATGAATCACTGATATATCTCATGAATAAAGGTGACATCAGTGAGGTTGAATACCGGGCGGCGTTGGCAACTGAAGATAAGGATATTATTGAAGCCAGTTTACCATACTCGCAGGTGTATCTCTGACTAAACATGGGCCTGCGGGCCCATATCCGCTCAAAGCTCACGTATGAGCCTTGCCGGATTCCCCGCATAAATACCTTTCTTTGTGACGGGTTTAACCACCACACTCCCCGCTCCGATTACAGTGCCACTGCAAATCAAAGGGGACAGGATCGTTGCACCACTCCCTATTGTAACAAAATCACCCAGAGTGATAGCAATCCAGCTTTCTGCAGAAGGGTCAGGTCTGCCAGAATGGAAAAGGTCATTGGCAAAAGTAACGTTGTGGCCAATAAAACAGTGACTTCCTATCGTTACGTTCTCACAAATAAACGAGTGCGATTGTACACGGGATCCATAACCAATAATGCATCCTTTTTGAATTTCAACAAACGGTCCGATAAATACATCATCCTGAAGTTCGCATTCATAAATATTGACAGGCTTTACGACGGTCACATTCTTTCCTGATATGACGTCACGTATATCGCATTCAATCAATCGCATAAGATAGAATCCAAAGTCTGGAGCTAGCGCCTGGGCCAGCATAATTTTCAAAAAGAGGGAAGGGAACCATAATTCCTCCGAATTGATGACTCTAAAATATTTCCCGGTTCGTTAAACGAGGCGCAACGTCTGTTGTGTTCCATTGTTCAATGTCTCATCCCAGTTTTTTACAACCCACGCGTCCTTTTGCTGAGCTGGTGTTCCCACAGATGCCGGTGATGTTGAGTTCGTTCATTGCGCGTCCGAACCGAGCGGGCCGTCTTCGCGGTAACGCTGAAGCAGGCGGCGGCAGTGTCTGTCGGAGATCCCGAGACGTTCAGCGGCGAGATGGGTGGTGAGCCGCCGGTCGATAACGTCCTGAATGATCCTGAGTCGGTTAACTAACTTCTTCCATTGAGAAAAACTCCATTCCATATGCTGCCATCAGTCTCATCCTAAGTTCAGTTAGCATCCGGATGAGACTATAAAGCGGACCAGTCTATTTAGACCGAGGCGGACTTCTCAATTTAGCCACTACACATTAGATGCGCACAATCATGATTATGTTAAATAAAATATCCGCACATGCGCCTGACCGCACTTCTCTCGTAGCTACCGTCTTGAACGTCAAGCGGTAGCTACGTAGTTTACTGAACCATCACGCCATCCAGTTCAGCCTGCTTCAGGGCTCCTAATCGCGCTGCCATGTGGATGTTGAAGTTAACTTACCCTGACCATCAAAAAACACCATGTCGCCTTCAGCTGGTCTTTTGACACTGTCCCATTGCTTCAGGCATGCCAACAGGCAATTCCCCGATGTGACCAGTTCCAGCGTAACGCTACCCTCAGACGCTGTTACCCGACACTGTCCATGTTTCCTGCCGCAAAACAACTTGCTCTTTGCCGGTATTTTACCCTCAAGACGCCATCCCCAATCCGGGTCGATAAGCAGTGATAGCTTAAACTCAGGCTGTAAAAAGCGGACGCGAATCATATTCACTGCCCCGGTTTCTGGCTTAGGCACCTGCCATTCGCTTCCCGAGGACACAATGATGGGTCCCAGGTATTCCGGTGTCCAGCGCACCTGAGCCTCCGGGCTTTCCTTATACCCTTGCGCTGAAGGAAACATCATCCCGACTAACTGCGCCCAATTGTTGATTGCCGGGTAAGTATTGTCATTTGCTACCGCACGGTGGAAACGATAGATAAACCCAGTCAGATTTTGTGCATTTTTCAGGTCAATATCCTTACCCGGATCGCTAAAATTCTTAAACACAATGGGGGGATAAGGCTCGTTCTCCGTTATTGCCGCCCGCGTTGGGTAACAGACTGTTTTCAATGCCCCCAGAGCGTTGCTGTTTTGCGGAAGCGCGATATCATCGATGCGTTCAAACAAAAAAAGCAGATGAAAGCTATTCTGCTCCGCCTCCTCACGCTCATCGACACAGTTGGCAAAGTCAGAGACATTAACCGGATTCAGCAGCAAATCCCGAGAGATATACTCCTGATTTTCCGTTGGATTTGTAACGGTACTGGTCCGCTTTAATCTGAGCTGGTCTTTCGAATCCCCCTTCAGCTTCTTATTCACCAGACAGTAATGTTCATTGGCGAATGCCAGATTGCGGTACGGCATAGCGATAAAGGTCAGCCAGCGAGGTTCCGTGTAGTCACTGAGCAGCACCCGGCGCAATACAGGCACCAACGCAGGCTGATGACTCAGATCCAGTTTGACCTCGATAGGGGCGTTGAGCCGGCATTGATCGAGTGGCAGATACACCGCCGATTCATAGGCGGTCATGGTCTGTTGCTGCGTCCAGTTCCCATCAGATAAACACTGGAACACCACCTGCAGACCCCACAGGTTATCGGCCGTAGACTTCCATTGCCCTTTATGCCAGCTGCCTATCAGTCTTCGGCTCTCACCTGATGACGCTAACTGAAGACTGCCCCCTGCTACACTCAACGTTTGCACCTGACAATTGGCCGGAATATCCAGGCACCAGTCGTGAGGTACCCACTCATTCCCCTCCTGTCGCCGGTGAAGTGTCCAGCGATATGCTTGTTCAGACGTCGATGAGTCGGCAAGGTTTTCGCTTTCCGTCCACAGTTCGGATGGATCAAACATGCGCCGCAGACGCACCTGCGCCATTATCCAGTAGCGATGCACGTCCGTTCCGGTTGGTCTGACAATCACGGCTGTCTGTGCCACTCTCGGGTTGCGATCCAGATCGTAAGTCAGTCCAAAGGGTGCACCCGCCTCAATGCCCCAGTCGAGCTTGCGCCAGGGATTTGTCGCAGCATCAGCGGCGCGGTTGGTGTGCAGTTGGCTGGTTGCAGGATACGGTAATGTGGCCTCTGCGCCCGCCTTAGCCTGTGTACTTCCGGCATGGAACGTGGGATTTCCCCCGATTTCATAGACCTTACTGACACGAGTTTCAACAAGTTCCACCTGCAACGTCTCGCTAACGCCGCCAAACTGTTCGCCTGGGTCGGTGCGGTACAACACATCGTCAAGGATCAGGGCACTGCCGTTTGCCGTTGTCATTAGTCGGCTGTTATCAGCCTTAAAGGTGCGTGTCAGCGGGTAATCATATTTCACGGTCGGGGGCGGTAATCTCAGTGAAGGGTCACCCCATCTGACCCGCGCTGCCACCAGCCCGCCAATCCCTAGTACCTTATTGAGATGCTCCGATTTCAGCTTACGCCATGCCTCATAGCGCCAGACGGGTCGTAGCAAGCTGGCGGCGTATTTCGCACCATGTAGCGGGGGGATCGGGTAGCGTGATAACACCTCGACTTTATCGGCAGGCAGACGCATTTCACCCTGTGTGATCGGGGTATTATGAAAGCGATGTGGAATGCCATCACGTAACGATTCTGTCCCGAGGAAAGGCCCGGCCCAGTTGGCAAGCTTACCCTCTCCCATCGTTCCGTGAGCAAACGCCAGCGGATAACCGGTCCAATGCCACTCGTGCCGTTCAATATACAACCCGCTCAGATGCTCAACAGAGAGCCCCGGTTCTGTAGCGGCCGGCATACCTACATGGGTGCAGATATCATTGTCTATCCGGTTTATCTCTGTCAGTTGCGTCAGCCGAGTAAACAGGGAATCAATCGTTTCGCTGCTCATCTCAGAAGCGCATTCAAACCAGTGTTCGTACTGACTGTAATACTGGTAGCGATCCGTCGAGTCGTTGGGATTGATCCACTCGACAGGTGTACCCACCCAATCCATCCGATGCAGTGGCTTTGGCCAGCGGCCAGAGTAAGTGCTTATCGCCTTCACATCGACATCGGCTGGACAGTAGAAGGACACCGGGACCAGACTGGCAAACAACACCTTCGCAGCCCAACCAGGCAACAACACGATCGCCATTTTTCCCTGCTTATCGATGCTGACAGTCGGTGTTTCCCCAAGGATCACGGAAAAGCCAGCAGAGGAAATATAACCCTTATCGGCGTCCACCGGCGGATTAAGCTGATACCGTTTTTCAGTCAGCGCGTTTCCTGCGGCATCGTAAAACTGTACGGTCACCCCAAATGCCCTGACCATCGGATGACGTGGCGGAGATTGACCTGCCATTCTCTTCGTCAGCAGCGTCAGCAAGGTGCTCTGCAGCGTAAGAATTTGCTCTGTGCTTTTATTCTCCACCAGTAAATCGCAGTGTTTTGAGTTTCCCGTCGTCAGGGCGGCCCAGTCGGCCCGTAACCAGCGCTCAATCAGCCGCGGCGTGGCATCCGGCCCGTGGATGAGAAACTCAGCGTTTGTGGCCCCTCCTTTCCAGCGATCGCTATTATCTGGACGAATGAGCGCCACAGGTGACGGTGTAGCCAGTTTGTCGCGCTGGCGCTGGTAAACCCACGAGCGCGTCTGGTCAGAATAGCGGTAAAGCTCGCCTTTTCCGCCCTCTTTTGGGCAGCTAATCAGAGGAACGCCGGGCGCGACCCGTGACAAATAGCGAAACGTCTCCAGTGGAAAAAGTGACATACTATCTTTCAGATCAACCAGCTTCCGGTTATCAGTCTGGTCAGCAAAGTGGCTAGTTAGCACCTTTCCGGCATTGCTGATAGCCGTGGTGACCACGGCATACTCCAGACCATAAGCCAGTTGTGGTAGCTGAGTGAAAGCAGGCTCATGCCCGGCTGCTGATGGCCAGCAGAAATCGAGCGCGAGCTGGTCATCTGGCTCGTGAGGTTCATAACCTGGCGCATCAGCGGTTGTCTTATCCCCCAGCACTCCAGCACACAGCGGCTTGCCCTGATAGGTAAAACTCACCACTTGCCTGCCACGTTCGCGTATGGCCCCCACCGTCTCATGGAGCCGGGCAGCATTCTCATCCTTCGGGTAAAACGTCCACTTGCCGGTTTTGGGATCTTTAACCCGGCAGGCGACATCTGAAATCCAGCCGCATCCCAAAGCGTCAAAGATTGTTAGCGTCCCATGATCTGAATACCCTGCGGCCATCCCGACGGCGTAACCGCGAATGTGTTGATTCAACGCATCCGGAGTTTTGGTGTCCCCGGCAATCTCAATTTCAATCGATAAATCCTGATCTTCAGGTAGCGCGGGTTTGATCTCAGGCTTGATGCCATTAATTGTTTGTTGCAGCAACGAAACCAGCTCTGCTGCTGGCCCTGGGAGACGAGGCTCGCCGCTAAACGTCAGCAGTGCCTCAATCGCATACAGCCGCGCACTTTCGGTGGAATCGACCCCCTGAGTACGCAGTTGGGCTAACGCTTTTCGTTTCAGAGGCGTCTGCGTGCTATCGGTATCCTTGAGCACCGGATACATCAGCAGCATCCCTGCATACTGGGGAGTGAGTACAGCGGCGAACTCAAGCCACAGTTCGTGAAAATTGCACTTACGCAGTGTGGACGTCGAATCAGATTTTGGGATCGCGAAATAGCGCGTCGCCCGCAGGCTTAGCCAGGCGGAAAGCAACACCGGGAGGGTACTGGCATCGGCAATAAGATTTGCTACCGTAGCATAAAAAGCCCTAACACGCTGGGAGTCAATGGTATCGCCCCCTTCATTCGTCAGAAACACCACACAAAGCGGCCACAATATACGCGTCATTGCAATTAATTGATCACGCTGTGTTTCCGTAATACCGGGAAGTAAGCTGACCTCCTGAGTAAGGAAGGCCACGAGTTGCGCCAACGTTGCTCCTGACTGGGGCTGTGACAATGCCTTCCGATCGGCATTATCCAGTTGCGGGGTGAACAGTTCCCAAAAACTGGCGACATGCGGCTGTGCTGCTTCCCCGGATTTGGTCTGCCATTGTTCCAGTATTCCGCAGCCTAAAAGACGGGTGAACGCCTGATCGAAGGTTATCGTCGGGTAAGGTGGGGATGCCAACATGTCCAAATGCTTCGCAATCAATACCAGCGGGGAAATGAGCGGTGCCAGTGCAGCGATCTGCGCGGATAAGGTCGTGGCAGAACACGTCTCCAGCGTCGCTACAGGCGTGACTGTAAAGGCGACAGGGTTGTTGGTGTATACGGAAAAGTGAAACGGCTGATTTGCCTCGGTATCGTCACAAGAGAGGCGATAAGCGACATTAGCAACTGAGAGATCATCCGACCCAGGTGTCGATGATATCGGTGTGAAAAGCCAGGATTTTCCCTGAATAACGGCCTTAAACTCAGGGGCCAGCCAGAAAAAAGTTGACCGTATATCAGGGGCGATGGACAACTTCCGGGTCATACCAAGAATGTTGTCCGAAATTCCGGCAGGTAAATGCGTTAGCGGAGCAAACTCACTGGGCAGACAGGATGGGATCGGTTGCCCTGCCGGAAAATTATCATCCGGAATGACAGTTTTAAACGGCGACGCTAAACCTGAAATGCGCAGCTGAATCTGAGATTTCACCTGCTCCTGGATATTCAGGATATTTACCGGCGCAGAACTCATTGATTGGATAGCCAGCGGCGTAATGCTGGCGTGATTCCTGGAGATGCCGTACCAGGCAACAATATCCAGCTTCCAGGGCCAGATCAAATCGCCCAGCTGCTCCCAGAATGCTTCATTCGCGACAACATTCTCGCTGCCGGAAGGCATCACCCAGTTCACGGAAAGGTCATGGGCGCTGCCGTTACTATCTTCATCGTTACTGTGTAACCACCAACTGAATTGTGTCAGAGTTGACATGCAGTATCTCCTACAGGGTTTGATTCACAGCACGGTTGACGCGCACGCTGTAACACCAGCAAATTTCAATTTCGATATCGATTCGGCCTTTGCCCTCCATTTTTCCGTCGCTGTGGGTAACCTCCAGCGCCAGCGACAGGTAAGCATTGAGGAAGCCCAGGACACGGGCAGAACCCATCATGCTCAGCCCGGCAGTAAAATGACTGCCGCCTTCTGAACTCATGCTCGCTTCAAGATAGAGCCTGACGGCATAGGAACCCGACGCCACTCCCGCCAGGTTAAAACTGCGAGTAGAACCCAGCGACACGGCCATAGAGGCGTTACAGCTTGAGCCAGATGCACCGGGTATCAGTTGGGCGCGGGCGTTGAGCCAGCCACCGCCGCCGTAGACACCGACCAGCATGAAGACCGGAGACATTGCGGTACCGAGATCAAACCCGCTGGCGACTGACATACCGCCCTCCACCATGCGCACCGCAAAGGTGGAGCGAATGGTGGCCTGGCCAATAAACACCGTGCCGAAATCGTAAGGACCGATGCTGCTTTCCTGCACCAGGCTGACCCCGATCGGTTTCCCCTGCCCGTCTTTCTCGATCGTGGCACCTTCAGGCAGCCGGGGCATTTTTTGCTGTAAGATCTGGGTGATGAACAACAACGTCGGGTGGGGATAGACATTTTTAGGATCAAGATCGAAGCTAAATCCGTTGTTATCGCTGTACTGCACCATCGCGTTATGAAAGGTCACCAGCGGCTGGCCGCCAAAACGCATGATCCAGTCCCCGCCAAAGCGGGCCTGTATACGGGTTGTTGTCCCGCTTACCGAGCTTTCCATATGGGAGCCAATCAGCAGGTGTGGGCGCTGAATATCGAGACTAAAACCCGCGATATTGAGCACCTGTTCAGTGGTGCTGAAGGTATGGTCGATATTCACCGACACCGATGCGGTGCGTTTTTCGACGTCCACGTTATGGCTGAAGCGGATTGTACCTGGAGGCAGTGCCGGAAGCCTGAACTTATCCAGCAAGGCCTGAAAATCCATACCCGCCTGTTTAATAATTTCATTGAAGCGAAGCCCCTGTAGATCCATCGCTTTCAGGCTATCCTCAAATCCCTGCACCGGCAGCGCCATCCCCAGATCCCGAATACCCTCTTCCATCTCATGTAGGCGGACGACGCAGGGCGAAGTTTCAATGCGGGATTTCACATCGTCAAACACGCATTCGATTTGCCGGGAATTGATGCTGAAATGCGGGATGTCAGGGGGATCTATCAGGGTCTTAAGGGTCTTCAGTACCGAACTGGCTGCTCCCTCGACCCCGGAGGCCACCGCCGCAGCATGGGCTAAATGTCGGGTTGCCTCATCAAGTAATGGGCCTGCACAGTCGCTAAGTTGCTCCCGCAGGCAGCGAGCAGTCTCGTCAAGCTGCGCTTCAAACGCTATGAGCGGATTGTCAGCGCTACAGTCGATATTATCGATAATCGCGTTGATCTGTTTCACTTGCAGGTCAAGCGTGACCGTAGCCTGTTGCGTTACATCACTCAGCGCTTCCGCCGCGTGTTGAATGAGGTCTTTGAAAAATGACGCAATGGTTTTTCTCAGCTCTGTATTTGCGAAAATAACTGGAGCTATCAATTTGTCGTAATCCGTGGCAAACCCCGGTGCAACACCAGAGAGACAATACTGGCTGAGCGCGTCAGTGACCCCTTTCAGTCGGGTGAGTTCTGCTGGAGTCACGGTGGACAATTTGATGATGTCATCCCTGATGACCGTCATCTCTTTCACAGGAAAAGGAAACTTTGAGGTGAGATCATTCATCCCCTTCATGGCAGGTTGCAGCGCCACGACTAACGCATCACATTGTTTAAGCAATATCGTACTGCTGTTTACTACGACCTGATTCAACAGCTGTAACGGTTGCTGGAGTAGTGTGTTAAACAGCCCACCCAGCATTTCATCAGGCTTGCACTCGGCGACCTTCGTACGGAATGCCGCAAGGGCTTGCATCGCGGCACTCAAGGCTCCTTCTGTACTGATAACCCACCGGAGCAGCTGATCGATCAGCACAGCCACCGCAACGGGTTGTCTTTCCTGTAATGGTGCCTTCATGGTACTCACCACATCTCTGAACCCGTGCAGTTGTTTATCGGTATTATCGATCCATTTATCAATGTTGCCCCTGGCTGTCGCAGGCGTTTGACTCAACAGGGTCTCGATAGCCTTAATCGTCTGGTCCACGCCCTTCGCAAGTTCCTGGTACACCTTCGGCGACGTCAGTAATGCCCGGCAATCTGTCAGCGACTGACAGATGCTTGTGACTGGAGCCAAAAGACGCTGCCCCCGCAAAATACACTCTGCCAAATCTTGTTCAACGCGGACCTTCAACGCCGTGATGGCTTCAGGAGTCACCGGCGTGGACTGATCTATCATCATCTGAAAATGCCGTGACAGCGGTTGCAGGCAGGTTGTGGCGAACTCACTGACCTGAGATTTGCAGCGTTCACCGTTGAGTGCGTTAGCGAACCCTGTTTCCCACTGGCTCATCTTTGTGTCAACGATCCCCTGAACGCTGTCTGCCACATTCGTTTTGGTCTCATCGATGGTGCGCAGAGCCGTTTTCGCTTCCCGGTGCGCGTCTTCAACCTCTTGTTTCAGACGCTGTTTGAAGTGTTCACAATCGCCGACCAGCGACTGCCATCTCTGACGAGCTGTTTTCAGCACGGAGTTCAGCAGATTTTCAATGCTCCTCGCCTCCGCTGAGGCGGATACCACTTTGATTAAATCTGCATGTTTCTCCGCCTTGATTTCAACCCGAGACGCCGCGCTGGTACGTTCGAACTGAACGGTGCGCATAAATGCCAGCAGCGCTTTGTCGCTTCTGCCGTGGGCCATGTTCGATTGCCCTTCCGGTGAGACGCGCTGGGTGAAGCGGGGATTGCCGACCGCTGAAAGCGTATAATCCGGCACCACCTTCCGTGACAGCAGAGCGGCAGTGGCTACAGGAGAAACAACGCCGAAGGTGGCGGTGGTCTGAAAATCGATCTCTTCTTTGGCGGGCCAGGTATCGGTATCCGCTCCCAGTCCGGCCTCCATGCTGGTATAAAAATAGACATCCTCAGGATGCTCATGCCAGTGAGGGACCAGCGAGGCGTTGGCATCAAACGCGACGGGTCCCAGCCAGGGTTTGGTATAAAAACCGCTCCGGTCATCAGGGTTATAGAGGGCAATTTCATACCCTGAGTTATTACGCAGGTCATGTCCCCAGGCGCTGTTGACATAGATCCGTGTCGTCGCAAAGTGATAGGAATGCAGACAGCCGCTACCGTAACCTTCCGTGGCTTTTTCCGTGCTGAACACCCGTCGGGGTTCGAGGATCTCGATATACTCTTCCAGTTTTCGCAGCATCGGTCGCCCGCGGTGGGGGGCAGTCTTTTGCTCCTCACCGAACTGACTGCTGGGCACAGTGCTGCGGCCATAAATCACCACATGTCGCGCATGATTCCAGGCTGCAGCAATACGGCCAACGCGACTTTTCACAATACGCCACGCCTGGCCATGGCTGCTGCTGACTTCAAAAGTCGTCCGGCCGTTATCAAACGAGGCCTGAACGGTCCCTGTGGCACCGAGGGCAGATAACGCCAGATCCTGTATCCGGACATCCAGCGTGTCGGGTGAGCGTAAAACCGCCTGTAATTCTGATGCGAATTCCAGGGTATAGAGCAATCCGATGGGCATCTTTCGCACTGCGGGCATCTCATCGTCGCTTGCCAGAAACGCTGTCGCCCAGTTTTCGCTGGCGTACTCATTACGGGCATTGAAAGTCAGCGGGCAGATCGGGAGTGCGCTCTGATTGCGCGAGCGTAATGTGGCAGTGAGTTCCTCAGTCAGATCCAGCGGCTTGTCAGGAAAACGGGCATCTTTCAGGGTGAACATCGCCAGCCGATGACGCAATGACGCGCGGTTCGCCAGATGTTGAGAACGTAATTGTGTGAACGTCTGCGATAGCCCTTGAATGTTAGCAAGGGCATACCATTGTGCCAGGCTATCGCTCATCGCCTCTTTCAGCAAGCCCGCAAGCTGACTCCGGCTCCCCTGCTGCGGCGCGAGCGAGACGGCGGGATGCCCCATCGTCTCGCCGATTTCCGTAACCACCACCGTGCGGGTGGCATGTTCTGTCCGCTGATAGCTGATCTCCAGCGGATAACCCACTTCGACAGTGAGCTGCTCCAGCTGTGCGTCCTTCAGCGTTGACAGAATATCACCGGGATGAACCGTGTAACGACGAGGTACGCGGGATGGCTTAACAGTCAGTTGCGTACAACGCGAAAATCGGTGGAGTAGCGGCTTGTTATCTTCGATGGGTCCCTTAGGCTGCCCCCACAGACGTGCACCGCGCTCCATCGTTTCCCCGGTAGCCTGGGGCGGCAACTGCATGGTTACCGTATCCATGGCAAAGCGCCATTGGGCACCTTGTGGATCGTTGCTCAGCCACTGGGCAAGCATTTCTCCCGCTTGTGGCGCGATATCGGGTTTTTCCGTGCGAAACACCGTGAAGGGGGCATGCAGAATCTGAATAGAAGTCTGATCGCAGAACGTCGACTCCGCCATAGATGTGTTCCCCGGGGGATAAAAGAGGGTCATCACCCAGACCGCATCACGTTCTGTCGAACGGTTTTCGTAAATCAGCTCCAGACAGGCTTCCGCAAGCGAGGATTTCGCTCCACCGGTAGAGACTTTTGCGGGCGGAGTCGGCAGCGCCCACTGCCCGGTGAAGGGGGTGACTTCCTTGTCGGCCTCTTGCCCGGTCATATTCCGCAACGCCGCACGAAGGTCGCGATCGCGTGGATAAACCGGCATCAGTTCCGCACTCACCAGTTGCAATCGAATTCTTGAATAAAATTCAGTTCCTTCATAAATAGCAATATGCGCGGCATGACCCGTTTTGCTTAGGATAAATTTAATACCATCGATACTTAATACCGGAGGGCTTTGTATATCGTATTTGTCGATTGTTAATTCCTGTAGTTCAACGCTATTTCCCTCCGGCTGAAAAACAGGGTTGCTGGCTTTGAATATGACGCCCCC
This sequence comes from Pantoea sp. X-Soil-TKNS-1280, assembly GCF_059730475.1. Lineage (NCBI taxonomy): Bacteria > Pseudomonadati > Pseudomonadota > Gammaproteobacteria > Enterobacterales > Erwiniaceae > Pantoea > Pantoea sp. X-Soil-TKNS-1280. The sequence continues at coordinate 288,490 of NZ_AP035963.1, read as the reverse complement.
TTTGTCCTGAAGTTTGGGATGCAGGGTGAGGACCCATCCTGAATTGCTGGCGTTAAAAAAGGGTAACAGACTCATGGCACTACTACGCCTCATCTGCGCTAAACCATTCTCCACCTGTGTGACATGCTTTTTCCACGAATCAACAAATGCATTGGACATAAATACACCCTTAATATGTTGTTGTTTATATTCCACTGACAACATCGACGTCGTCATCAATGGGCTGCGTCATTAAAAACACCGCACAAAAACAGGATGAAATTTAAACATTCCAGGTGGAGGAAATTATTATATTAATACTGAAGCTGAAGCACTTAAGAATTCGGTTTAACAAAACAGATGGATTCACCATCCAGCGTGGCTGTTGCGTTCCCCTTCACGTTACAGAGTTGAGGGTTTTGGTGTGAGGTGTTCACCGGCTGGGTGCCATAGCAGTACCAGACGTCACCATCGCCGACAGGCACCTCAATCTTCTCCCCGGAGTTAAGCGTCGTATTTTGGGTTCCCCGATCGTCGGGTGACGTATCAACAGGGCCGATACGCATGTGCAGATAGATGAACAATCCCGTCATATTATCAAATGTGACATTTGCCATAGTGATACTCCTCTTATTAACAGATGCTGCTACTTCAGCTTGACAACCACAAAATCAATAATCGCCCGGGGCGCAAAACAGAAGGGAGTCGAATCCCTGATACCACCAGTAATGGTGTTTCCGTTCACGTCATAAAGCTGGTTACTGTCGAGATCGCGGATGGCGAAGTAATACTGTTTGCTCAATGCCATGACTCGCATACCTCCGCTGGCAGGGAGACGTGCGCGCGATGGAAACATAATTGCCTTTAACCGTCCCTCTCCACCAGGCGTAAACATTGTCAGGGTCGGTATCGTCCCTGCAGGCGCATCACTTTCCTCTATTTCGGCACGCAGACGACGTCCAGGCATAACCGCCGAAATATCAAGGGAAATCCAGGCCTCGTTTTGTGCCAATGTAGTCCGATCGGTATTCGTATCCGTACGGGGAAGCGCAGAGCGAAAGCCAAGCCCGATGAGGATTTTGTTTACGCCTACGCTACCGCCGCTAATAATCATGGCCGTTAATATTTCGGTGACCACGCTGCTGGTGACTGAAGTTCCACGGTAAGCAGCAAATACTTCAGCCATCAGATCGAGTTTAAATGTCCCGACGACAAGCAATGAGACTGCAAACATAATAGGCGTCCGCCAGGCACGTCCGACCAGAAATGCCTGAAACAGGCGCCAGTTAAACAATAATGCAAATGCACTTTCCATCAGCAACGCAAGGACGAAGGCCGCCATCAACACCACAAAAGCTTGCTGGATGGAAGCCGACGAAATCTGAGGCAGTATTTGCGGTACGATATGTACCCGCAGTTCTGTCCCCCCGGCACAAGGAACGGTATTCTGCTCTCCGGTATTTAAGGTTACCAAGAAGGGGATCTGTTGTGTTTCCGGCACGGTGATGCTGGCAACATACTGAATACCGTCTTTTACCACCTCTATCTTCCCGGTAGAGGATGGAGCTGGCTGAATAATGCAGGGAGCGCTGGCGATCTGCGTGGTCACTCCTGTTTGTACGGGAACAATGGCATTTGGTGCAGCCTGTAGCCCGGATGAGAGTAATAACAATACTAATGTGCTGAAGGGGAAAATTAATATTGCACGCATAGTGCCCTTAGGCTGATAACCAGATCGCCGACTGTGTGGGAAGTCATAAATTTTAATTGTTTTATAAATGATGAAAATTTAGCGTTCAAACCATATTCATAACCTCCCCCTTCACTCTTGATAAATAAATTGATGCTATGTGGCCTGGCTCTTTATGAAGAATAGTTTTATTAAAATATCAAGATTGAGTTCATGATATCAACTTACGCAAACTGCGTAATGTCGATTGGGAAATAACATTAAGCCTAAAGACTTTTATCCACTAAACCCACTACCTTTATCACAAATTTAATTAGTCAGGATAAAGAATAAATTCAGACGTGGTATGAGTATGTAAACTCCACACCCTGGAGTGAGCACCCTGACCACCTTTCTGATAGCTTCGGCAAATAATTTTCTTACTGAAGATAGATAAAACATTGTGACCTGATTATCCTGCCTTTAAACATAATTCCCACACAATATAATGTTGCTCCAATCGCGTGCATTCCTGGCAACATAGATCCCCCCTGCACCATATAGATACCATTATCGCAGAAGCATCATTTCACCGGGAATTAGTGATCAAGATACAGATAATGCATCCAACTGGTCATGCGTAGCAGCACTTTGCGCATCACCGAAACATGGGAAAAATGATCGGAATAAACAGCGACCTGTGCAAAAATGCCATCCGGCAATGCATCAACATCATCATTAGGTATCAGTTCAATCACCGCCAGCACCCCATCACTGCCGGGAGTGAGCGTCAGCGATTGCAACGAGCCTTGAGCCTGATAGGTGCCTCCCGGCACAACAGGAAGAATACTGGTTAATTTTCCCGGAAATACCTGGCCGGGAAGCGCGGTGAAGACCACTTCAGCTTCATCACCGGCTTTCAGGCGCAACAGAGAATTTTGTCGGAACTGGGCAATGATCTGGCGTTTTTGTTCAGGTATAAAAATCATCACCGGACGCAATGGCAAAGCGGCGGCATAGGTCCCAGGGCGGATAAGCACCTGCGTGGCATAACCATCACTTGGGGCACGAACGACGGTTTGATCTAAATTATATCGGGCCTCAGTCAGCTGAGCTCGCAGGCTGACAATTTGTGATTGTTCCCCATTCACCTGGCTATCTAACTGGCTCTTAATTTGTGCCTGTTCAGCCAGGGAACTTTTTACCAGGGCATCCTGCGCCAGAAAGTTTTGTCTGGCATTATCAATATCCCTTTCGGAAAAAGGATTTACTTTTGCCCTGCTCCCCGCAATATAACGTTGATAATCTTCGTATAACCGGTCTCGCTCCGCGCTGACATGTTGCGTATTGGCGATGGCTTCATCCAGCTGCCCTTTCAGGCTTTGGGTATTGTGAATCGCCGTAGTCAGATCCGCCTGTAATCTATCTACCCGCGCCTGGTAGCGGGTGTTATCAAGGCGAAATAACATCTCACCTTTCTTAATTAACGTATTTTGTTTATTGGTCACTTCACTAACAACCCCGGTAACCTGGGGAGTGATTGGAATAGCAACAACGGCTTTTTGCGCCAGCTCGGTATAAGGATGGTTATAATTCATTAACAATATCAGGGCACCGACGATAAAAACCCCACCCAATGCAGCTGTGGGTACGGTCCATTTATTTACCGGGATCTTAAATATTTTAAATATCGACCATGCGATAGCAACATAAGTCAGAATAATCAGCAAATCCATAGATTTACTCCGAAGGCGGCTGGTTGGTTATACCTTGTTTTCTTTCCAGTTCCGTCACGCGCAGTTTAAGCAGCTCCAGACTTTCATTGGTACTTTGCATTCCCCATCCACGTTCCGGGCGATATAACGTGGCCCAGATCCATAAAAAGGGCCAGATAACATGTAATGTGAACAAACTAACCCAACCGGCGACATGAATAGCATCAGCATGTGGGTGGTTACGTGATTTTGCAATAAGGTAAGGGATATCATGAAGAATGATAATCCCATAAAAAATAATAAGAAACACAACGACGAGAACGCCCAGTGCGAAGTAGTTTAGAAACATATCCGCCTCGTTAGCAAACCAGCTTGCTGATAAATATAGACGTTGTGAATAATTGAAGAAAGTATAGAAATAAAAAAATCACTTCCTGCCAGAAATGGCTGGCACTACCACTGTAACTTGCCTCGTTTTCAGTATTTTAAGCCAGGCGGTAACTCTCTCTTGTTTAATTATTTCTGTGATGGAGTTTCCGATTGTCATGTTTCATGGGAATCAGATAAGGTGATATTTTCTATAATCAGTGTGGCCTCCTGAGTCCCTTTAACACATGCTGATGAGCTGAGTCATAATGGAAAACAATGACGAGACTACGCCCGCTAATAAGATTAAACGCTGGTCTCCGGTGTGGTTTTTTCCTTTTATCACCCTGGTGATCGGTGCCTGGATTATCTGCTATCACTTCAGCCATCAGGGGCCTGAAATCACCCTGATTACCGACAATGCCGAGGGAATTGAGGGGGGAAAAACGGAGATCAAAAGCCGCAGCATTACGGTTGGCCAGGTCGAAAGCACGGTGTTATCGGATGATCTCCAGCATGTCGAGATTAAAGCGCGCCTGCATGAAGGCATGGAGACATTGCTGCATAGCGACAGCCTTTTCTGGGTGGTGAAACCGCAGGTGGGTTTTCAGGGGGTCAGCGGGTTGGGTACTTTACTGTCAGGCGCTTATATAGAATTACAACCTGGAACTGAGGGGCAAGAACCCCCGAGCTATGCGCTGACAGACACGCCGCCACCCGCCGCCGCCAACGCCCCCGGGATCAGAGTCACCCTTTTCAGTGAGAAAGCTGGCCAGCTCAAAGCAGGGGATCCGGTCCTTTTCAGGCACTATCCTGTTGGTACCGTGGAGAGCAACCACTTCGATACGGACAAGCGCCTGATGTCCTATCAGCTGTTTATCTCGGCTCCTTTTGATCGTCTGGTCACGACGAATGTACGTTTCTGGAAGGACAGCGGCATTGCTATCGATATGTCGGCTGCCGGTCTGCGGGTGGAGATGAGTTCCCTCACCACCTTACTGAGCGGTGGCGTCAGTTTTGATGTCCCCGATGGCTTGCCCTATGGCAGTCCGGCAAAGAATAAGGCGGAATACCCGCTTTTTAATGACCAGCACAGTATTCAGGATTCGCTTTATACTGAGCACGTAGATTATCTGTTGTTTTTTAACAGTTCGGTGCGCGGGCTGGAAGCAGGCGCACCCGTTGAGTTTCGTGGATTGCGCGTTGGCACGGTCGCGCAGGTACCGTTCTTCTTACCCGGCGTGGTGCAGGATCTGCAACGTAATTATCGCCCTCCCTTGCTGATCCGGATTGAACCCGAACGCTTTGTCCGCAGTATGGGGACAAACTTCAATCTGCAACAACGACTCCAGGAAGCGAAAAAGAATGGCCTGCGCGCCACCCTGAAAACCGGCAGCCTGATTTCTGGCTCGCTGTATGTTGATCTGGATTTTTATCCGCAAGCGGAATCGTATACCGGTCTTACCACGCTGGCAGGCTACGAAATTATTCCAACCATCGACAGTGGGCTGGGTCAGATCCAGCAAAAACTGGTGGCGGTGCTCGATAAACTCAACACGTTGCCGCTTAACCCCTTGCTGACACAGGCGACGGATACTTTCAAAGCCAGTCAACTCACCTTACGTGAGTCGCAAACGGCACTGCATAACCTCAACCTGTTTCTAGACAGTGAGGCGATGAAATCCTTACCGGAACAAACCCAGCAAACGTTACGGGAACTGAGCCGCAATATGCGCAGTCTGCAACCCGGTTCTCCGGCTTACGAGAAAATGGTGGCGAACATGCAGCGTCTTGATCAGGTCCTGCGGGAGTTACAACCGGTATTGAAGACCCTCAACAACAAGAGCAACGCCCTGGTTATCGCCCCTGCCGTTGCTCAGGATCCTCAACCGAAGGCCATACAATCAAACATACCCCATCATGCGCAGCATTGATTGTGCCTGGTTTACCGCATCGGAGCGATGGGACACCCCCAGCTTCTGATACAGATTTCGAATGTGCGTTTTAATGGTGGTGGCGGCAATATCCAGTTCACCGGCAATCTGGTCGTTACTGTAACCTGAGTAAATCAACCCCAGTACCTGCCACTCGCGCTGGGTCAGTGGGCTGGTCCGAATCAGCTCCGGTACGTCAGGGTGACTCAGCAGACGGCTGACAAAACCTTCATCGAAATGAGCAAACTTATGCCGATGATGTTTATTGATCTCATCAAGAATGCGTCGTGCCCGATGGTTATCCAGTTCATTCAGAATGTTGAGCTGAATCAGCTGGCGTAGCTGCTGTGCCATCATCTCGCCTTCAATGACAAAGTGGCAGATGAAACCAGTGCTACGCGCCAGTTGCAGTGCTTCTATTAACGTTCGCTGCGCGTCGGCTTTACGATCGGTCTGCCAATGGATCTGGTTCATCAGCAGCAGATTGCGATTTAAGTCACTCATCAGCCGCAATGCGCGGGCGTTATCATTTAACTCATCCAGTACCACTTCGGCATGGGTCAGATTGCCCAGCAGAATCTGCGCCCGGGCGATATTGCGCCATTGCCCTTGCAGGAAATGATTATTGGCAAACTCCGGTTTTGCGGTTTGATGCAGCCAGTTGCTGGCGCTTTGTTTGTCGCCAGTCATCTGCCAGTAAATGACTCTGACCTCGTCAGCATTGGTGATCCAGTCACTGTGCCAGTTACCATTGTTCAACAGATTTTCCAGCCGGTTGAGATGACTACGCGCATTATCGAGGTTGCCGCGCGCAAGGGAACATTGCACCAACAAACCCAGACACTGGATTTGTTGTTGTTGCTGAAAACCTTTAAGCACCTTGATACCGGTCCGCGCAGCCTGTTCCGCCTCTTCCAGCCGTCCCCAGGCCCACATCAGCTGAGCGCGGATGCGCAGCAGGAATTCATGCAAAGGAAATTGCGTCAGATGCTGTTCGTGCACCAGCACAAATGCCTTTTCCTGAGTCTCATAGGCATTCTGCAGGTAGCCCTGTGCAAACAAAATTTCGCTTTGCTGAATCAGGCTCCAGAGCGCGTAATGCCAGGCCTCATCACGCCGAGCCATCTGCTCCGTCTGACGCATCAACTGCAATGAATTCACCAAATCGCCTTTACAGTGCATCACTTCGCCGAGCACCGAAGTGGCAACAATGCGGCTGTAAGTGCAACTGTCGGGCAGGGTTTCCAGCGCCAGCATCGCCAGACGTTCGGCGTCCTCAGCGTTGCCATTATTGATGGTCACCTGCGCGCGCACGGCATTGAATTCACCACGCAGGGCCTCATCAACCTGGCAACGGCCCTCCTCCTCAAACCTCGCCAGCAGGCTATTCACCTCATAAAATCGATGCTGACTCTGCATCAGCCAGGCCTGAAGCAGCACCAGCCGGGGATTTTCCAGCAACGTTTCCCACGGCAGGGTTTTCAGCGAGGCTTCCAGCAGCGTCAGTTCACTTTGATTGAACAGCGTCCAGGCATGCTCCAGCAGCACATCCCTCAACATACTGGTATCACCGGAAGCCAACGCGTGATGGATGGCTTCACGCGGATACCCCTGCGCCATCCAGCTTTCTGCTGCTGCGCGATGGATAGCCGGCAGCTCTGCGGCCAATTCCCGCTTGCAGCGCAGCCGAAGAAAGCTGCCAAATAATGGGTGATAACTAAACCACTGCCCGGAATCGTCCATACGCTGTAGAAAAAGCCCCTGCCGCTCCACTTCTTCCAGCCGCATCTGGCCGTTCTCTTCCCCTGTGACACAGGTAATCAGCGCGTCGTTCATTGAACGCAGCAGCGAACTTTTCAGCAGAAAATGACGTGTGGTTACCTCAACATTATCCAGCACTTCCTCAACCAGGTAATCTGACAGGTGGCTGGCATTAATACCGGAAAGACGCCGCGCAGAATCCTGAGCCGCGCTGGCCCCCTGACGGGCAGAAAGGGCGATGAGTTGTAACGCGGTAGCCCAGCCAGCGACGTCATCACATAGCTGATCACTCTCTTCGGATGCCAGCGGAGCGGCGAGCCGACCATCAAAGAACTGTCGCGCCTCCTGATGAGTAAACGCCAGTTGTTGGCTGCTCAGTTCGATAAGTTGTTCGCGCACACGAAGGTTAGCGATACCCAACTGAGGTAAGTTGCGCGACAGCAGGATCACTGTCAGGTTATCCGGCTGGTGACGTAAAAAGAACCGCATCGCTTCATGAATGGCGGGGTTGGTGATGTGATGGTAATCATCAATGATCAACCAGAGCGGCTTTTGCCATTCCGTCACTTCAATAAATAACTGGGCAAATAACGCATTGAGGTTTACATACTGGCGCTTCTGCGCCAATGCCTCGCTGCGCGAGCAGCCGCCTTGCGTGGCCTGCTGGAGTGCTGCAATCAGGTAATCGGCAAACGGCTCCGGGTGATTGTCTCCTTCGTCTAATGAATACCACCCCAGATTGGTTTTCTCCGCAGCCCACTGTGAGACCAGCGTGGTTTTGCCATAACCTGCCGGGCTGGTGACCAGCACCAGTCGGTAATTGCCAGCAGCAGTCAATTTTTGCAGCAGGCGATCGCGCGTGACGGTGCTGTCAAGACGAACGGGACGACTGAGTTTCGAGGGTATTAACATAGTCGCATGCTCCTCCCTTTACATGTTGCGAATTATTTTTTTACGCTTCGAAATTATTATTCATACACGTTCGATTATTCGTGTTCTGATTGCAAGCAAACTCATTAACTAATCTTTACAAAAGCGGCAGTTATCACATTCCTGGTCCCCCTTGCGGATTCCCTCATCCTCTCCACCCCGCCGCTCCTCCCTGGTGAATTTGCCACAGGAGGAGGAGCACACCAGGTCGCACAGGCAAACTGGCTCGCATATTTTCTCTGGCGACTTACAGGACAAACCCGGTATGACACAGCAATTTGATCACGCTCGTTTTACTCACGCCCTGACACGGCAATGGCAACGTTTTGGCCTGCGCGATGCACGCGACATGACGCAGCAACAATGGTGGCAAGCCCTGAGTGGTGCGCTGGCTGATATGCTGGCGAACCTGCCAGCCCAGCCCGTCAGCACACAACAGCGTCACGTTAACTACATCTCCATGGAGTTTTTGATTGGTCGGCTGACCGGTAACAATTTGCTCAATCTGGGCTGGTATGACGCGGTTAATGACGCGTTGAAACAATGGGATATCTCGCTCAGCACGGTGCTGGAGTGTGAAACCGATCCGGCGCTGGGCAATGGCGGGCTGGGACGTCTGGCGGCATGCTTCCTCGATTCAATGGCAACCGTCGGGCAGCCCGCCACCGGTTATGGCCTGAATTATCAGTACGGCTTGTTCCGCCAGCGCTTTGTCGATGGCAGACAACATGAACAACCGGATGACTGGCAGCGTGACAGCTATCCGTGGTTTAACCATAACGCGGCGCTGACGGTGTCGGTAGCGATCGGAGGAAAAGTCATCAGCGAAAACGGTGTGCCGCGCTGGGAACCGGCTTTTTGTTTGCAGGGTGAAGCCTGGGACCTGCCCGTGGTCGGCTACCAAAACGGGGTGACCCAGCCGCTGCGATTGTGGCAGGCAAAACATGCTGAACCCTTTGATCTTCAACGCTTTAACGACGGTGATTTTTTACGCGCCGAACAGCAGGGCATCACAGCGGAGAAGCTGACGAAGGTGCTCTACCCCAATGACAACCATCAAGCGGGTAAAAAGCTGCGTCTGATGCAGCAATATTTCCAGTGCGCCTGCTCGGTCGCGGATATTCTGCGCCGTCATCATCAGGCCGGACGCGCTATCGCCACGCTGCCTGATTACGAAGTGATTCAGCTCAATGATACCCACCCAACGCTGGCAATTCCCGAGCTGATGCGTCTGCTGCTGGACGAACATCAGTTGAGCTGGGACCAGGCATGGGACATCACCCACCGCACCTTTGCCTACACCAATCATACGCTGATGCCGGAGGCGCTGGAGCGTTGGGATGTGCGTATGGTCCGCGCCCTGCTGCCCCGTCATATGATGATCATCAACACCCTGAATGCACAGTTGAAAAAACAGGTTACCGCCCGCTGGCCGGATGATGAAGCGGTGTGGGCAAAACTGGCACTGGTGCACAGCAACCAGTTACGCATGGCGAATTTGTGCGTGGTCGGAGGCTTTGCGGTGAATGGTGTCGCCGCCATGCATTCACAGCTGGTGGTGGACGATCTCTTCCCTGAATATCACATGCTGTGGCCAGAGAAGTTCCATAACGTCACCAACGGCGTAACGCCGCGCCGCTGGATTAACCAATGCAACCCGGCGCTGGCGACGCTTATCAGCGCTACCCTGCGCCAGCCGTGGATCAACCATCTTGATGCGTTGCAGGATTTAGCCCCGTTTGCCGATAATGCAGAATTCCGCGCCCGCTACCGCGCCATCAAACAACGTAATAAAACCCAATTGACGCGCTGGATCGGCGAACGCACCGGCATCGTCATCAACCCGGAGGCGATGTTTGATGTGCAGATCAAACGCCTGCACGAATATAAACGGCAGCATCTGACCTTGCTGCACATCATTGCCCTGTGGCAAACCCTGGTGAGCGATCCGCAGGCCAATCTCACTCCGCGCGTGGTGCTGTTTGCCGCCAAAGCTGCACCCGGTTATGTGCTGGCGAAGAACATCATCTATGCCATCAACAAAGTAGCGCATACCGTCAATAACGACCCACGGGTGGGAGACCGTCTCAAGGTGGTCTTCATTCCTGACTACAACATTTCGGTGGCTGAACGGCTGATTCCGGCAGCGGATCTGTCGGAGCAAATATCTACCGCCGGGAAAGAAGCGTCCGGCACCGGCAATATGAAACTGGCACTGAACGGTGCGCTGACCATTGGCACGCTCGACGGCGCGAACGTGGAAATTGCGCAACAGGTTGGCAGCGAAAATATCTTTATCTTTGGTCACACGGTTGAGCAGGTCAACGCGTTGAAAACCGAAGGCTACGCGCCTGCGGTCTGGCGCAAAAAAGATCCGCAGCTCGACAAAGTGTTGACTGCGCTGGAAGACGGCACCTTTAGCGATGGCGATACACACGCGTTTGACGATCTGCTGCACAGCCTCGGCCCGCAGGGCGGCGACCCTTATCTGGTACTGGCAGACTTTCGCCACTACCTGAAAGCGCAGGAACAGGTGGAGGCGCTGTGGGCCGACGAGGAAGCCTGGACCCGCGCTGCGATCCTCAATACGGCGCGCTGTGGCATGTTCAGTTCCGATCGTTCCATCCGCGACTACCAGCAACGTATCTGGCAGGCGGCACGCTGAGGAACGCTATGAAACCGCAAAACCTTATCGCCCTGGATTACATCGATGCCCACGGCCAGTCACAAACCATCTCCAGCCTGACCCGCCAGCGTTTGCTGGCGGTACTCAAACCGCTTTCCCTCACATTGTCGCCCCTGCCGCCAGTGAAGATATTTCGTCACGGCGAGCCGCTACTGTTATCTCCCGGCTGCGACACCCCAGCACAGTGGCAATTACAAAGTGAGAATGGGCAGCTATGGACCGGGCAATGTGCCACCAATCAGCCCTTGCTGCTGCCATCTTTGCCAGAAGGCTATCACCAGTTGCGTTTAAACGTGGGAGAAGCCAGCTGGTGTTGCCCGATTATCGTGACACCGTCACGTTGCTATGAACCTGAGGCGTTGCTCAATGGTGAATCGCTGTGGGGCTGCTGTGTACAGCTTTATACCCTGAAGTCTAAAAGTAACTGGGGCATTGGCGATTTTGGCGACCTCAAGAAGATGTTGCGCGAGGTCGGCGAGCGCGGCGGGTCTTTTATTGGGCTGAATCCGCTGCATGCCCTGTTTCCGGCCATACCAGAAAGTGCCAGTCCTTACAGCCCTTCTTCACGTCGCTGGCTCAACATTATCTATATCGATGTCCCCTCGGTGCCGGATTTTATTCAAAGCCGGGAAGCACAAGTCTGGTGGCATTCAGACCAGACACAGCAGGCATTACAATTGGCACGCGCGGCAGCATGGGTTGACTATCGTGCCGTCACCACATTGAAACTGACGGCTTTGCGTCTGGCATGGCGACAGTTCCGGCAACGTACGGTAACCGATCCTGACGTGAAAGCCTTCGAGGCATTTGTCACAGCCGGAGGAGAAAGCCTGTGGCATCAGGGTGTCTATGATGCGTTGCATGCTGAGCAAATGGCGCAGGATGGCACTCACTATGGCTGGCAACAATGGCCTGAGGCATATCAGCATCCCGACAATGCAGCAGTACGTGCCTTCACCATCGAACACAGCAACGAGGTACACTTTTACCTCTGGCTGCAATGGCTGGCTGAGAGCCAGTTTGCCGCATGCTGGCAACTTTGCCAGCAGCAACAGATGCCAATAGGGCTGTATCGGGATCTGGCGGTGGGAGTGGCTCAGGGCGGCGCAGAAACCTGGAGCGACCGTGAGCTGTATTGTTTGCAGGCCAGCGTCGGCGCGCCTCCGGACATACTCGGTCCGCTGGGTCAGAACTGGGGATTGCCGCCGATGGACCCGCAGGTCATGCAGGAACGTGCCTATGAGCCGTGGATCGCCCTGCTGCGGGCTAATATGCATCACTGCGGGGCATTGCGTATTGACCATGTGATGGCGCTGTTGCGTCTGTGGTGGATCCCACAGGATGGTAGCGCGGCGCAGGGTGCCTATGTCCAGTACCCTATCGATGATCTGCTGGCGATCCTCGCACTGGAAAGCCAGCGCCATCGTTGCATGGTGATCGGAGAGGATCTGGGAACGGTGCCCGCCGCCATTGTCGGGAAATTGCGCGACGCCGGGGTTTATTCTTACAAGGTGCTGTTTTTCGAGCAAACGTCAAAGAATGCGTTCCGCCCGCCGCAGCAATGGATGCGTCAGGCGATGGCAGTCGCCACCACGCATGATATGCCTACGTTGCGCGGCTGGTGGCAAAGTGACGATCTGACGTCTGGCAGCCAACTGGGGCTGTATCCCGACAAAGTGATTCTGGCTGGTTTGCATCAGGACCGCCTGGCAGCGAAACAGGCCTTGCTGCGTACCCTGCAACAGGCTGGCTATCTGCCAGCAGGCAAACATCCTGTCACGATGAGTAAAACGTTAAACCAGGCGATGCATCGTTTTCTCGCTGATAGCAATAGCGCGCTGCTGGGGTTACAGCCGGAAGACTGGCTGGATATGGCTTCCCCGGTGAATGTTCCGGGCACCACCGATCAATACCCCAACTGGCGGCGCAAGCTGCGCGTCACACTGGAAGCGTTATTCAGCGATCCGCATATCAACGCCCTGCTGGCAGATATTGACCAACGACGTTAACTGCATGACCTCGCGCGATAAATCGCGCCGCTACGACCCGGTGCGAGGTTCAGTAGCGGCGCAATTTATTGCGCAATGCCGTGAACGGTGCTGGAAAATCCCAGACATAAAAAAGGTGCGCCGTAGCGCACCAGGTGGGGCAACTCAGCATTGCCGGGGTTGCATCACCCCTTGCCTTTAACACTGCTGATAAAAGTGGGCCGTGCGGTGGTTGATCCCAGACGTTCGGCCTCATCAAGCAGCTTAAGTGCCTTATCGATATTGCCCTGTTTCACTGCCTGCTGGATGCGCTGGTTAAAGTAACTCTCGGTATCATCCATGATCGGTTCATGTTTTACCGTTGGCTGTGGCGCGGCGACGACCGGAGCCGGTGCGGCGGGTTGGGTGCTGCCAATCGTCACCGGAGCAGAGCCAGAGGATCCAAACAGCGGCCCGACAAGAATCGACGATCCTGCATTGGTTTTCACCTTCACTTTCAGCTCGCCCTCACGGCTATGTTGGGCAACAGGATCCGGGATATCCGGAATAGCGTTGCTGGTGCCTTTGGCATAAGCCTTGGCCGGATCCAGTAGCGTGGTGGTTTGCGTCAGATCTTTTTCGGTGGTGAACACCAGCAAATAGATCTTCTGCTGTCCTGGCACCGGCGTCAGTTTCATCACCCCTTCCAGTCGATCGGGGGTCATTACGCCCGGCTCCTGATAAGTAAAAAACTGGCTCGGAAACCAGGCCGCGGGACGCAGGTTTTCATCCAGCACCAAAACGTTTGGCGCAAACACCTGGTTATTCTTCACTTCGCTGCTTAACGTCACCGTCAGTTCACCAATACTGGCAGGCAGACTGTAGGCTGCAATCGCTCCGGTTACGCCGGGAGCCGTTAACTGTGGATGGGTGTCAGTCAGGCGGGTGATCTGGTTGCGGGAGGCATCCAGCGGCGTCCAGCTCAATTGTTGCAGACTGCCTGCCGGGAAAGTGGGAGCCGCCGAGATATCCTGCGGCACCAGGGTGATTTCAGCCTGTGCTGGCACGGTGCTACCCACCAGCAGCGCAGCACCTAGGCAAAGTGCGGTAAATGTTTTTGTCATTTTCATGGTATTGACCTTAACGGGGTGTCAGGCAGCGGCGTAAACCAGGCAATGGCCGCCGCTGCCGAAGAGACATTATTCAGAGGTGATGCAGGATCGGCTTACCACCAGATCTCCATCTGTGCACCAAACGTCCACTCGTCGTTGTTACCACGACTGTTGGTTAAGATGCCGTTACCGGTGCTATCAGCAGAGGCAAAGGAGGTCAGGTCACCGGAGGAATCTTTGGTGTAGCCCCATTTCTCATCCCATTTGGCGTAAGTGGCGAACAGACGCAGCGCCGGGCGTGACCAGATGCTGTCGCCAGCCTGCCATTGCTGAGCAAGGGTGATTTTGTACTGGCCGTTGCGCTCTTTCGCCTGCTGAGATTTGACGTTGTCGTAGCCGACTTCCAGCAGGGTGCTCATAATCGGCGTCCATTTGTACATCGGGCGCACACCAACGGTGTACCACTCGGTACCACGATCATTGTCGAGGTCGATATTCTGATACATGGCGACGTACATCAGGTCCCAGTCATCTGCCAGCGAGATCGCTCCGTGGTCAAGGATGCGGTACATGTTGCCGTTGTTATTGATGCTGGTGCCTTGCGGAACGCCTTTGCCCTGTGAAGTCATGGCATCAGTGGCATATTGCAGTACAAACTTGTTGTAGCCTTTCAGCATACTCTGCGTGTGTTCGGCGGTGAACATCCAGCCATCTCTGGATGCACCGTTTTCCAGATGGTAACCATCACGTTCGTTGGCACGACCGTAATCGACACCCAGTTCCAGCACCCCGTTCGGGTTGGTTTGCAGGCCAGCAAGACGCACATCGAATACATCGTTGGCGGTGGCAGTGGCGTAATCACGAGTCTGATCGCTGGAGAAGGCGTAAGAACCGCCTGATTCAGATGAACGGGTCGCCGCGAAAGAAAGTTTACCGAAACCGAGGTCCACATCTTCCAAACCGGCACCAGGTCCCGAGATATCCCAGTAGTAGAAGTCGATCATATGCACGTCATGGCGCTGATAGAAGCGTTTACCTGCCCACATGGTGGCGCCTGGCAGGGCATCAATCAGGTTTTTACCTTTGACGTTGGCTTCACGAAAAGCCGGGGAAGTCGCTTCCCAGTCGTTCTGCTGAGAAACCGAGTAAGCCACGTTCGTATCGAAGTAGAAGCTTTTATCGCCCTCCTTCCACACTTCCTGGCCCAGTTTCAGTTCAGCATAGGTTTCGCATTCGTTTCCCAGACGGTATTTGCTTTGCGCACCGGTTGCCTGAAAACATTGCTGTTCGCCGCCACTGCCGGTCCAGCCGATGCCGGAACGGGCATAGCCGGTAAAATCGACTGCCATAGACGGGGCTGAAAGCGTACCCGCCGCGATGGCAACCGCGAGGGGAAGTTTGCGCAGAGTTAACATGTTTTATCTCCTGAGGTCATTGCTTTTCTTGTTTTTACGGGGCTAAACACCAGGCTCCTGATGCAACCTGCGACAAGCGCTCCCGTCCTCACGGAACAGGTGACAACGCTCAGGCGGCAGACCAATGCCCATCAGGGCGCCCTCTTCTACCAGCACTACGTCCTCCTGGCGGTAGACCAGGTTCTGACGAATGGCGGGAATTTGGATGTGAATTTGCGTTTCAAAACCCAGTTGCTCGACCACCTGCACCTCTCCTTCGAGGGTGACATCGGCGATCTCACTGGAAATCAGATGTTCGGGACGGATGCCTAATGACATGTTGCTGCCCACCTGCACGCCTGCGCTGTCCACCGGCAGCCACACCAGTTGATCGTTAGGCAGACGCACTTGCACCTGCTCAATGGCGGTGGCGGTCACTTTGACGGGCAGGAAATTCATCTTCGGGGAGCCGATAAAACCGGCAACAAAGCGGTTAGCAGGATAGTGATAAAGTTCGAGTGGCTTGCCTACCTGCGCCACGCGCCCGGCATCCAGCACCACGATCTTATCGGCCAGCGTCATCGCTTCGATTTGGTCGTGCGTGACGTAAATCATGGTACGTTTCAGGCGCTTATGCAGACGGGAAATCTCAATACGCATCTGCACACGTAACGCCGCGTCCAGGTTGGAGAGCGGTTCATCCAGCAAAAACACCCGCGGTTCCGCCACCAGCGTACGGCCAATCGCCACGCGCTGCCGCTGCCCACCGGAAAGCGCTTTCGGACGGCGATCCAGCAGGTGCGCCAATTGCAACACCTCCGCGACCTGGTTCACTCGCTGCGCGATTTCCGCTTTTTTCACTCCGGCCAGTTTCAGGCCGAAAGACATGTTCTCCGCCACGGAAAGATGGGGATAGAGCGCATAGGACTGGAACACCATCCCAACGCCGCGTTCGGCGGGAGGTACTTCATTCATCCGTTGATCGCCAATGCACAATTCGCCACGGGTGATGGTTTCCAGCCCGGCAATCATGCGCAGCAACGTGGATTTCCCACAGCCTGATGGGCCGACAAACACCACAAACTCCCCTTCGCCGATCTCCAGGTTGATATCTTTCGATACCTCGGTATCACCCCAGGCTTTGGTGACATTGCGTAACGTGACGCTCGCCATGATGCTTATTCCTCTCAACGTGCTAATCCTTGTCCACGAAACGGCGGACAGACCCCGGCGACCACTATGGGCATCGGCGTAGCAGGCAACATCCTCCGCAACGGGCTGATTTATGGGGGAGGAGTTGGGAGGAGGAGGTCAGGTGGACAAACCGTCCAGAAGCGGAAGGCAGACGATTTTTGTGACCGGCAAGACAAACCGGAACTGACAGTTTTGTGCGCCAGACCATGATAACCGCCCTGTTTTGCAACGCAGATCACAGCAAGCGGCAGGCAGGCGTAGAGCACAGGAGGATGAAAAGTTAACGGAGACAAACAGAATGAAACGACAAGATTACCGTTTCTGCTAACAGGATGGAGTTATGACGATGAATACCGGTGCACGAATTCTGGCCTTATCCGCCCTTACCGCCGTGCTCTTTTCGGCCTCGGCGATGGCGAAGATCGAAGAAGGAAAACTGGTCATCTGGATCAACGGCGATAAAGGCTATAACGGCCTGGCTGAAGTCGGCAAAAAGTTTGAACAGGAAACCGGCATTAAGGTGACCGTCGAACATCCCGACAAGATGGAAGAGAAATATCCGCAGGTGGCAGCAACCGGCGATGGTCCGGACATCATCTTCTGGGCGCACGATCGCTTTGGTGGTTATGCCGAATCAGGACTGCTGGCGGAGATTAGCCCGGACAAGAATTTCCAGGAGAAGATTTTTCCGTTTACCTGGGACGCGGTGCGCTTTAACGGCAAGCTGATTGGTTATCCGATCTCGGTTGAGGCCCTGTCGCTGATTTATAACAAAGACCTGTTGCCAGAACCGCCGAAAACCTGGGAAGAGATCGCCGCACTCGACCAGAAAATGCGCAAGCAGGGTAAAAGCGCCATCATGTTCAACTTGCAGGAACCCTACTTCACCTGGCCGCTGCTGGCCGCAGGGGGTGCCTATGCCTTTAAATACGCTGATGGTCACTACAACGTGAAGGACGTGGGGGTGGATAATGCCGGTGCCAAAGCCGGGATGCAGTTCCTGGTGGATCAGGTGAAAGCCAAGACCCTGAATGCCGATACCGATTATTCCATTGCCGAAGCCGCATTTAATAAAGGCCAGACCGCCATGACCATTAACGGTCCCTGGGCGTGGAGCAATATCGATAAAAGCGGCATCAATTACGGCATCACGCTGCTGCCAACGCTGAAGGGCAAACCGTCGAAAGCTTTTGTCGGCGTACTGAGCGCCGGTATTAACGCCGCCAGCCCGAACAAAGAACTGGCGAAGGAGTTTCTGGAAAACTACCTGCTGACCGACGCCGGTCTGGGTGCGGTGAATAAAGATAAGCCATTGGGTGCCGTCGCCCTCAAATCCTTCCAGCAACAGCTGGAGAAAGACCCGCGTATCGCCGCCACCATGAGCAACGCCCAGAACGGCGACATTATGCCTAACATCCCGCAAATGGCGGCCTTCTGGTATGCCATGCGTACTGCGACCCTCAACGCCCTGAGCGGTCGCCAGACCGTAGACGCCGCGTTAAAAGACGCCAAAGCACGTCTGACCAAGTAATTCCCACTACCAGAGCCGGAATGATCCGGCTCGTCACGGCTGTTAAGGAAAACCGAATCATGTCAGGAAAACCGCAATCGGGATGGCAAAGCGCAGTGCTGAAGAGCCTTCTCGTCGGGATCTGCTGTCTGCTGGTCGGCTATCTTCTGGTGCTGATGTATGCCCAGGGTGAGTACCTGTTTGCGCTGGTCACGTTGATTATCAGCGCGGTCGGCATCTGGATTTATGCCAATCGCCGCGCCTATGCATGGCGCTATGTGTACCCCGGTATTGCCGGGATGGCGCTGTTTGTGTTGTTCCCGCTGGCCTGTACCGTCGCCATTGCCTTCACCAACTACAGCAGCACCAATCAGCTGACGCTGGAACGGGCGCAGCAGGTGTTGCTCAGCCGAGAGTACCAGGATGGCGCGGGGTTAAATTTCTCGCTGTTTTCGGCGGGTGCACGCTGGCAACTGGTGTTAACCGATGGGGAGAGCGGGCAGACTTTTGTCTCAGCGCCCTTCTCCTTTGGTGGTGAGCAGTCGCTTAAACTGACCAGCGCCCCTGCGCCTGGCGGTGAACGCGCGACGCTCAGGATCATCACCACCAACCGCCAGGCGTTGAGCCAGATTCATGCCGAACTGCCTGATGGTCGTCAGCTGGTGATGAGTTCTTTACGCCAGTTTTCCGGCACCCGCCCGCTTTATCAGTTGAATAACGATGGGTCACTGAAAAATCAGCAAAGTGGCGAGCTTTACCGGGCAAACGGTACCAGTGGCTTTTATCAGACCCGCAATGCCGATGGCAGCTGGGGTAGTGAAAAACTCAGTCCAGGCTTTACGGTGAATACCGGCTGGAAAAACTTTATCCGTGTCTTTACTGACGCCGGGATTCAGAAGCCGTTTCTGGCGATCTTCGGCTGGACGCTGATCTTTTCGCTACTGACGGTAGTCCTGACGGTGGCAGTGGGCATGGTGCTGGCTTGCCTGGTGCAGTGGGAGGCACTGAAAGGCAAAGCCATCTATCGCGTGCTGTTGATTCTGCCCTACGCGGTGCCCGCGTTTATCTCGATCCTGATCTTCAAAGGATTGTTTAACCAGAGCTTTGGCGAGATCAATGTGATGCTCAAGGCGCTGTTCGGCCTGCAACCGGCATGGTTCAGCGATCCTTTGCTGGCACGATCGATGCTGGTGATCGTTAACACCTGGCTGGGCTACCCCTACATGATGATTTTGTGCATGGGGTTACTGAAAGCGATCCCGGATGATCTTTATGAGGCCTCCGCGATGGACGGTGCCGGACCATTGCAGAACTTCTTTCTCATCACCCTGCCGCTGCTGCTGAAGCCATTGATGCCACTGATGATCGCCAGCTTTGCCTTTAATTTTAATAACTTTGTGCTGGTACAGCTGCTGACCAATGGCGGCCCGGATCGGATTGGCACCACCACCCCGGCGGGCTACACCGACCTGCTGGTGAATTACACCTGGCGCATCGCTTTTGAAGGCGGCGGCGGTCAGGACTTTGGTCTGGCAGCGGCGATTGCCACCCTGATCTTCCTGCTGGTGGGTGCGCTGGCGGTGATCAACCTGAAAGCTGTGCGGATGAAATTCGACTAAGGAGACGTTATGGCTATGGTGCAACCCAAATCGCAGAAGCTGCGCCTGTTGCTGACGCATCTGCTGCTGCTGATCTTTATCGCGGCGATACTTTTCCCGTTGATGATGGTGCTGGCAATCTCACTGCGTGCCGGTAACTTCGCCACCGGCAGCCTGATTCCGGATCAGGTATCGTGGGAACACTGGCGGCTGGCGCTCGGTTTTAGCATTACCCATGCGGATGGCAGCGTGACGCCACCGCCCTTTCCGGTGCTGTTGTGGTTGTGGAACTCGATAAAAATTGCGGCAATCAGCGCGCTCGGCATCGTGACGCTCTCCACCACCTGCGCTTATGCGTTTGCGCGCATGCGCTTTGCCGGACGCGCCAGCCTGCTGAAAGCGATGCTGATTTTCCAGATGTTCCCGGCAGTGCTGTCGCTGGTCGCGCTGTACGCGTTGTTTGATCGGTTGGGTCAGTATCTGCCGTTTATTGGTCTGAATACCCACGGCGGCGTGATCTTTGCTTACCTCGGTGGCATTGCGCTGCATGTCTGGACCATTAAAGGCTATTTCGAGACCATCGACGGCTCGCTGGAGGAAGCGGCAGCACTGGACGGTGCAACGCCGTGGCAGGCTTTCCGGCTGGTGTTATTACCGCTGTCCGTGCCGATTCTGGCGGTGGTTTTTATCCTCGCCTTTATCGCGGCGGTTACCGAGGTGCCGGTTGCCTCGCTGCTGCTGCGCGATGTTAACAGCTACACGCTGGCGGTCGGCATGCAGCAATACCTCAACCCACAGAACTACCTGTGGGGTGACTTTGCCGCAGCAGCGGTGCTTTCTGCCATCCCGATTACGCTGGTGTTCCTGCTGGCTCAGCGCTGGCTGGTCAGCGGTCTCACGGCGGGAGGCGTCAAAGGATAAATCTTCATCATTGCGTTGCCACTGCTTCCTCAATGTTCACTGCCATTGAGGGTTTTCGGCGGCCTACGGGCCGCCCCTTTTCGTTTATGATTTCATGTGTCTATATAGTCACATTTTGACGATTTAAAATACATTGTGATTATATGATTACATTGGCACTGGCTGTTGATCGTCACTTCAACAATGAATCGGTTTTACGTTTTTTCGGTCTTTTCACATCAGTGGTCATAAAGAGATTGCTGGTTGCCCCGCTACGGGTCAGTGACTGGCCGATGGCGCTGCGCAATGCTGGAAAGTCTGCAAACAGCTGCTGATTTTTCAGCTGATCACTGATCACATCGGCAAATTCCTCCAGGACGCTGGCCGGGTTGATGATTTTAAGTTCGCGACCAAATTTAATCAGGCTGTCACGATCGGGGAATTGTTTACTCTTGTTCAGCTTTAACGCTAACTCATTATCATTGGTGGGATAAATCTGCGTGTTAACGACATCATATAACGGCGAGAGATGTGGCGAAGCGTTACCCTCGCCGCGATAAACCAGCGCGAAGTTTTTCAGGTGAGCATCTCCATTCCCGACCATGCAGCTAAACAATACATAGCGCCAGTAAAGTTCGACCTGTGACTGATCGCGGGTGAACAGGCTGACAATCTTTGCCCCGGTCTCATACGAGCCAGTGTATTTATGGTCTGAGTTCCTGCCTGACAGGACGCAAAAATCCTCCATAGCCAGCCGCTTATCACCGGCAATATCAAAGCGTTCCATGATAAAAAGCTCTTTATTGTCGGAAAGCCAAAAATTGGCAACCGGTAAGCCGCAGGCTTTTGCCAGCGACATACAGATAAACTCGTTTTCTGCCAGCCGAGGAAATTCCTCATCACCGGTTTTGGCGATCAGATTGGGATAGAGCAAGGTTCCGCGGTTTTCGGTACTGATCATCACCTTGGGTTGCACGCCGGAAATGGTGGTTTGCAGCAAATACTTATTCAGCAGATATTGAAAGGCACTTTCCTTGTGATCCCAATGCAGCAAATCTTCCAGCTTCTCTGGTGCGGGTCGTGGCAAATCGATATCGCTGACATAAGAAAGCGCGCCGATTCCCGTATCCTGCTGTAACGCAAGAAATAACATATCGGAGATGTTACCGACATAACGACGCAACCGCTCGGCGATGTGATAACGCACATACCCTTCAGGGATATTCATCTCAAAGATAGTAAACAGGCGGCTGGCGTTATAGCTGATGCGGTGATCGGGCTGCATGGTCAGCGAGACGCACCGACTGGAGGCAGAGGAATACGTGAAGTTGTAGCTACCGTGTTCAAACAGTAACCGACCACTGTATTCACCACCGTTATACACTTCAATCTGGCGAATCGGTCGGGACAGCTGTTGCAAATTAGTCGTCATCAAATAACGCTCCCAGATCTTCCAGCTGGGGTAAGCCTGCTGCCTGCACCGTCAGCGTCAAATCGATGGCGGTCAGGTAGAGAGTCAGGGCTTTTAGCGAACCGGTATAGGCTCCATTCTCGATTTTGGACACCACGGTACGCTGGATACCCGCCCGCGCGGCCACATCCTGTTGTGTCCACCCTTTAGCTTTACGTCGTTCCCGACATTGCGATCCAATCGCTTTCATACCCGGCAGCATAGGCACTCCGTTTGTATCTATATAATGACAAACCAGGATTTTACATCACTTTGTGGTTATATAAATACAAAAAGGGACTGAAAAAATCAATGCAGCATCGAAATGCTGCATTATCTGGAAATGTGCCAGTCGCCAGAAATTACGAACGCAAAAAATCCTGCCAGCGACGCGTCAGATAATTATGCTCATCCATCACCGAGTTCCACACGGCGATATGGCTCATCCGCTGTTCATAACTGCCGCCATCGCGGCTTTCTCCCTGCGGAATCAGCGGAGCACCCCAGGCGTCATACAACATTTCTGCGGCGGGCTTACCGCCATACCAGAAATCCCACTCGGCCGCAGAGAGATGCGCCTTGCTGCGCTGTGGATTGGAGATGTAATACCCCTGACGCGCCATCACCGCCCCCGGCCAGCCGGATTGCCACCAGTTAAGATACGCGTAAGCGGCATCTTTAATTCTGCCGGTGGCGCAACGAGACAAAGACATGCCGCCATACCAGGCGCGATAGCCTTCGCGCGGATGCGCCATTTTATAGCCACGCTGATGGAAATGATGACGAAAGTAGATCGGTGCCCACAGGCTTTGTACTTCCACCTGGCGGTTCTCAATTAAATCGCACGCCTGCTCCTGGCTGGCCCAGAACGCTGCAAAATGGCCCTGGCGATTCAGACGCGTCAGTTCCTGGGCGAGGGTATCAATTTCTTCCAGTGTCAGATTGCCGGTGTTGGCGAAACGCGCCAGTCCAGCCCCCTGCATCGCCAGCGCGGCATCCAGCCCACCCATGGCGGCATCTTCCTGCAACGCCACCTGGCCGGTAAGTGCCGGATGCAATAACCAGCTCCAGCTCTCTTCCTCTTCGCGCAATGCGGTGGGCAGACGATCGACGTGATAAGCAAAGCTATCGGCGTTATGCGTCAGCGGCAGCATACTGATACGGTCGCTCGGCTGGCTGCCGAGATGCAACTCACGCTGCACATACAAACGCTGTGATGGCACGCTGCCATCTGCCAGTACGCCATCATTTTGCAGGGTGCCGGTCTTGGCCAGCGCATTGACTTCGTCCCAGTACGTCAGCCGTTTAATCTCCAGCGGCTGGATGGCATGTGCTGGCCAGACGAAATCGATATTGTGGAACCATTGATCGTAGAGATCGTAACTTTCGGGATGCATGACGGCGATTCGCTGCGCATCTTCCACGCTACGCAACATATATTCGATTTTAATGCCGAGATCCTGTTCCGCGCGCACGCGCAGCATCTCCAGCAACGTGACGGAGGTTCCGAGCACGCGTAAGGTCAGCTGGTCATTGACCACTGCCGCAGAATTCATACCGTTATGGCTCCTCAAAGGCCCGCAGGGTGCGACTGAACGCCTGTTGCAGACGATCGGCCTCCAGACCACGCAAAATAAATACCAGTTTTGAACTCTCCAGTTCACCGGGCCAATCAGCCAGATGCACCGGCGGATGCAGCGTATGCTGCACGCCATGAATCACAATGGGCGCGCTGCTGTCGCTCACGCGTAAAATGCCTTTCATGCGCAACACCGTACGGCCATGGCAATGTAATAGCATTGACAGCCAGATAGCAAACGCTGGCCAGTTTATCGTCTGGTGCAGGGTGATCACGCAGGTTTGCGTAACCGGATGTGAAGTGCTGTGCGCAACCGGGGTTAACGTGACGTTGTCACTGGCACAAGCACCCAGCCAGCGGAAGCGTTGCTGCCGTGACCCGCTGGTGACTGCCTGGCTAAACAGGCTGAACGGATCGCGCAGTGCCTCTTCGGTATCGTTCAGTTGTGCCAGTGGGTTGAGCTGACGTAGCCAGGCCAGCATGTCTGTACGTGCCTCTTTCGTTACCCTGTCACCTTTACTCAGCAACAACTTATCTGCCGCGCTGACCTGAGCCAGCCACTCGGGCTGGGTATCAGCCTGCAGGGTCGCGTGTTCCGCATCCACCAGCGTGACCAGTGTCCCCTGGGTGAAATGATGTTGCAGCTGGCGATCATGCAGCAGCGTTGACAAAATCGGTGACGGATCGGCCAGCCCGGTGGTTTCCAGAATCACCTGTTTGAACGGCGGGAGCTGCCCGCGCGCGCGACGTTCATAGAGATCGAGCAGCGCGGTTTTGAGTTCACCGCGAATCTGGCAGCAGACACAGCCACTGGGCAGCAGCACCGTATCGGGCGCAACTTCATTCAGCAAATGATGATCAATGCCCACCTCACCAAACTCATTCACCAGCAGCGCAATATCATTCAGATTCTGCTGCGCCAGCCAGCCTTTCAGCAGCGTGGTTTTGCCACTGCCGAGAAAACCGCTCAGTACATGCAGGGGTAACTTCTCTTCGTATTGCATCAGCCCTCCAGCGCCGCCAGCCAGTTTTCATCGAGTGGATCAATGGGCCGCCGCATCATCTTTTCCGCTTCTTTCCACAACACATCCAGCGAGTTCACCAGCGTTTGCTGACCGGTCGGGCTGGCCAGCAGCCAGCTGTTGTGAAACTCCGTCAGAGATAACCGCCAGGGTTTAAGCGCACGATTGAGCAGCGCCAATTGTTGCAGGCGTAGCTGGCGGGCGGGCAGATCCTGCCGCAGTGGATCGCTCCACTGCGGCCCGTTATCAAGCAGACCGCAGACTCCACACATTATTGCCTCCGTTACGGCATCACATCGCCGGAATTCGGTCCCAGCGTCTGGCCGACAAACAAATTGCCGCCCGGCTCACTTGCCAACAGCAAGGCCACCGGTGCCACCTCTTCCGCCCGGCCAAAACGCCCCAGCGGCAGCTCTGCCGCCTTCGCCTGTTTCCACGCCTGATTGATGCCATCAATTAACGGGGTTTCAATCGGGCCAGGCGCGATGGCGTTGACCAGCACGTTATCGGCGGAAACCTCCAGCGCCAGAGATTTAGTAAAACCGATCACCCCCGCTTTAGCTGCGGCGTAATGACACAATTCAGCGCCGCCTTTAATGCCCAGCTGCGAAGCGATATTGATCACCCGCCCCCAGCGCTGGGCCAGCATCGCTGGTAGCGCGCGCTGCGTAGCTAAAAATACGCTGCGCAAATCGACAGCCATCATCTCTTCCCACATTGCCAGCGTGATCGCCGTACAACGTGCCTGGGTCAGCATACCGGCGTTATTCACCAGCACGTCAATACCGTCAAAGCGCGCAATACAATCGTCCACGCCCGCGGTGGCTCCGGCGATCTCACCGACATCCGCCACCACGCCATGGCAATCGGCACCGAGTTGCTGGCAGTGCGCCACCCTCAGCGCGAGTTTGTCGCTGTCGCGATCGGTCAGTACCAGCCGCGCACCTTCGCGCGCAAACAGCTCAGCAATGGCTGCACCAATGCCGCTGGCGGCACCGGTAATCACACAGCGTTTATTTTGCAGTTGCATCACGGCTCCTTAGTCCGGCCAACGCACAGTCAGCCCACCATCCACAATCAGGCTTTGCCCGGTGAGATAGCTGCTCTCTTCACTGGTCAGAAACGCGATCACTTTGGCGATTTCTGCCGGGCGGCCCACACGCCCCAGCGGGATAGCACCGGCAGCTTTTGCCAGCCCTTCCGGACCCAGTGAATTCTGCTTATCCAGCGACTGGGGCGTTTCAATCAATCCCGGAATGATGGCATTGCAACGTACGCCGCGTGGAGCCAGCTCCACCGCCAGCGATCGGCAAATGCCTGGCACCGCAGCTTTCGCGGCAGCGTAGTGGGCATGGTCCTGCCAGCCGTAGACGCCCCCCGCAATGGAGGAAACGGCTACCAGGCTGGCTCCGGCGCGCAGATGGGGAGTGGCGGCGCGGAAGCAGCGCATCACACCGGTCAGATCGACATTGAGCATGTCGTCCCAGCGTGCATCACTCATCTCTTCAATGGGCGCACGGCGCAAAATACCTGCATTCGCCACCATATAATCGAGGCGGCCAAAATGCTCAACCCCCTGCGCGATGAAGGCATCTACCGACGCGGTCGCGGCGACATCCAGCGGTAGCCAGATAGCATCGCCTCCGGCAGCTTCCACCTGCGCCGCAGCGACGGCCGGATCGTGTGGATCGGCGGGATAGTAACCGGCGATCACCCGAATCCCGCGTTGTGCATACAGCGTTGCCAGCGCCAGGCCAATCCCGCTGGCGGCGCCGCTGATCGCGGCGACCGGTTGAGTTGAAACAGAATCCTGCATGGTTATTCCTTAAACTGAGGTCACAGCGGCGCGTGAGCCTGCACGCTGATGCGCGGTAGTCCGCGCGAAGAACATGATGATGCCGGAGATGAAGCACGGAACAGCACCGAACCACAGCGCAGCATCCTGCCAGTGGCCGCCGCTGCTCAGTACGCTGGTGGTGCCGACGCCAGCGATAATCGCGCCGACCGGCCCCATCGCACCAATCAACGCTCCGGCGGTGGCGCGGATGGCGGTCGGGAAGCTTTCACTGATAAAGAACAGCGCCGCCGCGTAAGGACCGATCAGGAAAAACAGGCCAATGCTGTAGAGAGCGACGATAGTGGCGAAGTTGTCCGGGCAGTAAAGCATGGCAGCAAAGGAGACACCGCCCAGCATCCAGCCTACTGCGATGGTGTTGCGACGGCCGAAGCGATCACCAAGCCAGCCATGTACCAGATAGCCACAGTAACCGACGAGGTTGGACAGGATCAGAATCAGCAGGGAATTGTTAAACGAGACTTCGTGGGTTTTGGTAATAACGGTGGTACCCAGTACGCTGAAAATCTGAATGGCAAACCAGTTGATCAGCACCGCACCGCCCAGCACCAGGGTGGCACGCAGTGAAGGGCCACGAAACGCCGCAGCCATACCCGCACTGTGCTGTTCTTCATAAGAAACCTGATAATCCGCCGCCACCTGACGCGCATCGCTATCGTGGCCTGCGGCACGCAACTGCTGGATTTTTTTCTGTACCTGGAATTGCGGGGTTTCTTTCAGCTTCAGCGCCAGTACGGCAATCACCAGTGACGGCAACGCGGCGAAGATAAAACTACCTTGCCAACCGATGACGGGCATCAGAATCGCGGTCAGGGCTGAAGCGACAAGCGCCCCCACCGGCCAGCCACCCTGCACCAGGCTATAAACGAACCCTTTGCGTTTGTTGAGTTTTGGATCGTCCAGCGCGGTATACAACTCGGAGAGATAGGTCGCGTTGACGGTTTGCTCGGCATAGCCCAACCCGGCGACAGAGCGAATCGCAGTCAGTGCGCCTTTACCCCAGGCACCACCCACCGCCGTCAGCAGCGAGCAGAGCGCCGCACCGCCAACGGTCACCACAATCCCCATGCGACGACCGAGGCGATCCACCAGCGGACCAATCGCCAGCGCGATCACCGCGCCGCCAACGGCCACCCAGGTGGCGATTTCCGCCTGCTCGACCTCGCTCCAGCCAAAATGGCCACCGATTTCCGGCAGCAACGTGCCGAACAGGATGAAATCATAAACAGCAAAAACCCAGGCAAAAAAAGCAATCCAGGTGGCAAATTTTACATCCCTGATGGTCAACTGCTGCGGCTGCCAGCCATTTACGGAGATTTTTTTAAAGATGCTCATAACGCTATCACTCTGTCAGGGGGAGAAGTTCGTAGCGGCGCGATTTATCGCGCAGCAGCGGGAAAATCTGCGCGATAAATCGCGCCGCTACGGGTCTGTGCTACTGCTTAGCGCGGTCGGCGCTGTTTGAAGTCATCGGCGATTTCGTCAAAAGTCACGAAACGCACGCCTTCATGGCTGCGGATGTACTGAATCAGACGCTCCAGCATCAACAACACCTGCGGACGACCGGATACATCGGGATGGATAGTCATGGTAAAGACGGCGTAGTCGTTTTCGCGGTAGACCCAGTCAAACTGGTCACGCCACATCTCTTCCAGATGGCGTGGATTGACGAAGCCGTGGCTGTTGGGGGATTTTTTGATAAACATCATTGGCGGCAGATCGTCGAGATACCAGTTGGCAGGGATCTCCACCAGATCAGTTTCTGTGCCACGCTCCAGCGGCTTCATCCAGGCATCGGGATGCTGGCTGTAGTCAATTTTGGTCCAGCGATCCCCGACGCGAACGTAGTAAGGATGAAAATCGTTATGCATCAGGCTGTGGTCATACTTGATCCCTTTCTTCAGCAGTAACTCATTGGTGACATTGCTGAATTCCCACCAGGGCGCAACATAACCGGTAGGACGTTTACCCGCCAGTTGAGTGACCAGTTCGATGCTGCGATCCAGCACCGCTTCTTCCTGCGCCGGTGTCATGGCGATGGGGTTTTCATGGCTGTAACCGTGAATACCGATTTCGTGTCCGGCATCCACCACAGCTTTCATCTGTTCCGGGAAGGTTTCAATGGAATGCCCTGGAATAAACCAGGTGGTACGCAGGTTTTGCTCGGCAAACATCTTCAGCAAACGTGGTGCGCCCACTTCACCGGCAAACAGCCCGCGTGAAATATCATCCGGCGAATCTTCCCCGCCGTACGAACCGAGCCAGCCTGCAACGGCATCAACATCCACACCAAATGCGCAAAGGATTTCTTTGGCCATATCTGCAACTCCATAAATGTACATTTAAATAAATATCCATTTAGTATTTGCAATAGGGATGCCAGGATCTTTAGGACGGAGGGGAGGCAGTATGATGATTGAAAATTAATATAATTTAATCAATGGTTTGAATAATCTGTATAATGATAAATGCTGTGGTAGTGACGTTTTTGAGATGACATTTTAAAGATGTACATTTGTAGTTATGATCCATTATTGTGCGAGTTGCACCAGAACTGTGCCTCCGCGCTCGCGGCTTTGCAGCCCGTCAGGATGTGATAATGTAGCGCGATGAAAACAGGACCGATGAAATGACAATGCGGACAAAAAGCTCCCCGGCAGCGACAGAAGAAACCGCCTCTGCGCGCTATGAAGTTATTCGCCAGCTTTTATATACCGTGCTGAAGCAGAAACGCGTGCCGCAAGGTCTGGTATTACTGGAAGGCCCGCTGGCGCAGCTGTTTGGCACCAGCCGCGTGCCGGTTCGCCGTGCACTGAGTTTGTTACATGATGAGGGGCTGATTGCCCGTTTCGAAGGCCGTGGCTTTATTGTGGCGAAGGAAGCGCAGGAAGTGGAACCGCTGCGCATCGCCCTGACGCGCGAATTACTTGGGCTGGATGAGCAGGAAGCGCTGGTGGATACCCGCAGTACCGGGGAGAAAGTGCTGGAGAACCTCCAGGTAGTGCTTTCCACCGCTATGGTGTTTGGTTGTTATCAGGTGGATGAGCAGCAAGCGGCGCAGCATTACAACATCAGCCGCGCGGTGATCCGCGAAAGCCTGATGCGTCTGCGTGATAAGGGCCTGGTGGAAAAAGAGCCCTATTCCCAGTGGCTGACCGGTCCGCTGACCGCGCGTGAAATTGCCGACCATTTTGAAATTCGCGCCAGCCTTGAACCTACGGCGTTACGCAAAGCAGGCCGTCATCTGGCGGTGGATTGGCTGACGGCATCACTGGAAAAAGCGCAGAAATTCAAAGGCAAACAATTGACAGCCGCCGAGCTGGAATTGCTGGAGGAAGATCTGCACGTGCGTTGCCTCGAACCGGCAGGCAATAAACTGATGATGCAGATTCTGCGACAGAATCAATCCCCCTTTATTGTCACCCGTATCTTTTATGACTTGCTCGCCATCCCGGTGGAAACCGCGATGCTGGAGGAGCACAGCCTGGTGTACGAAATGTTGCTGAAAGGCAACTGGGAGCTGGCCGCGGCTTGTCTGCGCGACCATCTCGAACGTGCGCAGGTTCGTACCCTGCAACGCCTGAAAGTTCTCTCGGTGCTGCCGGTCCCTGCTCTTCCGTCATTTATGGAGCGTCGTTGAAAATATCCATTTTTGTTGGTCCAATAGCGCAATAAATTGTGCCACTACAACCTGGTGCGATATTGGGCTGTTTTTTACTTAAGATGTGATCGTTTTCTCATCAGACCGCATAACTATTCTTGTATGGTAGTAGGACAAAACTCACCTGCAGGTAATAATTATGTCTTCCTCTGCTGTAACTTCGACCCAGGCTTCTCAGACAACAGATACCTCATTAATTAAACGGGTTGCCGGGGCATCAGCCATAGGCACTGCGGCGGAATATTACGATTTCTTCGCTTACGGTACTGCTGCGGTACTGTTTTTCGGCCATCTGTTTTTCCCCAGCCACGATCCCCTCGTCAGTACCCTCGCCGCTTTCGCCACTTATGCGGTAGGTTTTCTGGCGCGTCCGATTGGCGGCATCGTGTTTGGTCATATCGGCGATAAAGTTGGTCGTAAAAAAGCGCTGGTGGCGACTATTCTGATCGTCGGCCTGGGGACGTTCTGTATCGGGCTGCTGCCAACCTACGAAAAAATTGGTCTGTGGGCACCAGCGTTGCTGATTCTGATTCGTCTGTTGCAGGGATTTGGCGTGGGTGGTGAACAGGCCGGGGCCGTATTGATGACGGCGGAATATTCACAATCTTCGCGCCGGGGTTTCTTTGCCAGCTGGGTGCAGATTGGCGCACCAGTCGGCTTTCTGCTGCCGCTGGCGTTGTTTGCCATCCTTAACGCTGCGTTATCTGCCGATCAGATGATGGCCTGGGGCTGGCGCGTACCTTTCCTGTTAAGCGCGCTGCTGGTGATTGTTGGCTTGTTTATTCGCCTGCGTATTGATGAATCGCCGGTCTTTGCCGCCATTCGTGCCACTAAAGCAGCCGAGTCACGCCCACTGAAAGAAGTGATTCAGGGAAATCCGCGCCTGGTGATCAACGGCGTGGCGGCCAAATTGATCGAAGCCTGCGCTTTTGCCCTGTTCACGGTGATCATCCTCGCATGGGGTAAAGCCAACCAGATCGATGCCGGTATCCTGATGAATAGCATGATCGTTGCGGTGATTCTGGAAGTGTTCTCGATCCCGCTGATGGGCGCGTTGTCCGATAAAATCGGCCGCAAACCGGTGTATATGATTGGTGCGTTGCTCATCGTGTTATCTATCGTGCCGTTCTTCCTCGCTCTGTCACAAAACAGCTACTGGCTGACGCAAATCGCCATGATTGTGGCGCTGACGCTGGGCCATAGCATGTGTTACGCCCCGCAGGCCTCCTGGTTCCCGGAACTGTTTCCCACCCATATTCGCTGTAGCGGCATCGCGGTGATCTGGCAGGTCGGTTCTTTGATCGGCAGCGGCGTGCTGGGACTGGTGGCGGTGAAGATTCTGCAGGCAACCGGTGGACACTGGTATGGTCTGGCGATTTATGTGGCGGTACTGGGCGTGATTTCCGTGATTGGCCTGCTGCGACTGCCGGAAACCGCACCAGGTCGGCGCAACGCAGAAT
The DNA here is from genome assembly GCF_059730475.1 of Pantoea sp. X-Soil-TKNS-1280. NCBI lineage: Bacteria > Pseudomonadati > Pseudomonadota > Gammaproteobacteria > Enterobacterales > Erwiniaceae > Pantoea > Pantoea sp. X-Soil-TKNS-1280. The sequence goes on along the minus strand of NZ_AP035963.1, from coordinate 256,748 downwards.
ATCAGGAGTGGCAGCAACATTGATGTTGTCAGGGCGGCACTGCAGGCACCGCCATCGTGACAACGTCACATAATCACCAACCGATAATACGCGACCAGCTTAACGGCTGGTCATTTTCCGCCTGTAACACCTGATATTGCTGATGCATAGCGGCAGTGGCACAGGCGTGATTCGGCAAAATACGCACGCGAGAACCCACCGGGAAGTCCTGCACGCTCAGGCTTCCCTCTGCGGGTAAAGCGATGATACCGTGTTCCTGATTGGTGGTGCTGAGACAGACATCTAACGGGTTTCCCTGCATATCACACACCAGCCCGTAACCATAATCCACCGGGCCCGCTGCGGTGCCACGATCGCGCGACATCGCCATCCAACCGGCATCGACAAAGACCCAGTTTTTCTCAGCGTTGTGACCAATCACCGTGCTCACCACCGACAGGGCAATGTCCTGCTTTTGGCAGACACCGACGTTATGCATAACCAAATCAAAAGTGGTAAACACACCGGCGCGCACTTCGCTGATGCCCTCAAGTTCTTCAGCGTAATGCGCAGTGGGCGTTGCGCCGACGCTGAGAATCGGACAGGCAATGCCCGTCTCGCGAACCCGACGCGCGGCGAGGCGAATGGCGTCGCACTCATTACGCGCAGCCGCACGAATCGCCTCTTCACTGCGACAGTTGTAAGATTCACCGGCATGGGCCAGCAGTCCACGCACCACCGCGCCCTTGCCTTCCAGCTGCTGTGCTATCTGCAACAACTCCTCGCTCTCTGGAGGAATGCCACCACGGTGCCCATCGCAGTCGATTTCGATAAAAACTGAAAAAATAACGTCATGCTGGTGGGCGAACTCCGTCACCGCCTGCGCCTGTTCGGGCGTATCCAGCAGGATATGCAGATCCACGCCCTGCTGCATCAGGCGCGCCACGCGCGGCAGTTTATGCGGCGCGATACCAACCGCATACAGCAGATTGCGATACCCCGCCGCCGCAAAACCCTCAGCTTCTGCCAGGGTGGATACCGTTGCCGGATGTTCATGATCTTTCAGGAGATAAGATGCGGCAGCCACCGAGCGCAGCGTTTTCAGATGCGGGCGGACTACGCTGCCAAGGTTGGTGACACGCTGATATAACCGATCAATATTGCGCTGATAACGCGCTTCGTCGATCAGTAAAAAAGGCGTTTCAAGTTGATGAAGCCAGTCGGGGGTCAATTTCACGGACATCTCCTGCGGAATGAGTACGCTGAAGCAACCAGGTCAAGCGCCTGGCCCTGAAATGACAAAATATATAAAATTAGACAAAAAATCTATCCCATTCGGGCATCCACGATGCCCGCCTTGAGATTATTTTTTGCCTGGCAGGGAGACGCAAAGCAGACCGGCAACAATCAATCCGACGCCAGCAAGACTGCTCCAGCGGAAGGTTTCGCCAAACACCGGCAATGAGATCGCCGCCAACCATACCAGCACATAACTGATACTGAGCAATGGATAGACCCGGCTCAGTGCCAGATGACGCAAAGAAAGCATCCAGCACAGCATCGACAGTGCATATGCGCTCAAACCAATAAACAGGAATACCAGCGGTTGCGGATGCTGCCAGAGTATCGGGGTGAGAACATCCGGCCACGCCGGAAATTGCAGCATCGCGCTACGCATCAGCAATTGCGCCAGTGACACCAGCACCACGCTACATAACGCCAGTCCATAGCCTTTCATAGATGACTTCCCATCAGCGCCACGCCTGCCACAATCAGCAAGGTGCCAAAAATCTGACGCGCGGTGAACGTTTCCCGCCAGATCAGACGGGCGGCGCAGGCGACCAGCACAAAGTTGAGGCTAAGCATCGGATAGGCCACACCAACGGGAACCAGGCGCAGTACCGCCAGCCAGATCAGCATGGCCACGCCCAGCAACAACATGCTGAGCGCAATCCACATCAGTAAACGTGCCTTGCCGTAGCGTCTGCCAATATATGCCGCCTGTTTCTGGCAAAGCTGCGCGATGCAGCTCAACAGGCTAACCACCAGGATCAATAAAAGGCTCATGGCAGCGAATTATACCCGTAATAAACCAGTCGCCCCTGGCGATAAACATAATCCGGTTTCGGCAAACCGGGATCCGGGTCAGCATTGACAGACGACATCATCAGCACCAGTGAAACTTTACCGTGCTGACGATGCTCGGCCAGCCAGTTAGCGAAGGCATCCGCTGATACATAACGTTGCTGTGCATCCGGATAATGCAAGCCGTATTCCACTTCCCCCTGCTGATCGTAGAGAAAAATATCGCTACGCTGCACTTGCCATGCCACTGCAGAAGCAATGCCAGGTCCATTAGCCAGAATGTAACGGCTGTCGGCCAGCTGCCCGGCGACCACATTCATAAAGCTCTGGGGTTGTTTGGAATCACGCACCTTGTCCGGGATGGCAAACCCAATCACCAGCGCCAGTACCAGTGGGCAAAACGCGGCCAGCTGCCAGTTGCGACGACTCAACGCACCCGCCAGGCCCCAGCCACCAAAGGCCAGCACACCCAGCAGCAGCTTATAATGCTCAGTCACACTGAAAGGAGGACGGTGTGCAACGCCCCACGGTGCCAGCACCACAACCAGTGCCAGGGCCGCGATGCCGCCAAACACGATGTTGATCCAGGCATTCGCTTTCAGCGCTTTGATCACCTGCGGCGTCATGCTATGTGCGTAGTGCGCCATCATTAGCGCCAGTGGCGCAAAGCACGAAAGAATGTAGGTTGGCAGTTTACCTTTGGCAATGCTGAAGAACAGCAGCGGCATCAGCACCCAGCTCAGCAGGTAACTTAACCCCGCCTGCTGACGACGTTGACGCCACCCCTGAATCAGTGCGCCTGGCAGCAGCCCCAGCCACGGCAGTGAACCCGCCAGCAGCACCGGCAGGTAATACCAGAATGGTGCTTTATGCTGCGCATCAGATTCAGCAAAGCGCTGGATGTGTTCAACCCAGAAAAAGTAATGCCAGAAATCACCTTGTTGGCGATAAATCGCCAGTGACCAGGGGGCACTGACCAGCGCCGCGACCAGCACAGTCAGCGGGCCAAAGCGCAACAGCTCGCCAAATCGACGTTGCGCGATGGCCCAGGGCAGAATCGCCAGCACCGGCACCGCCAGCGCCAGAAATCCTTTGGTCATAAAACCCATGGCACAGGCGACACCCAGCAAAACGTAGCCGACGAGCCGCTGCCGCGTGTCACTGGCCTGAGCGACCAGCCAGTAACTCGCCATGGCTGCTACCAGCCACAACGTCAGGATCGGATCGAGCACCGCATAGGTACCGACACCGTAAACCAGCAGCGAGGTGAGGAAAATGATGCTGGCGCTCAATGCCACCGCCCGGTTGGCGAATAACCGGATGCCAAGCCAGAACACCAGCAGTGCCGAGAGCGTGGTGCTGATAATGGAGCCAGCACGGACGCCAAAATTCGTATGCCCAAATAGCAGTTGCCCAAGGTTATTCACCCAGTAGCCCGCTATCGGTTTTTCGAAATAGCGCAGGTCAAAAAAGTGCGGCGTCACCCAGTTACCGCTGACCAGCATTTCCCGGCTGATCTCCGCATAACGGGTTTCATCTGGTTGCCATAAGGCGCGGAATTCGATGGGGATAAGGTAATAAAGCGCAAATACAAACAGAAGCAGAGCCGTTTTGGTGCCAGTACGCATCCGTGGTTACCTGTATTGTTCTTGCTGGCAGCCGAGCCAGCCTTCGCGTCCGGGAATTTGTCCGCGCACGATGTTGCCAATTGGCAACGTGCTTAAATCGTCAGGTAGCAGTTCACTGAGCGGACAGAATTGAATGCCCAGCTTTTCCGCCCGGGTCAGTAATTCTGCAAACGCCTGATGCCCGACAATCCCTTCCACCTCGGCGTGGATAGTGTAAACCGCGGAATCTCCTGCATCGCGCAGATGATCAAGCAGGTAGTCATTAAAATCAATCGCGCTGACTTTTGGACCAACCACTTCATCCCAGGTGGGTAACGTCACCGGAATCTGCACCGTACCCAGCGTACCGTCACTCAGACGCGGCAGGAACGGTCGGGTACCACGACAATCGCTGTTGTAACGAAAGCCAAATTGTTGTTTTGCTTCAACAACCCGGCTATCGGCACGCCAGCCAGCCACCGCCGAACAAGTGACACTGTCACCTATTATCGCTTCCAGTGCTTGCTTTCCACGGGCAATCTCTTCGACTAATCGCTGCTCCGGCCACACCCCTGCCCAGGTTTGCCAGGCAAAATGGTCCCAGGCGTGCAGGCCGACCTCATGATGATCCGCCGTCGCGCTGATGATTTCCTCCAGACCTCGGCCAATTTGCTTCCCCGGCCAGGCGGTACCGGCCAGCAAAATGTCCCAGCCATACAGCGATGCTGCGCGTGAACGCAGCATTTTCCATAAAAAGCGCGGCTTCATAAGACGCCACAAGTGGCGTCCCATGTTGTCCGGCCCGACGCTGAAAAAGAAACTGGCCTGCACCTGATGCAGACTAAACAGTTCCAGTAGCGCAGGTACACCCTGTTGTGTACCGCGCCAGGTATCGACATCAACGCGCAAGCCTACTTTTTTCATGACTTCTCAGCCTGCAACTCAACAGTGCGCAGGAAGAAGTCGAGGGTGTTGTCGATGGTGATATCCATCTGCACTTCTGGCTTCCATCCCAGCAGACGACGGGCGTTTTTGATCGACGGTTTGCGATGTTCAACGTCCTGATAACCTTTACCGTAGTAGCTGCTGCTTTCCACTTCGCGGAAACCGGCAAACGGCGGGAACTGGCTGCGCAGCGGATGGCGTTCAAAGCTCGCCAGCAACTGCTCGGCCAGTTCTTTGATGCTGGCTTCGTTATCCGGGTTACCGATATTGATAATCTGTCCATCACAATTATTTTGCTTGTTCTCGATAATACGGAACAACGCTTCCACGCCATCACGGATATCGGTAAAGCAACGTTTCTGCGCGCCGCCGTCAATCAGCTTGATCGGCGAACCTTCCACCAGATTAAGGATTAACTGGGTGATAGCGCGCGAGCTGCCGATACGTGCGGCATTGAGGTTATCCAGACGCGGACCCATCCAGTTAAACGGACGGAACAGGGTAAAACGCAGTCCCTCTTTCTCACCATAGGCCCAGATCACGCGGTCCAGCAGCTGTTTGGATACGGAGTAGATCCAGCGCTGTTTGTTGATCGGTCCCACCACCAGATTGGAGTTATCCTCATCAAAATGACCATCGGTACACATGCCGTATACTTCTGAGGTGGACGGGAAAATGATGCGTTTTTTGTATTTCACGCAATCACGGATGATTTTCAGGTTTTCTTCAAAATCCAGTTCGAATACGCGCAGCGGATTGCGGGTGTACTCAATTGGCGTGGCGATCGCCACCAGCGGCAGCACCACGTCACATTTCTTGATGTGATACTCAATCCACTCTGAGTGAATGCTGATATCACCCTCAACAAAATGGAAGCTCGGGTGACCCAGGAATCGGCTGATCGCATCAGAGCTGATGTCCAGGCCGTAAACTTCGAAGTTGTCATCTTCCAGCAAACGTTCAGTCAGGTGGTTACCGATAAAACCATTCACACCGAGGATCAGCACGCGTGTACGACGTTTCACCGCAGCAACCGGCTTAGAGTAGAGCAACGCACTCGGCACCATGCCGAGGCTTTGCGCCAGCTGGCTGCCGTTCATATAGACGCCGTTCTCGCTCTGTCCGGTGATCACTTCCAGCGCACCCTCACCGCAGGCGATCAGGAAAGGTTCAACCGATAATACGGTGCCTGGTTTGGCACCGTGTGCAGCAGGATGAACGCGCCCTTTCCACACGATAAATTTCACGGTGCCGGCATAACCAAAAGCGCCAGGCCAGGGATCGGTGACAGCACGAATCAGGTTATTGATTTCCTGCGCAGGACGTGACCAGTCGATACGTCCATCTTCCGGAGTGCGGCGACCAACCACCGTGGCTTCGCTCTCATCCTGCGGTTGGGCGTTGATCTCGCCGCGTTTCATCGCTGGCAATACGCTTTCCAGCAGCTGGGTGGCGCTCAGCACCAGCTTGCGATGCAGCGTCAGCACATTGTCCTGCTCGTCGATCTGAACACGAACCTGAGACACGATATCCCCGGCATCGGCGCGTTTTACCATACGATGCAGGGTTACGCCGGTTTCGCTCTCGCCATTGGCCAGTACCCAGTTCAGCGGCGCACGTCCACGGTATTTCGGCAGCAAAGACCCGTGCAGGTTATAAGCACCGAGACGGGCGCTGTTGAGAATTTCGTCGTTTAGCAGGTTACGGTAGTAAAACGAGAAAATGATTTCCGGCTCCATCGCTTTGATGCGATCAACCCATAACGGATGATTGACATCATCCGGGGCATAGACCGGGATGCCCTGTTCTGCGGCGATACGAGCAACCGAACCAAAGAAGTGGTTTTCATTAGCCGCGTCCGGATGAGTGAAGATAGCACTAATCTCGAAGCCAGATTGCAGCAGGGCATTAATACCTGCACAGCCCATGTCGTGATAGGCGAAGACGATGGTTTTCATTGCTCAATTTCCTGTACAGATGCATCTTTTTGCGGATGGATAACACGTTGAATAAAGTAGCGCGGACGAGCGCGGACATCGTTGTAAATCCGGCCAATATATTCGCCGAGAAGTCCCATGCCGACGAACTGCGCGCCAACAAACATAAACAGCACGGCAAACAGCATAAAAACGCCATCGCCTGCCCAGGCTGCGCCGAGGAATAAGCGCAACACAATCAAAATTAAAGAAAAGGCAAAACCGGCCAGCGCAATTATGCTGCCCACCACACTCAACAGACGCAGCGGCGTGGTGGTCAGACAGGTCACCAGGTCGTACATCAGGTTAATCAAACGCATAAAGCTATATTTGGAATCACCAAATTCGCGCTCAGCGTGTTTAACCGGTAACTCAATGGTGCGGCGGGCAAAGGTGTTTGCCAGGATAGGAATAAAGGTACTGCGCTCGTGGCAATTCAGCATGGCATCAATGATATGACGGCGATACGCTCGCAGCATACAACCGTAATCACCCATGGCTTTGCCCGTCACACGTTGAATTAAATGGTTAATGGTGCGGGATGCCCGGCGGCGAAACCAGCTGTCCTGCCGGTTCTGGCGGACGGTGCCTACCACGTCGTACCCTTGCAGGGCAGCGGCGACCAGATTCGGGATCTCTTCCGGTGGATTCTGTAAATCCGCGTCCAGGGTGATAATCAGATCGCCGGTGACATGGCTGAAACCCGCCATAATCGCGGAGTGTTGACCATAGTTGCGGTTGAGCAACACGCCAACCACGTGACTGCCAGGCATATCGGCAGCATCGGCGATCATTTCCCCGGAACGGTCACTGCTGCCGTCATCGACCAGCAGGATTTCATACTCCAGATTAATGGTGTCGCAAGCAGCGTGGGTGCGGCGTATCAGCTCCGGCAGGCTCTCTTGTTCGTTGTAGACCGGGATCACCACGGACACTTTACGAATCGGTTTTTCTTCCAGCATTTCAGACTCCGGCTAGCGTGCGCAGCGCTTTGATGACCCGCTCAACATCATCATCAGTCATATCAGGGAACAGCGGAATGGAGCAGATGCGCTCACTGTTCCATTCAGTATTAGGCAAGGACAGTTGCGGATACTGCTCGCGATAATATTTGTGGGTATGGGCGGCACGGAAATGCAGGCCAGTACCAATATCTACGGCTTTCAGCGCTTCCATCAAACCGTCACGGCTGATACCACAACGCGCCTCATCAACACGAATAATAAACAGATGCCAGGCGTGCTGATGTGACCATGTGGGTAATGCCAGCGGCAGGAACGGCGTATCAGCCAGTTCAGTCAGGTAGCGCTCTGCAATGGCTTTGCGACGGGCATTGATGTCAGCCAGTTTTTTCAGTTGTACCAACGCAATGGCGGCACTGATATCGGGCAAATTGTATTTAAAGCCGGGCATGATCACTTCAGCCTGCGGCCTGCGCCCGTGGGTATGGCGATCGTAAGCATCAACACCCAAACCATGAAATTTCAGGCTGCGAATGCGGTCTGCCAGGTCGGCATCATCCGTCACCACCACGCCACCTTCGGCGCAGGTAATATTTTTAATGGCGTGAAGTGAAAAGATGGCTGTACCGACATGCCCGACGTGACGACCTTTGTAAAGGGTGCCAGCGGAATGGGCAGCATCTTCGATTACCGTAATGCCGTGACGCTCGCCGATTGCACGAATCGCATCGATATCGGCCGGCGCACCCGCGTAGTGGACGGGAATAATGGCACGTGTGCGGGGTGTAATAGCCGCTTCAACCTGCTCAGGCGTAACCATCAGCGTGTCACGATCAATATCGATCATCACTGGCGTCGCACCCATCAGGGTGATGATGTTAAGGGTTGAAACCCAGGTCTGTGAGGGGGTAATAACTTCGTCGCCTGGCTTAATGCCCAGCCCCATCAGGGTTACGTGCATACCTGCTGTGGCAGAACAGACGGCGATCGCATGCTGGTTGCCGGTCAATTGGCAAAAGGCTTGCTCCAGGGCGGCACATTGTGGACCGGTGGTAATCCAGCCGGATTCAAACACCGCTTTAACCGCTGCTAATTCTTCTTCACCCAGCGAAGGGCGAGAGAATGGGAGAAAAGACATGGATTAGCTTCCTTAATGTGTAATGCCTTTCACTTCGTAAGGGTAAAAAACATAGCCAGAATGATGATATGAAAATGTTATGTTTAACGGGCTATATCTCTATGAGTTCACCAGATAAACAATTAGTACAGCATGTTGGACTTCGCAAATAATTCTCACATTTTGAAAGCATTAGAGACATTAGGTTGTTTCTCTATAGACCAAAATACGATGGAAAACTTAACGGAACATTAAATAGAGTGCAGATGCAGTCACTTTTCAGACTAACGTTGAAGCTTTGTAGAAAAACCGGAGTCAGATCACGCTGTTTTCTGCTGGGAAAAAATGAGGTGCCATCGGGGTTACACGACGATTCATCGCTGCGGCTTAACGATTAAACCGGTATTGATGAAGCTGTGATGTTTCTGAAAACAACTGTTTAGGAGATTAACTATACTGTTCTTAAGGGAAAACTAAGGAAATTCTATTATGCTGATTTACTTAGCTTTTACTTAACCACAGGCACGGAGGTAGTTGCCGTGAAAACCGATACCGACCGTCTCTCACAAGCCGCGCTGCGTCGTCATCATATTGGCGTAAAAACAAAAGGATTGCGCTTCCGCGGTGCGCTTTATGTGTTTCGCTACAACGCCGGACACTATGATGTATTTCTGGACAATGCGCGCGTCATGCAGCTGGAAACCAGCAATGTGCAGGAAGCGATCCAAATGTTTAAGCAACAGCAGTGACCCCGGCCACTGCTTGCTGAAGATTGTCAGACCCGGGTCTGAAAACTCTATGTAACTTGCTGTATGCGTGATGTTGTCCTCGCCTTCGCTGCCCAGCTGGAATAGGGTTGAAAAAACAAGGTGAGGAGTTGCACATGGAATGGTGCTATGGGTTGATCGCTGGACTGTGCGCTGGCAGCGTTATTAATGTTATTGCTTACCGATTACCACAACGTCTACTCAATCCGGACTCAGGTTCTGACCCTTTCCCTTCCCGTTCGCATTGCCCCGGTTGTAAAAACATTTTGTACTGGTACGACAATATCCCCTTGTTAAGCTGGCTATTGTTACGCGGTAAATGTCGTCATTGTCACCAGTCAATCAGCATCCGTTATCCGGTGATTGAACTGGTTACTGCTTTATTAAGCCTGGTGATGTGCAGCTTACTGCCGTTTACTCCGCTGCTTTTGGCAGCGTTGTTGCTAAGCTGGACGCTACTGACGTTGTCGATCATTGATATCCGCGACTACTTATTGCCCGATGCACTTAGCCTGCCTTTATTATGGGGCGGTTTACTCCTGCATTGCTTCGCCTTCCTCCCTGGTACGTTGGACGCCGCCGTGTCCGGCGCAGTAGCGGGCTATACCAGCCTGGCGTTACTGTCATTGGGTTATCGAAGGCTGCGCCATACCGATGCGCTGGGGATGGGAGATGCAAAATTACTGGCCGCACTAGGCGCATGGCTGGGCTGGGAGCCTTTACCGATTGTGCTTATTATCGCCTGTTGTGGCGGCCTTTTATTTGGCTTAATTTCCAGAATTTTGTGGCAGCGAAGTTTTTCTCGCCCCATTGCTTTCGGTCCGTGGCTATCTCTCGCTGGCATAAGTCTTTTTATTAACTCGATTATTTAATAAGCACGTCATACGTCCATGATAAAATAATCGGCCATTTCTTCAGCAAATCCCTGATTCGTATATAGAAGTAATAAACAATTCTAAACAAAATTAATCATTGCCCCCCAGGGTAAAAGGCTCTATATTGGCCGCGTTTTTTTCACAGCTGATAGTTTTTTGTTCAATTAACCAACCGGTGCGCTTTTCCCGCCGTCGGTTGTAGGAGAGATATGATGACGGATAAAGTCCGTATTGATAATTTTGGTGCCAACTCATTCAACGGAAACAACGACGAGTTCTTAGCCCGTCAGGCTGAGTTCGAATCGAATGTCAGGAGTTACCCGCGCAAATTACCTTTAGCGATTGCCAAAGCGAATGGCGTATGGATTACCGATGTTGAGAATAAACAATATCTTGACTGCCTGGCTGGCGCAGGAACTTTGGCTCTGGGTCATAACCACCCGGAAGTTCTGCAAAGCATTCAAAATGTCATTACCAGCGGCTTGCCGTTACATACACTCGATCTGACGACTCCCTTAAAAGATCAGTTCTCTGAATCCCTGCTGTCACTGCTGCCAGGTCAGGGTAAAGAATATTGCCTGCAATTCACAGGCCCTTCTGGTGCCGACGCGGTTGAAGCTGCGCTGAAACTGGCGAAAAAAGTGACTGGCCGTAGCAGCGTGATCAGCTTCTCTGGTGGTTACCATGGTATGACCCACGGTGCGCTGTCGGTAACCGGTAACCTGTCACCGAAAGAAGCGGTTAACGGCATGATGCCGGAAGTCCAGTTCATGCCTTATCCGCATCAGTACCGTTGCCCGCTGGGCCTCGGTGGTGAAGCTGGCGTGAAAGCGCTGACCTACTACTTCGAAAACCTGATCAACGACGTTGAAAGCGGCGTGCGCAAACCTGCTGCTGTGATCCTGGAAGCCGTTCAGGGTGAAGGTGGTGTGAACCCGGCACCGGTAGAGTGGCTGCAGCGTATCCGCAAAGTGACTCAGGAACACGGCATTCTGCTGATCCTTGATGAAGTCCAGGCTGGTTTTGCCCGTACCGGTAAATTCTTCGCCTTCGAACACGCTGGCATTGAGCCGGATATTATCGTGATGTCAAAAGCTGTGGGTGGCGGTCTGCCGCTGGCCGTGCTGGGCATTAAGAAACAGTTCGACGCCTGGTCACCGGGTCACCACACTGGCACCTTCCGTGGCAACCAGCTGGCAATGGCTACCGGGCTGACCACCCTGAAAATCCTGAAAGAACAGGATATCGCAGGCAAAGTTGCTGCACAGGGTGAATGGCTGAAAGCGCAGCTGGCTGAAATGCAGAAGCGTTACCCGGTAATCGGCCATATTCGTGGTCTGGGCATGATGATCGGTATTGAGATCGTTAAACCGAATGAAGCCGCTGACCACATGGGTGCTTACCCGGCTGATGGTGAGCTGTCTGCCCTGTTGCAGAAAAAATGCTTCGAAGCGGGTCTGATTCTGGAGCGTGGTGGACGTCATGGCGCGGTTCTGCGTCTGCTGCCTTCGCTGCTGATCACCAACGATGAGTTGGCTATTTTCCTTGATAAATTTGAGCAGGCGCTTCTGGGCGCAGGCATCAAACCTGTTTGATCCGGAAGAGTTAGATGACTGAAGTAAACCCGATCCTGGCCGCTTCTGCCCAAAGTATTGAAGCGTACCAGCAGGCGATTGCCCAGAGCAGCGCCGCGGTTGTGCAGTGGCTGAAGCAGCCCGAGATGTATCAGGGCAAAACGGTTGCCGAACTGCGTGAGCGTATCAAGCTCGACTTCAATCCGAATGGCCTGGGCAACCAGGCCGCGATTGAACGCGCCATTGAATATTTTCTGAAAGACAGCCTGTCGGTGCATCACCCGCAGTGCGTGGCGCATCTGCACTGCCCAAGCCTGGTCGTTAGCCAGGCGGCAGAAGTGCTGATTAACGCGACTAACCAGAGTATGGATTCCTGGGACCAAAGCCCGTCAGCCACCGTCATCGAGATCAAACTGATCGAGTGGCTGCGTGCGCAGGTAGGCTATCCGGCTGGTGACGCGGGTGTCTTCACCAGCGGTGGTACTCAGAGCAACCTGATGGGCCTGATGCTGGCGCGTGATGCGTTTTATGCGCGCCAGGGTCACTCCGTGCAGCAGGATGGCATCACTGGTGATCTGCGTAAGATCAAAGTGCTGTGCTCCGAAAATGCCCACTTCTCGGTGCAGAAGAACATGGCTCTGCTGGGTCACGGCTACCAGTCGGTGGTTCAGGTGAAATCCGATCGTTTCGCCCGTATGGATGTTAACGACCTGCGAGCCAAGCTGGCGCAGGCGGACGCCAACGGTGAACAGATTCTGGCGATTGTAGCCACCGCAGGCACCACCGATGCCGGTGCGATTGACCCACTGCGTGAAATTGCAGGTATTGCGGCTGAGCGCAATATCTGGGTGCACGTTGATGCAGCCTGGGGCGGCGCCCTGTTACTGTCAGAGAAGTATCGTGATTACCTCGATGGCCTGGATCTGGTGGATTCCGTCACTCTGGACTTCCACAAACAGTTCTTCCAGACCATCAGCTGCGGTGCGTTCCTGCTGAAAGACGAACGTCACTACGAGCTGATGCGCTATCAGGCCGCTTACCTGAACTCTGAATTCGACGAAGAGCAAGGTGTGCCGAACCTGGTATCCAAATCACTGCAAACCACGCGTCGCTTTGATGCGCTGAAACTGTGGATGGGCCTGGAAGCGCTGGGGCAGAAACAGTACGCGGCGATTATCGATCACGGCGTCACGCTGGCGCAGGAAGTGGCAAAATATGTTGCTGACCTGCCACGTTTCGAGCTGGTCATGCAGCCACAGCTGGCAAGCGTGCTGTTCCGCTTCCGTCCTGAGCAGCTGGCTGCCAGTGGTGATGCGGCAGTTGCGCTGTTCAACCAGCGTATCGGCGATGCCCTGCTGGAATCGGGCCGCGCCAACGTGGGTGTAACCGAAGCGGATGGTATCACCTGCCTGAAGCTGACGCTGCTTAACCCAACCGTTACGCTTGAGGATGTCAAAGTCCTGCTGGCGCTGGTGGAAAAGACTGCGGATCAGTTGCTGGACGCATAATTTTTGCGTGATACAAAAAGCCGGGAACGGGTAACCGCTCCCGGTTTTTTATTGACCAAAACAATGATATGACTATTTCATGGACGCGCTTTTCCAAACCTGATTGGAACACCTGCGGGAATCACGATCGACTTTTTCCTGCGCTTTAACGATTCCGTGCCAGAAACTCACTCAACCGTGCCAGTCCCTGCTGCAACTTGTCCGTTGACGAAACCGCATGGCACCAGCGTAGCCAGCCATTTCCTTCAGGACCAAATGCGGCCCCCGGTGCCAGACCCAGAGCGCTTTCCCGCACCAGCCGTTTCGCCAGCGTGGTGGTATCGTCAAATCCTTCGATGCGGAAGAACGCATACATACCACCACCGCTTTCCGGCACGCTTACGCCCGGTAATTGCCGCAGGCCATTTACCAAAAACTGATAGCTGTGCGTCAGCTCGGCGCGCAGGCTGATGATTCCACTTTCACCGCCAAGTAGCGCCGCCTGGGCTGCACGCTGGCAAGGTTCGAACAAACAGCTGGTATTGAACTCAATCAGTTTACCCAGAGCATCAATGATGGATGGCGGAGCCACTACCCAGCCGACGCGAAAACCGGTCATCAGCCAGGCTTTGGAAAAGGTATTTACTGAAATCAATCGATCTTCCGGCGTCGCATAATCCAGAAATGAGGGCGCGTAATGGCGGTCGCTGGCATAGATCAAGCGTTGATAGGCATCATCACTGAGGATCCAGATACCGTGTTTACGGCAATGTGCGAGTATCGTCTGAACTTCCTCATCGGTGATGGTCCAGCCGGTAGGGTTACCTGGTGAGTTGATAATCAGCATACGCACATCAGGCGTCAGCGCACTCAGTAACAGGTCCATATCCAGCGCCCACGCGCCATCTTGCACTGTCAACGCCACACGTTCGACAGAAGCACCGAGGATCTGCGGGATCTCTACCACGTTCGGCCACACTGGCGTGATTGCCACCACCTTATCCCCCGGTGACAGCACCGTTTGCGCCACCAGCATCAGGCCGTTAATTCCGGCACTGGTAATCGCCAGCTGATCGCTGCTGATAGTATGACCATGCAGCTGGCTCAGATAATCGGACAACGCCTGGCGCAAATAGGGTCGCCCGAGATTCTGGATATACCGGGTCTCCCCCTGCTGTAGCGAGGTAATAGCCGCATCGGTAATAAACTGTGGCGTGGGTTTGTCGGATTCGCCAAACCAGAAGGCGAGCATATCGGGACGATCCATCCCTTCATTGGCAATTTCGCGGATGAGCGAGGGTGAAATCTGGCTGATAGTGTTGCGCGAGACGAGGGGAAAAGACGACTGCATGAAAAAACCTCCAACGATTATCCCTGTTTAACTGTTATTTCAATACATAGCACCCACCTGGTATACCACGCAGCGCAAAAGTTCAGGAATAGCAATTTTGTCTGGCTGAGTTGTCATTCATTTCACGCACATAATCGATAAACGCCTGTAAGGGGGCGGGGATCAGGCGACGATCGTTATAGTAAAGCCATAACCCGGAAAAACTGAGCCACCAGTCAGCCAGTATCGGCTGTAGCTGCCCACCGGCGAACGCCGGTTGTAACCAATCTTCAAACAAATAAACGATGCCCACACCGGCGATGGCCGCCTGCACAGTTAAATCCATCGCCGCCCCAATGCTACAGGTTAAGGGACCATTGGGTTGCAGGCGCAGGTTTTCACCGTCGCGGGCAAACTCCCATTCCGCCATCACGCCTGTGGCGTAACGACCGCGCAGGCAACGATGTTGCATCAGATCGCGGGGATGTTGCGGGATGCCATATTGCGCCAGATAACCAGCCGCCGCCGCCGCGGCAAAGCGCTGGGTGCGTGGTCCAATTGGCAGCGCCACCATATCCTGCTCCAGATGGTCGTCATAACGGATGCCGGCATCGCAGCCGTCGCGAAAAATATCCTGCACGTTACTTTCGGCGACGATTTCCAGCTGAATATCCGGATAGCGTTGCAGAAAACCTGGCACAATCCCTGGAAGCACCAGGCGTGCGGCACTCACTGGCACATTCAGGCGCAATGTGCCACCCGGCGTGTTACGAAAACGGTTCAATGCATCGAGCGCCGCATCCACCTCATTCATGGCCGGTAGCAGGCGAGCCATCAAGGCCCTGCCCGCTTCGGTCAGCGCGACGGTGCGGGTTGTGCGATTAAATAAACGCACGCCCAGTTGCTGCTCAGCACGTCGCACGGCATCACTCAAACGCGAAGGGTTGCTGCCGGTCATGCGAGCAGCTTCGCGAAAACCTCCGGCTTTGGCTACCGCCACCACGGCGTGTAATAAGGCAATATCTAATGACATTGTGCGCCACTCCGTACATTGTGTCCTGATTTCACCGGATAGTTGCACAGCCCACCCACCGTTACAATCTTCAGACACCCTATGACGGAGGTTCTTATGTCTCATCCCGTAATGACTTACCCACTCGGCGACCGCAACGTGAATCGTCTCGGCTATGGTGCCATGCAGTTGGCCGGGCCGGGCGTGTTTGGTCCGCCACAAGATGAAGGGCGCGCCTTACAGGTGCTGCGAGAGGCGATTGATGCCGGTGTTAATCATATCGATACCAGCGATTTCTATGGCCCCCATGTCACCAATCAGCTCATCAAAAAAGCGCTCCATCCCTATGCCGGGGATCTGGTGATTGTGACTAAAGTCGGCGCGCGGCGTGATCAGCAAGGCGGCTGGTTACCGGCTTTTACCCCAGCGGAGCTGACACAGGCAGTGGAAGATAACCTGCGCAATCTGGGTCTTGAGGTGATGGATGTGGTGAATCTGCGCGCCATGTTTGATGTGCACGGTCCGGCTGAAGGTTCTTTGGAGGAACAACTCACTACACTTATCAAACTCAAAGAACGCGGGCTGATTCGACATATCGGTTTAAGCAATGTTACGGCGAAACAGGTGGCGGATGCCCAGGCCATGACTCCCATTGCCTGTGTACAGAACCTCTACAATCTGGCTAACCGCGAGGATGATGCGCTGGTGGATCACCTGGCAGCACAGGGCATTGCTTATGTGCCCTTCTTCCCGCTTGGCGGCTTTTCGCCGTTGCAATCAGAACAGTTGACGGCGGTGGCAAACGAGCTGAGTGCAACACCTTTGCAGGTCGCTCTGGCATGGTTGCTGCAACGATCGCCGAACATCTTGCTGATTCCGGGCACCTCTTCGCCAGAACATCTAAAACAGAATCTGGCAAGCGCCGGGCTGCAACTGTCGGACGACATCGTGGCAAGACTGGAGGGACTGGCCGCAGCCTGATCCCTCGGTTTTTGTCTGGCTCTAAGATAAATAAATCTCTTTCAGCCGCTTTTTGAAGGTTTGAGGATCATGCTGCTGGCGGATCCTCAATATTGCCTGCGCTGAGCGCTGGTTGATACTTTCCGGGTCATGCAGGACATCAGCAATATATCCTTTTAGCTGGCTGACCACGGTATTCCTGATTGTCTGTTTAGCTTGCTCTGAATCGACGGTAAATTCATACATATCATTCAGTTTGTAATCAATAAGCCAGCCGGTGGTCGGTGGATTAATTTCTGGTAATGCACGCACATTGGTAGTTATTACCGGACAGCCACACGCCTGCATTTCCAGCACGGAAAATCCGTAAGTGTCCTGCCAGGTGGGAAGCAGGCCAACATCCGTCTCTTTTAATAATGCAATGACAGACGAATTGGGTAATGACCCGGAATGCTGGAAGAAAGACCATTTTTTGATTAACCCTTCGATTTGACTGTAGAATTCCTCGCGATCCTGATATTGACGGTGGGCTATATTATGTTTGCGTGACAGATCACCAATGATATTCACCTTGATACGATCAACATTGATGATCCCCTCATTTGCCAGTTCAGAAAACGCCATCACCACTTCGGCCCCACCTTTGCGGTAAAACTCATTGCCGATAAAGGTAAAAGTGACTTTCTCTCCGGTGACTTCACGTCCTTTATCCGTCAGTAAAGGCTGCGGTGGGTGCATCACGCATAGCTTCGCCGCGATAACATCTTTTACCGCCGGGAAGGCTTCCAGCAACTTCAGCTGGATATTGCTGGTGGCTTCGGAAATGGCAATCAACTGGATGCACTCTTTACGGGCCGCAAGCTGCATCAGATTATGAAGTTCGGGATTGTCTGTTTTGGCTACACCTGCAACTGGCAGGACACGTGGAATTTCGGTTTCGAAGGTCGAGACCCAGCGGTCCGACGTTCGGGCAACTTCATTAAAAAGATGAATGATATCCGCATCATTCGCTGCCAGACCGGGAACAGGTTGAAAGACAAATATCTTATTTTTCTTCAAAAATTTCTGACGCAGGGCATTGATGTAAAGATATATGTTTTTCTTTTTCAAATTCACATAATTGCTTTCAGAATCCACCATTATGTTTCTTTTTTCCGGGTAACCATCACTACTCACTACAATTTTCATCAATCCTCCTTAACACTTGACGAGTTTATAAGAATTAAAAAATCGCCAGTAAGACAGTTATAAAATAATTTCATCATGAGTAAAGGAATTACGGGAAAATTAGGAAAAGTAGTAGTAATTTGTTTGGGAGGTATTAACAGGATGATAGAACCAAGTGTAAATTATGTTTCCAACGATCAAACAGTGCCAGCAGATAATGTGGAATGTCAGCATGGGCTGACATTCCGACCGGCTTAGCGCCCTTTCTTTTTCCGTCCTGGCTGGGTAAAACGCTTGCGTGATGCCGGATGAGCTTCTGCTTTGTCGCCTTTCTTCGGGCCATTGCTCACGGGTTTGTTCGCGTTGCTGGTCTTTGCCGGGGCTTTTTTCGTTGCCTTATCTTCTGAAGACGAGTTTTCAATCAGCTTAAACAGGTCGATCAATTCATCATCGGTCAAATCGCGCCACTCACCGAGCGGCAATCCTTTCAGATTGACGTTCATGATGCGGGTGCGCTCCAGTTTAGTGACTTCAAAGCCGAAATGTTTACACATGCGGCGGATCTGACGATTAAGCCCCTGCACCAGCGTGATACGAAACACAAAGGTCGATTCCTTCTTCACTTTGCATTTTTTGGTCACGGTACCGAGCATGGGGACACCCGCGCCCATACCGGCAATAAATTCGTCTGTGATCGGTTTATCAACCGTCACCACATATTCCTTTTCGTGGTTGTTGCCAGCACGCAGGATTTTGTTGACCAAATCACCATGGTTGGTGAGGAAAATCAGTCCCTGCGAATCTTTATCCAGTCGGCCAATCGGAAATACGCGTTTGCTATGGTTGACGAAATCACTGATGTTATCGCGCTCGCCTTCTTCCATAGTGGTGATGATGCCCACCGGTTTATTCAGCGCAATCAGCACCAGATCGTCGGCGTCACGAGGTTCAATCAGCTGACCATTCACTTTAACTTCATCACCGGCAAACACCTGAGCACCCACAGTGGCACGTTTACCGTTGATAAAAACGTTACCCTGCTCGATGTAACGATCGGCATCGCGACGCGAGCAAATGCCGCTTTCGCTGATGTATTTATTAAGGCGGGTGGATGAGTTGGTCAGCATGGTTCCTCCGAAAAAAGAAGCGGACTATACAACAACCTTTGGCTTTCTGTGAGTGCTTTACGCAAAAGATGTAACACAGATGCTAACGCTAATCTGTGGCCTGAATCGGCCAGGCGGACTGAGCCTTGATTTCCTTCAGCACAAACATACTTTGCATCTCTTTAATACCCGGCAAGCGCCGAATCACCGACATGGCAAAATCAGCATAGCGATCCATATCGGCAGCGACCACCTGCAATAAAAAGTCAGCATCGCCACCGATGCTGTAACAGGCAACGACGTTATCCAGTGCGGTCACTTCTGCCTCAAACTTGCGCGCCTCTGCCTCGCTGTGGCTGTCGATAGTGACGCGGACAAACACCATCATGCTAAGACCAATTTTCTTGCGGTTAAGTACCGCGCGATATCCCTGAATGACTTCATCCTCTTCCAGCTTGCGCACTTTGCGCCAGCACGGTGACGGGGACAGACCAAGGGTGTCGGCGAGAGTTTGATTGGTCATTCGCGCGTCGCGCTGTAACTGTTCGAGAATCCTGACATCTGTCTTGCTGAGAGCCATAAGAGAATTATCCTTTCTTTCTGTAATCATATACGGGCAGATTCTGCCTTAATTTAGAAAAATCCAGGGTTATTCAGCAAGCACTTTTCCGGCCAGCTCACGCACAATATCGCCTTCAGCAAACGCAGGAGTAAAAAATGGAATTCGACGCAAATGTGCATCGTTGCACCCTGGTCATTGATCAACAGTTACCCGCCTGGCTGGCGATGAATGCTGCCAGCGTGATTGGCATCAGTTTTGGCAAATTAATCGGTAATCTGGTGGGGCCGGATATGTGCAGCCAGGATGGTTTCATTTACCCTGGGGTGATTTATGCCCCGCTGCCAGTGTTGCTGGCAGAGGGTAATTATCTGCGCGAACTACAGCAAATCAGTGGCACAGACCCGGAGATCTTTAGTATGCCCTTTAGTGCGTTGGCGCAATCCTGTAAAACTTATGATGAATATGGTGAACGCATCGCCACCGCGCATAGCGAGCAGATTGAGCTGGTGGCGATGGGATTAATCGGGCCAAAGAAAAAAATTACCCGTCTGACGGGAAACCTGAAACTTTATCGCTAAAACGATAGCGGCGTTACGCTTGTAACGCCGCCAATCCGTCACGTTCGATCAGCGTACGCAGCGGCGCAAACAGCGGTTGCGGCAGTTGCTCCGGCGCGAACCAATGCCAGCCTTCGCATTTTTCCGGTTCAAGGCACTGCGGCTCGCCGTGGAGGCTGTGTGCCACCATAAACAGCGTGATGTAGTGTTTTTGCACTTCGGGGAAAACATCACTGACGAATGCGCCATTCTGCAAGTCATGCAACTGCAATCCGGTCTCTTCCTCAGTTTCACGGCGTGCACATTCTTCCGGGGTTTCACCAAATTCCAGATGCCCGCCCGGTGCGGACCAGTCACCCGCACCGTGGCTGCCTTTCCGACGTCCCAGCAACAGTTTCCCGTTACGGAAAATCAGCACACCGACACCAATTTTTGGCGACATTATTATTTCCTCTTTAAACGCAGGTATTATTCCACCCCAATCGGTTGATAGCCCTGCCATTCAGGACGGAACGGCGTGCCGTTGGCGTCCGGGGTCAGATGCACAAACAAGTTACCTACTTTATCCAGCAGCAGACAATCATCCACATCCTTAAGATTGTCTTTGTGCTGATGATCTGCTCCCTTCAGCAGCTTTTCCAGTCCTTTTGCTTTGGCCTCTGCGGCATCTTTAGCGACGAACAGGTCGAACGCGTGCAGCTCCGCGAGACTGGAAGGATGGTAAGCCCCGGCATTAACAAAGAACAGTCGCTGGCTACCGGGGGTGGGTTCCGGCGACAGGGAGATACGGTAACCATCCGCCCAGGTGATGCGGGCATAACCATCGATATGGATCTTATCTGCATCGCCAAACCAGGCTTCACGCAGTGCGGGCCAGGCCTCCTCAGGTTGTTCTGCAGCGACAAACTGGATGTCATGCACTTCAATGTTGGATTTTCCGGCATTGCCACCGACATAAAACATAAACAGATTCACGTAGTCATTTCCTTGTGCTGAATGTAAAGGGAAAAGCTGCGTTATAAAGCATGGTATATATCGATACAACTGTTTCGTGCCGATACCATGCCCGGCTATAGCCCAGGTCGAAAACGCAGCGCCATCCCCATCAGCAACACAATCCCCGCGCTCATAAGGATCCAGGCACTGTCCAGCGACGCTGCGTGGTCACGCACCACTCCAGCAATCAGCGGCATTAGCGCTGCGATCAGATATCCACCGCCCTGCACAAAAGAGAGCAATGCCCCAGCCTGTTCTGCGGTTTGCGCATGGTCAAGGGTGACAATCAGGGAAAGCGGGAACAGCGCGCCGATACCGAGTCCAAGCAGCAATGTGGGCAGCCAGGCCAGCGTACCACCGAACGTGATCAGGCAAATTAATCCACCCAGGATCAAGGCCAGAACCAGCAACAATGGGCGGCGTCGATCGGGAAAACGATGGATTAACGTCGAAAGCACAAAGCCTGCAGCCACCTCAGTCAACGTTAACGCTCCCAGGACATAGCCACTTTGCTCAGCGCTCCAGCCATGCTGCTGATAAAACGGCGGCAGCCAGGCCAGTACCAGCGTGTAGGCCGCGGTGCCGATGCCAAAAAACACCATCAACAGCCAGGCGCACGCGGCATTGATCGCCTGTGGGTATTTTGCCGCCACGACCGGAACCGATAATGGCAACACTCTTCCCCACAACAATAAAGCGACCAATGCGGGCAGTGCCGGTAGCGCCAGCACCAGTGCTAAGCCCTGCCAGGATGCCAGCGGAACGGCACTGACGGCAGCCAGCGCTGCACCCGCCATAATCCCGGTGCTAAACAGCGCCATCAGCGTACTGGCTTTGGCGCTGAAGCAACGTTTAATCAACGCAGGCATCAGCGCCTGGATCATACCAATCCCTGCACCGGCCAGCAGCGCGCTGGCAATCAACACTACAGATTTCAGGGCCAGACCGCGCACCAGGCAGGCCAGCACCAGCAGAGTCAAGCCGAGAGCGATACCTTTGCTCTCCCCAACGGTACGCAACAGACGCGGCCCAGCCAGTGCAGCAACCCCCATCATAATCACCGGTAAAGTCGTCAGCAGGCTAATCTGTGTAGCATTAAGATGGGCATCCTGTTGCAGGTAAGAATAAAGCGGCCCCAGCGCCGCCATCACCGGTCTGAGATTCAGGCCGATAATAAAAACCACTAAAGCAAACAACCCGATTGCGGGTAAGGTACGTTTCACATTGCTTCTCCGTTGATGATTTATCTTAACGTTAAGATAAATAGCGAAGAAGAAATAGCCCGACCGCACAAAGCAACACAGTAACCACAACAAGTGAGGGGAAAAGTGGCGGATCACGTCGATTTTGTGACACAACAATGGGCCAGCGCAATGCCTGAGCTGGATGCATCATCCATGGCGATCTTTGGTCGTATGCTGCGCATCATGAAACATCTGGCGAAAACCCGTGCCGAGGCACTGTCCCCCTTTGGTTTTCGTGATGGGGAGTTTGACGTGCTGGCCACACTACGCCGGGCGGGCTCACCCTTCTGTTTATCACCGACGCAGTTGTATAAATCGTTGCTGGTCACCTCCGGCGCGATGACGAATCGTCTGAATCACCTTGAAGAGGCGGGACTGATTGCCCGGGTCGCTGACCCGCAGGACAAACGCAGTACCCTGGTCGCACTAACAGTGGCCGGGCGGGAGAAAATCGAGCAGGCATTGCTGGTACATACACAAACGCAAAATACGCTGCTGGCCGCACTGGAACCCGCGCAACGGCAACAGTTGTCAGCCCTGCTCAGCCAGCTGCTGGTCGCCAGCGAGCATGAGAGGTAACGAAACGGCTCAGTTATGTGTCAAAATATGAATTCATTCGCGCTTTTTTACGGACAGGATATGCAGAATAAATTTGCTCCTTCACAGATTCTTCTCCACTGGCTGACATTTTTCCTGGTGGTGATTGCCTATTGCACCATGGAGTTTCGCGGGCTGGCAACGCGTGGGTCCTGGCAGGGTTTTACGATGATCATCGGTCATTTCAGTGCAGGCAGCTGTGTTCTGGTGCTGATGTTATCGCGCGTGTTGCTGCGTTTTCGTCATCAAAGCCCGGCCATCGTGCCAAAGCCTGAGGGCTGGCAAACCGGTCTGGCGCATTTGATGCATCTGGGGTTGTACCTGTTTTTTATCGCACTGCCGATTCTCGGTATTCTTTCACGCTTTTATCTGGGGCGAACCTGGTGGTTATTTGGTATTCCGATGCCGGTCAGCGCTGCGCCCGACCCGGATTTTGCCGATATCCTGACAGGATTGCATAAAACGCTGGCGCCTTACGGTTACTGGCTGGTGGGAATCCATGCGGTGGCAGCGCTGACCCACCACTATCTTATGAAGGACAACACCCTGCTGCGCATGATGCCGTCCCGACGCTCACGCTGACCTTAGCTGGCTGGCCGGGCGGCCAAAGTAACGCTGGAACGCCACGCTAAAATTGCGGGGATGCTGATAACCGACCTGCCAGGCCGCCTGCGCTACCTGATACCCTTCCTCCAGCAGTCGATGTGCCTTCTGCATCCGCAGTGCCAGTAACTTCTCGCCGGGTGTGCAACCAAAGTGCTGCTGAAAGCCTTTTTTCAGCTGGTATTCACTCAGGCCCGCGGCCAGCGCCAGCGTCGCCAGGGTAAAGGGTTCCGCCAGATGCGCCCGCATCCAGTTATGCGCCTGTTCCAGCCGGTCGATATCCTGAGGATGGAGTTTCTTCGCTTGCGCCGCCGCCGGTTGCAGTTGATGGCGATGTAACGCCAGCAGGTTTAGCGCCTGAATCTCGCGCAGCAGTGGATCGGGCTGCACCTCGTTAAGTTGTGCGGTGGTGGCATGACCAAACAGGCTGAACAGATGGCGTTTCAATTGCGGCTGATGCAGCAAATTCTCTGCGGCATCCTCCCCGAGATAACGCTGCACGCTTTCAGCATTCAGCACCAGCCGCAGCTGTTGCACCCGCTCCCCCGCACGATATAACCGTTCGCCACTACTGTGCTGAAAACTGGTGACGGTAAGATGGCCCGCCTGGAACAACACTTCATAACCGGAATCGGCACGGAAACGTGAGCTGCCCAGCAAACCGAAGGTCAGTACCAGCTGCGGCGTGTTTCCGTCTGGCTGGGAGCTTTCTGCCAGCGCTTTTAACGGCTGATAATCAGACTGTACCAGCCGTATCCCGCTGACCAGGCTGAACTGCCGCGAACGAAAAACCCCCGCACCGGGCTGGTGTTCAATCCATGGCTCATCGCCACCTGAGTTCCGTTGCATCGTTTTCGCCTTCACGCAGAGTCAAATCGCCGTTTCGCAGACCAATGAGAATAAATTGCATTGGCATGAAACGCTAGTCTGTAGCCATCACCGTTGCTTTGGAGACAATCATGCCATCCCCGTTACCCTTTCTTGATAATCTGCTGGCGCAACACGCCCTGAGTGGCGCAGTAGCTCTGGCCTTTGAACACCAGCTGTTTGATTTTCTGACGCGGAGTGCCGATGCCACTGCCGTCGCACAACATTTTGGCTGGCAGCCAGAGCCGGTAGGACACTGGCTGCGTTTGCTGTGGAGTGGTGAATTGTTGCAGCAACAGGCGGAGGGTTACCGTACCCACCCCGACGCCCAGGCATATCTGTGCCGCAGCGGTACGCGTTATATCGGCGATGCCTGGCGTTATCGTCAGCAGTTGTTGCAGCAGTTTGCCCGCCGACTGCCCGATCTGCTAAACCGCAGCACGCCACGCAGGCAGGACCCGCTGGAGATCGACACCGCCTGGGCCGATGCTGCCCTGAGCCAGATTGCGCAGGAACAACGCGCCCTGAGTGGCGACACGGCCTGTGCCATCGCCAGCGATCTGGCTGATTTCCAGCGCCCGGCCCAGCTGCTGGATATGGGCGGGGGCCCAGGATTGATTACGCTGGCATTAGCAGAGCGTTTTCCGCAACTCTCCGGTGTGGTGCTTGACCTGCCCAAAACCGCGACCGTGGCGCAACATAATATCGAACGCGCAGGTTTAAGCGCACGCTTCCGCGCGCTTTCACAGCTGCCGGAAACGCAGCAGGTTGACATCATCTGGTGTTCATCATTGCTGTACTTTATGGAGGACAGGCAGGCGATGCTGCAACAGTTGTTCCGCCGTCTGAAGCCGGGAGGATTATTGATGAGTGCCCATGCGGAAGTGTCTTCCGACCCGGCCGAAGCGCGTCAGATATTGCCGTTTTTCACACCCTTGATGATGCGTGGTTACAGTGTCACGAATGAAGGTGAGTTAACGCAGCAATTACAGCAGGTGGGATTTACCATCGAAGCGATTAAGCGGCTGCAACCCTTCCCGATGTCGCCGCTGAATGTCCATCTGGCGCGTAAGCCTAAAACGTCAGACTAAAACTGTCATCCAGCAGCGCGAAGATCTCTTCATCAGGCAGACCATTAGCCAGCGTCAGGCTGAGCCAGTGTTCTTTATTCATATGATACGCCGGATAGATGCCCACCTGCTGGCGCAGCGACCCGCTCAGTTCCGGGCGGGTTTTGATGTTCATCACCTGCACCACAGTGCCATCCGGCAATCCCAGTTTGTGGCTCTCCAGTGGGAAAACCACGGCAAACCACTTGCGATGACGCGGATGACGCAGCACCGCGTATTGCGGATTGGTTTTCCAGGGATAATCAGGTTCGACCTGGTATTGCTGGTTAACCCAGTCAAACAATTGCTGGCGATTCATGCTTCACTCCTGTGGGCAAAAAAAATCGTGGCGCGATGGCCACGACTTTACCCACTTCTGACTTATCAGGCCAGATGAAAGCGCCCTACCGTTTGCGCCAGCTGAGCAGCCTGATCTTCCAGCGAACTGGCCGCTGCTGACATCTGCTGCACCAGTGCAGCGTTCTGTTGTGTGGTGCCATCCATTTCGTTGACCGCAATGGTCACCTGGCTGATCCCCCGCGCCTGCTCATCTGAAGCAGTGACGATTTCGCCGATAATGGTACGCACCGAGTGCACTGCCTGGGTCATCTCCTGCATGGTTTTACCGGCATCCTGCACCAGCTGAACACCGCTGCCCACCCGCTGGCTGGACTCTTCTATCAACGCGGCAATTTCTTTCACCGCATTGGCACTGCGCTGTGCCAGGTTACGCACTTCTGAAGCCACCACGGCAAAACCACGGCCCTGTTCACCGGCACGCGCCGCTTCCACGGCAGCGTTAAGCGCCAGGATGTTGGTCTGGAAGGCAATGCTATTGATGATGGCGGTGATGTCGCCAATCTTTTTCGCGCTGTCGTCAATTTGCGCCATGGTTTGCACCACTTCACCCACCAGCGCTTCACCACGACTGGCGATGTGCGTGGCATTGTCGGTGAGCGTGGTGGCCTGGTGCGCATTAGCCGCGTTGTGTTTCACCGTAGCGGTGATCTGCTCCATGCTGGCGGCAGTCTGCTCCAGTGCGGCGGCCTGTTGTTCGGTGCGGGACGCGAGGTTAAGGTTACCGCTGGCGATTTCCCCCGCCCCCTGACGTACCGACGCGCTGGCATCCTGAATCTGTCCCACAATGTCACGCAGCTGGTTTTGCATGGTGTCGAGGGCATAGAACAGGCTGCTGGTATCGCGTGATTTCACTGCGATAGGGTTATCCAGCTTACCATCGGCAACCGCCAGCGCGATGGTGGCGGCTTCCAGCGGTTCACCACCAATTGGCTTCAGCACTTTACGGCTGAACAGCAGGCCGAGCAGCGCGCTCACCAACAGAATACTCAGCACCATCAGCACGATGGCGTTGATCAGCTGGCGATTGGCGGCGGCCATCACTTCACTGACCGGGGCGACAACACCGAGATACCATTTCTGGTCACTATTGCCGATGACAATGGGTTGCCAGGTCACCAGCGCATCGGCTCCGATGATATCGTCGTGACGCTCAATGACGTCATTGCTGAAATTATTGGTGTTACCTTTCCAGGGCTTACTGGTGAGGTTTTTGTCCGGATAAGACACCACATTTCCGGCGCTGGAAAGCAGCATTGCGTAGCCAGTACCTTCCCAGGGCTTGATTTTATTGACCCGCTCCTGCAACGAGGCCAGCGAGATATCGGAGGTCACGACGCCCCACAATTTCCCCTGGCTGACAATCGGTGCCGCGACGGAGGTCAGCAGCGTAGGCACGCCGTTGTAGGCATAGCTATAGGGTTCGATCAGCGTGTCCTTCTGACTTTTCTGCGGTTGCAGATAATAATCACCCTGCCCTGGAGTCAGAAAGGAGGCCAGTGGATGCATATTGAAGTTGCCAGACTGATCTCGATCCACGAACCACGCGTAACGCCCTGTCGGTGCCTGACCCGGTTTATCGGCAAACTCGGCATCGCGTCCGTCAAAGGCGTTTTCTTCCATGATCACGGAGACGGAAAGGTAGCTGGGATTGTCGCGCAGCGTCGATTCCATCATCTTATCGATGACTTTACGATCCTGCACACCTGCGCCGGGCAGCGCGATAATACTGTGCCCCAGGTTATGCGCCACATCACGCGCATAGCTGAGGTCCTGCTGGATTTGCAGCGCCTGACTTTGCGCAATTTGTTGCAGATAATTTTCTGCCAGCGATTTTTGTTCGTGGCTGGATTGCCAGTTAAGCACACCGATCGTAACAGTAAAGCCGAGGGTAATGGTTAAGGCTCCCGTCAGCAGCATTTGCGTGCGGGTGCTCATTTTTTTCTTATCAGACAGTCGTTTGGCCATGCTGGCGCTCCTGGAGTTGACACTTTCCGGTAAAAAGAACCACTCCCTGTGCACACACATTCCTTCAAATAATCTATCGGCGGGGTCTGGGGGAACTTGATGGGTAAGCAGGTCTGATCAGTGGGGGGAGGAATTGCGCAAGGCGGGTATTGGCGCGGCAAACAACACCGCGCCAACTGATAAACCTGATTATTTAAAACTATCACTCGCCGCTTTGGCGATGGCGATTTCATTCGGGTTGGCCGAGCCACTGACGCCCACCGCGCCCAATGTATTGCCCTTCCATAACACCGGCGAACCACCGCCCAGCGGAATCACGCCCGGCAACGTGGCGATAGCGGGTTCTTTGCCATTGGCGCGATCCATATATTTGTCGGTTGGCGTGCGGTACAACGCCGCAGCACGCCCCTTCAGAATCGATGAATCAATACAGCCGACCGGGGCATTGTCCATACGCTGGAACGCCAGTAACTCACCTGACTGATCCAGTACTGCGATACAGACATTGGCATTCAGCGCATGGGCTTTTTCCTGCGCTGCGGCAATCAGCTTCTGCGCATCGTTCTCTGTCAGAATGGTTTGCGTGGTAACGGCCTGCGCGCCCGCCGCACCGAACAGAGCGGCACTCAGCAGCGCCAGAGACAGGATCTTTTTCATTTTCAATCACTCCATAATAAGGGAGCCAGATCGCGGCTCCCGTGGATTACCCGCGCCGGCGGCGCAGAAGATAAATTAACCACAGCAGTACCATCACCGCGACAACAGCGCCAGCGATAGTTAGAGGTTGGGCGTAACGAATCAGCCAACTGCCGCTCTCACCCTGCAATGTCTGGCTGACATCGGCGCTGGTGATCGCGTGCTGTGGATTGCCAAAGCTGGTGGAGACATAATTCGCCACTTTCGCCAGCTGTTCCTGACTAAACTGAGTACGGAATTCCGGCATAAAGGCGTGCCCGGCGGCCGTATTGCGATCAACCCCTTCGGCGATAGTCATGATCAGATTGGCCGGGTCAGCAGCCAGCACCGCCGAAGATCCCACCAGCGACGGGTAAAAGCGCTGCGCATCGTGTGTACCCCGACCATCGCTGGCGTGGCAGGTGGCACAGGCTCCGTTATAAAGCTGCGCACCGCTCATGGCATCCGCTGAGACATAATCATTGATGTCATCTTTCATGCCGGTTTCAATTGCCGACAGCGGCGTACTGGCAGGGGCAACGGCTGGCGCTTTGCGATCGGCACCGCCAATGGCGGGCACCTGCTTCAGATAGCGCGCAATCGCTTGCAGATCACTGTCATCCATTTTTGAGAACGAGTTCTGGACCGCCGTGCCCATCTCTCCGGCCGCAATCGCTTTACCATGCAGCGCGCCGGTGCGCAGGTAAGTTTCGATTTCGGCTTCGCTCCAGTCACCAATTCCAGCGTTGGCATCCGGCGTGATGTTGGGTGCGCTCCAGCTACCGACTTTCCCGCCAGACAGGAAGCGATCCCCCTGCTCCGCCATCATGCCGTTGCGCGGCGTATGGCAGGTGGAGCAGTGCGCCAGGGTGCGAACCAGATACTCACCACGTTCGGCACTCCCCGCAGCGGCATCGCTGCCCGGCACAGTGCTTTTATCGAGGAACATCAGGTTCCACATCGCCATCACCGGACGGAAAGAGAACGGGAATGGCAGATGGGTTTCCGGTGCCGGATGATCATCAGCAGGGACACCCAGCATCAGCCAGGAATACAGCGCGTGGATATCCTCGTCGGACATCCCGGCAAACGCGGTGTAAGGCATAGCCGGGTAAAGATAATGATTACCCGGCGCTTTACCCTCACGCATCACCGCAGTGAAATCGGCAAGGCTGTAATTACCAATACCGGCGCTTTTCGATGGTGTGATATTTGAACCGTAAATCATCCCCATCGGCGACTGGATGGCATAACCACCGGAATAAGGCTTGCCATTTTGTGGATTGCGATGGCAAGCGGAGCAGTCACCGGCGATTGCCAGATATTCACCGCGTTTTACCAGATCTGGCGAAGCGTCCTGCGCCAGACTTACGCCGCTCAGCAGCAACAGGCTGGCGCTGGCGATGCGAAATAACCTATTTAAGCGCATCGGTCAGATCTCCCTGGCAATGGTATCGGCCATACGGATCGCCAGAGCGATACCGGTCAGCGTCGGGTTAACGGTTGCCGACGTTGGCATGACACCCGTGGTGGCGAGGAACAGATTCGGGTGATCCCAGCTGCGACAATGGGCATCGACCACCGAATCCTGGCGGTTATCACCCATAATGGTGGTGCCCATGATGTGGTACTGGTTACGCCAGCCAGTGGGAGCCTCAATCACTTCGCCGTTAAACGCCTGCAAAAAGTTGGCAAAGTCTTTGTACGCCTGTGGGCGCATACCACGCACGTAATTGTCCAGGTGATAGTTCACCTTCAGCATGGGCAGACCAATGGAATCTTTACGGTCGTAATTCGGCACTACGCGGTTAGTCGGGCTGGGCAGGGTTTCGCTCATGGTACTGATGTTCATAATGCGTGACGCGCGGTCACGGATGGCATCATCCAGCGCCTGGCCCATCATGCCTTGCTTGAGCAACGGCACCGTCACATCAACGTTGGGTACCAGGTTACGCAGCGAATAACGAATGGCGGAATGCTGTGCACGACTGGCCTCATCGCGACGATTGGCGATAGTGCCATGCTGGACCGAACCACGGCCGGTCCACAGCGGTTCATCAGCCAGGAAAGTCAGGCTCAGACCGGTATGATCCATCAGATTACGACCCACCTGATCGGAACTGTTGGCGATGTCATTCATCAGCAGTAACTTAGGCGTTTCCAGCCCGTGTGCCGCCACCACAAACACCTTCGCGGTGAGACGGGTATCTTTACCATCGGGCTTGCGATAGGTCAGTGCGACAATTTTATTGCCTGCGCCCTTCTCCAGTTTCCAGGCAACACATTCGGTTAGCAGCTTCACACCCAGTGCGACTGCCTTATCAACATGCATATCACCGGAGTACATCGCGCCAATCGGGCAGATCGGCTCGCAGTTGTTATTTCCGGCGCAGGCCGGACGGCCATCGTAAGGGCGAGAGACGCGCGCATGAGGTTCATGCACCACCTGATAGCCCATCGGGCCGAGTTTGGCCTGCATGCGCTGCACCATATAAGGTTTCGCTTCTGGCGGCAGCGGATACTCAGCAGATCGCGGGGGATAATGACCACGCCCCTGGCCACTCTGATCCTCTTCACCGGTACCCACTACGCCAATTTCACGTTCGGCTTTGACATACCAGGGTTCCAGCTCGCCATATTCAAACGGCCAGTCTCGACCCACGCCATAGACACTTTTCAGTTTGAAATCATTGGGTAACAGACGCCAGCAGGCAGATGCCCAGTGGCGGGTACTGCCCCCGGCCACGCGCAGGTAGCTGGTGACATACTCAAAATCCTCATCCCCTTTGGCATCGATATAGCCTTCGGTGTAGGAGTTGGGTGCCCAGGGCAGATTCGGGTACGGTGCGCACCAGTTACGTTTACTGGCACCGTTGCGGTAGTTTTCCACCACTTTCCAGCGTGGGATATAGGGGCCGGCTTCCAGCATAATCACCGACTTACCCGCTTTAGCCAGCTGGTAAGCCGCATTGGCGCCGAGTGCACCGGAGCCGATGATCACCACATCAGCATCAAATTCGCTCATTTTGTTTTCCTGCTCACGTTTCTTGTTATGTGTTGTTGTGCTGCGCCAGCAATGCCTCGGCTTCCACGAGGGTTTTGGCTTTTCCCTGAATCATTAACAGCCACGGGGCATCCGGTTCTTTGATGGTGCTGGCAGCAACGGGCGAGCGAGCGCCCCAGGCGCGGATTTCTGCCGGCATCGCGGGCGCATTAACACCCGGCGGCACTTCGGCCCAGTAATCACCACCGGCACGCGCGTAGGTAGGGCGGATGGTGTGATCGCGCGTGGGTTCGTACATCAGTGCGGACAGAAAGGTGACAAAATGCGCGTCATCCACCGCTTTGGTAGTAGAGGGATGACCGGTGTAGCCGAGATACCACGGTGAAATAATGGTCAGCGCGGTTTTAACCTCGTCATCGCTCAGCTGAGCGACAATCTGTTCACGATCTTCGCTGTGCAGCGCATTCAGCCTCATCATCAGGCTGGCGAGCTGGGCGGGGAATGTGCTGTCCTGCTGGCACAGTAAAGTCCAGAGGCGTTCGGTGATGCCGATATCTAACCCGCGTCGCCCGGTGAGCAACTCACTGGCACGCAGCAGCAAGGCAGCGCCACTGTCCGCGGGAGCCGCCAGCAAAGGCTGCATCGGAATAGCGACAATGACCGGTGTCGCCATCATCAGTTGTAAAAAGCGTCTTCTTTCCATTTCAGCTTCTCACGCTAGCCAGCATTCAGGGCCGACAGCGCCCCTTTCGCAGCTTCGGCATCAACATTGCCATCCGGCGTACTGACGCCAATCGCCCCCACTACCACACCATTGAGTTTCACCGGTTCGCCGCCAGGCAACGGCACCACCGCCGGATTACCCAGCATCCCGATATTCCCTGCCGCGATCTTCTGCTGGAAGCTGGCAGTCGGTACGCCGAACGCCGCTGCGGAATGAGCTTTTTTCGGTGCCAGCTCGCTGTTCGCCAGCGTCGCACCGTCAAGACGGTCAAAGCTAATCAACTGACCAAAGGGATCAACCACCGCCACCACGCCACCAATCTGATGGCTACGGATGATTTGCTCAGCTTTTGCCACCAGCGACTGTGCCTGCTGATGGGTGAGTATGGAAACCTGGTTAACCGGTTGGGCGGCCTGCGCAGTGGCGCAGATCAGTCCGCTGCACAGCAGCGCTGTCGGAATCAATTTCATGATGGGTCCTGAAATAATGGGTTAAGGGATGTTAAGTATTTTGCCCGGTCAGCTACGGACGAAGCGGCGTTGTAACAGATGGTCGAGGCTCCATTTGCCGCCACCATGCAGGCACAGCAGCAGGAAACCGGCGGCACAGGAGATGTTTTTCAGCCACACCATCAGGTGTGCATGGCTGTAGCCCTGGTAGAACAGGAAACCCGCAACCACGGAGAAAACCGCCATAAAAATCGCTGTGAAACGGGTGAGGAAACCAAGGGCAATCGCCAGTCCACCGCCGACTTCCAGCAGGATCACCAGTGGCAGGAAAAAGCCCGGTACGTTGTTACTGGCCATCAGTTGCAGGTTGTCGCTGTAGTGCGCAATTTTGTCGATGCCGGAGGTAAAAAACAGGCCGACGGCCATCAACCGACCGAGGACGGAAAGCAGATCTTTGGACTGAATCATGATGTAACCATTCTGATATGTAGTTGTTAATGAACCAGACAGTACATTTTAAATCTTTACTAACTTTTACCATTTCGTGCTGACACAAACGGACTGTTTTTTTGCGCGGGCGCGCGAATGGCACAATTTTGTACCGGAGGAAGTAAGAAATTGTTTCTTTTGTAACAGGCGGTTGAGAGCAGAATTTGAAGTCGATCACACTATAGGCTCGCGTCAGAACCTGATGATGTGCTGTCACGCAATGCTGATTTCTGCAGTCTCACGGCCTGATTATTTAACAAAAAGCGTTAGCCAATATGCCGGTATTGATGTCATCAGAAAGTGAACAAATTGTTAACGCAGTATGGCGCGCTGTTTGCCGTGATTTTGCCCAAATTTCTCCCGCTAAAAATACCGATAAATTCCCGACAGGAATGAATTCATAACTAACACAGAATATTTTTTATCAGTCTCCGATGCCAGGATGACGCTAAACCCTATCGGAGAACCATCATGACTTATCGCTTTCTCGTGACGACCACGAGCCTCGGCCAGGGAGGCCGCAACTTACTTGCTGACGCCCATTGCGTCGTGGATTATCTGGACAACGCCAACGATGCGGCGGAAGTGGAACGTCGGATGAGCAGCGTGCCTTATGACGCGGTAATTTCACGTACGGTTGAGTTAAGTGCCAAAGCGATAGCAGCCTGTCCGACGTTAAAAATCATCTGCAAACACGGTGTTGGCGTAACCAATATCGATGTTGAAGCCGCGACCCGGCAGGGGATCCCGGTGCTGACTACCCCGGCGACTAACGCGCAATCGGTCGCGGAACTGACGCTGGCGCTGATGCTGAACTGCGCGCGCCGTCTGCCATTCTTCCAGCATGAAGTGGCTGCCGGTCGCTGGACGCGCAGCGGTGACGGCGAAGAGTTGCAGGGGAAAACACTCGGCTTGGTAGGCTTTGGTGAAATCGGCCGCCGCGTAGCGCGTGTTGCACACGCCATCGGCATGCAGGTGGTATTTTTCGATCCGGCCATTGCTGCCGATGCCGATTTTGCAGGCGCACAGCGCTGTGCATCACTGGACGATTTACTGCCGCTGGCTGATGTGCTGAGCCTGCATTGCCCGGTGACGCCGAAAACCCGCCAGATGATCAATGTGAACTCGCTCGCACTTCTGCCGCAAGGTTCCATCCTGATTAACACCGCACGCGGCGAGCTGGTGGATGAGGAAGCCCTGGCAACGGCGCTGCAAAATGGGCAGCTGCGCGCGGCGGCGCTGGACACCGTGGCCCAGGAGCCGCTGGCGGCCGATCATCCTTTCCGCGCCCTGCCGAATCTGATAATCACCCCGCATATTGGCGGCTCGACTCCCCAGGCACTGGATGCTGTGGCGCAAAGCGCGGCACGTCAATGCCTGGCCTGGCTTGATAACCAACAGATTCACCTTTCTGCCTGCGTTAATCCGCAGGTGCTTAACCGGAGTTAACTTATGACGATGCGAAGCGACTGGCCGATTGGCTATTTTATTGGCGAACGTGGCCCACAAATTGATAATGCTCTGCTTGCAGCCTTCCGCCAGCTGCCAGTGCCCAATATTGGTGACTCAATGGGCCGTAGCGTCGGCGCATTAGGGCTGACGGCTTATCACAACGATCCGCAGCTGGTACTGTGTGGCCCGGCGCTCACCGTGAAGGTGCGTCCCGGCGACAACCTGATGATTCACAAAGCCATTGAAATGGCGCAACCCGGTGATGTGATCGTGGTGGATGGTTCTGGCGATCTGACCCAGGCGCTGATTGGTGGCCTGATGCGCACCTCAGCAGTGGCGAAGAAGATTGCGGGGTTCGTCATTGACGGCGCAGTACGCGATCTTAACGAATGGGCCGAAGGTGGCGTGGCGGTCTGGGCGCGGGGTAACACACTGCGCGGCCCCTCCAAAGACGGCCCGGGAGAAGTGAACACCACGGTGCACTGTGCCGGTCTGGTGATTTCCCCTGGTGACCTGATCGTCGCCGACGCTGATGGCGTGATCGCCATTCCGCATGACGAGCTGAGCGTACTGCTGCCGCGCGTACAACAACATGCGCAGCGTGAAGAGAAAATCCGTGCCAGCAATCTTGCCGGAACCAACGATCCGGAGCGTTTTAACGCGATTCTGCGTGCCAAAGGTTGTCCGTTATAACGTATCAGAACCGTAGCGGCGCGATTTATCGCGCGTCTTTTTAAAAACCGCGATAAATCGCGCCGCTACAGGCTGTCCAGAACACCTGCGCGTTCATCATTATAAAAACAGTGGAGTACCCTACCGTGCTTAAGAAAATTTCACTGAGCGAGTCGTTACCGCCACCGATCACCTGGCGTGACAATTTCACACCAGAAGAAGGTAAAGCCTTTGGTGCGCAGCTTTCCGCGCGACTGGAACGATTACCGGCCGCCCGCCCATTATGGCTCATTATCTTTGCGCTGGCCCTTGGCGGCTGGTTCGAAGTTTATGATGTGTTTCTTACCGCCTATATCGGACCAGGCATGGTACGTGAGGGAATATTCACCCACGGCAGCCATAGCTTCTTTGATCCCAGCAGCCTTGGGGCATTTGTGGCAGCCATGTTTCTCGGCGTTTTTCTCGGTACGTTATTGATTGCCAATCTTGCGGACCAGATGGGACGCCGCAAAGTCTTTATCATCGCCTTGCTGGTGTATGCCATCGCCAGCGGCATTATGGCCTTCCAGCATCATCCGTATGCCATTGTGTTCTGGCGAATTGTCTCGGGAATTGGTGTCGGGGCTGAGCTGGTTACCATTGATGCTTACGTATCAGAATTCATTCCGGCACGTCTGCGTGGCCGTTCATACGCGTTTGTGCAGGCGATTCAATATACCTCGATTCCGACTATCGCCTTTTTGTCATGGCAACTGGTGCCGCTGGCTCCATTTGGGCTGACCGGCTGGCGCTGGGTGGTGTTATTTGGTTGCATCGGGGCGGTGATTGTCTGGTTGATCCGTATGGGACTGCCGGAAAGCCCGCGCTGGCTGGTAGAGCAAGGCCGCTACAAAGAAGCTGAAGATATCGTACGCCGCCTCGAAGCAAAGGTCGCCAAATCGACCGGCGCGGTATTACCTCCTGTTAACATCGAAGCACTGAAACCGGTGGAGAATGTCCCCGCAGTGAAAAATGAGATGTGGCGTCCTCCCTACCGTCGCCGCACCATCATGCTGCTGGTGTTCAACTTCTTTCAGTCCATTGGCTACTACGGCTTTGCCAGTTGGATCCCGACCCTGCTGGCAGCGAAAGGTGTCACCTTCACCCATAGTCTGCTGTATTCGTTCCTGATCGCGTTTGCCAGTCCGCTGGGACCGCTACTGGCCATGACCTTTGCTGACCGTATCGAACGTAAATGGCTGGTGAGTGGATCCGCACTGGCGATAGCGCTGGTGGGCACGGTGTTTTCCTGGCAATCGCAGCCAGTGATGCTCGTCACCCTCGGTCTGTTGCTGTCGCTGGCCAGCACCTGTATGACTTTCTCGTATCGCGCCTATCAGGCGGAATTGTTCCCGACTCGTTTCCGTGCCAAAGCGATTGGCATGGTCTACTCAGTAAGCCGCATCAGCGGCATGCTATCGGGCTTTACCATCGCCTGGGTGCTGCACGAGATGGGGGTGGGTTCCGTGTTTATGGTGATCTCCACCGCAATGGCGATTGTGGTATTCACCATCGGTATTTTTGGTCCGCGTACCCTGAATCGTCGTCTGGAGGAGATTGCCTCCTGATGTCAGGTTTGGCAAAAATTGCGCAAATTGTCTGATTTGATCGCAATTAAAACATCAAGGGGATGCTTGCATTCCCTTTTTTGATCCAGCGCAAAAACATTCAGCGCATCTCCTGTCAGCTTATTCCTCACAGGGTCTTCACACCCACATAACAAGAGGATACGAAGATGAGCACTAAAGTGACTTTGGCAGGCGTGTTATTGGTCTGGCTGGTGTATGTCGGCTGGATGGTGAATTACTATGCAGGTACTTTCTCGTTGTTTACCCATTGATTGGTTTAGTGGCGTAATTTATCGTGCGCGGCTCACCCCCCGCACGATAAATTGCGTCGCGACAAAGCGTCACCAAAAAAACGCCTGCCATTACCCAATTTATCGCATGGTGTTCAGATAAAGAATCGCATCATCTCTCATTTTAAATTCAATTAAACGTGAAAATTTCAGGCTGAAATCGCCAGTAATGAGTGGCCCGATTCACCTGGCACGGCAGCAACAAGCATATCAAATCGCAATAATTACAATGCCTTTCCCGGTAATTAAGCATCTGAAACACCCGGATTAACATACTGCGAAAATCAGGGAAAACTCATTACTGAAGCACAGATGAGTGTGTTTACACTGCTTGAAGTTGAAGAGTTACCGCTCGTTCAACACCTCAGTCAGTGACCAATCAAACATTCATCTACCGAGAGGTTCGTTATCATGCGAATACAAACTCCCTATTCCCATCTGACAGCACATCTGGATAGCGTATTTTTCGATGAGACATCATTGAGATATAAAACAAATCAAACAATTAAGGACTTCTGTAAAAATCTAACAAAGGTTATGAACACTGGCGTAAGTTATAATAAATTATTATCAAATTCATCAAAAAGTCGTATTCGTGGTGATTTCTCGCATATTAAAAAGCTGTCAAAAAAGATTCCCGTGGCAGAAGAGGAAGTTATTGCCAATATAGAAAAAGCAAAGTCTCAGGGTGAGAACCTGACTTTCTTTACTAAAACACAGTCACAAATATCTGATGATATTAATAAACTACAGTGTCTAATTAAAATGGCGGATTTATTGACCCTGGGATTACGTCATCCCGACCCATCCTCTGTTACTGCTCCTGATGGTAAACTTATTACTGCATTAGCTTATTTATACGAATTTATTGATGACAGAAAAGTTTTTAATTATTTCTCGATCCATGGGCATTATCAGCTTCATGCCCCTCGTCTTCCGCAAAATAATCAGGTTGTGAATCGTGTGCTGCCCTCTGCCCCTGCTGCTGACGATCATTATTTAATGGGTCATCACAGTGGAATAACCCCTGGTGAAGCCCCTCCCACCTACGAGCAGGCTATACAACAAGGGCAAAATCAACGCATGAATGCCTATGCGAGTAGTCATTATCCCCGACCCGGCTGGTCAATGAACCGAATATGATCTACTATTCGACTCACTATGCGAGCCGAATAACCATCCTTATCGGCTCGAATTCCGGGCCGAATAAACGTTCCATTCAGCTCAAACACCGTAAAATTTTAGGTGAATCATGTGGATATGGCAACAACCCAACTGGCCAGCATTCCACTGGCAGGATGAGATATTGCTGCCCCGGCTCCGGCATTTGCAGCAACAGCGTGGCGTTTTGCTGGGACGAGCCAGTATTGCAGACAATAACGATCACCAGACGCTGGATACATTGCTGACAAATATTCTCTCTTCTTCAGCCATTGAGGATGTGCGGGTCAATGCCCAGTCGGTACGATCCTCACTTGCCCGCCGCTTAGGCGTATCACTGGACCAGCCCTATCCGGTGTCTGAACGTTCGGAAGGATTAGCCGCAATGATGATGGATGCCATTACCCTGCGCGATCAGCCTTTAACGCTGGCACGTTTATGTGAATGGCATCGCTGGTTATTCCCTGTGAGTGAATGGTCAATTCAACGTTTCAATGTCGGAGGTTTACGGGGGGAGGAGCCCATGCAAGTGGTGTCCGGACGGATCGATCGTCCCACGGTTCATTTTGAAGCGCCACCTCGTGCCGGGCTGGATTCACAGCTACAGCAGTTTATCGACTGGTTTAATCACAGTCGGGAAGACGTTTTGCTCGATCCTTTATTACGCGCCGGATTGTGTCATTTATGGTTCGTGACGTTACATCCCTTCGACGATGGTAATGGGCGCATCACGCGCGCATTGACCGACCTGGCTCTGGCGCAGTCTGACAGTCAAAGTATTCGATTGTATGCCATGTCGGCATCTATTCTGGCTCGCCGGTCTGATTACTACCGCATTTTGCAGGAGACACAACGCGGGGAGATGGATGTGACAGCCTGGCTGGCATGGTTCCTGGAGGTGCTCAACGACAGCCTTGAACAAGCCCTGGTCGTGGTAACCCGTACCCAGCAAAAAGCCCGCTTCTGGCTGAATCATCAGGGAGCCGCGCTCAGCATGGAGCAAACGAAGGTGCTTAATCGCTTGCTGGATGGCGATGAGCAGGGCTTCGTGGATGGCATTAGCGCAGGTCAGTATCAAAAAGTGGCAAAAGTGAGTAAATCCACGGCAACACGCCATTTGAACGAGTTACTGGAGAAGGGCTACCTGGAGAAACTTCCGGGTGGTGGCCGCAGCACTCGCTATCACATCAAACATTAATGCAGAAACAACAACGCCGTCATAAACGACGGCGTTGTTTCATATCAGGCGACCTTTACGGCGCGAACTTTCTTTTCCGGTGCATCGGCTGCCACTTCCCCGGCATCATCCGCTTCGGCTGTTTCAGCTGACGCAGATTCTTCGGCGTTCACCGGTTCTGGCAACTTGCTGGTGCGCAGAATGTGTTGCACCGCGTCTTTCTGCTCAGCCAGTTGCAGGCCCAGAGCCTCCGCCTGGCTTTCATCCATCTCTGGATTATTTTGCAACAGCCAGTCAGTAAAGGCATCTGCCATATCGAGCATCTTGTCCCAGGCATCTGCGTCTTTTTTATTGGCAAACGTCATTTTCTCTTCACCCTTTCTGACCACAACATATTTGGTTTCGACTGCCATGATGCACCTCGTTAACTGTATTTATATACAGTATATTCCGAATTATCGTTGCAGGGCAATGGCTTTTTGCCCGTCAGGCGATCAATTCCTGCAAAAAATCCGCGAGTGCTTTACGCGGATCATCCTCTTCAGAGACGATCATCTCAATCCCCCACTGCCCCAATACCTCTTTTGCCACCGGATTATTACGGTTGGTAAACAGGTAGGATTTGGGCCGTGCTGACGCCAGACCGGTTCGTCCCCACATTTTCGTCAGCCGATAAAATAACAGACGGATATTAAAATCACTGATGCTGTAACCAACAAACAACACCGAATTCCCCATCACATCATGCGTCAGCTTAATATCCAGCGGGGAATCAAAATAGAGTCGTTCAAAGTAGCTGCTTTCATCCAAAACAATCGAAGTATCATCATCGAAATCACCGTGTAATTTGATGATATGGCGCT
The DNA here is from genome assembly GCF_059730475.1 of Pantoea sp. X-Soil-TKNS-1280. Classification (NCBI taxonomy): domain Bacteria; kingdom Pseudomonadati; phylum Pseudomonadota; class Gammaproteobacteria; order Enterobacterales; family Erwiniaceae; genus Pantoea; species Pantoea sp. X-Soil-TKNS-1280. Next base: position 216,376 of record NZ_AP035963.1, on the reverse strand, counting down.
TATCTTCCGTCAATGACACCAGGTCAGCCGCGTTAGCCACTTTGCTGTAAGGTACATTATGCGCTTCGTGCGCCATCTCCAGCCAGCGATCGTAATTGGTGGTGTAAATCCGCGAGAAATTACCCTGAGTGATCATGGTATGAATTTCTGAACTGCGCACATCAATATCCGGGCGATGCCACTCGCGATCCATCCAGCTACGCAGCGGACCCAGTGACCCTTTACGTTGTTTGTAATACTCCGCCAGCGAAAGATGGGTGCCGTAGGTATTGAAGATCTTCGGGTCATAACCGAGTTCATTGGCGAGATGCGCGATCAACTCATGCCACTCTGGCAACCCCAGGTTACGAGAGATGCCCGCTCCGGCAAACAGGATGAGCTTACCGGCATCATAAGCACGTTTCAGCTCCGGTTTCATGCCAATCCCCGTGACGTTTTCAGAAAAGTGGCAAAACGATCCAGCGCCAGTCGCCGCATGGAAACCTCATTTTTTAACTCGCCCATTTCAGCAAAAGTTTGTGTATGTCCTTCAGGGATAAATACGCAATCCCACTGGAACTCACGCGGTCCGGCCGCCTCGGCAGCAATGGTGCCACGGACTTCACCTTCAAACAGATACATCTTACGACCATCACAGTAGCCGAGCACGGTTTTGGCCGTCACGCTCTGACTCTCCAGCCCCTGTACCAGCTTGGTGAAGCGCTCCGCCTCCAGGCGGTTCCAGAAGATACGTGTCAACCCGGCAGGCAGGCCGTTTAACCCGTCGAGGTACAAACCGGTATGTTCAACAAACAGCGGGCGGCCAATAATCGAGAACGCCTTGGTGAGCTTATCGCGCACCAGCTCGACCTCATTTTCCGTCTGAATCTCTTCAATACGGCGCGCGATGGGGATCACCTCCACGCCCACCGGTTCGAGGATGGTACGCACCTCGGCCAGTTTATGCTCGTTGGCGGATAGAAAACGTATTTTCATTGCAACCAGTTGATTTCAAATGGGTGAATAGCAGCAGATTATAAGTTTATGCCGCAGGATAGCTGCTTTCGATGACAGTTTATTGTGACGACGCGACTTTAGTCCCACCGTGTTTGTGAGGATAGTGCAGTTTATTCTGAATGCAACCGATTGACGCACAAAGGAGAAAAAGGATGAGCGGCGTTAATTATCTCTGGCCTGTCGGGGGCTTTGGCCGGGGCTGTCTGCCCCGGCGATGACAATGAGGCTGATCACAACACCCGCGCCAGAAAACGTTTTGTTCGCTCGTGACGTGGCTGGTTCAACACCTGATGGCTGCTGCCCTGCTCTACGATACGGCCATCGACCATAAACACCACGTTATCCGCCACCTCGCGCGCAAAGCCAATCTCGTGGGTGACGATCACCAGCGTGGTGCCGGATCGCGCCAGCTTTTTGATCACATCCAGCACTTCCCCCACCAGTTCAGGATCGAGCGCTGAGGTTGGTTCATCGAACAACATCACACGCGGATTAAGCATCAGTGCCCTGGCGATAGCGATACGCTGCTGCTGTCCACCGGAAAGATGGCGAGGCCAGGCATCGGCCTTATGGCGTAAGCCAACAATATCCAGCAGTTCACCCGCCCGGATGACCGCCTCCCTGCGGGAAAGCTGACGATGTGCCACCGGTGCTTCAATCAGGTTCTCCAGCACCGTCAGATGCGGAAACAGATTGAAGTTCTGAAACACGTAGCCCACGTTGATACGCTGACGCAGAATGGCGTTCTCTTTCAGTTCGTAAAGTTTATCGCCCCGCCGCTGATAACCGATGTACTCACCATCGATCTGGATAAACCCTTCATCCACCCGTTCCAGATGGTTGATGGTACGCAGCAGCGTCGATTTTCCTGAGCCAGAAGGGCCGAGGATCACCGTGACTGAACCCGGTGCCAGCTCCAGTGACACATCATCCAGCGCCTGATGGCTACCAAAAAACTTGCTGACGCCAGTGATACTGATGGCACCGGTAGCGTGCAGATTGCGGTAATCAATGGCTTCGGACATGGGAGAACTCCTCGTTGGCGGCATCCATTGCCACGCGATTGCGCCGTTGACGCCAGCGCGATGGTTGCGGTTCCCGGCTGACGCTACGCGCCAGCCAGCGTTCGACACTGTGTTGTAACAGCGACAATACGGTCGTGATGATCAGATACCAGGCGGCACCGACCATCAGCAGCGGGATGACCTGCTGAGTGCGGTTGTAGATCATCTGAATGGTGTAAAACAGCTCCGGCATCGCCAACACGTACACCATCGCCGTACCTTTCGCGAGGCTGATCACTTCATTAAACGCGGTGGGAATAATGGCCCGCAGTGCCTGCGGCAAAATGATGCGAAACGTACGACGCGATGAGGATAAACCCAGCGCGGAAGCGGCCTCGAACTGACCATGATCGACGCCGAGAAAACCGCCGCGAATAATCTCCGCACTGTAAGCACTTTGCACCAGGGTCAGGCCAATCACCGCCGCCGGAAACTGCCCCAGCACGTTAATGGTCTGGAAGTGCCCCCATGATAACGCCGTAAACGGGACGCCGAAGGAGAGCGTGTCGTACAAATAGGAGAAGTTATACAGAATGATCAGTACCACAATCAGCGGCAGCGATCGGAACAACCAGATATAACCGAACGCCAGCGAACTCAGCAACCAGGATGATGACAGGCGTGCCAACGCCAGCAGACCGCCAAATATCAGGCTGAAGAACGTGCCAAAAAGTGTCAGCAACAGAGTTTGCCCTAAGCCACTGAGGATCACCGGGTCGAAAAACCAACGGGCAAACACGCCCCACTCCCAGCGTGGATTAAACGCTACCGAATCAATCACCCCGGCCAGGATAAATAGCGCGACAATGGCCCCGAGAGTCCGAGCCGGATAGCGTGCAGGGACCACGGTTAAACGCTGTTCAGTTTTCATGCGGGTTCCTTAGCTGGCTTCGGCCACGCTATGCACATCAATCACTTTGAGAAAACGCAAACGCCCGTCATGGGGTGGCTGGCCATAGATCTCCATATCATCACGCAGTTCAAACTGCGGCTGATAACCATGGCCGATATACAACCGCACCGCTTCAGGCTGGCGAAAGCCGGTGGTGAGGTAAATACGCTGATAACCGGCGCGCTGCGCACGCCGCTCCAGCTCCTGCAAAATCAGCAACGCCAGCCCCTGGCGACGCAGATCTCCGCGTGTCCAGATACGTTTCAGCTCGGCGGTGTGCTCGTCATAAGGTTTGTAGGCTCCCATCGCAATGATTTCGCCCTTCCGCTCCAGCACGATAAACAGGCCGCGCGGCGGTAAGTACCATTCGGTCAGTTCCACTTCTTTGCTGTTGCGGAAAAAATCACCGTAGCGGGCCTCATATTCACCAAACAATCCGTTCAGGATCGGTTGGAGTTCCGGCGCTTCCGGCGAAACCTCGCGGAAAAATTGCTGGCTCATCTCGCCTCCTTAATCGCCCAGACCGGCCGGATTCACTTCAGAATGATCGATGTGTTCTACACCCTCACCCCAGCGATTCAGCACCCGGAGGTAATCACCGTTTTGCATCACGCCGTTAAGCGCGGTGCTGATCGGCTCTGCCAGGCCACTACCCTTTTTCACCGTTACCGCGATGTGTGCCGCCTTTGGCCAGCCGCCATCCACGCTGCCGACCAGACGTGTCTGCCCGGTCAGCGCGGCTTTCCATGCACCAATCACATTCGGGCCGAAGTAAGCGTCAGCGCGACCGGATTGCAGCGCGAGGGTTTGTGCCGCGTCGTCTTTGGTATAAATCGGTGTGAACGGCTTCAGCCCTTTGGCCTGATTCTCTTTATCCCACGCCAGCAAAATCGCTTCCTGATTGGTACCGGATCCGACGATGATGCGCAGCCCGGCGATATCTGCGGCTTTGGTCAGGGACTTAATCGGGCTGCTGGTTTTGACATAGAAACCGAGGGAATCCTTGCGGTAGGTGGCAAAATCAAAGCGTTCTTTGCGTTCTTTGGTCACGGTGATGTTGCTGATGGCCGCGTCGTATTTGCCAGAGGCGACTCCCAGCGGCCAATCCTCCCAGGAGGTCGGGACGATGTTAAGTTTCAACCCGAGGCTATCGGCCACCAGCCGGGCGATATCCACTTCGCTGCCGAGTAACGTTTTGTTGTCATCACTGAACACCGTCAGCGGCGGGGAGTTCTGCGCGGCCACTGCCACGGTAAAGCTACCCGGCACGGCAAAATGGTGTCCGGCGGGGATCTGCGCCACCGCAGCGCTATTTTTACCGGTGTTGATCGGGGTCTTGTTGGCTTCGAGACTGACCTGCTGACCATTCAGCGCCACCTCTTCGGCGAGGGCGGACATGCTGCTGGTCACTAATAACAGAGCGATGAGGGCGATCTTCTTCTGCATAGCGGCTACTCGCTTTTATTGTTGTGTGAACTGGTTTTGCGGATCCGGCAGGGCAAAACTGGCGCGTAACGTGCTGCCCGGATATTCACGACGCGATAAACCCCGCGCCTGTAAAATCGGTACCACGCGATCGACAAAACGTTCGAAGGTATCCGGCGTGCCGCCCTGAATGATGAAGCCGTCAGTGGCTGCGCTTTCGAACCACAGTTGCAGGCCGTCGGCAATCTGCTCCGGCGTGCCGTGGAACAGCGGACGGGGCGTGGCCGCTTCAAGCGCGGCCTGACGCAGCGTATGGCCCTGCTCGCGTGCTTTGCGTTTGATCTCATCGGTGGTGCTGCGGAAGCTGTTCTGCCCAATATCACCAATATCGGGAAAGGGTTCATCCAGCGGATACTGCGAGAAATCGTGGTGATCGAAGAAGCGTCCGAGATAATTCAGCGCATCGGTGATTGAGACCAGCGCTGCGGTGGTTTGATACTGGCGTTCCACATCGTCGGCATCATCCCCCACAATCACGCTGACGCCCTGGAAAATATGCAAATCCTCTGGCTGACGCCCCTGCGCCACCAGCTGCGTTTTCACATCCCGATAGAATGCCTGGGCCTCTTCTCGTGTGGGCTGGTGAGTGAAAATGGCATCCGCATGGCGTGCGGCCAGCTTTTTACCATCTTCGGATGCGCCAGCCTGGAAGATAATCGGACGCCCCTGCGGCGTACGGGCGATGTTGAGTGGCCCCTGCACCTGGAAAAAATCACCATGATGATCCAGCGTGTGCAATTTAGCGGGATCGAAGAACTGGCCGCTCTCCTTGTTGCGTACAAAGGCATCGCCTTCCCAGGAATCCCACAACCCTTTCACCACCTGCAAATACTCATCGGCGATACGATAGCGCAATGCGTGTTCCGGGTGTTGCTGACGCGAAAAGTTCTTCGCTGATCCTTCCAGCGGTGACGTCACCACGTTCCAGCCCGCACGCCCGCCACTCAGATGGTCGAGACTGGCGAACTGACGCGCCACGGTAAAAGGTTCGCTGTAGGAGGTGGAAACGGTGCCCACTAATCCGAGATGCTGCGTCACGCCAGCCAATGCCGACAGCAGCGTCAGGGGTTCAAAACGGTTGAGGAAATGAGGAATCGACTTTTCATTAATAAACAGGCCATCGGCAACAAACAGGAAATCCAGTTTGCCCTGTTCTGCTTTACGCGCGATATGTCTGGCGTAGTCAAAATTGATGCTGGCGTCCGCCTGTGCCACCGGATGGCGCCAGGCAGACATATTACCGGATGCGCCGTGCAGAATAGTGCCCAGTCGCAGTTGTCTGGTAGTCATAATCGTTTCTCTCCGTCCATAGCACATGTCGATTAAAAGAGGGGGTAATTTGTTAGCTCAGGATGACGTCACGACATCGTGCGTTGAGATGTTGCAACGCCTGCTGAGCCAGTTGTGCAAAGTAACTGGCAGCGGGCGCGATTAAGGCTTCATCCGGGTTAAATCCGCCATGATGCAGACCAAAATCACTGGCGCTGCCGATGCTGACAAATGCACCGGGGATCAGTTGCAGGTAAAAGGCGAAGTCCTCACCGCCAAGGTGCAGATCGGCGGTTTGCACCCGATATCCGGCCTGTTGCGCGATATGGCTGGCAAAAGCTGCCCATTGTGGGTCGTTCTCCAGCACCGGCGGACCGGCGTGCCAGCTCAGAGTGGCAGTGGCACCCTGCGCGGCGGCGACGCTTTCCACCAGACGTCGCACGCGTTGTTCCAGTTGTTGCCGGACCAGCAAATCGTGCGTACGTGCGGTGCCGCCAAACTCAACTTCTCCCGGCAGCACATTCCAGGTTTTGCCGCCGTCGATGCGGGTAATACTGAGCACCAGGCTGTCGAGGGTATTAAAACTGCGACTGGTCAGGGATTGCAGCGCCTGAATGATCTGGCTGGCGACCACAATGCTATCCACCCCCTGTTCCGGATGCGCCGCATGGGCCCCTTTACCGTTGACGCGAATCACAAAGCGATCGGCATTGGCATAAAAAGCGCCGCCGCGTGTGGCGAAGGTCCCTGTCGGCAAGCCTGGTTCGTTATGCATACCAAAAATCGCCTGCACATCCTGCAACACACCCGCACGGATAAATTGCCGTGCACCGGTGGCATTCTCTTCGCCGGGCTGAAACAGAATGCGAATGCGCCCTGGCAACTGTGCTTCCTGCGCTTTAAGTTGCAGTGCGGCACCCAGCATTACCGCGCTGTGCACATCGTGGCCGCAGGCGTGCATCACACCGGTATGACGCGAGCGATAGGGCAACCCGGTCGCTTCGTGGATCGGTAAAGCATCAATATCTGCGCGTAACGCAATCACGGTGTCGCCCTGGCCGATTTCTGCCACCACACCCGTTTCGAGCCCATAATCCAGCAGACGTATCCCTGCCGCCTGTAACCATCCTCGCAGGCGCGCGGTGGTCTCAACTTCGTGGCTGGAGAGTTCCGGCCAGCTATGCAGCTCGCGCCGCCAGTCAATCAGCTGTTGTTGCGAAAATTGCGTCATGGGTGCCTCCGGGGTGCGCCATTCAGACCGCAACCAGACGATGGGTTGCCAGCAGTTCGAGGGATTTCAGACGGGCATGCTCATCCACCACCGGTGAATCAATCACGAACTCGTCGATGCCGAAGTTTTGATGCAGTGCCTCAAGCTGAGCATGCACCTGGGCTGCGGTGCCTTTCAGCAAAGAAGGTGTACGTGGTTCAATCACATAATCGTGATAACCGCCCTGGCGTACATAGCGTTCTGCCTGTTCAATGCTGCCAACATTGACGCTTTGCCCGTCTTTCACTGTGACGCGATAAAAACGTAAATTGCTGACCAGCAGATCAGCTTCTGCCGGAGAATCCGCCACCACCACCTGCACTGCCACCAGCGCACGCTGGCCGTGACTGAGCTGGTGGTAACGTCCCAGCACCCTCTCCAGCAAAGGGCGATCACCATTGAGATGGGCGGCGAACACCAGTTGCCAGCCGAGTTCTGCCGCCAGCTGCGCACTTTCTTCACTGGCTCCCAGCAGAAAACGATTAGCCGGACGGGCGGGCTGCGGGGTTGCGTTAAGGGTTTCCTCATCACTGTGTAACGCGGCGGGTTGTAACCAGCCATCCAGCAACGCCAGTTGCTCAGCAAAACTCCCTTTTTCATCCTGATGAACGCCCAGCTGGAGCGCCCGGGTGGACAGCGGCAACCCACCGGGAGCCTTACCGACACCAAGATCGATACGACCCGGAGCCAGCGACGCCAGCAGATTAAAGTTTTCCGCCACTTTGTATGGGCTGTAATGCTGCAACATCACGCCTCCCGAGCCAATGCGGATATGGCGTGTCTGACCGATAATCCAGGCAATCAGTAATTCCGGTGCCGGGCCGGCCAGCTGTGCCGAGTTATGGTGTTCAGCCAGCCAGAAGCGGTGATACCCCCATGCTTCCGCCTGTTGTGCCAGATGCAGGGTACGATGCAACGCATGAGTTGCACTCTCTCCTTCGGCAATCGGCGATTTATCCAGCAAACTGAGTCGGTATGACATACGCCTTATCCTTTCTGCAATGAATATAACGGCTAGTGTGGAACGGGGCTTTTATTTCGCAAAACAACAAATTCGACAAAGTGAATTAGGAAAATGGAAATAGGGGTGGCGTTTATGTCGATCAGGCTAATAACCGTAGCGGCGTGATTTATTACGCGGGGTTTACCGCCACGCTGCTCAAAATTGCGCGATAAATCGCGCCGCTACGGATCCGTGCGGTTATTGACGCTCAAAATGGTAGCGACAACTTTTGATGATTTATAACCGGGTATCCATTGGCTGAGCACTTCTGTTTTTAATTATCTCAAGGATTCTTTGCAGTTCTGGTTTATAGACTGAGGAAGAATGATTCAGACTGTCTTCATCTATCCTCAATTCTAACCTCCCCCAAATATCAATGATTTCCCTGACAACCTCACTGGAATCGCCCTGTGCATATGAACGGTCAGAGATCAAAACCCCTTTTGGAGTTTTCGACATAATACCTGGCCGTTCGATAGTCGAACTCACTTCACCATATTCTTTCGCAAGATCATGTAATTTTTTCACGCCACCCATATTTCTTAGCGTATAGGTCGGTACATCTTTAATGACATTGAATACAGGAATTTCTTTACCTACTATTTTAGTCCCATGTCTGACGCCCGCCATACGCAAATAAACCTGCAACTCATCCTGAAGCTTTATTTTTTCAAAATAAAATGTTTTATGCTTTTCCAGAAGTTCTCGTCCTTTATCCGGATGAATGATTTCAATCTGGGAAAAAATCGGTGGGCGGTGCTCAAATAAAGCCAGGAGCCTTGCGCCCAATTGCCTTATTTCCTCCACATGTTGTGACTCTTCGTAACTCAGAGGGTTGGTATAGGCCTGCGGCGGTTGGAAATCACTCGGCCCTGAATAGCCGTCATAGGATGGCGGCGCGACAGGCATCTGTGGATTATTCGATGCAGGTAATAGCGTTAGCTGAGATAATCGCGCAACCGGCAGGCGTGGTGCCAGATGGTTGTTGCCCCGCGTGGCCGAAGAGGTTGCCATATGAACAGAAGGAAAACCGATGCGATCGGACATATTTACACTCCCTGGTTTAGATGATTTTTATTTCCAGCGCCGCTGCCATGGATTTATATGCTTAACAGTAAGTGATGTTGATAAAAACAAAATGTTATTAGTTGTGATAATTTACTGAAGGTAACATCATAAATATCATGTCATTTTTAAAACTGATTTATCTCTGAAATAAATAACATATCAATTATTTTATGACGACCAAAAATATCATCTGTACAGCGCCATTGGAATAAATCATCATCGGGAACAGCTGAAACTATTCGCTTTTGCTAACCGGAGATTCTGTCTATGTCACAGCATGCTGATAAACCTTTCGAAACACGCCATCCGTTATCTGCCCATGATCGCACGCGTGAGCCACAAATCATCGCGGCTATGGACCAGTTGCGAGCGAACTTTACCGGCACGATGCGGGAAATGTATGACCAGATGCTGGCCGGGACACCCATGGCTCCAGGTATGGTCACCGAACGCATCGAACAGGACGGGATACAGGGTTGGTGGGTGAAACCGGAACAGCAAACAGATTCGCGAGCACTGGTGTTTATTCATGGCGGTGGTTATACGCTGGGCAGTGCCCGTGCCTATCGGGGTTTTGCCAGCCAGTTAGCGACGCGCGCCGGTATTGCCACATTCGTCCCGGACTATCCTTTAACCCCAGAACATCCCTTCCCGGCAGCACCGGAGGCGCTTGCGCGACTTCCTGGCTGGCTGGCGACCCAGGGAATGACTCAGCTGGCGTTAGCCGGAGATTCTGCGGGCGGCGCTCTGGCGCTGGGATTGTTACAAAACCCGCAGGTGGCGGCTGATGTGGCTTCTGTCGTGGTTTTTTCGCCCTATCTCGACCTGGCGTTTACTGGCGAGTCTTTTAATAACCCGGTGACTCACGACCCCATTTTCCATCCTGAAATACTGACCCAACTGGCAGGAATTTATCTCAACGGCACCCCCGCCACCAACGGCTTAGCATCGCCGTTGTACGACGTACCCGAACGCTTACCCCCGCTGGCAATTCAGGTGGGAACAGACGAATTGTTGCTGGATGATGCCACACGTTATGCCGCCGCTGCGGCAGTACGAGGCGGTGAGGTGCGTCTGGATATTTATGAAGGTATGCATCATGTATTTCAGAGCGAAATCGAACTGGAAGCTGCGCGCCATGCGCTGGATGCCGCTGCAGAGTTTATTACCCGCCACTGGCGATAACCAGGCATCCCTGACTTCTCTAAATGCAGTGTGAAATGAAAATAATCATCTTTATCGTAATTGTCATTGCTGGAATCGTGTTTATACCTGACACAGTTGTCGGCCATGTTGTGGACAGTCTGGATTTAGCTCAAGGTGACGGCGAGGAGGGAATGAATAATTTCTTTTTTATCATTTTGTTAATCAAGACCGCTTTTTCAACCGTCATTGCCCTGCTGATTCTACGCAGATATCGGAAGCCTCAATGAGGAATTAATTAATGAAATGGAGATTGAAGTGTACTCACCCTGTGACCTATCTGATTAAAGGACCACATTAAGCTCCGGGCTATTGAGCTTTTACCTTTTTCAGCAAAGCTTAGTGCATTTCCTTGGTTCAACTCCCCGACGCGGCGTTCGATGATAAAAACCGCCCGTCGGGTAATTGATAACAAAGGAATTCACCATCATGAAGCAACGTTTTCACTTGCAGGCATTAAGTTTTGCTCTGCTGACAGGGATATTCAGTGCTCACGCAGCGGACACGCCAGTTAAAGGCGGCACGCTCATTTATCTGGAACAACAACCCCATACCAACCTTTATCCTCCGGCGGGTGGTTTTTACCCCAACGGTGGCATCCTGAACCAGATCACCGATAAGCTCACCTGGCAAAACCCCAAAACCTTACAGGTTGAACCCTGGATTGCCGAGAGCTGGAGCAGCAACGCCGACAAAACCGAATACACCTTTAAAATCCGTCCAGGTGTGACGTTCTCCGACGGCACACCGCTGGATGCTAACGCGGTGGCGAAAAACTTTGATACCTATGGTCTGGGCAATAAAGCGCAGCGTTTGCCGGTGTCTGAGGTGATTAATAATTACGATCATAGCGAAGTGATTGATCCACTGACGGTGAAATTTTATTTCACCAAACCCTCACCGGGCTTTTTACAAGGCACTGCCACCATCGGCTCGGGACTGGTGTCCCTCAGCACTTTAAAACGCAGCTTCGATCAGTTGGGCGATGCGCGCCATATTATTGGCTCAGGCCCGTTTGTGGTCAGCAATGAACAGCTGGGCCGCGAAGTCGATCTGGTGGCACGCAAGGATTACCACTGGGGACCGAAGAATATTGCCCAGCAAGGCCCGGCCAATCTCGACGGCATCAAATTTATCGTCACCCCGGAAGACAGCGTCCGGATTGGCGCATTGCTGGCAGGTCAGGCTGATTTTATTCGCCAGGTGCAGGCGTATGACGAAAAACAGGCCAAACAACAGAACTTCCCGATTTATGCCGCTCCGACGCGTGGCGTCAATGACAGTATCAGCTTCCGCCCGGATAACCCGCTGGTCAGCGACCTGAAAGTACGTCAGGCGCTGCTGCATGCCACCAATGCACAGCAGGTGGTACAAACCCTGTTCTCCCCCAACTATCCGCAAGCGACTTCGGTGATTGCCGCAAGCGCGGCGGGCTACGTCAATCTGAGCGACAAACTCAACTATGACCCGACGCTGGCGAAACAACTGCTGGATGAAGCGGGCTGGAAACCCGGTAGCGATGGGATCCGCGAGAAAGGTGGCGAGAAACTGGCGCTGACGGTGTATGAATCCCCGCCACAGCCACAAAACAAAGAAGTGCTGCAACTGGTGGCACAGCAGTGGCGTCAGGTGGGGGTCGCCCTGACGGTGAAAGCCGGTGATGCCGGCAGCAAAACGCTGGATAACCTGGACCCGCTGAAAACCCCGCTGACCGTCTCCGAAGTGGGACGTGCCGATCCTGACGTGGTGAAAAGCATGTTCTATCCCACTAATCGCGATGCGTTGCTGCAAAAAGGCGGATCCAGCGACAAAGTGAAAAGCTTCCGCGACGACAAACTGAATACGCTGCTGGTCAATATCTCGGCCGAAGTTGATGCGCAAAAGCGCCTGCAACTGACCGGTGATGCGCAGCGTTATCTGCTCGACAACGCCTATGTGATCCCGATCTTCGAGGAACCGCAGGTGTTTGCCGGTGCGCCCTGGTTAAAAGGCGTCAGTTTTGAAGCGGTGGGCCGCCCATCGTTCTACGGCGCGTGGCTGGAAAAACACTAAGGCAGGCTGATGATGCGACATTCTCTGCTGCACAGATTGGGGCAAAGCCTGCTGGTATTGTGGGCGGCCTTCACCCTGTCATTTTTGCTGCTGCAGGTGCTGCCGGGGGACGCGATTCTGATTAAGTTTCAGAACCCGGATCTCGGCCTTAGCCCGGCGCAAATTGCCGAGATGCGGCTGGCCTACGGTGCTGACAACCCAATCTGGCAGCAGTATGGGCATACCCTGTTTGCCATGCTGCGTGGCGATTTCGGTTACTCGGTGCAGGCGGGCGCTCCGGTCAGCGAACTGATCGCCAGCAATCTACCCGCCACGCTCAGCCTGGCGCTGCCGGGATTTTTACTGGCGGCGTTGCTGGCGTTTGCCCTGGCGGCGTTATCGCGGCTGCCGGGATTACGCCTGCTGCGCACATTTTTCCAGTCCATTCCTGCGTTGTTTGTCTCCCTGCCGACCTTCTGGCTTGGCATCGCGCTCATCCAGGTATTTTCGTTCCAGCTGCGCTGGATTCCGGTCATCAATCCTTCGGCGTTGCAGGGGCTGATTCTGCCCGTGATCACGGTAGCAGTGCCCATCTCCGCGCCACTGGCGCAGATCCTGCTGCGTAGCATTGATGAAGTCTCGACCCAACCCTTCGTGGCGGTAGCGCGTGCCAAAGGCGCGAGTGAAAACCGGGTGTTATGGCGTCACGTATTGCGCAATGCACTGCTGCCGGTGCTGAACGTGGCCGGTTTACTGCTCGGTGAATTGATTGCCGGTGCGCTGATTACTGAAACGGTGTTTGGCCTGAGCGGGCTGGGACAGCTGACGCAACAGGCGGTCAACAATCAGGATGTCGCGGTACTTCAGGCGGTGGTGATGATCTCCGCACTGGGGTTTGTGCTGATTAATTTACTGGTCGATTTGTTGATGCCGTTACTTGATCCCCGGCTACAACCGATCGCGGGAGGTCACTGATGAGTCTGGTGGATTACGCGGCGGACCGTCTGAGTTCGCGCAGAAAACATCGCTGGCACAGCTTACAACTGCAACCCGGTCTGTGGCTGGCATGGGCGGTGATGATACTGGCGCTGCTGGCGGCTTTCGCCCCCGGATTGTTTACCCACTTCAACCCCACGGAAGGCATTGCTGGTGCGCAGCGCCTGCCTCCACAGGCAACTTACTGGCTCGGTACCGACCAGCTGGGCCGCGATCTGTTCACCCGCATCGTTTATGGCGCGTCACAGTCGCTGGCGGCGGCATTTGCAGCGGTGGCGATGGGCCTGATTGTCGGCACTGCACTGGGCGTGATTGCCGGAGCGGTCGGGCAGCGCACGGAAACCTTGCTGATGCGGCTGGTGGATGTACTGCTCTCCATCCCTTCCCTGCTGCTCTCGCTGAGCATCCTGATTTTGCTGGGTTTTGGCACGGTACACGCTGCACTGGCAGTGGGAATTGCCTCCATTGCCAGCTTCGCAAGGCTGGCACGCGGTGAAGTGGTACGCGTGCGGCGTAGCGAGTTTGTCGAGGCCGCTTATGGCAGTGGCGGCAGTTTCTGGACCGTGCTGTGGCGGCATATCCTGCCGAACTCGCTGACGGCAGTGGTCGCCTACGCGGCATTGCAATTTGGTCAGGCGATTCTGGCGCTTTCAACCCTGAGCTTCCTCGGTTATGGCACACCGCCACCGACCCCGGAATGGGGACTCCTGATTGCGGAAGGCCGTAACTACCTGGCGACCGCCTGGTGGCTGACAATCTTCCCCGGCATCGTGGTGGTGGCGGTGGTACTGGCAGCCAATCGTATTAGCCAGCAACTGGCCGGAGGGATGAAATGAACACGATCCTGGCAATTGAAAACCTCACCCTGAGCTATCGCCAGCAAGGCGAATGGCGTCCGGTGGTGCATAACGTCAGTTTTAGTCTGCAGGCGGGTGAAATGGTGGCGCTGGTGGGTGAATCGGGTTCTGGTAAAACCACCACTGCGCAGGCGATCATCGGCCTGCTGGCGGAAAATGGCCGCCGCGACAGTGGTCGCATTGTGCTGAACGGTACTGATATCAGCGGCTGGTCCGCCAAACGGCTGGACAGCCTGCGCGGCGTGCGCATCAGCCTGGTGCCGCAGGACCCAGGCAATTCACTCAATCCGGTAAAAACTATCGGTGAACAGGTGGGTGAAATGCTGCAACTGCACCTGCGCATCAGCCGTAAAGAACGTCAGCAGCGGGTGATTGAGCTACTGAGCCGCGTGGGTTTGAGCCACCCTGAGCAACGCGTGGATCAGTACCCGCATCAACTCTCCGGCGGAATGAAACAACGCGTCCTGATCGCCATCGCCCTCGCCCTGCGTCCGCAAATCATCATTGCTGATGAGCCAACCAGCGCGCTGGATGTCACGGTGCAGAAACGCATTCTCGATTTGCTCGATATCCTGCGGCGCGAATCCGGCACGGCGGTGTTATTTGTCACCCACGATCTGGCGCTGGCGGCTGAACGCGCTGACCGGCTGCTGGTTTTTCGTCACGGTGAGATCCAGGAACAGGGCGATACTGCGCGGGTGATCAATGCCGCACAGCATCCCTACACCCGGCAGCTGTTGCAGGATGCGGCGCTGGATTCACTGGCTCTGCCGCCGCCCCCCGCAACAGCGCTCGCCACCCCGGCAATTCAGCTTTCCGCCATCAATAAACGTTTCCAGCTTGGGCGTCAGCAGCAGTTTCAGGCTTTAAACGCCGTCAGCATCCGCGTACCGCGCGGCACCACCCATGCGCTGGTCGGTGAATCAGGATCGGGCAAAACCACGCTGGCGCGCATTCTGCTGGGATTTGAGCAGGCCGACAGTGGCCGTGTGGTGATTGACGGTATTGATGCCCACGGTCTGAGTAACGAAGCGCAGCGTCAGCTGCGGCGCAAAATTCAGTTCGTGTATCAGAACCCCTATGCTTCGCTTGATCCACGCCAGACGCTGTTTGCCATCATCGAAGAACCGCTGCGCAATTTTGCCCGCCTGACAGCGGAACAACGTCGTCAGCGCGTTACTGCCGTCGCACAGCGGGTGGCGTTACCGCTTGATCTACTGACGCGTAAAGCGCGCGAGTTGTCCGGCGGTCAGCGGCAGCGCGTGGCGATTGCCAGGGCATTAATTGTTGAACCGGCGATTCTGGTGCTGGATGAGGCCACCTCGGCACTGGATGTCACCGTGCAGGCGCAAATTCTGCAACTGCTGCAACAGTTGCAGCAAGACCTCGGCCTGACCTACCTGTTTATTACTCACGATCTCGCCACCGTACGGCGTCTGGCGCATAGCGTCACGGTGTTACGCGCTGGGGAAGTGGTGGAACAGAGTGACGTTGTCACGCTATTTGCTGCCCCTCGCCATCCCTACACCCGGTCATTAATTGAGGCGATTCCCGCTTTCCGTCCGCTGATTAAGGAGTCTGCATGACGCGTAAACGCATTGGTTTTTTTACCCGCCTGCTCGATGAAGGTAGCGCACAGCTGCGCTACCGGCTGGCAACCGAGCAGATCCAGCACGCGGAACGACTTGGCTTTGATAGTGCGTGGATTGCGCAGCACCATTTTCACGAGCATGAAGGTGGCCTGCCATCACCGCTGGTGTTTCTCGCGCATATCGCGGCGCATACCCGCACCATTCGCCTTGGCACCGGCATTATCACCCTGGCACTGGAAAATGCACTGCGTGTCGCTGAAGACGCCGCAGTGCTGGATTTGCTCAGCAACGGACGCCTTGAGGTCGGTTTTGGTTCCGGCGGCACCGCCACCTCCTTCCTGCCGTTTGGCCTGACGATCGAGCAACGCGCGCCCTTCTTTGCGGAACAACTGCATAGCGTACTGAGCGCCTGGCGTGGCGATACTCTGGCGCATCCGGATAACCATCTTTACCCCGCCGCACCGACGTTATCGCAACGCGTCTGGATCGCCACGTTTTCCGTCGAAGGCGCTGCACGCGCCGGTCAGGCGGGCCACGGCCTGATGTTATCCCGCACCCAGCCACGGCCTGCCGGACAAGCAGACATACCACTGGATGCGTTACAGAACCCGATGATCGACGCCTATCTGGCTGCGCTGCCAGAAGGGATTGCGCCGCGAATTCTCGCCTCACGCACCGCCTTCGTCGCAGACTCCACCCACCATGCGCGTCGCCTGGCCGAACCGGGTCTGCAACGTCAGGCTGACCAGTTCCAGGCTAGCGGACATAGCATCCTGGGCGCGTCACTGGATGATCATATCCGCCAGTTTGACGCCCATCTCGGCGATCCTGACGCGGTGCTGGCCTCTCTGGCACAGGATAGCGTGCTGGCACGCGCCACCGATATCACCTTCCAGGTGCATTCGATTGATCCTCCCCATGCCGATATTTTGCGTTCGATTGAACTGATTGCCGACCACATCGCGCCACCGCTGCGCAACGCATAACAGGAGAAATTCATGTCTCAACCCGATGATTTGCTGGCTGCACTGGCCGATATTGATCCCACCTCAGAACTGGCGCAGGCACGCACCCAACGCGATGCCGCCACCCGTCACACCCAGGGCAGCTATGAAGTCTTGTTTAGTCAGCATGATGACGATTTTCCGTTACCGGAACGCTTCGCGCTGGCTGCTCAGGTCGCCGCGTGGCATGGCGAAGTGGCTTTACAGGCGCACTACCAACAGCAGGTACAGGATGTGCAGCACAGCGCACGCGAAGAGGCGGGACGCGCTTTCGCTGAGCGGCTGAGTTTCCATCCGGTAGAAGCAACACCGCAGCACATTGCCAATCTGCAAAGCGTGGGCTGGACAGCGCGCGGCATTGTCACACTGGCGCAGCTGATTGCGTTTGTCAGCTTCCAGAGCCGTCTGCTGGCCGGTTTCCGCCTGATCAAGGGCGATGACTTAAACACACAGCAGCACGCCGTAGCCGGAAAATGGCATAGCGCGCCACTGACCTTTAGCGGCAAGACTGCCCTCACCGCCTTTACCCAGCAGGAACTGGGATGGGAACCCTGGCTGACCGCCAAACCGCTTGAGGAATTCGACAATGAGGAAAAAGCCACGCTGGCGCGTTTTGGTCATAGTGATTCTGACTATTTCCGCCTGCTGGGACGCAACCTGCCGCTGCTGGAACAGCGTACCCTGACCGATAAAGGCATCTTTTATACCGCAGGTGGCTTACCACGCGCCGAGCGTGAACTGGCGGCCACGGTGGTCAGTAAGGTGAATGGCTGCATCTATTGCGCCTCAGTCCATGCTCGTAAAGCCAGTCAGCTGGCGAAACAGGAGGCTGCGGTGCAAAAGTTGCTCAATGTGGTGCCCGGTGCGGAACTGTCGCACGGACAGTCACCGCGCTGGCAGGCGCTTATCGATTTCAGCGCCGCGTTATCCGTCACCCCGGCCAGTGCCAGCCAGGCACAGTTGCAGGCACTACGCGCTCACGGGCTGGATACCTTGCAGCTGCTGGATCTGGTGCAATCCACCGCCTTCTTTGCCTGGGCCAACCGCCTGATGCTGACGCTGGGCGAACCCTTCCTGCCTGACGATGCCAAAGGATAATTATGACAACCCTCTCTACCGAACAACTTATCCACTGGAGACGTGAACTGCATCAGCACCCTGAATTGTCGAATCAGGAACACGCCACCACCGCCCGCATCACCCGCTGGTTGCAACAGGCTCATATCCGTTTGTTACCGCTGGCACTGGAAACCGGAGTGGTGGCGGAGATTGGTCAGGGCGATACAGTGATTGCCCTGCGCGCCGACATCGATGCCTTGCCGATTGAAGAACTCACCGATCGTCCGTGGCAGTCACAGCAAAAAGGGGTGATGCATGCCTGCGGTCATGATCTGCACAGCAGCGTGATGCTCGGCGTGGCGCATCAGCTCAAACGGATTGAAGCGCAGTTGCCCGGCCGGGTGCGGATTCTGTTTCAACCCGCCGAGGAAACCTTTAATGGCGCACAGCAGCTGATTGATGCCGGGGCATTGCAAAATGTGCAGGCCATTTTTGGTTTGCACAATGCACCGGATTTGCCGGTGGGTACGCTGCGCACCCGCGGCGGTGCCTTCTATGCCAACGTTGATCGTTTTCAGATACACATTCACGGTAAAGGTGCGCATGCGGCGCGACCTCACGAAGGTGTTGATGCGATTGTTATCGCCAGCCATATCGTCACCGCACTGCAAAACCTGCCTGCTCGCGTGTTTAGCGCGCTGGAATCGGTGGTGGTCAGCGTGACGCGATTCACAGCCGGTAACAGCTGGAATGTCCTGCCACATCAGGTGGAGCTGGAAGGCACGGTACGTACCCATAACGCGCAGATTCGTGAACAGGTAGCGCATAAAATACGCGACCTGATCGCGGGTATCGCGGCCGGGTTTAACGGCGAAGCTGAGCTGCTGTGGCAGCCAGGCCCTCCTTCGCTGGTGAATACGCCCGCCTGGGCCGACTTCGCGCTGCGTCTGGCGCAACAGCAGGGATATCAGACGGAAGTGGCAATTCCACAGATGGGCGGTGAGGACTTTGCGTTTTATCTGCACCATGTGCCCGGCACTTTTGTCAGTATCGGCAGTGCCAGCACACAGGGTCTGCATCATCCGGCATTCGACCCGGATGAAGCGATGCTTGCACCCGCAGTGGCGTACTTTACCGCTCTCGCACAACAGGCGCTGGCTGAGGTGCAGCAAACTCAGGAACTGGCCTCGTGACCGTACGAACAAGGAGAAAACCAATGGCAATTATCGCTCCACTGCCGCAACTGGACCATGTGGTGATCAATGTGGCCGATCGACTGGATGAAGCGCGTACGCTGTATCAGAGGCTGGGTTTTCAACTCACCGAACGCGGCCATCACTCGCTTGGCTCCAGCAATCACCTGGCGGTTTTTGGCGAAAATTATCTGGAGCTGCTGGGTTATGAACCGCAACGCGGAAACCTGCGCCAGGATTTGTGGCAGTCCCCACTGGGGTTAAGCGGGCTGGTGTGGAAAAGTGACGATGCTGACGCGGTGTGGCGGTACCTGGAAAGCCAGGATATCGATGGCGAACCACCTGCCAGTTTTTATCGTCCGGTTACCCTGCCCGACGGTTCACCACAGCAGGCGCGCTTTCGCACCGTGCGTTTACGCCCGGCGCTGGTGCCCAATGGTCGTAGTTTCTTCTGCCAGCATGAGACGCCACAGGCGGTGTGGCAAGCCGCCTGGCAACAACATCCCAATGGCGTCAGCAATATCGTGGAGTTTGTGGTGGTGGCGCAGGATCCGGCAGCCGCCGCGCTGGTGTACAGCCGCTTATTCGGTGCCGGAAGGTTACAGGCCTGTCAGGAAGGTGCTTTCGTGTTAAAAGCCGGGGCGGCAACGGTACGTTTTGCAGCAGCCGACTATGTGCTGCAACGCTTTAATAGCCTGCCAGCAGATTATGACGGCAGCGCGCGCATGGCAGCATTGAGCCTGCAAACTCACGACCTCAGCAAAGTAAAAGCCAGCTTACTGCTGGGAGATGTGCCGTTTAGCGAGACGGAACACGCAGTGATTGTAGCGGCAGAGCAGGCATTGGGTGTGGCGTTACGTTTTCAGCAGTAGCCCCTTCCTGAAATAAATATTTCTGATATCTCATATCATGAATACCCATTTAACTTATATGAGAAATTCGCCCATGCTTGTCACATCAAATCAATGCGAGGTGATGAACATGAAAATGAATGCAATTGTATGGCCGGAAGGCTTTGTACCAGGTTTTACCGATAATTACTGTTCGAATGAAGTGATTGTCGCGGGTCTGACTGCGGCAGAAATCTGGCCATTGCTGGTAACGCCGTCGCTGTGGCCAACTTATTACAAAAACTCGGCCAATGCGCGCTTCTACGACAACAAAGGCCCGGTGCTGGCGCAGGATGACCGTTTCTACTTTGAGACTTTTGGTTTCCCGGTTGAATCGCGTGTAACAGAGTACGTTGCACCCTCTGCTGGTGAGGCAGGTCGTGTTGCCTGGCATGGCTGGGCAGGCGAGGAAGGTGCCGATGATCGCCTTGACGTGCTGCATGCCTGGCTGGTGGAAGATCTATCGGACAACCGCGTGCGCATTCTGACTCAGGAAACGCAGAACGGTAACCCGGCGAAAGAGCTGGCAAAAGCGCAGCCGAACCCGATGATTAATGGTCATCAGGAGTGGCTGGATGGTCTGGTGGCAGCAGCCAGAGCGAAAAAAGCGTAATTTGCAGGTAAAAGGTCGCTGTTGGTCATCAACAGCGGCCTTTTAGTTGAGCTATCAGAAACGATAGTTTGCCGAAATGGAGACGTTACGCGGCGCACCGTACACCGTGTTTCTGCCCACATCAATGTTGTAGGTTTTGTCGAACAGGTTGTTCAGGTTCGCCTGGATTGACAGCTGTTTATTCACGCGATAGCGCGTAAACAGGTCAACCAACGCATAGCTGCCCTGATCGGCATACAGCGTGCTGGCACCATCCGGACCGGCTACATGATCCCAGGTATGGGTCTGCCAGTTAACACCGCCACCTACCGTCAGATCCTGCAGCATCGGCAAGCGATAGCTGGTGAAGAACTTCAGTGAAGTACGCGGCTGGGTTGGATTCAGCGCTTCACCCTCACCGTCCTTCGCCACATAACGGGTCGCGCCGAAGGTCATTTGCAGGTTATCCGTCACCGCTCCATTGATTTCAAATTCAATACCCTTACTGACCGTGCCGTTCTGCTCATAGTAGGCATAATCCGTACCACCATTAACCAGCGCGTAATCCGTTGCGCCCAGGTGATCCTGCTCGATACGGAAAACGGCCACTGAGGCGGTCAGTCGGCTATTCAGCCAGTCACCTTTGATCCCGGTTTCATAACTTTTACCCGTGACCGGCGAAAGGTAAGCACCATTCACATCACGGTAGGTCTGCGGTTTGAAAATTGAGGTGTAGCTGGCGTAGGCGGAATACGTATCGTTGATGTCATACACCAGGCCCGCGTAAGGCGTGATGTTGTTCTTTTCCATATTCTGCGTCAGCGTATCGGCGGTGTATTTGGTGTAGCGCGCGCCGAGGATCAGATGCAGCGGATCGGCCAGCGAAATGCGCGTCGCCAGATAGGCTGATTTCTGGTGGATGGTATTGTCCTGCGACAGCGACTGAGGATCCCAGTCTGGCTCTGGGTAATTCCCCCACTGATTAAAATCACCCACATCGGCTGAGGTGAAGCTGGTAGATGAACTGAAATAACGATCATTCTGGCGAATGTAAGTCACGCCAGCCATCATTTCATGCTGACGACCAAACAGTTCATACGGCCCGCTGACGTAAGCATCAACAGAATTTTCCTTGCGCTTCGCGGTGTTATAACCGGTGCCGCCGAGCAGGTCATAACCCGCATAAGGCCCAATACCGATGCCGGTAGTTTTATCAAAGTAACCATCGATATACAGCAGCTTACTGTCCATAGTGGCTTCGGTATGCGTGCCACTCAGGGTGAACTGCCAGCCGTTGTTAAATTCCTGCTTCAGGCTGGCAAAGACGGATTTCGAGTCGCTATTGTTGTACGCCCAGTCAGGTGCCAGGTTGGTGCTGCAGGAATAATTGGTTTTACTGCCATCAAGATAGAATGTGGGCAGGCCACCCCAGGTAGCGCCCGAGATGTTGGTTTCCTGATAATCGTATCCCACGGACAGCGTAGTGGAATCGGTCAGATCGGCATCAACCACGCCATACAGGAATTTCTTCTGGGTATGGTAACGATCCAGCCAGCTGTCGCCATCCTGATAACCGGCCACTACACGACCACGCACATTGCCTGACTCAGTCAGCGGTGCGGAGAGATCGGCAACATAACGCTGATTATCCCAGCTACCATAGCTGGCTGAGACATCGGCTTTAAATTCTTTGCTGTCGGCACGTTTACGGACCATATTCACCGACGCCGCCGGACTCCCTGCACCGGTCATTAAGCCGGTGGCACCACGCACCACTTCGACCCGATCATAAATGGCCGTATCAGACAGGGTGTCGCCAATATTCCACTGGGAATCAATCAGCACCGGGACGCCATCGACCTGATAGTTATCGATCATAAAACCGCGTGAGTAGAAATTGCTGCGGTTAGCGCCGGAATTAAATTCGCTGATACCGGTGGTATTTTTTAAAACATCATTCAGCGTTTCAAGCTGTTGATCTTGCATACGCTGTTTGCTGATGACGCTGATCGACTGAGGCGTGTCACGCGCGGTCAGGGCCATTTTGGTCGCCGCACGCGTGACCGGAACATTGTAATCGCTGGCGGCCTGCTGCTGATCGTCGGTGCTGGCGTTTACCGTCAGTGTTTGTTCCTTGCTATCGGCTTCAGCCGCATGAGCAATTCCTGATGCAATCAATAACGCCAGCACAGAAAGGCGCAGCGCTGGTTGCGATCCCCTGACCCGCTTAACTTCGAAAGACATAATATTCCTCAATCAACTTATTTTTATTTAGATGACGGCATACCCGCTGTACGTCTGCTGGCATCCCGCCGCAAAAGGAGTTGAAGAATAAATGTCAGGTAAGAGGAAGCGCCTGACTGTGCCGTCCGGGCACTCACAGCGCGACAGTAAATATGTCGTTAAGAAAGCAAATGAGAAATATACGCATTAAGATTTCTATTGCAAGAAATTGTTACTCGGCGGCCAAAAGTTTCCTGCGGGAAATTCGCTTATTCTTCAATGAGTAATAATACGAAAGAGTTGAGAAAGGTAATTATCACAACAGTAAAACGGTGCGCATTCATACCGACCAGGCCAATAACAGCACGGATCCGTGCTGTTACCAGTGCCAGCGTTTTTCCGCTAACTCAACCAATAAACGCGATGCCGGGGACAACTCACTTAATGATCGGAACTGCCAGCCAAAAGTACGGGGCATGATGACCAGGGGTAACGGGATCTCCACCAGCATGGCGTCATCGCCCTCGCCTTTTAGCAAGCGGCGCGAGAGAAAACTCAGGAGCTGCGTGCTAGCAATCACCTGACGCAGTGGCGACAGGGTATTACTTTCCATCTGGACCCGTGGTGGCGCATAGCCACCGCTCCGCAGGCGCTGTTCCAGCCACTGGCGTGTGGCGACGTTCGATGATGGCAGCAACCAACTATATTGATCCAGCTGCTCCGGCGTGGGGTGAATATTCGCCAGCGGATGACGACGGCTGGCAGCGATCACCACCGGATCATCAATGAGCGGGCGGGTGACGAACTCACTGTTGCCGTCCGGCAGAAATCCGAGTATCAAATCGATTTTGTTTTCCCGCAGCAGTTTCTGCAGCAGATCGTTCATCCCTACCGTCACTTCAAGCCGGGCTGTCGGTGCTTTGTGTAGCAGATCGCGGCTCAGCATAGGCAGCATAAATTCCGCCGCCGTAGCGGCCACCCCGAGCCGAATGACCCCAGCGGTACCGGCCCCCAGCGCCTGCAAATCCTGGCGCGTCACCTGCATCATGTGCACCACTTTTTGAGCACGTTCACAAAGTAGCAGTCCCGCTTCTGTCAGTTGCATACCCCGCCCGACCTTTAAAATAAGCCGTGTGGCATAGAACTTTTCCAGCCGCTGGAGACATTTGGTCAGCGCTGGCTGGGTGATACCAAGGGATTGTGCCGCTTTGCCAAGGTGTCCGGTTTCCTTCACCGCCAGCAAATAATGCAGGTCTTTTAGCTCCATTCATTCCCACCAGGAATTAATTGATAAAAATCAGAGAATATAATTTATCACTGCGGCCTGCCAGGATGAACAGACATTAACAACAGAGCAACAAATAACCTGCAATGTTAAGTACAAGGGAGAGAAGGATGAAACATTCACTCAAGGCGCTGGTAGCCGCGCTGACATTAACCGCCGCTGGACAGGTGCTGGCACAGGATACGTTGCCAGTAAAATTGCCGACGCAGCAGGACAGCCGTCTGCAACAGGTTACTACCTCGCCTCGCGTGTGGAATGGCATCACCGTGAGCCATGATGGCCGCATTTTCGCCTCACTGACCCAATCAGAAGGCAGTGGTTTGCAACTGGCTGAAGTGGTGAACGGTCAGCTTAAGGCTTATCCCGACGAAAGCTGGAATCAGTGGCAAAGCCAGGACCCGGAACACCATTTTTACCATGTGAATGCACTGCGGATTGGCCCGGATGGCGACCTCTGGGTAATGGATGCTGGTAATAAGGGCATTGGCACGGGCGATAAGGCGGTACCGGGTGCCGCCAAGCTGGTGCGCATCAACCTGCAAAGCGGCAAAGTGGTGGGCAGCTATGTGTTTAAAGCCCCCACCCTGAAGGCTACCAGCTACCTGGACGATGTGCGTTTCAACGGGGATTTCGCCTATCTGACCGACCCCGGTGCGGTAGGTCTGGTGGTGTTAAATATGAAAAGCGGCAAAAGCTGGCGTGTTCTGGACGACCATCCGCTCTCCATCGATCATCAGCCAATTTATGCCGACGGCAAGAAATTGTACCTGCGCGACGGTCGTGAAAAACGTGTTGGCCTCGATCAGCTGGAAGTCTCACCGGACGGTAAATGGTTGTACTACCAGGCCATTCCCGGCCCACTGGCTCGCATTGAGACGCGTTATCTGAACGATGAGAAACTTTCAGCAGCCGAGGTAGCGAAACATGCTCATAAAGTCCGAGACACCTGGAGCACAGGCGGCACGGCGATTGATGCTGAAGGTAATATTTATGCTTCGGACATCAATACCCGCAGCATAAAACGTATTGCGCCTGATGGCACGGTCACGACCGTGATTCAGGATCCGCGCCTGGTATGGATTGATGCGATGTGGATCTCCCAAGGTGCGTTGTGGATGCCATCAGCACAAATCAACCGTACGCCTGCCACTACCGGCGGTAAACCTTCTACCGTGGAATACCCGGTAAAACTTTATCGTCTGCCTTTACCGATTGCGCCTTCACCGCGCGACCACGGATAAAAAGAATCGCCCGGCTTCACGCGTCGGGCGGATTTATTTATCACAGGAATCATTAAGGAGCGGAAATAACACCAGGATAAATCATCACCTTAAGACAATTTATTTTTATTAAAAATAAGAAGTTGCACACATTTTTACCCGCAATACATCTTGTTATGTCTGGAACACTCTTCAGATAATAGCGTATGACTGTCGAGGGCAAAGAAGGCACTTCTGCACATTAAATAATCATTTTGCTGTTTTTTATTTATACCCGAATATTTTCCTCTGAACAGGATACCTCGCCATGCTGCTAATTCTCAGTGTGCTTATGATCGGCTGTTTCATCGCCTTATTAATGAGCAAAAAACTCTCTGCCCTGACGGCATTGATTATTATCCCAACACTTTTCGCGCTATTTTCCGGGCATGGTGCGGAAATGGGCAGTATGGTGATTAAAGGATTGCGAACCGTCGCACCTACCGGGGTGATGCTGATTTTCGCCATGCTTTATTTTATGAGCGTAACCGATGCCGGGATGTTTGATCCGATAATTAAACGCATTGTCTCCGCTGTCGATGGTGACCCGGTGAAAATATTTATCGGCACGGCTCTGCTGGGGTTTATTGTGGCGCTGGATGGCGATGGCGCAACGGTATATATGATTGTCCTGTCAGCATTTATGCCGATATATGAACGCGTTGGTTTATCTAAATTGAGCGTTGCCTGCCTGCTATTGCAATGTACCGGGCTGGGTAATATGTTTCCCTGGGGTGGCCCTACCGCCCGTGCTGCTACGGCAGTCCATGCCGATGTCGCCACCTTATTTGTTCCCATGTTATTACCGCTGCTGGCTTGCGTGGTGTGGACCTTCGTGATGGCGTGGCTGCTGGGCCGCAGTGAGCGCAAGCGCATAGGTTTTGCTGGCGGGTCATCGGCGACGATTAGCGGCCTGCAGTTTGAAGAAAAACCCTGTGTAGCCTGGCGCTTCTGGTTTAACTGGGCGCTGACCATTGCGCTGATGACGCTGCTGGTGATGGATGTGGTGCCAATGGCGTACCTGTTTATGCTGGCAACGGCGATCATGTTTGTCGTTAATTACCCACAGCTCAGCCAGCAACAGGAGCAGATGGCACGCCATGCGCCAGCCATTCTCGCCGTGGCCGGTTTAATCTTCGCCGCTGCGGTGTTTACCGGGATCTTCTCCGAAACCGGCATGGCAGATAGCCTGGCAAGCGCGATTGTGAATGTAATTCCCCCGGCGCTCGGTCCTTATCTGGCCGTAATTACTGCGGTGATCAGTATTCCGGTGACCTGGATGGTCTCCAACGATGTGTTTTATTTCGGCATGCTGCCGGTGCTGGTTCAGGCAGCTGGACATTATGGTATCGAACCAATTGAAATGGCGCGCGCCGCGCTAGTGGGCCAGCCAGTACATATTCTCAGCCCGCTGGTGGCCTCAACTTATTTACTGATTGGTATGCTGAAGCTGGATTATGCCCAGGCGCAACGTTTCACTCTGCGCTGGTCATTTATTACCTGTCTGGTATTACTGCTGGTTGCACTGATTACCGGATGTTTCCCTTTTTATCGTGATGCTTAAATAGTCCCCATGTAGCCAACGAGATATCAGGTTATAATTTCATTGCCTGCTGTCTCGTTATTTTCAAGACAATTCTGCATACACGACAATATTTTCTTTTGTGTCATTTTCCCGTAGAATGCCCTTTTTTTCATGTGTAAGACAATAATCAAGGGTTTTTTATGAGCGATGCACTGAAGGCATTGAACAATCTTCGCACACTGCGTGCACAGGCACGAGATGTTGAGGTTGAAGTTTTAAACGAAATGCTGGAAAAGCTCAGCGCGATAATCGCCGAACGTCGTGATGAAGCGGCTGCGGAAAATGCCGCGCTGCGTGAGAAAGAAGAGAAGCTGGCACTGTATAAAGAGATGCTGCTTAACGACGGTATTGATATTTCTGAACTGGCGCAATTAACCCAGGGCGAAAGCAAACCTAAAGCGAAACGCGCACCACGTCCGGCCAAATATAAATTCACTGATGAAAATGGTGAAGAAAAGTTCTGGACGGGTCAGGGTCGTACGCCATCGCCAATCAAAAGCGTCATTGATGCTGGCGGTTCGCTGGATGATTTTCTGATTTAACAGTAAAGGAGAGTGTCCATGGCACTCTCCTTTATTAGTATTACCCGTTCCTTTTTGCTGGCGTTACCATCAAGCGGATAGCTGTTAGACACCTTCAGCAGCATCAGCATCAGTCACTGCCTTATTTTAATGGGTTACTGACTCAATACGTCCACTGGTTGTCGGGGCGATGTTTTTACCCGGCGACGGTTTCAAACAGCAGACCGCGCAACCAGCGGTAACCTGCATCACGGTGAGTTCGTTCATGCCAGGCAACATTTTTGGTAAAACCCGGAATCGCCAGTGGCGGAGCAATCACCCGCAACCCTTCGGTATTCACCGCTAACCTGCGCGGCACCACAGCAATCAAATCACTAACCCGCAGAATCTCCGGCAACACCAGAAAACTGCTGACCGATAATGAGACACGACGCTTTTTCCCCTGCGCTGCCAGCGCGTCATCGGTGACACCATGAAACTGTCGGCCGTGATAAGACACCAGAGCATGATCAAGGGAACAGAAATCGTCGAGAGTGATGCCGTTACCCTGCGCTGCCGGATGGTCGTGGCGCAACAGGCAGACATACTCTTCATCATATAGCGCGCGGGCATGTAAATCTGGTGGTGTGGTGTCCGGTGTAATCAACGCGATGTCGATATCACCACGCTCGAATTGAAAAGCCAGTTGATCATTATTTACGGGCACGACGGCAACTCGAATACCAGGTGCGAGTTTACGTAATGCTTCCATATAGGGAACCACAACGGCACGCAGTGCGTAGTCGGTCGCGGCGATGGTAAAGGTCATCTCTGCACTGGCCGGGTCAAACGCTTTAGGTTGTAGCAGCCCGTTAACTTCAGCAAGGATCTGTTTAATCGGCGCAGCCAGTTCCAGCGCCCGCAGCGTTGGCACAATGCCGCGTTGCGTACGGGTAAATAACGGGTCGTCAAAACACTCACGCAGTCGGGTTAGCATGCCACTGACCGCAGGTTGTGTCAGCGCCAGCCTGTTGGCCGCACGCGTCACGTTACGTTCATCAAGCAATGCATCAAGTGCTTTGAGCAGGTTGAGGTCCATGGTTCTGATATCAATTGACATGATGGCTATCGCAAAAACTAATGGTGAAATTTATTTCAGCACGGACTGTGGTATTCGGCAAGCACAGCTGTTATTACCTGTGATGATGACTGAAATCATAAATGCCGATAATGCTGATGGGAGCCAATACCCCATACTAGCGAATCAGATACTTCAGTCGCTAAGGAACCATGATGTCTGCTAAAAAAATACTGTTCGTGCTCACCAGCCACAACAAACTGGGTTCGACCGATGGCGTAACGGGCTTCTATCTTCCCGAATTAACTCATCCTCTTGAACAGCTGGAAAAAGCCGGTTTCAGCGTAGATTTTGCTTCAATTAAAGGTGGCAAGCCGCCGGTGTATGGCGTTGAGCTGGATGATCCCGTCAATGCGCATTACTGGCGAGATGAGACCTTCCAGTACAAGCTGGCGCATACCGCGGCACTGGAGCACGTGGATGCAGCGCTATACGCTGGGGTGTTATACGTGGGTGGACATGGCACGATGTGGGATTTTCCTGAGAGTGCAGCGGTTCAACGCGTGACTCGCGAGATATGGCAGCACCATGGCGTGGTAGCAGCGGTGTGCCATGGCCCTTCCGCGCTGGTCAATGTCACGCTTGATGACGGCGAGCTGCTGGTCGCGGGCAAGCAAGTCAGTGCCTTTACCGATGAAGAAGAACATATTGTGCAGCTGGAAAACGTCGTACCGTTTTTACTGACCAGCAAATTGCAGCAGCAGGGAGCGATTATTGCTGGTGCTGCTGCATGGCAGGATCAGGTTTCGGTAGATGGGCGTTTAGTCACCGGGCAGAATCCACAGTCAGCTGCCAGTGTGGGTAAAGCAATAGTTAAAATATTACAGGGATAATGTTCTTCTTATTTCTCTCTGATGTCTTTAACGTCAATCCCGGTGCGCACGCCGATTCGCGCCCCGCAGTCATTCGGTCGGCGTCATGCCGACCAGCTCAATAATAGCTGCTCTCGCCATCTGCTTAATCTAATGCGAGCAGAGGAGCCTGGGTTGTGATGTCGCCATAGTTAAGTATGTTGTAATTATACTAGTCATTTCCCCTTCTCAGAAACCTGTAAGCATCAAGTCACCGCAAGGATAGGCTACTTATTAACCAAAAAAGGAGAAAAAAAGGAGATTCCCCATCACTGATATACAATGATAATCATTCTCATTATCATGCGTATTTACTTACAAGTGTTAACAAAACAGGGAGAATGATTAAGTGAATGCAACCAAATGTAACCAAAGGCATCCCATCGCGTTGCTTTTGGCCGGGCTGTTGAGCACGTCAGCTTACGCCGCCAATGAGGAGCCCACCGAAAAACTGGCTGACGATGAATCGATGATTGTCACAGCGGAAGAAGAACTGAAACAACAGCCTGGTGTTTCAACCATTACTGCGGAAGACATTCAAAAAAGCCCCCCTGTTAACGATTTATCCGACATCATTCGCAAAATGCCAGGTGTCAATCTCACCGGCAACAGCGCCAGTGGCAGCCGTGGTAATAATCGTCAAATCGATATTCGTGGGATGGGACCGGAAAATACATTGATCATGATAGATGGTGTCCCTGTCACCTCTCGCAACGCCGTTCGCTACAGCTGGCGCGGCGAGCGTGATACCCGTGGCGATACCAATTGGGTGCCAGCCGAAATGGTGGAACGTATTGAAGTGATTCGTGGACCGGCCGCTTCCCGTTATGGTTCCGGTGCCGCAGGGGGGGTGGTGAACATCATCACTAAACGCCCAACGAATGACTGGCATGGTTCACTGTCTCTGTTCACCAATCAGCCAGAAGATGATAAAGAAGGTGCCACTAAACGCGCCAACTTCAACCTCAGTGGCCCGCTGGCCGGTGATGTATTGACCATGCGCCTGTTCGGAAACATCAATAAAACCGATGCCGACGCTTATAACATCAATACCAATGAAAACGGATCCTATGCAGCAGGCCGTGAAGGCGTACGCAATAAAGACATCAACACGGTGTTCTCCTGGAAAATTACCCCATTGCAAGTTGTCGATTTCAGCTACGGCTACAGCCGCCAGGGTAATATTTATGCCGGGGACACTCAATACAGCAACGGCAATATCAGTCCTAATGGCCTGGTGGAATCGCTCTACGGTGATGAAACCAATCGCATGTACCGCCAGAGCTATGGTCTGGCCTGGAATGGCATCTGGGATTGGGGTACGTCAAAACTCAATTTCAATTATGAGAAAACCAACAACACACGCCTGCAAGAGGGTTCGACAGGTCGCGTTGAAGGGATGATCAACAGCGATAGCTACGCTACCAGTCGTCTTGAAAGCTATCGCGCTGGGGGAGAAATCAACTTCCCGGTACAGTTGCTGGTCGATCAAACGGTCACATTAGGTGCAGAATGGAATCGTGACGAATTAAACGACCCTGCCTCAATGAGCGCAACCGATCAATCCGGTGTAATTATTGACGGCGTATCAGGCGACCCATCTGCACGCAGCAGTAAAAATAGCGCCACCATCAGCTCGCTGTTTTTTGAAGATAATATTGCCGCCACCGACAGCACCGAAGTTATTCCGGGCTTACGCTTTGATTATCACAATAAGTTCGGTGCTAACTGGAGTCCGAGTCTTAATATTTCGCAAGGTCTTGGCGATTACTTCACCTTAAAGGCGGGTATTGCGCGCGCATTTAAAGCACCGAATCTTTATCAGTCCACCGAGGGGTATCTGCTTTCCACGCGTGGCAATGGTTGTCCGGTAGGTCTCACCACGGGTAGCTGTTATTTATTAGGTAATGAAAACCTCGATCCGGAAATCAGTGTCAATAAAGAAATCGGTATCGAATTTAATCATGATGGTTATATCGCCGGGATTACCTGGTTCCGTAATGATTACAAAAACAAAATTGTCGCGGGTGATGACCTGGTGGGTTATGCCTCTAACGGCTATAACGTGTTACGTTGGGAAAATGGTGGTAAAGCGATTGTTGAAGGCCTGGAAGGAAATCTGACGATTCCGCTGGTGCGCGATACGCTGGAATGGCGCACCAACGCAACATATATGTTCCGTTCAGAAAGCAAGAAAACAGGTAATCCGTTGTCTGTTATCCCGGAATTTACCATTAACTCGCAGCTTGACTGGCAGGTTACCGAGAAGCTGGATGCCAATATTAACTGGACCCAGTATGGCAGGCAGAAACCCCGTCAATATGCTGAAATACGTAATGAAGTCGGTGCAATTTCTAATCGGGAAATTAGTCCCTACTCCATCTTCGGTTTAAACATGAATTACGATATCACCAAAAACCTGCGCGCCAATGCAGGGATCAACAACCTGTTTGATAAACGTATATATCGTGAAAATGATGGCGCATCGACCTATAACGAACCAGGCCGTGCTTATTATGCCGGATTAACCCTGTCGTTCTGACGTGATTCACCACCCTGCCAGCACTGCGCTGGCAGGATATTTTCCCAATCAGATTTATTTATCTGAAGGATGGGAGATGATGTTAAGCTCGATTGCCAGACTGATAGCATGCTTTGCATTCTTAACACCCAGCTTTCTGACAATATTTCCCATATGAAATTTTACAGTACTGACGGTGATATTAAGTATGCGGGCAATTTCAGGGTAAGTTTTACCGGTACTGCTCCAGTAAAGGATCGAGTTCTCACGAGAGGATAAGGTACTTTCTGCAGTCTGTTGAGGCTTATTTTCTTCACGATAAAGATGAAGCAACATCTCATGGGTGTCAATTAAAAGTCCCTGAAGATCATTTTTATGCCTTTTAACCTCTTCATTAATATCAGCCATTAAAAACTTATTAATATACAATGACAATACTGCCAGATTATTATTCTGATCATGAAGAACAAACGTTTGACCACTAATAATATCATAATAAGGCTTTACCGCACTGAATATCTTGTCTATGGTCCATTGAGAGTTAATCTGCAGACTTTCATCCCAAATAAGTGGAGAAACACGATTTAATGCATTAATAATAATAGGATCTATGTATTGATGTTTATTCTTAAAGTAAACATCGGTCCAATACTCCGGAAAGTCAGTGACGATAATCATATCGTCTGCGTTCCTTTTATTCATAACCCCATACGCGTAATTCATCTGACCATATTTTGCCAAGTTTTTTTCTAGATGATTCTTTATAATTTCATTTTTTTTGGAATCCGAAAAAAAACCTCTATTCATTTACTTATTCCTCGGAGCTGACTGTCCAAAATTAAATATTCACTTTCGATAAAGTAAAGTAACCTATAGTGCTATAGTATAGCAGATATTTCTCATGACCCAGCAAGAAGAAACGTCTCTTTTTGTATGAGAATCAGCTTAGCATAGGCTGTAAATCATACATTATCATTCATGCCATCACTAATTAACTGAAAACAATCAGTTTTCAATATCCAATTTTCATAGCTTTAGCCCTGCTCATTGTGGTTCTCGCCAGATTGGATACAATTCAGGAAATCCCTCTATAATAAGCGGCGCTCCTGCATCACGATAACCAAATCGTCTGACCAAGGTACGGGTACTATAAGTTGTACATTCGGCATAGCAAGGTAATTTTTCCTTATCAAGAATAATATTTAGGTGACTAAATAACTTAGCCACTATTTCGCCCCCTCTGCACAAGCGTGAAACCGCAACAGCGAATACATAATAATGTGATGGTGTACGTGGATGATAGTCGTCCAGCCCATTCATAAGTGCCGACACTGCCATATAATCCTTTCCGCATTCCTGACGCAGTTGACTATAAATTTGAGCATTATCATCTGCGGTCATTTTCATCAATTCAGGACCAAAATATACCAAAGCACCCGAATTATTTTCGGTAACAAGAATACCACCAAACTTTTGGGCAAGATCAACGTAAACGCGAAAAAACCCCAACAACGCCTTCATACGTTGCTCCCGATAAGTGCCGGTAAATACAACTTTGAGTACTGGGTCGTTATAGAACTCAGAAGCCAGAAGATCACAGACTATGTCCAGATCTGAATCCTTAGCATGTCTACATTCCATGTTTATACCCCTGAATATTTATCACTGGTATCGTCGCTGGAGAGACCCTGTTCAAAAAAGGCATCATTTCGCTGCAACGCCTCAACAAGACTATCAATTGCTGAGCGCGTAACGTGTGGCATCACCACAATATGTGCCAGGTCCCCTCTGCTACTCAGGTGGAATTTTTGGAATATCTCTTTTCCGGGGCGGGTAAAAACCACCACCAGCGACTGTGGACCCCGTTCCACGCGGAACGATGGATGAATAACTTTGATGGTGGTTAACTGTTCATACGCATAAGCGGCCAATTGCTCGCACTGCGCAGCAATCCGACTCTGCATCGGCTGAGATACGGTATTCACCATATACCAGAGAAATAATGCGGACATACCATTACGCGAACCACACAATGTTGTATCGGGAGAATGAATATATTCAGGCAGCGTGGCGGGCTGCATCCGGTATTTTTCTTTCGTCATATAGATTCCGGATGCAAAGGGAGCGCCATACCACTTATGGGAACTCATTACGATAGAACTCACAAAGGGCAGACGAAAATCGAACTGAGGTCCCTTCACTTTGCTGATCTTGCTCTGATAAGCCATTTCGAGATAGGGCAAATATGCCGCACCAAGCGCACCATCAATATGGATCCAGAAATCAGGTCTGCTGTCACCCTCAGTCTCGATACAGAAATCATGTCGTTCAAGGACAGGAGATAGCTGTTGCCAGATAACCTGCGCATCATCAAATCCTCCCTGAAATGTGGTGCCCACATTCAGCACTATCATCGGCGGATGTCCATGTGCGGCGAAAAAATCAACCAACGCCGTTAACGATTCAGGATTCACCGCACCGTGTTGATCGACTGGCACTCCATGTGGCCATTTACCATCCGCAGTGATCGGGCACTGACCGGGAAAGTATTTATCACCCATTTCCTGAAAGGTGGTGATACCCAAAATGCTGGCACATTTCTCTAATGAATAATGCGATTCCTGAGAATAATAAAGTACAGGAACAGATAACTCTTTTCGTTTTGTTTTACCTGAGGCCTGATTCACCTGGAAATACTCGCGTGCACTCCACAGTGCATACATATTCCCTTCCGTGGATCCCATAGCCAACACATAACCCCAGAATGACTCTTGAGTTAACGGCTCTCGTAATTCTGCATGCCAGAGCTGGCGGAAATACTCGAGCACCTCCTGCTCCAACTCACGCGTATGTAGCAGCACTGAGGTATTCTCAAAAGGATCACCAGCATTATTCAGGTGGATATTTATAAAGGGAGAAATAGCGGAATAGTCGAATTTTTGACTTACCGGATAGCCTAAAGATAATTCCTGTTGACTGACAAGATTAGTGTATATTTTATCAAGCCGCTTTCTCACCTTATCGTGCACACAAAAGTTGGTAATAGTGAAAGTATGAGGACGTTTTACATGCCTGATAAAAGAATGCGGAATGGTCTTGCCAAACTTTGCCTTCGCGACTACAAATGTTTTGCTTACGCCCAAAGAATTTTCCATATAAACATCTCCATTGTGGGGTGCGGAACGTATTATGTTAGCCCCCATAACAAATCAATATGTTATGGAGGTCATGACAAACGCGAGTCAGGCAATTTGCCATATTTATAAGACTTATGCTGTGCACTGGCTAACAAATTGACTGTCTAACGCCCAACAGCAAGCTAATGATATAAATCTGGTGTCTCATAAATAGGGGTAACAAAAAAATTTTGTACCTTTAGTCAGCCAGCACCAGCACGCGACGCCAGCTCTCCTGCCGCATCCGGTCTAACTCTGGCTGGCTTCGGCGGGGCAATTCTCACGGATAAACAGGTTAAACGGTGTGATGTTGTCGTGCAGGGCAAACTCATCGCTGCGGTTGAAACGACGCGCCAGCGGTACGCGCGTTGAAGTCGCCAGCCTGCGGGCTTAACGGGAAAACGAGGAGGGAGCGCAGTTATTTTTTACCGGGCTTCATGCTGCGATTCAGATCCTGAATACGCTTCATGGTTTTCACGGTACGCGACGCAGTGGCCGATGCTACCGACAAAATCAGCATCTCAAGGCACACCAGCACCGTGCCATGCAGCGGCATACGGCCATCCTCACCACCGCGTGGCACATTAATCACCACGTCAGCCTCCTTAGCAAAAAACGAATCGGTGGCGTTGGTCAGCAGAATAATCGGGATACCGAGGCGTTTTGCCTCCTTAACCGTGGTGATACCCTCCCGATGCGCCGACTTTTGCGCCATCATGATCAACACATCACCGCGCTGTAGCGCAATCAGTTGCTCAGCCAGCGCCACACCGGAGCGGTTAAGTGCCACCGCCGGGATCCCGATACGCACAAATAAGCGGCGGCTGTAATCCGCCAGCACGCCTGACGCATTAATACCAAACAACCCCACCTGACGCGCTTCAATTAATAACGCCACTGCCGCAGAGATTGCCTGACGATTATGCGGTTCAGATAGCGCATCACAGGCGCGTTTATGTCCGCCTAAGACAAAATCAATGCCGGAATTAATATCACAGGACAGTTCTCCGACCGTGGTAATCATTTTTTCTTCGGAATTCATCGCCGGTCCAAACCAGGCGACCAGCGTTTTTTTTAAATCACGTAATCCGGCAAAACCCAATGCCTGAACGGCACGAACCACGGTGGCATCTGAACTCTGCGTCGCGGCAGCAATTTCCATCGCTGTCGCTTCTACCACCGCCTCACGATTTTCATGGATATAGCGCACCACCGTTTGCAGCTGAGGAGAAAGTCCCGCAGCTCGTGCACGATAACGCTCACCCAACACATCGACCCGGTTTTTTATTTTATTGCCTGATGCCATTTTCTTATCCGAACTGATTGTTTTACCTAAGATTGTTGATAAATTCACCGCAGTCTCTTCATTAGACTGTAGTAACAACTATCCATTATCACTGTAAAAATTACATAAAATAAAGCAAAAAATCATTAAAAAAATCACGGAAAATTCCTTTAAATTATCTTTTATTCAACATGTTATATCACAGCATAGTCTGCTAACCCTTCCTGGCACACTGATGTAGTAATTTGATGATTTTTTGCATTTACTACTACATTCGTTCATGTTTGAATGATTCTCAATTACATTGAGGTCGCCTCACAACGGCTTCCTGCGTTAAATAAAATAATAATACCCAGATAATTAGCAATGTTTATCAGAGCAACACATCTGGCCTGATTATTAAAAAGGCCGGCGATTTCTTCATGGATGAATATAACCAGACAATGAATACCAGGTTTACATTAAATGAATAACAATCAGCCGTTCGCTTTTAAAAAGAAACCTCATCCGGCCATTATTGCGGCTATTTATGGGGTGGCGATTTTTACACCAGGAATCAGTTTTGCCGCTGAGGAAAATAATACTCTCACGGTAACAGCACAGGAAAACAACGATCAGGGTTATAACGCCACCAGCAGTTCGGTCGCCAGTAAAACCCCGACACCCCGTGTCAATGAAGCGCAATCCGTCAGCGTGGTGACGCAGCAACAGCTGGAAGATTACCAGGTCAGTAATCTGTCAGAAGCCATGCGTTTTGTCAGTGGCGTAACCGAGGGTAATACCCTCGCGGGAACCGAGGATGGTTTTGTGCGCCGCGGCTTTGGCAGTAACTCGGATGGCTCCATCTACCGTGATGGCGTCCGCAGCAGCCAGGGGCTGAACTTCGATGCTACCACCGAACGTGTGGAAGTGTTAAAGGGATCAGCCTCGCTACTGTACGGCATTCAGAATCCGGGTGGTGTGATCAACGTGATCAGCAAAAAGCCGCAATATGAATGGCACACCAAAGTCAGCGGACGCTACGCCAGCGAAGGCGGCGGTGCAGGTACGGTGGATGTCACTGGCCCGCTCGGCAATGGTTTTGCCTTCCGCTTGATCGCGGAAAAACAAAACCAGGATTACTGGCGCAACTTTGGCGTTGATAAACACACGCTGATCGCGCCCTCACTGCAATGGTATGGCGAAAAAGCCAGCTTCCTGATCAGTTATGAAGATTATCAGTACGATATCCCTTACGATCGCGGCACGGCATTTATCAACGGTAAGCCGGTAAATATCGGTTATAAGGATCGTCTGGATGACAAAGCCAATCACGCCTGGGGCCACAATAAGACCCTGAATGCCCATTATGACTGGCAGTTCAACGACGACTGGAGCACCCGTCTGACTTTCGGTATGAATCAGCGCCAGTATGACAACAACGAAGTCAGGGTCACGGCCATCAATACCACCACCGGAGCCGTGACGCGCCGTGCTGATGCCAACCGTGGTTTTAACCACAAAACTAAATATGTCTCCTGGGATGTGATGGGCACGCCGGAAATCTTCGGCATGACACACAATCTGGTGGTCGGTACCGATTATGAGATGAACCAGACCTACCGCGCGCATCAGTATCAGGGCAAATCCAACAGCGATTTTAATCTGTATGATCCACAGTACGATTTGCTGTCGCCGGTGACCGATAGCAGCACCGAGAAAACCGCCAACGCCAATCTGCTGAACCGTATTCACAGCCGCTCGGTGTATGCCAAAGACAGCATCTCGCTGACCTCCAACTGGATCGCCGTCGTCGGCGGGCGCTACCAGCATTATGAGCAACGCGCTTCACAAGGCTGGGATCCGGTGGTCGAAACCCTGAACGATGAAGGTAACAAGTTCCTGCCGCAGGCCGGGTTGATCTACAAACTGACGCCAGATGTGTCGCTGTACGGCAGCGTCAGCAAATCGTTCACCCCTTCAACCGATGTGGATGATGATGGTAACGTCGGTAAACCCGAACAGGGCACCACCTGGGAAGTGGGCAGCAAGTGGCAAATCTCGCCGCGTCTGTTCGCCAGCGTGGCACTGTATCGTATCGATGAGCGCGATATGTCGCTCAGCATCAATGGTGAAACCCGTGCCATTGATAAAGCACGTTCCAGTGGTGCCGAGTTTGAGTTGAACGGTGAAATCCTGCCGGGTTGGGATCTCAGCGCCAACTACAGCTATGACAAGGCGGAAATCGTTA
Source organism: Pantoea sp. X-Soil-TKNS-1280 (assembly GCF_059730475.1). Taxonomy (NCBI): domain Bacteria; kingdom Pseudomonadati; phylum Pseudomonadota; class Gammaproteobacteria; order Enterobacterales; family Erwiniaceae; genus Pantoea; species Pantoea sp. X-Soil-TKNS-1280. The sequence goes on along the minus strand of NZ_AP035963.1, from coordinate 177,859 downwards.
ACGATGGCGAGGATTCAGCCAATAACGGCAACCGCCTGCAAAATGCGCCGCGCCATTCTGGTGCACTATACCTGAGCCATAACCTGACGTTTAACGCAATTCCGGGTGATTTCCGCGTCGGTGGCGGTGCACGTTATGTGGGCGCTCGTGCGGGCGATCCAGAAAACAGCTTCACCATGCCGGATTACATCGTGGCTGACAGCTTTATTGCCTGGAACAATCGTCTGCTGGGCAACAAAACCCAGCTGAAACTGAATCTGAATAACCTGTTTAATAAACATTACTACACCTCAAGCGGCGGCAATCTGCGTGTGCGTGAAGGTGCCACCCGAAACTTTATGCTAGAGGCCAGCGTTGAATTCTAAGGCGATCATTCTCAGGATGGTGGCGCTGCTGCTGATGCTGCTGAGCAGCGCCGCGCTGGCAAAAACCATCACCGATATCGACGGCAACCCGGTGACGATTCCCGACAATCCCCAGCGCATCGTGCTGGGGGAAAGCCGCATGCTGTATACGCTGGCGATGCTCGAGCCTGGCGATCCTTTCCAGCGTATTATCGGCTGGCCACAGGATTTGAAAAGATACGACAGCCAGATGTGGGACATTTTCGCCCGCAAGTTCCCGCAGATGCTGAAAATTCCGGTCCTTGGGGCGGGCGGCACTAATGACATCAACCCGGAACAGGTGCTGGCGCTCAAACCGGATGTGGTGATCCTGCCCAGCCTGGCACGTTACGACGATGGGGATTTACGTCTGGTGGCGATGCTGAAAGCAGCACACATCCCGGTGGTGAAGATCGATTTGCGTGTGCATTTGCTGAAGAACACCACGCGCAGCGTGCAGATCCTCGGTGAAGTATTGAACCAGACGGCGCGGGCCGAATCGTTCAACCGTTTCTATCAGGCGCATTTGCAGGTGATTCAGCAGCGGCTGGCGAGTTATCACGGACCAAAACCGACGATACTGCTGCAACTGCACCTTGGGCGACGCAACGAATGTTGCGTTACGGCCGTCAAAGGCAGCCTCGGCGAGTTACTCACTGCCGCCGGTGGCGACAACATTGCCAGCAAAACCGTGCCGGGGGTGTTTGGTCGTCTGAGCGAGGAAAGCGTGATTGCCGCACAGCCAGAATATTACTTCGCCACCGGCGCGGGTGATAACAATGCGCAGGGCGTGCTCAGGATGGGTCCGGCAGTGGCACCTGATGCGGTACAAAGCAGCTTCAGCGCCATGACGGCAAAACAGAATGGTTTGCGCGAGTTGCAGGCATTGCATAACGGCCATGCGGCGGTGATCTGGATGAATTTCTATCTCAGCCCGTGGCACATCGCCGCGACCGAATTTATGGCGAAAACGCTCTATCCGCAGCTATTTAGCGATGTGCAGCCTGAAGAAACGCTAAAGCAAATCTTCCACGATTATTTGCCCATTCCCTACAGCGGCACCTGGTTTCTCCCCATGCGCCCGTAGCCCTGCCTGACCAGGTCACCATAAATGGTGACCTGGTTACATCCCCGCCGTGGTCTATGCTTGACTGTCACAGGTTATTTCCTGACCGGCGAGGCGATAAAATGGAGTCCTGTTTATTTCATAAAAGCTGGGGTGCTGAGTACGCGCCAGATGGCAGTGTGCAATTCCGTCTCTGGGCTTCCGGCCAGCGCCAGGTGACTTTACAGCTGGCAGGCGTTGACATACCGATGCAACCCTGCGGCGATGGCTGGTTCGCATGGCGGGAAGCGCAGGTCGCACCCGGTACGCCCTATCAATATCTGCTTGCCGACGGCACTCTGGTGCCTGACCCCGCCTCACGCGCTCAGCAGGCCGGGGTGAATGGCCCCTCGCTGGTTATCGACCCCACCACCTATGCCTGGCAGCACCCTGACTGGGCCGGTCGTCCGTGGGAAGAAACCGTGGTGTATGAGCTGCATATCGGCACCTTCACGCCACAAGGCACCTTCCAGGCGGCAATAGAAAAGTTGCCGCAGCTTGCTGCTCTGGGGATCACCATGATTGAGGTGCTGCCAGTCGCACAGTTTGGCGGCAACCGTGGCTGGGGCTATGACGGCGTGCTGCTGTACGCCCCGCACTCCGCCTATGGCACCCCGGATGATTTCCGTGCCTTCGTGGATGCCGCGCACGGCTGTGGCCTGACGGTGGTACTGGATATCGTGCTGAACCATTTTGGCCCGGAAGGTAATTATCTGCCGCTGCTGTCGCCGGACTTCTTTGATCAGCAAAGAATGACCCCATGGGGCGCAGGCATTGCTTACGATGTTGATGCCGCCCGCCGCTATATCACTGAAGTTCCGCTGTACTGGCTGACGGAATTTAATCTTGATGGCCTGCGTTTCGATGCCATTGACCAGATAAAGGATCAAACCGAACCGCACGTTCTGATTGAAATTGCCGAACGCATTCGGCGCGAAATCCCTGACCGGCATATCCACCTCACCACTGAGGACAGCCGCAACGTCATTTTTCTCCATCCGCGCACCTCAGACGGTTCCGTGCCGCTGTTCACCGCTGAGTGGAATGATGATTTCCACAACGCCATCCATGTCTGCGCGACAGGGGAAACCCACGCGTACTATCAGGATTTTGCCGATCATCCAGAAAAACATCTGGCACGGATTCTGACTGAAGGCTTCGCTTACCAGGGGGAAGTCTCTCCCCACAGCGGCAAAAAGCGAGGCGTCACAAGCACCGGCCAGCCACCTGTCGCCTTTGTCGATTTTATTCAGAACCATGATCAGGTCGGCAACCGTGCCCACGGCGAAAGGCTGCTCACCCTTGCCGGGACCGCACGAATCCAGGCATTGTTCGCCACCCTGCTGCTTTCCCCCCATATCCCGCTGCTATTTATGGGCGAGGAGTTTGGCGAGACGCAGCCATTTTTGTTCTTCACGGATTTTCACGGCGATCTCGCCAGGGCGGTGCGCGAGGGGCGTGCCCGCGAATTTAACGGCCATACCGGACATGAGGGGACCGGCGTGCCGGACCCCAACGCACAGCTCACCTTTGAGAAGTCAAAGCTCGACTGGTCAAAACCCGGCAGCCCCGAGGGCAGGCAATGGCTGGCGTTGACCAGACAGTTGCTGGCGGTGCGTCAGCAACATATCGTGCCACTGATCCGTGACGCCGACTCCCATAACGGTCGCGTTATCGCCGCAGAGGATGGCTTTATCGCGGTCAGTTGGCGCTTCCCGGCAGGCACCCTGGCGCTGGCGCTGAATTTAAGCCATATCGCGCACCCCCTGACGGAGCTGCCAGGTGAAACCCTGTTTGCCTGGCCGCTGGCGGCAGACCCACTGCCGCCCAATGGGATGACCGTACGTTTGTCTGCCGGAGATAAGCCATGATTTTGCCAACGGCAACTTACCGTATTCAGTTCCGCAACGGCATGACATTTGATCGCGCTGCCGCCCTGGTGCCCTATTTAAAAAAACTCGGCATCAGCCATTTGTATGCCTCGCCAGTCTTTACCGCGACCCGCGATTCGACCCACGGCTATGACGTCACGCATGCCACACAAATCGATCCCTCGCTGGGTGGCCGCGCAGGTTTTGAGCGCATGGTGCAGGCACTGAAAAGCGCCGGTCTTGGCCTGATACTCGATATCGTCCCCAATCATATGGCAGCCTCGCTGGAAAATCCGTGGTGGCGCGATGTGATAGGCCACGGTGAACACAGCCGCTACGCCCACTATTTTGATATTGACTGGTCACGCCCGCTGACGCTGCCGTTTCTGGGCGACACCTTTGCTGAAGCACTGGAAAAAGGTGAGATCAGCGTCCGCGCTGATCCCCATAGCGGCTTACCGACGCTCGCGTATTTCGACAATTTTTACCCACTGGCGCTCGACAGCTGGCAGGGACTGAATCTCGAGGACAAGGTGGACATTGCCGCCTTGCACGAACGCCAGGCTTATCGGCTGATATGCTGGCGTGATGCCGCAACGGACCTTTCGTATCGTCGTTTCTTCGAAATCACCGGTCTGGTGGGGGTTCGGGTGGAAGATCCCGAGGTCTTTGCGGCCACACATCAATTGATTCTGGCACTGGTGCACAGCGGAGCCGTTACTGGCCTGCGCATCGACCACGTTGATGGGCTTGCCGATCCACAAGGATATCTGGAACGTCTGCGTCAGCAGGTAGGGCCAGATTGCTATATCACGGTGGAAAAAATCCTCGGGGCAGAGGAAGCGCTGGCAGCCGACTGGCCCGTTGCTGGCACCACTGGCTACGAATTTATCACCGCGCTGGCTGATGCGCTGGTTGTCAGTGATGGCATCAAGGCCCTGCGCCAGGCCTATCCTGCCAGAAACGATATGGCCGCGGAATTACGTGCGGCAAAAGCGTTAATGGTTGATCGAAATTTTGCCGGAGAATTCAACCGTCTGCTGGCGCTGGCAAAGGATATTGCTCAGGACGCGTTCGCTGAAAACACACTCCGCAACGCCCTGCGTGAACTGCTGCTGGCTTTTCCGGTTTACCGCACTTACGCCACTGCGGAAGGTTTACCCGCTGCCGATGAGGCGCTGCTGCAAACTGTGGCGGTAAACATTGGCGCAGAGACATCCCCCGAGGCCCTTTCTTTTATCACCGGCCTGTTTCACGGCGAAGCCGCTGATAATCAGATCGCGCTATTTCGCACCCGCTTTCAGCAATTAAGCGGTCCTTTGATGGCAAAATCGGTGGAAGATACCCTGTTCTTCCGCCAGTGCACGGCGCTGGCGTTAAATGAAGTCGGCGGCGAACCGCTGCCGCAAGGCTTCTCTCTGGCGCGTTTCCATGCCGCGATGCAGACACGACAACAGCAGCAACCACAAGGACTTTCCAGCACGTCCACGCATGATACCAAGCGGGGCGAGGACACCCGGGCGCGGCTTTATACCCTGAGCGAAGCGCCAGAACGCTGGTCTGCCGCCGTTACCCGCTGGCGGCAGATGCATCAGGCACATATCAAACCCCTGCCGGCCGGCCCGGCACCCGGACCTGCGGTGGAATGGATGATGTATCAGGCACTGGCTGGCGCCTGGCCGGTGTCGCTGAAGCGGGATGATGCTGCCGGATTGCAGGAGCTGGAAACCCGATTTGTGGCCTTTGTGGAAAAAGCGCTGCGTGAGGCAAAACAGCGCACCGATTGGGCTGAAAGCAATGAATCCTATGAAGACGCAGTGCTGGCCTATGCCCGCCAGCTACTTTCCCCCACCAGCCTGGTTTTTTTGCAGGATTTTACCGCCACGCTACAACCCTTTATCCACGCCGGGCTGGCAAACAGCCTGAGTCAGACCATCATCAAACTGCTGGCACCTGGCGTGCCGGATATTTATCAGGGCAGCGAGGCGCTGAACTTCAGCCTGGTCGATCCTGACAACCGGCAACCAGTGGATTTCGCGTTGCTGGAGCAGTGGCTGCACAGCCCCTCTTCGCAACCCGATAGCTGGCTGAGTGGTCAGTTGAAGCAGCAGACCATCGCAACCCTGCTGCCGCTGCGTCAGCAGCATCCGGCGTTGTTTCGCGACGGTGATTATCTGCCGCTGACAGCCAGCAGTGACCATCTGATTGCCTTTGCGCGAGTGCACCCGCAAGCGACGTTAATCGTGGTGGTCCCACGCCTGCCATTAACCGCCTTTGCCGGCAACCTGCCGCAGCCGTTACCGACATGGCAAATTGCCCTGCCTGAATCACTTGCCCATCGCCGTTATTACAACGTGATAAGTCATAAAGAGGAAGCACTGGCCGATGTCCTGATTGGTGCCCAGCCATACCTGGTATTGCTCAGCAGCTAACGAAAAATGCGCGATTTATCGCGCGGATTTTTAAAAGGTGTTTATTTACAGGAGTGGGGAAAAAATGTCGCATGCTAAGCCTTTTGTGATTACCGCCGGTTACAGCTACCCACTGGGTGCCAATTTCGACGGTGATGGAGTCAACTTCGCCCTGTTTTCCGCTCATGCCGAACGCGTTGAACTGTGCCTGTACGATGACAGTGGCCGCCATGAAATCGCCAGATTTGATTTGCCCGAATTTACCCACGAAGTCTGGCATGGCTATATTCCCGGCCTGCAACCCGGTGCGCTTTACGGCTACCGGGTGCATGGCCCCTTTGATCCGGAAAATGGTCATCGCTTTAATCCGCACAAACTGTTGCTCGACCCCTATGCGCGTGACCTCTCCGGGGACATCGCCTGGAACGAAGCGCATTTCGCTTACGATTTACAACACGACGGCGAAGACAAAGATCTCACCTTTGATACCCACGACAGCGCCGATTTCACCCCCAAATGTCGGGTCATCGATGCCAACGAATTTGACTGGCACGACCAGAATCGCCCGGTTATCCCGTGGTCCAGCGCCATCATCTATGAAACCCATGTCAAAGGCTTTACCCAGCTTAATAGCGCGATTCCTCAGCCCCTGCGCGGCACCTATGAAGGCATGGCGCATAAAGCCACCGTCGATTACCTGAAAAGTTTAGGGATAACCTCAGTCGAGTTATTGCCGGTGCACTGGTTCCCCGACGATCAGCATCTGCTGGATAAAGGGCTGAAAAACTTCTGGGGCTACAACACGCTCAACTTTTTCGCCCCTGCCGCGCGCTATTTCGGCCCGCGAGGTATTCAGGGCTTTCGTGACATGGTGCGCGCGCTGCATGATGCGGGGATCGAAGTGATTCTCGATGTGGTTTACAACCACACCGCAGAAGGCAATGAACTGGGACCGACGCTGTCGTTTAAAGGCATCGACAACTATTCCTACTATCGCACCCTGGCAGACCAGCATCGATACTACGTTAACGACACTGGCACCGGTAACACCGTCAATACCTCACATCCCCGCGTGTTGCAGATGATTATGGATTCGCTGCGCTACTGGGCCGAATCGATGCATATCGATGGTTTTCGTTTCGACCTTGGGACGATTCTTGGCCGTGAACCTGGCGGCTTCGACCCGCGCGGCGGCTTCTTTGACGCTATGACCCAGGACCCGGTGCTGGGGAAACTGAAGTTGATCGGTGAACCCTGGGATATCGGTCCGGGCGGTTATCAGGTTGGCGCGTTCCCGCCGGGCTGGGCCGAATGGAACGACAAATATCGCGATACGGTACGTGAATACTGGAAAGGCGACAATGTCTCCAGTGATTTTGCTGCACGCCTGCTCGGTTCCGGCGATCTCTACGACCAGCGCGGACGCCGCCCCTGGGCCAGTATCAACTTTATTACCGCCCATGACGGCTTCACCCTTAACGATCTGGTGTCGTACAACGAGAAACATAACGAAGCCAACGGCGAAGACAATAATGACGGGCACAACGACAATCGCTCCTGTAATTACGGCGCGGAAGGCCCGACCGATGACCCGCAAATCATTGAAGTCCGTGAACGGCAGAAACGTAATTTTCTTGCCACCCTGCTGTTTTCCCACGGCACGCCGATGCTGCTAGCCGGTGACGAGTTTGGTCGCAGCCAGATGGGCAACAATAACGGCTATTGTCAGGACAGCGAGATCTCGTGGTTCCACTGGGATGACCTGCCCGCCAGTGCCGAAGCGTTGCGCGAATTTACCCGTCAGATTATCCATCTGCGCGCCAGCCAGCCGTTGCTGCATCGGGAAAACTGGCGCGATGGTATGGAGATTGAATGGTTCAATGCGGGTGGCGGTCTGCAACAGCCGGAGCATTGGGATGAAGGCACCACTCTGGGCATGTACATTGGCCGCCCGGATTTGCAGGACGCCGAGGGTATCTGGCATGACGTGTTGATGCTGTTTAATCCGTTTGAAGGTGAGGTGCCCTTTCGCATCCCGCAATTTGGCGAAGGTGGCTGGGTACTGGAACTCACCACCAGCGATTGCAGCAAAAAGGGGCTGGTGATCACCAAAGAAAAAGATTTCACGCTGGAGGGCCGTAGCATCGCCTTGTTCAGACGGCCCTGAGCCGTTGCGGGAATACCTCCATCAGCCAGCTAATAAATACCCGCAGCCGTTGCGTGACGTGACGGTTCTGCGGGTATACCACATGAAACGGATAAGGTGCGGGACGCCACCCGCCGAGAATCTCCACCAACGCCCCACGCTGCTGGGCTTCAAAGGTGGCATAGGTGAAAGTCTGAATAATCCCCAGCCCGGCCAGCGCCGCCGCCAGATGCGCGTTGCTTTCATTCACCCCGATACGATGTTCGATTTTGATCTCGCTCTTTTCACCGTTACGTGCAAAGCGGAACGGGAACGGACGCCCGGTTTGTGGCGACAGATAACTCACCAGCCGATGGCCGTTTTTTAACTCATCAGGATAAGCAGGGACACCAAAAGCTTTCAGGTAACCCGGCGTTGCGCAGGTTATCAGGGTGGCATCGCCAATATGGCGCGCGATCAGGGAGGAATCGCTGAGCGGCCCGCCACGAATCACGCAATCAACGTTGTCGCTGATCAGGTCTACCGGGCGGTCCGACACCCCAAGATCGAGATGAATATCCGGGTAGCGTGCCATAAAATCCGGCAGCGCCGGTATCAGCACATCCCGCGCCGTTGAGCCACCGACATCCACGCGCAGATAGCCACGTAACCGGCCACTGACCACGTTAAACGAGGCGTCGATATCCTCCAGATCGCGCACGATACGCAAGGCTTTCTCGTAGTAATCCCGCCCTTCTGCCGTCACCGTCACACGCCGGGTGGTGCGTTGCAATAAACGAATCCCCAGATGGGCCTCCAGCTCCTGCACCGTCTTGCTGAGCGTAGCATTGGGCATATCGAGTGAATCCGCCGCGCGAGTGAAATTTCCGGCCTCCACCACGCGTGCAAATGCCTTGATTGCCATCAGTTGGTCCATCGTCTCTCACCTATTATCCACACACATGAATAGTCATTTTCATTTTACATGATTTATCGATAAACGTCGCCACGGTACATTGCCTCCATGCACTACGAAGTCGTTGAAAATCACTTAATCACTTATCTGGAGAGACAAATATGAACGCAACACTGAAAGGTAAAATTGCTCTGGTTACTGGCGGCACCACCGGTATTGGTCTGGCTGCAGCACAAACACTGGCAGCACGCGGCGCACAGGTGTTTATCACCGGACGCCGTCAGGCAGAACTGGACGCAGCCGTCGCCAGCATTGGCGCAGCAGCAACCGGGATTCGCGCCGATGCGGCGATTCTCAGCGACCTCGACGCGGTTTACGCGCAGATTGCCCGTCAGGCGGGTCGCCTTGATGTCCTGTTTGCCAACGCCGGTGGCGGCGATATGCAGCCGCTGGGCAGCATCACCGAAGAACATTTTGACCGTATTTTTGGCACCAACGTACGTGGCGTGTTGTTCACCGTGCAAAAAGCGCTGCCGCTGCTGAGTGACAAGGCTTCGGTGATCCTCACCGCCTCTACCACTTCAGTGCAGGGTACTGCTGGCTTTAGCGTCTACAGCGCCAGTAAAGCGGCCGTACGTAACTTCGCCCGCTCCTGGGCGCTGGATGTGAAAGATCGCGGCATTCGTATCAACGTTGTCAGCCCTGGTCCGATTCGTACCCCTGGTTTAGGTGGCCTGGTCAGTGAAGAGCAACGTCAGGGATTGTTTGACGCGCTGGCATCCCAGGTCCCCTTGGGTCGTCTGGGTGAACCTGAAGAGATTGGTACAGTGGTGGCGTTCCTTGCCTCTGATGATTCCAGCTTTATCAACGCCACCGAGTTGTTTGTTGATGGTGGTATGGCGCAGATTTAAGCAGGCAGACAACCGAGGGCCCGTAGCGTTGCCTCTACCGCGCGATCCAGTGGCGTATGCGGTTCGTGGCCCAGCAATGACAGCAGCCTGGCGTTCGACAAACGCACCGGCTGTTGCCAGAGATATTGCATCTCCTTGAGCTCGCGAAAGGTGGTCTGAAACGGGGCCAGTAAATGCACCAGCCACCAGGGAAAGGTGGCGATGCGCGGTGACTGGCCGCTGTACCGGGCCACCACCCGACAAATCGCCGCCGCCATGGCACTCCCATCCTCGTCCCAGTGTCCCGCCAGATGCACCTTTTCCAGCGGTCGTAACTGCGTCCGTTTGCCGAGCAGCGCTACCATCGTCGCGGCGACATCCGGCAAGTATGCCCACTGATGTCCTACGCCTGCGCGCCCCGGATTACTCACCGTAGTGATGGTTTTTCCCGGTTTAATCAGCCCCTGGGCAAACCAGTTATTGCCCGCCGCAGGGCCAAAAAAGTCACCGGCGCGCACAATCAGCGCCCGCCCGCCTTCGGTGACGAATTCCTGCAAACGTTGTTCCATCGCCGCGCGAATACCACCTTTACGCGTTTGCGGCTGCTGCGGAGCGTCTTCGGCGATAACCGGGAAGGTAGCTGGGCCAAAATTGTAAACCGTTCCCGGCAATACCACGGTGGCCCCGTACTGCCGGGCAGCCGTGAGGGTATTCTCCAGCATCGGCATCACCTGGGTATCCCAGTGACGATATCCTGCCGGATTCACCGCATGCACAATCACCTCGCAATCGCGTGCCGCGTGAACAATCTCGGCGCGGGACAAGGCATCGGCCGTAATCCAGTGATAATCCTCTCCTGACGGAGTCCGGCGGGTTAACGCATTGATTTGCCAGCCAGCGGCACGCAGCTGACGTGCCACCTCGCCCCCTATGCCGCCGCTGGCCCCGAGTATTAACGCCCGTGATGGTGTGTTCATGTTTTAACCCCCGTTTGATTTTCCCTGAGTGTAAGTACGGCCGGGGCTAAATAACATTGACTGGAATGATGGAGCAGGTATACATAAATGCATGGATAAAGATATCAGCTGGGAACTGTATCGTTCCTTCCTTGGCGTACTTAACGCCGGTTCACTCTCCGCTGCGGCACGCGCGTCGGGTTCGACACAGCCGACGCTGGGCAGGCATATCGCTGCTCTGGAGCAGGCACTGAACGTGACGCTGTTTATTCACGCCCCCCATGGCCTGATCCCCACCGAAGCCGCGCTGGCCCTGCAACCTTATGCTGCCAGCCTTGCCAGCACTGTTGCCGCATTGCAACGCGCCGTAAGCGGTCAAAACGATGTCACGCGTGGTGTGGTGCGGGTGGCCGCCAGTGAGATTATCGCGCTTGAGGTCCTGCCGCCGATCCTCGCACAATTACGGCAACGCCATCCGGGTCTGAACCTTGAGCTGGTGGTGTCTAACCAGATGCAGGATTTGCTGCAACACGAAGCGGATATTGCGGTACGTATGGTGCGACCGCATCAGAATCAGCTGGTGATTCGCGCGGTGGGTGAGATTGCACTGGGTATGTATGCCAGCCCTCTCTATCTGGAAAAACATGGCACACCAGATTCGATTCAGGCGCTGCGCCAGCACAGCCTGATTGGGTTTGACCAGCCGGACGCCTTTGTGCGCAGCGTGGTGAAGGCGCATCCGTTACTAGCACGGGAACACTTTGCTTTTCGCACCGACAGCGACCCGGCGCAACTGGCGCTGATTCGCGCCGGAGCGGGTATTGGCTTTTGCCAGGCGGGGCTGGCACAGCGCGAACCCCAGTTGGTGCGCATCCTGCCCGAGGCGTTTTCTTTGCATCTCTCCACCTGGATTACCATGCATGAAGATCTGCGCACCCGCCCGCTATGCCGCACGGTATTTGATGCGCTGGCCGAAGGGTTGCAGCAATACATTCACCAAACCGCACTATAATCGGTTCGGCATAAACATGTAGCTACCGTCTTTGTCATCATGCAGGAGCAAAAAGATGCGTATTCCCGATTACCCATCCGCAGACGCTGAGAAATGGTCTGCCGTTGACGAATATTTCTCCCATTTACTGGCCCCGGCAGATGCGATGCTGGAGGCCGCTCTGCAGGCAAATGCGTGTGCCGGTTTGCCTGCGCATGACGTGTCCGCCACCCAGGGCAAAATGCTGGCTTTGTTTATCAGGATGCTGCAGGCCAAAAGGGTACTGGAGATCGGTACGTTGGGTGGTTACAGCACCATCTGGATGGCCAGAGCACTGCCAGTGGGAGGCCAGCTCATCACCATTGAGGCCGACCCCCGACATGCTGAAGTGGCGGTGAAGAATATCGCCAACGCAGGCGTGTCTGACCGTGTTGAGGTACATGTCGGCGCAGCACTGGATGTGTTACCCACCCTCCAGGCCCCATTCGACCTCATCTTTATTGATGCCGACAAAAAAAATAATCCCCACTATCTGCAATGGGCCTTGCGCTTCTCGCACACCGGAACGGTGATCATCGCCGACAATATCGTGCGCGGTGGAGCAGTAGCCGATGTCAATTCTGCCGATCCTAACGTCGCGGGAGTGCGCGAATTTCTGCGTATGGTGGCAGAGAATCCACGCCTCGATGCCACTGCCATTCAAACCACCGGCGAAAAAGGCTGGGATGGTTTTGCGATGGCAGTCGTCATTGCAGAGAACCCTCACATCAGTTAAAAACGCCAGGCAAGGAACAGCGCATAGCTTACCTGATCCTTCTGCTGGGTCAGGGGGCTGTCAGCAGCATCACTTTCCAGACGCTGGGCCATCATACGCGCTCCCACCTGCCATGCCGCGGTCATGTCATAATCCATCCCCACTTCCCAGCCAATTTTTTCCAGGCCGGACCCGGCATCGTAGCGGGAAAAACCGCTGCGGGAGGATTGCTGCGCCGAAACGCCATACTGGGTCTGCATATAATCGCTATTCGCCCAGCTCAGGCTCGGGCCAGTGAATAGACGCAGGTCTTCATAGGGTCGCCATGACAGATTGGCGTATGACGTCAGCCGAAACCCCTGCTGATTTCCACCTATATCCTGAGTCAGGATCACCCCGGCATTAAACAGGTCATTGCGGTAAATCGCCGAGGTAAACGCGTGCGGTGAGCGTTTGATATCGCCCATGCCACGCAGGTAGTCATCATCTGACTCCTCACGGGGGAACAGATCCAACCCTGCGCCAACGGAAAAGGTCCAGTGCTCGGTTCGGGCGAACTGCCAGCCCAGCGCGGTCAGGGTATCGACACCACCGAAAAAAAATGGCCCATAGTTCAGCCTGGCCACTGGCAGAAATCGGGTTTCGTTGTGCTTCGAACCGGTGTATTTGGGTTGAACACTGACGCCAGCGCCGAGAAAACCATTGAAGTTTTGAGCAGATTCATCAGCAAAAGCAGGCAACGCGGCGGTGGAAAATAGCAATATCAGCGGAAGGGATTTCGCTGGTGTGAAACGCATGTGACTTCATCCTTATGGTGACGGTTGACCGCCAGCCATTACACCAGCCTCCTGTAACGCCTCTTTTTACCTCAGGTAAAGTTATGTAACAGCGGGATATGCACGGTAAAGCTGGCACCACCACCAGAACGGTTATGCACGCTAACCTCGCCGCCATGATATTGGCTGATGGAACGTACCAGCGCCAGGCCAAGCCCGGAACCGTTACCGCTGCGCGCCAGGCGATAAAAAGGCTCGAAAATACGCGCCATTTCCGTCTCGGGAATACCCGGCCCACGGTCATTCACCGTCAGTGAAAAGCCCTGATCTGGCGTGCGTCTGAGATTGACCGTCACGTCGCGGCCCGCGTAGCGCAGCGCGTTTTCAATCAGGTTTCTCATTAAACGGCGCATCAGACGGGCATCAACCTGCGCCACAATGTGATCTGCATTCAGTTCCACTTCAACGCTGGCGCACTCCTCGGCGGCCAGTGCGGTGATGTCGGTAGGCAGTAACTCACCGACAATGACGTTATCCGCCATTTCCAGTCGGCTCAGGGTGAGGATTTCCTCCACCAGCGCGTCCAGTTCCTTTACGCTGCGTTGTAATTCATTGCTCGCCTGAGAATGTTCAGCACTTAACAATGCCGAGGCCATCTGAATACGCATCAGCGGTGATCGCAGCTCGTGCGAAGCATTGGCCAGCATGGTTTTCTGCGACTGAACCAGCGTTTCGATCTGCGTCGCAGAACGATTAAAACTGGCGGCCAGCTGTCCAACCTCATCGCTGCCCGTCACCCGCACCCGCGCCGCCAGGTTGCCTTTGCCCAACGATTCCACACTATGTTGCAGTGATTCCAGCCGCGCGGTAAGGCGACGAATCACAGGAAAAGAGATCACCACCACCGCCGCAGCCAGGGCCAGCAGCATCAGGATGAAGGTCCACGGACGTTCAATACGATCAACACTGAACTGGATCACCAGCAAACGTTTATCCTGCAACTGCCAGACAAAGCGCGAGCTGTACCAGTCATCAAAGTAACCCCCGGCTTTCACCTGATGTGGGAAAGGGATCGCTGGCGAGAGCGTGCGGCTCAGCAGCGCGCCGTTGGCTGCAAATAACGCGAAGCGGGCATTGGTACGCTGCATCCAGCTATCTATCGCCGCCGACTGTGCCTCAAGCGGAGCGGATGCAGCGGGTAACGTCTGTTCCACCATGCCGCTGAACGTGGCAAAGGCATTGAGGTGGCGATTTTCATCATCGGTCCATAACCACAACGCAATGGTGCAGAGCACCACCAGCGAAATGGCGCTGATGACAGCGAGGAAAATCTGTAAATGCATTGGCAGGTCGGTGATACGTTTCATACGCTTAGCGATCCGCTAAGGCCGAGAAAACATAACCGACACCGCGTACCGTGATGATACGTTTCGGTGTGCGTGGATCGTCTTCAATCACCTGACGGATACGCCCGATATGCACATCTATCGCCCGGTCAAAACTATCATAACTTTCACCGCGCACCGTCTGCCAGATTTGCTCACGATTCAGAACGCGTCCGGCCTGTCGTGCCAGCGAAACCAGCAAATCGAATTGCAATGATGTCAGGGCACAGGGCTGCTGGTGTAAGGTGACCGTGCGCGCAGCAATATCAATCTCCAGTTCCCCTGAGCGAATCAGGCTGGCATCGGTGGCGCGCAAGCCAGGGCGCATACGGCGTAGCACAGCGCGCATCCGTGCCAGCAGCTCACGCGGTTCAAACGGTTTTGGCAGGTAATCATCAGCGCCGACTTCCAGCCCAATAATTCGGTCTGCCGGGTCGCCACGTCCGGTGACCATAATGATGGCGGGATCGTCGTGGCTTTCAGCACGTATCTGCCGACACAGGGCCAGCCCATCGGCATCCCCCAGCATCAGGTCCAGCAGTACCACATCAAAGCTGCGCAGTTTCATGCGCGCCTGTGCATCAGTAGCACTGGCGCTATGCATCACCTCAAATTCGTGTTGTGCCAGATAAGGCACAATCATCTGCGCCAGACGGACATCATCCTCAATCAGCAATACAGAGGTCATGACTTTTATCTTCCAAAACAATGATGAGTAACAGACAGCGGCGTCCGCTATTAAGTTTCGTCAACGCTGGAAGAGAAGATCAGATGATCAAAATCTCAGCTGTGATCGCTCATTATAAAAACGTCGATACGCCAGGTAGACCGCAATAATAGTGGACAGGCTGGCCGTGCCAATCAACATAAAGGTCACCATGATTTGATATTTGATGGCTTTAACCGGGTCAATTCCGGCAAAGATTAGCCCCGACATCATGCCCGGCAGGCTCACCAGCCCTACGGTTTTCGCCGCATCTATGGTTGGGATCATCGCGGCGCGAATACTGTCCCGAATCAGCGTGCCTGATGCCAGCTTGATGGACGCCCCCAGACTGAGCATTTCCTGAATTTTCTGGCGGTTATCCGCGAAGCGCTGGTTGAGATTGCTGTAACACAACCCTACCGCCACCATGGCATTTCCGGCAATCATCCCGGAAATCGGGATCACCTGCATCGGCATAAATTCGATCGCGCCACTCAGCACCAGAATCACCAACGTCAACGTAGTGCCGCTGGTAATGGCGATAAACGAAATCAGGAAAGCATGATCAATATTGCGGCTACGTTTACGGGCGTTCAGCGCGGCATTGACACAGATAAACAACACCATCAACACCGTAAGCCAGTCATTATTGATGTCGAAAATCGACTTCAGCACATAGCCGACAATGACCAACTGCACAATGGCCCGACACACGCTCCAGATGATGTCTTTACCCAGCCCCAGTTTTTCTTTCTGGCTAATCAGCAGCGCGATCATCACCAGCACCAGTGCCAGGACCAGCGAGGTATTAGTGATATTATGCTGGCTCATGGTTTTTCCTCTCCGGGGTTTCCAGGTGCAATACCCGCTGCGCCTGACGAATTTCCGCCGGGTCATGGCTGATCCACACCACAGCCATACCCTTGTCGCTGACGATCCCTTTGATCAGGTTATTAATCAGGCCCTTGTTATCTTCATCCAGTGCGCTGGTCACTTCATCCAGCAGCAAGATGTCCGGCAGAAACTGCAAATTGCGTAATAAGCCGACGCGCTGTTTTTCACCACCGGAAAGCTGGTCAATTTTTTTATCCAGCATGTCAGCAGGCAAATTCACTTTGGTTAAATCGGCCTCCAGCTTGCTGCGCGTGGGTTTCTGCTGCCGGATTTGCCACGGCAGAGCCAGGTTATCGAATACCGTGTTGCCAAACAGCACCGGGGTTTGAAAGCAGTAGGAAACCCGCTGCCGATACTCTTCCGGCTTGAGTGTTGCTATGTCCTGGTGGCGAAAAAAGATGCGTCCCGCGCTGGGATCCAACAGTGAGGCCATAATCTTTAGCAACGTGCTTTTGCCACTGCCTGACGGACCGGAGAGCAAAACAAAATCACCAGGGTTAAGTGTTAATGAGACCGGAGCCAATAACTCGCGGTCCTCCAGTGAGAACGTCACCCCTTGCACATCCAGCAAAGGAAAATCGGCGGCCATAATTATTTATCCACAAAAATGAGCGATTGCGTTAACGGGCCGCATTGCGGCCCTGCGCATGTTAGCAGAATTGTGAAGCCTCTGATCTTAGGGTTCAGGGCCGTATTGCAGTAAAAGCATGCGATCCTGGCGATACACCAGATCGGGAGGGGGAATGTCGGTTGGTGTTGTCTCGCCACGACCCAGCATCAGCACCACTGAAACCGTTCCTTGCTTACGGTGCGTCGCCAGCCATTGAGGAAAGTCAGCTTTGCTGACGAAACGCGACTGAGAATCGGGATAGCTCAGGCCATAGCGGACTTCACCCTGTTTATCATAGAAATACATATCGCTACGTTGCAGTGTCCAGGCAATGGTCGATGCGATGCCAGGGTCGTCACTCAGGATAAAGCGACTTTCCGCCAGTTTATCCGCAACGCTTGCCACAAAGACCTGGGGTTGTTTGGTGTTCTGTACGCTTTCCGGGATCGCATTACCGACACAGAGTGCCAGTGCCAGCGGGCAAAGCGCCGCAAGCTGCCACCTTTGACCTTTCGCCCTGAGGCTAACAAAGCCAGCCAGTCCCCATCCGGCAAAAGTCACAGCCGCCATGATTAATGCGCCCACTTCATGCTGCTGATACAGCGGGCGATGGCTGATGCCCCAGGGCGCAAACACCACCAGTAAGGCGAACAGGCTCAGTGCGCCAAACAGGATATTAATCCAGGCATTCACCCGAAGAATGCGACTCGCCTTGCCCGCCAGCCGATGCCCATAGCAGGCCATCAAAATTGCCAGCGGCGCAAAGCATGGCAGGATGTAAGTCAGCAATTTACCTTTGGCAATACTGAAGAACACCAGAGGGATGAGGATCCAGCACAGTAAATAAAACCCACCGGGGGCGCTTTTGCGCTCCGTCCAGCCCTGACGCAATGCGCCAGGCAGCAACGCCAGCCACGGCAGGGAACCGGCGATTAAGATCGGTATGTAATACCAGAATGGCGCTTTGTGCTGGGCATCGGAGTCGGCAAAGCGCTGAATATGCTCTATCCAGAAAAAGTAGTGCCAGAAATCCGGTTGTTGCTGATTAATTGCCAGCGCCCAGGGTGCACTAAGCAGTGCGGCGCACAGTACCGTAAGCGGACCAAAGGTCAGTAACTCGCGGAAGCGCTGGTTGCAGATGGCCCAGGGAACAATCACCAGTACCGGTACAGCCAGCGCCAAAAACCCTTTGGTCATAAATCCCATACCACAGGCCAGACCAAACAGGATATAGCCCACCAGCCGCTGGCGCAGAGTATCCGCGCCGACGGCATACCAGTAGCTGCACATCGCGGCGACTAGCCATAACGACAGGATCGGGTCGAGCACGGCATAGGTGCCCACGCCATAGACTAGCAATGAGGTGAGAAAGATAACGCTGGCAGTAAGAGCGATCGCCCGGTCAGCATAAAGACGGCGGGCGAGCCAGAAAACCAGCACCGCGCTAACCAGCGTGGAAAAGACAGCACCAATGCGCACGGCGAAATTGTTATGCCCAAATAACCACTGGCCAATGTTGTTGAACCAGTAGCCGGCGATCGGTTTTTCGAAATAACGTAAGTCAAAGAAGTGTGGCGTGATCCAGTTGCCGTTTTGCAGCATTTCCCGGCTAATCTCCGCATAGCGCGTTTCATCCGGCTGCCAGAGATGGCGAAATTCAAGTGGCACCAAATAATAGAGGATCAGTAACGCCAGCAGTAGCAGCGTTTTTGTTGTTGCGGTCATACGCGATTCCCTGTGAGTTTTTCACACCACACCGAATTTTCCGGCCAGCACATGTTGCCAGGCCTGCTATGCAGTAATTTCATTAAAGTATCCAGCAATAACAATTTAGCATAAAGTGCTATATATGAAACCCCGGCACAGAGAAATTTAAGAATTTATTTCCCCGTTTAATTAACTTCGGGACGAAGAAAGTTTTGCAGCCATTAATTTATAGAGATTGTGAGCATAACGCCTGATTCTTAACTGAACATTAAACGGCGAATTTTCATGTCCGTTCTGTGAGCGCAAGCCTGGCTTAAGGTTAACTTAATCTTTGGTGGTAAAAATTGTCGGGTCTGATAATGAGGTTCCCTATGCAATCCATGTTCTCCCGTCCAGCCAGCGAATATGCTGCTGTTATCCTCAGCGCTGTTAGCGTTATTAGTTTTTTGATCATCTGGTTTTCACTGTAATCCTGCGGGGATTACTGGCCGGTAAAGGTCACTCTGGCCCGGCAGCCTGGCACACTGCCCCGATTCTCCAGTAAAAATTGCCCTTTATGCAGCTGAACAATACGGGTGACGATACTCAGCCCTAAGCCAATGCCACCAAAACGACGGTCCATCCGGACAAACGCCCGACTCAGTTCGCCAATTTTACTTTCATCAATCCCCACCCCCTCATCTTCTACCATTAGCACCGGAGATGGCTGCTTGCTGATCCGAATAGTGATGCAGGTATCGTGTGGACTGTAGCGATGGGCATTCTCCACCAGATTCCGCAGCATCACCTTCAGTAAAGTCACATCACCGCGAACCACGACCTCATGCGGCATATTGAGAATTAAGACCTGCTGATGCAGCGCTAACATGGTTTCAAATTCATGTTTCATTGGCTCGACGACATCCCGCACCAGCCTGACATTCTGGTAGCTACCCGATGAAAAAGATTGCCCAGCGCGCGCCAGCTGTAGCAGTTGGGTCACGCTGCTGGTCATTTGGTCGAGGCGCTGCATCAGAGGCTTAACATCGCATTGATGTGTTCTTTCCAGTAGTTCCAGATGGAGTCTGAGACCAGCCAGCGGCGTGCGGAGTTCATGGGCAACGTCCGCGGTAAACATGCGCTCCCTTTCAAGGCTGGCGCTCAGACGGGATACCAGGCGATTGATGGCATGAGTCACCGCATCAATCTCCTGCAAAGAGCTGTGATAGTCCACCGAGGTCAGCTGCTCCTCGCCGCGATCCTCAAGGCATTTTTGCAGTTCTGATAAAGGGCGGGTCAGGCTGGTTATCGCCTGAAAACAGAGAAATAACGCCACCAGAATCATGACAATGCTGGGAAGCGCCAGGCTGATGATGGCTTCATGGATTTCTTTTTCCATATGCTGGTGTGGATTGTGATTATCCAGTGCGGCATTCACCAGCAGCGCGATCTGTTCTTTGCTCTCATGCCATACCCCCCACACACTGATGGTCTGACAAACAATCAGAATTAAGCCAATCACCAACAATAACCGCCAGCGCAGGGTGCTGTTTTTGCGGGGGCGTAACAAAGGCCAGAACATGGTCAACCCCTCGCTTCTCTGGCTTTAATTAAAATAGCTTTAATCCAGGGTGTGAATAATATTCTCATTACCCACTGAGAGAAAATTCGGGTAGGAAAAATCGAAAATTGAATTAATATTAACGGGGACAGAACAAATAATAACGGATTCCTTACGATCCGCTGAAATAAAGAAAAGGGCATTCTTGACTGGCCTCCTCTAATGATGAAGAGACCAGTTTCTCACCGTTACATTAGGTGATCCTTAAGTTGCTATATGATAATTTTTATTTACGTATTTTGCGGTGTATTCTTATCACTTACCGTGTCACCCACACGCAATCCTAACTTGCGCGCCAGTTCAGCGCCATTCATCCGCACGCCCTCCTGGACTTGTCCAGCCACCACTTCAAGCTGCCCTTCACCGCAGGCAATCACCAGCGGATCAAGGCTTAATACGGTACCGGGTTGGTCAGGTGATTTATCCGCACTGACATGACTTTGCCAGACAACAAAACGCTGCCCATTTGCCACACCAGAAGCGCCTGGCCATGGGCTGGCGAGTCCGCGTACCAGATTGTGTATATCCGGCGCGGCGGCATGCCAGCTAATCTCGCCATCCTCCGGCGTACGGCGTCCGAAACGACTGGCCTGAGACTCATCCTGCTCCCGCTCTGCAAACTGACCGGCGCAGAGCGCAGGTAACCAGAGGGCCAGCATCTTCCCGCTGGTACTGACCAGTTTGTTATGCAGACTATGGGCATCGTCCTCAGGCAATATTCTGACCTTTTCCTGTGCCAGAATCGGGCCACAATCAGGACGAGCGATCATACGAAACAGCGTGACGCCGGTCTCCGCATCGCCCTTGATTAAGACCCAATTCAGATGCGCCCTGCCACGATGAGCAGGCAGCAGAGAAGCCTGCACGCCAAATGCCCCGCGACGGGGGATCGCCAGAATTTCGCGGCTGAGTATCTGCCGAAATGACAGACTGAACAACATGTCGGGGGCCAGCGTCTGCAACAGCGTCAGCCATTGCGGCTGATTGACATCATCCGGCATATACAGCGGAATATTACGAGCCTGCGCCATCCGGGCTACCGAGCCATGGAAGTGATTTTCGCCCGGTGCATCAGCATGCGTGAACACGGCGCAGATTTCAAAACCAGCGTTTTCCAGCGCTTCCAGGCCAGCACACCCCATATCGTGGTAGGCAAAAATGACAGCTTTCATTGGTTTCCTTTGTATCGGTGGTAGCGGAGGGTAAGACGCATCTCATGATAGCGGGCGAAAATTAAAATATGCTTAAACACATTGCTTTTCACAGTTGTCAGAACAAATCCTGCGATTTCTCACAACTCATTCATTTTGCTTGCCGGTTATACGGCCTAATCTGAGCGCTGAAAACCAGTTTTCACTTGCCGTAACGGCAGGTGATTATTATCCTCTGGCAAAAAAAGGGACTCTCATGCCAACTTCAACGAAAAAATGGTTTTTTCCGGCGTTTGCTATTCTGCTTATCATTCTCGGTGTTTATAAATTCAATGCCTCCCGCAACAAACCTGACAACATCATCACCACCACCGTTCGTCAGGGCAACATCGAAAACGTCATCGCTGCGACCGGTAAAATGGATGCCATCGAACGCGTTAACGTGGGTGCTCAGGTTTCCGGTCAGCTGAAGAAATTGTATATCCGCACCGGTGATAACGTGCATAAAGGTGAATTGATCGCCGAAATCGATGACCAGCCGCAACGCAGTGGTCTGCGCAATGCCGAAGCAGCGCTCAGTGTCGCCAAAGCGGATCTAGAAACCAAACAAGCCACCCTGGTACGTCAGGAAGCGCAGTTCAAACGCCTGCAACAGATGCTGAAGATGAATTTAGTGTCCCGTCAGGATTTTGATACCGGCGCTGAAGCCTGGCGTATCGCGCGCGCTGAGCAAACTGCCCAGCAGGCACGCGTGATTCAGGCGCAGATTGAGGTGGATAAAAAACAGCTCGACCTGAGTTACACCCGCATCATGGCCCCGATGGATGGCACCGTTATCGCGATCATTACCAAACAAGGGCAGACGGTGAACGCAGCGCAAAGCGCCCCAACCATCGCCAAACTGGCACAGCTGGCCACCATGACCATCAAAGTGCAAATATCTGAGGCGGATATCAACAACATTAAACCCGGCCAGCAGGCCTGGTTCACCACGTTCTCCGACCCGGATAAGCGTTATAACGCCACATTACGCAGCATTGAGCTAGCACCCGATACGGTGATGAAAGATGATGCGCTGCTTAATAACAGCGACAGTAATGCCAGCAGCAACGCCAATGCCGCAGTGTATTACAATGCGCTGCTTGATGTACCTAACCCCGATAATTCCCTGCGTATTGCCATGACCGCTCAGGTCAATCTGCTGCGCGACTCCGCCAATAACGCGCTACTGATTCCGGTTCAGGCGCGGAAAAAAGACGCTGACGGCAAAAGTTATGTTGAAGTCGCAGATGAAAATCAGCAGCCAGTTAAGCGTTATATCACTACCGGCATTTCTGACAACGTGGATATTCAGGTACTGAGCGGGCTTCAGGTCGGTGAAAAAGTCATTCTTGCCACCCAGGCTGCTGGCGCAGAGAAGGTGGTGATGTGAATATCATCGAGCTGAAAAATATTACCCGCACTTACGCCTTTGGCTCGCAATCTCTGAATGTACTGAAAGATATCAACCTGAGCATTACCGAAGGGGAAATGGTAGCGATTATCGGCCCGTCCGGCTCGGGCAAATCAACGCTGCTGAATATCCTCGGCTGTCTGGATGCCGCCGATAGCGGAGAGTATCACCTTAGCGGGCAGAACATCGCCAGTCTGTCTGCCGATGCGCTGGCAAAAGTCCGGCGCGAACATATCGGATTTATTTTCCAGCGTTATCATCTGATGCCGGATCTGAATGCCCTGAGTAACGTAGAGATTCCGGCCATTTACGCTAATGTTGCCGGGAATTCCCGTCGTGCACACGCCGCTCAATTGCTGGAACGCCTCGGGTTACATGGCCGTGCGCACCATAAGCCGGGGGAACTGTCCGGCGGACAGCAACAACGCGTCAGCATCGCCCGTGCATTAATTAATGGTGCGGAAATTATCCTGGCAGATGAACCCACCGGCGCGCTGGATTCTCATTCCGGCGAGGAAGTGTTGCGCATCCTGAGCGATCTGAATCGCGATGGGCATACGGTGATCATCGTGACGCACGATATGAACGTTGCTCAGCACGCGGATCGCATCATCGAAATCCAGGACGGCTCGATTGTCGCTGACAGTGGCCGCTCCGCAGAAACTGTACATTCCCGTTATCAGCCCACTGCGGCGAAAAGCCAGAGCAAATGGCGCGGGATCGGCGATCGATTACGCGAATCATTACGTATGGCACTGCATGCGATGAATGCCCATCGTCTGCGCACCACGCTGACCATGACAGGCATCATTTTTGGTATCGCAGCCGTAGTGACGGTTGTCGCGCTGGGGCAAGGCGCGCGGCAAAGCACGCTGGAGAGTATTCAGGGGCTGGGCACCAATGTGGTGACCATTTATGCCGGGGGGGATTTCGTTGAGGATGAAACCCATCCCACGTTAACGCTGGTGATGTCAGATGTTCAGGCCATTGCCCGACAACAATTTGTTGCAGCCGTCAGCCCGGAAATGATGTCCACCCAGCCTATTCGTTACCTGTCGAATGCCGCCAAAACCACGGTTTACGGCGTAGGTAAGGATTATTTCCGCATTCAGGGTATTAAACTCACGGAAGGGACGAATTTTTCAGATGAACTCCACGCTACTCAGGAAATCATCATTGATGAAAATACCCGGAACAAACTGTTTGGTGATCAGCCGGGCAGCGTGACCGGCAAAATGATCATTCTCGGTTCCGTTCCGGTGCGGGTGGTTGGTGTCGCCAGGTTGAATGACGGTGCCAATCCTAATCGCCTTAATGTGTGGCTGCCATGGAGCACCATGATGTATCGCATCACCGGCCAGACATCACTGACCAGCTTTAGTATCAAACTGAAAGATGATATCGCCAGTGGTCCGGCGGTCGCTGCGTTGAGTGAGATACTGACTGACCGCCACCGGGGGAAAGATTTCCTGGTGTTTAATCGCGATAAGTATCGTCAGGCTATCGAAAATGCCGCTGCCACGCTGACACTGCTGATTCTGATGGTTGCGGCTATCGCGCTGACCATTGGCAGCATTGGCGTGATGAATATCATGCTGGTGTCGGTGACCGAGCGTACCCATGAAATTGGCGTGCGGATGGCAGTCGGCGCCCGCCGTAGCGACATCATGCAGCAATTTATGATTGAGGCTGTGCTGGTATGTCTGGTAGGTGGAGTTTTAGGGGTAGGACTTTCACTGGCGATTGGCCCGCTGGTGAGCCTGTTGGCTGGCGGTTTACTGACGGCCATCTACTCCTGGGAGTCCGCCGCCGCAGCATTTATCTGTTCAACCGTGATCGGGATGATCTTTGGTTACCTGCCCGCACGGAAAGCCGCACGCATGGACCCGGTTGCCGCACTGGCAAGTGAATAAGTCATCTATCCGGGGCGGGTAACGCCCCATTTTATTACTCTTTTAAATTGTCACCCTTAAAAAATCTGTACTAAAGTTTAGGTTGCGATATCCCTTCAAGCAAATAAGGAAATTTGCCTATGCAACCTGTAATCAACATTTCCCCTGGATGCAGGGGTGCAGTATTCACTGCGATGCTTGCCGGTTATAACCGGACAATAGGTACGATAAGAACCATTACCAACACCCCCACCCTGCCCATTTCCCGCATGATTTATCAATGTTTACCTGCCACAGAACCTCTGTTAGAAAAAACACGTGAATACTTTGAGAATAATTCTTACCCTTATAAATTTTATATCGATCTCTTTATCGCGATAAAAATCATGAAGTCAGATAAAATGAAGCAACTGCTTGTCAGATTATATCGACCAGACAAGAATAAAGCCTCCACGAATAAACAGGCCGTTAAGGATTTTATCGATCTGACAGGCATCAGCCGCGATATTCCGGAAATAAACCATCGTATTTTTAAAAAACTGGTTCAGATTCTGGAGGATGGTGGCGCACTGCGTAAACCACCCGAAAATATATTACCCCCTGCCACATCACGCGATACCGTACTGTTGAATTTTTTCTCCTCATTTATTGCTCCGCAATTCATTACACTTCCGGTTATTAATGAAGGAATTAAAGCATTAGTGATATCCGGCATATCCCTGTTCTCACCAGGCCTGGCTGGGGCGATCAAATATGTTGATACATTTAACCCAATTAAGTTCTTCTTCCCGGATGTCAACCCTCATGAATACACACAACGTTTACGGCGCGAAGCAATAATGGCGTATCATCGACGGCAGCAAGGCAGGCAGCATAAAAATAACTATTCTGCCTCTCATCAGCGTTCACCAGCCAGTGCTGTAACACCCGACGCACCGTTGCTCGGTGCATCTGCCGCTGCGGTGCTGACAGCTCGTGGCTCGGGCAGTGCCGCAGCTATCACGGCCACCGCCGCTACGCTGGTGACCGGTTCATATCTGGCGTACCGGATTTTCCCTTATTTGATCGCTGATAATGAAATGTTTAGCGAAGAAGTTCCCCCAGCTGAGAATGAAATAATCGACGAACAACATGACGTGTTTCATGCTTCACAGCCACAGAGTCTGAGCCTGACCAATACGACTACACCTGAAATTATCCCTTGCCTCAATACTATCAGTATCGTTCGAGAATTGTTAAATTCGGCGCAGACAGGATTGAGATTGGTCGATGAGTTCAGCCAATATATTTTTGATGAGCATTGTGATCTCAATATCAAACATGCGGAATATTTGTTAAAGAAAATGGGGGTCACCGACTTCACCCCGCATGACCGGGATGAGATCAATTCCATATTAATAGACATTTTCTCTGTATTGCTCACTCCCGTAGGCAGAAATAATATTCTTAATCTGAACGCACTGGTCTTTTCGGTGGGCAGAATGGTAATTAGAATCTGGCGAGAAAATGCTTCCGGCAATCAAGACAACACTATTACTTATGCACTTGATAAACTTCGCCTGCATATTTCACGTATTCTTGTTAATATTCTAGGTCTTATTGATGAAAGTAAAACCCGACGATTTGCCAACTACATTATTACTCTATCTGCACCTGACTTTTTACAATTTGAAAATAATGGTCTCGGTGGAGAGAAAATCATCTCTAAAAAACTCAATAACTACTGGGTCTGTATGGGGGAAGAATATCCAAGCAACAAAGCTTTGCGATTCGAAGATTTCCCCCGAGCGTTGCGTAAAGGAGAGCGTTTAGTTCACTTTCTGATCAGGGGGAGGTTTTATAAGGATGTTTTTTCACAAACCCCTGACGGTGCCAGATTTGAAAATTATACCAGAACCGTCAATAAAGAGGCTATGGAATATCATGAGCTAGATGTCACGCTTGAACGACAATTATTTCTGGCATTAAATGATATTATCATTTACCGATTTAGCCATCTGGGTGTTGATGTTACCCAACCAATGGACTTTGATCGGGCCAGTTTCAAAATACATCGCCACCCTGCCAGGCATCTGGAATACCCTTATCTGCAAAACTGCAAAAATTTACTTTGTGCAATACGTAGTTTTCCGGATGGTATAAAGGTGGTTTATGAAAGCATGCCCAATTCTATTCCTGGACCACTACGCAATCATAAGTATGATGGCACCACGCTTTTTACATTAAAACCTTACCCAAAGCGTCTGGAGTTACAGAGAGAATACCAGGACCTTTCCACCGAGATAGAGAATGAGCATATTGAGCTTTATCGACAAGTCGTTACACGAGCATTTTCGCTGATAACGGAAAACGATGAGAATTTTATAAACGACCCTAACGTCAGACTTTCAGTAATCAACCTGGATAACCACCGTTTACAACGAATCCGCTTTATGCTGACGCATAAAGCGTTTAAACTCATCCCGGAAATAGCCCAGCGGATGTCCTATAATGTGCGTCCGCATTGTCAGACAGGTGCCCTTTTTTTTGCGAAGCATCGTCTGACCGAAGAAACCCGAATTTTCCAGTTAAATATCGAAGCCAGCCGTATTCACCTGCAACTGCCGATAACCCGCTTAGCCGTTAACAGTATCTATGACATCACCGATTTAGGCGATGACTTTCTCAACCAACAATATGTTTTTATGGATGAACTACCATTCTGGGACCCTTGTGATGACATCATTGAGCCAACGACCTCATGGCTGGACCCACCCGAAAAAGCATGGGACTTCATTTCGCAATATTACCAATACTATCGGGCAAAATGGTGCGCCTATAGCAGACCCGATCATTATATTGTTGCATTTTTCACCACAACAACACTTGGTAAGGCTGATGTTGCCATACCATTGATAATCGATCAGGTCGTTGAAAGCCGAAAAAAACTGCTTGAACTGCAAAAAGAAAAAATAAACAGTGCAACAGAAACCGAAAGCGAAAAAGATGAGCGGAAAGGCATATGGGGCATCATTGCTGAGTATTTGCCACTGAAAGAATGCTATGAACTTGGTAAGGATGTTTTTTATAACAGAGAAGACACCGTCTATACTTCTGCGTCAATCGATTGGTTACGCGTTGGCATATGCGCGCTTGATACGCCCTTTCCCCCAGGGGTGACCAAATCGCTTAAAACATTAGGCAGTAGCGTCAGGGCACTCTATATACAGAGGATGCAAAAAAAACATCAGTTACGTGTCCTGAATGAAAAAATAACTCTTGCTCTGACCCTGCCTCATTCCAGCCAGCAAGACCCTTTGGCTATTTCCGCACCGGCCAGAAAAGCGCTTGAGAATGAAATAAATGACTTAACCCTGTTACTCCGACAAACACAGGAAAAGGTTGCCCATACATTACTCCAGCTGGCTTCTACCCCAAGTAAAATTATGTTTCCTGAGTCTAATATATCCCCGGATAGATCGGCACCGCTGGCCATACTTCCGGGTATTTTCGGTCGGTTAAAAAAACATGCACGGGCATTATACTCAGACATGGGTGAACTGCCTTTTCAACGCTGGAATGCACCCGAATGGGAAAATAAATATCACATTGAAAATTTTGCCGTGCCCATGCCTGCTAAAGTTAATATAACCTGCTTTACCGATGACTCTCAGTCTAAAAACATCACCCTGAATGTTTTCGATATTCATCGCAAAAACCCGCCGTTATATATGGAAATGTTTTTTTCTGCATTAAAAAACCCGGATACACAGGATATCATTGAAACCGCAATGGATGGGGGGTGGCGAATTTCAAATGATTATGATCGCATGGCAATGTTCTGCTTTCGGTCTTTCACTTTCCCCGTACGATTGTTTGTTAACAAAATCTTAGAGTTGAACAGTTATTACAATCTGAATCAGAACCGAACAGATATCAATGCAGACCTTTTTTATAACCATTTGCAGAAGAATGCGAACAATAACACCACCACGCCACTTGAAAATGTTGTACTGACCGCAGAGCAAAATCTTCTTATCGACCTATCCATGAATATCATTAATAAGACATTCAAAAGCAATATTCAGGCATTCGAAGCCAATTATTTGTTTTTACTTGATGATGGCCTGATGAGAAAAGATACTGACTCGTTATTAAAATTGGTGGGTGAAGGAGAAAGTGCGCAGGCAGAAAAAACCCGGACGCAGCAAGACATACACTACGAAATGGGCCGATTCACCTTATATCTGACTCGTTCTTCCGCTCAGGAAAAATTTCATCTGGCGGTGATAAATTTTCTGATTGATTTCATCAGAGATATTACTAAAAAAAACCCTGCAGCCATCAATTTATTCAGTGCCAGCATTGAAATCTTTAAACGACGTTGCGACGAATATCGTCTTGCTCATCCAGGGACTGAACCTCCTTCACTGGCCGAGTTTATTCAAGCGCGATTTCGGATTATGAAAAGAATAGAGGTTATTTATGAAATATATGCCCGTGTTGAATACAGTGCCAAAGTGCTGGCTGATTACCCTATCGAAGAATGGTCAGGCGCTTATGCTCAGGCTGACTGGCTGGCAGCCATGCAGGAATATTTATCGCCAGATATGCGATTTCAGGATATGAAACCTTTTCTTGCTGACGTCACTAAAAGGCTGATCGCTGACTGGAAAAAAATTCTGCGCAATACAACCATGGCACGGGAAAGGAAAATTATTGATGCAGACGAGGTGAATTCGGTATTTATTGCTCTGGTCAAAAATGCTTTCAAAGAATGCTGTCTGATTCATCACCCTTTGTTATTTTGTCAATACTATCTGGTTAATGAGGGCTGCTGGTTTACCTTCCTGACGAATGACTTTATCTCGGAAACCCATTTGCGCTCCCGACGCCAGGTGTACAGTGAGCATCCTTTTGAGCCGCTGCCCATTACGCATGACAATGAACTGATTGACGCATTTAATGCTCAGACCGGCTCCTTGTTAGCCCGGTTTAACCAGAACAATACGGCGTTATATCAGGCGACGCTGAATAACGTCGTGCAAAATTTCATCTTTTTTTCGCTGCTGCCCTTCCATGACAGATTATATGGTCATCTGCTGACGCTCCCGACACCTGAAAAGATCACATCAGATGACGTTGCCTCCATGATGGATAAACTGATTGATGAAGAGGGTGAACTACAATCTGCCGAAATTATGGTGTTGCAGCGCTATCTCCCCGCAGCAACATTAATCGACAACGACCGCCTGCTCAGACTGTTAAGTGATATTTTTCTGCTGATCGCCCCCAACATCCCAAATCTCTATATCCATGTTTTGCATCAGCTACAAAGGGTGATGAATTTACCCTGGGTCACTCTGGAGCAAATTGCTGATGAACGATTCCTCAAGCAACAATCGATGAATTTTGTTCAGGATTTTCAGCAGACTCAGCCAAATACGCAGGGACGGATACTGCTGGCAATCTCGCGTTTTTTCAAAGCGACCGTACGCCATCATCTGGCATTTACCCGCGCATTAGGCAATATCGATCCCAGCCTGAAACAACTGGTGGTCACTGATGCGCCGGCACAACAACTCTGTATCGGTGCCATCATCGCTCATCAGCTTCGGGCAAATACCCTGTCTCACGGACATTTACTGAAACTCTACAGCGCTGCCATGTATGATGCGGGCTTCATTCCAGTGATCCGCGTCCCTCAGCTGGCGCTGCTAAGCATGTATGGCAATCATTACGCCGCTGATGCACTCCATTCCCTGAGCCAACGGCTCTCCCATGCGTCACAAGGGCAAACGCAGGTCCTTGCCTGTGCCACGGGTAGCCAAAAGTTAGCAACTGAACTGGCTGAATTCAGTTTTGCTTCTGCCACTGCTGAAGCACATCAGCGTTTACTTGCTGTTGCAATCACCACCCTCAGAGACCTGCACCAATTACTGACCCACAGCCTGCCCCCGAAGCTCGAGCAGCCATTACGCCAGGCGCGCGACCGGGGAGAATTGCGCTTTAGCTGGTATTTGACTGCCGGGCAGAATGCCACCGTGGCTGGGATCGGTTTTGCCACCCTCAACCAAAATGAGGGATTGTTAGTGCCCTTTGGTTTGCCGTTACCTGCCATCGGGCCGGTACGGCAGATGCCTGTTTCACGTAATGCGACAGGGTTAACCCGCCTGTGCTTCGGTGATGATCACCAGGAAAACATCCCCTTCACCTTTTACGAACTGACAGCAGAATCCCGGACATACCCCACAAACGAAACGGTGGTAACCACATTCGCCAACCTGGTGGAATCCTCATTGCGTCAGCAATTCCTGCAACTTGAACAGGCGAAAAATGCCACAGACTTTGCCATGCAACATCATCAGACCGGCGAATGGCTGACACGACATTTCCCCTTTTACGCAGCCAAACACAGCATTGCTGAAGAAGTACAGTCCGAGCGTATTATTCAACTGGCTGCTCATCCCGACATCGTTAAATGGAAAAATCGAACCCTGCAAAAAGCGGATAACCAATCATCGGTGGACTTTGTCGAGCAGGCTATTTCCGGGGTGATGGGAAAATTTACCGACTGGCCAATGATAGCGAAGGCATTAAGAACCCGCTGGACAACAGATGACACATATTCTCCTGACGCCCTGCCAGCCACGGGGTTTATGGGCATCTGGTGGGACCCAATAAGTTATGTCTGTTATCTGGGCTTTGGCACTGCAAACGAGCGTTCGCTGTATGCCAGCCTGGCCGGTAACCGCAGGGGATTATACTTACTGACCGATAATGACGTGCATCGCCGAATCTGGCAGTCGCTCAGTTTGCGCACAGAACTGCAGAATGAATATCAGGCATTCCGTAGCGGCCATCTCACAGCACAAATCTTTTTTGAACATCATGTACGTCAGGTATGGCAGCAACGGCATACCACCCGAGAAAACTGGCAGCTAATGCCAGCACAAAGCGCCACAGAGCTTATCCGGCATGGTGCGTTATTTCCCGTCTCTTATTTGCAACCGGAAACCCGGCAAAGCGCCACCTCATTGAAACTCACACCTTATACCCTGCAATTTCATACCGGGGATTTGGTTTTTATTTTCAGTGATTACAGTTACCGCAACGTCAGTTACCGTTTTCTTGACGCACAGGGACAGCTGCAAATATTTCCTCTCGGACAGCTGGACTGGCCACGCCAGATACAGGCTGCGGATGGAACAGCCTCCGAAGCCTTCTTCGCCGCCACAATGGAAAGTTTCCTTACGCAGGAGCAGAGAAAAGAGTTACCCGATTTCCTGCCATTGCTGAATTATCAGGAACAACAATACATACAATCCACGTTATCAAATGGGCAGGTTGCACAGCGCACGTATATTCGCTCACTCAGTAATGTCACAGCAGATATCCCGTTTAGTTTTGCATTCAGTCTGGATGGATTGATTGAACTTGATCAAGCCCTGAAGCGCAGCGGGACCAGCCTGAATGCAGAAATTCAAAAATATGGATTGAATAAGCGTCCCTATGCCGAGCTGGACCATGAAACCTGCAATATATTCTCCTGGCGCAGCGCGGATCTTTATGATGTCGCACAATGCAACCAGACCCTTGAAGCACTGCACAAACAAAATGAAACCCTTACCAGAGTGGTATTTATCCTGCAAAATCACGCCGTGCTGCAAAGACATCCGGAAATCAGCAGCTATGGTTGGGTGGAACAAGGAAATAAAATACTTTCCCGCGCTATTAGCGCTATCGAATGGTTTAAATCCCGCAGTGCACGACGGGTCGATACGAATGAAGAAGAGACAAGGCTGCAGCAGAATTACCTGGCGCTCAATAACTTCTTTAGTTATTACGATGAACAACCTTTTGTGACGCCGGAAATATTCATGGACGAGTGGCAATATCGTCTCGATCAATCCTGGCTGCCTCGCGACTATCAGGCATGGATACGGACCTTCGCGCAACTCCGCTTACTGGCAACAGCCATGCCGGATGAGCTTCGTGCCAGTGATCACTTCCTGCCATTAAATGAATCAACCTGGCAAGGGCAACCGCTGCAAAAATATGCCGCCCAGTTACAGCAATCCATCCTGGGAACACGAAACTACTGGCTACAAATGCATAAACCTGAGCATTTGATGTTAATCAGGCCAGAGACCTCTCCTCTGGATATCAGCTTGTCGTCAACCAAACATCAGTTGCCGGTTCGTCTAATCGTTGCTGCCAGAGTGGGCGAGATACCCACCACAGGAACTGCACAGCCATTGCCCCTCACCCCTGACCACCACGCAGATATATTACTGGCAAACTCAGTTGCTGGCATTGCCACGAATGCAACTGTTCGGCTGGCGGGTGTCCATGGCGAACCGCAACTTGTCCGTGAATTCGCAGCATGGGCCAGGCATCGATTGGCCGGACCGATATTTATGTGTGAACTTGCCGGACCTGGTTTTTTATTCCGTTTACAAAATAGAATTCATCAGGTGATGGCGACAGAAGCCCAGGGCTGGAATGTCACTGAACAAAAATTTTATGTGGCGGATGAAACCACGCAATTCCTGGATATGATGGATTTTAGTGAGGCAAATCGCCTCCGCTCGTTCGATTTATTTCAGCTCATTTTTGCCAGCGAAATACTGGTTATGCGCCTGATCATGCCTGACCCTGAAATGGTCTTTGGACTCATGTGTGACTATGCCTGTGAGCTGCATCCCGAACAGGCTGACGAAGATGTTTCCATGGCGTGGTTTATGTTCAAAGAAACATTTGATAGTGCGGCCAGCGGCGAAGAACGACAGCCCCCGTATTTAATTGGCGTGTGACAGCGTCAACATAACTCCATGATAATTAATACGCATTGCACGATCTTTGCCATGTTAATTTTTTGTTGCCATTGTTGTTACCCGTATCACATAAAATAAAAAACATAAAACCTGAAAGAAATCCCGCAATTGTCTCGCTGCACCGCACTTTCTATAACTAAGCGTCGGAGCCAGGGAGGGTGTCATTGACCCTAAGCGATTCAAAGACAGGCGGGAATCTTTATGCAAGCAAGCTTAACGATTAAAGAGAAAATCAGTTATGGACTCGGCGATATGGCCAGCCATATCGCTATTGATAACGTTATTATTTTCCTCACGTTTTATTATACCGATGTAGTAGGCCTGCCTGCGGTATTTGTCGGCACCCTGTTCCTGCTGGCACGCGTGGCCGATGCGGTGATCGACCCGGCCATGGGCATGGTGGCAGACCGTACCCGTTCTCGCTGGGGCAAATTCCGGCCCTGGCTACTCATGCTCGCCGTGCCATTCGGTGTGAGTTGTATGCTTATCTATGCAGTGCCAGAGAGCCTGTCGCTCAGTGGCAAAATGGTGTACGCCGCCGTCACCTACAGCCTGATGATGTTGATGTATACCGCCATCAATATCCCCTATTGCTCGATGGGGGCGATTATCACCTCCGATGATAATCAGCGTATTTCATTGCAGTCGTGGCGCTTCTTTCTCGCTACCCTGGGCGGTGCCATGTCAACCTTTCTGATGATTCCGCTGGCGACCTGGCTGGGTGGCGGCAATAAGCTGGAGGGATATTTTGCCGCGATGTCGATTATGGCGACACTGGCTACGCTGATGTTTTTTGTCTGTTTCCTCAATACCCGTGAGCGCGTCAGTGCACCAGCCAGCCATAGCCATTTTCTGACGGACCTGCGTGACCTGTTGCGTAATGACCAGTGGCGCGTGGTCGCCTTGCTGGTGTTCTGCAACATTTCTTTCGGCGTGGTGCGACTGGGTGCCATGATGTACTACGTCACCTATTTTCTGGGTGATGCCAGCCTGTTTATGTGGCTGCTGGCCGCGCATATCGTCGGCAAAAGCGTCGGCAGCGTGCTGGCAAAGTTGCTTACGCGACGCCTGAACAAAATCACCGCCTTTACCCTCAGCGCCATGGTGTGCGGCGTGCTCAGTATCAGCATCGTATTTCTCCCTGCCAGCCTGATATTACTGGTCGGTATGACCTTTATCGTCTCCAGTTTCTACCAGGTCACCACCACCCTGATGTGGGTGATGATGTCAGACGTGGTGGATTATGGTGAATATCGTCAGGGGAAACGCCTGGATGGCACCGTGTTCTCCACCCTGCTGGCGGTGCTGAAAATGGGCATGGCCATCAGCGGGGCCATTGTCGGCTGGACCCTGGGGTTAAGCGGCTATGTCGCGCAGGCGGCACATCAGCAATCCTCCGCCATGATCGCCATTGTCGCGTTATTTTCCGTTATCCCCGGCCTGCTGGCGCTGCTCAGTGCGCTGGCGATGCGGGGTTACAAACTGAATGACGCCCTGATGCGTACCATTAACCAAAACAAAGTGTCGGCCCAACCTGCCGCCACTGGACCTGCCGTTTTACAACCACAGGAGTTGTCATGAGCGAATTACGTGCCGAACCCCAGCGTATTGTCTGGACCTTTGATCGTCAGACACTGGTTATCGAACCCTGGGGAGCGAACAGCCTGCGGGTACGTGCCACCTGCCAGCCGGAATTGATCGACAACGACTGGGCGCTGTTGCCAGCACAGCCTTGTGAGATTGAAATCCAGCGCGAAAATGAATCGCTCAGCCTGCGCAATGGCAACATCACCGCCACCCTGAACATGCGTGGCCAGCTGGCTTTTTATAACCAGCATGGGGAATTGCTGCTGGAAGAGTTCTGGCGTCAGCGCAGCACCGTCGGCATCGGTGCCTCAGAGAAAAGCCAGGATAAATACATCAGCGCCCTGAAACTGGATGGGCGTAGCTTTCGTCCGATTCCTGGCGGTAAATATCAGTTGAGCGTACGCTTCGAAGCGCGTGACGAAGAGAAAATCTACGGCATGGGGCAATACCAGCAGGATTGCCTCGATCTGAAAGGTTGTACGCTGGAACTGGCGCAACGTAACTCCCAGGCAAGCGTCCCGTTTATGGTTTCCAGCCTCGGTTATGGCCTGCTGTGGCATAACCCGGCGATTGGTGAAGTGACTTTTGGTAAGAACGGCACGCGCTGGCAAGCCGAGGTCACTGACCAGATGGATTACTGGATCACGGCAGGCGATACCCCGGCAGGCATTGTCCGTCAATATGGCCAGGCTACCGGCACGGCTCCGATGATGCCTCGCTTTGCCACCGGTTTCTGGCAATGCAAACTACGCTATCGCACCCAGCAGGAAGTGTTGGCGGTGGCGCACGAGTATCGCCGTTTGCAGCTGCCACTGTCGGTGATTGTTATCGACTTTTTTCACTGGCCGAACCAGGGAACCTGGTGCTTCGATGCCCGCGACTGGCCGGATCCAGGCGCGATGGTGCAGGAACTGAAGGAAATGGGCATCGAAACCATGGTTTCGGTGTGGCCGACGGTGGACAGCCGCAGCGAGAACTATCGCCTGATGAAATCAAAAGGGCTGCTGGTTAACAGCGAACGTGGCGTATCGGTAAACCTTGATTTTATGGGTAATACCACCTTCTTCGATGCCACCCACCCCGCCGCACGTGAGTTTGTCTGGCAGGAAGTGAAACGTAATTACTATGACCTGGGTATTCGCACCTTCTGGCTGGATGAGGCCGAACCGGAATACCGCGCCTACGATTTTGACAACTATCGCTACCATCTTGGCCCGGTGCAGGAAGTGGGAAACATCTACCCGCAGCTGTTTGCCCGCGGTTTTTATGAAGGGTTGCAACAACAGGGCGAAACAGAAATCGTTAATCTGGTGCGTTGCTCCTGGGCAGGAAGCCAGCGTTATGGCGTGCTGGCCTGGTCGGGGGATGTGCATTCCTCATTTCATGCCCTGCGTAACCAGTTCACTGCCGGGTTGAATATGGCGATGGCCGGTATTCCCTGGTGGACCACCGATATTGGCGGTTTCCAGGGCGGCAATATTCACGATCCCGCCTTCCATGAGCTGTTGATTCGCTGGTTCCAGTGGGCCGTGTTCTGCCCGGTGATGCGTTTGCACGGCTACCGCGAGCCACAGATTGAACCGAATGAAGCATGGCGCGATGGCATCGCTCAGTGCAATAGCGGTTCACCGAATGAAGTGTGGAGCTATGGGGAAGAGAATTTCACCCTGATGAAAAGTTGTCTGCTGCAACGCGAGCGGCTGCGTCCCTATATCGACCAGTTGATGCGCGAGGCTCACGAATTAGGCGATCCGGTGATGCGCCCGCTGTTTTATCACTATCCGCAGCAGCCGGAAAGCTGGCAGGTGGAAGATCAATATCTACTGGGACGTGACCTGTTGGTTGCGCCAGTGCTGCATGCTGGTCAGCGTGAACGCGACATCTGGTTGCCCGCCGGGGACCAGTGGATTGCCCGCAATGGCGAACGCTATCAGGGAGGACAAAGGATTAAGGTTGCGGCTCCGCTCAGTGCCATTCCGGTATTTCTGCGTGAAGGAGGTCACGCAGATGTACTGCATCACGAATAAATAAATCGACAGGAACAGCGCGAG
The DNA here is from genome assembly GCF_059730475.1 of Pantoea sp. X-Soil-TKNS-1280. Lineage (NCBI taxonomy): Bacteria > Pseudomonadati > Pseudomonadota > Gammaproteobacteria > Enterobacterales > Erwiniaceae > Pantoea > Pantoea sp. X-Soil-TKNS-1280. The sequence goes on along the minus strand of NZ_AP035963.1, from coordinate 140,829 downwards.
CAATCGCGCTGTCTTTAAAAACATCCGCCGAATAAAAATCAACCGACTATAGTTATCGATGAGAGAACAATGATGCCCTGACGAATATTAACTGCAAATAAGGACATTTGCCGATGAACTGCAATCTCCATTCTGCTGCTGTTTCAAAAGGTGAATCCTGTTTAAAGCAGACAGTCACTTGCTATAATTTCGCTCTGAGAACACTAAGGACAATAACCAACGCACCCTGTATCCCCTTATCCAATCAGGTCCATCATTACTTATCCCTCCTGATTGCATCTGTTACACCTCAGACCAATAAAAACGAAGACTACTTTCGCAATGAGAGTTACCCTTATCAGAATCATCTCTATATCGCCATCGCGGTACAGATTATGCAGCGGAGCGACATAAAACCGCTACTGGCACAATTGCATACGGAAGATGATCACTACATTAACCATTTCCTCTCGCTGTCGGGTATCAACTGGGGCGTACCCTGCGGAGTAAATCAGGATATTTTTTCGCAACTGGTTTCAGTGCTACAGCAGGGTGGCGCACTAAAAGAAGCACCGCTCCCGACCCGTCATGCTGACAGCCGCATTCCTCGTGAAATAGTATTACTTAATTTTTTCTCGTCTTTTATCTCGTCCCGATTATTCACCCCGGCACTGGTGAATGAAGGTGTTAAGAGGGGGCTGATGTCAGCCATCACCTTGATATCACCGGTTGCTGGCGGTGTCATTAAGATGATTGATGAGTTCAACCCGCTGACGACACTTTTTCCTCATCGCACAAATAATATTTCGCGTTTGGTTCGGGATGAGAAGAATAATATTACGTCACTGAAAAGCGTGTTTTCTTTCTTGCCCGCAGGTAAGCAAAACACACAATCGCACGATTATTCAGCATCAGCCAGTGTAACAACTGTCAATACCCCCCTGCTGTTCGGAAGTGCAACACTGGCACTGGCACCACACCCACGAGGCGTGGTAAAAACGATTGTGGGTATTAGCTCAATAGGATTAGCCGGGGCTTACACTCTTTATCGTTATTTCTCTTCTCCACCAGAGTTTACTAGCCTGGCGCAGGATAATGACCTTGCGTTAAATAGTGAGAGCAATAATCTTACCCACAGCGTATTTTATGCAGCCAGGCCCGCCAGCCTGAGCCAGCTAAACCCGAATGGACAACAAAAGACATGCTATGATATTGAACGAGCGATACAGGAACTTCTCTCCTCGAATAAGAATGGCCTGAGATTGGTTGATGAGTTGTGTCATTTTATTTTCGATCAATACAGCGATTTGAACATTCCACATGCCCGCAGGTTATTGAAAAAATGGGAGATCGATAATTTCGGCCCACACGATCGCACCGAGATGTCGGTATTACTCACACATGTTTTATCTGTATTGCTCACCCCCGAAGGTAAAAAAGAGGTCTTCGACCTAAACAGCCTCATTTTTCTAACAGGAGAGGAAGTTAACCAAATCTGGCTGAGAAATCTAAGCAAGAAAAAACAGGAAACCATTAATGACGCGTTAAAAGAGACACGCTTATTTGTATCAGCACGTCTGGTGAAAGAATTTGGCGCAATTGATTTAACTAAAGTCGATAAACTGATTAATTATATCGTTTTATTATGCGCACCCGATCTCATCCAGTTCCATAATCATAACAAAGGCAATCTGGATGTTGTATCGAAGGAAGGTTATTATTACTGGAACTATTTGGGAAAAGAATATTCAGATAACAATTATGTTTACCACCAGGACTTTGACTTCGCCATAGAAGAAGGCAGAAAATATGGTTTTTATTTGCGCAGACGTAAGTTCTATGATGGCATTGAAAAGTTATCCCCTGTAAGAGAATTATTTGAGAACTTCACCAGCAGTATTAATCAGGAATTTATTAACTATCATGAGAAAGATGTAAAACTTGAAAAACTTATTTTCCCAACCTTCGATTATATTATTGAAGATGCTTACCGTGAAAAAGGTGTCAATGTCTTTACACCAATAAATTTTGACAGGGAAAGCCTGCGAGTTAATTTTCAACCATATATAGATAAAGATGATGAAGTCGAATACCTGCGCAAATGCACGGATATAAGCCAGGTCATTCGCAGTTTTCCAGATGGCATAGATGTATTACGGCGTCGCCTGCCGAACCTGGTGCCCTATTCATTGCGGAGGTATACATCAGATGACACCTCGTTGTTTGTTCTTCGACCACATCCAAAGCGTGATGAGTTGAAAGAAAGCCATGAAAAAATTTATCAGGAGGTCTGCCAGCAACATAAATCGTTGTATAAAGATGTGGTCCGCATGGCGTTTGAGATGGACCCAAATTATAATTTTTTCACTAATCCCATGGTTAACATTAGCATTGTAGAACTGGATAGCAGGCGTATACAAAAAATCCGTACCATGTTCATGCCAAAATCTTTTAGATTTCATGCCCAAACCATGTTACAAGCGGCCTATAATCCGCGAAAACATTATCAACGCGGCGTGATTTTCGTTGCTGAACATACGCTGACAAAAGAGAAGCGATTTTTCGCCGCCAATATAGAAGCCAGCCGAATACATCGACAACTTCCTATCATCTCACTCAATATTAATAAAACAGATGATATTGCCAGTTTATCGAATGAATTTCTCGATGGACATTACAAGTTTCACGATGGCAAGCCTTTCTGGGATCCCTGCGATGAACAACAAGCGTTCAAAACATCCTTACTCAGCCCGCCGGAAGAAGCGTGGAATTATATCACCGAACGATTGCAGTTTGTTAAAGCCATTGTATGCAAAGCCACCCGCTCAGAAAAAGAGATTGTCCCGCTGTTCACAGAAAAAAGACTGGGAAACTCGACAGCCGCTATCCAGCGACTACAAAAAGAAATGCTAGATATTCGTGACGAATATCTAGCCTACGAAAAAGAAGAAATAGATACTTCACGAGAGACAGACAGAGAGCGCGATCTGAGGAAAGGAAAATGGCAACTGTTTAAAGAAAAGCTCCCTCTTTATAGCTGCATTGAGATGGTTGATGATTTGCTGGTCCCGCATGAAGATATCGTTCTGACATCATTACTGGAGAATGTATTCCAGGGGGTGCTATGTGCATCTGATGCCTACTTAATAAGTTCTCTGGCGAAAAAGTTAACAGGTCTGGAACAAGCGTTAAAAAAATTATTTTTACAAAAAACGAGGAAGAAAATACAGCTAGATACATTGAACAATAAGCTAGCAGTTTCTCAGTCAGCCCTGAAATTGCACCCGTCATTAGAAAAATCCATAAATAATTTAAAATCGGAAATAGATCTTCTGAATAGAGAATTAAAATCTACTTATGATGATGTTTTTCTGACAGGTGTAGGTCTGGCGGCCAAACCCACAGAAGTCATCTATCCATTATTTAGCTTCGGCAGTGGGAAAACATTTATTTTTCCATTGGCTGCTGGAATTGGGAAGAAAGAGATAAAAGAATTCAAGTCCGGCCTTAAATCCTATACATTTTACCCCTGGATAAAACCATCTGCGAAAGAATTACTGGAAAAAGAACATCACATATTATCAAGTCCAGCAAGAAAAAACATCACCTGCTACGCTGATGATTCCCAACCGCTAAACATTACGACGAATATATTTCACATTCATGAAAAACAACCAATACTCTATCAAAAAATATTCTTCGCCATGCTAAAAAACCCTGACATTCAAACGATTATTGATACTGCCGACAGTGGTGGCTGGAAGATCGCTGATAACTATGACGAAATGGCCATGTTTTGTTTCAGGAGTTTTATCGTCCCCGTCTGGCATTATATTGGTGAAATCATCGATCTTGAACAACATTACAACCTTAACGCCAATAAAAATTCATTAAATGCCGGTCTGTTTTTTGACTATCTGAATGATAATCTTAGCAGCATGGCTCCCATCTCCAACCTGATATTAACTGCCGATCAAAACCTTCTCATCAGGCAATCCTTTAAAGCCATCAACAGCACTCTGGAAAGTGATCTTCAGGCATTTCAGTTTAACTACTTGTTTACATTGAAACAAATTTTATTAAGTGAGAACATAGAAACGTTATTACAACACTCAGATATGACTGATAAGGAAATCAATCGCAACCATAAAACACTTCTGCAAAACATACATTATAAACTCGGGAAAACCACCTTATACTCAACGCATTCCGCCATACAGGAAAAATTTCATAGCGCAGTCATCAACCACTTTACTCAGGCTATGACTCAGACAATTCGGGAACGTCCCACAGCTATAACATTATTTAGTGCAAATATCGAAACGTTCAATTATCGCTGCGCAAAATATCGTCAGATTCATCCCAATGAAGCGCTCCCGTCACTTGCTGAATTTATCCGTCATCAAATCTGGATGGAGAATGAATTCGAAAGAATCTATCAACCTTTCGCACGGATAGAGTACAGTGCGAAAGTGCTGGCGAACTATACAGAAGATAAATGGCTCAGTGCTGATGCACAGACTGACTGGCTAAAGAGCATTCATGAATATTTACCACCTCAACTTCACAGTCAGAATCTCCAGCCTTATCTTAAAGATGTGACACAAAAAATACTGGCCGACTGGCAATATGAGCAACGCCAGAGTGATATGAAAGATGCGCTAAAAATTATTATTAGCGGAAACGTCAACCCTATTTTTATCTCTCTGGTGCAGTCCGCTATGCTGCAATATTGTGTAAGCTATCCGAAACTCTTATTTTGTCAATTTTATCAAATTGATAATGGCAGTCGGTTTACCTTCCTGAAAAATGACTTCATTACTGAAGCACCGCAGCGTTCTAAACGCCAGCTATTTCGCGAGCATCCATTTTATCCGCTTCCGTTACCAGAAGAAGAGAAATTAACTGAGGTTATCATCTTGCCATCGGAACGCTGGCAGCATGAGAAGATAAGGAATAATACCTACCAATACCAGCAACAATTAAACGTCATAGCGCAGAAATTTATCTATTTTTTATTCAGACCTTTCCATGAGCGTTTATATGGTTTTACATTTACCACGCTGGCACCAGAAGACATTGCTGAAAATGACGCTGCAACAATCATTAATACTCTCATTGATAGCAGCGGAAATTTCGTTGCCAGCCAGAGAAAAGTCCTGCAACGTTACCTGCCTTCAGGAGTAGTCATTGATACAGACCGGCTGTTGAAACTGTTAAGCGACATCTTCATGTTGGTCCACCCATCTGCAATTGATTTATATGAATTTGTCTTTCGCCAACTGCAAAGTCTATGCAACTCACCAGGGGTGACGTTAACACATTTAACGGATAGCAATTTTATTACCACCCAGGCGAGAAGTTTAACTAAGCGTTACCAGCAACAATTAAAAGTCAGCAACGGTGTGACACCCCAGGCGATCAACCGCTATATGACCGCCGCTATTCATTATCATCTCGCTTTTGCTCGCTATTTAACCGTAATCGATACAGAAATGGCGGATATGAGCTTAAAAGAGTCTTCTGTGCAGCAACTCTGTCTTGGGGCAATTATCGCGCAACGCTTACAGCTCGAGAGTGCCAGCCACGTTGCATTACGAAAACTGTTCAGCATCGCAATGCAGGATGCCGGTATTATTCCACTTAGCGCGCATCAACAGATTGCGTTGCTGACACTGCCAGGCCGTCATAGCGGAGAAGATACACTCCATTGTCTGGCTTCCTGCCTGGAAAATACCGCCAGAAGACAGGCGCACTTGGTGGCATGCGTTAATGCCAGCCAGCAATTGGCGGCGTATCTAACTGAACTCCAGTTTGCTACCTCAGCAGCAGAGCAACAGCAGCACTTGCAGGCTCTGGTTCAGGCGGCGATACAAAGCCAGCAGCGATTGCTGACCAGCGCCATGCCAGCAAGCTTAGAGCAGCCATTCAGAGTGGCACGCGATCGTGGCACTTTGCGCTTAACCTGGTATCTGACAAAGAGCAGGAATGATAACGATGATCTGGCTGTGGCAGCGATCGGCTTCAATATTGCCAATCAGGAAAAAGGTATCTTGTTTCCTTATTCCCTTCCTCTTCCCATCTCGGGCACATTTCGCCAGCAGCCGACGCCACTGACAGATAAAGCGCTGACCGCGATTTGTTTTGATCCTGGCATCAGGGATAGCGTTACATTTAATTTCACCACGGTGACACCACCAGCAGTAACCCAGAGTCACCATAATGTCAGCATAATAACCACGTTATCTGATTGGATGACGCTTGAGGCTGGTCATCAATTGCGACAGTTCACCTCAATACACAACGAGGCAGACTTTGTTCGCACGAAGAATGCAATGATGAATTGGCTGATGCGCCATTTACCCTTTTTTGGCTCGGATGACATGCTTGCTGAGCAGCTCAAGTCAGAGCGCATTATAAAACTGGCATCACATCCCGCCGTTAATAAATGGAAAATGCGCACCCTGACAAAACCGAAGAATATCTCAACGGTGCATTATCTTGCAGACACCATCACCGACGTGATGGGAAAATATACTGACTGGCCTGCTGATGCGTCTCAATTAAGAACCCGAAGAGCCAGTGTCAGCACCATTTTTGCCGGCGAACTGCCGATGACCGGTTTTAGAGGCATCTGGTGGGACCCGATGAATGCCGTGTGTTATCTGGGCTTTATTAATGGAAATGAACGCCAACTGTATGCCACTCTTGGTGAAAATCGTGAGATTTTATATTCTCTGACAGATGAGTCAGTACATAGCAGAATCTGGGCTGCGCTGAGCCTGCGTCATGCATTGCAGGATGATTATGCCGCGCTGCGTCGCGGGCATCTCTCGCCACAGAAGTTCTTCGAACAATCTGTTCCGGTGGCCTGGCAGCAACATAATGGGAATGCAACGGAACACTGGCATCTGATAGGTAATAAGCAAGCCAGTCAACTTCTCCGTCAGGGTATTTTGACTCCCTACCGGTATCTACAGCGTGCTGACGAACGCAATAACACCCGCTCACAATTAACGCCTTACGCGCTGCAACATCACAGCGGAAAAATGGTGTTTATTTTCAGCGAAAGTGAAAACCAAATGGCCAGTTATTATATGTTGAATTTGCAGGGTGAGCTTCAGGCACTGCCTGCCAGATTCGCCGACTGGCCACATCTCATTCGCACTTCCGATCACATTTCATCAAAATGGCTGTTCAATGCCACCATTGAATATTTTCTGGCTCAGGAGGCGCGAGCAACACTGCCACAGTTCCAACCCGTGTTGAATGACACTCAGCGGCAACAGCAAAAATCTGCGTTGTCAGGTCAGCAGGTCGCGCTGCGAGAGCATTACCGTTTAATTAGCAATATCACGGCGCATATCCCCTTTCGTCGGGTGGTCAATGCTGAAGGGCTGATTGATATCGATGTCAATTTAAAGCGGCATGGTCGCACGCTGAATGACGAGCTGCAAAACCGTATCCATGAAACAATAGAATTTAATGACCGAAACTGGAATGTCTTTGCATGGCGAGAGGATGATCTTTATGACGATTTGATTTGCAATAACACCCTCAAGGATCTGAAGAAAAAACAGGTGTTGTTTACCGCTTTGAATGATCTTGTGACGCATGATCCTTTCCTGACATTACTGCGCACGGCTGGCCTGATTTCATGGATTGATACCAGTTTGACTTATCTTGCCCGGATTATTACTGCTATCGAGTGGTTCAGATCCCCGGCTAACCTCCCCATGCCTGGCGATAACCTGGCATCAGGCCTGCATCTGGATGCTATCGCGAAAAATATGTTTTTCAGCCATTACAATGAACAACCTTTTGTCACGCCGGAATTATTCGCCGAGCCATGGGAATTTCGCGTTGAACGGAATAGTTCGATCCTGCCATACCCCTTATGGCAGCGGGCATTAGATCAATTACGTTTGATCGCCACTGTACTACCCGATAACAGCTATATATTTAAACAATTTTTGTCGCTACCGGATAATTTATCGCAGGTGGCACAGATGCAGACCTATGCAAATCAATTTCAACACTCGCTTAACAGTACGTTAAGTTACTGGCAGCAGCCTCATCAGGCGCAGCACTTGTTATTAATCAGACCGCAAGCGTTAATGTCTACCCGCGACCATCATCCAATCAGTCTGATTGTCGCGGCGGGTATGGGCCATTTAACCGCAGAGGAGCCAGCCCCTCCTGTCCCACTCTCCCCTGAGCAGTTTAACGATATCTTGCTGGTGCAACCGGGGGAGTCTTCGGAGCTGCGTCTGGCAGGGATTAATAGCGACCCAATGACTGCGGAGGATTTTTCAACCTGGAGCAAAAGTCGCTTTGCTGGCCCGGTGTTTATGAATGAACTTTCTGGCCCGGCATTTTTATTTCGGCTGCAAAACAGAATCGATGCGGTAATTGCCACTGAATCGCAGCAATGGAGCACGGAAGAACGTGAGTTTTATGCTTCACCAGCCACCACGCGTTTTTTGCAACTTACTGATTTCGACATGGCACGCAAAAGACGTTACCACGACTTCTTCCGCGCATTGTTCGCCAGTGACCTGCTGGTGACCAGGTTGATTTTGCCTGATGTCGAAATGGTTTTTGGTTTGCTGTGCGATTACTGGAAAACCCAGCATCCGGATCGCGCAACAGAGGATTTTTCGCTGGCATGGTTTCTCTTCAAAAACACCTATGCCGGTCTGACGACGGAATCGAATGGGCAACCGATCTGGCTGGTTGGCGTGTAACGGCGCATTTGCGCCGCGATGATGCTGAAAACATAGCGCGATAAATCTCGCCACTACAGATCCGTGCGATTATGACAACTTAGCCAGCACCGTACGCCAGCTAAACGGCAACAGATCCTGATATTGCAGCTGATGCGATTTAAGCTGAGCCGGGAATTCCGCCTGGACCTGGCGAATAGCCTGGCTAAGTGGCGCTTCCAGCCCGACATCCTGTAAGGTCTTCACCACTTCCTGCATCTCTTCCGCCCGCCTGACACCGTGCTCCGCAACCCGACTGATAAGATAGTCAGGCAGCGCGTCATTCCAGCCCAGCGAGGGAAAGCTGGTATGCAGCGAATTCAGTACCGCCTCTTCAACACCGTAACGTTGTGCGGCAGCCAGACACTCGGTAGTTAACGCCTCCAGACCTTTGATCATCACGCTGCGACACATCTTGATCGCGGAAACCGTACCAATCTCCTCACTGGCGGCGCGGGCCTGGCAACCCAGCCCGGATAGCAGCGCAGCAACCGTGGCGGCCTGTGTGCCACCGATTAATAGCGGTGTGCCCAGCCGCCTGGGTGGCACCGGGGCCATGACGGCCACATCCAGATATCTTCCTTCGCCCTCGGTCACCGCCTGCGCCGCTGCGCGTTTGGTGTCAGGCGCGACAGAATTAAAATCCAGTAAAGTTTGTCCCTGTCGCAGCAGCGCTGCGGCCTGTTGTGCCACCTGCAAGGCGTTAGCGGCTGTCACCAGCGAGAGAACCAGCGTGGCCCCTTCCAGCGCCAGCGCCAGGCTGTGCGCAGCACACACCCGCCATTGTCCCGCCATAGCTTTAAGTTGATCTGCCTCGGCGCTGAGGAATTTTTTATCCCACACCGTTACCTGCGCACCCTGCGCCGCCAGATCCTCGGCGTAGATCCGTCCGGCTTCACCAAAACCAATAATGGCGATTTTAGTCATGTTTTTCTCCCTGCGACACTGAACCCGGTACCGCTACCGTTCCGATAAACAGCAGCCGTGCAGTGCGAATCAGGCCACTGCGGGTAACATTCCCAGCGCTATCGCGTTGTAACACCACACTGAACTCCCCGCTCGGATGTTCAACAGCCAGACGCTGCTCTGCGCCTGGATTGAGTTGCGCGATCCCTTCCGTCACTGAACCGGGAATCAGGCAGGCCGTTGCCACGCTGACCGCGCCCAGCACGCCGATCGAAGCATGGCAGCGATGTGGAATAAAAGTGCGGGTGGAGAGCACTCCGCCCTGAGTCGGTTCTGCTATCAGGGTCATTTTTGGCACGGTGCGTAGTGCCACATCGCCCAGATTCATCCGCGGCCCGGCCTGTAAACGAATCGATTCCAGCCGTGCTTTTAACTCGTCGTCATTATCCAGCTGTTCGCGGCTCTCCAGCCCGCTACGGCCCAGGTCAGCGGCGCGTAGTAAAACCACCGGCATGCCATTATCGATGCAGGTCACCGCCACCCCATCAAACTGATCCCTTGCCTGCCCGGTGGGCAGCAATGCGCCACAACTGGAACCGGCAATATCCGTAAAGTTCAGGATCTGTTGAGCCGCGTAGCCAGGTACGCCATCGATACGCACATCTCCTTCATACTCCACCGCGCCATCGGGTGTTGGCAGCTGCGCCTCGGCGATTTGCCCGGTGTTGACCATAAAGATACGCACCCGCGTCTCTGCGCCTTGTATCGCCACCAGCCCTTTTTCGATAGCAAAAGGGGCCACCGCCGCCAGAATATTGCCGCAGTTCTGACCGTAATCGACCACGGCTTTATCCACATTGACCTGAGCGAACAGATACTCAACGTCAGCATCGGGACGCGTCGAGGGAGAGATGATCGCCACTTTGCTGGTCAGCGGATCAGCCCCCCCGATGCCATCGATTTGCCGCGCATCGGGCGACCCCATCACCGCCAGCAGCACCCGATCGCGCAGCGCCGGATTGGCAGGCAGATCCTGCGCCAGAAAACAGGCGGCTTTGGAGGTGCCCCCACGCATAAGTACACAGGGGATCAGCGTCTGTTTCATCGTCAGAGACTCTTCAGTTCTGCCAGCGAATCGACATAACGCAATCCTTTCGCGGCCAGTTTTTGTCGCATCTGGTAAATATCCAGCCCCAGTTCCCCCGCCGCCAGACGCTGCCGCTTACTTTCTTCGATCTCAACCCGCTGCGCTGCCGCCTGCGCCACCGTTTTGGCATCGGCACGGGGCACAATCACCACGCCGTCATCATCCGCCACCACCAGATCACCTGGATTGACTAACTGACCGGCGCAAATCACCGGCACATTCACCGATCCCAGCGTCTCTTTCACCGTGCCCTGCGCATACACCGCCCGCGACCACACCGGAAAATGCATCTCGCGCAGCGTCTGGCTATCACGAATGCCAATATCGCCCACCAGCGCCACCACACCGCGCGCCTGTAGCGAGGTTGCCAGCAAATCGCCAAAGAAGCCGTCATGGCAATCTGAAGTGGGGGCCACCAGCAGCACATCACCCGGCTGGCATTGCTCAACTGCGACATGGAACATCCAGTTATCGCCGGGGGTAACCAGCACCGTCACCGCGCTGCCTGCGATGGTGGTGCCCTGCTGTACCGGGCGAATGCGCGCATCGAGTAATCCCTGACGCTGCTGCGCTTCATGTACCGTCGCCACACCGAAGGTGGCGAACTGCGCCACCAGATCCGCGTCTGCCCGCTCGATTTGCCGTACCACCACGCCTTTCTGATTGACATGACTCATGACAAATCCTCCGTCACACGCGGGAACAGGCTTTGGTAGCCCTCACCGTGACTGATGACGCGTGACGAGGCGATCCCCACATTGCGTTTCGCCTGCACTCCACGTTGCAGAGCCACACGCGTGTAGTATTCCCACAGATGCTCCTGACCCGCCATGCACTGAATCGCCGCGTATTTCTTCTCCCACACCGATGTGATATCCAGCAGCACATCCGGTTTCCAGTTGCATTGTTCCGGCTGATGCGGTTCGAAGCAGTAAACCGGCGGTGCACCGATAATCGGCTCACCCGGACGGTAGCCTTCGGCCTGGGCGATAATGCGCGCTTCCTGAGTCAGATTGGCAGCCAGTGGATGATCGTAGTTGTAGGGATCGGCAACCGAATGGGTGAGCACAAAATGTGGCTGCACTTTGCGGAACACATCTGCCAGCCGGAAAAGGGTCTCTTTATCGGCACGCAGCGGGTAATCACCCAGGTCAAAAAATTCAATCGATGCGCCGAGGATTTCCGCCGCTGACTGCGCTTCGCTGCGGCGATTCGCTTTGACAATGTCTTCCGTCATATTGCCTTTGCGCCACAGTTTAGCGGATTCGCCCCGCTCACCAAATGACAGGCAAACCACATGGACGTCATAGCCACGCTCGGCATGTAAGGCGATAGCGCCACCCGCGCGCCAGACAAAATCGGCAGAGTGAGCACTGACAACGAGGGCACTTTTTTTAACGGTGTTTTCCATCTTTCTATCCTGCGGTGGCTGTTTTTTTCATCCTGACATGCCACTCGCTGGCCGGATAATGCCTTTCATTGCGCGAGCTATGATTTTTATTTATGTTGTGATTTCGATCGTCACAGCAACCGGGGAAGCGCCAGCAATGAAAGCCGAAGATAATGATATTAAAATCATGCAACTACGCGCTTTTTGCATGATCGCGGAACGCGGGACGGTATCGGAAGCGGCGGAGAAATTATTTCGCACGCAATCGGCGATCACCCGATCTATCCGTGATCTTGAGCACACTTTAGCCACACCGTTGTTTGAGCGTCATGCCAGTGGCATGTTGTTGACGGAAATGGGTAAATGCGTGCTGCCACGGGCGCAGCGCGCCATCAGCGAGTTGCAGCGTATCCCGGCGACCCTGAGTCGGCTCAAACAGCGCGATCATCACCGTGACGATGCCGAACCGATTTGGTTGTTCAATGTGCGTCGCCTGCAGGTCTTTCTGCGTTTATATCGCCTGCACCATACGCAAAGCGTGGCGAATTCACTCGGCATCAGCCAGCCTGCGGTCAGTGCTGCACTGAAGGTGCTGGAGAAAGGTGCCGGAATATCCCTGTTCCAGCGCACCCCTAAAGGGATGATGCCGTCCACCGCCGCGCGGGAAATGGCCCCCTTTATCAGCCGTGCATTGAATGAGATTCGCCATATCCCGGAAGACCTGGCAGCAGCGGCCGGTATTTTACGTGGCACGGTGCATGTGGGTGCCTTGCCGCTGTGCCGCAGCACCTTGCTGCCACTGGCGATTACCCGGCTGGTGGCCATCCATCCGGGTATCAAGATCGTCACCAATGAAAGTGCCTTCGACGCGTTAGTTACCGAACTGCGCGCCGGGGATATTGATTTCATCCTCGGCGCATTGCGTCAGGATGAGAACGTGCTGGATATTCAAAACCAGGTGTTGTTTGCCGAATCGCTGGTATTAGTGGTGCGACCGCAACATCCGCTGGCCGGACGTCAACTCAGCGCAACGGATTTACCCCCTGTGCAGTGGATCTTACCGCGCGTAAACTCACCCGCGCGCCATCTGCTGGATAGCGCTTTTCAGGCATTGGGCATCAACGTCCCCACCCCGATGGTTGAAAGTGGCGATCTCGCCATCGTGCGTGGTCTGTTGCTAAATTCCGATATGGTGGCGGCGGTGTCGTCCCATCAGCTTGAATACGAACTCACTGCCGGGATCCTGCGCCCGCTAAAATTTTCCCTGCCCAATACCCGTCGCGAGATTGGTCTAACGCTGCGCCAGGGGGCTTTGCACGCGCCAGCGGCCGAGGCGCTGATCCGCTGCATCACCGATGTCGCTACTGCGCAGAATTTGTAATACCAACTTCACTAAACACCCGCCGTAACCTCTCTCATTTGTTTCTTTTTGAACAAAAAATGCATTTTCCTGCCCGGTAACTGGCTGTATTGCCGAAAACCCCTACATTTAACATTTATACAATGTTAATCATACATAAACACAACACGCAGAGTCTGTGGCGATATTTTCGAAGCTGGAAACACCTTTGTTGCAAATTTGTTCAACTTACAATTAGGAAGCAAAATGAAAAAAAGAGCCAAAACGCTGCCGGGCGTCACGCGACGGCAGGTGTTGACGTGGACGACGCTGGGCGTCGCCGCCACCGTTACGCAAGCGGCTGATGCCGTCTCTCTCAAAGGTTCACCGGGCTGGACGCCCTTCTCCGACAATCCCCCCGAATCGTTTGACCAGCAAGGCTGGCTGTTCTTTACCCCGGAAGAAGCCCAGACCGTTGAAGCCATTGTGGACCGCCTGATCCCGGCCGATGAGCTCAGCATCGGCGGCAAAGAGGCGGGTTGTGCGGTGTTTATTGATCGCCAGTTACATGGCTTTTACGGCACCTTTGAACGGCTGTATATGGAAGGCCCTTTCCAGCAGGGAACGCCTGAACAAGGCGACCAGTCGCCACTGGTGCCACAGCAGCGCTATCGCCACGGCATTGCGGCACTGAATCGGTATGTGCAGCAAACCACAAAAAAGAACTTTGCCGAACTGACCACTGAACAGCAGGACCAGCTGCTGGAGGCGATGGAAGCAGGCAAGGTGCAGTTCGACGGCTACGACGCGAAATCGTTTTTCCTCGACGTTCTGAATAACACCATGGAAGGCTTCTTTGCCGATCCGATTTATGGCGGCAATAAAGAGATGGTCTCCTGGAAGATGCTGGGATTCCCCGGCGCACGTTATGACTATCGCGACTATATCGAACGCCATAACGAGAATCTGGGACTCGAGCCCATCAGCATTGCGCAATGGAAAGCCAGGGGATAACGCATGAAAAAATTACCAAAAACCGATGTCGTGGTCATTGGCCTCGGCTGGGCAGGGTCGATTATTGCCAAAGAACTGGCCGAAGAGGGGCTGGAAGTCATCGGGATTGAACGTGGTCCCTGGCGCGATACTGCGCGTGACTTCAATGTCGCCACGGTGACCGATGAATTGCGTTACGTGATGCGCGAAGAACTGATGCTGCGTACCCGCCAGAACACCTGCACCATGCGTAATAACCCCTCACAAACCGCGCTGCCAATGCGCACCTGGGGTTCTTTTCATCCCGGTAACGGCACCGGCGGCGCAGGTAACCACTGGGCTGGCATCACCTTCCGTTTCCAGCCAGAAGAGTTCCGCCTCAAAAGCCATCTCACCGAACGCTACGGTGCCATCCCTGACGAGCTGGTACTGCAGGACTGGGGCACCACCTGGGAGGAGATGGAACCGCACTATATGCAGTTCGAGCGTGTGGCCGGCACTTCGGGTTATGCCGCAAACGTCAACGGTGAAAAACGTGAGGGCGGCAACCCATTCGAAGGTATGCGTTCTGGCGATTACCCGACAGCGCCCTTGCGCCAGCCTTACGGACCAACCCTGTTTGCCGAAGCGGCGAAGAATATGGGGTATAAAGCCTTCCCGGTTCCTTCATCTCTGGTTTCCGAAGCCTATACCAACCCGTATGGCGTCACTATGGGCCCCTGCACCTTCTGCGGCTATTGTACTAACTACGGTTGCGCCAACTATTCCAAAGCCAGCGCCATTACCACGGTACTGCCAGCGTTAATGCGCAAAGAGAATTTCACCGCCTATACCAACTGCGAAGTGCTGGAAGTGTTGACCGATTCCACCGGGAAAAAAGCCACGGGCGTCACCTATATCGACTCTTCGGGCGACACCTGGGAGCAGCCCGCTGACCTGGTGATCGTCGCCGCCTTCACCTTTGAGAATGTGCGCCTGATGCTGCTTTCCAATATTGGTGAAGCCTACGACCCGGTAACCAATCGCGGCACCACCGGACGCAACTATGCCTATCAAACCGCAAACGGCGTGACGTTATTTTTCGATGGCAAAAACTTCAATCCCTTTATCGGCGCGGGTGCTGTCGGCATGGGTATTGATGAGTTTAATAACGACAACTTCGACCATAGCGGTCTTGGCTTCTTCGGCGGCGGCAGCATCCGTGTGACGCCAATCGGTTCCGCTCCGATTGGTTACCGGCCGGTGCCGCCCAACACGCCCAAATGGGGCTCCAAATGGAAACGCGCCGTCAAAGATAATTACCTGAGCACCATGTCTATTGGCTGTGAAGCCAGCAGTTACACTACGCGCACCAACTATCTGTCGCTCGATCCTAATTACAAGGATCCGCATGGCCGCCCGCTGCTGCGCATCACCTTTGACTTCGCTGAGAATGACCTGAAGATGGCGCAATATTGCACCGGCAAGGTGGCAGAAATCGCGAAATCGATGAATCCACGCGAGATTGTTTCCAAACCGATGACCGGCCACTGGAACAGCGTCCCTTACCAATCATCCCATGTGGTGGGCGGTTTTGTGATGGGTGCCGATCCCAGCACCAGCTCCGTCAATAAGCATTTGCAGGTCTGGAACGTGCCGAATCTGTTTGTGGTGGGCGCTTCGGCCTTTCCACAGAATCCAGGCTACAACCCAACCGGCACCGTCGGTGCGCTGGCCTTCAAGGCAGCACATGCCATCCGTACTTATTATCTGAAACGCCCTGGGGAGATGATCACAGCATGAAGACTTTCATTTCTCTCTCAGCTGCAGCGTTGCTGGTCGCGGCCAGTTTTAGCGTGCAGGCACAGCCAGAATATGACCAATACAGCCGGGGCAGCTATATCGCTACCCTCGGAGACTGTTCGGCATGTCACACCTCCGACCCAAAACAACCTTTTGCCGGTGGCGTAAAATTGCAGACACCTTTTGGTACGTTGGTGGGAGCCAACATCACGCCGGACCGCGAAACCGGTATCGGCAACTGGAGCTATGACGACTTCAAACGCGCCATGACAGAAGGGATTGGTCACGGCGGAAAACGCCTGTACGGCGCGATGCCGTTTACCGCCTATACCAAAATGTCTGACAAGGATTTGCAGGATCTGTGGGCCTGGATGCAGACATTGCAGCCGGTGCATAACGAAGTGGAAACCAATCAGCTGCCCTTCCCGTTCAATATCCGTACCAGCCTGATGGTGTGGAACTGGATCAACTTCGACAAAGGCGAATTCCAGCCCAATCCGCAAAAATCGGCGCAATGGAATCGCGGTGCTTATCTGGTTGAGGGCCTCGGCCACTGTGGGACCTGCCATACGCCGAAAAACCTGATCGGGGGCGATAAAAACGGTCAGTTCCTGGGAGGCGAAGTGGTGGAAGGCTGGTATGCCCCCAATCTGAGTGCCAGTGACCATACCGGGCTGGGCAAATGGACGAAGGAAGATATCGTCAGCTATCTGCGCACCGGCGTAAATCGCTTCGACATCGCCTCCGGGCCGATGGCGGATGCGGTGCGCCACTCCACGCAGCACTGGCGTGATGAGGATTTGCAGGCCGTCGCCACTTTCCTGAAAGAAGGAGACAAAACCAGTGAGAAAGTGCCGCAACCGCTGCCTGCCAGCGATGACCGCATGAAACTGGGCGCGCAGATCTATGAGTCAAAATGTTCGGCCTGCCACAGTCCAGGCGGGCGGGGTGAGCAGAATATCTTCCCGCAGCTGAAAGATAACCCGCTGCTCAACCAGCCAGATGCCACTTCATTGATTCGCGTGGTGGCGGCCGGTAGTCGCGGCGTAGATACCGATACGCGCCCCACCGCACCGGCAATGCCGTCGTTTGCCGGGACCCTGGGTGACGATCAGATCGCTGCGGTAGTGACCTATATCCGCAACAGCTGGGGTAACGCCGCGGCACCGGTGGATGCTGAAGCGGTGAAGAAGGTGAAAGAAAGCCTGCAGTAAGGGGGCGTCCGTGCGGTTATCAACCCTGATAACCGCACTGTCTGGAAAGCGCCAACGCCGCACAACGCATCTTTTCCCCCAGCGTCTCAATCAGCCCCGTCTCCGCCTCGCTGCTGAGAAAACTGGTCGCAATCCCGGCGATGGCCCGGCCGGAATGGTCGTAAATCGCCGCCCCGACGCAGGTCATTGCCGCATGAATTTGCCCGTTATCAATGGAAAAATGCCGCTCACGAATGATCGCCAGCTCCTGCTTAAGTTCAGCGAGATCCGGCACACTGGTCGGGGTCATCGGCGCAGGAAAGTGCGTGGCAAAAAGCGCGGCCAGTTGATCATCGTTTAGCCGGGAAAGCAGCATCTTGCCCGTGGCAGTAAAAGGAGCAGGCAGACGCATACCAATGCGGAAGGTATGCCCCAGGGGTTTATCTGAATTTCGGCAGCTGATGTAGACCACTTCATCACGGTCAAGCACAGTCAGCGTGATGGTATAGCCTTCCAGTGCCGAGTCGCTGGCAAAATATTCACGAAAAAGCGAGACGATATCCATCTGTGACAAAAAACCGTCTGCCCAGCGCATCAGGTGTGCCCCGAGGCGAAATGTCCCGTCTGCGCTTCTGACCAGTAGTCCCAGCTCCGTCAGGACATTCAGTTGCCCATGTGCGGTGCTTTTCGGCAATGCCAGCTGACGCGTGATCTCTGCGGCAGTCAGCCCATCACCCGACGCCGCAACTAAATCCATTATCGTCACAGCACGACGCAGGGCGGGAACGGTGTCGATATTTTTGCGCGTTTGATCGCTTTTTGTTACGGAATCCCCTGACATACTGCCTCCTCATCCATAGTTCACTATGCAGATCTCAGTTCAATATATTGAACTTATCTCAAGGGGGAGTAAATGATCAAACTTAAAAATCCGTCACTGTTGCGTGATCGTTGTTTGCTTAATGGAGAGTGGGTGAGTGGCAGCAAGGGGAGCGTGATTGAGGTAGACAATCCCGCCACTGGTAACATCATCGCCACCGTACCTGCATTGTCGGCTGATGACGTCAACCAGGCTATCGATGCCGCGCAAACGGCATTTATCAGCTGGAGCAAAATGGCGGCTAAAGACCGCACCACGTTGCTACGTCGCTGGTTTAATTTGATGGTCGAAAATGCCGATGACCTCGCCGCTCTGATGACGGCAGAACAGGGTAAACCGCTGGCGGAAGCCAAAGGCGAAGCACTGTATGCCGCGTCCTTTGTTGAGTGGTTCGCCGAGGAAGCCAAGCGCGTCTATGGCGAAACCATTCCGGCCCCAACCAACAACAAACGTATTGTGGTGATCAAGCAACCCATTGGCGTCTGTGCAGCCATCACCCCCTGGAACTTTCCGGCGGCGATGATCACCCGCAAAGCCGCACCCGCGCTGGCGGCTGGTTGCACCATGATCGTAAGACCTGCGGAAAAGACGCCTTTGACTGCGCTGGCGCTGGGTGAACTGGCCCAGCAGGCTGGGATTCCGGCAGGCGTTTTCCAGGTGATTACCGGTGATGCCCGCGAAATTGGCGGTGTACTCACCGCCAGCGATATCGTGCGAAAACTCTCCTTCACTGGATCCACGCAGGTTGGTCGCCTGTTGATGGCACAATGCGCGCCTACCATCAAAAAGCTCTCGCTGGAACTGGGTGGCAACGCGCCGTTTATCGTCTTTGATGACGCCGATCTCGATGCTGCTGTTGAGGGCGCGATCGCTTCCAAATATCGCAACGCCGGGCAGACCTGTGTGTGTTCAAACCGCATCTATGTGCAATCCGGCATTTACGACCAGTTTGCCGAAAAACTCGCGATGCGGGTGGCGGCTCTTAAGGTTGGCGAAGGTCTTCAGCCAGATGTCTTGATCGGGCCGCTTATCGATGCCAATGCCGTTAAAAAGGTCGAGGACCACATTGCTGACGCGCTGGCAAAAGGCGCGAAACTGGTGACAGGTGGCAAACCCCATGCCCTAGGCAACACCTTTTTTGAGCCAACCGTGCTGACCGAGGTTACGCAGCAGATGAAAATCGCGCGCGAAGAGACCTTCGGACCGGTGGCCCCGCTATTCCGCTTTACTACCGAAGAAGAAGTGATTGCCATGGCTAACGACACCGAGTTTGGCCTCGCCGCTTACTTCTATACCGAAAATGTTCGCCGCACCTGGCGTGTTGCCGAAGCCCTCGAATACGGCATGGTCGGCCATAACACCGGGTTAATTTCTAACGAAGTCGCCCCGTTCGGCGGCGTCAAGCAATCCGGCCTTGGCCGTGAAGGTTCCCATCACGGCATCGATGAATACCTGGAAATTAAATACCTGTGTTCGGAGATCGCCTGAATATCGCAACCTGGAAAGAGGAGATGAGATGACTATCAATCCATTCGAGTTTCGTACCGTACCCGCGATTGAAATGAAGTGGGGAGGCGCTCAGCAACTGGGCACCAGCGTGGCAGCACGTTTTACCCAGCGGAATGTCGGGCTAATTACCGATGCCGGGCTGGTGAAAGCCGGACTGATCGCCCCCATCGTCGAAAATCTCACCACGACGGGTTTTAACGTCACGGTGTTTGATGACGTGGTGGCGGATCCGCCGGAAGCTATCGTGCATGCCTGTACGGAAGTCATTAAACAGGCCGGGGCCGACATTATTATCGGCCTCGGCGGCGGTTCCTCGCTGGATATCGCCAAAATTGCCGCCGTGATGGCCGAAGGGGATCAGCCGCTGGCAGAGATGTATGGCATCGGTAAGGTGACAGGGTCACGCCTGCCACTCGTGCTGATTCCCACCACCGCCGGAACTGGCTCCGAGGTCACCAATATCGCCATCATCACCACCGGCGAAACGACCAAAATGGGGGTGGTTGCGCCTCAACTGTATGCTGACTTTGTGTTGCTGGATGCCGAATTGACGGTGGGCCTGCCAAAAATTCATACCGCTGCTACCGGCATCGATGCCATGGTGCACGCTATCGAAGCCTATACCAGTAAGCACAAAAAAAACCCGCTGTCTGATGCGCTGGCGCGTGAAGCCCTGAGACTGCTGGGGGCCAATCTGATCAACGCCTGTCAGGACGGCAGCAACCGCGCGGCGCGTGAAGGGATGTTGCTGGGTGCCACGTTAGCAGGCCAGGCGTTTGCCAATTCGCCGGTTGCCGCCGTGCATGCCCTCGCTTACCCGCTGGGCGGCCACTACCATGTCGCGCACGGCCTTTCCAATGCGCTGATGCTCGGACCGGTACTGCGCTACAACGCCAGCGCGGCGGCTCCGTTGTATGCCGAGCTGGCGGATGTGCTTGGCGTCGCGGGCAGTGGCGATGCGGATACGCGATCTAACGCTTTCGTTGAACACATGCTGCAACTGATGGAACAAAGTGGCGCGCCGCGACGGCTGCGCGATGTTGGCGTCACCGAGGAAAGCCTGCCCAGACTGGCTGCCGATGCCATGTTACAAACGCGCCTGCTCACCAATAACCCGGTAGAGGTTCTGGAGCAGGACGCCCTGAATCTGTATCGCGAAGCATTCTAAAAGCCTTACCCCACAACAATAAAGTACCCACGACGAACCAGAGGAATGCCCAGTATGAAAGATATACGACTCTACATGCTCCAGTCCGGCACCCTGAAATGTAAGGTGCACAATATCAAGATGAACCAGGGAGCCGGGGCAGATTATGAAATCCCCGTGCCCTTCTTTCTCATCACCCACCCTGACGGCCACACCATTATTGATGGTGGCAATGCCATCGAGGTGGCAACCGATCCCAAAGGTTACTGGGGCGGAATCTGCGATGTTTACTGGCCGGTACTTGGCGAGGATCAGGGATGTGTCGATCAGGTGAAGGCGCTGGGTATCGACCCAGCAGATGTGAAATATGTGGTGCAGTCACACCTGCATCTCGACCATACCGGGGCTATTGGCCGCTTCCCGAACGCCCGCCATATCGTGCAACGTGCAGAGTATGAGTATGCCTTTACGCCAGACTGGTTTGCAGCGGGTGGCTATATCCGTAATGACTTTGACCGTCCGGGGCTGAACTGGCAATTCCTCAACGGCACCGACGATGATTTTTATGACATCTACGGCGACGGCACCTTAACCACCATTTTTTCTCCCGGCCATGCCCCCGGTCATCAGTCGTTCCTGGTACGCCTGCCAAACAGCAAACCCCTGCTGTTGACTATCGATGCGGCTTATACCGTGGATCACTGGGAGCAAAAAGCGCTGCCGGGTTTCCTCGCCTCAGCCGTCGATTCGGTACGTTCCGTGCAGAAACTCAGAGCGGTGGCCGAGCGTGCTGATGCCATTGTGGTGACCGGCCATGATCCTGATGCCTGGGCTAATTTTAAAAAAGCACCGGAATACTATTCCTGAGTAATCTGATGAAATCCAGAGGGGTGCAATACCCCTCTGCCTTCCCTCTCCCGACAGCCTGCTAAACGAAATTCATACTTAACCTTTACTTACCCTGCGGACAACACCATCTGTGGGCAGCTTCTGTACGCACTGAGTTTGTCAGCCAGCTCACAATATAAATCTAACTCATACCCTTAAAAGCCTTTTTTGACAGACACTGCCCGTCGCCATGCTTAAGGTGTGATCGGATTGTTAAATTTCTCTCATCATGACAATAGCCGTCTGACACGGCATAACAGAGAGCGTACCCATGAACACAAACAACCTGGTCGATATCAAAGCATGGATCGACGCCCGGCCGATTTCGCCTTTCCAGTGGCGCGTATTATTCCTCTGTCTGGTCATTATCATGTTCGACGGTTACGATGCCGCCGCAATGGGGTTTATCGCTCCCGCGCTGATTGAACACTGGGGCATTTCCCGCGCGGCGATGGGGCCGATTCTCGGTGCTGCAATGTTTGGCGTTGCCATCGGCGCGTTAATTGCTGGCCCGCTCTCGGATCGTTTCGGTCGCAAACGCATTATTTTGTTATCGTTTCTGATGTTCTCCGCCTTCAGTCTGGTGTGCGCGTTTGCCACCACACCACTGCAAATGGCGTTGCTGCGGTTTATCACCGGCCTCGGGCTGGGTGCGGTGATGCCTAACTGCGTGACGTTGCTGTCGGAATATATGCCGGAACGCCGCAAAGGGGTGATGATCACCCTGATGTTCAGTGGTTTTAATATCGGTTCGGGTCTGGGTGGTTTTATCGCCGCGGGTCTGCTCAGCCTGTATCACTGGCAGGCAGTGCTGATTTTTGGCGGAGTCGTTCCCCTGTTGATGCTGCCCTTCTTCGCCTGGCTGCTGCCGGAGTCAGCACTGAATCTGCTGGTGCGCAAAGCACCGCGTCAGCAGATTGCCGCGCTGCTGAACCGCATGGGCGGCCATTTTAGCCACGAAAACAGCTTTGTACTGCACTCGCCACGCGTCAATGGCCATAGCCCGATTGCCCAGCTTTTCCGCCACGGTTTTGCCCGCGGCACCATCATCCTGTGGCTGACCTATTTTATGGGTCTGTTCGTGATTTATCTGCTGAACGGTTGGCTGCCGACCATTATGCGTTCTGGTGGTATTTCACTGGAGCAGGCCGCGATCCTCGCCGGGTTGTTCCAGCTCGGTGGCCCGTTAGGCGGCATCATCGTTGGCGCACTGATGGACAAACTGAACGCCAAATATGTCATTGGCGTGGTGTATCTGCTGGGCTGTCTTTGCCTGGCGGCGCAGGGCGTCTTTGGTTTCAGCGGCGTGGCGCTCGGAGCCTTCATCTTTATTATCGGCATGTGCATCAACGGTGCGCAGAACGGCTTACAGGTTTACTCACCGGCTTACTACCCCACGGAAATTCGCGCCACTGGGGTGAGCTGGATGCATGGTATTGGTCGCACCGGGGCGATTCTCAGCTCCTCGGTGGGCGGGCTGTTGATGGGGGCGTTTCCTGACCAGTCATCCATTTTCTTCATCCTCGCCCTGCCGGCCTTACTGGCAGCGCTGAGCATCATTTTGCATCGCACAGTACCTCTGACCTTGAAAATAAAAGGCGCCGGACTTGCCGACATCCCCGCGCTATCACAAACCTTAAATAACCGATAAGTGGAGACATCCCATGGCGAACATCATTGGCGGCCTGGCCGTTTCTCATACCCCGACCATAGGTTTTGCTGTTGACCATGATAAACAGCATGAAGGTGCCTGGGAGCCGATTTTTGCCAGCTTCGCACCGATGCAGCAGTGGCTGGAAGAAAAGAAACCCGATGCGCTGGTCTATATCTTTAATGACCACGTCACTTCATTCTTCTTTGACCACTACTCTGCCTTTTCGCTGGGCATTGATAACCAGTATCGGGTGGCTGATGAAGGTGGCGGCCCACGCGATTTACCGCCGGTAAAAGGCGATGCCGCGCTGTCACGTCATATCGGCACCAGCCTGATGAGCGACGAATTTGATATGTCATTCTTTATGGACAAACCGCTGGATCATGGCCTGTTCTCCCCGCTCTCCGCGTTGCTGCCGTTTAAAGACGGCTGGCCGACCAGGGTGATCCCGTTACAGGTAGGCGTATTGCAGTTCCCCATCCCGTCGGCGCGCCGCTGTTATAAGCTCGGCCAGGCACTGCGTCGTGCGATTGAAAGCTATCCCGAAGATATCAATGTGGCGATTGTCGCCACCGGTGGGCTTTCCCACCAGGTGCATGGGGAGCGCTGCGGTTTTAATAATGTGGAGTGGGATCAGCAATTTATGGATTTGCTGGTTGACGACCCTGAGCGGCTGACCGAGCTGACCATCGCGCAATACGCTGAACTGAGTGGGGTGGAAGGGACGGAAGAGATTATGTGGCTGGTGATGCGCGGTGCGCTCTCGGCTAATGTGGTGAAAAAACATCAGGGTTATTACCTGCCTTCCATGACCGGTATCGCCACCCTGGTGCTGGAAAACCAGGCCGGTGACGCCCCGCTGGACACGGTGCAACAACATCGCGAAAAAATGGCGCGGGAACTGGCGGGCATCGAAAAATTGCCAGGCAGCTATCCCTTCACCCAGCAACGCAGTCTGGAGAGCCTGCGTCTCAACCGCTTCCTGCATCAGCTAATTCAGCCGGGCCCGCGCGAGCGTTTTCGTCACGATGCTGAAGCCATGTTCGATGCCGCGCAATTGAGCGCGCGCGAATGTGAAATGATTCGGCAGCGTGACTGGCGCAGCCTGATTCAATACGGTGCCAGCTTTTTCCTGCTGGAAAAAATGGGCGCGGTGATTGGGGCTTCCAATCTGGATATTTACGCGGCGATGCGGGGTATCTCACTGGAGGAATTTATGAAAACCCGTAATCAGCAGGTGACCTATTCGGTGGCGGGAAAAGAAGATCACACCGCTAAGTAATTGCTTTGCGCGATAGAGCCGCCCCGCGTTGTCCACATTCCGGGTGCATATCCGCGGCAAAACCCTGTGGATAACATTCGGCGGGCCACGTCTGGCGCACCCGGACAAGTGCACGGTCAATAATTGACCGTGCACTGCACCATTTTTCCTTAACGCAGAAAGGCTTCGGTTAAACGCGCCCAGTAAGTTGCGCCAATTGACAGGCATGCATCGTTGAATTGATACAACGGATGGTGCACCGCGTAGTCCTGATCACCGCGGCTGGTGCCCAGCCACATATAGTTTCCCGGCACTTCTTCCAGCATATAAGCGAAATCTTCGCTGCCCATCAGCGGCTTAACCTGATCGTAATCCGCGACGTGTTGCGCCCCGAAGGTATCCCGCGCCACCTGAGTAGCAAATGTGGTTTCCGCTTCGTGGTTGATGGTCACCGGATAACCGAAATCAGCTTGCAGTGTGGCCGTCAGCCCAAAACTGGCGGCCTGTGCCTGTACCAGATGCTCGATGCGCGCTTTGACTTTCTCACGTACCTCAGCGCTGAAGGTGCGCAGATTCAGCTTCAGCTCGGCACTGTCCGGGATGACGTTATGGGTGCTGCCACTTTGCAGGCTCCCCACGGTGACCACCACCGCATCCTGCGGATCGACATTACGTGACACGATGGTCTGCAACGCCATAACAATCGCTGCTCCGGCAACCGTGGGATCCAGCGTATTTTCCGGCGTGGCTCCATGGCCCCCTTTGCCATGTAGGGTGATGGTCATGCTGTCGGAAGATGCCATTAAGGGGCCGGGTTTGGAGAAGAAGTGGCCTGCCGGTAACAACGGGAAGTTATGTAGGCCAAACACCGCATCGCAGGGGAATAAATCAAATAACCCGTCATCCATCATGCGGCGCGCACCGCCATATGATTCCTCCGACGGCTGGAAAATGACATGCAGCGTTCCGCTAAAAGGGCGCTGTTCCGCCAGATAACGCGCGGCGGATAACAGCATGGCGCAGTGACCATCATGGCCGCAGGCATGCATTTTCCCGGGTACCTGGCTGCGCCATGGCACATCTGCTAACTCCTGCATTGGCAGAGCATCCATATCGGCGCGCAACCCCAGTCGTTTTGTGCCGTCGCCCACTTTCAGGGTGCCCACCACCCCGGTGCCCGCCAGCCCGCGATGCACGTCATAGCCCCACGCGCTGAGTAACTCGGCAATGCGCGCGCTGGTGCGAAACTCCTCGAACCCCAGCTCCGGGTGCTGATGGAAGTCGCGGCGGATAGCAATCATCTCTTCTTCATAATCGAGAATTTCTTTAATCAACATGTCAGACCTCAATATTCACTCATCGGATAAAACGGGTTTTTCTCGCCATGCCAGCAGCGCTGTCAGCGAGACCAGCGCACTCAGCAACAGGTACCAGGCAGGGGCCATGGCGTTACCCGTGACATTCAGCAACCAGGTGACGTTGAACTGTGCAAAACCACCAAACAGGGTGGCGCTAATGGCATAGATTAGCGCCATGCCTGAAGCGCGCACCGAACGGGGAAACGCCTCAAGGATTAGCAGGAAAAAGGCGACCGCCGTAATATTCACCAGCACCTGGTCGATGGCGATCAGCGCCATAGTGAGGGCAAAGGGAGCCCCACTGTGCAACGTGGCAAAAATCGGCCAGATCAACAGCAGTGAACCGACACCGCAGGCCAGCAATAAGGGTTTTCGGCGCGGCAGGCGATCCGCCAGTTTGCCGGCAAAGAAAGGCACCACCAGGGTTAACCCGCCAGCGAGCAGGCTAATCCAGTAAGAGGTCGATGCGGGCATGTGCAGGGTATGCACCATATACGCAGGCATGTAATAAACGATGATGTAGAAAGAGGTGGTGCTTTTCATACCGAGCAGAATGCCGAGCAGCATTTGGCGGCGATAGTCGCGCCACAGGCGGCTGGCGGGGTGAGACGCCGGTGCTGCAATGGCGGGCACATGGGTTTCATGCAGATGACGGCGAATATAAATTCCCACTGGCATAATGGCGAGCCCGACAATAAACGGGATACGCCAGCCCCAGCTGTACAAGGCATCCTGGCTTAAGCTGTGGGTCAATAATGCCCCCATCGCCGCCCCGAGCAGGGCCGCCCCACCCTGGCTGGCCATTTGCCAGCTGACTCGTGAGCCGCGCCGCGCCTGGTCTCCCGCCTCCATCAGCCAACTGGTCGCGGCCCCGACTTCCCCACCTGCTGAGAAACCCTGCAACAAGCGTCCGGTCACCAGCATGGCGGGAGCCAGCATTCCCACCTGCGCGTAAGTGGGTGCGAATGCCACCAGCGCCACGCCGAGTGCCATCAACGCCATAATCAACGTCAATGCCGCCTTACGACCGTGTTTGTCAGCGTAATGACCCAGCACCAGGCTGCCGAGCGGACGCATAAAAAAGCCCACCCCAAAGGTGGCGACCGCCAGCAATAACGACGCGGAATCACTATCCGTAGGGAAGAAAAGGTGACCAATGATGACGGAAAAAAAGCTGTAAACCGCAAAATCATAGATTTCTAATCCATTCCCCAGCGTCACGGCAAACAACGATTTGGCCGGTGAGCGGTGACTGGCCGGCGCAGCGGCGCTGAAAGGAAGCGAGACGGCTAATTCCGCCTCAGCGGGTGCACATTTGACTTTTTTCATCGACATATCCTTCCAGTAACGTTCCAGAAACGGTGGAAGGTGCACTATTGACATAAATAAATTACATTTCAATCATGAGAAATAGTTATGCCTTTGGTTATATTCATTGATATCTGATAGTGCATTTTCTGCACCAGAGACGGGAATAGATGAAAATAAAACTCAACCAGCTTGATGTGTTATTAGAAGTCGCGGCCCAGGGAAGCATTGGCAAAGCCGCGCGCACCTTACATCTCACCCAACCCGCCATCAGCAAAACCATTCAGGAGATGGAGGCGGAGATCGGTATGCCGATTGTCGAACGTTCCTCACGCGGCGTGGTGCTGAATGATTATGGTCAGGTGTTGTTACGTCATGCTCGCGATATCGACCGATCGTTGAGCCAGGCGCGGGAGGAGATCGATCATCTGCTGGGCAAAGCGATGAGCCAACTGCGTGTTGGCTTTACTTCTGCAGCGTCTTACGGTCCCTTCACCACCACTTTGCTCAACTATCAGCAGCGTTTTCCGGGGGTGAAACTGATTGCGATGGAGGGCCGTCCACATCAGCTCTACGATGCCCTGGAAAACAGCCGTATTGACCTGGCGGTGATCTCCGCCACCGATGGCATGCGCATTGCGCCTATGTATTATGAGATGCTTTACTCCCTGAACAACTCGATCATCGCCGGTCAGCAGCATCCCATCACCCATACCACTTCTTTACGCAAACTGCTGGCTTACACCTGGCTGGACTGGGATGAACCTGGCGACCATTCGATTCTGGCTCAGGTCTTCCACCGCTATAACCTGCCGCTGCCAGAGCGGGTGATCCATTGTTCTTCGCCCTCCATCATGGCACGCCTGATGGAAGAAGCGGAGATGGTTAGCATGTGGTCATCGGTGCGGCTGCGGTTTCCCGGTTATCAGCAGACCTTACGGCCCCTGGCACTGAAGGAGGTGCTGCCTGCTACCGATATCGGCATTCTGTGCCCGAATATTGGCCGCCTTTCCACCGCAGGGCAGAGCTTTATCGAGATGCTGCGGGTGATCAGCCGTGACTGGTTACAGCAAAATGATGCGCGTGAGATAGTGGTGCAAGAATAATCAGGCCACCGCCGTGGGTATTATCTGCTCATCTGAGGTGATTCACTATGCCGGGTCAAAATATTGCAGATATAGTTATTGCAAGATCAACAGCATTAACTTCAGGGAATTGACGAACATGAGCTGGTTTACGCCGTGGCCGCAGTTATCGCGTGTACTGATTTCACTTGCCTGTCTGACATTGATTTTGTTCGGCTTGCATCTGTCCGCGCATCTGATTAATCAGGTGCTGCTGGCAATGCTGCTTTCCATCATGCTGGATCCCCTGGTGAGCTGGTTCGAGCATAAACGCATCCCGCGTATTCTCTCCTCGCTGCTGATTATCTCGGTATTGCTGCTGATCATCGTGGTGACCATTATCAAACTGACCGTGTTAACCCCGGATTTGATCCTGCTGAGTCGCCAGACGCCGCTGTTGCTGACGGCAAGATTGCAGGAGGTGACTCAGGCCCTGGATCACATCGGCATTGCCCTGGCACCGGACGAAATGCTGGCGTTTGTCGATGCCGGGGCTATCGTTCGCTGGGTCACCGCTTTCCTGACTCAAATCCCCGGCGTGCTCTCATGGTGGGTGATGGTTTTCCTGATGCTGCTGTTTATGCTTTACGAACTGCCGTTGCTGAAAAATGCGCTGCACAAACGTGCGCAGGGCGACTCACCGGCGATTTATCTGGCGCTACAGGAAGGGATTCAGAGTGTCATTGTCTATGCCAGGGTTAAGACACTGACGGGAATCTTCGGTGGTCTGATCGTCTGGGGTGGCGCACAGTTACTGGGATTAAAATTCGCCTTTTTCTGGGGCGTATTGATGTTTGTTTTCAATTACGTGCCGGTGCTGGGTTCCTTTATGGCCGCCATTCCGCCCGTGGTACAAAGCTATCTCGCGTTTGACCTGGAAATTGCCTTCGTCATCGCAGGATTTTTTGTGGTGTTAAACCTGACGCTGAGTTCCGTGCTGGAGCCGCTGATGGTGGGTAAACGGCTGGATATGTCATTAACCAGCCAGCTGCTGGCCTTTTTGTTCTGGCAGGCCGTGTTGGGTATTACCGGTGCCATTCTGGCAATTCCCCTGACCTACCTGATCAAAAAAGTCCTGCTGGCCAGTTTCCGGCAACAGCAGGACTCAATATCAGCGAACTCAGGTCAGTGACTGGGTTTTCACCCCACGCCACGACCGTGTCAGACGTTTTTCAATCTCAACCACAATAAAGATGGCGATACTGACAATCAGCGAGATAAACCAATAATTAATCGGTAACGGACGGGTGCCGAACAACGTATTCATCAGCGGGATATAAATGATGATCGCCTGAAGCACGATCAGCACCACCGTCACCAGCCAGATACCCTTGTTCTTCATCAATCCGCTGTCGAGGGAGAAGCCTTCCGAATTACGACAGTTGATCATATAGGCCCACTGCGCCGTCACCAGCATTTGCAGCAGCACGGTACGAATAAATTCCGGGCTGTAGCCACGCGGTTGTAGCCAGGCTTCCAGCACAAAGGCGCTGATGGAAATTAACAAGCCGACAAAAATGACACGCCAGATGGCATATCCATCCATCACATGCGCCTTCACATTACGTGGGGGACGGCGCATGGCATTGGCTTCTGCCGGTTCAAATGCCAGGCCAAAAGACAGCGTGGCGGAGGTCGCCATGTTCATCCACAGAATCTGCACCGGGGTGAGCGGCAGCAGATTCCCCATCAGGATGGCGATAATAATCAGTAAGCCCTGCGCCAGGTTGGTCGGCATGATAAACAGGATGGTTTTCTTCAGGTTGTCATACACCCGCCGCCCTTCTTTGACCGCGGCGGCAATAGTGGCGAAGTTGTCATCCGCGAGGATCATATCCGCCGACTCTTTCGTCACCTCGGTACCTTTGATCCCCATGGCGATACCGACGTTGGCCTGCTTCAGCGCTGGTGCATCGTTCACACCGTCGCCGGTCATACCGACGATTTCGCCGCTCGATTCCAGCGCTTTTACCAGGCGTAATTTATGCTCCGGGCTGGTACGGGCAAAGATGTCATAGGTTTTCGCCGCCTGCGCCAGTTCCGCATCGTTCATATGCTCAAGTTCATAGCCGGTGACCGCTGATTTGCTGTTGCCAATACCCAGCATCTGGCCGATAGCCATCGCGGTTTCCTGATGGTCGCCGGTGATCATTTTGACGCGAATCCCCGCCTGCTGGCAGTCGTGAATGGCCGAGATGGCCTCCGGACGCGGGGGGTCCATCATGCAACCCAGCCCCAGCAATACCATGCCGTTGTTCAGCTCATCATGATCCAGCGAAGTGACCGGCTCTAACATCGGTTTCCACGCAGCAGCGACGGTACGTAACCCCTCACTGGCGTAGGTGGTGATCGCCGCTTCCCAGTAAGCGAGGTCCAGCGGCTCCACGCCATTGGGTGTCTGTTGCTGCTGGCAAAGCTTCAGCAGCACATCAGGTGCGCCAGTCAACACAATGTAAGCTTGTCCGTCCGCAACACAACTCACTGACATGTATTTATACAGCGAATCAAAAGGAAGTTTGCTGATCACCTCAACGGATTTTTTCTGCGCAATACCTTTTGCCGCCAGCACTTTCATCGCACCTTCGGTGGGACCACCGACGATCACCCAGTGCCCGCTGGCATCCTGCCGCAGCTGACTTTCGTTACAGATATCAACCGCATGCAGGAATTGCTGGAACAGCGGATCAGTGGCGGCATTAAGTCCGCTGGCCCCTTCCTCTGCCACAATTTCGCCTTTCGGTTCATAGCTGTTGCCGCTGACGCGCCATTTGCTTTTTGCCAGCACCACCGCTTTGACCGTCATTTCATTCATGGTCAGGGTGCCGGTTTTGTCGGAGCAAATCACCGACATCGCACCCAGCGTCTCAACGGTAGGTAATTTACGGATAATCGCCTGTACGCGCGCCATTGACTGCACGCCGAGTGAAAGGATGATCGAGATAATGGCCGGTAAGCCTTCCGGCACTGCTGCCACCGCCAGGCTGATAACCGAGAGCGCCAGTTCAGGGAAGGGAATATCACGCAGGATGTAACCGAAGATAAACAGCGCAACCATCATCAGCAGGATGATGAAAAATATCGCTTTGCCGAGTTTATCAATCTGGACCAACAGCGGGGTTTTCACCTCTTTCACAGAGCTTATCATCTCGTTGATATGCCCCAGCTCGGTGTCGCCACCGCTGGCCACCACCACGCCCGCAGCGGTGCCGGAACTGACAGTGGTGCCTGAGAACGCGAGGTTAAGGCGGTCGCCCAGTGATTTTTCACCGGACAACGCATCAACATTTTTAGACACCACGGTAGATTCGCCGGTGAGAATCGCCTCCTCCACCCGCAGGTTATGCACGTCAAACAAACGCAAATCTGCCGGGATTTTATCGCCAGGACGCAGCATCACCACATCGCCGGGCACAATATCCTGGGTAGGTACGGTGATTTGTTTGCCGTCGCGCACCAGGATGGCTTCGCTGGCTAACATATTCTGGATACTTTTCAGTGATTTTTCGGCATTACTTTCCTGAATAAAGCCAATTAACGCATTGATCACTGCCACACCGATAATAACAAATGTATCCACCCAATGACCCATCACCGCCGTGATGAGCGCTGCGGCAAATAGGATATAAATCAATACATCTTTGAAATGCGCGATAAATTTCAGTAGTGCTGACTTCTCAGGTTTTTGTGGCAGCGCATTGGGGCCGTACTTTTCCAGGCGCTCATTGGCTGCGGAAGAAGATAAGCCAGACGGTGAACTTGCTAAGTTTTGGAAAGTTTCCTCTGTAGTGCACTGATACCAGGGCTGCCCAGCTAAAACAGCACCTTTATCCTGACCTTGAACATTTTCCATATGGACCCCTAGCTATTAAGCTATTGTTAAAATGAGTTTTTCAACAAAACACACACAAACTGAGGTAATTAGATTTTTAAGACACTGACCGACACTTTCGCCTGAAAAGAAATAATCCAGCTAATGATTTGAATGAGATAAATTAAATCTAATCTATATTATCAGAATGGCAATGTTAGCTTGCCTGTACGTACCGATTCTGTCTTTACACGTCTCTTGTCACCATCAACGACAGAGAGAAAGGGAAATAATAATGGAAATACAGATGGTTAAGTTGGTTTTTGGCTTCGTCATCATGGCAGTTGTCGCCACCACTCTGGTGGGGCTGCTAACCTGGTTCGTGGTATCACATATTTCCTGATAGCTTTTTTGAACTGCAACACAAATGTAGTAATGCTTAAAATTGTTCCTTGTTATCTGATGAATCCATGGCGCGGTATTTTCGGGATGAGGGAAAAATAATGATAAAATACAAGGCAATGCTTTTTCTGCTTTGCTGTGTTCTGATTACCGGTTGTGATGAAAAAAAAGAATCCCCTCCACCGCAACCTCGTGTAATTAAGGCGTTTACCATCGCCGCAGGCAATGCTTCCAATATCCGCATATTCCCGGCACGTATTCAGGCAGGTGATAACACCGACCTCGCTTTTAAACGCGCGGGGCAAATCACGCAGCTGGATTTACGTGATGGGATGACGGTTAAAGCCAATCAAACCCTCGCGTCACTGAATGATACTGATGCACGTCTGCGCGTGAAGGATCGGCAAAATACGTTCCAACTGGCAGAGCGGCAATATCAGCGCTTCCGTTCACTTTCCAACCGCAGCGCCGTGTCGCAGGCTGATATGGATGTGCAGAAATCCAATCGTGATGCTGCCGCCACTGCGCTAAGAATTGCTCAGGAAGAGTTGCAGTTTCTCACCCTGCGCGCCCCCTTTGATGGGGTGATTGCCAGAGTTCAGGTTCGTAATCATCAGGTGGTGGCCGCAGGACAACCCATTGCCTTGCTAACCCGCGCCGATGTGCTGGATGTGATCTTCACCGTGCCGGAAAGTTTGTTTACCAGTCTCGATATCCAGAACGTCAGCTACCAGCCGGAGGTGCAATTTAACGCCTTGCCCGGCAGAACCTTCACCGCCAACTACAAAGAACACACCACGCAAACCGATGCCGCCACCATGACCTGGCAAGTGGTGCTGACCATGCCGCGTCCGGCCGATTTACCCAATGTGGCAGGGCTAAGCGGGTCGGTACGGGTCCAGTTGCATAACCTGCCAAATGCGCCAGCACAATCACGCGTGGTGGTACCCGGTGCTGCGGTGTTCAATCCCGATCGCAGTCCCACCAATCAGCCCCATGTTTGGTTGATTGTCGGTGAGGGCAATGATTTACACGTTAAAGATCAGCAGGTAGAAGTTGGCGATGTCAGTGCCGCAGGCGTTGAGATTATTTCCGGACTCAAACCTGGCGATCGTATTGTGTCAGCAGGAACCGGCGAGCTACGCAATGGCGAAGCGATCCGCATCTGGACCCGTGAGCGGGGGTTATAATGCGGATTTTAGACAACTTTATTAATAAACCCATCCGCATCTGGATGGTCATTCTGCTGCTTGGCGTTGGCGGTATTTATGCGCTGCTCAACATTGGCCGACTCGAAGATCCCCTGTTCACCATTAAAGCCGCGGTGATTGTCACGCAGTATCCCGGCGCATCGGCACAGCAGGTGGAAGAGGAAGTGACGTTACCGCTGGAGAACGCGTTACAGCGGCTCCCTTCACTCGATAACGTCACGTCCATCTCCAGTAACGGCCTGTCGCAGATCACCGTTTCGATTCATACCAGCTACCTGGCAAATCAGCTGCCACAAATCTGGGACGAACTCCGGCGGCGCGTAGGTGATGCCGCGCTTCAGTTTCCGCCGGGGGCGCATACCCCGTTTGTGAATGACGATTTTGGTGACGTCTATGGCTATTTCTTTGTGATATATGGCAAAGATTTCACTAACGACGAACTGCGTAACTACGCCGACCAACTGCGACGTGACCTGGTACTGGTACCCGGCGTGGCCAAAGTGGCAGTGGCGGGTGTGCAGCAGGAACAGATTCGCATCGCCCTCTCCAGCACCAAAATGAGCAGCTATGGCATTACTACGGCACGGGTGGCAGACCTGCTCAGTCGCAGTAACGTTGTTTCTAACGCCGGTAGTATTCGCATTGATGGTGAATCCATCCGTTTTAACCCGACTGGTGAATTTAAATCTCTGGAGGATCTCGCTAACCTGCCCATCTCGCCTCCCGGCACCACGCAAACCCTGCATCTGCACGATATCGCCACCCTGTCACACGGCGTGACCGACACCCCGGATAATCTCTACCATGCCGATGGGCATGAGGCGCTGGCGATTGGTGTCTCCTTTGCGCCGGGCGTTAACGTGATTAACGTCGGTGATGCGCTGACGCAAAAGCTCGACGCTTATCAGCAGGACAAACCGGCAGGCATTTCACTGAAGGTGTTTTATAACCAGGCGCAGGAAGTGAAGCAGTCGGTCGATGGATTTATCCTTAACTTCCTGATGGCACTGGCGATTGTCGTCGGAACGCTGCTGATCTTTATGGGGGTACGCAGCGGTATCGTCATCGCCGCATCGCTGGCGTTCAACGTGCTGGGTACGTTGCTGGTGATGTATTTGTTCGGGCTGGAGTTGCAACGCATCTCGCTGGGCGCACTGATCATCTCGCTCAGTATGCTGGTGGACAACGCCATTGTGGTGGTGGAAGGCATTAAGATCGACCAGCAGCGCGGGAAACCGTTGCAGCAAGCCACCACGCAAATGATTCAACGCACGGCGTTGCCGCTACTGGGCGCAACGGTGATTGCCATCATCGCTTTCGCCCCGATTGGACTGTCCCAGGACTCAACCGGTGAATACTGTAAATCCCTGTTCCAGGTGCTGCTGATCTCCCTGCTACTCAGCTGGATTACTGCCCTGACGCTGACGCCAGTGTTTATCAAATGGAGCGAAGCGCGGCGTAAAGAATTAAAAATGCCGCAACAGGACGATCAACCCCCTTACCAGGGCATTGTGTTTCGCGTCTACCGCCGCACACTGACCGCATTGATTCGCGTACGCTGGCTGACAATTACAGTGATGGTCGCCTGTCTGGCTGCCTCCTTGTATGGTTTCACCTTTGTTAAACAGAACTTCTTCCCCTCCTCCAACACGCCGATATTTTTCACCGATCTCTGGCTGCCCTATGGCACCGATATCAACCATACCGCCGCGACCGCCGCGCAAATCGAGCGTTTTATTAATCAGGAAGAGGGGGTAGCGGCTACCGTCACCACCATTGGTCAGGGCGCGATGCGTTTTACCCTGACTTATGATTCCACCCGTCAGTACACCAATTACGCGCAAATCATGGTGCGGGTGAAGGATGGCCGCCAGCTGGAACGTATCGCCTTAGCGACTGAGCATTATATTCAGCAGCAATATCCGCAGGTGAATGAACGCATTAAACGTATTCAGTTCGGCAGCGCCAGTGACAGCGCGATCGCCCTGCGTGTTATCGGTCCGGATCCTGATACGCTGCGCCACATTGCCAGCCAGATCGATGGTATTTTCCAGGCTGATGGCACCACGTTCCCGGTGCGTAATGACTGGCAGGAGCGTAGCAAAGTTATCCGCCCACAATACTCGGCATTGCGCGGGCAGGAACTGGGTATCGATAAACGCGATATTGATCAGGCGTTACGTATGAATTTCAGCGGGGATGCGGTGGGTATCTTCCGCGATGGTTCGCGGCTGATCCCGGTGATGTTGTTTCCGGCGGATGATGAACGCCAGAATATTGATCACATTGCCAACATTCAGTTATGGAGCAACTCATTACAACACTTTGTTCCGCTCAGCAACGTGGTGTCGGATTTCCGTCTTGAGTGGGAAGACCCGTTGATTATGCGCCGGGATCGTATGCGCGTATTAACGGTGCAAACTGACCCGGACCCCGCCCTGGGGTTCACTGCGGCGCAGGTAGTGGCGCGGGTGCAGCCACAAATCGAACAGCTGAAGTTGCCGCCCGGTTATCGTCTCGAATGGGGAGGTGAGCTGGAAAGTTCACGTGAAGCGCAAAGTGGGTTGCTGAGTTCGCTGCCGATTGGCTTCCTGGTGATGTTTGTTATCACCATCCTGATGTTCAACTCGCTGCGCGATGCGGTGGCAATCTGGATCACCGTACCGCTGGCCTTAATCGGCGTCACCTGTGGCTTCCTGCTGACCGGTATTCCGTTTGGCTTTATGGCGCTGATTGGGTTACTGAGTCTCTCGGGAATGCTGATCCGCAATGGCATTGTCTTGCTTGAAGAAACCCGCCAGTTCCGACAGCAGAAATCGCTACAGGACGCGATTCTGGATGCGGCGACCTCGCGTTTGCGACCGATCCTGCTGACGGCATTTACCACCGTATTGGGTCTGTTGCCATTGTTGCGCGATGTCTTTTTCCAGAGCATGGCCGTGGTGATCATTTTCGGCTTAGGTTTCGCCACGGTGCTGACTTTGCTGGTGCTGCCGGTGCTGTATCGCTGTTTCCATGCAAAGGAAGCTGTTGATGAATAACACCGGGCTTAATCTGTTGAAGACGCTGGCCTGCATGACGGCAGTGTCTTTTTTCACCCTGTATCAGAGCTATGATCGCTATAACTACAATTACAGTCTGGCCCTCAACATCCTGAGTTTTATTTCCACTATTGCCACGCCGCTCTACTTTTTACTGAGCGGCTATATCGACAGCGGGCAGAAACACAGCCCCAGCTGGCAACTGGATAAGATTCGCCGCATTTTGTTGATTTTTCTCTTCTGGTTTACCTTTTTCTGGTTCGCCGGGGTGCAGAACAAAGGCTATCTGATTCAGCCGTGGTTTATGATTTCACTGATTTTAATTTACGTGTCACACCCCCTGATTGACCGGTTAATGTTGTTTCCCGGCAGAACGGCAGCGATTATTTTTATCCTGTTACTGGCCGCATTTTTATATGACATTCTCGCGATATTGTGGCCGGACAACCGGGCGTTCTCACTGCTACCGCAATACCGCATCTGGACCTGGGTGCTGTATTACCTCTCCGGCCGTCTGATGGCGTTGCCGATAGTGATACAAACGCTGCAATCGGTGCGGGTGGTGCGGCTTAGCCTGCTGTTGCTGCCCGCGGTGTATCTTTTTACCTGGCTGTATGAACGTTACTACTTCATCGCCCGCTTTATCTCTACCGGCAATGATTTCGTCCTGACAGGGTCGCAGGTCTATTTTCTGGTGATCTTGATAGCCATCAGCGTTAACGGCATCACGCTGCCTGCGCACTGGAAAAAGCTACCGGCGGTCTTCGCCACTCTGGGTAAAACCATGACCGGCGTCTATATCCTGCATTATCTGGTTTTCAATATTCTGGCGTGGGCCATCAGCATCCGATCGGTGGTGGATAAGCTATTGGTCATTGCGCTGACGGTAGCACTGGCGATGCTGATTTCGCTGGCAATGCTGCAAATTCCGGGCGTCAAAAAGCTGATTAGTTTGTAACGGGGATGGCTGGCGGCACGCCGCACAGCCAGGAGTGCCTTGTCATTCATCGAGCAGCGGAGCGAAACCGCCATAAATCATGCGCTTGCCATCAAACGGCATATTTTCGCCCATCTCTTTCATCCGTGGGTCGGCCATCAGTTTTTTATTAGCCTCATCACGCACTTCTTTCGAAGGGTATTCAATCCAGCTAAACACCACCGTTTCGTCCTCTTCCGCTTTTACCGCCATGCGGAAGTCGGTGGTTTTACCGTCCGGTACATCATCTGCCCAGCATTCAACGATGCGCGTCGCGCCAAACTCCTTAAACAAAGGCGCGGCTTTGGCCGCCATCGCCAGATAAGCCTCCTTATTATCTACCGGAACCGCCACAACAAATCCGTCAACATAGGACATAGGTAATCCTCCGTCGTCAACCTCGCGATCGGTGATGATCGCGAGAGGTAGTCTACGTGAGCTAACTAAACTGGGTTTGCGTGATGGGCCGCAAAATCACCAACCAGTGTTGCTCACTGAGGAACACCGCCGTATGATGTTCCACATCAGGCAACACTGGGATGCACGGATGATAAAGAGTTGGAAACACAGTGGACTTCAGGAGTTTTTTGAAACCGGCTCAACCAGGAAGATCAATGCAGCGCATGAAAAGAGATTGCGTGAGAGGCTTCGCGTAATCGACCTCGCCGAAAAAGTGGAAGATATGAACCTTGGCGGCTATAGGCTGCATGCTTTAAAAGGTGACCGCCGCGGCATCTGGTCTATCACCGTCACAGGTAACTGGCGTATCACTTTCGAATTCAGAGACGGCAATGCCTTTATTTTGAATTATGAGGATTATCACTAATGAGTATGCACAACCCCCCACATGCCGGTGAAATTATAGCGGGCATAATGGAAGATCTGGATATTGGGATCAGGGAGCTGGCTCGGGCATTGGCTATCGCACCATCAACTGCTTCACGTATGGTTTCTGGTACTACAGCTATCACACCTGAAATGGCAATCAAGCTAGCAGCTGTACTGGGTAGTACTCCCGAGATGTGGTTAAGAATTCAGGCTATTTATGACCTGGAGAGAGCGCAAAAAACTGTTGATCTGTCTGCACTTAACACCAGTTATAACCCCGGTTCGTTACAGAAAACTAACTAACAAACTGACGCCTGCCCGTTCACTCGGGCATTTAACTTTGATACTCACCCGTCCCTTTAACCTCCTCAATGCGTTAAACTTTCACCCACCTTCGTTAAGTCACACGGAATTTTATGCGTATTACCATCGAACAGGCCGATCAGCCTTTTATCCATAGCTTTTTTGGCGAGAAAATTGACAGCATTGATGCGGATTCTGCGCAGGCAAACCCGCTGCGGCAGGCGCTACAGGTGGCGCGTCAGCAGGTAAACCAGGAAGCAGAGCTGAACTGGAAACGCGGTGCGATATTTATCGTGCTGTTTATATTTCTCTACGCGGCGCTGGGTGCATCACTCACGCTGGACCTCAGCACCAAAGACACCAGCCATAAAAGCATCGCGTACGCACTGGAAGCGGTGCCGGTCCTCATCGCTTTTTCTGGCTTTTTCCTCTCGCTGCTGTTTCTGTTCTTTACCCGCAGCAGCGCACGTCGTGCACGGAACTGGGAACGCAGCATTTTGTTGCTGGAAAAATATACCGGCACCAATCTGAGCCAGCAGATTAATGCGATGGGTGCGCGCACCACACATTATTCCTTCTCAGCGATCATGACTTCCCTGGCGCTTTTTATCAGCCTGACCTGGGTGGTCATGTATAACTTCTTCACCTTTACCACCAGTGGCGTGATCGGCAGCGTTATCTCGCTGTTTATTACCACCATGACCTATGTGATCCTGGATATTCAGCTGTTGAAATCCGGTAAGCAGAGCGAGATTGATGAACCTCTTGTCCCTGCTGACGATGATAAAGAACAGCCCTAAGTATGAATCGCCCCTGGTAGATTCAGCACGCTTCCGCTATCACCTCCACCAGGATTAAGGGACAACGCTTCACCCGGCACGCCTGGGAATAAGCCAGTGAACATACCGAACACAGGTCCCGCACCTCAGACTGGTATTGATATTCGGTGAAATAACGGAAGCGGCCACTGTCAGGCTCAGTACGCCAGAAACGTTGTGGTTCGAGAATTTCATCAAGCTGCCTGAAAGTCAGGGCTGAGGGGTTATGAAACCCCACTCTTACGCGATAGATAGTCATAACCTGATTATTCGCACCCTGCACGCTACCAGCCAGACGTTATTGGTTTTCAATGCGATAGACTTTGCTTATCAGCTTTCCTGTGGTGCAGGTGACATCCCACACCACGGGCGCTAAAGTGGTTCTTTTGTTTGATTTTACGAGGGAAAATGAAACCTTTATTTGTCTACGGCACGCTGTGCCCGGGCCGTTCCAATGCGCATATTCTGGAAAACATCGGCGGCGACTGGCTGGCGGGCTATGTGACTGGCACCTTCTTCGAACGTGGCTGGGGCGCAGCGGCAGATTTCCCGGGTATCGTGCTGGATAAAAACGGCCCGCGCGTGGCGGGTTATTTGTTTTTGTCAGATCAGCTGGATGTCCACTGGCCTATGCTGGATGAGTTTGAAGATGGCTATGACCGGGTGGAGGTTGATGTCACGACGTCACAAGGCCAGCAGGTGTCGGCGTGGGTGTATCAGTTACAGCCACGGGGTGAGTAACATTTTGCAGGTTCGCAAAAATTACGGTTGACGAAAATATAGACCTTATTGATAATAAAAAACGGCGGCACAGTGGGTTTGACCGTGCCGCCGGAAAAACTACTTTTTACGTTTGTGGTTTATCCTGGGGGGCCGACGTTGCAGCGTTTGCCCCCTTAGTTTTTTCCACAACCGCCGAACCAGAAGTCCGGTCAAAACAACAACCACAATAACGGTATATTTCCCCGCCTGTGTTGCCGCCCCTGTCCAGCAGTGCTGGATCAGCGCTTCCGCGTCCCCTGCAAAGCCAGCCAGTTCCAGCAGTTTTAATACTAAATCGCACATCATTGTGCCCTCTTTAAAGCCGGGAAGCCCCCGACAAGGAGAAGGCGGCACAAATTTAGCGCAAATATCTTATGTTGAATGATAACGTCACGCAACTATCGATAACCTCTTAATATGTAAGTTGACTCCACCGTTGATCCTCTGCTGAGGGAAGTGCCATGACCGATGAAGATAGCCGTCTGCATTCGCTACTGCGCCAGCGTGACGGGCACCATGCCCATGTCACCTGGGAAGAACTGTTTTTCGATCTGGTTTACGTCTTTGCGGTAACGCAGCTCAGCCATTCCCTGCTGCATGACCTTAGCGCCAGCGGCATGCTGCATACGCTGATTCTGTGGTTTGCCGTCTGGCTCGGCTGGCAATACACCTGTTGGGTCACCAACTGGTTCAGCCCGGAAACCCCGCAGATCCGCGCGCTGTTATTTGTGGTGATGGCGGCGGCGCTGATCATGGCCGCCGCCAAGCCTTCGGTGATAAGGCAGGTTATTTCGTTGCTGCCTACGTGATTATCCAGGTGGGACGCACGGCCTGGATTGTCTGCCTGCTTGGTCAGCACCATGCGCTGACCGCCAACTATCGTCGCATGCTGGTCTGGTTGCTTATCTCGGCGGCGTTATGGTGTGCCGGGGCGCGTAGCAATGACGGTCTGCGTACCGCATTGTGGGCGTTAGCCGTGTTATGTGAGTACCTTTCACCCATGAGCGGATTTGCCTTTCCCGGCATGGGGCGATCCTCCACACGCGACTGGACCATTGAAGGAGGACATCTCACCGAACGTTGTCAGCTGTTTGTCATCGTGGCATTGGGAGAAACGCTGCTGGCAACCGGCGGCAGCCTTGCCGCCAGTGATGAATGGACGTTTCCGGTGTTGTCGGCAATGGCGGCGACCTTTCTGTCGGCCATGGCAGTGTGGTGGCTCTACTTTGGCACCTCCGGCGAACAGGCGACTCAGGCCATCACCCATTCCACCGATCCGGGCAGGATGGGCGCGATGTTTCATTACGTCCATGTGATCCTGGTGGGCGGCATTATCGTCATGGCGGTGGGCAATGATCTGATCCAGGAAGACCCGACACAAAGCGTCTCGTTCCTGCACGGCGCGGTGATCTGCGCCGGTTCGATCATCTTCCTGATTGGCAGCGCCATTTATAAACGGGTGGTGTACGGCACCATCCCGCTGACGCATATTGTCGGGGCGCTGGTGCTGTGTCTGGCGGTGGGGATTGTGCAACAACTGACGCTGGAACAGGCAGGCTGGCTCACCACCGTCATTATGCTGGTTTCCGCGTTTGCCGAATCCCGGGTACATCGCAGCCGCATGATTAAAATGAAAGGTGTATCATAGCCAGCGAATTCATTTTTAAGCCTTTATCCATGAAACTCAATTTCGATAACGACCTGACGGTGCGTAAGCTTTTTATCTTTTGCACCTATATGGAAAGCGAGAATCTGGCCCGCACGGCAGAAACTCTCGGCATTAGCACCGTCAGCGTGCATCGTGCGTTACATACGCTGGAGGAGAGTCTGCGTTGTCCGTTGTTTGCCCATAAGGGGCGCAATCTGGTGGCGTTACCTGCCGCCTGGACGTTGCTGGAATACAGCAATGAAGCGCTGCAAACTCTGAGCCAGGGGCTGGAAGAGACGCGACGCACGGCGGGTATTGGGCTGGGTCATCTGCGTATCGGCACCCTCTATTCATTGTCGCTGGATACCGTGCCGCGCCTGATTATGAATATGAAGCTGCGCCGCCCCGAGCTGGAGCTGAACCTGACGATGGGGTCGAATCAGGTGCTGACGGGCATGCTGCAAAACAATCAGCTGGACGCCATGATCATCTCGGTGACGGCAACCGAAATCGACCAGAAGGTGTTTGAGCAGGTGGGTTTGTTTCAGGATGATATCTATCTGGCAGTGCCCACTGCCGAGCAGTGCGATTCAACAGCAGATATTGATCTGCGCGACTACAGTGATAAGCCGTTTGTCTCGCTGGATGAAGGATTCGCCACCTTTACCGGCTTCCAGGAAGCCTGTCATGTCGCCGGTTTCGAACCCAATATTGTCACGCGGGTGAATGACATCTTTTCCATGCTGAGTCTGGTGCAGGCCGGGATGGGCTATTCGCTGGTGCCGGGCCGCATGCGCAAACAATACGAACACGATTTGCAGTTTCTTAAACTGGCCGAGCCGTATCAGATGCGCCAGCAAATCGCTATCGTCTTTGCCCGCAACCGCGAACACGATCCCAACCTGCTGGCGCTGGTGGCAGAAGGTCGAATGTATGCCTTAAGCCTGCAACATAAGGCTCAGCGCCCCTCGTCCTGATGCAGGCGGGCATAGAGATGATGCACCAGTTCCATGCTGCTGCGTTCCAGCGCCAGACACTCACCCTGCGGCTGCGCGCTGCGGGTGAGCCCGGTCAGCACGCCGCCAGGCGGCATTTCAAGCACCAGCCGTACTTCGCGCTCCTCAGCCGCGACCATCGCCTCATGCCAGCGTACCTGGCGCGCCATATTCAGCGCCAGATCATCCGCAATACGTTCCGGCTGCCACAGCACACGCGCGCTGTTGCCACTCAGGTAAGCACAACGCGGACGTTGCAGGGCCACCCGTTGCATCGACGCCACCAGCTTACTCGCCGGTTCAGCCAGTAATGCGCAGTGGGAGGGTACGCTTACCGCCAGACGTCGGACACAACGCGCCCCGCGCGCGCGCGCCGCATCACCGACGGATTGCATCGCCTGCTCGCTACCGGCGATCACAATTTGTGTTTCCGAGTTGATGTTGGCGATAAAACTGTGCTGGTTATCCACCAGCGGTTCAACCTGCTCCAGTGGCAAACCGTTGATCGCCGTTAGCCCATAGCCGTGCGGATACGCGCTTTCCATTAAGTCACCACGCAGGGCAACCAGCCGCAGGGCATCAGCAAAATCCAGCGCCCCAGCAATCACCGCCGCCGGATAAGCGCCAATCGACAGACCACATACCATATCCGGCTCGATGCCCTGGGCTACCAACCGTCGTGCGGCTGACACCCCGGCAATCAATAACGCCAGCTGCACTGCCCGGGTGTGCTGCAACGCTTCGTGGCTATCCAGCGTCGCCAGTTCATCACCCAGCATCTCCTGCGCCAGCTGCCAGGTTTCATCGCGCGGTAACTCCGCTAACATGCCCGGCCTTTGCGCACCCTGGCCGGGGAAAGTAAATAAGGTTTTCATGGCGTCTCCTCCGCCCAGGGGTTATCCGTCAGGCGCGGCCCACGCGCGGTTTTCAGCAATACCCGTCCGCTACGCAGCCATTCATTCAGGGCAAAACCACCCTGCGGCGTTTCAATCTGGGTATCAGCGCGACAGGGTAACAACGACAGCGCCTGTTGCCAGCGGGCAAAATCCACGGGCTGCCGGGGTTGTGGTGTACGAATCAGCAGATCCAAATCGCTGTCCCGATGTAACACCGGCAACGCGGTTGCCAGCGCGAAACCGGTACTGCCGGTTACACCCCATTCCCACGACCAGGGCTGCTGACGCAACATCACCAGCGCCTGCACCGTCGGATGGTCATTTAACTTCGCCGGGACCACCAGCATTT
Organism: Pantoea sp. X-Soil-TKNS-1280; assembly: GCF_059730475.1. Lineage (NCBI taxonomy): Bacteria > Pseudomonadati > Pseudomonadota > Gammaproteobacteria > Enterobacterales > Erwiniaceae > Pantoea > Pantoea sp. X-Soil-TKNS-1280. The sequence continues at coordinate 96,169 of NZ_AP035963.1, read as the reverse complement.
CGGGTGAGATGATGTGCATCACATCATGCGGGGCGACCCAGGCCGCAGCCCGCTGATGGCGTGCCTGACCACGCACGCCAACCGGAATCAGCCCATCCTTCATCACATCACGCCGCACCACCACCGGTTGCTGGTGGTTCCACAGTTCCGCCACCCAGGGTTCTGTCACCCCAAGTAGCGCTGCATCATGGCGCAGCCAGAGGAGGTCATGTGGACGTGCGGCGAAGTTCATTTTCAGATTCCTGCGGTTAAAGAGATAAACAGCGGCAGCGACAGAATCGACAGCAGCGAGCTAAGCAACAGCACAGCTTCCGCATCCGGTGACTGCACGCCAAAACGGTTGCCGAATACCACGCCAAAGAAACCAGCAGACAGCGCAATCATCAGAATGGCAGTGACCGCGACGGTACCGTGTAAACCAAAGACCAGTACAATACCCCAGGCTATCGCCGGTTGAATCAGCAACTTCGTGACGGTAGAGCTGATCACCATGGTGTTGATTTTCAGTTTGCGCGCCGAGAGGATAACCCCGGTCAGGAACAAGGCAGCGGCGGTGGCTGACAGGCCCAGCGGCTTAATCGACGCCAGCAGCAAGTCCGGCATTTTCACACCAAATGCTGACAGCACCACACCCAGCAACGGTCCCCAGACAATCGGTTTTTTCACTGAACGCCACATCAGTACCGGCAGCATGGCCAGCGTTGAACGTTGTGTTTCACCGGCAGCTCGCGCTTTCTCACGTTCGAGGATCAGCAGGCAGAACGGCGTCATCAGCACGGAGCCGCAGGCGATGGAAACCGCCACCGATAGCGAGGTGGCAGAACCTTCACCCACCACGCTGCCGAGAATCGGCAGACCGAGCGCGGCATAGTTGGGCAGCGCGACGGTCAGCGTCAGTACGGCAGCATCCTGCGGAGACTTTTTAAACACGCCAACAGCAATGAAATACAGTGCTGCATAGGCAATCCACATCGCCAGGGTCAGCACCAAAATCAGTGGCATCTGGGCAACGATACCGCTCCAGGGAGTTTGCACCGTGGCACTGAACAGCGCCGCCGGTAAGGCAAAATCCATCACAAAAATATTGAGTAACGAGACGTTCTTGTTATCGACCATCCCGGCCTTGCCAGCCCAGAAACCCAACAGCATGATGACAAAAATGGGTGCAAGGGCATGAAGAATCACGTAAGTCATAAATCACCTGTTATTAGAAGAGTGAATACTGACGCGATGGTGTTCATTTAACAGATGCTTCAGGTCACCGGGCGTGGATTACACACCCGGTCCTGTCGCTATCCGGCAGGTAAGTCTTTTTTTATTTTTTATTACCAGGCGGCACGCATACGTTCGCGTACCTGCGCAGAAGCCTGGCGGTTGGCAGCTACCTCACCGGAACCACGGCGTGGATCGCGGCGCGCATCGTCAATCGCGGCAGCCAGCGTGTCACGCACCCGCTGGAGATCGCTCGCGGCCGGCGCATCGGGGTCGGCGATATTCAGCAGCGAAGAAAGCAGGCCCAGGGTGGCGTAATTACTGATGTCGTAGGCCATTGGTGGTACGGTCGCCGCCAGTTTTTCCAGCGCTTCCACGGTACGCAGCGTGATACGGGCCGCAGATTCTTTACCCATTGCGTGCACCAGCACACCGGCATCATTAAAGGCAATCAGACGATTGGCCTGATACCCGTGCGCCAGAAACGCCCCGGACATTGCCTTACCGACGATCAACCCGATGACCGGGTGTCCGGCCAGCCGGGCCTGGGCATAGGCACCGGCTGCGCCCGCCAGTGCCTGGTGAATACCAAAGGCTTCTTCACGGCGGCCATACGCCTGGCTGGGGACATCAATCACCGCGACAATCGGGCGTTTGGTCGGTTTGCCAGCATCGGCGGCGATGGTCTGGTGCACCACTTTCGCCAGCGTCCAGCCTTCCAGTAACCCCACTTCCCCTTTGGCGGCACGCGGGTAGCGATTGTGTGCATCCGGGATCACCGCGATATAGCGGACACCGTCGGCATCAGCTGCCAGCACCGAGGGGCACAGGCCCGACATTCTTTCTGCTCCGGCGGTCAGCTGGTTAAACCACAGTTCACCACGGCTGTTCATTGCGCTCATTTGTTCACCTCCGGTGCAAAGACCTGTTGAATCACGGCCGTGCTGGCCTGTTGCTGCGTATCAAAGCGGGATAAACGATCCAGATAGAAGGCATAGTTATCGCTGCGATGCTGCGCCGGTACGCCCTGCGCAATCGCCGTGTCCACCGCTGCCTGCACCGCATTGACGCCATCACCCACCAGCGCTTCCACCAGCCCGCTTTGATAACGAATTTCACCCCCAGTCATGCTCCAGATAAACGGACGGTCGCGCGAGTCGTACTCTTCAATGCCGGCTTCCTGTTCGATAACCTGTGGACCGTTCAGGCCCAGACGTGCTTCGCGGGTGACGATCAGATAGCTGCACAGCGCTGCGGCAATCGACATACCACCAAAACAACCCACCGTACCGGCGACGATGCCGATCACCGGGGTGTAACGCCGCAGGTCAACGATGGCCGCATGGATATCGGCAATCGCTGCCAGGCCGAGGTTGGCTTCCTGCAAGCGCACACCACCAGTTTCGAGGCACAGAATTGCCTGAGTCGGAATGCCTTTACGGTTGTCTTCGGCAGCCAGTTCCAGTGCAGCGGCCATTTTGGCCCCGGACACTTCGCCCATGCTGCCGCCCTGGAAAGTGCCTTCGATAGCGACCACCACGGTAGGTTTACCGTTGCGGGTACCTTTCATTACCACCATGCCATCATCGGCCTGCGGTACGATGCCCTGCTTTTCCAGCCACGGCGACATCACGCCTTCGAAAGGATCGAGCAACTCGCGGGTGCTGCCTGCGTCGAGCAACGCCAGCGCCCGTTGCCGCGCCCGTAACTCAATAAAACTGCTGTCGTTACGCATGAGCGACCTCCTCAAACACCTGTTCAATACGAATACGTGCGACACCCGGTGTAGCGCCAAAGTCATGAATCACCAGCTGGCCCGCAGGCAAATCAGTGAGCTGGGACAGGCGGTTAAACAGCGCTTCCCAGCGCGCCTGACTGTTGTTCACCGACGTGGTAATCGCGATATTCAGGACGTTTTTATCGTCAGCCGTAAACAGCACCTCCATATCACCCGATCCCACAACCCCCGCCAGCGCCTTACCGCTGAGCGTGCGGCTGGACGGGTATGACAACGTTATGTGTTCCATAGCTACCTCTTATTCATTGAGTGGCAATGCGTGAGCGCCCGTCATCCGGTCAAGAAACAATGTGGCGGCCAGTAAATCGGCGGCCCCGCCCGGTGAGGCGTTGAACCCCAGCATCGCGTTATCCAGTTTTTCCAGCGCCCTGCGCCCTGCCGGTTGTGCATAGCCCCCGGCGGCCAGGACCTGACGCGCGCCGTTCTGCAGGGCGCGCAGCGCTGGCAACCCGGCCCGGTGCAATACGCAGGTATCGGTCAGAGAAGTCAGAATGGCCATCAGCGCATCAATGCGCGCCGCCGTTTCATCGGCCCCGTTACGTCGGCTGGCCTGCAACTGCGGCAGCGCCAGTCGGGTGATATGGGGAAAGCCTTGCTGTGCTTCTTCGCGTGCACCGGGAACCCGGAAGCGATGCACCACCCGTAACCCTTTGCTGAAGGTTTTCGGCGCGGCGCGATCCGGCAAGGTTGCCAGCTGAGCAGCCCGCTCACAGATGTGCTGGCTGTTACCCGCCCCTGCCTGCATGGCGCAGGCACTGACCAGCAATCCCAGTGCCCAGATGGCACCGCGATGGGTATTCACCCCGGCGGTCACCATCATCATGTGTCTCTCACCTTCACGCCCCAGTTGCCCGATGGTTTCCCGCAGAGCGATATCCGCCGGACGTTGCCAGCTTTGCTGCGCCAGCGCGTAGAAAGTCGGTGTCAGGCTGCGGGCGGATTGCTCCATCAATGCCAGCGTGAGATCGTGATGTGCACCGCTACCGCGACGATCAACCAGCCCAGGCTTGGGCGTGAGGTTCACTTCTTCAATCAGGCAATCGGTCGCCACCTGCGCCAGCCATTGCAGGCGATGTTCAACCGGTGTGGGTGAGAGTCGTTTCATTACCAGCTCCGGAATTTCGCGGGCGGGTTGTACAGGCCGTCTGACCATTCAACCAGGTCAGCGACGCTACCGGCCGCCAGCAGAGAACGGGTGGCATCTGAACGACGAATACCGATATCTTCCGGGAATACCACTTTGCCGCTGCGGCGCAGTTCGGCGACGCGTTTCGCATCTACGCCCAGACCGATATCGGTGATACCCGCCACCGCCGCCACCATCGCCCGACGCTCTTCAAGGCTGGTGGCGCGATACAGGTAAGCGATACCCTCTTCCGTCAGTACGTGGGTGACGTCATCGCCATAGATCATCACCGGAGCCAGCGGCATACCGGCGCTTTTCGCCACATCAACTGCATCCAGTTTTTCCACAAAGGTCGGTTTCACCCCGGCCTGGAAGGTTTCCACCATCTGCACCACCAGCTTACGGCCACGCTGGAGCGGGTCAGGCTCGTTGATCATTGCCAGCCATGCGGGTGTGGCATGACGACGGCCATGTGGATCGTGGCCCATGTTAGGTGCGCCACCAAAGCCCGCGAGACGGCCACGGGTAACGGTGGAGGAGTTCCCTGAGCCATCAACCTGCAAGGTGGAACCGATAAACATATCGACTGCGTACTGCCCGGCAAGCTGGCACATGGCGCGGTTGGAACGCATGGAACCGTCAGCACCGGTGAAGAAAATATCGGGACGAGCGCGGATGTACTCTTCCATCCCCAGTTCACCGCCGAAGCAGTGCACACTTTCCACCCAGCCGCTTTCGATAGCGGGAATCAGCGTGGGGTGCGGGTTGAGGGTCCAGTGTTTACAGATTTTGCCTTTCAGGCCGAGTTGTTCACCGTAGGTTGGCAGCAGCAGCTCAATCGCCGCCGTGTTGAACCCGATACCGTGATTCAGCGACTGCACCTGATGTTCGGCGTAGATGCCCTTGATGGCCATCATCGCCATCAGGATATGTTCCTGTTTGATCAGACGTGGGTCACGGGTAAATAACGGTTCGATAAAGAAGGGTTTATCTGCCACCACCACGTAGTCAATCCACGAGCCGGGTATATCAACGCGTGGCAGATCGCATTCGTCATCCACCAGTTCATTCACCTGAGCAATGACAATCCCATCGTGGAAGGCGGCGGCTTCGACCAGCGCCGGGGTATCTTCGGTGCTGGGACCGGTGTACAGGTTACCTTTACGGTCGGCTTTGTAACCGGCAATCAGCGCGACGTTGGGCGCTAAATCGACATACAGACGCGAGTACAACTCTATATAGGTATGGATGGCACCGATTTCGAGAATGTTATCTTCCAGCAACTGGGAGATGCGCAGACTCTGCGTACCGGCAAAAGAGAAATCGAGCTTACGGGCGATCCCTTTCTCAAAAATATCCAGGTGCTCACTGCGCCCAACGCTCGGCATGATCATATGCAGATTGTTGACCTTAGCAGGATTGACCTGCGCCAGCATGCGTGAGAGGAAATCGGCCTGTTTCTGGTTATTCCCCTCCAGCACCACCCGGTCACCGGGTGAAATCAACCGTTCAAGCATTTCTACCAGTTGATCGCCCGGAAGCACTTTACCCGCTACCGGTACGGATGCCAGTCTCCGCTGTTTTTCGATGCGCCGCGTGTTCCAGACACGCGGCGTATTCTGTCCTGATGACATGACTAACCTCCTGAATTAGCGAATCTCAATGATTGCTGCAACTGGATTGAGTCTGGTCTTCAGAGGGATTTTCATCAATCAAGCCCTGGGGCAGATTGTTAGCCTAAGAGTAATGATTGGATGTTAAAAAGTTTGATAGGGATCAACGACGTGATGAGAAATGGCGCGATACCCACGCTGCTACATCCTGTTCCTGACGGCAGCAGCGTGATTTTGCACGGGGTTATCTTTGCTGCCAGAACGATTTTTGCAGCGCAAATATTTCCTCATCCAGCTCATCGATCGGACCGATCAGGCGAATCGCTTTTTGCCCATGGGCAAAAACCTCTTTCGCCGCCAGACTCATGGTCGGGTTCTCTTCGTGGCTGCCGGTGCACGCCAGCAAGCGCGCTTCGCTCATGCCATACACCACCCGTCCAATATTGGCCCAGTAGATAGTTCCGGCACACATGCAGCAGGGTTCGACTGCGGTATAAAGTGTGCATTGCCATAAATACTCGGGAGAAAAATTCGTTGCCGCGTTCCGTGCCAGCGTCGATTCCGCATGGTTCACGCTATCGATATTGCATTGGGTCAGCAGCACGGTTTTATTGTCTGGTGCCACCAGCACCGCACCAAACGGATGTTTTCCCAGCGCAATCGCACGTCTGCCTACCTCATTGGATAAGCGGATAAATTCAACGTCATAATCATTAAGCATGGGTGCGCTCCGTTTGCGAGGCATGGCGATTCAATACCGCGTTCAATAACACAGCGGTGAATCCACCCAGGAAGATACCGCTGTCGAAAATCAGTTTTAAGGACGGAGGTAACGCATGGAAGATCGCCGGAAAAGCCATCGGCACGATCCCCACCGCTATCGAGACAGCGATGATTAATATGTTCTTTTCATTATTAAAATCTGTGTTCTTTAGCTCCTGAATCCCGGCGCTGATCGTCATACCAAACATCAGAATCCCTACCCCGCCCAATACCGGGCTGGGAATGGCGGCAATGATGGCACCCAGCTTAGGAAACACGCCAAGCCCCACCAGAATGGCTCCCGCCGCAATCAACACCAGCCGACTGGTCACTTTTGTCAGCATGATCAGCCCGGCATTTTGCGAAAATGCATTGTAGGGAAAGCTGTTCAGGCAGCCACCGAGCATAGTGGACAACCCATCAGCGCGAATCGCATCCGCCAGACGGTGTGAGGTCGTCGGTTGGCCAATCAGTTTGTCGATTAACAGAACATTGCCGGTGGTTTCCGTCATCACAATCAGCATCGAGAGGCACATCACCAGTATCGGCGCAAAATGAAACTCAGGCAGGCCAAAGGCGAATGGCATGCTCAACCCCACCCACCCCGCACTGGAGACCGCAGAAAAATGGGTCATGCCCATCATCCAGGCCAGCGCGGAACCGCAAAACAGGCCAAAAAGAATACTGAAATTCCGCATCACCCCACGCGTCATGCAGTAGAAAATCAGGGTAATGATCAAGGTTCCGGCACCGAGCAGCAGCTTATCGACGCTGGCAAAATCCGGGGCGTCAGGATTGCCGCCTCCCAGCCAAATCGCAGCGGCGGGCATTAGCGATATACCGATTAGCGTGATCACGCAACCAATCACCACGGGAGGGAAAAACCGTACCAGCTGACTGAAAATTGGCGCAACCAGTAAAGTAAATAATCCACAAGCGATTGCGGCACCAAATACCGTGGTGAGGCCATATTGTTGACCGACCATCAGCATCGGCCCCAGCACCACGAAAGAACATCCCTGAATCAAAGGCAGGCGTGCACCAAAACGCCCTATTCCCAGTGATTGCAAAATGGTGGCTAATCCCGATGTCAGCAAGCAGGCGTTAATCAACACAATGGTTTCGCTGCCTGAGAGTTTCAAAGCCGATGCCAGAATCAACGGTACCGTCACAGTACCCGCGTACATCACCAATACATGCTGGAATCCCAGCGACAGAATACGTTTTACACTCAACGGGTTATCTGCCCGTCCGCTCTTTAACACGCTTTCCATAGTGCCCCCTGAAAAATGAAAACGTTGACTGAATGACCGTTCGACTATATGTAATTAAAAGTGGCAACAGATAGTCAGCTGTTTTCAATAAAACTGAAAGGTGAGGCATTACGTGAAGTATTCATTGGATCAACTTATGACCTTCGAACAAGTTGCGAAGTCAGGTTCATTTTCAGCAGCAGCCCGCGTAATGAAGCGCTCACAATCTTCGGTCAATATGGCGATGAGCAATCTTGAGGACGAGTTCAACCTCAGCCTTTTTGTTCGCACGCCGCGCCAGATAAGCCTGACCCCGGAAGGCAACACCTTGCGTGAATATGTCAAAACCGTTCTGGAACAATGCAATGCTCTGGAGCAGCGTGTCAGTGCCTTCAACATTGAAACCGAAGCACATGTCAGCCTGGCAATCGAAGTTCCCTATAAAACGGTCGCCACCGTGCTATACGAATTTGCTATGCATTTCCCGCAAGTAGATATTCATGTCCGTGAACCCTTTCAGGGTGATGTGGAAGCGATGGTGCGGAAAAATGAAGTGGATGTCGGTATCTCCATGTCGCGTCCGGTGGACAGTGATGCCATTGAGTTCGCCCAGTTAGGCAAGCTGATCATGGTGCACGTGGTCAGTTCAGAACATCCGCTCGCGAAACGTCTGCCGGTGTCATTTGCCGATTTGCACCGTTGGCGACATATCACCTTTGGCGAACAACAGAAAACCATCCCCAGCACCGAATATCTCGGCAGCCCGCTGGTCTGGCGTGTCGAGAGTTACAATGCAATGATCGATGCGGCCCTTGCCGGACTCGGCTGGGCTTCGGTTCCACGCATTTTTGTACAGCGCGAACTGGAGACAGGAGTATTAACTGAGTTACGGCAAAAGGAGTATCCACATACAGACTGGATTGTCGGAGTAGATCTGTTGTGGTCGCGAAAAAAACGCGCCGGACGCGCCATGAGTTGGTTAATTGATCGTTTACTTAAAAATAAAATTTTCGAAAAGGATCATGCCGGAAATAGCACTACGCTTTGAGGGGAATCCACTCTCTTTACGACCCTACACAAGCTGCCTGTATAATTAGTTACTTGTGATTACGCTTAATCACTGCTCGGAAATAAAACAGGCTGCAATGACGATTTTTTACAAAAAGAACAAACTAATAAATATCCACTTCCACCATCATCACACTTTTAGATAAAAGACTAAGCCAAAACTACACAATCACTCTACATTAGCGTACAGACATGGCTACTTTTTGTTTTTAATCAACGATTTCAAAAAAATAATTACGATAAACTTCACGAACCAAAAGTCCAATTCCCGTGAAAAAGATCTGCACACGTCATGCGGAGAAGTTAATTCTCCTATTTATCATTGAGATACGCTACTCAACAATTAAGTAATCCGCCAAAATGCTTCATGCGGGAGAACGAAATCTCGAAAAAAACTTTAGCAAATAATGCGATTTTTTTATTGATCAAAACTTCAATTTCCCTGGAAATATCCTATACACCCCAGAATTATCCTACCAAATTAGAGTTATGTACTCTTTTAGATAAAGCCTAAATTACGAAAACTCAATAACATCTCTCATTAAATGCTTACGGCTACTTTTAAGAATTTTCCCATGCCACAAAAATACGAATAATTTTAACCCATTGAATTGGAAGGATTAAAACCTTAGGATTGTCTCAACTCTCTTACGAAGCGGTCGAGATCAGCTTATGAAGAACATAACCAGAGAGGACATTTGCTGCGTCAGTTGTAAGTTTGGTTGTCAGCTTACAGTCGAAGCAACAGACCTGCTTAACCGGTGTCCCCTACAGAAGATCGCCGTATGGCCAGGTAGAAATTACTTCATGACTAAGGGGGTACTTTCTATTGTTAGCGGCCAATACGAAAGCGTATTTTGCAGAGGGTGTGTATTTGTTGACTTTTCAGCCAGGAACCTGCGTTATTTCACCAATAGAAATTGGATAGATTATCTCAGGTTGACAAAACTGAATATTATTCTGATCTGTGACGCCCCTATGGAGGCACTCGCCCTTTATTGGAAAAGAGAAGATCAGGCAATCAGCACCATAATCACTGGTCAGGAAAGTCTTGAAGAAATTAAAAAGTCAATTAATTACTCCTATTACGGCATAAAGGGAGGGGGAAAGTATAAAGGCAATCCGTTAACTAAAGATGAAGTCAGATTTCTCGATCTGGTTGTTAATGACCGATCACTCATTTCGATTTCCAGAGAATTGATGGTCGAGGTCAAGAAAATTTATAACATGAAAGACTCTATCCGCAGAAAAACCGGTATCAGTCTTAATAAGCTTCTTTCAAGATAATAGAGATAAAGGAACTATTCGATGGCTAACAAAGTAACGAAAACATGTTTGTCACTGATCATGAGCGCAAGTCTGGTTTCGGGTTTTGCGTATTCAGCCTCTGATAACACCATCAGTTTCCAGGGCGAAGTCACCGCTGAGACTTGCTCCGTCACAGTCAATGGCAACACCACGTCACCGGTTGTATTGATGCCAACAGTAAGTACCACTGATTTAGCGGCCAGCGGTGATACTGCCGGTGAAACCACCTTCACCATGGGCCTGACCGGTTGTACTGGAGACTCAACGGCATCAACCAGTGTATCAACCGTTTTTGTCGGTAATAACGTCAGTTCAACCGGCAACCTGACCAACACCGGAACCGCGAAAAATGTTGAAGTTCAGATTCTGGACCCGCAAGACGCAGTGATTGACCTGACTGACGGATACACCGCCAGCGGCGACCTCACCCTGGCGACGGGTGAAACCGAATCCAGCGCCAACTATAACGTTCAATATTACGCTACAGGCGTGCCTACAGCAGGTACGGTTGTTGCTTCACTCCAGTATGCAGTGAGCTATCAGTAATATTTTTTGGTGCGTATCGGTACAGGATACGCACTTTTTCTATTTGAGAACCCAGGTATGTTTGTAAGCCGTAATCTCTCGCTATTCGAAACAGTTCTGACCCTTTTATTGTTGTCATGCTTTATTTCAGTAACGGCTGAAGCCAGCGTCACCATTCAGGGAAGTCGTATTATTTATCCGGCGAATGCTAAGTCAGTTGATGTGCAGTTAAAAAATAATGACAACCTGCCTTATGTCATGCAGACATGGTTTGATGACGGTGATATTGATTCCCGACCGGAACAGACAACTCAGACGCCATTTATTGTCACTCCACCGGTATTTCGTATTCAACCCAAATCAGGCCAAATTGTTCGGGTGATATTCAGTGGCAATCAATCTCTGCCTCAGGATAGAGAATCGGTTTTCTGGTTTAACGTCCTGCAAATCCCACCGGTAAATCGGGCAGGCGCGACACAACAAAATGCAATGATGGTGATGTTACGCAATCGTATCAAGATCTTCTACCGCCCTGCGGCTGTCGGTAAGCCGGGCAATATTCTAGACGGGCTCAGAATTCGGCACATCAGGGACAGCAAAAAAGGCAATGGTCTTGAGATTGATAATCCACAGCCGTGGCATGCCTCACTTGTTACCGTATCGCTGAAAATTGCAGGCCAGACATTTCAAGCCCGACCGGACATGGTCGCACCATTTTCTAAACAACTATTTTGGTTTCCGGCTTCGGGTAAACACTTGCAGGGTGCGGGTGTGGCATCGCTAGCTGCTATTAATGATCAGGGAGCAAGGATAAGTGAAAATTATACGGTTGAAGTGCAGTAACGTTAAATTCACTTTTTTCGCTTTAAGTATTTCCACCTATTTGCCAGCCAAAGGTTTTTGTGATGAATATTATTTTGACTCATCACTCTTCAAAGGCTCGGCTTTTGGCCAGAATCTCGAAAAATTTAATGCGAGTAGCACGCCTGCGGGAAACTATTTGGTCGATATTTACCTTAACAACCAACTGATCAAATCCGGCGTAAAGATTAACTTCACGGCAGCTAATGCCGGGAACAAATCTGAGCCTTGTATTCCTGATTCCATCGCTAAGTTAATGCAAATCAAAGCCATGCCAGATGGCAAAAATGACGATCAATGCCATCCCCTGTCATGGTGGGTGAAAACTGGAAAGTGGGAATTTGACCAGTCCTCCCTGCGCTTGCAATTGATGATTCCAATGGCCGATCTCCAGAGGACACCCAGAGGATATATTCCAGCTGCTGAGTGGGATGATGGGATGACGGCCTTATTTATTCGCCATAACACCAACTATACCTGGACGGAAAATCCAGGTACCGGTTACAGCTACCAATATCTATGGAGTGGTATTACTGCAGGCACCAATATTGCCAACTGGCAATTTCGTCACCAGGGAAACTTACGCTACCTCCAGACCAGTAGCAGCGGCAGCAGTTATCGCTACAATGCGGTGAAAACCTGGGTCCAGCGTCCACTGGAAAGCATCAATAGCCTGATGTCAATTGGAGACAACTATACCGAAAGCTCACTTTTCGGCAGCTTGTCCTTTAATGGTATCAAACTGGCGACTGATGAACGCATGTGGCCACAGGGTCGGCGTGGTTATGCGCCTGAAGTCCGGGGCGTCGCCTCCTCTAATGCACGCGTGGTGATTAAACAGTTAAACAAAGTGATCTACGAGACAACGGTTCCTCCTGGTCCATTTGTCATCAACGATCTGTATAACACACGCAGCCAGGGTGATCTGGCAGTTGAAGTGATTGAAGCGAACGGTAAAACCTCTACTTTTACTGTGCCTTACTCCTCGGTTCCGGATTCAGTCCGTCCCGGAAACTGGCACTATTCGCTCGCTCTGGGCCGGGTACGGCAATATTACTCGGTGGATAATGCGTTCTTTGAAGGGATACTGCAAAAAGGTATCAGCAACCGTTTGACCGCAACCGCGGGTTCACGGCTGGCCAAAGACTATCAGGCATGGTTGTTGGGTGGTGTGCTGGCAACCGAAGCGGGTGCGCTGGGTGTTAACGCCACGTTCTCCGATGCCAAAGCCGAGCAAAATAAAAATGTCACTGGCTGGCGTGCCGAAGTCAGCTACAGCAAAACATTCCAGACAGGCACTAACCTGGTGCTGGCCGCTTACCGTTACTCCACCAGCGGGTTCAGAGACCTGGAAGATGTGCTGGGCGTGAGGCGCCAGAACCAATCAGGCGTCAGCTACTACTCAGATACTTTGCATCAGCGCAATCGCTTATCGGCCACCCTCAGCCAGTCTTTTGATGGTCTGGGGATGGTTAGCCTGAATGCCAGCACAGCAGATTACTATAATAATCAATCACGTATTACGCAGTTGCAGATGGGATACAGCAATACCTGGAAAAAGATTAGCTATAGCTTCAATGTCGCACGGCAACGCACATCCTATAACTACGATCGCTACAATGTTAGCGTCAATGATTCCGATGATGACTCCAGCAAACAGAAATACACGGAAAATACCGTCTCTCTGAATATTTCTATTCCACTGAACTGGGGCAACAACCTGTCGTCAGTGGCATACAACTATAACCAATCGAAGGAAACCCGCTCCTCAACCGTTTCATTAACCGGTTCTGCCGGACAAAACCGCGACTTCAGCTATTCAGTCTACGCAGGTACCGATCAGGATCGTACGGACGGCAACAGCAATTCCACCACCTTTGGTGGCAGCGTTCAGCAGAATACGCGCGTGGGTAACTTCCGTGCCAATTATGGTCAGGGAAGTCACTATCGGCAGGCAGGCCTGGGGGCATCAGGAACCATCCTGATTCATAGCGGCGGGGTCACCCTCGGCCCTTACACCAGCGATACATTTGCCTTAATACATGCTGATGGTGCTCAAGGTGCAGCAGTGCGCAATGGTCAGGGCGCGGTAGTCGATAGCTTTGGCTACGCCATTCTGCCCTCTCTGACACCTTATCGTGCCAATACGGTAAGTCTCGATACGCTGAATATGAGTTCGGATGCAGAACTGAGTGGTGGTAGCCAACGAGTTGTACCCTATGCCGGTGCAGTGGCGAAAATTAACTTCGCCACTATCCGAGGTAAAGCCGTGCTCATTAATCTGACGATGCGTAATGGTGAAGTTCCGCCAATGGGCGCTGAAGTTCGTGATGCTGATAATACATTAATTGGTGTTGTTGGCCAGGGCGGACAATTATATGCCCGCGTACCCCATGATTCCGGCACATTAAAAGTGAACTGGGGCGAATCAGCCACCAACACCTGTTACGTCAATTATCAGATTACAGGACGTGATGACGAAGGAATTATTCACCTCAATAGCTCATGCAGCAAGGAATAACTCTGTGCGTTTAAAAATTTATTTCCCCATATTATTTATTTTTTACTTTATTAGCTTCTCAATACAGGCGAACTGTACCAAAATCACCAGTTCCTCTTCCTTATCTTCTGCCGCGATTGCGGCAGGATATACGGCAACATCCTGGACAGGAGCCTGTGATACCTGCAATGGCAACATAGGGTTACCTGCGGTGATAAGCATCAACAGTGGCAGCACATTCCAGGCTTCTGGTACATTGCTGGCAAGCGCTGTCGGTAACTTCCTGACCTCGGCCAGTAATACAGCGTACACAGCCAATCAGATTTTATATCGCTGTGATGTCGCCGACGCCGATAGTTTATATGAAATGTATGCAACCAATGGTGATGACAGCTACACCGGAAAATATACCACTTCTGAAGTAGATGGGGCATATTACGATCAGGCCAAAAATGTTGCTGTGCGCATGACCAATCTCAGCACCGGAGAATATTACAGCCGTTACTGGAAGCAACGGCAATTAACATCCGATAATTGGTACTCCGATGGTACTTATATTTACATACCCGCCAGCGCCTTCAGTAATGTGCTGTATGAAATGTTTAAGATCGATTCAACAACTTATTATTATAATTCCAGCAACTATTGGCTTGATTCCAGAAGCCAGCCGAGGGGATATATTGCATTCAAAGGTCCGGGACTGGATACCAATAGTCTTACGGTCGGTATGGATAGCGCCAGCTATTTTTATGGCTGGTATGGCAACTGGCCAGGTACCTGGAGCAGCTACAGTGACGTGACCTATGTGCGTGGCGCACTGTGCGAGGTCAAGGATTATCCTTCCGTGGTCCTTTTGCCTACGGTCAGTATCAGTACACTTTCGGCCGGTGGCAGCAGTCAGGCCCCCTTCTCAGTCAGTATTGAGTGTGAGTCAGGTGCTATTTCCAGCACCAGTACATCCTCCTCAAGCTCTGCAAATGTCGCGATGGGTTTTTTAGTTAACCAATCAAACGCTGTCACCCAGGCAACGAATCTGGGCCTGGTCACTTCTGGCGGCGGGCTAACCTGGTTGCTTGATTCCCATTATGGCAGCAGCGGCGTGGCATCTGGCGTAGGAATCAAAATCTATAACAGTAACGGCACAGCAATAAATCTGCTGCCAGACCTCACCAGCACCGGAACAGGAAATACCCGTGGGTGGTATGCCTATAAAGATCTCACCACGTTGGTTTCATCAGACTCCACCAGCATTTATAGCGGGGATTTCACCGCATCTCTCGAAGCCATCGATGGGCAAACTATTACAGCAGGAACAGTCAATGCACAATTGCAAGTTGTCATCAGCTTTCAGTAAGACAATGATTTTAATAATGACGATGGCTACTTTCACTGCCTCTGCTGTAGTCAATGTTGACAAAACGAGGGTTATTTTTAACGCCACGGCGAATATGCAGTCGATTAATTTAGTTAACAGCAGTGAAAGCCCAACCATTGTTCAGGTTTGGACGGATGATGGCGACATTAATGCCTCGCCAGATCAAAGCAGAACACCAGTGATTGCGTTACCGCCTGTTATGAAGATGTTTCCTGGTGAACTCCGTTCACTGCGTCTGATGTTAACATCAAGGGGGTCTATTCCTGCTGACAGAGAAAGCCTCTATTGGCTGAATATCTATCAGATACCCTCGTTGAAAAGCGATATGAGTAACGTTGAGAAGAAGGTGGTGTTGCCCTTACGGATTCGGCTTAAGGTGTTTGTACGACCTGCAGGTCTTAATGCACCGCAGATTACCGACCCGGCAAAAATCCAGTTTATGGCAAAAGACAGGCAGTTGATTGTAAAGAATCCGACTCCCTGGTACATGAGTATCAATGCCACCATTGGCAGTCACGATAATTTGAAAAATCTCCTTATTGAGCCCCAATCCCAGTTAGTCGTGCCACTCAGCGAGGTGTTCAAACCAGGGGAGAAAGTTAAATATGACGTGATCGATGATAATGGCAATCCGGTAAATTACTCCGCCAACATTTTGCCTTTGGTGTAACGTTGGGCTGTGCTGTGCCGAATCTGGCGCAGCACAGCGAGGGACACATCATTGCCCTCTTCTTTCTTCCTCTTAACTGCATGATTATTTAAGATGAAACGCCAGCACTGATACATTCGGGTTCATGTGCCAGCAGCGAAAATAGGCCACCGTTTCTGGCCCCTTTTATTAAGACAATTCTCAGAAGCAGGTCAGAAATTTAAAATGGCAAACAACAGAAGCCTATCTTATTTTACAATATCAATTAACAACAATAGCGCCATCACATTAACGAAACGGATATATTTTACAAAAAAAATAATCCCTTACAGCACAGAACATTATGCCAATCCCTTCAGCTAAATCCGTAAAAAAAGCCATTTCATTTTTTCCACCGCTTGCACTAAAGGAATATTGCATTAGGATTAATTGCGTAACACATATGTGATGTGAGTTGACCGTCATGTTATTTTTTACTCATGAAGAGGAAATATTATGGCTGAACATAGAGGCGGTTCAGGAAATTTCGATGAAGACAAACACAAAGCATCCGAAACAGGAAAGAAAGGCGGCCAGAACAGCGGCGGCAGCTTTAAAAATGACCGTGACAAAGCGTCAGACGCAGGTAAGAAAGGCGGCCAGCATAACAATCGCGGCTCCTGATCTGCGCTAACTGATTCAGGGATGACAGGCGCTGGAGCAGGGATGCTCCGTTGGAATTTTACATTCTCTACTGGCTTTTAAAATGTCTAAATATTCACAAAAAAGGGAGATTTATTCCTTCAGTTAATTCCATGAACAAAACAAACTTCCCTTTGCTGCTTGTATTAACAAAGTCATAAACCACATTTTAAAACATCACTTCAAATTTCCATTAAGATTATTCACTCTGGATATGAAAGAGCATGAGAACCCGCTCATCACTGGTGACTGGTCGGCAAGCCGGTGAGAATTGCGGCTTAAACCTGAAGTCACCTTGCAGCTATCGTCATACCCTCTGATTAAAAAACTAATCATCACGGTCGATTTTCTTCATTTAACATTATCTTTACATCTTTCTGGTCGTTGCTAATATAGCGACGCAAAGCACACACAGCAACGTGCTGCGAACGAGAGTTTTCCTGGTTTCGAATCTGATGCATTTTAACCCGCGATTCGCGGGTTTTTTCTTTCCGTTAAGGTGAATGCTGGTCTTGAAAAACATTGAACTTTCAGTTGCTACACTGAAAAGTCAGCGAGCGGCATTCCTGTTGTTAAAGATTTCCTTCGCTGCAAAGATACCGTTAAGCGCCGCCGGGAATCCGGCATAAATAGCCATCTGTTGTATGACTTCAGTAATTTCAACCTGGGTTACCCCAACATTAAGCGCTGCATTGATATGCACTTTTAACTGCGGCTGAGCCGTGCCAAGCGCAGTCAGCATGGCAACAATAGCCAGTTCTTTAGTGCGATGATTGATCACCTTCCGGGACAAGATATCCCCGTATGAAAACTCAACCACAAATCGGGCCAGGTCAGGCGCTATCCCCATCAGGCTTTGCGTAACGTTTTTACCCGCTCCGGCACTGATCGCTTCCAGTGCCACCATGCCAGTTGCGTAGCGGTTGTCAGAGGCCGCTTGCATGACTGGCTGAAAAGAGCAGCCACGATCGGCTAAAACGTCTTTAGCCACCAGCATGGCGTTCCCTGCGGCAGGAAAACCCGCAAAGACCGCACAGAGCATGATCACTTCAATAACTGCATCAGGCTTACAGCCTGCATTAAGCGCTCCAGCAATATGATACCTGAGCTGTGGCTGCGCATTCCCCATTGCCGCAAGAGCCGCGACGGTACTCAACTGGCGGGTCTGCAAGTCAAGCTCACTGCGTGACATGATGTCGCCATAGCAGAATTCAACCGTAAAACGGGCCAGATCCGGTGCGACATCTTTTAATTGATTCAGTGGGCCATCATAGTCGGCTCCGCCAACCTGCTTTAGCGTTGCCAGACCTGAATCATAGCGCGTTGATGTTGACATCGTTTTCTCCTGAAATGATTGAGTTGACGAACTCTACAACCCGCGAAAGGATGTGGCGAATACCCTTTTTGTGATACCTTTTCGGTATGAATACTTCTATCGATCTTCGCCAGTTTCGTTACTTCCTTGCCGTCAGTGAGGAACGCAACTTCGGACGGGCAGCCCGGCGTTTACACATTTCTCAGCCCCCACTCAGCCGACAAATCCGGCAGTTAGAAGAGCAGCTGGGCGTTGAATTATTTGTACGCACAGGGAGTGGTGTCGTCCTGACAGCCGCCGGAGAAAAATTTCTCCCGGAGGTGAAACGCACGCTGGCGCAGGCAGAAAAAGCGATTGCAGCGGCCAGAGCAGCACAAGACGCGACTCAGGGAAAAATCGTGATTGGCTACACCACGGTTTTTGACAGAAGCGTATTTCCCGATGTGTTTTCCCGCTTTCAGCAACGCTTTCCCCAATGGCAGCTCATCACCAAAAGCAATCACTCCATCAACCTGGTGCGTGATATCAGGAACGGTATGATGGATGTTGCATTCATTGGTTTGCACACCGATGTTGCGGATCTGGCTTCAGAAGTCGTCCACACCGAATCAATGGTGGTGGCCCTGCCCGCCGATCACCGCCTCGCACGAAAGCGCAAAGTTAGCTTCAGCGATCTCAGCAATGAGGTCATGTTTTGGTTTGAGCGCCCGTTGAATCCCGGCTTTTATGATTATTGTCAGGCATTCTTCGATAAAATCGCTTTCCGGCCAGCGATGCTGCCCGAACCCCAGGATCATCACATCCTGCTGGGATTGATTGCCGAGGGAAAAGGGTTCGCGCTGATCCCCTCTTCATTGAAGAATATTAAACGGCAGGGCGTGGTGTTTCGGGAACTGAGACCTGAACCCAGCACGCTTTCAATCGGTGTTAGCTTGGCGTTTCTCAAATCCAATACTTCCCCGGCCCTGCAAGCATTTCTTGAGATGGTAAGAAGCGAGGGTTAACTCAGGCACCAAATGCGCCATCAATGGTATGCATCGCCCCGGTGACAAAACCCGCTTCCGGGCCAGCCAGCCATGCGACCATCCCTGCCACTTCTTCAGGCCGCCCATGACGCCTAATCGCCATAAACCCGTGCATCAGATCTTTTAATGGCCCTTCCGCCGGGTTTGCATCCGTATCGACGGGGCCAGGCTGCACCACATTGATCGTGATACCCCGCGGGCCGAAATCACGCGCCAGTCCTCGCGCCATGCCCTGCAAGGCAGACTTACTCAGGGCGTAAGACGCCATGCCGGGTATCGGCATGCGATCGCCATTTACGGAACCCATGATGATAATGCGTCCACCTTCTGGCATCTGACGGGCTGCTTCGACAGAGGCAAAATAAGGTGCATTGATATTGATTCGAAACAGCCGTTCAACCTCGTCAGGATCCTGTTCTAACGCATCGCCGAAGGCAATGACGCCCGCATTGACCACCAGCACATCCAGCGGGCCACTGTCCCTTACACGGGCTATCACGGCATCGCGGTCGGCGCTATCTGTCTGGAAAGGCTGGCTACCCGTTGATTCAGCAAGTTGTCTGGCGGCGTCGGGCGATCCGGCATAGGTGAAGATGACGTTAGCGCCTTCAGCACAAAAACGCCGGACAATCGCCGCACCAATTCCCCGGCTGCCGCCGAGCACCAGCACAGACTTACCTTGGAAATAAGACATGGGCACTCCTTAGTGATTTCGGGTAGCCGCCATTGGCTACGATTCACTCAGTTTAGCTGACGTTTATTGCGCTATCGCTGCACGTTTACCGACAAAGACGTAACCTGAAGTTCACAGATTCATTTTCGTGCCAGCGAAAACTTTATCTTTCAAAATCAGTGCGCCCGGCGTAACCTATATATAAACCATATACGTTTCATATAGGCCATGTGATGGGTATCGTAAAAATCTCCGATCTGATGCACGAGAATCTGCGCGTAGCGAGCACGGCGTTAAGCCGCTCGATCAACGCTCAGGCGGAGCATTGGATGAAAATCGGCATGCTGGCCGAACTCTATCCGCAATTAAGCCATCAGGAACTGACACGTCTGCTGATGCGGGTAGAAATCGATGGCGGCTCCGATCTGGCTAAGCTGCTTAACACCTCTTTACTGACACCGCAGGGAACCGCGCAATGAACGACATCAAATTGCATTCACTCCAGGAAATTGAACTGGCACGCGCTGCCGGTCATGATGCCGCCAAAGTGCTGGCAATGATCACCCCTTATGTCAAACCCGGCGTCACGACCGACGAACTGGACCGCATCTGTCATGATTTTATCGTTAACGAGCTGAAGGTGATTCCGGCCAATATCGGCTACCACGGTTATACCCGTACCACCTGCACTTCCGTCAATCATGTGGTGTGCCACGGTATTCCGGGGGAGAAGAAGCTGAAAGACGGCGATATCGTTAATATCGACGTGGCGATCATCAAAGATGGCTGGTACGGCGACACCAGCCGGATGTATTTTGTTGGCACGCCGTCAGTGCGCGCCAAACGTCTGGTGGAGATCACCTATGAATCGATGGTGGCTGGCATCCGCGTAGTGAAACCCGGTGCAACGCTGGGTGATATTGGCGCAGCCATTCAGCAGGTCGCGGAGAAAGCCGGTTTCTCTGTAGTGCGTGAGTATTGCGGTCATGGCGTCGGCGAAATTTATCATGGTGACCCACAAATTCTGCATTACGGTACAGCGGGAACGGGGATGCCGCTGGAAGCCGGCATGATTTTCACTATCGAACCGATGATCAACGCCGGTAAGGCGGGCACCAGCGTATTGTCCGATGGCTGGACGGTGGTGACAAAAGATCGTTCGTTGTCAGCCCAATGGGAGCATACCGTGGCGGTGACGGAAAGCGGATTTGACCTGCTGACGCCGTGGCCAGACGGCACCGGTGAATACCCGGCCATCTGACATGTCTGACGATGGCGCTTTCCCTGCCAGTGATGTAGGGTAGCGCCATCATTTATTTCAGGGTCAGGATATTAGCGTGAAAAGTGAAAGCGCGATTTTTGCCGGTGGCTGCTTCTGGTGCACCGAAGCGATTTTTCAGTCCATCGATGGTGTTATCTCAGTAGAAAGTGGTTATATCGGCGGCCATGTGGTCTCTCCAACTTATGACCAGGTGTATAGCGATACCACCGGCCATGCTGAAGCGGTCAGAATCGTGTTTGATGCTGACATCGTCAGCTACGACGATCTGCTGGATATCCACTTTGCTACCCATGATGCGAGCCAGCCGAATATCAAAGAGGGCGTTGAACGTTCCCGCTACCGTTCAGCGCTTTTCCCTACTTCAGAAGCACAACACATCGCTGCCGAACAGGGTATCGCGCGCCATGCGGCTGAAATCGGTAAACCTTTGGTGATCACCCTCGAACCCCTGAACGAATGGTATCCAGCCGAAGATTACCATCAGAACTTCTGGGAAAAAGAGGGCCAGGAAAATGCCTTCTGCATGATGAATATCCCCGCCAAATTGCAAAAACTGCGCAATAAGTTCCCGAAACAGGCAAAAGAAAACCCGATCTGACTTATCGCACCGGGTTGTAGCGGCGTGATTTATCACGCGGGGTTTTCCGGCTCCGTGTGATTATTGACAATGGAATAAGAATCGCCCTCTCGCCGGTGCAGATGGCGGCAGTGCTGTCGGATAAAAGTATCAGCGAAGGTGAGACGCTCAGCCTCCGGGTGGCGTCATCTCATCAATCACTTCGGTAATGCGCTGAATCACCCGTTGTGCGGCACGCGACAGCTGACGGGAAGGTGCCGTACACAGTGCCAGCGTCAGGGGGCGCAATACGCTGTTTTTCAGCGGCACAAAGTTCAACTGTTTTTCTTCCACTTCACTCATCACATCCAGCCGGCTTAACACGCAGATACCGGTGCCCTGGGCAATCAGGCTGCGGATCAGCCGAATATCGTTGCAGGCGATGATATTATCCGGTTCCAGCCCCTGCTTGCGATACAACGCAGCGACGCGTTCATGCACCACCAGCGACTCACCGGGAATGATATGGCGTTCACCACTCAGCTCACTGAGCGATAACGATGCCCGGCCACTCAGCGCATGTTCTGGTGGCAGTACCACCCCCATATCCAGTTCGGCAAACGCCAGCACTTCCAGCCCGCTTTGTCCGGCGGGATCGAGAATCAGGCCAAAATCAATTTCCGCCTGGCGGATTAACTGGCTGATGGCATGGCTGTTGTCTACCGTCAGCTCCAGCCGCAGCCACTGATGTTGCCGGGCAATTTCCGCCAGCGCATCGGCCACCCTGCCTCTGGTCAACGCCTGCACCAGTCCGGCACTGACATTGCCGCGTTTCAGCCCCTGAATATCATCAAAACGCTGGCGGGTGACACGGAACTCGCGCTGCCAGCGCATCACATCGTCATACAACAATTCACCGGCGGTCGTCATACGCAGGCCATCAGGCAGACGCTCAAACAGCGGCGTACCGAAACCTTCCTCTGCCTGCAAAATCTGCCGGTTGATGGCAGACGCCGATACATGCAACTTCTCCGCCGCTTTGCGCAGACTGCCGCTACGCGCCACCTCGGCAAAATAAACCGCGAATCGGGAAAATGGACTCATGCTTCACCTGTACTAATTTTTGCAACACATAATTGAATTAATGCTGATGGATTTGTACAGGGATAATTATCAACAATGACCAGACAAAAATGAAGTCTTTTAATGTGAGCAACCGACAGGACATCGCTATGAACACCATCACTCCACCCGCCCACTGCACTTTTGAACCTGATGACTGGTTGCGTCTGGCAAGCCAATGGCATCCGGTGGCACGTTCCTGTGACATCGCCGGTGCCCCCACCAAAGCGGTGCTGCTGGATGAGCAGCTGGTGGTGTATCGCATCAAAGGTCAGGTGGTGGTGGCACGCGATGTGTGTCCGCACCGCGGTGTGCCACTGACGCTCGGTTTTCATGATGAAGAAGGGGTGGTGTGCCCTTATCATGGCCTGCGCTTCGGTGAAGGCGGGCGTTGTAACCGTATCCCTTCCAGCCCTGGACAACCGATCCCCGCCAAACTCAACCTGATCAATTATCAGGTGGAAGAACGCTATGGACTGATCTGGGTGTGCATGGCCCCGGACGCTGACAACCCCGCTCCGCTGCCGCTGATGCCGCACTGGGACGATGCCGGATTCCAGCAGATTAACTGCCCGGGTTTTGATGTTAACGGCTTTGCCGGTCGTCAGGTGGAAGGCTTTCTCGACGTGGCGCATTTCGCCTGGGTGCACACCGAAACCTTTGCCGATCCGGGGAACCAGACCGTACCGCCTTATAACCCCATCGAAACCGCCTATGGTTTCGCGGTGGATTACTGGAGTTCCGTCAGTAACTACGCCGCCGACAGCGGCCAGCAGGCACCGGAAGGCTTTGAGTGGCTACGTCATTTTGAGATGCACCTGCCGTTCACCGCCACACTGACAATCCATTTTCCCGGCGAGGCGCGACTGGTGATCATGAATGCGGCGTCACCGGTTTCAGCACGTAAAACCCGTATGTTCGCCCCGATTGCCCGCAATTTTGATTTGCACATTCCGGTGGAAGATGTCCACGCCTTTAACCAGCGTGTGTTCGAGGAGGACCGGCTGATGGTGGAAACCCAAATGCCCGAACGTCTGCCGCTTGACCTGACGCTGGAGGCACATATCCCGGCAGATCGCAGCTCGATCGCCTATCGTCGCGGCCTGAAACGTATGGGCTTTGGTGAGTTTTTCCTGGTGTAATGGAGGCGATGATGAGCAACATGTTACGGGTCGTAGTTGATGGGATTTATCGCCAGGGTCGTCACAATCTGGGGATTAATCTGGTGTCCGAAAATGGTCAGCCTTTGCCGTGCTGGCAACCAGGGGCGCATATCGATGTCTATCTCCGTGAGGGGCTGGTACGGCAATATTCGCTGACCGGGCAGAGCGAAAATACCGGCCATTACCAGATTTGTATTGCACGTGATAAACAATCGCGTGGCGGATCGCGCTACGTGCACGAGGTACTCCGCCCCGGCCAGGTGATCGACATTTCTCCTCCACGTAACCTTTTCCCGCTCACCACCGCAGGAAAAGTAATTCTGATGGCGGCGGGTATCGGTATTACGCCGCTGTACGCCATGGCACAGGCGCTGGAAACCGCCGGTGTCCCCTTTGTGCTCCATTACTATGTCAGGGAACGGGGTGACGAAGCTTTTTTGCCGGAATTATCCCAACCCTTTCAACACGGGTTCTGCGAAATCTGGCACAGCAGCGAAGGACGCAGTCCGCGTAATCATGCCCCGGCAGAGTTGCTGGAACCGGCAGACGATACCCATCTTTATTTGTGTGGCCCGGAAGGGTTTATGGCCCATATGCGTACCACGGCAACGCAGCACGGCTGGCAAGAGGAGAATATCCATATTGAGGCCTTTAAGCCCTTGACGACTGCCCTGACGAGTGGCAACGAAGAGAGTTTTACCGTCACCCTCGCCTCCAGTGGTCAGCAATGGCCGGTGCCGCCAGAAAAAACCATCGCCATGGTGTTACTGGAAAACGGCGTCGATGTTCCGCTCTCCTGCGAGATGGGCATGTGTGGTGCCTGTCTGACGCGCGTGACCGCAGGGGAAGCCGATCATCGCGATACGGTACAATCAGACACCGAGAAAAGCGCGGCTGAGCAATATATCGCCCTGTGCTGTTCGCGCAGTTTGTCGCGCAACCTGGTGATTGATCTTTAGAACATTTCCCACAGGTTGTAGCCCACGCCAGCAAGGGCAATCAGCAGCAGAAAGCATTGGGATAACACCTCCAGCCGCCGTTGTTGTTTGCCCGTCACCCAGTGACGTACCACCAGGATGTAGCACGTCATCACGCTGAAATCGAACACCATCCACACCACTGTCAGCAGCATCAGGCTGGTGCTGACGTGAGGCGTGACGCTGATGAATTGAGGAAACAGCGCGGCGAAAAACAGAATATCTTTCGGATTCGCCACCCCGACCCAAAAACCCTGACACACCCCGCCCGGCATAACATGTTGCTGTCCCGCGGGTGATGCGGGCGCGGTTAATCCCCGCCATGCGCCAAAACCGATATAACCGCACCCCACCAGCGCCGCGATGCGCAAACTGATTGTATTGATCGAAACCAATCCAATCAGCATCAGAGTTGCCAGCGCAATCAGCACCAGCGACGCACCGTGTGTGCCCATCACCGTAGCAAAGGCCCGCCGTGTACCGTGGCGTGCAGCGGTGCCGGTTACCAGCGCCACCACCGGGCCTGGCGTCGCTAATAGGGTGAGAACGGTCAACATATAGGTACTGAGCAACACCAGGTTCATAAGCGACATCTGCGGAGAAAAAGGAAGCGCCAGTATCCCCCGCGCTGATCCGGTTGAAAAACGGATAAAACTGACGTTGAATATGAGTTTTACTCACAATAGAAGACGATGATGTCGCTTCCACCTCTCTATGCTCTGCGCGCTTTCGCCTGTGCGGCCCGGCTTGGGTCCTTCAGCCAGGCTGCTGCTGTGTTGCATGTCACCCCCGGAGCCATCAGCCGTCATATCCGTACGCTGGAAACCGTGTTTGGCTGTGAACTCTTCATCAGGCGTGGGCCAAAGGTGGAAGTCAGCCCGGCGGGAAAAATACTGGCGCTGCAATTGCAGGAGGGATTCGACAACCTTGAACGTGCCTGTGCCGCCTTCAGCCAGCAGGGTAAAGCATTGCGTCTGAAAGCGCCGTCAACGCTGACCATGCGCTGGTTGCTCGATGTATTGCAGGCCTATCGTGAGCAAAACTCAACACAACCCGTGGCAATCACCAGCGTCTGGATGGAAACTGACAGTGTCGATTTCAGCAGCGAACCTTATGATTGCGCCATCCTGCTCGGCAACGGTGATTTTGGCCCTGATAGCGAAAGTAGGTTGTTATTTAAAGAGTGGCTGATTCCGCTGTGTGCCCCGGCCCTTAAACACCAGGCGCAGCAGGATCTTGCCAACTGTGAATTAATCCATCCCACAGCCGATCGGCGCGACTGGCGACGCTGGTTGCACGGCACCGGGCACACCCCCGCCCCCAATATCTGGCAGGGCAAGGTGTTCGACACGCTGGAACAAGGCAATATGGCGGCAATTAGCGGCCACGGTATTTCGGTGGGTGACCTGATGTTGAGTCTCACTGCAGTGCGCGATGGGTTGCTGACGCTGCCTTTTACACAGGCGGTGGCAACCGGTGACGGATATTACTTTGTCTGGCCCCGCGCCTGCGCGAAAACCTCTCAGACGGAAGCGTTGCGTTGCTGGCTGAAAGAACATGTCCCTCACGAACTGCCGGAGGCAGCACAACGGTTAAACATCGGCGATTAGAACATAAGGCTGGAAATTATTTTATGGCTATCGAAATCAGAGAAAATAATTTCATCAACAGAATTTAAAGCCGACAAAATCGCAAACTTAGGATTATTCCTAGACTACGATAATTAAAATCACCGCTACAGTTACTCTTGCTTCATGAGGTAAAAGAAGCATGTACCGTTAATCGCCAAATATATCGATGAGGAATAAACAATGACACAACGTCGTGGTGGTTCAGGTAACTTTGCAGAAGATAAGCAGCGCGCGGCTGAAGCGGGCCGCAAAGGTGGTCAGATGAGTGGCGGGAACTTCCGCAATGACCCGGAACGCGCCATCGAAGCAGGCCGAAAAGGTGGAAAAATCAGCCGCCGCAAGTAACGAAAATATCCAAACATTCCATATTCATTTCTTCCTTTTGTGGGAAATTCTTTCCTGACGAACATGTTAAGTGCTATCGGAGAGTTATTTTCCCACAAACACCAGGATATTCCCCACCATCTTATACAAGAAGCCCATTTAATTTGTACAAGGATACCTTCCTTGTACAAATTAAAACAAATCCAGAACTGAATATATCTCAATTAATAAATGGATCTGACACTCACTAACCTTATAAAAAGTCGTGATTTCTTGCATTTCTGATGCTACTTTCCTGAAGCATATGTGTTTCGGTATGGCGAATTATGCAAAGTGATACTTTGATGATTTGTACAGAATCACAACATAAAGCGCGAGAAATCGCGCCGCTACAATGCCGCAGCGCGTTTTCGCACAGGTTTAACGATTAATGTTCTGCCATTTGCGCAGGCAGCCGCAGTGATGTGCGCTGTTTCGCCACGTCGTCAGTGGTCACTGCGGGCGCAGCATTGCCCCAGCTGTTACGCAGGTAAGTCGCTACCGCCGCCACCTGGGCATCCGAGAGTTTCCAGGCAAAGGATGGCATCGCACCGCTGGTAGGATTGCCGGTGGTGACAGCCCCGCGCCCACCCTGCAACACGGTGGTGATGACAGATGACGTGTCCTCCGCCATCAGTCCCGAATTCCCTGCCAGGCTGGCCGCCAGGTTGGGTATGCCTTTACCATCACTGTTATGGCAGGCGCTGCAGTTGGCCGAATAGACATTTTCACCCATCTTCATTTGTATCGTATCCGCAGGCAGGGGCTGCGGACGTTGCGTTGCTGAAGCCGGCACCGATTTCAGATACACCGCAATCGCCTGCAAATCCTGATCGGTCAGATGCTGAGTCGAGTTGGTCACCGCCTCAGCCATCGGACCCGATGCCACCGCCACATGGTTGCTGCCCAGCTTCAAGTACTGCACGATTTGCTCATTGCTCCAGCCACCGATGCCGGTGTAATCATTCGGCGTGATATCCGGTGCGTGCCACTCAGCAAGGTTGCTGCCCTGCAAATAATCGCTGGTGTCACCGCCAATCAGGTTTTTCGCGGTATGGCATGCGGCGCAGTGTTCCGGTCCTTCCACCAGATACGCCCCGCGATTCCACTCAGCGGAATGATTCGGATCCGGCTGGAAACCGGCATTTTTGAAGAACAAAAGATTCCAGCCCATCATCGCCAGACGGATGTTATACGGGAAGCCGAGGTGTGTTTCCGGCACCTTGTAGTGCACCGGCTGCACGGAACGCATATACATCCACAAATCGTGCATATCCTGATCGGTCAGCTTAACGTAAGCGTTATAAGGCATCGCCGGATAAAGGTTCTCACCCTGTTTGCCTTTGCCATGCCGTACCGCGCGGAAAAAATCCCGCTCGGTCCAGCTGCCAATACCGGTTTCCGCATCAGGCGTGATGTTGCTGGCGTAGATGCCACCAAATGGCGTGCTGATCGCATAACCTCCGGCCAGATGCAATTTGCTCTCCGGCATGGTGTGGCACGCCGTGCAGTCACTGGCAATCGCGACATAGCGACCACGAGCGACCGCCGCAACATCATCAGCACCTGGCGGCTGGCTGGTCAGCACATCCTGACTTGCGACATCATCCGCCGATGTGTTCCCGTTTTGCCACAGCAATGCCGCAGCCACGGTGGCGGCCACAATGACCACGCCACCTGCAATCGTTGTTTTTTTCATGTCACACCTTCACCAGCGGGCCAGGGTTTTTCCGGTACTGCTCGATAATGGCTTTCGCCGTCCACAGACTGAGTGCACCAATGGTGCCGGTGGGGTTGTAGCCCGCATTGTTCGGAAAGGACGATGCCCCGAGAACAAACAGGTTATGTACATCCCAGCTCTGCTGATAACGGTTCAAAACGCTGGTTTTCGGGTCGGTGCCCATCACCGCCCCCCCAATAGTGTGATCGCTGGCGAAGTTATAAGGGGAATAGTTACCCGATGCCGAGTTGGTGCCAATCACCTGTTGTGCGCCCATTGCTTTACCAATTTCTACGCTTTTTTCTTCGATGAACTTCGCTGAGCGACGGTCGTTCTCGTTGTAGTCATAGGTGACGCGCAGCAGTGGATTGCCGTTGTCGTCTTTGTATTCCGGGTCGAGATCGAGGTAGTAATCTTCGTGCGAGTAACTGGTGCCCTGACCGAATATAAAGGTGGCGTTCTGGAACGCGTGGGTATACGCCTGCTTCCACTCTTTACCCCAGCGCGGCGTACCCGGTGGCAGCACATCGGCATTACCAATCGGCCGCGCACCACGCGCGACCACCAGAATGCCTGCACCACCGATAAAACCGAGGCCAGTATGGTCGAAGTTATCACCGTTATAGTCATCAACCTGCTGCGATAACGCACCGGCACCGATGTACTGATTGAGGTTCTCATCCGCAAAAAACAAATTGGCACCTGACACGGTCTGGAAGCTGTAGGCACGGCCCACTACGCCGGTTTTGCTCACCGGATCGTAAGGCTTACCAATTTGCGACAGCAGCAGCAGGCGCACGTTTTGCATCTGGAACGCGGATAAAATCACGATATCCGCTGGTTGTTCCCACTCTTTCTTGTTCTTGTCGATATAGGTCACGCCGGTGGCCGTTTTACCGTCGGCGGCTTTATTGACGCGTACGACGGCAGAATCCGTCAGCACGGTGAAGTTTTCACGCTGCATCAGCGCCGGAATCACACAGGCGTTGGGGCTGGATTTGGAGAAGTTGCCGCAGCCGTAGTACAGGCAGTAGCCACAATAGGTGCAGGGCCCCATACGCACGCCCAGCGGATTGACATAGGCGCGCGAGGCCTGCCCGGCAGGTACCATAAATGGATTAAGACCCAGCTTCTTCGCACCATCCCGGAACAGATCGGTCAGACGCATACTTTCCAGTGCGGGTAACGGATATTCGCTGCTGCGATTGCCTTCGAACGGGTTGCCATCGGGGATGATTTCGCCATTCAGCTTGCCTGCTTTGCCCGACACCCCGGCAATCTTCTCGAAACGGTCATAGAAAGGTTCCAGTTCGTCATAAGTCACGCCCCAGTCCTGCAAAATCAGCCCTTCGGCGATCTGTTTTTTGCCATAGCGGGTAACAGTTTGCGTGTAAGGTTCAAAATCGAACGGGGTAAAACGCCAGGCCATCCCGGCCCAGTGCGTACCGGAACCACCGACGTTGTAACCCAGTTCGTTCAGGTTCCACTCCCGCGACGGCAGCGCGGTCTGGCTGCGGTTGTTACGGAACGTGGTGGTTTCCACTGCGGGCGGCAGCAGCATACTGCGACGGGTATCCCAGCGCAGTTCATCGGTATCAATCGAAGGGGGGAAGTCAGTCGCGGTTTCAAACCACGGACCACGTTCAATGGCAACGACATTCAAACCAGCACGGGTCAATTCTTCGGCGATCAAAGAACCACACCAACCCAGACCGACGATGACGACATCAGCTTTTGGACGGACATTATTCATGTTCAGAACTCGTTATTGCGCAGCAGGCAAAAAATTAAAGGGTGTTATCGATCAGGCTGGTGGGAATGATGTTGAGCTTCTGCCCTTTCTTCGCCAGCAGGTCACGGAAGTCGTAGCGTGCGCCAGGAAAGCCAATCATCTTCCAGCTGGTCATCTCTTTATTGCCACCGTAGATCGGATCAGAAAGGAAGCCTTCGCGGACGTTTTGCAGCAGCAGTTCGAAGAACACCTTCGTCTCCACTTGCTGGCCGAGATCCAGCTTGTTGTTCTCCATGGCCTGTAAAACCACATCCTGCTGCTCACCTGTTAGCGCCACAAAGGTTTTGCCGTACTGTTTTTGCGTCGCGTTATCGAGCGCCGTAAGGCCCAGACGATAACGTTGTGCGGGAGTCAGCGGTGACTGTGGGCCTTGTTCCGGAGTGCCTTTAACAAAGCGGCCAAGACGATAAACCGCCACACCGTTGCCGTAATCACCGGCCAGCTGACGATCGATAAAAATGGCGCAGCCCGCGTCTTTGCCGCTGATGCTCATATCATCAGCCGGAATAAAACGTTCGGCGATAGCACCTACGGTGTCGAATTCGTGTTGCGTGAGGTATTGCAGCCCCCCTTTTTTCGGGGGTGCTGATGGCGTTTGCACTTTTCCCGGTTCCCACGGCTGCCCGCCATTAACAACATCGGCCTGTGCCAGCGTGGGCATCGAGGACACCACTCCCAATGCGGTGATGGAGGTGAGAAATTCTCTGCGTTTCATATTTTCCCTGCCAATGAATTTGTCACATTGCTAACCGGGCTAAATAACAGACGTGTTTTAGCCTGGCGATAAACTTGCCATAAAGAAAAGCTGTATGAATTAAATACAGACGTGCCCATTGGGCGTTTAATAATCAGAATAACAACGAGGTAATAACCTTTACATTCAAATCAAGGAATTAAATAAAATTTAACAACGTTGCAAAGGTTAGTTTCTCACCCTGCATTTTGAAAGGGTTTTCTTGATGGTTTCCCATCATTGATTTTTTTAATTGCGGCAACGATAAGTTGTACAGTGCGTTTTTGTTTCGCAACATTTAGTCGCTTGCAAGCGATGATCGCCTGAGCATAATACGGCGCAAAAATAAGCCCTGCTGTGATGTAAAACGCAAACTTTGCTGCCGGATGATGCAGCACAATTTTTATACTGGTGCGCTGAGGAAAAAATGAAAAAACTCACCCTGATTAAAGTGGCCGAACTGGCCGGGGTTGGGATTGCGACCGTCGACAGGGTGTTAAATGAACGTGGCGGCGTCCGGCCAGAGACAGCTCGCAAAGTGTTGCGTGCCGCGCGTCAGGCGGGTTTGCAGCGTTTGCTGCCGGAGGAATCACAGCAACCCTGGCAAATTGAGGTCTTTTTAAGCAGCAACAACACCTGGTTTTTCCGTCAGCTGGCGGAAGAATTCGCCCATATCGCCGATCGGCTTGGCTATCGAAAAATAAAATTATTCCGTACGCTGGTGGCGGAATCACAACCGGAAAAACTGGCAGAAAAGATAAATAAAAGTAGTGAGTTGCGCGACGGTATTATCGTCTTTGGTCACGATTATTCGATTATTCACCAGGCATTGTCAGAGTGCCAGCAAAAATCGGTTCCGGTGATTTCACTGGCCAGTGACTTACCCGAATCTCATCGTTTATGTCATGTAGGAATAAATCAATATCAGGCCGGGCGCACTGCCGGTTTATTAATGAGCCGCAGTATGCCGACGGAAGGCGACGTCATTATGGTCAGTGGCCGTTTTGATTTTCGCGCCCATATTCAACGTATTTCCGGTTTCCGTGATGCCATCAGTCAACGCGCCCCGTGGCTGCGGCTGCGTGAAGTGCTGGCCGGTGAAGATGAACGCCATAAAATACGCGCCCTGTTACACCAGACATTACAGCAATCAAACAAGGTGGTCGGCTTATATAATTCCGGCGACAGCAATAGCGATATCAGCGAACTGCTGCGCCTGCATGGTCTGGCTGGTCACTGCTGCTATATCACCCATGAGCTGTATGATGTGACGCACCGTTTATTACAGGAAGACGTGCTGGCCTATACCCTCGACCAGAACGCACGCCAGCATGCGGAACTGGCCACACAGCTGCTGCTGCGTCATCTGGAGCAAGGCTACCAGCCTGATTTATATCAGGATGGCAGCGTAGAACTAAGGATTGTCACCGCCGAAAACCTCCCGCACAATCGGTAAAACTCTGCATAGAGTCGTAGCGGCACGATTTATCAGGCTTAAACAGCAAAAAGGAGCGACAACGATGGCAGTACGGGAACATCATTATCAGGTGACGGTTCGCTGGACCGGCAATCGCGGTGACGGCACCGCCAGTTACACCGCTTATGACCGCAATGGCGAGCTGCTGGCAAACGGCAAGCCCACCATGCCGCTGAGTGCCGACCCCGCCTTTCGTGGTGATGCCACACGCTGGAACCCGGAAGAATTGCTGCTGGCGGCAGCCTCAGCCTGCCATAAATTGTGGTATCTGCATCTGTGTGCGGACGCAGGGATCATCGTTGAGGGTTATGAGGATGCAGCGGAAGGGACAATGGTGGAAGGTACGCGCGGTCGGTTTACGCAAATCACCTTAAAACCGCGCATCACCTTGCGCAATCCGGCAGATGCTGACCGCGCGCGGGAGCTGCATCATCAGGCTCATGAGGCCTGTTATGTTGCCAACTCCTTTAACTTTCCAGTGAACTGCGAACCCCGCTTCGATTAAGTTTCAGGCCGCGCCGGCCAGCGCGGGTTGCCACAAGCGTACCCCGTTCCGTCCGGCGCGTTTCACCTGATATAACGCTTCATCGGCGTGACGCAACCAGTAGCCGAGCGATTCCGCGCTGGCGGCACCCGCAATGCCAATGCTCACCGAGCAACTGAAATCGGCTGATGCTGGCAACCGCAGCTGCGCTATTTTTTCTTTCAAACGCTCCGCCAGTGCCACCACCGATTCGTCGCAGGCATGGTGCACAATCACCCCTAACTCATCGCCGCCAAAACGGGCCGGAATATCCTGTATCCCAACATAATTGCGTAACAACGCCGAGATTTCCGCCAGCAAAAAGTCACCTGCTTCATGGCCCCAGGTATCGTTGACCGCCTTAAAATTATCGACATCGATCAGCAGCAGATAGGCGGAACTGTCACCCCGACGCGTGCTGAGGAATTCACTCTCCAGTCGCCGTTCGAACAAGCGCCGATTGGGGATTTCCAGACCCGGATCCATCAGCGCGATGCGCTCCAGTTCGCGGTTACGTTTACGCAATTGCCAGGTCAGATTGTAGGAAGCTACGCTCAGCGCCAGCATATACACCGTTGCCAGAGGCAGCGTCAGCCAGACTGTCTGGGTACTGAACGCCCAATGGAAACCCGTGCCATCGAACAGCCACACCACCATAAAGGTGCAAAAGAATGCCTGAAGGGCCGCCAGCAGTTGTGCACCTCCGCCTGCGGCATAGCGGTCCGATGCCAGCACCGCCATGATGACAAACGACGGCATCGGGCTCATCCCCATCAGCGCCACCCAGATGCCACCGAACGCAGCATCCAAAGTCAGATTTCGTCTCTCTGTCGCGGTAGAATCTTCTGCCCGTAACGCGAGGCGATAAGCTATCCAGGGCCAGATGAACGCGTTGGTAAACAGCAAACCACAGAATGCCAGGCCGCGATTCATTTCCATCAGAACAGAGAGGATCGGGAAGAAACACAGGATCGTGCCAAGCTGGCGCATCAGGAACATGCGACGGACGAAGCGAACAGATCGTCGCTTCAGGTGGTTATCATCAGGTGAGTAGTAATTCATTCACGGGAAATATCAGATCGTCAAGAAATCCAGTTTATCGGAAAAGCGCGAATCCGAGCGGACTTTTTCAGATTTTTTCCCTTGCTCATAAGTAACAGAATAAATTTCTGACGATCTGCGAGTAAAACCAGCATCGCAGGCCATACAGACGGCCTGCGATGCCTTTTTTATTTAGCGGGCAGTTCCCTGTAAACGGAACTGTGCCACCAGACGTTCCAGCATAACCGCCTGTTCTTCCAGCGAGTTAGCTGAAACCGAGGACGCGCTCACCAGAGAAGCGTTTTGCTGGGTGGTGGTATCCAGTTCACCCACCGCGCGGGCAATCTGTTCAATACCGCGACTCTGCTCATCCGAGGCTGCCGAAATCTCTTCCATGATTTCATTGACGCGCGCAATGCTGCTGAGAATGTGATCCATGGTTTCACCGGCGCGTGCCACCTGCTGATGACCATTGCTGATGCGGCTGACCGATTCACTGATCAACTGTTCGATGTCTTTTGCGGCCTGCGAGCTACGCTGCGATAAGTTACGCACCTCACTTGCTACCACCGCAAAGCCACGACCCTGTTCACCGGCGCGCGCCGCTTCAACCGCCGCGTTCAGTGCCAGAATATTGGTCTGGAAAGCGATGCTGTTGATGACGGCGGTAATATCGGC
Source organism: Pantoea sp. X-Soil-TKNS-1280 (assembly GCF_059730475.1). Classification (NCBI taxonomy): domain Bacteria; kingdom Pseudomonadati; phylum Pseudomonadota; class Gammaproteobacteria; order Enterobacterales; family Erwiniaceae; genus Pantoea; species Pantoea sp. X-Soil-TKNS-1280. The sequence continues at coordinate 61,367 of NZ_AP035963.1, read as the reverse complement.
GATTTTCTTCGAACTTTCCGAAATCTCGCCCATGGTACTCACCACATCCCGCACCGCGACGCCGCCCTGATTGGCATTGCGGGTGGCCTCTGCGGCAATCTGGCTGGCCTGACGGGCGTTTTCAGCATTGTTTTTCACCGTCGCGGTGAGCTGCTCCATGCTGGCGGCCGTTTCGACCACCGCTGCCGCCTGCTGTTCAGTACGCGAAGACAGATCAAGGTTGCCCTGATTGATGGCGCTGGCCGCGTGCGACACGCTGTTAACGCTGCTTAATACATCGCCAATCATGCTGCGCAACCGTTCGTTCATTCTCCCCATCGCCGACGTCAGCTTGCCGAGTTCATCATGCCGATCGGTGGCAAACTGCGAGCTGAGATCGCCACTGGCAATGCGCTCCGCCAGTTCAAGGTTATGAAAGACCGGCTGAGTAATCTGGCGGATAATGTACCAGGCCACCAGCACACCAAACAGAATCGCCAGCCCGCCAATCAGCAATAACAACGCAGAGGAGCCGTTAGCCAGTTCATCATTGCGTGCTTTCACGATGGTGATGATTTGTTTGATCGCCGCACTGCTTTTATCACCCGCGACTTTCACGCCATCTTCCGCGCTACGCAGTTGCGTATAGGCCTGTGCTGACTGCAGGCTGAGATCTTTAAAACGCTCGGTGTCCTGCCACAGCGCGTTAAATCCACCCTGCTGTTCCGGCGGTAATTGCGCCAGCAGCGCTTTCATCCCTTGTTCCGCCTGGCTGAAATGGGTTTCCAGCGTTTTGCGCAACGGTTCGCTGACGTTAAACCGCAGCGCCAGCGCTTCTTCGCGCACGTTGCTGATGGCGAACAACTGGTCATAGATTTGGTTAGTGAGTTCCGGGGTGGCAACCGGGGTACGGATCAGTTGCGTGTAGCGTGAGGTGGTATCCTGCTGGCTGATGCTATCAAGCTGCGCACGCAGGCTATTGAGCTGCTGTGTCGCCTGGGTCATCGCCCCAATACGCTGCTGAAAATCGGCCAGCCAGGTACTGATATTGCTGATGATTTCCGTGCCACCATCTGACCAGTTAAGTTTTTTGGCTTCATCGGTGAGTTGCTGCGCGTGAGTCACATACTTCGCCATTACCGCGCCTGACGCATCATCGCCATAGAGATATTTAAGGCGGTTAATTTTCGCCTGGAAGACCTCAATGTTGATGTCATAAATCAGGTTGGTTTTCTGATAGATATTATGGATTTCATTAAAGCGCTGCACACTCAGCCCGGAGGCAAGCGCCACCAGCAACAGCACGATGCCGAATCCCGCCGACAATTTTCTGGTGATGCGCACGTTCCGCAATCGCGATACCAATCCCATGTTTCCCACTCCTGCGTTTTTCGTTTTTGTTAAGTTAGCTGCTGGAGTTATCGGAGGAATTGCGGAATTGTTTATTGTCTGCGGCATAAAAAAGCGCGATAAATCGCGCCGCTACCGATCGCATCAAACCGTAGCGACACGATTTATCGTGCAATGTTTTCCGTCACCCGTGCCAGCGGCGGAAAATCAGGCTGGCGTTAACCCCGCCAAAGCCAAATCCATTGGAGAGTACGTACTCCATTGGCATCGGGCGAGCCGTCAACGCCACTAAATCGAGGCCGGTAGCCGCCTCGTCGGGCTGATGCAGATTCAGCGTTGGCGGTGCCAGCTGGTCGCGCAGCGCCAGGATGCTGAAAATCGCTTCAACGCCACCTGCCGCACCCAGCAGATGCCCGGTCGCGGATTTGGTTGAAGTGATCGCCACTGGATTGTCGGCAAAAACGGAACGAATGGCGGCCAGTTCGCCTTTATCACCCACCTGCGTTGAAGTGGCGTGGGCGTTGATATGCTGGATAGCGTCAGGGGGGATCCCTGCCTGACGGATCGCCGTCTCCATCGCCCGGCGAGCACCACTGCCATCTTCCGGTCCGGCCGTCAGATGATAGGCATCAGCACTGGTGCCATAACCCACCACCTCCGCCAGCGGTGTAGCACCACGCTCCAGCGCATGATCGAGCGATTCAATCACCAGCAAGCCCGCCCCTTCACCCATCACAAAACCGTCGCGTTGCTGATCAAAAGGACGTGAGGCGCTGGTGGGTTGATCGTTAAAGCCACTGGAGAGCGCTTTCGCCGCCGCAAAACCGCCAAGGCTGACGCGATGGATTGCCGCCTCGCTTCCACCACACAAGGCAATATCCGCCTCGCCACTGCGAATCATCCGCGCGGCATCACCAATCGCCTGCGCACCGGCAGCACAGGCGGTGACGGGCGCGCCAATCGGACCGCGAAAGCCATGCGCAATCGAAACATGACCGGCCGCCAGATTGGCAAGGAATGATGGCACGGTAAACGGTGATAAACGGCGTGGGCCGCGATTGTTGGTGGTTTCTACTGCCGCCGCGATTTCGTTAAAGCCGCCGATACCGGTTGCAATGATGGTCGCGGTACGCTCACGCAGCGCCTCCAGCTGCGGGAACCAGTTGGCCTGCGTCAGAGCTTCCTGAGCCGCAACCAGCGCGAACTCGATAAAGCGATCCATTTTTTTGCGCTCTTTGGCCGGGATAACCGCCAGTGGGTCGAAACCATGTTGCGGATCCTGTTCAACCGAAGGCACCTGGCCCGCCACTTTGCAGGGAATATCCTGCGCAATAGCTTCAGGTAGCGGGCTGATGCCGGACTGCCCTTTCACCAGGTTACGCCAGACATGTTCCACACCACATCCCAGCGGGCTGACAATACCCATGCCAGTCACGACGATGCGCTTTAATGAGATATCCATATGATCTCCGGATAGTGAGACTTAAGTTTTTGGCACTTTCATAAACGGCACCAGCAAGGCGGCGATAAAAAACCCGATCATGATCAGCCAGAAAGCATCCGCGAAAGCCTGGGTTTTGGCTTCGCGGAGCGTAAGTGCCGCAAGATTTTTCAGCGCGGCGGTCTGTGCAGCATCGGGGCTGAAGCCCTGTTTTATCAGTGCTGCGGTGGAAGATTGCATAAATTCGCCCAACGACAGGCTGGCGCTATTGAGATGGTCCGCGAGGCGACTGTAATGCAGGTTTGTTCGATCATTAAGTATAGTGCCGCACAGCGCGATGCCGATGGCGCCGCCCAGGTTACGCATCAGATTGAACAACCCGGATGCCAGTTTGAGACGTGGCGGCGGCAGGCTGCCGAGGGTGAGCGTCACCGTCGGTGCCACCGCGAACTGCTGGGCCATGCCGCGAAAGGCCTGCGGCAACAACAGTTGTTGCGCGCCCCAGTCGTGGGTGATGGGCACAAAACTGTACATCGACACACCAAAAGCAATCAGCCCCGCTGCCAGCAGCCAGCGCAAATCAACCCGGTTGGCTAACCAGGAATAAAGCGGGATAGAAAGCACCTGAAACAGGCCGGTAGAGAAGATAGCCAGCCCAATTTCCAATGCGCTATAGCCGCGCACCGAGCCGAGAAACAGTGGCGTCAGATAGATGGTGGCAAAAATGCCGACCCCGGCCATAAAGGAAAAATAACAGCCGAGGGTAAAGGTGCGGTCTTTTAACGCGTATAAATCCATCACCGGTTGCTTATGACGCAGCGTGCGCACAATAAACAGCACCCCGCAAATCAGCGCCAGCCAGCCGGTGATGGTCAGGGTACTGTCGTCAAACCAGCCCCAGCGCGGGCCTTCTTCCAGCGTATATTCCAGGCATCCCAGCGACACCGCCAGCAGAACAATGCTGAGATAGTCGGCACCGCGCAACAGCGAGGTATCCGGTGAGTCAATGTTCACCAGCAAGGGTACGGCGAACGTGATGTAGATGCCTGGCAGGATGTTAATGAAGAACAGCCAGTGCCAGTTAAAATTCTCGGTGATCCAGCCGCCGACGGTAGGGCCAAGGGTTGGTGCCAGCGATGCCAGACCGCCGATGGTGGCGGCGGCGATCACCCGCTGTTTTCCCTGAAAGAACGCAAACGCCGTGGTGAACACCAGCGGAATCATCGAACCACCTGCCAGCCCCTGCAACGCGCGGAAGGCAATCATGCTTTGAATATTCCACGCCCAGCCGCATAACACGCTCATCAGGGTAAAACCTGCTGCTGAGGCGGCGAATAGCCAGCGCGTAGACATCACCCGTGCCAGCCAGCCGGAAAGCGGGATGATGATGATCTCTGCAATCAGGTAGCTGGTCTGCACCCAGACGGTTTCGTCATCTCCTGCCGACAACCCCCCGCCGATATCCCGTAACGAAGCGGAGACGATCTGAATATCCAGCAAGGCGATAAACATCCCCAGACACATGGTGGCAAAGGCAATCACCTTCTGGCTGACCGGCATCTGTAATGTCGGAATGGCAGGCAGAGCAGTCTGGTTGCTCATGGCTTTGGCTTCTCATCAACCGTTACCGTGACTGACAGCCCAGGGCGCAGCAGACCGAGATTCGCTGCATCGCCCTCCAGCGCGATACGCACCGGTACGCGCTGAACAATTTTGGTGAAATTGCCGGTGGCATTTTCCGCTGGCAGGATACTGAAACGTGAACCGGTAGCCGGAGACAGGCTGACAACATGGCCGGTAAAAGTGCGCCCCGGTAATACATCGGCAACGATCTGCGCCTTTTGCCCCGCCTGTAAATGTGCCAGCTGATTTTCTTTAAAATTGGCATCAACCCATAATCCCTGCGCGGGTACCAGCGACAACAATTGCGTACCGCTGGTGACATAAGCTCCCGACCAGGCGCGCCGGTTGCCGATCACGCCGTCAAAAGGCGCTCGTATCTCGGTGTAGCTCAGGTTGAGTTTTGCCATCTCCAGCCCCGCCTGCGCCTGGACCAGCGCCGCCTGAGTCTGCTTTTCACGCGCATCCAGCACCATCAACTGACGTTCTGCCACATTTTTGTCGGCACGCGCCTTCCCTTCCTGGGCCACCGCCTGGTGATAATCAGCCTGCGCATATTCGCGGGTCTGTGCCGAAACGATAGAATTCAGCGCCAGCGCACCATAACGTCGGCTGTCCCCGGCGGTTTTCTCCGTCACCGCCTGAGCGGCATTCACCGCCGCAGACGACCCGACAATGGTCGCCAGCTGCAATTCACGTGTGGCGGCGATATCGGCCAGTGCGGCCTGTTGCGCATCCACCTCACCGCTGGCCTGCATCAGCGCAGCCTGATAATCACGAGCGTCAAGCCGCACCAGCAGCTCGCCTTTTTTCACCCGCATATTGTCCTGTACCGCAATATCCTGCACGTAGCCTGCCACTTTGGCGGAGATGGCGCTAATATCGCCGCCAACATAGGCATCATCGGTTGACTCGATAAAGCGACCTGATTGCCACCACCACAGTCCGTAACCGGATGCCAGCACCACCGCTGCCACGGCCACCACCGGGATCACCACGCGTCTGTTCATGGCTGTACGCCTTTTTGCGTCTGCGGCATAAACTTCAGCGCAGCCTCACCCGCGCGTTTTTTCTGCAAATACTCGTAGCGATAGTGGAGGATGGGTGCCGCTGCGGGGGCGGGGATCATGCTGTATTTATCTGACGTGACTGGCTGGCCGGTTGCACTATCCACCATGATCGCCTGCACCGGGCGTTGGGTGGCGGTTTCCACCAGCTGCATCTGACGCCCTTCCGGTGAAAAATGGCGGCTACCCCATTCGGCCAGCGCCAGCATCACCGGCCGGAAATCCCGTCCCCGCTCGGTGAGATGGTATTCGTAGCGCGGCGGCGTGCTGCTGTAGCACACCTTTTCCAGCAGACCATCATCCACCAGCTCTTTCAGGCGACGGGAAAGGATGTTGGGCGCAATGTCAGCGCTTTTCTGGAACTCATCAAAACGGGTAAATCCAGCCAGGGCATCGCGCAGGATGATCATGCTCCAGCTGTCACCAATCCTCCCGAGGCTGCGCGCAATCGGACATGGGGTCTGGCAAAGCGGTTCGTTTTTCATGGTGCTGACTCAGATAAGGTCTTAATGCGCACAGATTTCCATAGTGACTTTCAAAATGCAAGTCACTACAGTATCGACAGCTCAAAGTGGATAACGACGGCACAAAACGCAGCGGCGCAATTTATTGCGCCGTGTTCAGCGTTTTCCAGGTCAAAAGACGCGCAATAAATTGCGCCGCTACGGGATTGAAGCGGAAATTAAGGTTTCGGAGCGGGTCCGACTGATTCGCGCATGATCAGGCTGGCATTGAAATTTTTGCGCTGGCCGATCTCGCCACCGTCCAGCATCGAAACCAGCTGTGCAATGGTTTGCTGCACCATCTCCGTCACCGGGATTTTCATGCTGGATAAGGACGGGATGGTATAAGGCGCCAGGGGGATATCATCAAAACCCACCACGGAAACCTGTTCAGGAATAGCGATGCGGGCCGCAGCAAGTTGTTTCATGGCCCCCACGGCCATTTCATCGTTGCTGGCGATAATCGCCGTGAAGCGGCAACCGCCCGCCAGCAAGGCTTCCACCGCTGCCATCCCGCTGTGCGCATTCCACTTACCGGGGATAATCAGCGCGTCCTGCACCGGAATCTGATGTTCAGCCAGCGCCGCTTTATAACCTGACAGGCGCTCCAGCCCGGTGGGAGAATCGAGTGATCCTGTGATAAAGGCGATATCACGATGCCCGAGCACCACCAGCTGGTTTACCGCCTGCATACAGTTGGCTTTCTGATCGGAATAAATACAGAAACTATGGTGCTGCCGCAGGCGACGATTGATCACCAGAATCGGTTGTTTATGCTGAGAAATGATCTCATCCATCTCATCGATGGAGAGAAAACGCGGGTAAATGATGATGCCATCACAACGCAAATCCAGCAGAAACTGAATCGCCGCCCGCTCCTCCGCCGCGCTGTGTTTACCGTCGGCGAGAATTAACTGACGCCCCTGCTGTTCCAGCAGGCGTGCAGAATGGGACATCAGCTCGCTAAAGTAGCTGCCGCTATACAAGGTATTGGTGATCACCAGGCCGATGGTCTGGGTCGATTTAACCGCCAGATTGCGCGCCAGCAGGTTGGGTCGAAAGTCAGTCTCAGCAATCGCCCGCAGCACCCGTTCACGTTTTTCCTGGCTGACATAGCCATTTCCCGACAACACGCGCGACACCGTGGCCTTCGACACACCGGCTTTTTCAGCCACTTCAAGAATGGTTGTCATGGTTTTCTCATCTTATTCAAGACGTTTCGCAGTCTACCTAACATGCTCATTGATTGGGAAATTTTTCGCATGTCCGGCTTTGACACGCAACCGCCATTAAGTGATTCAGTTCACAATGTCATAAATCAAATTTTAAATATCTTGCCAGGTTAAAAATACAATTTCATTATTTTGTGAAACCGGTTTCTCATGGCGAGAAACTGAGCAATCGTTCCGCCTCTGTCCCTACAACGGATGTGCGACCGGCCAGCAAGTGACCTTTTGATAAGAGACGAAAAATCCATGTCGAAGAATTATGCCGAAGTCTCCCGCTCCATAGTCCAGGCGTTAGGTGGGCTGGAAAATATCGAAGCCGTGACGCATTGCATGACCCGTCTGCGCTTTGTGGTCAAAGACGGTAATCAAATCAACAACCCGGTATTGAAGGCCATCCCCGGCGTGATGGGGGTGGTGCATAACGATGCGCAATGCCAGGTGATCATCGGCAATAACGTCGGTCTGGCATATCAGGAAGTGTTAAAGCTCGGTACGCCAGGAACAACCACCGCCGCGACATCGGTGAAACGAAAAATTACGCTGAAAAGTATCGGCGCAGGCATCCTTGACGCGCTGGTGGGCACCATGTCACCCCTGATTCCTGCCATCATTGGCGGATCGATGGTGAAGCTGCTCGCCATGGTCCTGAATATGTTCGGTGTGTTTACCGAAGGGTCATCAACGTTAGTGATTCTCAACGTAATTGGCGATGGCGCGTTCTTCTTCCTGCCGGTGATGGTGGCCGCCTCAGCCGCGCTGAAGTTCAAAACCAATATGTCGCTGGCGATTGCCATCGCCGGGGTGCTGATCCATCCCAATTTTATTGACCTGATGGCCAAAGCGGCACAGGGGCAACACGTTGAATTTGCCTATATTCCGGTGACTGCCGTCAAATACACCTACACCGTTATTCCGGCGCTGGTGATGACGTGGATCCTGTCGCATATCGAACGCATCGTCGATCATATCACCCCGGCGGTGACGAAAAATTTCCTTAAACCGATGCTGATTGTGTTGATTGCTGCACCGATCGCCATTGTGCTGATTGGCCCGCTGGGTATCTGGATCGGCAGTGGCATCTCCGCGCTGGTTTATACCATCCACGGTTATCTCGGCTGGCTGTCGGTGGCCATTATGGGTGCGCTGTGGCCGCTGCTGGTGATGACGGGCATGCACCGGGTATTTACCCCGACCATCATCCAGACCATCGCCGAAACCGGTAAAGAGGGGATGGTGATGCCTTCGGAAATTGGAGCCAACCTTTCCCTCGGTGGCTCCTCACTGGCAGTCGCCTTCAAAACCAAAAACCCGGAACTGCGCCAGACGGCACTGGCCGCCGCCGCGTCAGCGATTGTCGCCGGTATCTCTGAACCGGCCCTATATGGTGTGGCGGTACGCCTCAAACGTCCGCTGATCGCCAGCCTGATCAGTGGTTTTATCTGCGGGGCGGTGGCCGGGATTGGTGGCCTTGCCAGCCATTCCATGGCTTCCCCCGGCTTGTTCACCAGCGTGCAGTTTTTTGATCCCAATAATCCAATGAGCATTGTCTGGGTCGGTGCCGTGATGGTGCTATCAGTGGTGCTATCGTTTATTTTGACCCTGATGCTGGGCTTTGAAGACATTCCGGTGGAAAAAACCGCCGCTGCAACCCCGGCAACGGCACCTGAAATCGTAAAACCCATAAACGCCAATTAATTGAGGCTATTCATGTCTGAACTGACATTTCCAGCAGGATTTTTATGGGGCGGCGCGTTGGCCGCCAATCAGTCTGAAGGGGGCTACCTGGAAGGCGGTAAGGGATTAACCACTGTTGATATGATCCCACATGGTCAGCACCGTATGCCGGTGAAACTGGGCCTTGAAAAGCGTTTTACCTTACGTGATGACGAATATTATCCCAGCCACAATGCCATCGATTTCTATCACCGCTACAAAGAAGATATCGCGCTGATGGCCGAGATGGGTTTTACCGTGTTTCGTACTTCTATCGCCTGGAGCCGCCTCTATCCGAATGGCGATGAATTGCAGCCCAATCCTGAAGGCATCGCCTTTTACCGTGATGTTTTCAGCGAATGTAAAAAACACGGTATCGAACCGCTGGTCACCCTGTGCCATTTTGATGTCCCGATGCATCTGGTAACCGAGTACGGCTCATGGCGCAATCGTAAAATGATTGAGTTCTTTGCCCGGTACGCACGCACCTGCTTTGAAGCCTTTGATGGCCTGGTGAAGTACTGGCTGACATTTAATGAGATCAATATCCTGCTGCACAGCCCCTTTTCCGGTGCCGGGCTGGTGTTTGAAAGCGGGGAAAACCCCGAGCAGGTTAAATACCAGGCGGCACACCATGAACTGGTCGCCAGTGCCCTGGTGACGCGCATTGCCCATGAGGTCAACCCGCAAAACCAGGTCGGTTGCATGCTGGCGGGTGGCAATTTCTATCCGTGGTCGAGCAAGCCGGAAGATGTCTGGGCGGCGCTGGAAAAAGATCGTGAAAACCTGTTCTTTATCGATGTTCAGGCGCGTGGTGCCTACCCCTCCTATTCCGCACGGGTGTTCCGCGAGAAAGGTGTGAAGATCGAGATGGAGGAAGGCGATAGCGAGATCCTGAAAAACACCGTGGATTTTGTTTCCTTCAGTTACTACGCTTCGCGCTGTGCCTCAGCGGAGATGAATGAACAAAACAGCAGTGCGGCAAACGTGGTGAAATCGCTGACCAATCCGCACATTAAACGCAGCGACTGGGGATGGGGTATCGACCCACTTGGGCTGCGAATCACCATGAATACGATGTACGACCGCTACCAGAAGCCCCTGTTTCTGGTGGAAAACGGGTTGGGCGCGCGTGATGAGTTAACCGCTGACGGCGTAATCAATGATGATTACCGTATCAGCTATCTCAAAGAACATATTTATGCCATGGCGCAGGCGATTGATGATGGTATCCCGGTCATCGGTTATACCACCTGGGGATGCATTGACCTGGTGGCCGCCTCGACGGGTGAAATGAGTAAACGCTATGGCTTTGTCTATGTTGACCGCGATGACCATGGGCAAGGCACCCTGAATCGCACGCGCAAGAAATCGTTCTGGTGGTATAAAAAAGTCATCGCCAGCAACGGGCGGGATCTGGACTAATCCCCCGCTTTGTTTGGCGATTTCAGCCTGAAATCCCTGCCCTGGCGGCAGGGATTTTGCCGTATTACCAGCGTGTTGCCTGCATATCAATGACGAAGCGATACTTCACGTCACCCTGCAACATACGTGTAAACGCCGCTTCAATCTGTTCACCAGCAATCAGTTCGATATCCGCCGTGATGTTGTGCTCACCGCAGAAATCCAGCATCTCCTGGGTTTCTTTGATGCTGCCAATCGACGAGCCGCTGATACTCAGGCGACGGAACACCATCGGCGTCACATTGGGTGACGGGTGCGGCTGATCGGGAATGCCCACCAGCACCAATTTGCCATTGGTTTTCAGCGTGGAGAGATAAGGATCGAGGTCGTGCGGGGCGGCCACACAATCAACAATCATATCCAGCGAGGTCTGGCAGGCCGCCATCTGCGCCGCATCACGCGATACCACCACCTGCTTCGCCCCTAAGCGGCGTGCATCAGCACCTTTCTCCGGCGACGTGGTGAACAGTGTCACTTCCGCCCCCAGGGCCGTCGCCAGTTTCACTGCCATATGGCCTAAGCCACCCAAACCGACCACACCGACGCGGTCTCCCGCTTTGACGTTGAAATGACGCAGCGGCGACCAGACCGTCACACCTGCACATAACAGCGGAGCAACCCCCGCCAGCGACAGCTGCGGCGGCACTGCCACCACAAAATGCTGATCGACCACCATATGCTGCGCATAACCGCCCCAGGTGCGGTCGCCAGTATATTTATCGATGCCGTTATAAGTCGCGGTAAAGCCGGCTTCGCAATATTGTTCTTCCTGCTGCTGGCAAAAATGGCACTCGCGGCAGGAGTCCACCATCACGCCTACACCGACGACATCGCCCACTTTAAAGCGGGTGACATCGGCACCGGTTGCCATCACGCGGCCGACAATCTCATGCCCTGGCACCAGTGGATAGTGACTGACGCCCCATTCGTTACGGGCCATATGCAGATCTGAGTGGCACACGCCGCAGTACAGAATCTCGATTTGGACATCCCGTGGCTGCACGCTACGCAGCGCGATCTGGCCGGATGACAAAGGTTGTGTGGCATGGGGTGCGACTAACGCGTTGATTTTCATTGCGCCTCCGAAAGCTTACTGGCAATGGCTGAGTGAAGGCGGCAGACTATAGTGAAGATGGTTCAATATTGATAGTAGTCACCATTTGGTGACCAGAAAGCGAGAAACTGACTATGCCTGCCTGGGTTGATGGCAAACTGATGTTCTATGCGGATTCTCCGCCGCGTCGTCTGATGGATCTTTTTTCACTTAAATGGAGCAGCATGGTGCTGCATGCGTTGTATCACTGGCCAGGACATCGCGCCCGTACCGGCGAATTACAGCGCAGTTTGCAGGGGATTTCGAAGAAGATGCTGTTTCAGACCTTAAAAGAACTGGAGCAGCGTGGTTTGATCGCCCGCCATGTCTATGAAGTGATCCCGCCAAAGGTGGATTATCGCCTGACGCCCCTCGGCATGACCTTTGCCGCGCCGATTGAGCAGATGTATCAATGGGGCCTGGAGAATCAGGCAGCGCTTGATGAGATGGACACGAATTATCAGGCCGCTATGGACGAGCCATCAGCCGCGCCAGACAGGCATGATCCTGTTCCCGATGCGGATTAAACACTACCAGGCTGAGTCCAGGTTTGCCCTCTACCGCGAAGGTGCTGTACTCCAGTTCCAGCACCCCTTCGTCCGGTAGCCACAGCTGCTTGATACCTTCGCCATGCTGGCTGACTTCCTGCGATTGCCACAAACGGCGGAAGGTTTCGCTCATGGTGCACAGCTCCTCCACTAGCGCTCGCACATGAACGCTGGCACCGGTGCGCGCCACATCAGCGCGGAAATTCGCCACCAGCCCCCGTGCAACGCTCTCCCATTCGGGTAAGCGTTGTTTCATCTGCTCATCGCGGAATATCATCAACAGGATATTGCGTTGTGCAGGCGGCAACTGGGCGTAATCAACAAAGACCTTGGTCGCAGCCCGGTTCCAGGCCACCACCTGCCACTCGGCGGTTTTCACCAGCGCCGGTGTCACGGGCATACTGTCGAGCACCCGTTGCAGCGAAGGTGACACCGTGACGCCCGCCTGCCAGGTGACACCGGGCAGGCGGTTCTGCGCCAGCAGAAACAGATGGTCACGCTCCGCCGCACTCAGTTCCAGCGCATGTGCCAGCCGCTCCAGCACCACTTCTGATGGCGCCCCCCCTCTGCCCTGCTCCAGCCAGGTGTACCAGGTGGTACTGACGCAGGCGCGGATCGCGACTTCTTCCCGCCGTAAACCGGGCGTGCGGCGACGCTGCATCGGGTAGCCCAGCCGGGCCGCATCCAGCCGCTGGCGGCGTTCACGAAGATAATTGCCCAGCAGATTGTCGTCTTGCATCGTCATGGTTTTATCCTGTTAGTCCCGATACCCGTATAAGCTCACGACTTTTCGTCGCGCCGCAGGCTTTTATCATAGTGCCTGTTACCAGCCAGTGAGGAGCACGATTATGCGAATTTTTGTGACCGGGGCGAGCGGCTTTGTCGGCTCAGCCATTGTGAAAAAACTCCACGCGCGTGGATATCAGGTGCTGGGTCTGGCGCGCAGCGACGCATCAGCAGAGAAACTACAGCGACAAGGCGTGACGGTGATACGCGGCGACCTGGAAAATATCGCCAGCCTGCGCGCGGCAGTACAGCAGAGTGACGGCGTGATCCATGCCGGTTATATCCATGATTTCAGCCGTATGGATCATGCTGCGGCGGTCGATCAACGCGCCATTCTGGCGATGGGAGAAGAACTGGCAGGCTCAAATCGCCCGCTGATTGTCACCTCCGGCACCGCGCTGGTGGCACCAGGGCGTATGGCAACTGAGCAGGACCCACCGGCAGCGGGCGCGCATCCCCGTTCTGACTCCAACGTCGCCGCGCTGGCGCTGGCAGATAAAGGTGTGCGCGTGGCGTTAGTGCGCCTGCCCCCCACGGTGCATGGCGCAGGGGATCACGGTTTTGTGCCCATTCTAATCAACCTGGCGAAAGAAAAAGGGGCTGCGGTTTATGTTGAATCAGGCGAGAACCGCTGGCCTGCGGTGAATCGCTTTGATGCGGCCGAACTGTTTTGCCTGGCGGCTGAAAAGGCCGAAGCCGGTACGATTTTGCATGCGGTGCAAGAGGAAGGCATTGCCTTCCGGCAGATTGCCGAAACCATTGCCAGCGGCTTATCGCTGCCGGTGAAAAGCCTGAGGATGGATGAAGCGCAAAACTGGCTGGGCTGGATGGCACGGTTTGCCGCCATCGATAATCTGGCTTCCAGCGAATGGACGCGTACAACGTTTAACTGGCAGCCGAACGGGCCGGGATTATTGCAGGATATGCGCGAGACGGATTATTTTCGTTAACCGAAATGGCGCGATTTATCGCGCCATCAGGTGGAAATCAGGCAAACGGAAATTCACGCGCCAGCAGGCGGGCAATCACATTCAACACGCCCTCGTCGTTGTTGCTTTCCGTTTTATAGCTTGCCACAGCACTGACCTGCGGGGCGGCGTTCGCCATCGCGAAGCTGTAACACGCCTGACGCAGCATTTCGAGGTCATTGGCGCTGTCACCAATCGCCAGCACTTCACAATCATCGATACCCCATTTCTCCTGCAACAAGGCGATGCCGTGCGCCTTATGGCATCCGGGGATAATCAGATCAACAAAACCGAAACCGCTGGAAACCGGGTGCATAATATTTTCAATCGCATTCAGTTCTGAGTGCAGGCGTTCCAGCAATGCCTCCACCCCTTCGTGTGCCAGATTGAGGGAGAATTTAAAGATGGTGTCATCGATGTCGTAGAGATTGTCGCGCTTTTCCAGCCGATGATAATGGTTAGCCAGCATCGCCATCACCTCATCCGGCATTGAGGTATGGACATAGGCACCGTTACGGCCACACACCACAGTACTGATTTCCGGTTCTTTCGCCAGAATGTCGAGCACCTGACGCACCGCCTCGGGAGCCAGTTCGCCACAGAAAATCTCTTCGTTGCTGTCTGATACCCAGGCACCGTTTTCCGCCACAAAGGCGATTTCATTTTTGATTTCGGGAAAATAGCGCAGCAGCTGGTAATACTGATTGCCACTGGCGACCACGAAGCGGATGCCTTTTTCTTTTAACAACGCGTACTGGCGCAGAAAACGCTGCTTGTTGTACTGCTTGTTGTCATCCAGAAAAGTGCCATCCATATCCACCGCAATCATTTTCACTGCCATATTACTCTCCCGTATCAGAGTGCCGTCGAATCCGTCCGGCGAAAAGGTTTTATAAAGCTTACTCGTGGTGTGGGTTCTTGAGAATGCGAATTCGCGCTTTCAGAGCTTTCCAGCCCTCTTTTCGTGCATTTTTGCACCTTTTTCCTGTTCACGGTTTTGAATATGGCGTGATCGATGTGATGAAACCGGTGGGACATCGTTAACATGCCCCATCCCGGCCTTAAACTATTGCCTCTTCCTCATTCAATCCAGCGAGTAGTTGCTCTGAAGTCGTAACCGCACCAAAGATCCCCCCCTGCATATGAATCATACTTAATGCCGCTTCGTGATGTTTCAACTCAGTCGCCGCACAGCAGTCCGACACGACAAGACACTCAAACCCACGGTCATTAGCCTCGCGCAACGTGGTATGGACACAAACATCGGTGGTAATGCCGGTGATGATTAAATTCCGTATCGCGCGACTACGCAGGATCAGCTCAAGGTCAGTGGCATAAAAAGAGCCTTTCCCCGGTTTGTCGATGATCACCTCGCCAGCCAAAGGGGCCAATTCCGGGATAATTTCCCAGCCCGGTTCACCACGTACCAGAATGCGGCCACATGGGCCAAGTGTACCAATCTCCGCCTGCATACGCCTGGAACGCCAGCGCTTATTGGCAGGCAGATCGCTGAGATCCGGACGATGTCCCTCACGAGTATGAATAATGGGAAAACCCAGTGCGCGCATCTGCGCCAGCATGCGCTGTAATGGCGCAATTGGCGCACGCGTCAGAGCGATATCGTAACCCATGCTATCGACATAACCGCCCTTGCCGCAAAAGTCGGTTTGCATGTCGATAATTAATAACGCGGTATCGGCAGGAGAGAAACGTCCATCGAATGGCCATGAATAGGGAGTGGAATCAATCGCATACTTAGGCATTTTCTTTCTCCATACTCTGAACCGTCACTTTTCCCTGCATTTTCACGATCAGGGTGTAACTGATGGCCGCTGTCACCAGGCCAATCACCGCTTCACCAAACTGCGGGAATGCCAGATGCGCCAATACCGCACATAAACTGCCGATCGCCCAGGCCGCAAAAGCGCTACCACGCAAACGACGTGTGGGGCGTTTTTCACTCACTTTAGCCATGAAGATCAGATCAACAATCATCACCGCCCCAAACGGCGGCACCACGATGCCGAGCAGGCTGAGCCATTCGAGGAAATACGACCAGACGCCCGCCAGCGCCAGGACGCCGCCAATGGCACCCAGAATCAGGGTCCACAACCGCATTTTGCTGCTGAACAGGTGACTGAAACCCACCGCACCGTTGTACAGGCAATGGGTGCAGACAGAACCCAGGTTGATAAACACAAACAGGAAGGCGATGGTTGACAGCAAAGCGCCGTGCCCCATCAGCATCGGCAGGAAATTCCCCCCGTTGCTGGCCGGATCGACCGCAGCACCAACCGCAACAATCACCACGCCAAACAGATAGGAAATCACGTTAGCCAACGGAAACGCGGAAAACGCTGCGATCACCGCTGAGCGTCCATTTTTAGACCAGCGAGTGAAATCAGCCGTCATGGTGCCGGAATCAGCAAAACCCGCCACCACCATTGTCACCGCTGTCCCCATGCTCATCGCGCCTGCGGCACTGCCGCTGCCGTGCCACTGCGTAATGGTGCTGAAATCGTGATTTTCACCGATCAACCACAACGCGACCAGGCCAAGCACGACAAATAAAGGGGCAGCGATCATTCCCAGCACCGAAAGCGCCCTGACGCCAAGGAAGGTCACGCCGGTATAGAGCACCATCGCCAAAGCCGTCACCGCCAGTGCATTCCAGCCGAACGTCTGGTTGATCACCGTTCCCGTCAGGCCAGTCTGAAACGCGTACCAGCCAATCACCACCGTAGACAGGAAACCGGACACCAGAATGTAGCCTTTGGTGCCAAAGGTCCGCTTCGCCTGTAACGCGAAGTTCATACCGGTTTCCCCGGCAAACCAGCTCAGCGCACCGACATAAGCAAACAACACCAGATTACCCAGCAGAATAGCGATGAGCGCAGGCCAGAAGCCGAGATGCCAGGTAATGATGCCGCCAAACAATGCATTGGTTAAGATCATCGGAAAACCAAACCACACCGCAGAAACTGAGCGGGTGGAATGACGATGACTCAGGGGAACAGGCTCGTGTTCAAACTCCTGCTCCAGAGCAGGGGAAGATTTATGATTCATGGACGACTCCAGTGAAAGCAGGATAGAGATGATTCCAGGGTTGAATGCGCTCAAAGGCGGCGCTCGCCGCCAGCACCAGGCCATCGTCCAGGTGACGACCGACAATCTGCATACCAATAGGTAATCCGCTACGGGTTAACCCGGCGGGAACCGATGCCGCTGGCTGACCGGTAAAATTGAAGGGGAAACAGAAGGAGAGCCAGTGATCGCTACTGACCATACGACCATCAATGACCTCCGGGCCCTGCATCCCCAGCGGGAATGGCGGCACGGCCAGGGTTGGGGTCAGCAGCAGATCGTAACGCTGCATAAAGCGCCACATCTGATTACTGAGTTTTTTCCGCGCCACAATCGCATCGGTGAATGTCTCTGCACGCCATGGTTGTTGCAGCATACCTGCGAGGTGGGGGGACATACGATCACCCAGCTGAGCGGACATCTCACGCATGCCACTCAGGTCACTCTCCAGTGCGACCAGCGCCCGGAAAGCCGCTGCCTGATCGGCGATATCGGGATTGACCTCTTCCAGATCCGCACCCAGTTCGCGGGCAAAGCGGCGCGCCGCTGCGGTGACAATACGGCGCACTTCGCTATCAACCGCCACATAACCAAAATCAGCACTGAAAGCGATACGTAAGCCGTTGAGTGGTTTTTCCGGCGCGGTTAGCCAGTCCACATCATTGCAGGGGATGGAATGGCGATCGCGCATATCGGGTCCCGCCATTACCGACATCATCAATGCCGTATCCCGCACGGTACGCGTCATCGGACCAATATGTTCCAGTGACTCCCAACTGGATACCCCAGGGTAACGATCGTCACGACAGCCAGGCCAAAGCGGAACCCGTCCCATTGAGGCCTTGAATCCATAGACGCCGCAGTGTGCGGCTGGAATACGTACCGAACCCCCGCCATCACTGCCGAGTGCAATCGGACAAAGCCGCGCTGCCAGCGCCGCACCTGAACCGGCGCTGGACCCACCCGGTGTTTTACTCAGATCCCACGGATTACGGGGTGAAGGGAACAGCGGATTATGACCCACGCCGCTATAACCAAATTCCGGTGCCGTGGTTTTTCCCAGCAGCACCGCATCCGCCGCCAGCAGGCGTTCAACGGTGATGTCATCCTCTTCCGGGATAAAATCCGCATAGGCAACCGATCCTGACGTGGTTTTTACCCCGGCAGTACAAATCAAATCTTTCACTGCCAGGGGCACCCCGGCCAGCGCACCGAGCGTTTCCCCCTTCGCACGTCTGGCATCAATCGCGCTAGCCTGGGCCAGCGCCCGCTCCGGCACCGGGGTGCAAAAAGCCTGAATCTGCGGTTCCCGCTGGGTGAGGCGATCAAGAGCCGCTTGCGTCAGTTCATGCGCGGACACCTCACCGTTACGAATCAGCGCCGCCAGCATGGTGGCATCGCCATCCAGTAACTCATCAAACATGGCTTTCTCCAGGTTAATCATTGATACCTGGAGTCATTGCAGATCACATGCCAGATCGCGCAGGTAAATGCGGATAAAGCAGAAAAGTCAGTCAGGATACGGGCTTGGATACAAGATCGAATTCTTATGGGCTTTTTTTTGATAGCACAATTGCTAGCAGCGCACCAAAACCGTTCGTCAGATGCGCTATTACCTGGCAAAACCCGGCATCGTCTGCAGCGCAATGTTAATGAACTCCACCAGCGCCCTGACCCGCTGTGGGATAAACCTCGCATCAGGAAAAACGGAATACAGATAGCGATCCGGCAGGCGATAGTCTGGCAAGATGTGCACCAGCCTGCCCGAATCCAATGCCGCCGCGCTGAGCGGCAGTTGCAGGCCCCCGATGCCAATACCCGCTTCTATGGCCTGCATCAGCACCTGGCTGGTGTTGGCCCTGAATACGGTATTCACCGCCAGGGAACATATCCCCTCGCTGCCGATTAGCGTTAACGGCGCATCTCTGGCGATCCCCCGGAAACGCACATGTGGCAACGCCGTCAGCTGCGTAACATCATTAACCGGCGTGGCCCTGATAAATGCCGGAGCCGCAACCAGTACCGTTTCTACCCGCGCCAGTGAACGCGCTGCCATGGTTGTCGGCGGCTGTTCCGCCAGACGCAGCGCGACATCAACCCCTTCAACGACCACATCCGATAAGCGATCGTCGAGCGCGATATCCAGCCTGATCCCCGGATGCTCCCGCTGGAAATTGAGTAAATAAGGCAGGAAAAGCTGACCGATCCCACTGGGCAACTGCATGTGCAGATTTCCCTGCAACTGTTGCTGTGCCGGGCGCAGCTGGGTTTCAATCTCATCCATGGCCTCCATTAACGGCAATATCTGCTGCAGATATTGCTTCCCCGCCTCGGTCAGCGCCATCGATCGGGTGGTGCGTCGAAGCAACACCACGCCCAGTTCCGCTTCTAATGCAGCTATCTGCTGACTTATCGCCGATTGTTTAAGACCTGCCTGCCGCGCCGCTGCCGAGAACGAACCGGCTTCCGCAACGCGGATAAAGGTGGTGATGGCATTGAGTTTGTTATTCATTTATTAAATTTCATGATAAGTGCTATCGAATAGATGGGATATAAACACAAAAAATAATAGATGAGAATGCAGCCACAACCTCATGCGGAGACGGTCAAATGCATCATTCATCACACAACAAGGTGGCCCTGGTGGCGGGGGCAAGCGGGATTGTCGGCAGCCAGCTGGTTAACACCCTGCTGGAGCAGCAGTGGCAGGTGACTGGACTGACGCGTCAGCCGGCGCGGCAAAATCAACCGATTCCCTATGTCAGCGTTGATCTGCTGGATAGCACCGGGAGTGCGGCGGCACTGGCACCGCTGACTAACGTCACCCACATTTTTTATAGCGCCTGGCTCGATGCTGCGGACTGGTCAGCGATGGTCGAGCCGAATGTGCGGATGCTACGCAACCTGGTACAAGGCGTTGAGGCGCATGCCCCACTGCAACACGTTAGCCTGATGCAGGGCTATAAGGTTTATGGTGCACATCTTGGCCGTTTTAAAACCCCGGCGCGTGAAAGCGATCCCGGTGTACCAGGCGCGGAATTCAATGCAGCACAGCTGTCATGGTTGTCAGCATTCCAGCAGGGGAAAAACTGGCACTGGAGTGCCCTGCGCCCAGGCGTGGTGGGTAGCGCGGTACCGGGTAATATGATGAATCTGGCACTCAGCATCGCGGTTTACGCGTCATTATGTCAGGCAGCAGGGTTGCCGTTACGGTTTCCGGGGGGTGAACTGAGCTGGCAAAGTATGGTGGATCATACCGATGCCCGCTTACTGGCTTCGGCCAGCGTCTGGGCGGCCGAAACCCCGGCGGCAAACAACCAGGCGTTTAATGTTAATAACGGCGATCTCTGGCGCTGGAGTGAACTCTGGCCAGCCATTGCCCGCTGGTTTCAACTTGACTGTGCCCCGGCGGTCGCGTTGTCGTTCCAGCAGCTGTTCCGCGACTCCCGGGATAACTGGCAGGCGCTGGCGCAACAGCATGCGTTGCAGCAGGCGGATATCCTGCAACTCAACGACGGCCGTTTCGCTGATTTCGTTTTTGGCTGGGATTACGACATGTTTGGCGACGGCAGCAAATTACGCCGTGCCGGTTTCAGTCAGTACTGCGCCACTGACCAGATGTTTTTTGATCTGTTCAGCGCATTTCGCCAGGCGAGGCTGATTCCTTAACTTCTGATTCGTAAAAGAAATTACACAGCAGCTGCCAGAGATAGCTGGCAGCCGGGGTGAAGCGATGATCGGCACTGCGCAACAAATGGCTCTGGCTTTCGCGGGCAATACGATGATCCAGAGGAATCGCCCTGAGTTCCTGCTGGCGTAACACTTGCGGGATGGCCTGCTCGGTCATAAACGCAATGCCCAACCCGGCCTGACACAGCGACAACGCACTGGAAAACAGGTTGCAACAATAGGCAGGGGCCAGCACCTGCCCTTCGCTTTTGAAGATGGCGCTGAGATAACGTTGCAGGCCAAAGTTTTCACTCATGGTGATCAATCGGTGCTGGGTCAGTTCAGCAATGCTGATTTTGCTATATCCGGCAATCGGATGGTCCGGGCGCACAATGGCGCAAATGGGTCCACGACGAAAACTGTGGGACTTCAGTCCTGGTGGCCCGGCAGTGCCAAAACCGACCGCCATATCCACTTCGCCGCGCATGATCAGATCCACGGTGCTTTGCATATCACCCGAGCTGATATCGACAAACACACCCGGCCAGGCTTCGGAAAACTCCTTCAATACGTTGTTGACCACCTCTTCCACG
Source organism: Pantoea sp. X-Soil-TKNS-1280 (assembly GCF_059730475.1). Lineage (NCBI taxonomy): Bacteria > Pseudomonadati > Pseudomonadota > Gammaproteobacteria > Enterobacterales > Erwiniaceae > Pantoea > Pantoea sp. X-Soil-TKNS-1280. The sequence goes on along the minus strand of NZ_AP035963.1, from coordinate 40,260 downwards.
ATGCCCTGCCCCACTCGCAATGTCACCGATCCACCGCGCATATGCCGCATATCGCGCAACTGCCGTTCCAGTAGTTTGCGCCGTTGGCTGGTCTGCGCGTAATCATCCGCCAGTAACTTACCGGCTTCCGTTAACACCACATTGCGGCCACGCCGTTCCAGCAAGGGTAATTGCAGGCTACGTTCCAGCAACGATAACTGACGACTGACGACCGAAGGGTTGATGCCCAGCGCATCGGCGGCACGCCGTATCCCGCCATGCATTCCGACTTCATACAAATAACTTATCGCTTTCTCCGGATAAGTGGCCATTGTCATAAGTTGTTCCTATCTGTTGCTCTCAGGTCAACAATTCTAGCATTCCCACCTCATTTTTATACGCAGAGTTTTCTGCGCATACTGCCGTCTGGACTCAGGCAGGAAACGATAAATGAACAACATAAAAAATTACTTACAACAGCATGCTGATGACATTCTGGGTGATATCAAACGGCTGGTACAGGCGGAATCACCGTCATTAGATAAGGCTGCGGTGGACCGTTGTGGCGAAGTGCTGCAAAACATTTTCCAGCAGCGCCTGGGCATTGATGCGCAGGTGGATCAGCAGACGGAATATGGCAATCATCTGCGTTTTTCACTCGGAACCGAAGGGCCGCAGACCACCCTGATTGGTCATTTCGACACGGTCTGGGATCACGGCGATTTATCCTTACGCGAAGAGGATGGCAAACTTTACGGCCCTGGCGTGCTGGATATGAAAGCGGGCCTGGTACAGGCCATCTGGGCGGTGCGCGCCCTGCAACAGCTGGGTTTGTTAAGCGGCCAGCGTATTGTGTTCCTGTGCAACAGTGATGAAGAGGTGGGTAGCCCCAGCTCCAGTGACTGGATTGGCCGCAACGCCGCAGGATCACAGCAGGTGCTGGTGGTGGAACCCGCGGTAGCAGGCAGCAACGACCTGAAAGTTGCGCGTAAAGGCACCGGACGTTATGACGTGGTGATTACCGGCCAGGCGGCTCATGCCGGCAACAATCCTGAAGAAGGCATCAGTGCGGTACAGGAGATGGCGCATCAAATCCACTTCCTCCATGCATTGAATGCACCGGAACGCGGGACCACGGTCAACGTGGGCATCGCCAATGGCGGTAGCCGGATCAATGTGGTAGCCGACCATGCTGAACTGGGCATTGATACCCGTGTCACCAGCGAAGCTGAAGCCCAGCGCATCCATGACGCTATCACCCAACTGCAACCGGTGCTGCCGGGCATTGTGTTGTCCGTTACGGGCGAACAGGGCCGCCCGCCGATGCGCCAGACTCCGGCATCACAGCAGATGCTGCAACACGCGCAGCAGATCGCACAACAGCTCGGATTTGCCGTTGAGGGTAAATCCGTCGGCGGCGGCAGCGACGGCAACTTCACGGCGGCGCTGGGTCTGCCCACCCTTGATGGTCTCGGTGCCACCGGCGCGGGCATTCACGCACGCCATGAACACATCATCGTTGCCAATATTGTCCCGCGTGCCGCACTGGTGGCAGGCATGGTGCTGGGCAACCGTGCAGCAGGGGATGCGGTATGAGCCAGGTAAATCTCGCGCAACCAGCAGTAGCACCTGTCGCCCGCCCCGTAGGGCAAAGTCCCTATCTGCTGCTGTTTATTATGCTGGTGGTGGCCGCTGTTGCCACCTGGCTGATCCCGGCAGGCGCATTCGATTATGTCACCCGTGAGGGGATTAAGTTTGCGGTGAAAGGCAGCCTGCATGCGGTGCCGCAGTCCGGTGTCTATCCGCTGGAGATTTTTACCGCCATCGCTGAAGGCATGGTCAAAGCCGCGCCGATTATCTTTTTGATTCTGTTTACCGGCGGTGTGCTGGCGGTGGTGGAATCCACCGGGGCGATTAAAACGGCGCTGAACTCGCTGGCCCGCAGTACCAGCCTGAGTGATACCCGTATCATCCTGATCTTTGGTGTGATTTTCGCCATTCTCGGCACCACTGGCGCGGTAATCAATGCAGTCGTGGCCTTCGTGCCGATTGGCTTGCTGGTAGCGCGTTCACTGGGGCTGTCGCCGATCCTTGGAGCATCGCTGGTTTACCTCTCCTGTGCTGCCGGGTTTAACGTCTCGGTATTAGGCCCGGCCACCACTGGCCTGACGCAACATCTGGCTCAGCTGCCGATTTTTTCCGGCATGCTGCTGCGCGGCATAACCTTTCTGTTGTTTGCGCTGAGCGCCATGGCTTACCTGATCTGGTCGGTACGTAAAGCGCGTCGTGAAGGTCATCTGCGCCCGCAACAGGCTGAAGAACAGGATGCAACGCTTGTCGTCACCGGTCGCCATAAGCTGATTCTGATCATCTGCGCCCTGGCGCTGATTATTTTCATCAGTGGCGCCGTGCGGCTGCACTGGGGCACCAATGAAATGTCCGCCATGTTTATCCTGCTGGCCATTGTGGTGGGGCTGATTGGCCGCATGTCCGGAACGGATATCGCCAATACTTTCCTTTCTGGCTGTTCTGGCCTGGTGAAAGGTGGCTTTATTGTCGGCCTGGCGGGCGCAGTGTCGCTGGTGCTGCAACAGGGTCATGTGCTCGATCCTATTGTTGGCTTCCTCACCGACCTGCTGGCACCGGTGCCGCAAAAGCTCGCGGCAATTGGCATGTTTATCAGCGCAGCGTTGATTCACTTTGGCATCTCATCCGGCTCTGGCGAATCGGCGGTGCTGATCCCAATCTTTTCTCCGCTGGGCGATAACCTGGGCCTGACACGTCAGGTCACGGTGCAAACCGTGTTGCTGGGTGAAGGCATTGTGAACTGCATCAGCCCCACCTCCGGCGTACTGATGGCAGTGCTGGCAACCGCCGGTATTCCTTTCGGTAAATGGCTGCGTTTTATCGCGCCGCTGATCGCCGTGTGGTTCAGTATCTGCGTGGTGATGCTGTTGATCGGCGTGTCGATTAAGTGGGGGCCTTTCTAAGCCATTGAAATAACAACATCTCTGTAGCGGCGTGATTTATCACGCCTGTTCTGGCAATACATGCACCGTTCCTAAAGGCGCGCGATAAATCGCGCCGCTACACCATCTGAAAAATTTCCCCTGGGTATCTGTGAGCGAGCGCAACATTTTGATGTTGCGCTTTTGTTATTTCCGCTTCATATTACGAATGAAAGTTAATTAAGATTCATTCGAAACACACCGAACCGACCAGGAGTTGCTATGAACACCTCTTTTACCTCAGTGACCCTACCTGACGATCACAAAGCAAAAATCCGGCTGATGAAACAGCAGCTGAGAGCGCAAATTGGCGACGTTGAAGGCTTATTCCTTCAGGTGAAAGCCAAAATCACCCAGGCCATTGCCGAAGCAAAGGAAGATGAAGCACAGCGGGGAACAGCCTGGCCGGTGGTGAACTGGCGTGATATCGCGGAAAAAAACATCTCTCAGGAGCAAATCGACTTTATTAAGCGTCGCGGCTGCGTGGTGGTGAAGCAAAACTTCGCCCGTGACGAAGCCCTGGCCTGGGATAAGGCGATGCTGGAGTACCTCGAACTGAATGATTTTGACAACATCTATCGTGGTCCCGGTGATACCTTCTTCGGCAGTCTGGAAGCCTCGCGACCAGAAATTTATCCCATCTACTGGTCCAAATCGCAGATGGAAGCTCGCCAGAGCGAAGGGATTTCCCTGACGCAGTCCTTCCTGAATCGGTTATGGAAATTTAATAGCGGTGGTGTGACCTGGTTCGATCCTGACGTCAGCATTATCTATCCCGACCGTATCCGTCGCCGCCTGCCGGGTACCACCTCGAAAGGGCTGGGCGCGCATACTGATTCCGGTGCACTGGAACGCTGGTTGTTACCCGCTTATCAGCAGGTATTCCGCAACATCTTCAATAACCAGTTTGCTGACTACGACCCCTGGGATGCCGCGCACCGTACCGAAGTGGATGAATATGATGTCGCCAATACCACTAAATGTTCGGCTTTCCGCACATTCCAGGGCTGGACCGCGCTTTCAGATATGCAAGCGGGCCAGGGCTTGCTGCATGTGGTGCCGGTGCCTGAAGCCATGGCGTATGTGCTGTTGCGCCCGTTGCTCAGTGATGTGCCGGAAGATGAACTCTGTGGTGTGGCACCCGGCAAAGTACTGCCGATTTCGCAGCAATGGCACCCGGACCTGATCGCGGGTTTATCTTCCATTCCGCCGTTGCAGGCAGGTGACTCGGTGTGGTGGCATTGCGATGTGATCCATTCCGTCGCCCCCGTTGAATCACAACAGGGCTGGGGCAATGTGATGTATATTCCCGCTGCCCCGTTATGTGACAAAAATCTGCGTTACGCGGAAAAAGTCGCCAATGCGCTGGATTTCGGCATCTCTCCCCCCGACTTCCCGCGTGAAGATTATGAGCGTGAGTGGCAGGATCGCTTCACCACGGCGGATCTGAATGCCATTGGCAAACGCAGCCTGGGGCTTGCCTGATGAAATCTGCCCGGTGGTCCATCGTTCGCCACCGGGCGCACCGCTTTCTGCTAGACTGGCGAGGTTTACCCTAACCGTGCCACCTAAAAACTCTATGAATACCCGACACGAACAGATCATCCAGCTGGTGAACGAGCGCGGCAGCGTGAGCGTGAGCGAGCTTTCGCAGTTGACCGGCGTTTCCGAAGTGACCATCCGCCAGGACCTCAACGCACTGGAGCGCGAAAACTTCCTGCGCCGCGTGCATGGCTCAGCCGTGGCCCCCGACAGCGATGATGTCGGTTCGCGCATGCGTACCCGCTATAAAATTAAACAGGCGATTGCCGAACACGCTGCGTCGCTGGTTAATGAAGGCGAAGCCATTTTCATTGAGGGCGGCAGCACCAATGCGTTGCTGGCGCGTTGCCTTGCCAGCCGCAAAGATTTGACCATCATCACCGTGAGTCACTACATCGCCCAACTGCTGCGGGATTCGCAGTGTGAAGTGATTATCCTCGGGGGTCAGTACCAGAAAAGCAGTGAATCAATGGTGGGATCGCTGACCCGCTTCTGCCTGCAGCACATCAATTTCCATAAAGCCTTTCTCGGCGTCGATGGCTGGCACCCGGATACCGGTTTTACCGGCCGGGATATGATGCGATGCGATGTGATCAATGCGGTAATGGCTAAACAGACTTACACCATCGCCGTGACCGACTCCTCCAAATTTGGCGTGATCCATCCCTACCCCAGCGCACCGGAACACCCGTTTGATGCCGTGATTACCGATGACGGCATTCCCGCCACCGCACGCGAGCAACTGACGGAAACCGGGGTGCGGTTAGAGCTGGTCGCCCAGCCTGAGTAACGTTATAACGCACAAATTGATCGTTGCCGGTTACGCTGATAAGCGCATGATGTCTTCCTTTGGCATGAAACCAGGATAAACCCATGAGCAAATTGTTTAGCCCAATCAAACTGGGTGCGCTTCAGTTAGATAACCGCATCGTGATTGCCCCGATGTGCCAATATTCGGCACAACAGGGATGCGCCACGGCATGGCACCGTATCCATTTAGGCCAGCTGGCATTCTCCGGCGCAGGGTTGTTGATCATCGAAGCTACGGCGGTAGAACCGGAAGGCCGTATTTCGCCCCAGGATCTCGGCCTGTGGGATGACACCACGGAGCACGCCCTGCAAACCGTGGTTAACGATATTCGCCAGTATGCTGATATTCGTCTTGGCATTCAGCTGGGCCATGCCGGACGCAAAGCGTCTACCTTCGCCCCATGGCAAGGCGGCACACAGATTCCGCTGGAGCAGCAAGGCTGGCAGACCGTTGCGCCTTCCGCTATCCCGATGCATGAAGGTGAGCGCCCACCCACCGCGCTGACCCATGCAGACCTCGAACGCATCAAACTCGCTTTTGTTGCCAGCGCACAACGCGCGGTGCGTATTGGTTTTGAATTGATCGAGCTGCATGCCGCCCATGGCTATCTGCTGCATCAGTTCCTGTCACCGCTTGCCAACCAGCGTGATGATGAGTATGGCGGCAGCCTGGAAAACCGTATGCGCTTCCCGCTTGACGTGTTAGCAGCGGTACGCGCTGCCGTGCCGGAGCATGTCGCAGTGGGCGTGCGAATTTCCGCGACTGACTGGGTTGAAGGCGGCTGGGATGTGGCGCAGTCTGCTGAGTTCTGTCAGAAAATCGAAGCGCTGGGCTCGGCCTATGTTCATGTCTCCAGCGGCGGCCTTTCTGCCCAGCAGAAAATCACCGTATCAGCCGGTTATCAGGTGCCCTTCGCCCGTGAGCTGCGCAAAATCACCCGCATGCCGGTCATCGCGGTGGGGCTGATTACCGAAGCACGCATGGCCGAAGACCTGTTGCAGGAAGGCGATGCCGATTTGGTGGCGCTGGCACGAGGAATCCTCTACGACCCACGCTGGCCCTGGCATGCCGCAGCCGAACTGGGCGCCAGTGTCCATGTGCCACCACAGTATCTGCGCTCTGAACCGCACGGGGTGAAGGGAAGTATTAAGGCCCGTTAACGTTCCTGCTCCCATGAGTAGCGGCGCAATTTATCGCGCCGCTACTCATGGCTTTTTTCAGAACGGTATAAATGCGTTCGTCATTTGACTGCGACACATTAAAGCGCAAAAACCGATCGCAAGTGCCGGACTGGCTAAAAGTGTTGCCGGGGGCCAGTACCACCCCCCGAGACAAACAGGCACGCGAGACGTCCGCGGCATTCATCCCTTCCGGCAGTTCACACCAAAGAAATAACCCGCTTTGCGGCACCAGCCATGGTCGGATGCCCAACTGCCCGAGCCGTGAGATGACCTCCGCCCGATTATCCGCCAGACGCTGCTTAATTGCCTCGATATGCCGTCGATAGCCGCTGTCCTTCAAAATATTCAACAGCACATCGGCCGCCAGCTGACCGCTACTAAAGCCAGTGGCGATTTTAAGATCGGTGAGTTTATCCACCCACGCGGGTTTAGCGGCAATAAAACCACAACGTACCGATGCGGAGACCGTCTTAGAGAAACTGCCGATCAGCATGACCCGCGACAAGCCATCGAGCGCGGCCAGACGCGGTGCCGCGCTACTTTCCAGATCAGCGAAAATATCGTCCTCGACAATCACCAGATCCGAATCTTCGGCAATTTTCAGTAGCCGATGTGCCCTCGTCGGCGAGAGCGTGGCACCGGTCGGGTTGTGGATGCCGGAGTTGGTGATATACAGACGCGGAGCGTGCAGTGTCAGTGCCTGCTGGAACGCATCGAGGTCCGGCCCCTGTGCCGTCCAGGGCACGCCAATCACGTTAACCCGCTGCGCTCTGAGCAGCGCATGGAAGTTGAAATAACAGGGATCATCCACCAGCACGCTATCGCCCGGTTCGAGTAAAAAGCGGCAGATCAGATCGATGGCATGGGTGCCGGAATCCGTCAGCAACAGTTGCTCAGGCTTCACCGACATGCCATAGCCCGCCAGGCGTCGGGTCAGCAGCTGTCGCAATTCCGGGTTGCCTGCGGGTGTGGCGTAATCGGCCAGCAAGGCGCTTTCGCTACGCGCCGCTTTGCGTAACGCGCGGCGAATTCCCTCTTCGTACAGCCAGTCAGGTGGCAGCCAGCCACAGCCGGGTTTCAGCATGTCCGACGTTGCTTCAAGTGCCTGACGGGTAATCCACAACGGATCGATGTCGCGCTCCACCTGCGGCCCGAGCTGCGCAAGATCCAGCGGCGCAATCGGCCCGGAAACAAAGAAGCCCGCCCCCGGACGCGAGACAATGATATTTTCCGCTTCCAGCCGATCATATGCCTCCACCACAGTGGAAACGGACACGCCTGCCGACTGCGCTCTTGCACGCACCGAAGGCAAGCGACTGCCCGGCGTCAGCGCCCTGGACGCGATCTGCTGACGAATATCATCCATCAATTGTTCGATGCGTGTTGCCATATCGTCCCCTGCTGTACTGCCCTGATGACCAGTACAGTTCTTTGAAATCGTACTGGATTGTATCTGGCCTGACCGTCGTTGTCAGTGGTTTACTGCGCAACATTCAGTAAGGAGACGATGATGAAAATTGTATTAAATGGCTGGATCAGTGGTTTTATTGGTGTGATGATTTTTGCCGGTTCGCTGCCCGCCACCCGTGCCGCCATCACCGGTTTTAACCCGCTGTTTCTCACCTGCGCGCGTGCCACCATTGCCGCCCTGCTGGGGAGCTTATTATTACTGGCGCTGCGCCAGAGATGCCCTGCCCGTGGCGATATTCCAGCATTGGCGATTACCGCACTGGGCGTCGTTGTGGGCTTTCCACTGCTCACCGGCCTGGCTGTGCAGCATATTTCATCAGCGCGTTCGATTGTGTTCCTTGGCTTGCTGCCGATGTCCACAGCAATTTTTGCGGTGCTGCGCGGTGGTGAACGGCCTCGCCCGCTGTTCTGGTTATTTTCACTGACAGGCGGAATCATTATCTCCGGTTATGCGCTGAGCGGCACGGCGAGTTCCATGATGACGGGTGATAGCCTGATGATCGGGGCCATCATCTTATGCGGGCTGGGATATGCTGAAGGGGCAAAACTCTCGCGGCGTCTCGGTGGCTGGCAGGTCATCAGCTGGGCGCTGATTCTTTCCGTTCCGGTTATGTTACCGATCGCCGTGCTTACGCGTCCGGCAACCTTTATCAGTATTGCGACGTCCGCCTGGCTGGGGTTTGCCTATGTCTCAGTCTTCAGCATGCTGATCGGCTTTATCTTCTGGTATCACGGGTTGGCAAAGGGTGGCATTGCAGCGGTAGGACAATTGCAGTTGATACAACCGTTTATGGGATTTGCGCTGGCGGCCTTACTGCTGCACGAATCGGTCAGCTGGGCCATGCTGATGGTGGCGTCCGCCACCCTTGTGTGCGTGTTTGGTGCTAAGCGCTTTGCGGGTTGAGACACGTCTGTAACGGCGCGATTTATCGCGCCGTTACCAATCCGTGCCGGTTATTTATTTTCCGGGTAACTCAGCGTAATCGCATCGTCCGGCAGTTTAGTGAAATCTTTAATAATGGTATGGAAATCAGCGACTGGATTGAGATCGTTAAATTGCTGTGGGTAGAGATCTTTCGCCAGAATTTCCATACCGATGATGTTGTACGGATGGTTATAGAAGTGGTGATAAACCCCGTACACACGGCCCTGTTTCACCGGTTCGATCTGCGACAGACCGGTACGGCTCAGCAGTTTCTGGAAGGTGACACCCACATCTTTGGGATCCACACCGTAACCAAACGGCAGCACATTGGTATTCGGACGCTTTGAACCGGTCATGATGTAGACATCCGGCTTCATGGCGATAATTTTTTCCAGTGCGACAAAACCAGAGCTGCCTGGCAGCAACGCGGAACCGATATTCTTGCCACCCACGGCTTCAACCAGACCACCCCAGCCATTATGACCGTGAGTAAAGCAGCAATTGTCGCTGTTACCCGCAATCGGCTCGATAAATACCGTGGGTTTCTTGTTAATTTTATCAATCGTCTGCGTGAGCTTTTCCATATGCTGATGATAGAAATCAGTATAGGCTTTGGCCTGCGCTTCGCGGTTCAGCACTTTACCCAGCAGAGTAACAGACGGCGCGGTGTTCTGAGCGGGGTGCAGTTCATAATCGACGAACACCACCGGAATATGCAGGTTGTTAAGCGTATCCAGCACACCCGATTGCTTCAGCGCCGGTTTGGCGCGCAGCTGCGCAATCATCAAATCTGGCTTTTGCGCCAGTACACTTTCCAGATTGACCTGCCCTTGATCGTTGAACCCCATATCGACGATTTTCGTCGCTTCCGGCCAGCGTCCTTTCAGCATGTCCCATGTCTGAGTGTCTTGCTTTTTCGGCAGGTTATTCCAGGCAACCACGCGTTTGAATGGGTCATCACGGTCCAGTAACGCCAGCGTCAGTACATCACGACCATCCTGCAAAATAATGTGTTGTGGTTCTTTGTTGATGGTCTGGGTATGACCATCCATATCAGTAATGCTCACTGGATAGGTGGTGGCAGAAGCCGCCGTTGAAACCAGTAACCCCATAGTCAGTAACAAGCGCGTTTTCATCGCAAACTCCGTGATAAAAAGAATAGTTATTATTATCAATAACCTTAACACAACTTTAAAAGACAAAAAATAAACTGTACTTCAATCAGTTGTGTCGGAGTGTGTAGAAAACGCGAAGGGGTTCAGGTGAAATCAGACAGTCTTTGCCCGGAAACGATCAGTTCCTGCAACAGCATCTGGCGACGCTCCTCAGGGGTATCACGGCTCACCATAAAGCAGATCGCCGCAACCGCTTGTCCGCTACGCGAGCGAATCGGGGCGGCCATACAACAGGTGAAACTCTCCGACAGGCCCTCTGTCAGACAATACCCCAGCTGCCCGGCGCGGTGGATGTCCGTCAAAAACGCCTGTTTATCGAGGATTTGTCCATTCGCCAACTGATAGTCTTCTTCCGGGATCAGATCGAGAATCGCGCGATCGGACCAGTTACTCAGCAGCAAACGTCCCGTGGCTGTCCAGGTGATGGGCACGCGCACACCGATGTCCGAGGTGATTTTGAACGGATGCGCATTACTTTCCGACAGCACCACGGTGTACTTATCCCCTTCAAGCATACAGAGCTGCACGGTTTCGCCATGACGCGCGACGATTTCTACCATTAACTGATGAGCACGGCGGATGAGATCGTTATGCGCCATGTAGTCTGCACCGTAGTAGTGCATTTCCCGACCAAAGAAAACCGCGCCATCGGCATCCAGTTCCACCAGACCCGCTTCACTCAGCAGGCTGACTAACTCGTAAACGCTGGAACGGGGTGCGCCGGTGGCATCGATCAAATCACGCATCGCCATCGGCTGCCGGGCGATATGCAACTGGCGAAAAATGTCGATAACCCGGTCCACGCCGCGCGCCCGTGATGGCTTTTCATCCGGCATAAGCAAATTCTCCTCAGGCAATATTGCGGTGGCTGAACTGCGCCAAAAAGAAAAGCATCATACACCCAGCGCTGACGTTAACCCATCCCTGTTAATTAATATTTTATTTTCTGTCCTTATATTTTCCTGTTCTATTTTGGGGCCTCATTTTAGCGCATGCCGTTTGCTGTATTTTTTAAAACCACGATAAAGGTCACATTCCGATTAAGAAAACTTCAGCTTCATTTTTTTATTTTGCGATCGCGACAACATCACAAAAAATTAAATCCACCCACACATATTGCAAAAGCAAAAATCCTGTGCAAATCTTGCCCTATCCGATATTGCAGATACACGTCTGATATACCGGACAACCCAGTAAAGAGTTGTCCTGATTAAAAAGGAGCAGAGTTGCATGACGATCAAACGTTATGGCATTGAGGGTGGCACCGGCACCGGCGGCCAGAAACTGCCTTTCGCACGGGCGGTAGAAGCTGATGGCTGGCTGTATATCTCCGGCCAGACACCGATGCGCGAGGGTGAGGTGGTGGAAGGCGGCATCATCGAACAGACACGGCTGGCGTTCGAAAACTGCCTGTCTATCATGCGAGAAGCCGGTTACCGGGTGGAAGATGTGGTGCACGTCACTGCGGTATTAACTGACGCCCGCTACTTCAGTTCATTTAATAAAGTATTCAGTGAGATATTTAGCGGAAACCCTCCCGCGCGTATTTGTAGCGTGCAGGATTTAGTTGTCGACTGCAAAGTTGAAGTCGATATGAAATGTTTCCGTACCGATCGGAAATAACATCACTTCACCAACAACAGTCCGAATTTTTTATTTTTGCCCACACCAGGGTGTGTCGTTAATAAGTCATGTTTTTTCATGTTGTCTCCATTAAATAAGAGAGCATAAAAAATGAATGCAATTTCGTTGAAGATGAGCGCCAGAATGGTCGCAGGTGCGCTGGTTATGCTGGCCGTGGCTGGCTGTACCCCCACCGAGGAGAAAAAAGAGGCGGGTGCGGCACCACAATCCGCGCTGCAAACCGTATTACAACGCGGCACCCTGCGCGTCGGTGACTGTCTGAGCTTCGCACCTTTCGGCTTTTACGATAAGGACGGCAATCCTGATGGCTATGACGTCGATTTAGCCAAAGCGCTGGCGAAAGAGATGGGCGTCAAGCTGGAAATGGTCAATACCACCAGCGCCAACCGCATCCCCAACCTGCAAACCAATAAAGTGGACGTGGTGTTCTGCAACTTCACCCGCAATCTGGAACGCGCCAAAGAGATCGGGTTCACCAACCCGTATGTGGTAGCGAGTGAAGCGATGCTGGTACGCAAAGAGAGTGGCATCAAATCCGCCCACGACATGGCCGGTAAAACCATCGCGACCGTCAAAGGTTCAACCAACGGTGACGAAGTCCGCAGCATGGGTATCGACGTGAAAATCCAGGAATACGACTCTTCACAGGCAGCGATTCTCGCCGTGAAACAGGGCCAGGCGGATGCGATGATCGAGGATAACAACTTCCTTGCGTATCAGGCCAAACTCGACCCGACGCTGACCGTCACCAACGAAGCGCTGGTGCCGCTGGAATACAACGCCTTTGGGGTGAAACAAGGCGATCAGGTATGGCTCAACTATCTGAACGAATTCCTGTTTGAAATCAATGCCTCCGGTGAGAATGCCACGCTGTACCAGAAATGGTTTGGCAGCAAACCGCGTTACCCGCTGAACCCGCAATTCTGATTGTCTGCGGCGCAGCGCTGCATGCTGCGCCGTCAGAAGGAGTAAGCCCATGAGTTATCAATGGTTAACCCTGTGGAATTATGGCGAAACCTTTCTGGCCGCCGCCTGGCTGACTCTCCAGGTCACCCTGCTGGCTTTTGCGCTGGCCGTGGCACTGGGATTGCTGGCAGCACTGGCGAAAGCCTCTCCGCTGGCACCGGTGCGCTGGGTAAGTCACTGTTATGTTGAATTTATCCGTAATACGCCCGTCCTGCTGCAAATCTTTATTATCTTTTTCGGGCTGCCTTCTCTCGGCATCACCATGAGCGCCTTTACCGCCGGTGTGCTGGCGCTGGGTATCAACGTTGGTGCGTATCTGTCGGAGACTTTTCGCGCCGGGATTCAGTCCGTGCCGAAAGGACAGCTGGAGGCGGCGTGGATTCTGGGCATTCCGCGTCGTCAGGTGTTTCTCAGCGTAGTGCTGCCCCAGGCCGCGCGCGCGGTATGGCCAGCGATTATCAATAACCTGATTCAGTTGCTACTCGGCACGTCGTTGCTATCGGCAATTGCCCTGCCAGAACTGACTGGCACAGCAACGGTGATCAACGCCCGTACCCTGCTCTATATCCAGACTTTCAGCGTAGTGACGGTGGTGTATTTGCTGCTCAGCAACCTGTTTTCCTGGCTCGGTAATCTGGCAGGACGACGGATGTTTCATCCGCCGCTGGTGACCCAGGTAAAAAAGTCCGCCTGGTGGTGGGCAAGAAAATGGCTGACTAACCCACTGAAACGGGAGAACGCGCTATGAGCGACCTGATCATCAGTTCTTTACCGCTGCTGTTAAAAGGGCTGGGTATCACCCTGCTCCTGTCGGTGGCAGCGATTGCTGGCAGCACCTTACTCGGTCTGCTCGCGGCCGTGCTGCGAACCAGCCGATTACCGGTCGCGCGCCAGGTTGCTGTGCTGTATACCGAGTTGTTCCGTGGCACACCGGTGCTGATCACCCTGATGTTTATTTACTTTGGCGTGGCGTATTTCGGCTATGAAATTAATCTGTTTGCCGCCGGAATTCTCGGCCTGAGCATTTATCAGGGCGCGTATATTGCCGAAGTTTTTCGTGCCGGGATCGAAGCTGTGCCGAAAGGACAATGGGAAGTGTCATGGATCCTCGGCCTGTCGAAACGCCAGACCTTTCTTAGCGTGGTCCTGCCGCAGACACGCGGCATCGTGCTACCACCACTGGTAGGCCAGTACCTTTCCCTGATTAAAGACACCTCAATTGTCAGCATGATCGGCATGTCGGAACTGATGCATCAAGGTCAGGCGATTGTTGACCGCATCGGCCAGCCGGTAGTGGTGTATGGCCTGGTGGCCGTGCTGTACTTCGTTGTGTGCTTTCCACTTTCCCGTTGGGTTCAACATCATCAAACCAGGAGCCAGTTATCATGAGCAAATCCGCCATTACGCTGAGCCGTATTACTAAATCCTTTGGTGCCACCCAGGTACTGAAAGAGATCAGCCTTGATGTCTCACCCGGCGAAGTGCTGGTGTTGATTGGTGCATCAGGATCGGGGAAAAGTACCGTGCTGCGCATTATGAGCGGGCTGGAAACTGCCGACGGTGGCGAGATCTGGGTCAATCAGGTGCCATTGCACGATCGCAAACGCAGCCGGGAAATCTGTGGCCACGTTGGCATGGTGTTCCAGCAGTTCAATCTGTTTCCGCATAAAACGGCGCTGGGTAACGTGACGCTGGCGCTGATCAAAGCGCAGAAACTCTCCGCCGCGGAAGCCAATGCACGCGGCATGGCGGCACTGACGCGCGTCGGTCTGGCTGAGCGCGCACATCACTATCCAGCGCAGCTGTCCGGTGGACAGCAACAACGCGTGGCAATTGCCCGTGCGCTGGCGGTTGAACCTAAAATTATGTTTTTTGATGAAGCCACGTCAGCTCTCGACCCGGAGTTAGTGGGCGAGGTGATGGAAGTGATGCGTAGCCTGGCACGTGAAGGCATGACCATGGTGGTGGTGACCCACGAGATGGGTTTTGCACGCAAAACGGCTGACCGCGTGGTGTTTATGGACCAGGGCGTGATTGCCGAACAAGGATCGCCAGAGCAGATTTTCGTCCATCCACAAAACCCGCGCACGCAGCAGTTTTTATCACGCGTACTTGAACATTAATCGGGGGCGTTATGTCGATTCAATTTCCGCTGGTAGCGGATGGCAAACTGGATGCACAACAACCCGCACCGCGATTCAAATCGGTCGCCGGTGCGGGTGACGCGCCGCTGCCGATTGGCACCGCCGTGCTCAGCAGTGAACAGGTGTTTTCACCGTTGCTGCTGATGAAGCAATCGGCGCTGGAAAACAACCTGCGCCAGTTGGCTGATTTCTGCCGTGAACAGGGCGTGATGCTGGCGGCACATGGCAAAACGTCAATGTCGCCCGCCATTCTGCGCCGCGCCATTACCGAGGGGGGAGCCTGGGGACTCAGTGCCGCCACCCCGGCACAGGTACGCGCGCTGCGTCAGTTTGGTATTCGCAACGTCTTTCTCGCCAATCAGCTGGTCGATCCTGCCGGTATCCGCTGGATTGGTGAATGGCAAAAACAGCATCCCGACCACGGTTTTCTCTGCTACGTAGATTCACTACAGGGAGTACGCTTGCTGGAACAGCACCTCGGTGACAGTCAGATTGCGGTACTGCTGGAGATGTCGGTCAGTGGCGGGCGCACCGGTTGCCGTACCCAGGCCACTGCGCTGGAGATTGCGACAGCAATCGCTGCCAGCCCTGCCCTGCAACTGGTGGGTGTCGCAGGCTATGAGGGCGCATTGGGGGCGGGTCGCGATAGCGCCGGTATCGCCCGGGTACATGACTATTGTCAGATGCTGATCGCCACTGCCGCACGGCTGGCGGAAAAACAGCTGTTCGCGAGCGACCACATTATTCTCAGCGCCGGTGGCGGAGCCTGGTTTGATGTGGTCACCGCCTGTTTTACCGAAGCGCAGCTGCCATTCCCCGTTACCCCGCTGATTCGCTCCGGTGCTTATATGGCGCACGATAACGGGTTATATGCGCGTATCAATCCCTTCTCGCAACCGGGTGCCACGCATCACTTTAATGCCGCGCTGGAGATCTGGGGTCGTGTGTTATCACGCCCGGAGCCGGGACTGGCATTTGTGGATTTCGGCCGCCGCGATGTGCCGTTCGATCAGGATTTGCCGAACCCGATGTGGGTACGTGATGCCGATGGTAGTACACCTCGTGCGGCTGGCACGATGCGTATCAGCGAAGTGAACGATCAACATGCGTATTTGCTGCTGCCGGAAGAAGACGCATTAAATGTGGGTGACTGGGTTGGTTGTGGTATTTCGCATCCCTGCACCGCTTTTGATAAATGGCGCTATCTGCCACTGGTGGATGATGATTATTGCGTCACAGATTCACTGGAAACAGCATTCTGAGTCATATGTCGCCAATGGCGGCCGGGAGTCCCGGCCGCATTCTTCTTAGTTCAGGGTCGACATGTCGATCACAAATCGGTATTTAACGTCGCCTTTCTCAAGACGCACAAACGCCTCATTAACCTGATCTGCGGTAATCAGCTCAATATCGGCAGTGATGTTGTGTTCGGCACAAAACTCCAGCATTTCCTGGGTTTCATCGATGCCACCGATATTGGAACCGGCAAAGCTGCGGCGTCCTTTAACCACATTAAACGCACCCACTTCGATAGGTTCCGGCGGCAGACCCACCAGTACCACGGTGCCATCAATCGCCAGCAGTTGCAGACAGGCATTGATGTCATGTTTCGCTGATACCGTATCGATAATCAGATCGACTTTGCTGGCAAATTTTTTCATTTGCTCAGCATCGGATGTCAGCACAGCCTCGTGGGCACCTAAACGCTGGGCATCTTCAACTTTGGCTTGTGATGTGGTGAAGACCACAACGTGAGCCCCCATCGCGCGCGCAATCTTAATCGCGACATGTCCCAGGCCACCAATGCCCAGCACGCCAACCACCTTGCCAGGCCCCGCCTGCCAGTGCTTCAGCGGCGAATAGACGGTAATACCTGCGCAGAGTAACGGTGCAGCCGCTGCCATATCATCAAAGTGCGGCATTTTCAGGGTATAGCGTTCTTTGCACACATAGGTTTGTGAGAAACCACCCAAGGTCACGCCGCCCAGATGTTTATCTGGCGAATTATATGAATAGGTAGCACCAGTTTCACAAAATTGCTGCAGGTCCCGTTCACATGCCGGGCAGGTACCGCATGAATCGACAATACAGCCCACGGCAGCATAATCGCCGATAGTGAAGTTTTTAACGTCTGAACCCACAGCGGTTATCCGGCCGACAATTTCATGCCCTGGCACCATCGGATAATGGCTGGCGCCAAAATCATTCTTCACCTGATGCAGATCTGAATGACAAATGCCGCAGTACAGGATCTCCATTTCAACGTCATCCGGTAACAATCCGCGACGCTGAATGCTGAAGACATTTAAAGGATTGATTGATGAATCAGTGCCAATCGCTTTAATGGATTTGATCATGGCTTCCTCGCAAACTACAGAAATTAAAAAAGTCATCATACTGGCTGGCATCGGGGGAATTAAGATGCCCTGGCATAATGAGGATATGAACGGCATTCATGAAACCTGCGTGATAAATCACGCCGCTACGGATCACAGGCTGGCATCAATGTCGGCTCTTGATTAATGAACGCCATTTATAGGGGCTAACGACCGAAAAAAGTCCATTCCACCGCCCACCAGGCGCTATGCTTTTTAGTTCTCCATCGTCACAGGAAAGATAAAAATGCAAAGCGTCCTGTTAAATAACGGCGTCAGTATGCCGATGCTGGGATTCGGCGTTTACCAGATTACCGACCCGGCAGAGTGTGAAAAATCAGTGCTGGATGCGATTGAGGTCGGCTATCGTCTCATCGACACCGCAGCTGCCTATCTGAATGAAACCCAGGTCGGAAACGCTATCCGCCGAAGTGGGATCAAACGTGAAGAACTGTTTATCACCACTAAGCTGTGGTTGCAGGACACCAGCTACGAAGGGGCTAAAGCCCAGTTCGAACGTTCTCTTAACCGCCTCCAGCTTGATTACGTAGATTTGTATTTAATCCACCAGCCGTATGGCGATGTGCATGGTGCCTGGCGCGCGATGGAAGAATTAACCGCGCAGGGAAAAATCCGCGCCATCGGCGTGAGCAATTTCCACCCGGACCGCCTGGCAGACCTCATCGCCTATAACCGTATCGTTCCGGCAGTGAACCAGATCGAGGTCAATCCCTTCCACCAGCAGCTGCATCCTGTTGCGTGGATGCAAAGCCGCCAGATTCAACCGCAGGCATGGGCACCTTTCGCCGAAGGACGTAATAATCTGTTCGAAAATCCCCTGCTCACCGATATCGGTAAGCGCTATGGCAAATCGGTCGGACAAGTGATTCTGCGCTGGTTATGGCAACGCGGCGTGGTCTCTCTGGCTAAATCCGTGCGCAAACAACGGATGCAGGAAAACTTTTCCATCGAAGATTTCACGCTGAATGCGGAAGAGATGCTGTTAATCACCGCGATGGATAGCGGAACCAGTGCCTTCTTCTCGCACCGCGACCCCGCTCGCGTTGAGGCGATCACCAAACATAAGCTGGATATTTAAGTCTCGCTACTCTGGCCACACCGGGTGGCCAGAGGTTCGCCTTATTAACCCGGTGTTTGCAATTTTCCTGCGCGCATCGCCGCAATCACACCACCATCAATCAGTAAATCGCTGCCGGTAACAAATCCGGCATCCGGACCCAGCAGGAAAGACGCCGCAACAGCAATTTCCTCAGGGGGAGCCATACGTTTCACCGGAGAGGCATCGACCATTGCGCGATAGATGTCGCCAATGTCAGAGTTGAGTTCATGCTGTGCCAGCGGAGTTACAACCACCCCTGGACTTATCGAGTTAACCCGTGCACCCTTCTCGCCCCAGCTGATAGCCGATGCCTGCACGCGCAGATGATTGGCACGCTTCGCCATCATATAAGCCACCAAAGTATTCGGGACGGCATCCTGTTGCAGGAAAGGCAGGCCCAATAACTCATCTGTGGGCGTAAAGGCTAACGCCTGATCCTGTTCCGCTGACAGCGCAGGCAGCATATGGCCCGCCATGCTGGAGATAATCAGGCCCGCACCACCCGGAGCGATGACTTTTTCAAACTCATCAAACACCAGCGCAGCACCGTAGAGATCAACCTCAAGCACTTTGTCTACCGGGGCCATATTCGGTGACAGACCGGCAGTGTTGACCACCTGCAACACATTACCCAGAGAAGCCGCGTAAGCAGCCAGCCGTTGTACCGAGTCGCGCGATGTCACGTCAACATCCTGCGTCTCGACGCGGTATCCCGCCGCCAGGAGCTGCTCAGCAGCCTGTTGCAGCGTCTGAGCATTGAAATCAGCCAGCAGCAGCGTTTTGCCAAATCCCTGACGGCGAGCAATCGCCTGACCAATGCCACCCGCACCGATAATTACCACGATATCTTTCATCATGTTGACCTCTCAATAGTTCGTCATAGGTGATTGCCCGCCCTGCGGTTCAATCAATGAGCGAAAGTTTATACGCGGGTGATTCAGGTGATAAGATGCTTAATAGTTAATGAACTTATATCTGAGATTTATAAATGCTTCGAGATGAGCTGGGCGATCTGGCCGCATTTTTAGTGGTGGCCGAAGAAAAAAGCTTTACGCGCGCAGCGGCAAGGCTGGGCACCTCGCAACCATCACTGAGCCAAACCGTACGACGCCTGGAGGAACGCCTCGGTGTGCGTCTGTTAATTCGAACCACACGCAATGTTGCCGTAACGGTAGCCGGTGAACAGCTGGTAAATACTCTGCGGCCGGCGTTTAGCGATATCGACAATCGATTACAGGCGCTAAGTCAGTTTCGCGATAAACCCGCCGGAACGGTTCGTATCACGTCGGGCCAGCACGCAGCAGACACCCTGATCTGGCCCGCCATCAACGAAGTACTGCATACCTACCCTGACATTAAAATTGAACTATCGCTGGACTCCGCCCTGACAGACATCGTCAGCGAACGTTTTGATGCCGGTATTCGCCTCGGCGAGCGGGTGGAACAGGATATGATCGCCTCGCGTATTGGCCCCGAGTTACGCCTGGCGGTGGTGGCAACACCCGACTATTTTGCCAGGCATGGCGTTCCTGCGTCGCCACATGATTTAACCCATCATTCCTGTATCAATATCCGCTTGCCCAGTTCAGGTGGCATCTATGTGTGGGAATTTAATCAGGGGGAACGCGAACTTAACGTGCGCGTGGAGGGGCAATTTGTTGTTAACAACATCGTTGCGACGCTGAAAGCTGCCGAAGCCGGGCTGGGGTTAGCCATGGTGATGGAAGATATGGTGCAAGCCCAGCTTGCGGCAGGCACGCTGGTCCGGGTGCTGGAAGCCTGGTGTGAGCCCTTTGCCGGTTACCATATTTATTATCCCAGCCGTCGCCTGCTTTCTCCGGCGTTTCAGGTTTTTTTACAGACCTTACGCCAGAGAAATGAGGCAGCAGAAAAGCAGCACAGGGAAAAACGCTTACGCTGAAAGCGCCAGCTGCACCGCATCCTGCGCATGAATCAGCGTGGTATCGAACAACGGTACTGTCGCATCTTCCGGTTTAACCAGCAGGGTGATTTCGGTACAACCGAGGATGATAGCTTCAGCGCCATCAGCCACCAGCTGCGCGATAATCTCGCGATACTGCGCCCGTGACTCCTCACGGATCACACCGAGGCACAACTCCTGATAGATGATGTCGTGTACCACTTTGCGCTGTGCTGCCGCAGGCACCAGCACGTCAATGCCGTATTCCTGTTGCAGGCGGCCTTTGTAGAAGTCCTGCTCCATGGTAAAGGCCGTCGCCAGCAACCCCACGCGTTTAACCCCCGACTGACGGATACGTTGCGCCGTGGCGTCCGCAATATGCAATAGCGGAATCTGCACTGCTGCGGTCAGCTGGTGAGCGACTTTATGCATGGTATTGGTACAAAGCACGATGAAATCCGCTCCACCCTGTTCCAGACTGATGGCGGCAGCCGCCAGAATTTCCCCGGCTTTTTCCCATTCCCCCGCCACCTGCAACTGTTCGATTTCCTGAAAATCGACGCTGTACATCAGGCTACGCGCTGAGTGTAATCCACCCAGTTGCTGCTTCACCTGCTCATTGATAATGTGGTAATACAGCGCGGTTGATTCCCAGCTCATCCCACCAATCAGACCGATCAGTTTCATTGTGCGTCCTTTGTTTTGTCCGGCCATCGTGCCGTCGGAAATAACGATAACCGAATATTAAATAAATGGAACAGTGGGACAAACAGAGCGCGATCCTGTAACGCCCCCGCCTCCAGCCCCAGCAACAAACGGTTCAGCTCCAGCAGCAATGCCGCTTGCGGCTGGGTTTGCAGCGACTTCAGACGCTGTTTCAGGAACAGACTCAGCTCGTGAAACATCGCTCCACTATCAATGTTATGCGTTGCCAGTAAGGTCTGATGACGTGTATAGAAGTCATAGCAATTAGCTCCCAGCCAGGCTTCAGCAATCAGGTTTCCCCCCGCCACCAAGTCCGGCACCGGATCAACGCGTTTACGTGGCAGGATCACATTCACCTTATCCAGCGTGCGGGCCACAAATTGCTGACGCATCGACATGGTCACGCCATTAAGCCGCATCGCCGTAAGAAATTGCAGCAGCTCGCGGATACCTTTGCGCATCGCGCGTTTTGCCGTCCACGATGGCCGTTTATTACGGATCAAGGCGGTAATCACCACCCCAAAGACGATACCCAGCATGGTGGAGAGCACAGCGTTCACTATAAGCAGCAAATCCGGTTTGAAGTGATGGCTCATCCCGATAAAGCCAGGTATCTGTGTCGCGACTATCAGGCCAATCAGGTTAGTGGAAGGATTGGCGATCACCAAACCCAGCGCCAGCAAGCCCGGAGCCAGACAAATGATCAGCGCTTCAAAGGTGATGGCCTGGGGTATCAGAAACACGATATACATCAGGCTGATGGCAACCGCGATAATCACCCCTTTCAGGAACAACTTCATCGGAGCAATCGGGCTATCCATACCGGCAAAGAATGAACACAGCACCGCCGCCATCATCGGCGCGGTCGAACCATCCACCCAGCCACTGCCGATCCAGAACAGGCAGGTGGCAAAAGTGGCGATAAACGCGGTAAAGGATGAGAGCAGCAACAAACCTTTGTCGATATGCCGATGGGTACGTGCCACGGTTTTTCCGGGTTTCACCGTGGGTGTCCACTCACTCACACGCTCGCTGACGCTGTGGTAAGCATGGGCGATGCGCACAAAGTTCAGCAACCGTTCCAGCAATCCGAGCAATAAAATGCTCTCCTCGCTGTTCAACCTGCCCTCTTCCCATGCCTGCTTCAGTTGATCCTGCGCCGCCACCAGATTGGCATGCACCGGTTGATCGTCATCGCCATTCAGCCACAGCAGGAATTGCTGAAACGCCCGGGCAACATACTCGGGGAAAAGAATATTCTGTTGCGCCAGCAGGTTAAGCCGCGACTCAATGGCTGTCAGCGTCGGAATCAGATAAGAGAGATGCTGATATTGCACGCTGACCAGACGCACCAGACGACGCGCGGAGTCTCCTTCATAGACACAATGGGTAATCAGCGTTTCCACATTCAGCGGGTAGTTCGCCATCTGAATCAGGATGCCTTCCCGTTCAACCGTCTTATCGGCTGGCATCGCGGTTACCAGCTCACGGCACAGATTGCGTGCGTTCTGATACCACTGGCTGACGCTCTGCTCCAGCAGATGACGCATCGACACCGGCATAATCAGGCGATGCACCAGGCTGCTGCACACAATCGCCACCGTGATTTCTTCAATACGTGAGATGACGGTGTAAGTAATCGACGCCGGTGACGTCACATCGGGGAACCCCATGATGGCTGCGCTATATCCCGCCAGCATAAATACATAACTTTTCGGCGTGCGGTCGTGCAACGACAGATAGAGGCAGACCGCCACCCACAGCGAGATTGCGAGGCTGAATAGCATCGGATCCTGCACCGTAGCCGGGTAGATCAGCAGCGTGAACAGGCCACCCAACAGCGTACCAAAGAAACGGAAGATCGATTTCGACACCGTTGAAGCGGAGTAGAGCTGGGAAGCAACGTACACTGTAGTCAGCGACCAGGCCGGTTTATCGAGATTGAGTTCCAGAGCAATGTAAAAAGCCAGAAAGGCAGCAAGACAGGTTTTGGCAGAAAACAGCACTGCGCTTTGAGAAAACCACTTCATAAAGCTTAAAAGACCTTGAGCAGGCAGGGAGGAACTCTATCCTGGCAGAAGCCTCTGTGGTTGGCATTTTGATTTGTTATACAAATTATTACCGTGCTAATTATATGGGCATCTATGGAAATTCCGCGCGACATTTTTCCCGCTTTACTGATTACAGTGAATGTGAACAAATCAGCGAATAAAGTTATAAGCGATCGAAAATCGTTATTTATTGGTTATATGCATGCTTTGTTATGGTGGTGAAAAAAACCACGAGAGAACAACGATGAAACGTAAAACGCATGTATTAAGCACGCTGGCGTTAAGCCTTGGGCTGCTCTCCGCACACAGCTTCGCGGCGAATCCGCAAACCGTCACTATCGGTTATCAGAAAGCCAACATCTTCGCGTTGCTGAAGTACCGTGGCTCGCTGGATGACACCTTTAAAAAAGAGGGGATTAACGTTCGCTGGGTCGAATTTCCTGCCGGACCACAAATGCTGGAAGGGCTGAACGTCGGCAGTATCGATCTCGCCGCTACCGGGGATGCGCCACCGGCCTTCGCTCAGGCGGCTAAAGCGGATTTGGTCTACCTCGCGCATTCACCGGCTAATCCGAAAACGGAAGCAATCGTGGTACCCAGCGATTCACCGATCAAAAGCGTGGCCGATCTCAAAGGCAAACGCGTTGGTCTGAATAAAGGTTCGGACGTCAATTATCTGCTGGTGAAAGCGCTGGAAGAAGCCGGGCTAAGCTACAAAGATATCAAACCGGTTTATCTGCCCCCCGCCGATGCCCGTGCTGCGTTTCAGAAAGGTGCGATTGATGCCTGGGTGATCTGGGATCCGTTCCTCGCCGAAGTGGAAGCGCATACCGGCGCACGTCAGGTGCGTAATGCCGAAGGCCTGGTGCCACATTACACCTTCTATCTCGCCAGCCGTCATTTTGCGGAAACCTATCCAGAAGCGGCGCAACAGGTGGTAGAGGAGCTGAGTAAGCTTAGCGACTGGGCTAACCAGCACCAGGATGATGCCGCTGCGATTCTGTCAAAATCTACCGGGCTGGATAAAGCTATCTGGCAAACCACGCTGGCACGCCTGCCCTATGGCGCGCAACGCATGACACCGCAGGTATTTACTGAACAGCAGGCTCTGGCGGATAGTTTTACCCGTGTCGGCCTGCTGCCGGTGAAGGTGGACGTGCGCAGCGCAACCTGGTCGCTGGATAAAAAAGCAACCCAATAATTTGCACATACCTTAGCTGCGCAATTTATCGCGCGGTATTTTCCAACACCGCGCGCGGAATTGCGTGATAAATCACGCCGCTACACCCCGCCGATTTGCCAGATGGCTGTCGGTGGTGTGCCATTCACCTTCCAGTTGCCAATATCGCGTGCTTTGTAGATCACCGGATTGTGGGAAGCCACAGTACGGGCGTTACGCCAGTGGCGGTCCAGCGCTTTGCTCAGACGGGTATCGGACGCCCCCAGCGCATTGAACAATTCTGTCGCGGCACGGGGCACCAGTTCACTGGCAATCACCTGCGCCTGTCCGGCTTCGGCTTCCGCCTCGGCATTGACGGCGTTGATGTAATCCTCGTCAGCGCTGATATGCGCTTCATATGCTGATTGCAGTGAATGTGCCGCGCGGATCACCGTCGCCTCCACGGCAAAAGCCAGGCTGGTCACTTCACCAACCACCTGCAACACCTGCACATCCTGACGTGACGCGCTGCCGTTGCTGTGGCTGTATATCCGCTGGCGAGCCGCCACCCCCTGTGCCGCATCCCGCGCGACCGCGCGGGCAATACCGGCCAGCGTCGCCAGCAATACATGTTGATAGAACGCGGTTTGATAGCGGAAGCGCTCGGCAAAATCGAACACATGCTGCTGCTCAACATAGGCGTTCTCAAAACGCGTGGTGCCGCTGCCGGTTAAGCGCTGCCCGAAACCATCCCAGTCATCGTCACGACTTACGCCGGGTTGATGGGTGCTGACCAGGGCAATCACATCGCCCTGGTTGTCATTGCGCCGTGCATAGACATCAATCCAGTCGGCAAACAGGGTACCAGTGCTGTAAAACTTCTCGCCGTTGAGCGTCCAGCCTTTTTCATTCGGCGTGACGCGGGTAACAACATCACCCAGTTTAACCGTGCCAATTTCCGTCCACCCGCTGCCCACCAGCTCGCCATCGATAAAACGGCGGAACCAGCCATCACGTTCCTGACTATCCGGCTGATTCAGTCGATCTTCAACAAAGGCAAAATGGGCGCGCAGCGCCTGTGGCAGATTGGAATCCGCTTCGGCCAGTTCGGTCAGCAACTGGAACAGCTGCGGGAGTGATGCTCCCCAGCCACCTTTTTCACGTGGGATACGTACCGTGCCAAAACCCGCCTCTTTCAGCCATTGCAGGGGTTCATCCGGTAGCGTGCGGTGACGTTCGCGGTCGGCCGCACCCGTCGCGATGCGGGCAAACACCGGACGAAAATGGGCGGCAAGCTGGGTGTAATCAGTGCCTGTGGCAAGTAAAGTCATGGTTTACTCCTGAGGGGAAAGGTCATCGATATCGTGACGGGTGGGCTCATGGCGCACCGCCAGCAGAAAGAAGATCGGGATAAGCGCGCTGAGTGACACTACCCAGAACATGTTGGTACCGAGCGCCGATTGCAGCATCGGCAGAATAAACAGCGCGAGAGCGCTACCAATGCCAGACAACGCGCGACTGAAGCCAACGCCGGTGGCACGAATCGACGTGGGATAAGACAACGCCGGATAGACCATCAATTGCGCCCCCGGACCAAAACCTTCGGCAAACAGCCACAGACCCAGCATCAGCACGGCAAACACGATGCCCGCTACCGCCTCGGGATGACCAATCAACGCCAGCGCAATCAGGGCGAGGAATTGCAGGGCAAATCCAGCGATCGCCACATGACGCGATGGATACTTCCATGCCAGACGCATGCCCAGCAGGCCGCCGGTGAAGGCGAACAACGCATTCAGGCCGAGCGAGGCCGAAATGGTTTCAAATACGCCTGCGCCGAGAAATTGCGCCAGAATCGACGGCAGGAAGAAAGCAATCGCGGTGTATTCAAACGAGATGCAGATGTTCATCACCCCAGCCACGATGGTGCGTTCACGCCACGGTTTTTGAAACAATACGCGGAAACTCACCTTTGGCGCGGCTGATGCCGGAGGCGCTTCCGGTTCCGCTTCATGGGCATGGATGCCATAAGAATCACGCAGGATACGTACCGCCGATTTCAGGTCACCCTGATTGGCCGCCCACAGAGGGGATTCGTTCATAAATTTGCTGCGCACCGCAATGATCAGCAAGGCAGGTACTGCGCCAAACAACAGCGAAGCGCGCCACAGCCAGTCGAGGTGTTCCTTTGGTAACAGGAAATAGAGGCCGAAAATCAGCAGGAAGCAAAGTGTCGATGCGGCATACCACATCGGACACCAGGCGGCGAGCCGGGCCGCTTTGTTGCCTTTCCCGGCGAATTTGGAAAATTCCGCCAGGTACGACATCGCCACGGGCAAATCAATCCCCACGCCAATGCCCATCAGGAAGCGCGCACCAATCAGCACCCAGACATTGGGTGCCAGCCCGGCAGCAATGGCCGACACCACGAAGAACAGCATGTCGGCCATAAATACCGAGTAGCGGCCATATTTATCGGTCAGCCAGCCGCCAATCAGGTTACCGACGATGGTCCCGACCATGATCGATGAGGTCACCAGCCCGGTAATAAAAGGAGAGATCTGGAATTCGCGCACCACGTCATCAATACCGTATGACAGCGTAGTGAGGTCATAGGCGTCGAGGAAGACGCCACCCAGCGCAAGAAACACTATCATGCGGGCATAGTTGTTTTTCTCACTGCGGGTGTTGATCAGCCGCGCGACATCGCTGACCGAACGAACCGGCTCTGAAACCGGCAAGGTGTTTTCTAAAGGGATGGTACTCATAACGCCTCACGATGTTTTTAGTTATGCAGGTGAGGTTGTTATAGGCGTTAAATCCAGCGATGCAAAACAACAAATATAGATATTAATTTGTTTAATATCAATAACATAAAAAAGGAAAAACACAAAAACCCGGTCACACCTCGCGTGACCGGGTAAGTCGGCTAAAATGTGAGTTTAGTTAGCGGATACCGGCACCAAAACACCTTTTACCAGTGGATCATCGGTAGTTTTTAACCATTGCTGTAAGCGGGGGTCAGAAAACGCTTTTTTCAGCTTTTCGATATTCTCCTGCGACAGATACGGCGTGCCGATCACCAGCTGTGAGGCAAAAGTCCTTGGTGCGGGCGGGAACAAAATCCCTTTGTCGCGTGGCACTTTACCGGCATCAAACTGCGATACATAACCAATTGCGGCGTCAACGGAGTTCAGCGCACGCGGCATCGTCAGCAAATCCAGCTCTTTGAACACAAAACCATGCGGATTGCCGGTGATGTTTTTTAGTTTTGCCGTACGGGGCTCGACATTCGGGTCGAGGGTGATCAACCCCTGGCGTGCCAGCAGCCACAGCGCCTGTCCCTGGTTCGCCCCGTCATCCGGCACCACAATGGTGGCACCCGGTGGCAAGTCTTCTACCGAGCGATAACGATACGAATAGATACCAAATGCCCACTGGAACAACGGCAGCGCAGGCGTCAGGGCAAAATTATTCGCATCCACCACCTGCTTCAGCCACCATTGGTGCTGGTAAACCGTGGCGGCGTATTGCCCCTCAGCCACTGCCCGATCGGCCTGTACCGGGTCCTGAACCCCTACCGCCTCCAGCTTCAAACCATAATCTGGCGCGATATGATCGTTCACAAACTCAATCAGCTTCTGCTCGCCTGCCATCGCCGGTTCATAGTGAATTTTTAACGAGGTGCCAAACACGACTGCTTGTGGTTGCTGGCTACGCCAGAACCATGCCGCCGCCGCGCCAGCAATGACCACTATAATCAGTAGCAGCCACGGCCAGCGGCGGGTTTTACGTAACTCAAATTCCTGTGTTGTCATAGCGATGTCCCCTGAGGATGGCGTAATGCGGTAACCAGGCGGTCACCCAGAAATTGAATCGTTTGAATAAAGGAGATCAGCACCACGATGGTGGCGATCATGATGTGGTTATCAAAACGCTGGTAGCCGTACACCACTGCCAGATAGCCGATCCCGCCTGCGCCGATGGTGCCGGCAATCGCGGAATACTCGATCATGGAAATCAGGTTGAGGGTGATGGCGGCGACGATGGCTGGCAGGGCTTCACTCAGCTGCGCCTGGCGAATGATCTGCCAGCGCGAACCACCGCATACCATGCCCACGGCCGTCACTTCTCCCGGCAATTCACGCAGCGCGTTATCCACCAGGCGGCCAAAAAATGGGATACCCGCCGCGATCATCGGCACCACTGCCGCCGGAATGCCGATGGTGGTGCCAGTGAGCCAGAAGGTGAACGGGATAATCGCTGCCATCAGTACCAGAAAAGGCAATGAACGCCCCATATTGACGATCCAGCTCAGTACCCGATTTACACCGCGATGGGGAAACAGCCCCCGCGCGGAGGTGTTAAACAGCACCACCCCCACAACCCCGCCGCAGGTCACGACAAACAACATCACGATACCGACCATTAACGCGGTTTCACCGATGGCAGGCAGCATTAGCGCCGGGATCTCGTTCCATGGGGTATCCTGACTCATCACCGAGACGCTCATACCGCCTCCTTTAGCATCGTTACACCCGCGACCACGCTGGCACTCAACCCCAGCAGCTCCAGCTGGTTGATTAGATGCGACAGCGACACACGCTCACGCTGGAAATGTACACCAACCTGCAATCGTCCCAGCTGCAGACCATTAACCTGCTCAACGTGCGCCCCCAACAGATCGATACGCAGCGCGAATTGCTGACTCAGCCGCGATATCCAGTCACTGGCGACCGGCACATCGGTGCGATAGCTGAGCTGCAGTACCAGTTCTGACGACGCGGACTGTGGAGCCAGCGGCAACAACTGCTGTGCCAGGTGCGAATCAGGCTGCGCCAGCAATTGTTTCACCACGCCGTAATGCACAATCTGCCCGTCACGAATCTCCGCGACGGCGTCTGCCGCACGGCGCACCGCGTCCATCTCATGGGTGATTAATACGATTGCCAGACGATATTCATCACGTAGCTTGCGCAGCAGGTCGAGAATGGTGACGGTGGCTTCCGGGTCAAGGCCGGATGTCGCTTCATCGGCCAGTAATACCGAGGGACGCAGCGCCAGCGCACGGGCGATACCAATGCGTTGACGCTGTCCACCGGAAAGCTGCCCGGGAAAAG
The DNA here is from genome assembly GCF_059730475.1 of Pantoea sp. X-Soil-TKNS-1280. Taxonomy (NCBI): domain Bacteria; kingdom Pseudomonadati; phylum Pseudomonadota; class Gammaproteobacteria; order Enterobacterales; family Erwiniaceae; genus Pantoea; species Pantoea sp. X-Soil-TKNS-1280. Next base: position 10,964 of record NZ_AP035963.1, on the reverse strand, counting down.
CGCGGGCTTTATGACTCAGTCCGACGTTTTCAAGCAATTCCCCTACCCGTGCGGCGATATCGCGTTCAACCACCCCGAGATAACGCAGTGGCAGCGCGACGTTTTCCCACGCTGATTTACGCTGCAATAATGCGGAAGACTGAAACACTGTCCCGATGGCACGTCGTTCACGCCGCAGCGCCTCACCACTCAGACGTGAAAGATCGTGACCATTAACGCGGATGCTACCCGCACTCGGCTGTTCCAGCAGGCTGATGCATTTCGCCAGCGTCGATTTCCCTGCGCCACTTGGCCCGACCACCGCCGTGATGTTGCCGGGCTTGACTTCAAGGCTGATCGACTTCAGTACCTCGGTCACCCGGCCATCGGGGGCGCGATAGTGCTTACTCAGCGCGTCGATCTCGATCATATGACCTCCTGCGGTACAGACTGCACGCGATAACCTGCCCCGGGATGCGGTGTCTGCAACTGTGGCCCCGCGGCGAACAATTTTTCACGCAGCGTGCCGCTGGCATAGTCCTGCTTATATACGCCACGTTTTTGCAACTCAGGGATTAGCAGCTCCACCACGTCCTCGAAGGTTTCGTGAGTCAGCGCATACGCGAGGTTAAAGCCATCGACGTCAGTTTCTTCCACCCAGCTTTGCAGTTCATCGGCTACCGTTACCGCACTGCCGACCAGCAGTGGGCCAAAGCCACCAATGCCAACCCACTCCGCCAGCGCGGCAACCGTCCACTGGCGATTGGGGTCAGCCGTTGAGAAAGTTTCAACCGCCGACTGGATGGCGTTGGTGTGCAGATACTTCAGCACCTGATCCGGTTGGTACTGACCGAAGTCGATACCGGTCCAGCCTGATACCAGCGCCAGCGCACCTTCGTAGCTCACCCAATTTTTGTATTCCTGCCATTTCGCCTGCGCCGCTTTATCGGTTTCACCGACAATTACCGTTTGCAGGTTAAAGATCAGAATGCTGCGTGGATCGCGCCCCGCTTCTGCCGCGCGACGACGAATGTCCGCCACAGTTTTCTTCAGTAGCACTTTGGAGGGTGCAGCCACGAATACGCATTCAGCGTGTTCCGCCGCAAATTGCTTGCCCCGGCTGGAAGCCCCTGCCTGATACAATACCGGCGTGCGTTGTGGAGAGGGTTCGCAAAGGTGAATGCCCGGCACGTTGAAGAAGGTTCCCTGATGGTTAATAGGATGGATTTTGCGTGGGTCGCTAAAGATACGTCGCTCGCGGTCTCGCAGCACCGCATCCGCTTCCCAGCTGCCTTCCAGCAGTTTATAAACAACCTGCAAATACTCGTCGGCATAGTCGTAACGGCTGTCGTGATCGGTTTGCGCTTTATGACCGATATTGCGCGCGCCACTCTCCAGGTACGACGTGACAATATTCCAGCCGATACGCCCTTTGGTCAGATGATCGAGTGTCGAGAGACGGCGGGCAAATGGATAAGGGTGTTCAAACGACAACGATGCCGTCAGTCCAAACCCCAGATGTTCGGTCACCAGCGCCATCGGCGTAATTAACGCCAGCGGATCGTTCACTGGAACCTGTGTCGCCTGGCGTATGGCCGCATCGCCATTACCGTTAAGGACATCGTAAACACCCAGCACATCGGCGATAAACAGCCCATCGAATTTTCCGCGCTCCAGCAGGCGGGCTAAATCGACCCAATATTCCAGGTCTTTATATTGCCAGGAACGATCACGCGGGTGCGCCCACAGGCCCGGCGACTGGTGTCCAACACAGTTCATATCAAAAGCATTCAGGCGAATTTCACGTTGCGATGGCATAGCAATCTCCATAGCGAGGCCGTGATCGCTGTGCGACCCGGCGTTCGTCAGTTAATTTTTTGGGAAAGGTTGGGGAATTAAGGGGCGGAAGGGGGACATCGCTCCGCGTGAGTGAGTGGCAGCGATGCCAGAATCTGGCGTGCGACGTCAGCGGCATGATTAGCCACCTGCGGCAAGCCCATCAGCTCACCAAAGCGCGCGCGGGCTGCCGGGCCGACAACGAACAACCTGGCGTTCGGCTGGCCGGATTGCGTCAGCGTATGGGAGTGGCGATCGACATCAATGCCAAATCCCAGCGCATCGGCACGAATGATGCCCTGTTGACTGAGCGACTTTAGCAACGGCTGGCTGGCGGTTAATGCCTCATGGCCGGGGCCGGTCGTGACAATCAGGTGATCGAGTTGATGATTTTCCGTCACACCATGGCGCGTATGCAGCTGAATTGTCAGTTGCTTCTCGCTGGCATCGATCCTGATCAGGCGTGCGGCTAACACGCGCAGGCTGCCCACCTGCTGGCGTTCGGTTATGACCGTCGCCACCTGTGGCGCGATGCGGTAACGATGGACATCCCACCATGAACGCAGATGACGCACAAAACGTTGCTGTTCCCGTAGCGGTAAGGACTGCCAGATATCCTGTCCCTGCACGCGCACCTCATCCAGCACACGCTGCCACGGCAATTGTTGGTCGGCGGCGCGTGCTACTTCCGTACGGATATGGTGTAGCCACTGCCGTACGCTCGGTTGCTGCTGCGGAGCAAGCGTCCATTCCGGCCAGTCTCCGCTCAGATTGGCACGCGACAGTTGCCCACGACGTGAGAACGCCAGCAACGGCCCGTGATGCTGACGCGTTGCCAGCGATGCCACCACATCCGCCATACTCAGGCCGGTACCGATAATCGCGACCGAGGCATTCACAGCAATGTTATCCAGCACTCCCGGTAGCCAGGGATTGGCAATCAATGCAGGATGTGCCGCAAAAGGGAGTAAGGCGCGTGGCAGTGCCGGTGGCGGATGGCTGATTGCCAATGCCAGCACATCGCCTTGTAGCGCGTCCCCGTTGCTAAGCAGCAGTTGCTCCCCTTCCCAGGCGATGGCGCTGGCCTGAATGTGCTGCAATGCCACCTGTGGATGTTGTAAGGCTGCCTGCGCAAATTGCTCCGCCAGATAGCGACCAAACATCCCACGTTGTGGGTAAACCGCGCCATCAGCGCAATGCGCTACTGAATCCAGTGAACATTCGGGTTGCTGACGATACCAGCGGTCAAAAGCGCCCTGCTCTTCACCGCTCAGTTGCATACGCGCAGCGGGTACATTGATGCGATGCGCAGGCTCCCGGGTCGAATAAGCCACGCCAGCGCCGAGGCTGTCTCTTGGTTCAACCACTGTCACGCGCAGGGGCGTCGTCGCAGTTCGGGCAAGATGAATCGCCAGCGCCGTACCACTGAACCCGCCTCCAACGATAATCACATGCGGTGTCTGCATCGCCTTTTCCCCATTGCCTGTATGCATTTCCTATATAACTTTATTCAAAAATGAACATTTGGGTGCATTTATTTAGTTATATAGACCATAGCGAAAACCATGCCAGCTTCGCAATTTCGATAAATTACCGTTTATCAGTAGGTTATTGCCTGGTGCTGCTATCTGGCCTGTTGCAATCGCAACCATGCCACAACAGCATTTGCTGCATTTGCAACTCGTTATGCTTTTTTCCTGCTGTTCACAGTGAACGTGCCTGGTTAGCGTTTGGTTATGTTTCTCTAAGGATACACACCATGCTGACAACCTATGCTGATTTCAATGATTCACCTCGTCTGGTTGATCCCGCATCACGCGCTTTCCAGTCGTTGCTTGATAAGTTTGCGCCGACTGATGCTACGGTGCTGATTGTCGGCGAGACCGGTACCGGAAAAGAAGTGGTTGCGCGCTATCTGCATCATAACAGTGCACGCCGTCATGGCCCTTTTCTCGCCGTCAACTGCGGCGCATTAGCTGAGAGCCTTGCCGAGGCGGAGTTATTCGGACATGAGAAAGGCGCGTTTACCGGCGCGACCCAGGCACACCCGGGCTGGTTTGAATCAGCTCAGGGTGGCACACTGCTGCTGGATGAGATTGGCGAACTCAGTTTACCATTGCAGGTTAAACTTCTCCGCGTATTGCAGGAACGTGAGTTTACGCGTGTCGGTTCGCGTAAACCCATCAAAGTGGATGTCAGGGTCATTGCAGCCACACACGTTGACCTCGCCCAGGCAATTCGTGAACGTCGTTTCCGTGAGGATTTATTTTATCGTCTCAATATTGCTGTAGTCCCGTTGCCCCCCTTGCGTCAGCGGCGCGAAGACATCCCGGTTAGCTCAGCATTTCCTTAACCTGTATTCACGACGCCTCGGTCGCCCGGCTAGGCGGTTGTCATCCGAGGCACTCGAAGCGTTACTCGAATACAGCTGGCCAGGCAATATCCGTGAGCTCGAGAATACGTTGCACAACGCGGTTTTGCTTAGCCGGGAGGAAATCCTTACTCCCGCACAGCTGCGACTTGCCGGTTACAGTGAACACCGCTTTGCTGATGTACCAGATTCGTCACTTGATAACTTTTTACGTCAGCATTTAGCCAATGAGCCACATCAGTTGTTTGACCGGGTGGTCAATAGCCTGATCAATAGCGCACTTGAATTGACTGATAACAATCAGACCCAGGCCGCCACGTTATTAGGTATTAGTCGCCATACCTTACGCACTCATTTGGCCAATCAGGGCGTGATTAAAGGCCGTCGCAAATCCTCTTCTGCTCCCCAGACAACTTCCCTGATGTCTCCGACTGGTGAGCGCGAACTTCGTATTGGTTACCAAAAATTTGGCAATCTTGGCGTGTTAAAAGCCCGCCAGAGCCTTGAACAGTGCTTTGCAAAGCAGGGGGTAAATGTACTTTGGAGTGAGTTCCCCGCGGGCCCCCAGTTGCTTTACGCCTTGCAGAACAATGAAATTGATTTCGGCACAACCGGGGAGGTTCCCCCGATCTTTGCGCAATCCAGCGGTAATGCGGTGACTTACATCGCCTGGGAACCCCCTGCGCCGAGCAGCGTTGGCATCGTTGTCCCCAGCGAAAGCGACATCACCACTCTGGCCGATTTGCGCGGCAAACGCATTTCTGTCAATAAAGGATCCAATGTTCATTGGTTATTGTTGCAGTTGCTGGATGAAGCAGGGATTGGTCTTGATGAGATAAAAGTGGTTTACGCTCCACCAAAATATCCGTTAACCGTAAGCGATTATCTTGCTGTAGATGCCTGGATGATGTGGGACCCATTACTTAGCGCGGCAGAAAATAACCCAACATTACGTATTATCGCCAATGGAGAAGGGCGCGTTCGGAACCATCAATTCTATCTGGCTCGCCGTGATTACGTGCAGCAGCACGATGACATTGTGCACCAGCTGGTGGAGGCCTTGCAGCAGACCGGGCAGTTTATCGATAGTCACAGACAGCAATCCGCCATGCTGCTGGCCCAGGAATTGGGTCTCGAAACTCACTCGGTTGAGCGTGCTTTATCACGTCGCAGTCACCAGACCCGGGCTATGGCTTTTGAAGTTATCAGAGAACAGCAGACGATTGCCGATCGTTTCTATGCGCTGGGTTTAATTAATAAACCGGTTCGGGTCAGAGATGCTGTCTGGCAATTCTCTTCTACATCACGTTTGCGGGCTTGAGTTGAGGCTCATAGCAAATTGCTGTGTGAAGAAAGTTATCCACTTTTTCTGTGGATAAATCGTTGCATATCATCTGGCTAATTTTGGCCAGTATTTATTATGGTGTCTCGGGACGGTGCATCAACGTGGCGATTTCACCCTGAAATCCTTTTCTAAAAATCATTATATTCATAGAGATAGGCGTGAAATCGGCGTGGCGAGCTTTATAATTTCCCGACCAGTGCGGATCCAGGCAATCTTAATTTAATGGATTATTACCTTCACACCGGGATGGTTAATTTGCCGTCACCGGTTGTGTTCAATGATCGGAGGGATTGTCCGTAATGAGTGAAATCATGGCGATTTCAGCCTGAAATTTTAGACCTCATTACTGATATTTCATGCAGTTAGCGGTGAAATTACGCTGGCGAAGGAAAAGGAGGCAAAAAAAACCGCCCGAAGGCGGCATTGCTTATTGATTGAGGTATTTGTTCAGGGTCTCGTTAATCACCCGATCCAACTCGTCCTGAAGTTCTTTTGACTGTCGATTAAATTCATAGCTGAACATGCGTCCACGCGTCTTTTTACGTGCAAAGCGGTCTTTGTCAGCAAAGGTCCAGAGTGCGGTGGCGACAACTTTATCTTTAGCGGGGGACTGCACCAGTGTCTGACTGCCATTACGCACCAGACGCAAAATACCGTTCTTCACTTCATCTTCCGCTAATCCGTCTCTGGCACAAACGGTATCAACATCCATACCAATGGCATCAATCAACGCATCAACCGTCTGCCCCGTCTCCTGTAACTTTTCATAAGCCTGCAACAGAGATTTATAATCGGGATAGGTCAGCTCTGAGTGGTTAGGGAATAACGTGATGAGATCGGCAGGCACACTGGCCGCCTGCAATGCGCGTGTCACTTTGGCCTGAGAAAGACCTTCGCTCTGGGCAATTTCTTTTTGCGACAATCCCCCATCTTTCAGCGCCAGCAGGCGCATGCCTACCTCACGCAAGTTGTGTTCACGGGCAGTCTGAATATCCTGTGCCAGACGACGGGCTTCTTCTGCCGTAATTGAAGCATCGGTAACCAGAACATCAAGACCCGTTTTACAATGCAGCGCAGCAGCACGGCGGCGTGAACCATCGAGAATCTCGATACGGTCATTACGCTTGACGCCAATGGCAGGAAAGAACTGCTGGAGTTTGATGGTACGGATAATGTCGCGCAGTGATTCGGGTGTCAGACCCGATTGGTCACGGCCGTTGGTTTCCATCACGACAAAGGTTTTATCTTCGATATCTTTTGCAGCAATGTGCTCCAGCGTGAACTGGGCGCGTTTACCTGTGGACAGGATAAAAGTCTGGGTATGGCCTTCTGATGTTTCTTCTGTTTGCAGCGGTGTCTGGCTAAAAGTTCTGCCAATCGTTATGCGTTTTGCGCTCATAGTAACCTCAGTTCAGGCGAATAAATTCAATGCGATCAAACACGGCTTTGGCAAAATCCTCCGCAGCCGAACGCGCATTCTTCAGGGCTTCACTGCTACCTACGTAGGTAGAAGGGTTGGCCGAAATGACGGTGTCGAACGACTCTCCGCAGCGCTCAAAGCCATCAAGCCTCGGTAAGGCGGCATCCAGCATGTCACCGCCAAAAATCTCTTTAGCAAGGCTGTGGCAGAGTTTGTGGTCCGCTTTATTGGAGAGCTTCGACATAAATCCAATATTGCCCTGTAAACGACAACTTGCGCCGGATTCTTCAATGATGCCAATCAGCTCTGGCAGACGCGTCAGATACTTCAGGGTGGAGTGAAAATCGACCTGTGCCGGGGGCACTGGCGTCATCAGTAAGTCAGACGCAGCAATGGCGTTTTTCAGGAATGCATCGAGGTGAGGGCCACTGTCGATAAAGATGAAGTCATAGTCTTTCTTCAGCTTGGCGATAACATTATCGTGCAATACAGAATGGACATTGTGCTGGGGCAGATGCTCGGCACAAAGCTCATCCCAGCGTGAAGCGATAAACGCATCATCGATGGACGCGGGCAGCACATCCACACCAGGAATAATGGAAGGCACGATAAATTCGTTGAGCAATTCTTCGCGGCTGACATTCTGTAACATCGCCTGTGCCGCGGTAGCTTCAACTAATCCCACTGAACGCTCATGATTGAGGAACATGGTAGCGGAAGATTGCGGGTCAAGATCGATAACCAGAATGCGTAAATCTTCAAATAACAGGTGTGGGTGTGCGCGCAGCGCGTGGGCCAGCGAAACAGTAGATACCGTTTTCGACACACCACCTTTCAGGTTACCCACAAATAATGTGAATGCATCACCGTGACGATCGCGGTACTTGGGCACACCACGATGATGATAGATGTCGATAATGTTCTGAATCGACATTGCATATTTGGTTGAGCTACCGGCGGCACGCTTATCAAACGGATACCCGTTTTCTTCCATCTCATTCACAGCATAATCGACACTGGCGCGTGTCAGCTTGGGTAACTTTGCCAGTGCGGCTTTAGCGTAAACCTGGTAAAAAGTATTTTCCTGCAACTCTTCTTTTTGTGCCTGAATCTGCTCCGTCAGGCTCATGAGCATTTTCTCAGAACGTTGAGCGACCTTCAGAACCTGCTTTTCATCGTTAGCCATAGTTGCTCCACACATGTAGGATTTATGACTTTATACCGAAATCCTGCACATCAGGCAAATCTATCTCATTTACTCAGAAACAACTGATGTGAACGAAACACCTTGTCCAAGAGGATGTTATTACAAACATTCACTGTAATCAGTACTGCAATCCTGAGCAGCCAAATGAAATGAATAAAAAATGATGATCATTTTTTGAGCTTATCTGCAAAGATTCACTGTAATCAGTAATGTCGTGGGTAAAAGTACGGAGCAGGGTGCAGGGTGCAGGGTGCAGGGTGCAGGGTGCAGGGTGCAGGTGAGACAGATTCACTGTAGTCAGCAAGCTTTACAAACAACGCAGGCATAAACTCACTGTAATCAGCAAAAGATTCACTGTAATCAGCAGCACGCACAAAACATTCACTGTAATCAGTAACCGTCTCCCACACGGATAAGCTAACGAGAGCCTCTTTAACACCGATTGAAGGGACCACTATCATTCACTGTAATCAGTAAAAGAGAACTCTATCCGAGATTCCATCAAACGTTCACTGTAATCAGTAGTCGCAATTTGTGAAACCCATAATCGTTCACTGTAGTCAGTAAGATATTTATCCGTACCCCGCTAAGGTTCACTGTAGTCAGTAAGCCAAATTTCCCGGCATCCCCAAACGTTCACTGTAGTGAGCAGACCTGACTATATAACCCGCAACCATTCACTATAGTCAGTACAACGTGTCATCAGATCGGCAAACATTCACTGTAATCAGTCGCTGCTTTCGTACTCTGAGCAACCATCATCTGTCCCTGACTGATGCTTTACCGCGATATAGGGCAGGGGAACATGAAAACATTCACTGTAGTCAGCAAGATTGAGAGTGCTTTTAAGGGGATTCTTCATGCGTTACGTACCTCAGGCCAAATCAGTAACATTCACTGTAATCAGTGGAGGGTATGCAGACGGATTGCGTCAGGAATTTGCCGGGATCAGGAACTGGCATGAGCTCTACATGCGTATCAGGCGTTCACTGTAATCAGTAAGTAGTATCTATGATGAAGAAGTTAAACATTCACTGTAATCAGCAGAGAATGATGAACAGCAGGGGTGATGTTCACTGAAATCAGTAAGGGGTAGTGTTAACTACTGAGCCGAACATTCACTGTAATCAGTAATGGATCACACACAAACCCGCTGACGATGTTCACTGTAATCAGTAGAAAAGAACACCGGCAGCCGCTGACATCCGTGTCTCAGCTGCAGAAACAGAACGTTCACTGTAATCAGTGACACCGTGACGTTAGCCGCGAATGGTTTAATTCATGCTATCAGACCCCCATCATGCGTTCACTGTAGTCAGTAACCGGGGCAAATATTCACTGTAATCGGCAAACGTGACCAACCCTGTCACTTTTTTGTTCCTGAAAATACGTGAGATGCTGATTACAGTGAACACAATGGCTCACCAGACAATAAAACATTTAAAATCATACATATAAAATAAAACATCCACTGTAATCAGTAAGTTCATCACAACCTAAGCATTCACTGTAATCAGTGGGGGCGTACGAGTTGATAGCGTTCACTGTAATCAGCAAAACCCCCTCTGATACTCATCTTTTAACCATGGAGACAATAAATGTAAGTACTCACTATCAATGTATAGCGATGATTACTGCTTCTGACACCAATAATATTGATTATGGTTTTGTGATCACAGGGAGGAATGCTGATTACAGTGAACGTTACTGATTGCAGTGAATCTTATGGGCGCTAGCTGATTACAGTGAATGTCAGAAAGGAGGGAAGTGTCACTTTTCGGCTAAAAGTGACACTGCAACGCGTGATGTACTGATTACAGTGAACATGATGACTTAGTCATCAAAATCCAGATCGTCGAGTGCATCAATGCTCTCGAGATTGCTGATCCCATCCAGTTTTGGTGTCCGGCTGTGGATAATAAAAAACACAGAACGTCCACGTTTCACTTCTGAATAGTCGAGATAACCAATCTCTTTCAATTGCTCCATGGCACGACGTACCACATGGTTCTGGGTGGTGGTTTTCGAACCCAGGTTGAGGCGCATACGCAAACGGGCCAATGAGATAGGAGCAGGGTTTGTTGGCAGGCTCTCCAGATAGGTGTAAAGCGCCTGAGCAGATTCCTTACGCTTAAGCCGTGAGATAGCGCGGAGTTGCAGTAAAACCTTGTGATCAAAGTTATACAACTCGAACAGCTTAGGATCCGCCTGAATCCGCACCACATCCTTTTCCCGATCGTAATAGGCCGATTGTACCAGGTGGGTATGGTAGGCTTTGCCATTACCTTCAAAGGAGAGGGTATTGGTCGCAATACGACGTAATGACGCATCTAAACGCTTACGTAAGGCTGCAGAAGAGTTTGCCGAGGGGATCCCGCACATTTTTACGAAATCGATAAACGGCAGCGTCACCGTATCGCCTTTCGATGGATAACGGGAGAATGACTGAATGATCCCGGCCCAGGTTTTGAAATCATTATCCATATCCAGCCTTGCGCCGGTAATGGTAATCTTTTCATAGCCTTCAGCTTTCACCAGTGAAAGGTTTTTCAGCTCTTTAGTGGCATCGGTTGAAGCCATCGCGCCTGATTTACCACGCGCGGTGGATTTCAGTGTCGGAACAAACAGTCCCAGGCGCATCAAGGCGACCGGTTGTACGGTGTTATTTTTATTAGGGTGTAGCTGAATAACTTCACCGCTGTTTTTTGTCACCGACAGAAAAGGTTCAAGTAACGCCTTGTTTTCACTCTCTTTATCTGCCATAGCCTGAGATCTTCATTCTGTGGATGAAAAGGGTCGGTTTCTG